>NZ_CACSJO010000021.1 GCF_902706195.1 Novosphingobium sp. 18050 | reverse complement strand
TCTCCCTGCACAGCCAACCTCTGTGCAGGAAACTCTGGAATCCCTTTTGTCATCTGTCTTTCCCTCTTCAGCCGAAGGGGTCAGTTCTCAGATTCGGCAGGGGGTCAGTTTCTCATTTCGTCTGACACAAGCGGATCGATACGCCAGCGGGCACGGTGCATGTGGCAGTCCCCAAGACCGCCGGTCATGACGGGCAGCCTTTCTACCCGCAATCGCTGGAGCGAGGCTGCCGCTCTGTGCGTGCGGTCATGCTGGCGGTAGCGGAGATGTACGTGAAAGGTGTTTCCACCCGTCAGACCGAAGCGGTGCTGCGCGAATTTGGCATCGAAGGCATGTCCTCTTCACAGGTCAGCCGCGCTGCAGCCCTGCTTGACGACGAACTGGAGGCGTGGCGGACCCGTCCACTGGGCGAGATCCGTTACCTCATCCTCGACGCACGATACGAGAAAATGCGCCAGGGCGGCGTGGTGCGCGATGCTGCGGTATTCTCTGCGATCGGGATCGGATCTGACGAGCGTCGCCGGGTGCTCGGTGTCAGTGTTGCCCTGTCGGAGGCTGAGGTCCACTGGCGCGGCTTCCTCGATGACCTTGTCGCCCGCGGCATGCGAGGCGTCGAATTCATCGTGTCGGATGATCATGCAGGCCTGCGCGCCGCTCGCCGGGCGGTACTCGGGTCGGCCACCTGGCAGCGCTGCCAGTTCCACCTCGCCGCCAATGCCATCCATCACGCTCCCAACGTCGCCATCCGCGCTCGCATCGGCTCAGAGCTGCGTAGCGTCTGGAACGCCGGTTCGCTGGCAAAGGCACAGGCCGCGCTTGACGAGCTCGTTGCGGGCTACTGCAAAACCGCGCCCAAACTCGCCAGGTGGCTCGAAAATGCCATCCCCGAAGGCCTGGCTGTCTTCGCTCTGCCTGAGCACCACCGCCGGCGACTGCGCACCTCAAACCCGATCGAGCGCGCCGTCCAGCAGGAACTCAAGCGCCGCACCGTCAAGGTCAGGGTCTTCCCCAACGACGAGGCGCTCCTCCGCCTCGTCTCCGCCGTTCTCGTCGAAATCGACGAAACATGGGCTTGCGACAACAAGGCCTACATCAAATGGGAATGCCGGGATGCGTGATTCCCACCCGATTCAATTTCCAGACGTGAGGTTGCTCAATCTACGTTTGCGCTACCTGCCGAACGATGTGCCTTGATATGCATCTGTCGATCGAGGCTGTAACGCCGCCGATCAGGCCGGTCGAGTCGGTCAGGGCGTAGAAGACATCCTCCCAGACCCTCTGCTGGCTCCAGCGATTGAAGCGGCTGTAGATCGTCGTGTACGGGCCGTACTGGGCCGGGCAATCGCGCCATCGCGCACCCGTCTTGAGCATGTGCATGATGCCCGAGATCACCCGGCGATCATCGACACGATGGGCGCCACGACGACCTGTTGGAAGCAGCGGTTCAATCGCTGCCCAACTCCTGTCATTCAGCCAATAAAGGTGCTTGCTCATCCAACGCGCTTCCTCGGCAACCTTGAATCAGCCAACCGCCTGCCGCGCAACCTTATTGAATACCGACCCTAAACCGGGGGTCACGTCCGACCCTAAATCAGAACGGCGGCGGGAATTCTGGCGCGTCGGATGTTTCGGCCGCCATTCCTGAGAATCCAATGGTGTACCCACCGTCGACCGGTAGCGCAGCGCCAGTCGTGAATGAGGCATCATCGCTCGCCAGGAAAAGAGCGGCAGCAGCGATTTCCTGCGGCAGCCCCCACCGGTTCATCGGAACGCCGGGTAACGCGCGCGTTCCTGGTGGCGGCGCGGCATTGCCTTGAGAAGCTGGGACGAGCCCGGTCCACGTATTACCGGGCAGTACTGCGTTGATCCTGATACCTTGTTCGGCGTAGTCCAACGCAGCGCTTTTCGTCATCTGCAGCACGCCCGCCTTGGCGCCTGAGTAGATAGCGTGGTGCTTCCACCCCACGACAGCAGCGGCTGATGCCGTGTTCACGATAGCGCCGCCGCCCGTCTTCAGCATGGATATGATGCCATATTTCATGCCAAGGAAAACACCTCGTAGATTCGCAGCATGAACTATCTCGAAGTTTTCTTCGGTCTGCTCATGCAGCGGCATCATCCGCCCGCCGAAGCCAGCATTGTTGCAAAGTATATCGAGGCGCCCAAACCGCTCCTCTGCCGTCGTAATCATACGCTGCACATCAGCGCCGATCCCGACGTCGCATTGCACAGCAATTGCAGCATCGGCACCGAGCCATTCCGCTACCTCATCCTGCCGTCCACTGCGATCCGCGCATACCACCTTTGCGCCTTCCCGAACAAACAGCTCTGCCATACAACGGCCCATGCCGGAGCCAGCGCCAGTTATCACGGCAACCTTCTCTTTGAGACGCATGTTATCTAGTCCTTTGATAATGAGCGGCGAGGTGTTCTGGACGCATCGCAGATGAGTTTTTGAAGAAAACAGATAGAATGATGGGCGATGATGGCACCGGTAAGAAAAATATCGCCACACTAATTGCGATACGCCAACTTTCTCCCACGAGTTACACCAGGCCTGTAGCCGTCCGATCTATTGCGGCAGCCCCTCACGCACGGGTTCACTACCGTCCCAAACGCTCGCAAGCCTTTTGATTGCATCTCGAACACCGTCCTTGAACGGATCACAATCACTCAGTTCGATGCAGACCGCCGGCTCGTCGGGGTGCGTGACGAAAATGGACTTGCCCGGCCCTGAGTTGGTTTCGAAGATTGACCGCCATCCCCTGGCATGGGCTTCGGCCTCCGCCGCCCGCACGTCGTCCTTCCATACGGCGACATGCTGAAGATGCAGCCCTGGGGTGTGCGCCAGGGAGTCGGTGTAGAGCGAACGCACCTTCTCGTTGTGCTGCATCACGATCTCGAACTGCAGGTCGCCGCAATTGGCCATCGCGATCGACATATCGAGATCGATGGCCTGCCCTTCGTACAGCATGGCGGCGGACAAATTGCGTAGAACGTACCAGGGGCCGACACCCCAAGCCTCGACGAAGTACTGCATGCTGCGATCTATGTCGCGAGACATGAAGCCGAGTTGTCGAACTTCCCCAAAGACAGACGACATGTGATGCTTCCTTTTTTCTAAAGCTCAGCGCTGAGCCAGGCCCGGGTTGCCGGCCCCGAGCTGCACGTGGAGCGAGTTGAGGAGAAAGGCGGTGGTCAAGTACTGACCCACCATCATCGGCAATTCGATGAGTTGCTGCTCGTCCCAGGAACGGGCGAGTATGGCCCAGGTCGGGTCCGAGATGGCGTAATCCGAAAGCAATTCCTCGACCGCTCGCAAGATCGCGGCATCGTGCACGCTCCAAGCAGTTACCGAGGAGCCCTGCGTGACGCGTTGGATCTCCTCTGCCGACAGACCAACACGCTTGCCAATTTCCACATGCTCGCCCCATTCGAAAGCGGCGCCGGCTAGCCAAGAGATGCGAAGTACCGCGAGTTCGCGCTCGCGCGGAGAGATGCGTCCGTTGAACAGCACGTTCCCCATTTCCATCTGGCGGCGGAAGAGGGGTGGGTGCTTGGCCATCAGCCGCATGAATGCGGGCATCTCGTCGGTAGGCGGAGCCCCGGCGGCTTGGCGCAACGTATTCACCAATTCCCACGACTTCTCGTCTATCTGGTCGTTCGGAATGGCCTCGATACGTGGACCCGATGCAAGCACTTGCGCGTGCCGCTGCTCGGGATCGAAGCCGCCGGGGCCGGTTTCCGGTGCTCTTGCTTGTGCCATGGATCTGTCCTCGTGAAGCGATGGGGGTGGCTAGTCGGCGCGCGCGTGTAGGACACGGCCGGGAACGTCGAGTTCAGCGCGCAGGATCGTGCCGGTACCGGACTCGGTGATGAACAGCGTGCGGCGGTCTGGCCCGCCATAAGCGCAGTTGGTGATCTTCAGCCCGCGTGGTGAGCGTATGCGCAGGAGCGGTTCGCCTAGCTTGTCGAACACCCAGGTGCAGCCCATGCCGACGTGGCAGACGGCAATGTTGTCATCCTCGTCCATCGCCATGCCGTCCGGGCCGTTGCCGCCGCTCATCTGGATAAAGGTGCCGACCTTGGTCACGCCGCCGTCTGCCGTCAGCGGCACGCGCCAAACCGCGTTGGCCCGCGTCACCGCCAGCATCAGCGCATTCTCGGCCTTGTTCAGCACCAGGCCGTTCGGGCTGGGGATCCGGTCGAGCAGCAGTTCGAGTTTGCCCGCCGCTGTCAGGCGATAGACCTTGCCGTAAGGATCGTGCAGCCCCGACATGCCCTGGTCGGTAAAGTAGAGGTCGCCGTTGCTCGCGACGGTCAGGTCGTTGAGACCCCGAAACGGCTCCAGCAATCGCCGGACGAGATAGGGCTCGACGGTGCCGGTCGCCGGATCGAAGACCATCAGGCCGTTCTTGAAATCGGCGATGAGGCCGCGCCCGTCGGCCAGGAACTTGAGGCCGTTGGGTTGGCCGTCGTATTCGGCGCCGACCGAGACGTCGCCCTCGGGCGTGATCTTCAGCAGCCGCCCCCAAGGAATGTCGGTGACCCACAAGTTGCCGCGCGCATCGAAGCAGGGCCCTTCCAGGTAGGTCGGTGTGGGCGCGCCGTTGATCTGCGCATCCGCCCAGGCGGACCGACGGTTGCCATAGCCGATCGCCTCGGGGATGACGGCGAACACTTCGGCAGTGACGCTGGGAGGTGCCGCGTACATCATCTGCTCCTGTTTCGCTACGGCTACCGGTGCGCGGCGAGCCAGTCGAGCAGGATCGAGCTGAACAGCTCGGGGTACTCGACCATGGGAATGTGGCGGGCGTTCTCGAGTTCGACGTAGCGGGCGCCGGGGATAGCGTTCGCGATGGCGCGGTTGCCCGACGGGGGCGTTCCGGTGTCGCCATCGCCGCACAGCACCAGCGTGGGCATGGTGATGGAGTGCAGCTGGTCGCGCACGTCGAACGTATCGATGGCAATGCCGCCGCCGCGGTAACCGGCCGGAGTGGTCCGGCAGACCGTCTGATAGATCTGCTGCACGCGGTCGGGCCGGCGTTCCCGGAACGCCTCGGTGAACCAGCGCGGCATCGTCGCGTCGGCCAGCGGCGCGACCGAACCCGCCGCGGCGATCGCCGCGAAGCGCGGCTTCCACAGCACGTCCATCCCGCCTTCGAGCGCGGCGGGCGCAGTGCCGCACAGCATGAGTGAGCGGAGGCGCTCGGGATGCTCGATCGCGAAAGTCTGACCAATCATGCCACCGATCGACAGGCCGACGAAATGAACCTTGTCGATGCCGAGGAAGTCGAGGATGCCGACGATGTCCTGCGTCAGTGCCGACATCGCGTAGTCGTCGACGCCGGCCTCGCTGCCGCCATGCCCGCGCATGTCGGGGCGCAGCACGCGCCAGCCCGCCGCCAGTAGCGACGGCACTTGCTCGGCCCAGATGCCGCTGTCCGACGACAGGGCGTGCGCCAGGCACACCACGGGCGCGGCCTCGTCGCCCAAGATATCGTAGCGCAAGTCGCGGCCGTCGATGTTCACGAGCATGTCGGGTTCCCGATTACTGACGCATGTAGGCGTCGTCGCCGTCGATCCAGTCGCGCCGGGGCGGGCAGAAGATGTCGAGTTCGAATGTGTCCTCGTCGGCGCTGGCGCTGTGGAGCAGCCCGGAGGGGATCAGCACGATCTCGCCCGGGCCGACCACCACTTCTTGGGTCTGATCCTCGCCGAACAGGAAGCGCAGCGCACCTGTGAGGACGTAGGTGTACTGTTCGTTGTCGTGCCGGTGCGCGGGGACGCTGTCACCCTTCTGGAAGCTGATCTGGCCGACCATCATCTTCTCGGAGTGGACGAATTTGCGGGTGATGCCGCCACGCATCTTGTCGAGGCGCACATCGTCCCAGCGCGACACCACGGCCTTTTCTTCACTCATGAACTCATCTCCCAATTGCTCATTTACTACCGGCACTTGCAGCCCCCTCTCAGGGCACCAGCACGATGCCGCCGGGACTTTGGCGTGCCTCCAGCATGCGGTGCGCCTGCGCGGCCTCTTCGAGCGGCAGGACGACAGGATCGATCGGCTGGATGACCTTGTTCTCGAAGGCGTTCAGAACCTGGCCCGCGAGCTCCGCCAGCATCTCGCGCGACCGCAAGTAGTGGAACACGATCGGGCGGCTGAAGGTGAGCGAATGCGAAGCGAGCAGACCCATTCCGAACGGCGGAACCGGACCTGAGGCTTGCCCGTAGGCGATCAGATGCCCTCGAAAGTCGAGCGCGGCCACGCTGCCCTCGAAGGTGTCGGCGCCCACCGCGTCGTAGACGGCGGAGACGCCGGTCCCGCCGGTGATCTTGTGGACGCGGGCGGAGACATCTTCCTGCCGGTAAAGGATCACGTGGTCGGCGCCGTGGTCGCGGGCAATCCGTGCCTTTTCCTCACTGCCGACTGTGCCGATCACCGTCGCGCCAAGATGGCTCGCCCAGCTGCACAACAGCTGCCCGACACCGCCGGCCGCTGCGTGGACGAGGATCGTATCGCCGCTGCGCACCACATGCACGCGGTGGAGCAGGACGGCGACAGTGAACGCCTTCATCAGCGAGGCCGCGGCCTGAGCATCGCTCAATGCCGTCGGGATTTTCACTGCCAGCGCGGCGTCGAGATTGCGCGCCTGCGCATAGCAACCGTACTGGCCGGTGATGTAGCCGATACGGTCGCCCACCGCGGCGTTGGTCACCGCGTCGCCGACTTGCTCGACCACACCGATCGCCTCGATTCCGGGAACGCCGGGCAATGGCAGCGACTGGTAAAGCCCCGAGCGGACGTAGACGTCGTGATAGTTAACGCCGATGGCGGTCTGCCGCAGCCGCACTTCGCCCGGCGCGGGTGCGGGCAAGTCGACATTGACCACCTGCAGCACCTCGGGCCCGCCCGGCTCGCGCATCTGGACGACGCGGGTCATGCTGCTCTCGTCGCCGGCGCGGTCGTGCCGATCATGAGTGGCTTTCCCAGGTGCCTTCGACCTGCTCAATGCCCAGGTTATCGATGATCGTGCGCAAGCCCAGGATGTCCATCGGCAGCTCGCCCCCCTCGATCCGCGCGCGGATGCGCACTTCGTTCGCGGCGCGCGCCTCGGCGCCCTCGACAGCATGGGCGAGCAGCTTGAGCGGGATTACCACGACGCCGTCGGCGTCGGCGGCAATGATGTCGCCTGGCTCCACCAGCACACCGTCAATGACGATCGGCACGTTGACCGCTGCTGGTCCACGCTTGTCGGGCTGTTCTACCGAGATGTGCGTGGACCACACCGGGAAGTCCAATGCCCGCACCGCATCGGTGTCGCGAACCGCGCCGTGGACCACCGCGCCCGCGACGCCCTTCTTGACTGCGAACGTGCAGGCGACATCGCCCCACAACGAACCCTGGTGCCCGCCACCATTGGTGAAGACCAGCACGTCGCCAGCCTTGGCGGTGTGCAGCGCGGCGTGGATTGCAAGGTTGTCTCCGGGGTAGTTCCATGCGGTAATCGCGGGACCATGGAGCCGCTGACCGGGCGCGATCGGGCGCATCGCCGGGCTCATCAGGCACATGCGGCCAGTGATGGTGCCCAGTGCGCCGTGCAGGTCCGCGACTCCGAACTCACGCGCTCGGTCGAGGAGAGCTGGGTCGGGACGCGGGATATCGCTGTAGATGATGGACTTGAGGGGCTTCACGGCAGGATCTCCGGATTGAGCAGGTTGGCCGGGCGCTCGCCCGCGACGATGGTGTCGATCGTGTCGGCGCAGGCAAGCGCCATACCCTTCATCCCGCTCTCGGTGACGCCCGCGACATGGGGCGAGAGGATGACGTTGGGCTGGCCGAACAGCGGGTGGTCGGCTGGCGGCGGCTCGGCCACGAGCACGTCGATGCCCGCGCCTGCGATCGTCCCGGCGGCGAGCACCTCCGCCAGCGCCGGCTCGCTGATGATACCGCCGCGCGAGCAGTTCACGATGATTGCGGATGGCCGCATGCGCGACAGCTCGGTCTTTCCGATCAAGTCGCGCGTGCCCGGCAACAGCGGCACGTGGATCGAGACCACGTCGGCCCATTCGAGCAGGGCGTCCAGCTGCATCGGTTGTGCGCCAGCGGCCTCGATCTCGGCCTCGGGCACCATTGGGTCATAGGCGGCGAGCTGTGCTCCGAAGCCGGCACCGCAGATCTTCGCGGTGTAGCGGGCGATGCGACCGAAGCCGATCAGACCGACGTTCGCTCCGGTCAGATCGCCCAGGCGCGTGGTCCAGCGCTCGCCCCAGCGGTCCTCGCGCACCACTGCGTCCATCTCGCGCACTTGCCGCAACAGCGCCAGCATCAACGCCACCGCGCCTTCCGCCACGGCAGTCGAATTGTTGCCGCCGGGCGTGTTGCACACTAGCATCCCGCGGCTCGTCGCGTAGGGTATCGGGATGTTGTCGACCCCGGCCCCGTGCTTCACGATCGCGCGCAGATGCGGCATGCGCGCGAGCAGTCCTTCTGGCAGTTCGGTTGTGCGTACGACGATGTGGGTGACATCTTCGAGGCGCGGATCGGCGAAGCCCTGCTCGGGCGTGATCACCTGATAGGCGGCGCCGAGCCGCTCCGCCCCCACCGAATGGATCGGGTCGACGATGAAGACGAGCGGTGCTTGCGTGGTCATGCGAGCTCCAGGTTCTCGCGCAGGGTCGTCCCCTCGTATTCGGTGCGGTAGATTCCGCGGTTACGCAGGATCGGCACGACCTGATCGACGAAGTCCTCGACTGATGAAGGCATGACGTGCGGGGTCACGTTGAAGCCGTGGCAACCTGTTTCGCGCCAGATGGTCTCGATCTGATCTGCGATCTGGTCGGGCGTGCCGATCAATTGTGGCATGCCCACCGCCAGACCCCAGCGGATTGCGACGTCACGCAAGGTGAGCCGCTCGCCCTCGGCCGTGCTGAATGCCTTCATCAGCCCCTGCGAGCCCTGGGTCTGAAGTTCGGCCAGAGGCTGGTCGAGCTCCATCCCGGAAAAGTCGATACCCATCGAGCCCGAGAGGCGCGCGATCGAGGCTTCGGGCGGAATGCGCTCGATCAGAGCGTCGAGGCTAGCACGCGCCTCCTCCTCCGTGCCGCCGATGATCGGCTGGATGCCGAAGGTCACGCCTGGCACGCGCTCGACGTTGTTTTCGGCCGCAACCTTATGGAAGCCGGCCATGAACCGCTTCATCGTCGCCAAGTTGGGTTGGATCGCGAAGACCACCTCGGCGTGCTTCATCGCGAACTGCTGGCCGCGCCCCGACGAGCCGGCCTGGAACAGCACCGGCTGGCGCTGCGCCGAGGGCCAGACGGGCGACACCGTGTTGCAGCGGAAGTACTCGCCCTGATGGTCGAGGATGTCGATCTTGGACGGGTCCGCGAACACGCCACTTTGCTTGTCGGCGACGATCGCGTCATCCGCGACGCTGTTCCACAGCCGATAGCAGACCTCCATGTACTCCTCGGCGCGGTCGTAACGTTGGTCATGCTCGAGTTGTGTCAGTCCGAAGGCGCGATGCTCGCCGCGCAAGTGGCCAGTCACAATGTTCCAGCCCACGCGTCCGCCGGTCAGATAGTCGAGCGTCGAGAGCGAGCGCACCAGGCCATAGGGATGGTGCGGACCGGTCGAGACGGTGGCGGTCAGGCCCAGATGCTCCGTCGCCGCACCGATGATGCCCAGCAGCGGCACCGGATCGTGCGTTGGCCAGCACACGCCATAACGCAAGGACTCGTCTAGCCGCTCCTTGTAGCGATCGAACACACCCGGCGTGTCGGCGAAGAAGATCGAGTCGAACCCACCTCGCTCCAGCGTCCTGCCAAGGTCCTGCCACAGCTTCATGCTGCCGAGCGCTTCGAGCTTGTTGTCGCGCGGATCGGCCCAACTGAGGACGGTATGATTGATTGGCGAATTGATCAGGAAGCTGACCAGATGAATGTGCTTGCCCACTTCAGCCCCCACTGCCCACAACTATGTATACAAATTAGCGTCAGCCTGCCGCACGCTCATAACTCTGCTAACCAATTGGTTAGCTATGTCAAGGTTACACCGCTTGCTGTCGAACGGAATTCGAGCCTTTGCGAAGTGCGGAAGAATTGATCGCATCCGCCGGCAACGCGTGAGACCGCCCCCTGATCGTATACGAACAGTGGACAGACAGCAGGCATTGCAACGCCGATGTCCTCGTCGAACCGCTCGATTCACCTTAGACGTCATCAATCCGAGCGGCGCTTCCTCCTTGATGGAGCGGGAGGCATTCCCGAGCCACCCCTCGAGCCCGTCACATTGCTTTTTGCTTACATGTACATCCCGCCATTCACCGCCAGCACCTGGCCGGTGATGTAGGCGGCCTCCTCCGAGGCCAGGAATGCACATGCGGAAGCGATCTCGTCCGGCGTTCCAGCACGCGAGATGGGGATCATCGGCAGGACCGCGTCGAGGGGGAACTGCCCGGCCTCGATGGCGCGGTGCATTTGTGGCGTCTCGCACACAGAGGGGGCGATCGTGTTCACCGTCGTGCCATGTGCGGCAAGCTCTCGCGCCAGTCCCTTGGTCAGACTGATGACGCCGCCCTTCGCCGCAGAGTAATGCGACATGTACATGCCGCCGGATTGGCCGGCGTGCGATGAGATCGAGACAACACGCCCCCATTTGGCCACAACCATGTCGTTCACTGCTGCTTGGATCGTGTGGAAGACACCCGTAAGATTGATATCCATGACCTGCTGCCATTGCGCCAATGTCATTTCTTGGAAGGGAACTATCGGTGCAATTCCAGCGTTGGGCACCACGATTGTAATCGGCCCAAATTCTTCTCGCACCCGCTCATAAGCAGCGTCGATGGCACTGCGATCAGACACATCTACTTGTGCGGTCATCACCTTACCTCCGGCGGAGCGCAGCGCGTCTGCTTCCCGTTCAAGTAGGTCCTTCTGTACGTCAAGCATCGCGGTGGGATGTCCGTCACGCGCGAAGCGCTGCGCTATACCGAGACCGATGCCCCCGGCGGCCCCGGTGACTACAACGACGCGATCCTTACTCATATCACTGTCCCCACTTGGTACTTGCTGGTCCCCCCACGGCGGACCCGGCAGCTTGCCGAATTAAACTGTTCGCTGTCGAAGTAGGCTGAAGTCACGCCTTCACGAGATCAAGGATTCCCCCCGCCTGGGCGATCAAGCGAGTACGCCACCGTCGACGAGGAGCGTGCTCCCAGTCATGAACATTGACATGTCGGAGGCGCAGAACAGGATGGCGCGCGCGATATCATCGGCCGAGCCGTGCCGACCGAGGCGTCCACCGCCAATGCCTGGGATGCCCGTCGCTTGGGCCATATCCTTGCCCACGTCCGCCAGAAACATGGTTTTCTCCGTCAGCATTACTCCTGGTGCGATGCCCAGAACTCTGATGTCGCTAGGAGCAAGCTCGATCGCCATCTGCCGCGTTAGCCCGACCACACCGTGTTTAGAGGCGACGTAGGCTGCCTGGCCGGCAGCGATGCCGTTGACGCCAGCGAGCGAGGCGACATTGACGATGACCCCGCCCTGCCCTGCCGCGATCATGCGGCGCGCCGCTTCGCGCGCGCCGACGAAGGTACCGCGCAGGTTGATCGCTTGCACTTTGTCGAACTCTGCATTGCTGAGTTCGAACAGCGGCACGTGCGAGGGGATGCCGGCATTGTTGATCCAGATGTCGAGCGAGCCGAGTTCGCGTACAGCCATGTCTGCGGCTGCAATGATAGCGTCGGGGTCGCCGGCATCCATCTTGACGGACAGGACCGCGCCGCCGAATTCCTGACTCAGTTCGCTGGCAGTTGCCGCCGCCTTCGTCTCGTCAAGGTCGGCAATCAGCACCGACGCGCCCGCTTCTGCAAGCCGGCGCGCGGTGGCACGCCCGAGTCCCCAAGCCGCCCCGGTCACGACAGCGCTGCGGCCGTGCAGCGAGATCAATTCCTGGAGGGGTTTCGATGAAACATCTCTGATAGTCATGAGGCATCCTTTTCGACGATCGCCCCGCACGAGGACCAGCGCGAGCCGGCGATCAGCGAGCTGTTGTTTCGCGTCTGATCCGCGGTGTGTCGCGCGTGCTATCTAATCAGGCGTCGGCGAAGCTGCGCGATGGGGTGAGCTTGACCTTCAAGTCGGCAAGTCCGCGCACGATGAAGCTCGGCTCGAAACTGTAGATCCGGTTCCCGGGCGTCCCATGGCGCTCTTCGTCCAGTTCCATGTGCGATGTCTTGGCAAACAGCTTTTCAAAGAGGATGCGGACTTCGGCCCGGGCAAGCGGCGCGCCGGCGCAGGTGTGCGCGCCACGGCCGAAAGACAGATGCTCCTTGATGCGCGGGCGGTTGAGGATGAAGGTATGGGGATCATCCCAGCGGCGCGGATCGCGGCTGATCGCAGCGAGTGCGATGGCGATCTTGGTGCCGGCCGGGATGGAGATGCCGCCGACCACGGTGTCCCTGCGGGTCAGGCGCGCAGTGATCTTCGACGAGCCTTCAAGGCGCAGCACTTCCTCAAGGAACAACGGGATGAGCGCCCCGTCGGCGCGCAGCTTGTCCTGAAGGCCAGGCTCATCTGCGATGTAGCGCATGGCGTTGCCGATCAGCTTCGCGCTGGTGTCCTGCCCCGCGCCGAACATGAAGGTCGATAGATTGACGAGCTCCTCCAGCTTCGGCCTCGATCCATCGGGATAGGTCGAGTGCGCCAGTTCGCTCATGATATCTTCGCGCGGATTGTCGATCCGCTCTTGGATATATCTGGCGAAGTAGCCGCCCATGATGATCATCGGGTGAGCTTCGGTGCGGTAGTCGTTGTCATCGCTGTTGAGGCTACCCGGAGGCGGTGCCGCCTGGATGAGGTCCATGAAAAACTGGCGATCCTCGCGGGGTACGCCGAGCAGGTCGGCAACCACGGCGGTGACGAACGGAGTCGCGATTTCCTGGATCAGCTCGCCACCACCTTTGGCGACGATTGCGTCGATCATCTCCTCGGAGAGTTCGTCCATGTACTCTTCGTTTGCCTTCAGGCGCGATGGCACGAACAGGCGGTTGACCAGCGCACGCAGATTGATGTGCGCGCTGTCGTCAAGGTTGACCAGCAAGTCGTGGCCGATGATGTCGGACCTGTGCGCTTCTAGCTGATCGCTGATGTCTGGCCCCTCCGGCACGAACGTCAGCGGATGAGCGGCACCTTGCAGAGCGATCGACGAGGAGAAGTCGGTCGAATTCTTGAAGATCTCCAACGCCTCGGCAAAGCCGGTGATGATCAGATAGTCCTTGCCTGCGGGCTGGTAGATCGGCCCATGCTCGCGAACCGCCTCGAAGTATTCGTACGGGTCGACGAGAATCTCAGGATCAGTGAAGAAATCGCGGTCTTCAAGTCGCAGCATGCCCGCTTCTCCCGTTGCGTGAATGGCCGAACTGGTAGTCAGCCAGCCGTCTACCTCAATCGATATGAGACGAAATGTCCCACAAATGGCACCACGTCAATGCTCAAACGACGATCGATGCCCTCACCGTGGCAAGCGAACCGATTTCTCGGGGCCGATTGACTGTCTAACAGCAAAGTCGCTAACCATGTGGTTAGCATGGGCGCGAGTGAGAGGCGGCAATTCGACTCTCAAGCGAGCTGCTCGGGAGAACATGCCGTGGGCCAGATACAAGCAACCATCGACACAGCGACCGATACAATTGCCGTTTTTGATCCCTCTACGGAGCTCAGGATTGGAGAGATTGCCGATGGTGGAGAGGCTGCTGTCGACACCGCGGTCGCGCAGGCACGCGAGACGTTCCGCTCCGGCGCCTGGTTGAAGAAGACACCATCGGAGCGTAGCCGCATCCTCTATCGTGCTGCCGACCTGCTCGAGCAGCGAGCGGACGAGCTGGGCGACATCGACTCCCGCAACGTCGGCATGGCGCGCGGCCATGCGCGCAACCTGGTCTTGGCGTCTGCGGAGCAGCTCCGGTACAATGCGGGCTGGTGCACCAAGATCTACGGCAAATCGTCCGACATGAAGATGGCAGGCGGCATCACCGGCGAGACGTCCGATCTGCTGGGCTACACACTGAAGGAGCCGGTCGGCGTCGCAGGCTGCATTGTGCCGTGGAATGGCCCTGTGCTGGTAGCGATCACCAAGCTCGCACCAGCGCTGGCCGCCGGATGCAGCATCGTACTCAAGCCCGCCGAAGAGACGCCGCTATCGGCTCCGGTTCTGGGTGAGATCCTGATCGAAGCCGGGGTGCCCGAAGGCGTCGTGAACATCGTCAATGGCCATGGCCACACCGTGGGGGCGGCGCTGGCGGCGCACCCCGATGTCGACAAGATCGCCTTCACCGGATCCACCGAGGTCGGCAAGCTGATCGTTCAGGCCGCCGCCGGCAATCTGAAGAAGGTGATGCTGGAACTCGGCGGCAAGTCACCGGTACTCATCTACGACGACGCCGACATGTCACGCGCGATCCCAGGCGCGGCGCTTGGCGCCTTTATCAACTCGGGCCAAGGCTGCGTCTGCGGGTCTCGCGTCTACGCCCAGCGCAAATCCTACGACCGCGTGGTCGAGGGGTTGTCAAAGGCTGCTCAGGCACTGCGGCTCGGTGGACCGGACGACCAGAACGTCGATATTGGACCGCTCATCAGTGGGCGTCAGATGGAGCGCGTGCTCGGGTTCATCGAGGAAGGACGGCGGGACGGCGTGGAGATCGTCACCGGCGGCCACCGCCTCGACCGCAAAGGCTACTTCGTGGCGCCGACATTGCTGACGGGGGTGCGCGAGGACATGCGCCTGATGAAAGAGGAGATCTTCGGGCCGGTCGTCGCGGTCATTCCCTTCGATGACGAAGAGGAAGTGCTCTCGTGGGCCAACGACACCGTCTATGGACTGGCCGCCGCGGTGTGGACCCAGGATATCACGCGGGCGCACCGCGTGGCCAAACGGCTGGAAGCCGGTACCGTCTGGCTCAATGCCCAATTCGCGTGGGATCCGGCCATGCCCCTCGGTGGCTACAAGCAGTCGGGCTGGGGCCAGGAATATGGGCTGGAAGGAGTGGAGGCCTACATGAAGACGAAGTCGGTCTACACCGGCCTTTGACGATACTGGCCGTTGAAAATGGGGGCGGCGGCACGCGCCGCCCCCGCATCAGAATTGGCTGCGCGGCAGGCTCACGGTGAGACCGTCGAGTTCGTCGCTCAGCGTCACCTGACAGGAGAGGCGCTCGCCATCGCGGCGGTCTGCGTGCATCTCGAGCATCTCCAGTTCCAGCTCGTTCGGCCCACCGACTTTGCCGAACCATTCAGCAGCGACGAACACGCGGCAGGTTCCGCACGAGCAATTGCCCCCGCAATCGGCGACAATGCCTGGAACGCCGTTGTTCTGCGCCGCCTCCATCAAGGTAAGACCCGCTTCTCCGTCAATCGTCCGCTCGTCACCATTGGCCTGGACGAACCTTACACTCACCATCGAATTGATTCCGTTATCTTGAGACTGAGAAGGCCTAGTGCCGCGCCGGTCAGGCGTCGGCGGGGGCTTCGGCGGGCGTGAACGTGATCGGCAGCCCCTTCAGCCCCCAAGCCCCCGGGTAGGGCCGCCAACCGTACTCGCCGGCGAGCTTGGGATTGCGCAGGCGCTGCGCAATCTGGTGCAGAGCTTCCTGCAACTGCGCGCGCGCGATATGCTGGCCGAGGCACATGTGCCGCCCCAGGCTGAAGGGGATCGGCCGCGCCGCGGGATCGATCTCGCGATCGGGATTGAAGGTGTCGGGATCGTCGAACGCGAGTTCGTCACGACCCGACACGTTCAGCGTAAACCACAACATGGTGTCCTTGGGGAGTAGCACGTCGCGATATACGATATCCTCGTCGGTGAAGCGCGGCACCGAACCCGGATTGAACAGCCGCAGCCCTTCGTCGAGCACCTTGCGGCAGTAGTCGTGATCCACGGCGCAACGCTCATAGAGGTCGGGCCGATCGAGCAACAGGCGGATGGTGTACGTAAGGACGTTCTTCGACGTGTCGTACCCTGCAACGAAGAAGAAGATCACCAGATCCTCGAGCTGACGCTCGGGCACGTTCCCTTCCTCGCTGGTGTCGATCAGGAGGTCGAGCAAGTCGGCCTTATCGCCCCGGCGAGGGTCGGCCCGCCGCTCGGCGATGATCCGCTGAACCAGCTTCTCGAGACGATCATACGCCGCGTGGATCTCGGGAACGCGGTTCGGGTCCATGCTGAAGGCAAGTCCAAGCGTTTCAAGGCTCTTGCGAATACCTTCGATCTCTTCGACTGGAGCGCCGACCAGAGTGAACATGACGGTGATCGGGAAGCTCGACGCGAACTCCTCGAAATCGAACGCACCCTTGGGCGCCCACTCGTCGAGCATGCGCTTGATCGTCTCCTGCATCATCGGCCGGAGCTGGTTGGCGAAGCGAGGCGTGAACTTTTTGGCGAAGGTCGTGCGCAGCATCGCGTGCTGCTCGGGCGGCAGCGAGATCAGTTGTTCTTCGGTAAAGCGTCCCCAAGGCGTGCCATGAGCGCCAAGCATCTGCACGATGCCATCGTACGCCGGACGCAGCTTGTCGTCCTTGCTGAGCAGGTCCTTGATGGCTTGATAGTCGTGAATCCAGTAGCCCAGGTTCGATCCCGCGATCCACGGGTTGCTCTCCTTGGCCTTGCGGAAAAAAGAGACTGGATCGGCAGCGAATGCGGCATCCTCTACGGGCAAATGCGGTAGGTCAAGTTCGGCAAGATTTCGCATGGGTTCCGTCTCTCCGCGCAAGCGCATGGGCGCCTGTCTGCAGCTAAACCTACCCGCTAACCACCTGGTTAGCAAGTCGCAGCGCTGCAGGCGACCTGCTGCGCGCGCAGACGCTCCATCACCGCAAGCGGCTGATGTTAGAGCGAGTTCGCGTCAGCGGTCGGACTCGAGCCGGTCAACGCACCAGTCGACCAAAGCCCGGATCTCGGAGTGTACACCCTGGATGCCCAATGCGCTTTCCACGCTTAGCAGGCTGCCGACGTAGTTCAGCACCATCACGATCGCAGCGGGGGTAACCTTCGCCTCGGCGGTTGCTTCCTGCAGCGCGGGCGCGACATGGTGGAAATCGATCGTCCGCAATTCCTCGCCGAACATAACCGTTTCTGCGCGGATCAGCTCATTGTGGTTCGACAGGGCAATGAATTCCATGTTGAGGACCGCATCAGCCAACTTCGAACTGGCAGCCCAGTACGCATGCAACGGCCTGTCCGACTGGAGCGCCTCCTTTGCCGCCTCGCGATATCGGCCGATATGGCGGCGATACGTTGCGAGCAGTAGTTCATCCATGCTGCCGAAGTAGTAGAATACGAGCTGGTAGTTCAGCTTTGCATGCCCTGCCACGCGGCGAGCGGTCAGCGCCGCGTAGCCATCCTGACGCATGACCGCCTCTACGGCGTCCATCAAAGCCGCGCCCGAAGCCGAGTCCTGAGCGCCCCGCCGTCTGGCAGCAGATGTTTGTTCTTCAGCCTTCATGAGCCAGTCCTAAGCCGGAGAGCCGCGAGGATACAAGGGCGTCGAGATTGACATGCATGTCCTGGCCGCTAACCATGTGGTTAGCAGATTCGCATGAACGCGCCTGATCATCCAGGCCACTCACCCGAATTGCCGAAAAAAATGCGGCGCTGGATGGGCGTCGACGATCCAGGGGGAAGGCACGTTGACCAGCATTGCTGACGTATCCAGTCGTTCGATTTCGGAACTGGTATCGCTCTCCGGCCGCACAGCAGTCGTGACCGGCGCGGGCCGAGGATTGGGCAAGGCGATCGCCGCGCGTCTGAGCGAAGCCGGCGCGAACGTCGCGATCGGCGACATCGAGGGCAATGGCGATCTGGCGAGAAGCGCCGCCGGCGACCTTGCGCAACGATACGGCGGACGCACGATCGGTGCCTTCATGAACGTGGCCGAGACAAGCTCAGTCAAGGCCGTGGCCGATCTGGCGGTCGAGACCTTTGGCGGCATCGACATCTGGGTAAACAACGCCGGCATCTTCCCCAGCGTCCGGATCCCAGATTTGACCGACGAGCTCTGGGACCAGGTGCTCGATGTGAATGGCCGCGGCGTGTTTGTAGGCTCACGTGAGGCCGCAACGCGAATGATCGCGGCAGAGCGGGGCGGCGTGATCGTCAACATCGTGTCGACCGCAGGTTTCAAGGGCGTCGCCCCCGGCCTCGCAGCCTACGTCAGCTCCATCGGCCGCGCTGCCTACGATTTCGAGGCGCGCGAAGTCAGGGGCGAGCTGATCGGATCCGGACCGGTGAGCGACACGCTCGGCCTGCGCGTTGCCACCGCCTACTCGGACGGAGACGGCTACTTCCGGAACCGGGCAATCCCGATCGAGTCCACCGGCGCGGTCGCGCCTGACGCGCGCGCAACCAATCCCCTCAGCTTTTTTATCCGAGGTACCGCGCTGTGGAAGCCGGTGGACGGTTTCTCGGCGCGCCTGAAGGTGAACCACGCCTATGACAAGAGCACCAACGCAGAGCTTGCGCAGCTCACCAACTGTGCGGACGGTGCCGGTCACCTTTCCCGCCGTCGGCCGTCCTAACAACGATAACTATCAGCGATCGTTCTACAAAACGGACGTGAGCATTGCGCTCAAGGGTCCAGAGGATCGCTGGGAATTCGCCTTGATCGGCAAGAACATCACCGACAAGCTTACTGCATCAAACTGTACGGCCTCGAACTTCGCGGGCGGCCTTGTACTGGGGGGCGACAACAGCGGGGGCCGTTCGCCCAGCGCGGCCGGCTTCTCCGAAGCGGAATGCAACGCGGACTCAGGCCGCTCATTGTGGGTGCGATTGACTCTGCGGCCGTTCAAATAGGTCGCGCATCTTCAGAGTTTTCCAGGCGGCGCCCCGCGTCGCCTGGTCTTCGGCAAGCATAGGAAAAAGCCCGTAGCTTGTCAGGCTCATGCACCTATAACGAAAATATGAATGTACAAAGGCCAGACCTGCCGGAGCCGCCGGCATGTAAGGAACGGACCCAGTCAGAAGCGCGCCGCGAGGAAGTGGGGTCCATGCGCTTACGGGACGCGCGGGGTTGGAAAACCATGCGCGCGCTCCACGAAGCAGTGATCGACCTCATCCAGGATCGGCCCTTAGAGCGGCTGACCATTGATAACATCGTCGAGCGCGCTCGGGTGAGCCGCGCAACCTTCTACCGCCATTATTCCACTAAGGAACAACTGGTCGAAGAAATCGGCACCGACGAAATCGATCGCCTCCTCGACATCGTCCTGCCCTGCTTCTCGCGTAGCGACCCGCACGCCAGCAGCTTGGCGGTAGCCAAATACGTGCACGAGAACCGGCGTCTCTGGAGCGTTCTACTCACCGGGGGGGCTGAAGGAGTTATGCGACGCCGGTTTGCTCACCTCGCGCAAACGCGTGGCGCGCTGATGGATAAAGGGAACGTGGCGCACCTGCCTCTCGATCTCTGTGCCGCTTGGGGCATGGCTGGCACGGTCGAAATCCTTGCTTGGTGGCTGCGACAGGAATGTCCCGTGTCAGTCGATGAGGTCGCGAGCTATCTGGAGCGGCTGACCGTACGTCCCGCCCTTCCTGAATACTGACTTCAGAACCTAAGCTCTCCCATGGCCCAGCGGCCCTCGTGATGCACGACGAAGTGCGTTTTTCCCTTGAGGGTGTTCCAGATCCGACTTAGGATCTCAAGTCGTCAACGGAGGCAACCTGCGACACCGTCGCCTGGCTGGAGCGGAAGCGAACTGACCTGCTCATTCGCTACGGGCTTGACATCGTACGCATTTCTCCGGTGCCTGGGCAGATCGCCATCGGCCTGCGCCGTCCCGCGCGCGCGATCCTCCACCTCGCCGACGCATGGCTAAAGCGTGTCGCTGACCCTGCAGATGGCCAGCGCACCTCGCCGCTTCTGGGAGAAAAGGAAGACGACGGCAGCCTGTGCTTCCTGCTGCTGGCCAGCGGCTACCTCGCACAAGAGGAGGACGAGGCGCTGATCCCACGCTAAACAACGCCAAGCGGGTCAGAGGGCCAGAGCGTTGCCGACGATGTTGAGCGGCTTGCGCTTCACTCGCTCAGCGGCGCGATCCCAGAGGAAATCGCCCGAGAATGCAATGTGCTCCCACCCGACCGGCGAACTGTGGGCGAGCAATTCTGGTGGGACTGTCTTGCTCGAGGCTGCGAGGTGCCGGACGGCATCGGCGATGTAGGTCGAGTTCCAGTAGACGATCGCGGCGATCACCAGGTTCAGTCCTGACGCGCGGTACTGCAGCGCCTCGTGGGTGCGGTCGATCATCCGACCCTGGCGAAACGTGCAGATTGCTTGCGTCAGCACGTGGCGTTGCTCGCTCTTGTTCAGCCCGGTCTGGCACCGTCGGCGCAGTTCGGGACTCTCCAGCCAGTCGAGCATGAAGAACGTCCGTTCGATCCTACCGACCTCCTGTAAAGCAAGGTCGACCTGGTTCTGGCGTTCATAGGCAGCGAGCTTCCGTAGCATGGTCGAAGGCGCGACATGCCCGGCCTTGAGGGAGGCGACGAGGCGGAGGACCTCGTCCCAATGTTCGCGGATGACCTCGGCTTTGATCCGTTTGCCGAACAGCGAAGCGATGCCGGAGTAATTGGCAGGGGCCGCGACCGAGGCAAGACGGCGATCAGGGAAGTCGCGCAGCCGCGGGCAGAACCGGAACCCCAGCATGGCGCACAGAGCGAACACGTGATCGGTCGCGCCGCCCGTATCGGTATAGTGCTCGACGATGTCGAGCGATGTCCCGTGATCCAGCAGGCCGTCCAATACATAGGGGGCTTCGTGCATTGAGTAGCCCCTAGTTTTCTAGACGCCTTCCGCTTGCAAAATCTGCTGCCGCTCGAACTTGACTGGTGACAGCATGCCGTTCCTGACATGCTTGCGCACCGGGTTGTAGAACATCTCGATGTAATCGAACACGTCCTGCCGGGCTTCCTCGCGCGTTTTGTATGTCCGACGACGGATGCGCTCGCGCTTGAGTGACGAGAAGAAGCTCTCAGCGACGGCGTTGTCATGGCAGTTACCGCGTCGGCTCATCGAGTGCTCAAGATTGTGAGCCCTTATGAACGCGGCCCAGTCCATGCTGGTGAACTGCGAGCCTTGATCCGAGTGGATAAGCA
The DNA here is from genome assembly GCF_902706195.1 of Novosphingobium sp. 18050. Lineage (GTDB taxonomy): Bacteria > Pseudomonadota > Alphaproteobacteria > Sphingomonadales > Sphingomonadaceae > Novosphingobium. The sequence goes on along the minus strand of NZ_CACSJO010000021.1, from coordinate 62,508 downwards.
CCCGCTGCTTCGGTTTTCGCCGCCATACGGGGGCATCGCAGAATCTGGTCGTAAACGTACGCTAAGCGCCTGACCGGCTGTTTTGCGTGCGTAGTGGGCGATATCCATCCTCGGGCAATTTCATGTCGCTCCAGAGATAATCGCCGGTAAGACTGATGTGCTCCCAGCCCAGTGGTGCCGCATGGCTCAAGAGCTCACCCTCGATGACGCGGCCTTGCTGGCGCAGATAATCGGCCGCCCGCCCGAGATAGACGGTATTCCAAAGGATTATCGCGGCCGACACGAGGTTAAGCCCCGACGCCCGGTGCCGCTGGTTCTCGAATGTGCGATCCCGCAACTCGCCAAGCCGGTTGAAAAATACAGCGCGGGCCAAGGCGTTGCGTGCCTCGCCCTTGTTGAGATTAGCGTTGGTGCGGCGACGTAGGTCAATGTCATCGAGCCAATCCAGCATGAACAACGATCTTTCAACCCGACCAATCTCCCGCAGCGCCCGCGACAGCGAGTTCTGACGCGAATAGCCCGCCAGCTTCTTGAGCATGACGGAGGCGCTGACTGTGCCAGTGCGGATCGATGCAGCGAGGTGCAGCACCTCTGCCCAGTCATCCTCGATGGCTTTCACGTTGACGGCACCCCCGATCAATTGATCGAGGGCGGCAAATTCGGTGCCCTGGGCAAGCGTGTAGAGCCGCCTCTCGCTGAGGTCGCGAATGCGCGGAGCAAACCGGAAACCAAGCAAATGGCACAGGGCGAACACATGATCGACCGCGCCGGCAGTGTCGGTGGCATGCTCCTGGATCTCCAGTTGGCTCTCATGATTGAGCAGCCCGTCGATCACATGGGCGGCCTCGCCGGCGTTGGCGGCGATGACTTTGTTGTAGAACGGGGCGTAGCGATCCGACACGTGCGTGTAGAAAAGCACGCCGGACTCCGAGCCGTATTTGGCATTATAATCCGCCCGGCCCTCGCCTTTGGCGCCTGCTCGATAAAACTGCCCATCGGACGATGATCCCGTTCCCGGCCCCCAAATTGCCGAATGGGGTAACGCGTGATGAAGATCGACGATGGCTGCCAGGGCTGCGGAATAGGTTTCGTCGCGGATGTGCCATTGTGCGGTCCATATCAGGCGTGCGTGGGTCAAACCTTGCGAGCTTTCCGCCATGCGGCCCAGTCCCAGATTGGTGGCATCGGCCAAAATGGCGGCCATCAGCGCTTGCCCATCGTGGGACGGCGCCCCGTTTCGTACGTGCGTGAAACAATCGGCAAACCCTGTCCATACCCCCACTTCGGCCAGCAAATCGGTGATGCGTATGCGGGGAAGCAGGCCGTATAGCTGTGCCTTGAGGTTCTCGGCCTCATCAGGGACCGCGTTACGGAGCGGAGAAATCTTGAGACCGCCGTCGTCAAGGATCACATCAGGCAATTCGCCCTTCAGTGCCTTCGAGTTGACCTCTGCCATCCGGGCAGCGAGCCTCTCGCGCCGATCGTCGAGCCAGGCAGGGAACGAGGTGTCGATGGCGACGGGAACTCTTTGCTCGAGCAGCATGGTTTCGAAAGTGGGCTTTGGCAACAGATAGTCGGCCAGAGTTCGATAGGCCCTGCTGCCTTCAACCCAGATCGCGCCCGACCCCAGTCGTTCCCGCAAATGCACAATGACCGCGATCTCGTATGCACGGCGATCCACCTTCCCGTCCTGGAGGACAAGCTTGCGCCAGCGCACTCGCAGAAAACCAAGCGGCACCACGGGCGGGAGAGTGCGCCGGTTCGATCGATACAATTCGATGAGGACCGCCACTGCCGCCAGAACCGGATCGTTCGACTTTGCCGCCTTGAACGTGAATGCCCCCAAAAACTGCGGTGCAAATCTTCGTACCATGGGATACCGTTCCAGCACATCCGCCAATCCGTGCTCGCTCCCGCGGGTAAGAAGCTCGGTTTCCTCAACGCTTCGCTCGATATTCGGCCAGCCAATTTCCCGTTCGATCGCGTCCCTGGGATCCTCCTGCTTCCAGCGCCCTTCGATCAGCAACCGCCCGAGCGCCGCGTAAATTTTGCCGATTTCCTTCAGGCGACCCGCTTCTTCGACCAGTCGTGCAGAACGGGACCGTTCCGCGCGGCGGAATAGCGATCCAACCATCTTTTCCATCATGAATACGGCGGCGTCGGTCAACGTCACTTCCATTTCGATGACGAACGCGCAGAGCGTGGCAGTACGTCGTACCTCGTCCAGCCTGGAGAGGTGCTGCGCGCTCATGATCGCCGCCTCGCGAGACATGACGGCGTAGCGATTGGCGTGAATGGTGCGCGCGCGGGCCGGGTCGATGACCAACCCTCGCACAACGCTCAGTCTTTCGATTACAGCGGCGAGATTGCTGGCGCTGGGTGCTTCTGGATATTCACGCAGCCATGCCAGCGTGGTCCGACCGAGGGCAGGGTCTGTTGCCAGCAGTCGTACTAGATTGTGGCTTTGTTGGGCGGACAGCTCGCTGACGATTCCGGCATACGCAGATTTTCGCGCACGCGCGCGCGCAACCAAAGCGATACGTTCGAACGTGTCACTGGCGGGCAATGTCACATTGTTGTCCCGAAGGGCCTGGACCATCGCTGCGACAATTGCCCCACCCCGATCGGTTGAAGTCGCCACTTCAACTGCGATGTCGAAAAGGGCACGCCGATCTGCAGTCATGAAAGGGCGCATGCCCAGCCAGGCTTCGGCTTGGGCGCGGTGTTCCCGCAGCGTCGGCAGCCGATCGGCGTAGAGGGCAAAATCGCTGACGGCGCATGCAAGCTGTTCGGCGAGCAACGCCAACATCGGCATCGGCGGAATTTCATCGGCACGCAGGGGGCGGCCTGGCGCGCGCAGGTAGCAAAGCTGGACGGCAAAACCGATCCGGTTGGCAGGGCGACGTCTGCGGAAAATTTCTGCGAGTTCGTTGCTGCCGAGTGTGTAGAGCCGCTCGACGATGTCGGGTTCCGTCGGCGGATCGAACAGGGCGTCTCGCTGACCGGGGGTGAGGATCGTTTTGCCCGCCATATGCGCTTCCCGATTTTAAGGTGTCACTTATCCATATTGAACACCGTTTATCGATCATAGACAGCATGACGGATTATGTGACATCCTCGGCTATGGCAGCAGGCAGTCGGCTGCTGCGCTCCATAAACGGACGTATATGTGACAACTCAGATTGGTTACGCGCGGGTGTCCAAGGCGGACGGTAGCCAGGTCCATGACCTCCAGCGCGACGCGCTGGTCGCGGCCGGCGTCGATCCCGAGCATATCTATGAGGATGCCGCGTCGGGCCGGCTCGACAAGCGACCGGGGTTGGACGCGTGCCTGAAGGCGCTGCGCCGCGACGACACGCTCGTGATCTGGAAGCTCGACCGGCTCGGTCGCGATCTGCGCCACCTCGTCAACACGGTTGGGGATCTGACCAAGCGCGGTGTCGGCCTCAAGGTGCTGGCGGGTGAAGGCGCGTCGATCGACACCACCACCGCCAATGGACGGCTGATCTTCGCGATCTTCGCCGGCCTCGCCGAGTTCGAGCGCGAACTGATCGTCGAACGCACCAAGGCGGGGTTAGCCGCCGCGCGGGCACGGGGCAGAAAAGGCGGCCGGCCATTCAAGATGACCTTGGCAAAGCTACGCCTTGCTCAGGCCGCTATGGGCAAGCCCGAAACCGTGGTCGCTGATCTTTGCGCGGAAATGGGCGTGACACGCCAGACTCTCTACCGCTTCGTGGATCCAACCGGAGCATTGCGCCCAGACGGCCAGCGCCTTTTCGATCGTGGACGACAGCTCCGTTAAGCAGCTTCCGCCCCCCATCCCGAAATTCCGCTCACGTCCCGTTGCGGAAATTCAATCGGGCGTTTTGTGGGAAAGGACTTTAGGCCCAACGATTCCTTGCCTCCGCTCTGGAACGCGCTCACTCGTTGCCTCATGCAAGCGACAGACCTTCCTCATTCTACCGTGCACCTGCCGCCGTTACCCTCTGGTTGGCAGGTAGTAACGATGACGGTGCTGCCTGATGGATCGCTGGGCTTGCTGGGCACGAATGTTGATCTCGCAGGCGCTTGGGCGCGGGTGAGGCGACAGGTGACCGAGCCGCTTGCGGCTGACTCGCCGGAGCGGCCACAGCCGGTGGCGGCGCATGGTACCGCCCGTCTGTGGCGATTCGACGGCTTAACTCTTCATGACGGGCCGATGGTGCCGCTTGAACGCCCTTCGCTCGAACTGGCCGGGTTTCAGGCTGGCCGCTGGTTGATCTCTGACACGATCGCCGGCACCGAGACAAACGGCCGGTTGTTTGCTCCCGATGGCATGCTGCTAGCACGGCTCCATCTCGGCGATGCTATCGAATATCTAGGTGTCGATCTCGCCGACCGTGTTTGGGTAGGCTGGTTCGACGAGGGTCTTTCCAGCAACTGGGATCGCCTTGCCGAGAATATCGATCAGACGGCAGTGGTCGCGGCCTGCTTTGCTGCTGACGGCGAGATGCTGCCGGTCGGACCAGTGCCAGACGCTGCCGGTTTTTTGGCGGACGTCTGCGCTATGACGGTAACTGAGGATGGTGCGTGGGTATGCCCTTACACCGAATTTCCACTGCTTCACCTGCGCGCCGGCCAACCGGTCCGGTGGTGGCGCAACAAGCTACTTGGAATTAATGCGATTGCCACGGACGGCCGCCATGCGTTGCTCACGGGCGGCTATAGAGATGATGCTGCGCGAATTGCGCTGGTTGAGTTAGGTGGCGACGGTCAAGGTGAAGAGGTACTGATGCTCGCTTCATGGCGATTGCCACTCGTCAAGCGTGTTCCGCCGGAACACGAGCTTCCGTCGGTTGCCGAGCATCTGGTGTGGGATTCACCGGCGCTGGTCGCCGGGAGGGGCGACATGCTGCACCTCGTTCAGGATGATATTTGGTATAGCTGGCGGATTGGAGATGCGGTCGAGGCTCTTGGCCGGACGTAGCGTCATGTTCGCAATCCACCCGAAAGCGATATTCCGCGCCCGGCAGCTTGCGCCCCCTTGCGGACATCGCGGACGGGGTGCAGTTTCCGGTTATGAGCGTCCCTTCCATCCTTCTTGCTGTCTTAGCGCTAAGTTGGAGTGCATCGTCCTCCCAAGCTCCACTAGACGAGGCTGCTTTTTATGGCGCTTCAGTCACGTTTCGAGATGGTGAGTGTTGGTTCTGGACAGGTGATGTTGGATTAACCGCCCGGCAATTTCAGGATGATTTAGCGGCAAGGTTTGATCGAAAACTAGGTCTTGTTCTATCATATTCCGGAGATACACCGGCGCGGTGTGTTAAACTGGCTCGTCGCGCCGCAACGGGAGCCGGGTTTAAGACGATCAAAGTTGCGGTCCGGGCAGATGCTGGCCCAGTCGGACCACCGCTGAACGGCAGCTAACCACCAGAATCCGCCGTTCAAAGGGAACGGATGACGCGTCGCAAATTACCGTTCGCTCATCCCTTTTGGGCTTAGCGTACGTTTACGACTAGATTCTGCGATGCCCCCGTATAGGGCAGCTGCACGTAGTCCAGCACCGAATATGCCGCCCGCCCGATGCGCGAGCCCGACTTCGCGAACAGCAGTTCGCCCAGGTTCAGGCCGACGCCTACGAACAGGTGCCGCTTGGGAGTGATGCCCTTGTCGCGGTCGCTGTTGAGGAAGTCGCTGGCGTAATAGCCCACCTGAAGGTCGAGGTATTTCAGCGCGCTGTTTTCCAGCTTCTCGAACCCCGCGCCTTTCAGCGAGAACATGAAGCGCTGCTGTTCGTAATGGGGCTTGCCGGTGGTGCTGTAGATCTGGTGGTTGGGCATGATCTCGATCTTGAAGGCCAGCTTTTCCTTCAGGCCGGGCACCGTGTTGCGCAGGATTGAGAAGGTCGCGCCCGTGATGTTCATCACGATGTCCTGCATCGAATAACCGCTGTCCGGCTCGATCGCGTCGGAGATCTCGTTCAGTGCCATGAGGCCGGATGCCAGAATCCCCGCGGTCAGCGCATCGCCCTCGGACCCCCCGGTGTTGCGGTGGATGCGATGGTGCAGCAGCTCGGCGATGAGGTAGGTGTTGAAGGCGTGGGTCAGCTTGTCCATGCCCACGTTCTGCGTGTCCTTGCCGAACCAGCCTTCGTCCTTGAAATGGAAGCCGGTGGTCGGCTTGAACAGCTTGGGGATGCCCTGGGCCAGGACGTAGCCCGATAGCAGCGCGATTTCGGTGGTGGAACTGCCCGCCTGCTCGAAGAAGCCGTGATGCGAGGCGAATTCGCGCGGGACGTGGCCCGAAGGGTCGAGCGGCGCGGGCGGTCCGGCGGCGGGTTCGGGAGATGCGGCGGGCACCGCATCGGCCGCCGGGCCGTAGCGGGCGGGATCCTGCGGCAGGGATGACGGCAGGGCGGCCAGCAAGGTCGGCTGCTCGGTGGCAGCGCCGATTTCGGCCAGGTTCCAGTCTGCCGGGATATCAGGCGCCGTACCGGGGAATGACGCGCCTAGGCCGTCCGCCGGGGCTGCCTGCACTTCCGGAAAGTCGGTTGCCGAAGCACCCCAGGCCGGCGTGCAGGGCAGGCATGTGACCAATACCAGGGCCACCTGGCAGCGATACCTGTTCCTCATCGAACTCCCTGCCGCGAACGCCTGGCGAGCTTGCGAAAGAAGGTCCGTTGCGGAACAATCCCTTCGCCTGCACCGCAGAAGAAGCGCCCGCCCCCTCGGATTAAGTATTCGTACTAATTCGCGATTAGCCGCCGGCAGGTCAAGCATTCGTCGCAAAAATGCATTTTTCTGTCATATTCAGAATCAGGGGACTGCCCTCGGATCGAGGGAGGGCGCCGCTCAGGCCGGGTTATCGCCCGTGTTGTTCCCGGCCCGCTCGATCGCCTTCCTGATGTCCGCCACGAAGCGCGAGTGGCGCACGCCGGTCAGGAAGGTGTTCTGGATCAGGTTGCCCACGAAGCGGCAGGGACGCTTGATCTGGATGAGCAGGATGTAGCGGTCCTCGTCCGTCTCGTTCCAGACCTCGTGGTTGAACATGTCGTCGAACAGGAAGGACTCCCCGTCCTGCCAGGTCATCACGTGCAGCGCGTCCGGGCCCTCGATGTGCATTCGGCACCTCTCGCGCTCTTTCGGGGCTTTCAGGGCGAGGTGGTAGGTCAGCATGCCTTTGGTCATGCCCCAGTGGCGCGGAATATGGCCGCCGGCCTCCAGGACGGAGAAGTTCGCCGTCACCAGCCCCGGCACTTTCTCGATCAGCGCGGCGGTTATCGGTGCCCGGGCGGCATTGCCCGGCATCCGGTAGCCGTAGCCCTTGAGGAAGAATGCGCGCCAGCGGCGGTCGGCGCCGATGCGGCCGTGGTCGAACGAGATTTCGCCCAGTGAGGGGATGTCCTCGGCGCGGATGCGCACCGCCTCGCCCCGGATCGCTTCCCAGTGGCGTTCCAGTTCGGCGATCCAGGGGAAGAAGGCCTTGTCCTGCACCGCCGCGTCCGGGATCAGCGAATTGCGCATGATCACCCGGTCGATCTTGGGGCGCAGTTCCTTGCCGATCTGGAACACCGATTTGCCGGTGAAAGGTACTTTCCACCCGCGAGAATTGAGAGTTTTCTGCCAGCTCATGCGTATCGGTCAGTCAGCGCCGCGCTTTTACCGCTTGAGTGTGCCGATCCTGGAACCGAACACGCGGTCCAGGAAGATCGCCGTGATCGCGAAGTTGCTGTCCTCGTCGACATAGTGGTGGCGCATGTGGTGGCGCTTGAGCGCCTTGCCAAGCCTGCCGCGCATGGGAAACTGGTGGCAGGCGAAATGGACCGCGTCGTACAAAACGTAGCCGGTCATGAAGCCCAGCAGCATCCACGTTCCGGCGGGGCCGAGCAGCGCGACGAAGGATAACCAGACCAGCGAGCCGATCGAGACGCTGACCGGCAGCGGCATCAGTCCGCGCAGGGCATCGTTCGGATTGTCGTGGTGGTTGCCGTGGATCAGGAACACCAGCCAGCGCACCACCGCCACGTCGCTTTCGAGGTGGAACAGGTAGCGGTGCATCGCATATTCGAACAGGGTCCACACCACCATACCGGCGGCAAAAAGGCCGAAGCCCTCGATCGGACTGGCCGATCCCCACCCGGTCCAGGCGATGAGCGGAAGCATGACAGCCCAACTCAACGCGAAAGTTCGCGGTGAAATCAGCGTAAGCTTTTCCAAGCGCTCGCTTTTGAACAACCTGACGCGTTGCGAACTGAAAACCGGAGCGGGCATTGACTGGAATCCTCGACAGTAGGGATGATTGGCTGTCAAGACGAAATGCCTCCAAGCGAGATGAACTTGTGACAAGAAGCGAGGAAATACGTACGTGTCGGACGAAACCAGAGTGAAGACGGAATCGTTCCGGCCCAACCGTATTCTAATAACCGGAGCATCCGGTGGGCTGGGCGGAGCATTGGCCCGCCATTATGCCGGAAACGGCGCATCCCTGAGCCTTTGGGGCCGTGATGCGGGCCGCCTTGCGGCAGTGGCCGAGGCCTGCCGGGCGGCGGGCGCGGTGGTTTCGGTGCGCTCGCTCGACCTTGCCGATGTCGGTTCGGCGCTGGCGGCGCTGGCGGCGGAGGATGAAACGGAAGCCTTCGATCTGGCTCTTTTCGCCTCGGGACGGGGCGATGTGCGGGCGGCGGGGGATCTCGTCGAGGATGCGGGCCTGGTGGCGATGCTGGGCGCGATCAACTTCACCGCCCCTGCCGCCATGGCGGCGGCGCTGGCGGCGCGCATGGCGCAAAGGGGGCGTGGGCGCATCGTGCTGGTGGGCTCTGCGGCGGGTTTCCACGCCCTGCCCTTCGCCGCTGCTTATTCCGGGACAAAGGCCGGGCTGGCGCGCTTTGCCGATGCGCTGCGCCTGTCGGTGCGGGGCCACGGGGTGCGCGTAACGCTGGTTTCGCCCGGCTTCATCGACACGGCGGCGGGGCGCAAGGTGCCCGGACCCAAGCCGATGCTGATGAAGGTGGATGCGGTGGCGCAGCGGATCGCGGCGGCCGCGGCGGCCGGCAAGGCGCACCTCGTGCTGCCCTGGCCCTTCAAGGCGCTGCGCTGGCTGGACCGTCTGCTGCCCGCCCCCTTGCGCGACCGGGTGCTGGCAGGGCTTACCCCGCCGGCCTGAGGGGCTGCTTCTACAGCGGCGCGCCCAGCACCATGTCCAGCACGGCATGGTGGAGCGCCGCCGGGGTCAGGTCGGCGCGGCGCCCCTCGCCCGGCACGATCCGGCCCTCTGCGTCCATGCGGACCATCACGTAAGGCGTATGCCTGCCGGGGGCGGCTCCGGGGGCGGGCTCGGCAGCGGGCGGCGCGGTGGCGCCCGGAATGCTGGGGCGGTGGTCACCGAAGAAGACCAGCAGCGCGGGGCGTTTCAGCGCGCTCAGCCGCTCTGTCAGCGTGGTCAGCATGGCGTCGCTGTTGCGCACGAGGCGCAGGTAGCCGTTCATCAGGTCGGTGCCGCCCGGTGTGCCGTCGGAGGCCCATGGGCCGTGGTTTTCGATCGTCACGGCGTAGAGCAGGCTCGGCTCCCGGGCGGCCTGCGCCAGCGCCGTGATCTCGTCCGCCATCGCCGCGTCGGTGACATAGCGGCCCTCTCCCGGCCCCGGCGGAGCGAAGCAGTCCTCGCCCACCAGCTCGGCGAAACCACCCTCCGGCATGATCCGGTCGCGTCCGTAGAAGCGCATGTCGTGGGGGTGGATGAACAGGCTGCGCCAGCCTTTGAGCCGCGCCGGCAGGGCATAGGAGCCCTCGCCCAGCGCGGTCAGGAACGGGTCGTAGCGGCGAAAGCCCAGCGCTTCTTCCTCGCGCCCGAACAGCACGCCGTATTCGGTGCGCATGGTATAGGCGCCGAAGCCGCTGACCTGAAGGTCGCCCCACTGGCAGGCGTTCTTGCGCGCGAAGGCAAGGCCGGGCAGCGCGGCGGCGGGATCGCCGAACAGCTCGACCGGGTCGGCGAAGCTCTCGCACTGGATGACGACGACGATTTCGGGCGCGTCCTGCGGGGGCTGCCGCGCCGGTTCGGGGCAAGGCGGCGGGTCGCGGCTCTCGCGCCAGCGCAGCCAGTAAAGCAGCAGTGTAGGGTAAAGGCCAAGGCGGCGAGTGTCGCCGTGGGCGTCGGGGACACGGGCAAGGAGCCGGTACGGCCCGCTGCGCAGCGACAGCGCCAGCACCGTCAGCGCGCCCGCCAGCAGCGCCGCTCCGGCAAGGTGCGGCGCGGGGTCTGCCACGAAAAGCCAGCCCAGCACCGCGAGGAGCCCGGCCGCCACGATCGCCGCGACGATACGCTGCCACATGGCGACGGCGGAAAGATAGAACTGGGGATGGCGGAATATCGCGCCGATCAGTGCAAGGTCGGAAAACAGCAGCGGCTCGCCCAGCATCGCATGCTTGGCATTGGAGGCGACCGCCAGCAGGGCCTGCACCGCCAGGGTAAGCGCGGCGGCCACCGGGACATTGCCGCAGAGCATCAGGAACAGGCCCAGCAGCGCCGCCGTCATTAAGGCCAGCAGCCACAGCCCGGCCGCACCGCGCATCCGGTTACCGGCAGGAATCCGGGGCCGCACCAGCGCATCGAGCGCGGCACTGGCGGCGAGCAGGGCCGCCGATGCCCCTGCGCCCGATATCAGACCGTCCACCGTCACCGCCTTGGTAAGCACCACCGCTTGCGCGCCGCGCAAGGGCTCCTGCGCGGGGATGGGCACATAGCCGGGGCGGCCAAGGCTGTCATCAGGCGTCTACGTCCTGATAACAGGTACGCCCAGGTAACAGGAGGTGCGGCATTCCAGTGCGCCGACACGAGGGTTTGCGAACAGTCTTCCCGGCGCTGCGGCTTGCCGCAAGTCTGGGGTGACACTAACGGTCTGAAATACATGTCCGGCAAGGCGGGCGGCGTAAGTATCGACGAACTTGCGCGCAGCTTGCGGACAGCATGGAGCACGTCTTTTTTCGGATGCCAGAATTGCCAACCGCCACGCATGACCGGGAACAGCCTGCCGGAACCCCGCGCACGGTGCTGCTGCTGCAGGGCCTTATGGGCCGCCTGTTCCGCCGCCTCGGCCAGGGGCTGATCGCGGCCGGGCACACGGTCCACAAGATCAACTTCAACGGCGGCGACCGCCTGTTCTGGCGCCTGCCGAACGGGATCGAGTACCGCGGCACGCTGGCCGACTGGCCGCAGTGGTTTGCGCAGGTCCTGCAGGACAAGGGCATCACCGACGTCGTCCTGTTCGGCGACTGCCGCGACCATCACATGCCCGCGATCCGCATCGCCCGCGATATGGGTGTGCCGGTCCACGTCTTCGAGGAAGGCTATATCCGGCCCGACTGGGTGACGCTGGAGCTGGGCGGGGTCAACGGCCACTCCTCGCTGCCGCGCGATCCGGTGTGGTACCGTGAGACTGCCGCCGCGCTGGCGCCGGTGGCCCCTCACGCGAAAGTCACCGCCTCGTTCCGCCGCCGCGCCGCCGAGGGCCTCGCCTACAACTTCGCCGATGTGCTGACCCGCTGGCACTATCCGGGCTGGAGCAACCACCGCCCTTGGCACCCGGTGGTCGAAGGTATGGGCTGGTGGCGCAAGCTGTCGCGCCGCAAGGTGCGCGAAGCCGCCTCGGGCCAGCTGATGGCACGGCTGGAAAGCACGGGCGATCCGTATTTCCTGTTCCCGCTCCAGCTCGATTCCGATGCGCAGATCCGCCTGCACTCGCCTTTCGCCGGGATCGCTCACGCGCTCAGGCTGGTGATCGGCTCGTTTGCCGCCCACGCCCCCGCAGGCACGCGCCTGGTGGTCAAGGAGCACCCGCTCGACAACGGCGTGCGCGACTGGCAGCAGGTGACCGCCGACACCGCCGCGCTGTTCGGCGTGGGCGACCGGGTCGACTATCTTGCCACGGGCGATATCGTGGCGGTGACGCAAGGTTCGCTGGGCGTCGTCACTATCAACAGCACCAGCGGCACTTTCGCGCTGGCGGCGGGCCTGCCGGTGGTGGTGCTGGGCCATGCGGTCTACAACGTGCCCGATATCACCTATCAGGGCGGCATCGATGCCTTCTGGCAGGACCCGGTGGCACCAGACCCGGAAACCTTCGCCGCTTTCCGCCGCGTGCTGATCGAACGCTGCCTGATCCCCGGTGGCTTCTTCTCGGATGAGGGGCTGGACAAGGTGGTACGCCACGCCGTCGCCCGGCTCGAAGGACGCCCGCTCGCACCGGAGTAAGTGGCGTCGGAGCGAGTGGCAGGGCAGCGCGGTGGGCCTCGCCGACCCGTGCATCCTGACGATCGCGGCTCCAACCTTCGCGGGGATGACGCCCCTCTGACAGGGCCGACAGACTGCGCCGTCTGGCGGCTTCATGCATCTTCGCCGCATTTTTAAAACGGCGCCGAAGGTGATTCGCGCGTGATTCGAAAAAGCGGGCAATTCCTACTCGAAAGCACGAATCCAGCGGCGCAATTTCTACTCGATAGCACGAATTGGCGGGTGAATTTCTACGTGAAAGCACGAATGCGCAGGGTAATTTCTACTCGATAGCACGAACGATTTTTCGTTTTCCTACTCGATAGCACGAACGGTATTGGGTTTCGCGGACGCACAATTGCTGCGAGTTTCATGAACCGGTGAGACCGGTCGACTGGCCCGACGATTTCGGGCCATGTTTTCGAGGAATAAGGGACCGGCCGTGACCACATAAAAGAAAGCCCGGCACGAAGGCCGGGCATCCTGATGAGGTAAGGAAGAGCGTCGCCAAACGCTCGACGAAACAACAAAACTTAGTTCGTCTTCCTTACCCCATCCCGAACCCGTTTTCAAGGATGCGCGCTTCGCGCCACGCCATCTTTTTGTCTGGATGACGGCCCTCCCATGGAGGGACGAATGGGAACGCATACCCTGGGAACGGCGCTGGCCGCCGCACTTGGCGGCGCAAAGGGCGCGCGCAAGGTTCGCTCCGGCGCACCGCACCGCACCGGTGCGCGGGTGCTGCGCGGCAGCGTCGAGGCGGGGACTTTCGAACATGTCTTCTTCGCCCCTCCCGCCAAGGGAGAGACCGACCACCTGCTGCGTGCGGCCCGCCGCATCCTCGATGCCGGGCGCCAGCTGCGCAGCGAGGCGCGCGCCGGCACCCGCAGCCTCACTCCGGCGGAAGGTCTGCTGACCACGCTGACCGCCGCCAGCGTGCGCGTGTTCGAGGAGCTGCTGACGCTTTCGCGGCTCAACAGGGGCCAGGTCTTTCCCAGCTACGACCACCTCGCGCAGGCGACCAGCCTTGGCCGCGCCACCGTGGCGCGCGCCCTGCGCATTCTGGAGGGCATCGGCTTTCTGGTGCGGCAGCGCCGCTTCAAGCGGATCGAGGACGCGGAGGGCCCCGGGCCGCGCTACGAGCAGACCTCGAACGCCTACCGCACTTTCCTGCCCCGGATCGTCGCGGACTATCTGCCGCGCTGGATGCGCCCTGCCCCGCTTCCCCAGGACGTGACCCACCGCGAGGAAACCCACGCCGAGGATATGGCGCTGATGGTGAAATCGCTGAGTTGCCGGGAGCTGGCCGAAGCCCATGTCGGCGGCGCTCTGGGCAAGGTTCTCGCTCGTCTCGGAGCTGCCCTCGACAGGCAGGAGCGCGAGTCTCAGACAGATACGCAACCGCTACCTGATTCATATATAACAAGACCATATGGAGCTGGCCTAGACGGCCAGCCGCCTTTCGCCTGACGGCGCCCATACCGAACCCACCCTTCCCTGCCGCAAAACCAGTTGAACCGGAAAGTCCGGCCGCACCGCGATGCGGTGCGGGTGCTCCCGGGAGGAGCAGGCCGCTTGTCCATCTCGCGAAACGGCCCCCGCGCCTGCGGTCTTCGCCGTGTTTCCAAAGGAATGGTACCCAACGGATATCGGATAGCTACCCAGTATCCTTCATAACCGACCGCAGCCGGTTCCGGGTCCATGCGTTGCCTGAGGCATGATCTACTTCGAGCACATCGTGCTGGCTCTTGCCATCCAGGCGGCAGTGGGTTTCCTCACCGGCAACTGGTGGGCGGGCGCGGGTCTGGCCTCGGCCTATTTCATCGGGCGCGAGGCAGCGCAGGCCGAATATCGCTGGATCGAACTCTACGGCGAAGGGCTGCGCGCCAATATGCCGTGGTGGGGGCCCTTCGACCTCAGGGTCTGGACCAAACTCGACCAGTTGGTCGACTGCCTCGGCCCGCTGGTCGTCACTTGCGCGCTTGCGCTGGGTAAGACGCGGCGCTGATACGGCAGCGGGCCGGACCAGCGCCGTAAAGCGCCGATCCGGCCCGCCCTTGTCTCGTGTGTCGCTGGCCGGTTTTTCCGACCTGCGGCTTACTTGAAGCGCACGCCGATGCCGGCCATCAGGCGCTGGCGGCCGGTGTCACCGTGGTAATTCGAGTAGACGTACTGTGCGTTCACATAGACCGGCAGGCGGCCCTGCGGCATCACGGTGTACTCGACGCCGCCGCCGACCTGGTAGCCGTCGGCACGGTAGTGGTCATAGACCAGGGTATCGCCGGTCGGACCTTCGATGCGCTTGCGCTGTTCGCCGTTGACGTAACCGGCCTTGCCGAAGACCAGCATCTGCGGGGTCACAAGATAGCCGGCACGCACCGCAGCGCCCCATTCCTCGAATGCCTTATGGTCGACGCTGTAACCGCCGCCCAGGTTGGTGGAGTTCTCGTTACCCTTGCCGGGCGTCCAGTAGCTGCCTTCAGCGCCGATCACGATACGCTCGCCAATCGTACCGTCGAAGCCGACGGTGCCGCCGTAGCCGAATTTGTCGTTATGGTTGCCTTCCGACTGGAAGCGGTCGCCGCCCAGGTTGCCCTCGACGCGGATGCCGCGGAAGCCGGTGCCATTGGAGGAGACTTCGGTACCGGTCGGCGTCGCGTCCTGCGCGAAAGCCGGCTGGGCCGCGATCCCGGCCGCAATCACGGCCGTGAGAGTGATCGCCTTGATATTCATAAAACGTCCTTTGGTGTGTTAGTCAGATGAACAAACCGCAAGAAGGGGACGGGGTTTCCGTAAAACAGGAAAGCATTAGGGATTGCGACGAGGGTGTGACCTTGGAGCAACAATGGTATCAAGATGATACCGAAGGATATCTAGTTGGTATCCTTTTTGGTATCTCAAGCGGGCGCGTGGCAGATCTTGCGCGCTTCCATGATGTATTCATCAATGGATCCCCGCGCAGATCTGGCAGAGCCGGACGTATCGGTCAGGAGGCTCGCATTTGGGAGATATCCAACGGTATCTGAAAGGTATCTTTGAGATACCAATCAGATACCCGTGCAGCTTTTCCGCTGCGGTTATCCTTCGGAAACGACTGTGCCTTTCAGCGCCTCAAGCGCGCGTTCCAGCACTGCGCCGAGCGGCAGGTCGAGGTCGTCGGCGATACGGTAGAGTTCGGCGATCGTTTCTTCGGTTGCCTTGATGTTGATCTGGCGGTTGCGCCCGGTGGTGCGGCGGCGCTGGACGCGGGCAGGCGGGGCAGGAGCTTTCGCCGGTTCGGATGCAGGAGCCTCTGCGGGTTCGGCCCGGGCCTTGCGGCTCGGGAAGCCGCTGTGCCTGGCGATCTCTTCGATTGCGGCGGCGGGAACCGGCTTGGGTGCGCCTTGGGCGGCGAAGTCATCGAGGTCGCCAAAGGGATTGGCGCGGGGCGGGGAGGGGGGGGGAGCGGCGCTCATCGTGCCGCCTCCACTTCACCGGCAGGGGCACTTTTGCGGCTTTCGCGCAGACGGGCGATCACTTCGGCGGCGAACTGCTCGGCATTGGCCTGCGCCTTGTCGAGGTTGGATACTTCGCGCGGATCGAGGTTTCCCAGCGTCTGCTGGAACGAGAACACCGCACGGAACGCCTCGCGCTCGTTGAGCTGGGCATCGAACACCGGCACCCCGGCATCAAGCAGGCCGCCCTGGATGTGGCCCATGGTGCGGGTGCGGATGATCGGGCTGGTGCGCGTCAGCAGCACGCCGAAGGGCACTGCGCGCCCAGTCATCTTCTCGTGCTGCTTCAGTACGCGGATGGCCCGGCTTGCCTGCTCGGCGTCGAGCTGCGAGCCCTGCATCGGGATCACCACCAGATCGGCCTGGCTTACCGCCAGCAGCACGATCTTGGCGGCAGTGCCCTCAAGATCGACGACGACGAAGGGCGTTTTCGCAGCGGCCTCCTCAATCCTGTCGATGATGCTATCCTCATCGACATCGGCGAGGACCGAAAGGGTTTCGGGCAGGGCGGCACCCCTGGCCCAGGCGGCGATTGGATGGTTGGGATCGGCATCGACCACGGTTACCGGCGCTGCGCGCGCCAGTTCCGAGGCGAGGAGCAGTGCAGCAGTGGTCTTGCCCACACCGCCCTTGGGACTGACGAAAACGATGGTGGGCATGGACGATTCTCCCTCTTCCACCATGTTAATAGCTATCTGGTAGCTACCATGTCAATTATAGTACCAAGTAGATACTACTGGCACTATCTTGATTTTCGGCAGCCACCTGTTGCCAGTCACAATACAGGCCCGTACTTGACCCGCAAAGGAGCCGATGTGCAGCACTTCAGGATCGGTATCGATGGTTATAATCTCGCCATGCCTAAAGGGACCGGCATTGCCACTTATGGCCTGAATCTGGCACGCACACTGCAATCGGCCGGTCACGAGGTGACGGGCGTTTTTGGTCTTCACGTAGGCCGCGATCCAGCACTACGCGAGACGCTGTTCTTCGATCGGGTGGGCCAGGTTCAGACCGGCCGCGTGGTCTTCGGTGGCCGCTGGCACCGGCGTTTCGGCATGCTGCGCGCGACGCTCGACCGCAAGCTGAGCCCCGAGGCGGTCGATGTGCCGCTGACCGTCAACGTGGATAAGGAGACTTTCGCCGAAAGCTTGCCGGCTTTTGACCGCCTTACCAGCGCGGCAGGCTTGTTTCCCGTGGCGCAGCGCCACTTCGCCACGACCGGCCGCTTCCTGACATTGCGCATGGAGCGCCCGCCGGAGATCATGCACTGGACTTATCCGGTGCCGGTGCGGATAGAAGGCGCGCGCAACATCTACACCGTGCACGATCTGGTGCCTTTGCGGCTGCCCTATACCACGCTGACCGACAAGCCGCGCTTCACACGCCTGTTGCGCCGCTGCGTGGCCGAGGCAGATCATTTGTGCACGGTGTCGGAATTCAGCCGGAAGGACATTATCGCGCAATGTGGCATCGATCCCGCACGCATCTCTAATACATACCAGACAGCATTCCTTCCCGAAGAGGTGAAGCGCGAGAGTTTTGAACAAAGCGCCCGTCAGGTAAAGGGGTTGTTCAGCCTTGATCCGCGCGGTTACTTCCTGTTTTTCGGTGCGCTGGAACCCAAGAAGAACCTTGGCCGGCTGATCGAGGCCTACCTGGGCCTGGACATTCAGACGCCGCTGGTTCTGGTCGGTGCGCGGGCCTGGATGAGCGAGGGCGAACTCAGCCTGTTGCCCGCCAATGACAGGCGGATCGTCAGGCTGGATTACCTTGGCAGGAACGCGCTGCTGCGGTTGACCCGGGCGGCCCGGGCTGTGCTGTTTCCTTCGATCTTTGAAGGCTTCGGGCTTCCAGTGCTCGAGGCCATGCAACTGGGGACGCCGGTACTCACTTCACAGCGCAGTTCGCTGCCCGAAGTGGCGGGAGATGCTGCGTTGCTGGTCGATCCGTACAACACGGCATCTATCGCGGAAGGGATCGCCCGCCTCGATGGCGATGCAGCGCTGCGCGAACACCTGAGCCTTGCCGGGGCGGAGCAGGCGGGCAAATTTTCCGAAGCGGTTTACCGCGAAAGGCTTCAGACCATGTATGCTGGCGTGCTGGCTACACCAGCGGCAGGGCAGGGTGCGGTATAATAGAAAAGCTGGGAACAAGCCGGTAGGAAACGCGCAGACAAAGTGATAAGCGGCCTGCACAATGGCACAGGTTCCTTCAGTACACTCCGCAGCTCTTGCAGGCCGGCGCCGTGCTTCTCTCGGTGAATGCTTGGCGATCCAGGCGAGAGTCATCGGCGCAGTTATCATGCGGGAACTGCATACCCGCTATGGCCGCGACAATATCGGTTACCTGTGGCTGATCGCCGAACCCCTGATGCTGGGCACGATCATTTCGGTGCTTCATTCCGGAAGCGGTGAACATGGCATCAACCCGGTTGCCTTCACGGTGACGGGTTATTGCAACTTCATCATGTTTCGGGGCATCGTTAACCGCGCGGAAGGCTCGGTGCACAACAATCTGCCACTGCTGTATCACCGCATGGTAACGGTTCTCGACATCACGCTCGGCCGTGCTTTGCTCGAGGCGGCAGGCACAATTGCCGCCTTCACGATCCTGCTGACATTTTGTGTGGCTCTCGATTACACCGATCCGCCGGCACGGCCGCTCTATCTCTTTATCGGGGTAGGATATATTTTCTGGTTCTCGTTTGCGTTGAGCATGATCATTGCCGGAGAGACCCACGAGCGCAGTTTCTGCGAGCGCCTGATCCATCCTTTTTCCTATTTTATGATCCCGTTGTCCGGGGCATTCTACATGGTTTCATGGATACCGCAGCCTTACCGGGATTATCTTCTGTATAATCCTTTCCCACATATGTTCGAAGTCATTCGATACGGCGTATTCATGGACACAAACCTCGAATATGTGGATTTCGGTTATGTGAATGCCGTATGTGCATTGTTGACCTTGTGGGGATTGACGGCAGTGCGCACGGTGAAATCCCGCATCCACCTGTCCTGATAATTACGACTTAATCCAGGCATAGAAATCCTTATGAACAGCCATTCTTGGTTCGAAGCATCGGCGCAGGAGCCCGAAACTGAGCAGAAGGGACTGCTGCGAGGTTTTTGGGACCGCGCTGCGGCATGGCGCTGGCCATTCATTTTCGTCGCTTTGCCTACGTTGCTTGTGGCAGGATATTATTACCTGGTCGCCGCGGATCAGTATGAATCCGAGGCTCATTTCATCGTCAGTTCGAACAGTTCGCCTGGAATTTCAACCGGCGGCCTCGGCTCGCTTTTCGGTATTTCCGGAATGGGCGGCTCGCAGGGGCAGGTTTCGGCGGTGACCGATTATCTGGAATCGCACGGCGCTGTTGCAGCACTGCGCAAGGAAATCGATCTCGTGGCGATATTCCGCAGGCCGGAAGCAGACGTTGTGAGCAGGCTCGGTTCGGAAACGCCGTCCCCCGAAGAACTCGTCAAATACTTCCGGGGAATGGTGAAGGTCCACAACGACCGCGACAACGGTATCACAACCCTGACCGTTCATGCGTTCCGGGCCGAGGATGCGCAGGTGATCGCCAATCGTCTGCTGGCGCTAGGTGAGGCACAGGTGAACCGGATGAACGAACGCCGCTACCGCGATGCCGTATCCGCCGCGCAGAAGCAGGTGGCTCTTGCCGAAGCGCGCGTCTCACAGGTTCAGTCCCGGATGACCGCGTTCCGCCAGTCCGTTCAGGATATTAATCCGGAAGTGACCGGCCAAGCGCAGATCGGCCTTGTCTCCAACCTGAAGGCGCAGCTTGCAGGTGCCCAGGCATCGCTTGCCAGCATGGGCGGGGTGATTTCTCCTTCCAGCCCTCAATACATCGCCACGCAGCGGCAGGTCCGTGCGCTCCAGGGGCAGATTGCAGCCCAGTCCGGTGAGCTGACCGGTAGATCGCCCAAGGCCGTCGCGTCCAATCTGGGCGATTACGAAGACTTGCGCGTGCAGCAGGAATTTGCCGGCAAAAGTTACACCGCAGCTGCGGCCTCCCTCATTTCGGCACAACAGGAAGCGACGCGGCAGCAGCTCTACGTCGATCGCGTGGTGGAACCCAATCTTGCGGTGAAGTCGCTGTTTCCCCAGCGCGCGCGGATCGTGCTGATCACGTTTCTTGCTCTCTGTGTCGCTTACGGGATCGGTTGGCTGATCCTTGCAGGTGTACGCGAACACGCAGCCTGATCGCGGCGGGGGCGGCGGTGTTCCGCAGCCCCCGCTTTGCAGGCACGCCGCATTCAGCCGCCGCCGCGGCGTATCACGATGCCAAAGGGCAGCACTTGCGCTGTGTCAGGGGTTACAAAGGACGGCGGCGTCGCCTCGCGCTGAAAGCGTAATCTGGCCACTTCGTTGAAATGCGAAAGCGCCATTGTCGTCATGCGTTCGATATTGTTGCGGGTGAGGCAATTGGTGTCCGTGGCGTTCACGTCCTCCACGTAATCGAAAACATGGATCGCAACGCCGCCCGGCTTGGCACTGCTGAGGCCGTTGACGACAAAATTAGCGAAATCATGAGGCGTCATCACCCGGTTGGCGCCGATAGACCAGATGATGTCGAACTGATCGCGAAAGCTGGGGGGTGGGTAACGGATGTCGCCTGCCGTGAAATGGGCGTGTGCGAAGAATTCGTCTTCTTCGCAAAGCTCGGGAATGAACAGGTTCAGCAATTCCGCGCCCGGATCGGGTTTTTCCGCGTCCGAAGGGCTGGAACGCATGGCAAGGACCTCGCATTGCCTTGCGGCGAAATACGAGATCAGGGGCATCGGTCCATCGCCGATATACCCCAGCATATTGCAGTCTGTCTTGCGGGGAGCGAAACGGTCGATGGCCCTCAGGAGATAGGCGAGGGACCAATTCTCGAAGCTGGGCTTCGCCGGCCGATGCAGGGCCTCCATGGCTGAAGCGAACGCTGGCTGGCGGCACTGATTGGGCGAACCGACTTGCGATGAAGGCTCCTCCAGCGTAGGTGGAATTAGGTCCTTCAGCAGCCGCTGGATCATCGCCTCGTCAGGCCCGGACGCTGACGCAGTAAGGGGGGTGGATCGCCATCCCCAGTCCTTGCCATGCTGTTCTGACGTTGCCCGCTGATCGACCGAAATGCTGATATGCGAGGCGGTTGCATCCGTTTCATCGTTGATGCTGCCGGCAATCGCATAAAGTGCGTTGCGGAAACTATCGAAGCCGACTTCCACGATGCCGCCGGTTCTGGCGAGCTCGGCGATGTCGAATACTTTCGTTTCCAGCGCTACGCTGTCGGCGCCGGGAAATGCGGAGCGCGCCAGAACCTGGACGACTAGGGTGCCATGTGTCGCTGAAAGTTCGGAAAAGCATATCGTTGCCCGAACCCGTGTGATCGCGGGCCGGCAATGCAGCGTCTGAAAGACGTAGGACGGATCGGCGGATGGCTCGTGCCCGCCCAATCCCGGGAGTCTGCTTGCCCGGCCCGGATGGCTTCCGAAAGGATCCAGGTGCAGAGGTTCGGCCAAATGGGCCGTCACGTCCAGAGTATCGTTCATCGCGGATTTTCCTACCAGTTTCCGGTAGGGAAGCAATGTTCGGAGAGCCGGCTGAAGCGCGGCTGTGCCTCAACCGGCGGAGGCTATGGAAAATCCACCCGGCTTGCTTTAAGGTGTTGTCTTTCGGGGGCGGGAGCTGTTTGCGCGTCAGACAGGCAGAGGAACGTTTCAAGTGATACGCTTCGAGAATGTCGGCAAGACCTACCACGGTCGCAAGTTCGAAAAGACGGTCTTTTCCGATCTCAATTTCACCATTTCCAAAGGCGAAGCGATCGGCATCTGCGGCGCTAATGGCGCAGGCAAATCCACTTTGATGCGCCTGATTTCGGGGGTCGAGCAACCGACCGTCGGGAAGGTTACCCGCTCGATGACGACGTCTTGGCCGATAGGTTATGCTAACGCCTTCCAGAGCAGCCTGACAGGCGCCGACAACGCGCGGTTCATCGCGCGCGTCTATAAAAAACCCGAGCAGGAACTGCTCGATTACGTGGAAGACTTCGCACAGCTCGGCGTATATTTTCGCCAGCCTGTCAAAACCTATTCCGCCGGCATGAACGCACGCCTCGCCTTCGGCATCAGTCTGGCGATCGACTTCGACTGTTACTTGGTGGACGAGATCACCGGCGCCGGCGACGAGCGGTTCCGTGCCCGTTCGGAAGCGGCGCTGGCGGCCCGGCGTGCGCGCGGCACCCTGATCATGACCTCGCACGATCCGGGCACCCTGAAAGCCTACTGCACGCGAGGAGCCGTGCTTTTCGGCGGATCGCTTGTTCATTTCGACGATGTCGCCGAGGCTTGCGACGTTCATAGCCGGCTGCAGATGCGCGGCATCTGATCGCGGCGTTTCCCACCTGAATTTTGTAGCTTGGAAATTGGACGGGCTCCTTTAATGGCTCCCTGTCCGGCTCGCTGGGCTCCTTCCCTGAGTATTGCCCATGTTGTCTTCTTTGAGTCCGGTTTTACCAATGACCATTATCACGAAGTCCCAGGATGCGTGCCGGGGGAAGATGTCCCGCAAGGCGATGCTTGCGCTCCCGCTTCTGGCCGGAATCATGCTGTCCGGCTGCGCCACGCTGCCATCCAGCGGACCTACGGCCGGACAGATCGTTAAGCGGGCGGAAGACAGGCAAAGCGAGTTTCAGTTCGATATCGTGCCGCTGGACAGCACGGCGGTCGACGCGCTGAACAGTGCGCAGAAGGCCCGCTCGGCAGCGACGATGTCGCTGGCCTTGCTGGAGGCACCGGCAGGTATGGACATACTGGGGCCGGGTGATGTCCTGAACATCAGCATCTATGAAGTCGGCGTGTCGTTGTTTGCGCGCACCGGGCCTTCGCGTGGTGACGGGTTCGACCCCTCTGCCCATAGCGAGAGGTTCCCGCAGGTGGTGGTCAACAACGAGGGCATGATTGCGCTGCCTTACGTGGGAACGCTGCAGGTGCAGGGGCTTACTCCCGGGCAGGTCGAAGCGCAGATCAACCGCAAGCTGGGCGGTCTTTCGCAGCGGCCCCAGACTATAGTCACCATCGCGCAGAACCTGTCGAACACGGTGATCATGGCGGGCAACGTGCGCAAGCCGGGTCGTTACGACCTGACGTTCAACCGTGAGCGCCTGCTCGACGTCATTGCCCTGGCGGGCGGCGCCGGCGCTTCGTCCGAGGATACGCTGGTCCGTTTCGAACGCGATGGCCGCATCATCGAGCAAAGGCTGGATGCCATTCCCGCATCGTCGCGCGATGACCTGGTGTTGAGGCCCAAGGATCATATCGAGCTGGTCCAGCGGCCCAGAAGCTTCACGGTATTCGGTGCGACGGGTAAGGTTTCGCAGGTTTCGTTCGATACCGGCTCAGTGTCGCTGGCAGAGGCGCTTGCCCGCGTGCAGGGGCCGCTGGATTCCATGGCGGACCCAACGGCGGTCTTCGTTTTTCGCTATGACGATTCAATCACGCCCGGATCGGGCGCAAAGCCCGTCATCTACCGGCTGAACCTGATGCAGCCCGCGTCCTACTTCCTGGCCCAGCGCGTCAGTATGCAGGACAAGGACGTGATCTATATTGCCAATGCTTCGGCCAATCAGCCGAGCAAGCTGGTAGGCATCATCAACCAGCTCTTCTCGCCGTTGATCACGGCACAGGCGCTAACGAAGAACTGATCGCAGCGCTGCTATCGGCATGGCGCTAACCGTCGATTGACCAAGGTTGCGGGCGGGCGCTGGCTGCGATCCATGCGTCCAGTGCCTCCTGGGTGGGCATGGAAATGCCGTCGAAGGGGGGCCCGGTCCTGACCCAGTGCGGATTGTAGGCCGGGTCCAGATCGAGCGCTCCGCCCCAGCGGTCCCTGAGCCAGGACCAGTGGGCATGTTCCCGCGCTTGTTCGGCCGGGGCCGAGGTGACGCCGCGCGTGGCGGATTCCCGGTGCACCGCCGCAATATCCGATGCCTGGACGACCAGAAGGTTCGCCGCGCGGCAGCGCAGGCAGAAATCGATGTCGTTGAAGGCGACCGGCAGACGTTCCTCGAAACCGCCGACGGCATCGAACAGGCTGCGGGTCGTCGCCAGCACGGCGCCGGTCACGGCTGCGGCAAGGCGTGGTCTGCTCCACCTGTCGCAAGGACCGCTCGGCGGCGGGCCGAGGCCTTTGCCCACCCCTTCATGAACTGGCCCGCCCGGTTCTCCTGCGGCGGAGCTCATGCCGAAGATCACGCCGCCGTGCTGGATGAGCCGGTCGGGATAGAGCAGCTGCGCGCCCACGATACCCACGTCGGTCCGGGCCAGGTAGCGGCGAAGCGCATCGTCCCAGTTCGGCGTTTCCATTTCTACATCGTTGTTCAGGAATAGGATGATGGGGGCACTTCCCATCTGGACTGCAAGATTGTTGGCGCGCGCCCAGTTGAAATCCTCGTCGTGCGGCAGGGTGCGGGCGATGCCTTGGTCTGCCCATCTGGCCAGCAGGGCGGCGGTTTCAGGCAGGACACTGCGATTGTTCACGATCAGCACGTCGAGCAGATCAGGCCGAGAGGCTGTGCGCCACAGACTGTTGACGCAGCGATCCAGCATGCTGGGCGCGTCGCGGGTCTGGATGATTACCTGGATCGAAGGATGCTCGGTTTCAGGCAGCCGTACGGTGGTCGCCGTAGCAGCGGGAGCGGGTGTGAGGCCCGCCTGCCGACTGGCGAGAACCAGTGGAACGTGGGAGCAGGGGCCGGGGAGGGCCGTGGGAGCGACAAATATGTCGTCCCAGTGATCACGGCTCAGCGCGGTGTCGCGCGTGACGATCATGCAGGGCGGACGGACGTCCTCATGCGCGAACCAGAAGGGATCCGACATCGGCTGAAAGCAGGGGGTGTGCCGAACCGGAACCTGCTTTCCGGCACTGTCTTCCCGAAGGGTCCAGTGGTCATGATCGCCATAGGCCACTTTCGCGCCGGTACGATCGAGCGCATTGGCCAGCCGGGTAACGGCGTCATGCTCGATCCGGGTGCCGGCTTCGACCAGGAGTAGACAGGTAACGGTGGAACCGAGCGTTTCGCGGATCCGCTTGCTGCCGTCATGGACGATATGGCAAGCCCGATCTCCAAGGCTTGCGCAGGTAGCCGCGATAGACGCTTCGGACGCGGCGCGGGCATCGATCACTGCCAGAACCTCATCGCCCGCGGGAAGGCAATGAGGTCTTTCGGATGCGGCGAGGAAGGCCCCGTAACGGGCGAGGGCATAAGTGCCGGTGCGCGTTTCCAGGGCCGTCTGTATATCGAGAGGGAGGAGATCACGCCCGCCCATTCCCAGCATTGTCTCGATCAACGCATCGCCGGCAATGCCAATAACGTCGATTCCTTGCTTTAAGACCATGATGGCAGCCGGCAAGCCGCTGAGCCGCCGTTCGAGATGGGCTGCATGTATCCATGCGTCTTCATCCGCCGGGTTTTCGCGGGTAGCGCGGTGGTAGGCTTCGGCAGCCTCTTTCAGCCTGCCAAGTTCTTTGAGGCTGTGTCCCGACTGGACCCAGCTTGGCGCATCGTGTGGATGCCGGCGCAGGTGCCTGGCATAGGCTGTCGCAGCTTCGGCCCATTTTTGTGATCGTGCGGCGCGGCGGGCCCGCTTCAGCGGCAATCCCCAAAAATCGGCAAGTAAACGCTTCAAGGATTCCTCGGTCCGCTTGGGGAGATTTGGCATATGGGGCTGGCCCAAGACGTCAATCAGGTTTAACGAAGATTGCCCCGATGGCATGTGCCGGAGAATAGCTTCCTTGTTCCGAATTCCAACGCCTTCGAAAGCGTCGCGTCGCTTTCGTACCCGGTTCAGCGCCGAAGGCAATAAGGCGAGAGATCAACGGGCATGGAACGAAGCGGCGGATCACTACCGCAGCCACCTGCTGCTGGTTCCGGGTGATGCCGCGATCTGGGTGCAACTTGGTCACATGCTGAAAGAGGCCGGCGACAAAGCCGATGCGCTGGCGGCCTATCGCAATGCCTGGCAGCTGCGCCCTGATGACGGCGACGGGCTGCTGCATTACGGGCATGCGCTCCTTTCCTCCGGTAAGAAGAAGGACGGACTGACCCGCCTACGCGAAAGCGCGGCAGCGGGGAACAGCCAGGCAGGCCGGGATCTCGGCGAACTGGGCGAGCCTTTCATGGGGCAGGGCATGTCCGCAGCAGGACCTGCAGCGAGCAAGACGCTAGCCACCTTGAGCGCGCTTGCGCCAGACCTGCGCGCTACAGATTTTTTTGGCCTTGAGCTTCTCCAGAATGAAATCCGCTCCACCTCCAACGATCCCTGGATCGTCTTCGAGTGGGAGGCCGGCCTGTGCCCGACATCGCAGCTTGCCCTGCTGACCATCGAGATGGCGCCGCTCGCCCAGACGGCAGAGCTGCAGGGGCAGATCTATGCCGACTTGGGAGAAGGTTTCGCCGAGCGCCGCAGCACGCAGTTCCTGTTCGAGGACGGCAAGGCGCAGATACTGCTGGTCGAGCCGCAGAAGATAAAGCGCCTCCGGTTCGATCCGGGCCAGGATGAGGGCCTGCTGCCTTGCCCGAAGCTGTCGGTCGCTTCGGTCGACAACTGGGCGCAATTCGAACCGCTAGTGCGCGCATGCGGTCTGCCGGACGATGACCTGAACGAGTTTCTGCGTCTGCTGCGCGAGGTCCATGAGGATGGCCCCGGCCTGCGGCCCCTGCCGCCCGCTGTCGCACTTACCTCCGATCTCGCCGGCAGCATCGATTTCGGGCACGACTATCACTACTGGCTGTTGAAGAACGCCGCGCCGGACGAAGCCGATTACCGGCGCATCAGGAAAATGGACGCAGCGCTGACCGTACGGCCGCGCTTCTCCTTCGTGATGCCGACTTACGACACGCCTGACGATCTGCTGCGTGAATGCATCGACAGCCTGCTGGCGCAGACTTACGAAGATTTCGAAATCTGCATCGCGGACGATAATTCGCCCAGTCCCACTGTGGTGGCGACGCTGGCGGAATATGCCGCCAGGGATGCGCGGGTTAAGTTCGTGAAGCGCCCTGTAAACGGGCACATCTCGGCTGCCAGCAACTCCGCGCTGGAACTGGCGACGGGCGACTTCGTCGTGCTGGTGGACCACGACGACCTCATCCCCGATTACACGCTTTCGGTCGTGGCGCAGTACCTTGCCCGGACTCCCGGCGCCGATATCCTGTTCTCGGACGAGGACAAGATCACCACGCGGCAGTACCGTCTGGCCCCCTATTTCAAGGGCGTGTTCAATCGGCACCTCATGTACGGGCACAACATGGTGAGCCATCTGGGTGTCTATCGGCGTGCGCTCGTCGAGCAGGTGGGGGGCTTCCGCCTCGGCCTTGAGGGCAGCCAGGATTACGATCTTTTCCTGCGGTGTTTCGAAAAGAGCGACGAGAGCCGGGTGGTGCATATTCCACACGTTCTCTACCACTGGCGCATCATTCCGGGTTCGACGGCGATGTCTTCCGATCAGAAGAGCTATGCTGTCATCGCCGCGCAAAGCGCCATCAACGGGCATTTCGAGCGACAGGGCATTCCGCTACGCTCGGTCGACGGGTTCGCGCCGGGCTGCACTGCCGTACGGCCTTCGCGTACGTTCAAGACGTCGGTGTCGATCATCATCCCCACGCGCAACGGCCTGGATGTTCTGCAGCCCTGCGTGGAATCGATCTTCGCCCGTGATCATGCAAACGCCGAGGTCATCATCGTGGACAACGGCTCCGACGATGCGGAGACGCTGGCCTATCTCCGTCAGATCGGCCAGCGCGAGAATGTTCGTGTTCTGACCGATCCGGGCGAGTTCAACTTCTCGCGCATCAACAACGAGGCCGCTGCCGTCGCCCGCGGCGAAATCCTGTGCTTCCTGAACAACGATACCGAAGTGATCTCTGCGGACTGGCTGAACCGCGCTCGGACCTTCCTCAGCATGGACGATATCGGCATGGTCGGCGCACGCCTGCTGTTCCCTGACGGCGCCCTGCAGCATTTCGGCATCGCGCTGGGCATGGGGGAGCATAACGTCGCCGGCACGCCTCATCTGGGCATCGACAGCAACTGGCCCGGATACTTCAGCAAGGCCCGGCTGCTGCAGGAAGTCTCTGCCGTCACGGCCGCCTGCATGTTCATGCGCAAGGCCGATTTCGAGGCCGCTGGAGGGTTCGAGGAAGCGCTGCGCGTGGCCTACAACGATGTGGACCTGTGCCTGAAGGTCCGGGAACGCGGCCTGAAGATCGTGGTAGACCCCGATATACTGCTTACGCACAAGGAAAGCCGGACGCGAGGAAGCGACCGGACCGGCGCAAAGGCGCAGCGGCTGAATGAGGAAGCTGCCTGGATGCGCGATCGCTGGGCAGGCGTTCTGGACAATGACCCCTACTATTCACCGAACCACGATCTCACACGTGCGGATTTCGGCTATGCCGCAAAGCCGCGCGCGCCTTGGCCCTGGCAGGATAGCTGGTAGCTATCCTGGGGTTACAGGACGCCCATGTAGTTGAGGCGGCGGGAGAGCTGGTCCACCGACACGCTGAAGTCGGCCATGTGGATCGGCCCGTCCGTCATGGTGGGGCCTGACAGCACGTTGTAATGCTGGCCCGCGATAGCCGCGAGATCCACGTAGAACGGTTCCGGCCAGCCCGAGGGCAAAAGATAGATGAGTGTCGTGGCGGGACGGCAGAACAACGTGTTGGTCATCGCTGCACCCATCTGGCCAACGACGATGCCGGCATTTCGAAACAGCCGGACCTGGTCAGCGAAATCGAGCTGTTCCGCTTCGACGAGTTCAAATCCTCGCGCCTGAAGAAAAGGCCACAATTCATCATAGTTGACGATGGCGCGGCTGATGGGAGGCTTGCGGGCAACGAATAACCGGCGGCCTTCCGGCCCGGCCGTCTCCGGTAGGCATTGGTCCGCGCGCGTGCGCAGGAAGTGAATGGCCGACGGATTCTTGCTGCGTGGGTGGAAGCTTACCGGCGACGCATAGTACAGGCCAGCGATGCGGCATGGCTGGTTGTTGGCGATGAACTGGACTTCGACTGCGGGATCGATCAGCACCTGCAACGTACGCACCCGCACCGCATCCATCTGCGGGCTGTGCGAGGGCAGGATGAACACGCAGGTCACGCCCTCGCGCTGCCGCAGTTTCATCCAGGCCTTCGCCCGGGGCAGGTCGTCAACCAGCCAATGCCCGTAATTGAACGAGCCGACGGATCCGAGATAGAAGTAAGAGCAACCGGGGCGTTGAAACGCCGCAAACGGCACGTCGCCCGTCGCTGCGGTCGAGAACGGCACTGCGGCCCGATCGGGGCTGCGGAACGTTTCGTAGAGGATCGAAACCCGATCGTTTGCGCGGCAATAGACAACCGAATGATCGATGGTCGCATCTTCGATCTGCACCACCACGCTGGCGGCGCTGTGGCAATGCTTGTCGGCGTTGTAGCTGTCGAGGAGCGGCGCGCTCCAGGGGTCTGCGGAATCGACGATCATGTCCGGATTTGCGGTGTGCCGATAATATTCCGCAGGAAAGATTTCAAACAGGAACCGGATGCCGGCTGCTTCGGTACGCGCGGCGTCGGTTATCTGATGATGTTCGAGCAAACTGCCAGGAAGGGCATAAATTTCCGCAGGAGCCGCAGAAACCATCAAATCGTCAAAATTCATTTGAAAATCCTGCGTGTCCCAAGGCGCGCGCTATGCGCTGACAGTTTCGGGTTAGGCAAAAGGTTTTCGCCATCCGCCGATGTTCCGGAAAGACCGGGAGAATTACGAAGGCGGCTCGTTTTCGCGCTGCTCGGTCGCCGCCGTATGCTCGCCGCCGAATTTCTGCTCGATCTTGGCCATCCGGCGCTCGAACGCTTCGTCTTCTTGCGCCGAGGCTGGTTGGTTGTCATCCCCGCGTAGCTTACGCATTGCCGTCGTCAACAGCACGGCCAGTGCCACTACAAACAGGAAATAGAACGGAAGCGTCAGTGCCATGACGGATATATTGTTCGCGAGAGAGGATCATTCAACATTGCGCGCGAGTTTGTG
Source organism: Novosphingobium sp. 18050 (assembly GCF_902706195.1). GTDB lineage: Bacteria > Pseudomonadota > Alphaproteobacteria > Sphingomonadales > Sphingomonadaceae > Novosphingobium. The sequence continues at coordinate 32,699 of NZ_CACSJO010000021.1, read as the reverse complement.
CACCGCTGCCGCCTGCTGCATGCGCTGGACAGGTGCGATGCTTATCGTGGCGCTGGCCGCGCTGGCGGGCACAGCCATGTCCGTAGCAGCCGAGCCGGCTGCGGTTTCCGTAAAAACACGGTGCATCGATATTCTCGACCACGGTGGTGATGCGGCCGGCAGCAGGGATAACGCAGCAGCATTTCGCTCTGCCATGGCGGTTGCCGCCCCCCGTGCAGCCTGCATATATTTTCCCGCCGGATCCTACCGTTTTGCCTCCAGTCCCACTGCAGCGCTGCCCTCGTCTCCGGAATATGGAGGCGCGGCGATCTCGATCAGGGGCGATGGCTCGGGGCTGAGCAGGTTACTGCCGGACGCTGGGGTGGATGGCCTGACGATCCGCCTGACCGGGCCGCAGCAGAGCTTTCATATCCGCGATCTTTCGGTGCTGGCAGGCCAGGGGAGCGCCGCTGCGACGGGCATCGTCATCATACAGGACAATGCGCCGCTCCCCAACCCGGCGCAAAGCGACATTACCGGCGTTTCGGTCCATGGTAGCGACGGGATCGGCATGGCGAACCGCTTTGCGCGCGGGCTGAACTTGTATCAGGTCTCGAATGTCAGCCTGAGCAATGTGTCCATCGTCGGCAGCCCCGGCGGTAAGCCCTACGCGGCGGAAGGCATCTGTCTCGTCGCCGAAGGGACGGCAGAGCAGATCCCGGTGCAGATCAACATCGTGGCCAGCCAGTTCAATTACTGTGGCACCGGGATCGAGTATGGCGCCCATGTCCAGGGTATCCAGATCGTGGCCTCCAATTTCGTGGGCAACCGGACGGCGATCCACCAGTCCGCCGACAATCGCGGCAACGACCAGCTCTCGATCAGTGCCAGCCAGTTCAATAGCGGGCTGCGCAACATTTTTCTGGAAGCGCCGATCGACGGCGTATCAATCGCCGCCAGCGACTTCTACCTGTCACCGGAAGGCGCGGTCTCGGTCGAACTGCCGGGGGTGCAGTTCGCCATCCAGGGCAATACTTTCATCCAGCTTGGCAAGGCGCGCACGACCGCGCTTGCGGTGGGGCCCTACATGCTGGACGCGGGGGTGGTGACGGGGAACAGTTTCGACAACTTCCACACCGCGATCGCCCTGCGTGCCGGGTCCCGCATGGTGAACGTGCAGAGCAACGCCTATTCGAACATTGCCGCCAGTCCTGTGCGGGATGAGGGGACTGGCAACAGGGTGGGAGGTGGCTCATCCTGATCCTTACCCTTACAGCCGCACCCGCTCCACTTCCGCTAGCGTGATTTCGTCGCGCCTTCGGTCGTAGATCTGGGTTGTGCGGGTGGAGGCATGGCCGGCCATCGCGGCGGCGTTTTCCAGCGAGCCGCCGTTCTTCAGGTACGTGGTGATCCCGGTCGCGCGGAAGGTGTGGTTGCCGATCTTCGTTGCGATCCCCGCTGTCTGCGCGCGGCGGCGCACCATTGCGAAGGCGTCGCCCTGGGTGAGGGGGGCTTCTTCCAATCGCTTCGTGGTGCGCGACAGGGCGCGGAACAGCGGGGTCTTCGCCGGCACCGGGCCGAGTGCCTCGATATAGGCGGTCAGGTATTCGTCCAGCAGGTGGTGGCAGGGCATCTCATGCCGCTTGCCGCCTTTCTCGTGCAGGCGCACCCACAGGCGGCGGCCCTGCACGAATACGTCCTCATGCCGCATCGACAGCGCTGCACCGACGCGGGCGAAAGTATAGACCATCAGGCCGATCAGCGCCCGGTCGCGCAGGCCCGTGGGGCTGGTCAGGTCGATGCCGTCGATCAGTGCGCGCGCTTCCTCCGGCTCCAGCACAGGGGTGCGGCCGGTGCGCGCCGAATGGGCCGGGCCGCGCACCGAGGAGGCGGGGTTGAACGGCATCACCTGCCCGGTCACCAGCCAGTCGAACAGATGGCGCACTGCTGCAAGGCGCTGCTTGACGGTTGGGGCGGAGAGGCTGGCGCCCAGTTCCTCGATCCAGCCCGCGACGTGGATCGGGGTGATCGCCGCGAGATCGTGCACGCCATGTTCGAAGCACCAGGTCAGGAAGTCGGTGCAGGATTTGGCATAGGCGCGGCGCGTGTTGGGATTGCGGATGGCGGCGGCGAAGAATTCCAGGAAGCGCGTGCGGGCATGGGCGCTTGCTTGGGCGATGATCGGGACCGGGGCAGGTGCAGGCCGAAGGGCGGCAAGGGGCATCGCAGGTGTCCGTCATGTCGGGTCGGGTGTCGTTCGGATCGGGGTCTGAGTGCCACGAGTTTATTCCATGATAAAGGATATTATCATAGAATAAAGGGCAAACTTCCCGTCATGGGAATTTTCGCCTTGTTTCCCGCCATGGGAAGCGATAGAATGGCGCCATGAGAATCATCGCGAGGAACCGGCTTGTCGCCTTCTGGGAACGGCATCCGGGAACCGAGCGATCCTTGCGGCACTGGTTCGAAGTGGCGGAGGCGGCGAACTGGAACACGCCGCTCGATATCATGGCCGACTTCTCGAAGGTGAAAGTGCTCAACGGCGAGCGGGTGCGCTTCGAGGTGGCCGGGGGTGACTATCGCATGGTGGTTGCGTTCGACTGGCGGCGGCGGATCGCCTTCATCAAGTTTCTGGGCTCCCATGCCGAATACGACAGGATCGACGCCCTGACCGTGAGCCTGTTTTGAACTCAGGAGACAATCGGATGCACATCCGGCCCATCAAGACCGATGCCGACCACGAAGCCGCCCTGCGCTGCATCGAGGAGCTGTGGGGCGCCGACGAAGGCACCGAGCAGGGCGACCAGCTCGACGTGCTGGTCACGCTGGTCGAGGCTTACGAGCGCGGGCGCTGGCCGATCGCGCCGCTCGACCCGGTGGGCGCGATCGAGGCGGCGATGGCGATGAACGGCCATAGCCGCGCCGATCTGGCCGCCCTGCTTGGCCAGTCGCGCGCGACCGAGATCCTTGGGCGCAAGCGCGCGCTGACGCTGCCGATGATCCGCAAGATCGCGCGGGCCTGGCACGTGCCGGAAAAGGTCCTTGTCCAGGAATATGCGCTGAACGGATGAGGGCCCGCGTGGACCACGATGGCAATTTATGTCATCGTGGTCCTATGGCATCCATGAACATTTCGCTGCCGGACCCGATGCGGGCCTGGGTTCAGTCGCGGATCGACAGCGGGCATTACGCCAGCGCCAGCGACTATGTGCGCGATCTTATCCGGCGCGACAGCGTCGAGGCCGGGGACGAGGCGCGGTGGGTCGAGGCGCTCGACCGTTCCATCGGCCTGGGGCTTGAGGACGTGAAGGCGGGCCGGGTGCGCGATCTCGATACGGTCTGTGCCGAGCTTGAGGCGGAAATCGCCGCAACGATACCGGATGCGCGGCCTGCTCAGTGACGGCGCTCCTGACGCCTGCGGCGCGGGCGGAGTTGAGGACCATCGCGCTGGACATCGCGCGGGGCAATCCGCCCCGGGCACTGTCCTTCGTGGTCGAACTGGGCGAGGTTGTCGCCCGGCTTGCGGAGATGCCGCAGGCTTTCCCGCTGGTCCCGCGCTACGAGGCGCGCGGTATCCGGCGGCGGTCTTGGCGCGGCTATGGCCTGCTTTATGCGGCGGCGGAGAGCGGAGGCATCGTGCTCCACCGTATCCTCGGGCCGGGGCAGGGCCACGACCGCGCCCTGCATCTTTCGTAGGAAAGTGCAAATTCGTGCTTTCGAGTAGAAATTATCCTGCAGGCCGTTTGGCAGGCGAGACGGAACGAAAATGACCCAGAAACCCCTTTCCAGCCCGGCGACCATTCCGCAGGGCGAACTGTTCCAGCTCGACAGCCCGCTGACCGGCGAAATCCGGGGTGAACGCTCGCTGATGGCGTTCCCTTTTTTCGCGCTGTCGAAGAATGCGTGGATGAAGCCGCTGGCCTATGCCACGCCCGAAGTATCGATCGAGGTCAGGCCCAGTGCGCGCGGCGTGGCGACGATCTACGACAAGGAAATTGTCCTTTATATTGCAAGCCTTATGGCGACCAAGATCGACGAGGGCGCGGGCGTTTCGCAGGATTTCATCTTCACCGCGCACGATTTGTTCAGCGTTACGGGATCGAACCATTCGGCGCGCTCGTATTCGCGCCTCGCCGATGCGCTGGAACGGCTGCAGGGCACCCAGATCCGCACCAATATCGAGGCCGGGGGCGAGGGCGAGGAAGGGTTCTTCTCATGGCTCTCCGAAGCCCGGCTGCAATATGCGCGTTCGGGCAAGAAGGGCGAAAAACGGCTGAAAGCCGTCAAAGTCCGGCTCTGCGACTGGCTGTTTCGTGCCATTCTGCGCGACCGGCAGGTGCTGGACTATGCCGGGACCTATTTCCAGCTCGGGCCCATCGAGCGGCGCATCTACGAAGTGGCGCGCAGCACCTGCGAGGGCGAGAAGCTGGAGATCGACATCAAAACCTTCCGTCTTCAGATCGGCTTCCAGAACCAGCTTTCCAATTTCCGCGCGGCGATGCGGCAGATCGTCGCGGAAAACGCCATTCCCGACTATCACGTGGATATGGTGGAGGAAGAGGATGATGCTGAAAACGCAGGGAAACGTGGCCGGAAATCGATGAAGGCCAAGATCGTCATCCGGCCCCGGGCAGCCTCGCCGGCACTGGGGCAGGGTTAACCTTGAGCCGGGCTGGCGGGGCCCGGGATGACGAAATTTTAATTCCTACTCGAAAGCACGAATTTCAAGGCTGGTCGCGATCGGCTCCGTCATCCATCGCGGTGCGCGTGCCGACGGGGCGCCAGGGCTGGCCGATGCGCTTCTCCAGCCTGTCGCGCAGGGCCCAGAGCCAGTTCACGCGGCGCTCGGCAATGCCCGGCAGGCTGAGCAGGTCGCCGCCCAGCCACGGCAGGAACGGATTGCGCCGGGCATAGGACCAGATTTCCACCCGCTCGCCCGGACGCACCGAGAGGCCGCGCGCGTGGAAACCCAAGGTATCGGCCACCACCAGCGTATTGCCGGGCACCGCCAGCGCCTCGGCCGCGCCCAGCTTCATTGCCGCCAGATCATCGGCCGAAACCCGGGGCGAACCGCGCGCCGAAAGCCGGTCGATCGTGCGCGGTTCGGGCAGCGAGCGGCGATGTTCCCATGCAAGCCGTTCGGGCGTGAAACGGTGCGAGCCGCGCACGTAGGTGAACGGCCCTTCGTCCTCGGCCACCGGGTTGAGGAATAGCCAGGCCTTGAGCGAGGAATGGAAACTGTCGGCGTGCAGGGTTTCCTGCGGGTCCGGCTCGTTGCCTTCGAAATGGCTGACGATGGTCTGGACGTAATGCAGCGGCGTGGTGCGGAAGCTGGCGACGTAGTGGAACAGCGCGGTGATGTCCCTGCGCTCCAGCAGGCCGCGCAGGGCCGGGATCGCGGCGAGCATCGCCGGGTCGATCGCCATCCTGCGGGTGATCGCATCGCCCTGCCGCATTTCGCGAGCGGGCGCGCGGTAGGCGAGCATCGCCTCGCGCAGCGCGGGGAACTGCGCGGGCGGCACCACATCATGGATGGCTACGAAGCCATCGCGGTCGAACGCCTCGCGCCAGTCGGGACGGACTTTGGAGGCGAGGCGCCGCCGCCGCCATGCCGCCATGCCCGCCGCCAGCTTCACCCGGCCCACATGCAGCCCGCGCGCGTTCAGGCGCTGCGACCCGATCAGCGGATTGTCGAGGAAGCTCTTCGCGCCGGTGAGCAGTTGCAGGGCCCAGAGCGGCGCGAGCAGTACTGTCCCGATCTTCTGTTTCATTTTGCCGGTAGAGGCCATTGAGGGCATTTCGGACAAGGCAGTCAGGGATGCAAGCCCCCGTCAGCCCTTCACCACCGCATCGATCGCCATGAGCTTTGCCCAGAGCGGCTCGAACTGCTCCAGCGGCAGGGCGTTGGGGCCGTCGGACAGGGCCTTGTCGGGATCGGGGTGGGTTTCCATGAACACACCCGCGACGCCCGCCGCCACCGCCGCGCGGGCCAGAAGGGGCACGTATTCGCGCTGGCCGCCCGAACGTTCGCCCAGGCCGCCGGGCTGCTGCACCGAGTGGGTCGCGTCGAACACCACGGGGCAGCCGGTTTCGGCCATGATCGAAAGGCCGCGCATGTCCGAGACGAGGGTGTTGTAGCCGAACGAGGTGCCGCGCTCGCACAGCAGGAAGCTGTCCGGTTCATGCCCCGCCGCCGTCGCCGCATTGCGGGCCTTGGCGACGACCTGCTTCATGTCGCCAGGGGCCATGAACTGCGCCTTCTTGATGTTCACCGGCTTGCCCGAGGCGGCCACCGCCGCGATGAAATCGGTCTGCCGCGCGAGGAACGCGGGCGTCTGCAGCACGTCGACGACCGAGGCCACCGCCGCGACCTGCGCCGCTTCATGAACGTCGGTAATCACCGGCAGGCCGGTTTGCGCCCGTACCTTGTCGAGGATGCGCAGCCCCTCGTCCATGCCGAGCCCGCGGAAGGATTTGTCCGAGCTGCGGTTCGCCTTGTCGAACGAGGCCTTGAAGATCAGCACCAGACCCAGCCTTTGCGCCGCCCCGGCCAGCGTTTCGGCGATGCTGAGGGTCAGTTCCTCGCTTTCGATGACGCAGGGCCCCGCAATCGCGAATAAAGGGGTGGTTGCGTCGATCTTGTGTCCACAAAGGATCATGTGTGCCTGCCGGTTAAATGTCTGCAACCTATTGGGACGCCGAGCCGTTTCGCAGCTGCGAAGGGCCCGGTTCAGGCCCTGTCAGGGTCCTGCTCGCCTCCAAATCGAAGTGGCTGGTTTCCTTGGCGGGGAATGAAACGGCTGGCAATCCCTCGCGGCTTCAAATAACGCCCCTCTTATACAACGGCCTGCAACACGTTGAATAAACATAAAGTCCAGGGTGATATGAAAATAGAAAGCCTCCCGACGCGGCATCGCGCGTCCACGCTCAAGACGCTCGAAATAGAGATGCAGGCGCTCGCAACTCTCAAGACCGCACTGGAAGGTCATACTCTTGGCCGGCAGGTAGACCGGGCGGTCAAGGCGCTTGCCGCTACGAAGGGCCGCGTAATTGTCACCGGTATGGGTAAAAGTGGACACATAGCGCGCAAGATCGCCGCGACCATGCGTTCAACCGGCACTTCGGCGCTCTATCTCCACCCCGGCGAGGCCAGCCACGGCGACCTTGGCGTCATCACCAAGCAGGACGTGGTGCTGGCCATCACCTGGTCGGGCGAGACGGCCGAGCTGGGCGACATCCTGCACTACTGCAACCATTACGGCGTGACGCTGATCGTCGCGACTTCGCATGCAGACAGCACTGCGGGCCGCGCTGCGAACATCTGCCTGGCCATGCCCGCTGTGAAGGAAGCCTGCCCCAACGAACTGGCGCCCACGTCCTCCACCACGTTGCAGCTGGTGCTGGGTGATGCGCTGGCAGTGGCGCTGATCGAGGCGCGCGGTTTCACCTCTTCCGATTTCCGCGTTTTCCACCCCGGCGGCAAACTGGGCGCGCAGCTCTCCACGGTGGCAGAGATCATGGGCGTGGACGATGCGATCCCGCGCGTGGGCGGCGACGCCTCGCTGACCAGCGCGACGATCGAGATGAGCGCCAAGCGCTATGGCTGCACCGCCGTGGTGGACGAAGCCGGCAGGCTGGTGGGCGCCTTCACAGATGGCGACCTGCGCCGCTGCATCGCCGTCCACGACCTGGCCGACAACATCGGCCTGCACATGTCCCCAAGGCCGGTGACCGTGACCGGCGAGACGCTGGCATCGGAAGCCCTGCGCATCCTCAACGAAAACGCCGTCTCGGTGCTGTTCGTGGTGGATGGCGAAACGCTGGTGGGCATCGTCCACATGCACGATCTGGTCCGCGCCGGCGTAGCCTGAGCGCGCGGCGACGACGGTAAAGGGGTCTGGGGCAATGGCCCCAGGTCTTCCCGCTTTCCTTAAAGCTGGTAGCTATCAGCTACCATAAAGATATCACGGATACCCGCAGCCCATGGACCTGATCGTCGTCCCGGCCCGCTACGGCTCGACCCGCCTGCCGGGCAAGCCGCTGCTGCAGATCGCCGGGCGCTCCCTGCTAGAGCGGGTAACCGCCGTGGCCCGCGCCGCCGCCGACCTTGCGGGGAACTGCGAGGTCGTGGTGGCGACCGACGACGAGCGTATCGCCGAGCACGCCCGGCAGATCGGCGCGGAAGCGGTGATGACCGCGCCGGACCTCGATTCCGGCTCCTCGCGCGCCTGCGCCGCAGCGCGCCAGCGGGCGCAGAAGCCGGGTCTGGTCATCAACCTGCAGGGCGATGCGCCGTTCATCCCGCCCGCCATCGTCGCCGGGCTGGTCGCGGCGCTGCGCGAAGGCACGGCGGACGTGGCGACGCCGGTCTACCGGCTCGACTGGGCAAGGCTCGACCGTTTGCGCACGCACAAGCTGACCGCCCCCTTCAGCGGCACCACCTGCATTCGCGCAGAGGACGGGCGCGCGCTGTGGTTCTCCAAGACGATCATCCCGGCCCTGCGCGGCGAGGCTGCCTTGCGCGAAGCCGGTCCGCTTTCGCCGGTCTGGCAGCACCTTGGCCTCTACGGCTACCGCATGGCCGCGCTGGAGTGGTTCGCCGATGCGGCGCCGGGCCATTACGAGACGCTGGAGGGGTTGGAGCAGCTGCGCTTCCTCGAAGCCGGGCGCACGGTCGCCACGGTGGAGGTCGATCCGCCTTCGCATGTGATGTCGGGGATCGACACGCCGGAAGACCTTGCCCTGGCCGAGGATACGATCGCGCGGCTAGGCGATCCCTTCGCGGGCTGATACCGCGCGCCGATGCCCGCGCCTGCTTTCATCATCGTCCGACACGGCAACACCTTCGAGGCCGGAGAGCCGCCGCGCCGGATCGGTGCGCGCACCGACCTGCCGCTGACGGCGGCGGGCACGGTGCAGGCCCATGCGCTGGGCGCGCATTTCGCCGCGCAGGGCTGGCATTTCGCGCGGGTGCTGGCCTCGCCGCTGGTTCGCACGCGGGCGACGGCAGCTGCGATCCTCAGCCACCTGCCCGCCTCTCCCCAGCCCGAGCCGTGCGACTGGCTGCGCGAGATCGACCACGGCCCGGACGAGGACATGCCCGAAGACGTGGTGCTCGCCCGCATTGGCACAGGTGCGCTGGCGGCATGGGACGAACGCGCCGTAGCCCCGCCGGGCTGGACCGTCGACGCCGAGGCGCGTCTTGCAGGCTGGCGCGCGCTGTTCGCGCAAAGTGAAGGCCCGGTCCTGCTCGTCACCAGCAACGGCGCGGCGCGTTTTGCGCTGATGGCGGCCGGGTTGGATGCTCCGGGTAGCCTGAAGCTCGCGACCGGCTCCTACGGCGCGATCCGGCGCAGCGCAGGCGGCGCGCTGGACGTGGCCGAGTGGGGCCGCCGTCCATGAGCGCCCCCCTTCCTCTGCTGCGCGCACCGCCCTTCCCCTGGGCCGATGCTGCCGTTTCGCACTTTGCCCCCGTTTCGCCTTTTGCCGAGCATGCGGCGCAGGTCGCCGATCCCGCCGCCCTTTTCGCGGCTGTGCGCGAGGCGCGCGTCGGCGGGCGGTTCTGGGCCGATCCCGCGCGTCTTGCCGGTCCGGCCGGGACCGTGCTGCGCCCCCGTTCCATCGCTGAAATCGGCACGTTGCGGCGCGCGGACGCGGTGTGGATCACGCCTGCCACAGGCCGGGACTGGACCCGCGCGCTGGCCGCCGAGACATGGCGCGGCGATGTCGATCCATGGTCGGTGCTGCCCGGCGCGCAGGCTCTCGCCGCGCATGGCGACGACGAATGGATCGTGCTGGCCCGTGTGCTGGGCGTGTCGGTGGAGGTGCTTTCTCCCGGCCGTTTCGGCGCGCCCGACGATGACGGCGCCGCGCTGGACCAAGTTGCCGCGCAGGCGCTGGGGGCCGCGATCTGGCGCGACCCCTTCACCGGCGGACCTTCCACGATGGCGGCGGCGTTGGAACTGCTGGGCTTGTGGCGCACGGTCCTCGACGCCAACCGGCCGATTGTGACGGCCTGCGGCATGGCATGGTGGAAACGCAAGGAAATCCGCCATTTCCTATGGCACCCGCAGCGGCCCCTGCGGATTGTATCGGCCCCGGCGCGGGCGCTGAAGATCGCGCGCAAGGCTGATGGCGGGACGGGCGGCGCCGTGGCGATCTGGCCTTCGCGCGTTTCCTCCGCACTGATCCGAAACGCCCGCGCACAAGGCACCGCGCTGGTGCGGGTGGAGGATGGTTTCGTGCGCTCGGTGGGCCTCGGCGTCGATCTGGTGCCGCCTTCCTCGGTGGTGGTGGACGCCTCGGGCATTCATTTCGACCCGGCAGGCCCGAGCGACCTGGAAACGGTCCTGAACACCGCCGAGATGCCGCCAAGGCTGCTCGAACGCGCCAAAACCCTGCGCAAGACGATCGTCGCGGCGGGCATCAGCAAGTATTCGGCCGGAACCGCATCCACGGTCCCCGAACGACACCCCGGCCCCCTCGGCGATCGGCGCCTGATCCTCGTCCCCGCGCAGGTCGCTGACGATATGTCGGTAATGGCAGGCGGCGGCGAGCTGGTCGCGCGCGCCGGGCTAGGCGCCAACCTCGAACTGCTGCGCCGGGTGCGTGCGGCCGAGCCTGACGCCGAGATCTGGTTTCGCCCCCACCCCGATGTCGACGCCGGGCACCGCAAGGGCGCCGTTCCCGACGCCGAGGTCCTGGCTTTCGCCGACCGCATCGTGCGCGGCGGCGGCATGGCGCCGTTGCTGGACGCGGTGGACGCGGTGCATGTGCTGACCTCCCTCACCGGATTCGAGGCGCTGATGCGCGGGCGTGAAGTCATCTGCCACGGCGCCCCGTTCTACGCAGGCTGGGGCCTGACCCGCGACCTTGGCGAAGTGCCCGCGCGCCGCATCCGCAGGCTCACCCTCGACGCGCTGGTGGCGGGCGTGCTGATCCTCTACCCGCGCTATCTCGACCCGGTGACCGGCCTGCCCTGCCCGCCCGAAGTGCTGGTGGGCCGCATGGCCAGCGCCAGCGCGGCAAACCGCCTTGGCTGGATCGCCCCGCTGCGCCGCTGGCAAGGCAAGCTGATGAGCGCTTTTCGATGACGCAAGTAATCCTCGACATCTCGCGCCTGATCTCGCGGCTGCGCTATTCCACCCCCTCGGGCGTGGACCGGGTGGAGATGGCCTATGCGCGCGGACTTCTGGCCCATTACGGCGATGCACTGGCCTTTGCCGCCGTGCATCCCTCCGGCCTTTACGGACGCCTGAAAACGGGGGCCGCGCTGGCCTATCTGGGCGAACTGGAACGCCGCTGGTCGAGCGAAGAGGATGCCCCGCGCCAGCGCTCGCTGCCTTCAGTCCTGCCATGGCTGGCGCGGCTGCTGCCCACCGGCAGGGGCGTGGGATCTTCCCCCGGCGCGGTCTACGTGCAGGCATCGCCGCACCACCTGACCAATGCCGCCAAAGTGCATGCTATCCTCGCGCGGGAGCGGGCGAAGTTCCTGTGCCTGATCCATGACCTGATCCCGATCGAGTTTCCCGAATATGCCCGCCCCTCCGGCGCGGCGCTGCACCGCCGCCGCATCGAGACGGTAGCCAGCGCCATCGCCCGGACGGGCGGCGCGGCGATCGTCAATTCCGCCGCGACGGGCCGCTCGCTGGCGCCGTGGCTGAAGCCGGGCACTCCGATCCACGTCGCCCTGCTGGGCACCGAAAGCCTGCCTCCCGCAGCGCCCGAGGCAGGGCCGGACGGGCGCCCCTACTTCGTGTGCCTGGGCACGATCGAGCCACGCAAGAACCACCTCCTCCTGCTCAACCTGTGGCGCCACCTCGCCGAAACGCTGCCGCCGGAGCAAGTGCCGCGCCTGATCGTCATCGGCCGCCGGGGCTGGGAGAACGAGCAGGTCGTCGACATGCTGGAGCGCTGCCCTTCCCTTGTCGGCCATGTCGAGGAACTGGGCGGCTGCCCCGATGCGCGTCTTTCCGCCCTGCTGCGCGGTGCCCGCGCGCTGGTCATGCCCTCGTTCGCGGAAGGCTACGGCATGCCGGTGGCCGAGGCGCTGTCGGTAGGCACGCCGGTGATCTGCAGCGACCTGCCAGCTTTACGCGAAGTGGGCGGCGCGGTGCCTGATTACCTCGACCCGCTCGACGGGCCGGGCTGGAAGGCGGCAGTGCTGGATCACGGCGCACGCGGGCCCCTTTACGCCGCGCAGATGCAGCGTCTGCCGATCTGGCACGATCCGACCTGGGCCGAGCATATCGCCATCGTCGCGGAGGGGGTCGAAAAACTGCGGGCGGCAGGACCTTCCTCGTAGCCCGCGCTCAGTTCCCGAACCGCCCCGTACTGTCGTAGCGCAGCGAGGTATAGGGGGCATCGCAGAATCTGGTCGTAAACGTACGCTAAGCGCCTGACCGGCTGTTTTGCGTGCGTAGTGGGCGATATCCATCCTCGGGCAATTTCATGTCGCTCCAGAGATAATCGCCGGTAAGACTGATGTGCTCCCAGCCCAGTGGTGCCGCATGGCTCAAGAGCTCACCCTCGATGACGCGGCCTTGCTGGCGCAGATAATCGGCCGCCCGCCCGAGATAGACGGTATTCCAAAGGATTATCGCGGCCGACACGAGGTTAAGCCCCGACGCCCGGTGCCGCTGGTTCTCGAATGTGCGATCCCGCAACTCGCCAAGCCGGTTGAAAAATACAGCGCGGGCCAAGGCGTTGCGTGCCTCGCCCTTGTTGAGATTAGCGTTGGTGCGGCGACGTAGGTCAATGTCATCGAGCCAATCCAGCATGAACAACGATCTTTCAACCCGACCAATCTCCCGCAGCGCCCGCGACAGCGAGTTCTGACGCGAATAGCCCGCCAGCTTCTTGAGCATGACGGAGGCGCTGACTGTGCCAGTGCGGATCGATGCAGCGAGGTGCAGCACCTCTGCCCAGTCATCCTCGATGGCTTTCACGTTGACGGCACCCCCGATCAATTGATCGAGGGCGGCAAATTCGGTGCCCTGGGCAAGCGTGTAGAGCCGCCTCTCGCTGAGGTCGCGAATGCGCGGAGCAAACCGGAAACCAAGCAAATGGCACAGGGCGAACACATGATCGACCGCGCCGGCAGTGTCGGTGGCATGCTCCTGGATCTCCAGTTGGCTCTCATGATTGAGCAGCCCGTCGATCACATGGGCGGCCTCGCCGGCGTTGGCGGCGATGACTTTGTTGTAGAACGGGGCGTAGCGATCCGACACGTGCGTGTAGAAAAGCACGCCGGACTCCGAGCCGTATTTGGCATTATAATCCGCCCGGCCCTCGCCTTTGGCGCCTGCTCGATAAAACTGCCCATCGGACGATGATCCCGTTCCCGGCCCCCAAATTGCCGAATGGGGTAACGCGTGATGATGCTCGACGATGGCTGCCAGGGCTGCGGAATAGGTTTCGTCGCGGATGTGCCATTGTGCGGTCCATATCAGGCGTGCGTGGGTCAAACCTTGCGAGCTTTCCGCCATGCGGCCCAGTCCCAGATTGGTGGCATCGGCCAAAATGGCGGCCATCAGCGCTTGCCCATCGTGGGACGGCGCCCCGTTTCGTACGTGCGTGAAACAATCGGCAAACCCTGTCCATACCCCCACTTCGGCCAGCAAATCGGTGATGCGTATGCGGGGAAGCAGGCCGTATAGCTGTGCCTTGAGGTTCTCGGCCTCATCAGGGACCGCGTTACGGAGCGGAGAAATCTTGAGACCGCCGTCGTCAAGGATCACATCAGGCAATTCGCCCTTCAGTGCCTTCGAGTTGACCTCTGCCATCCGGGCAGCGAGCCTCTCGCGCCGATCGTCGAGCCAGGCAGGGAACGAGGTGTCGATGGCGACGGGAACTCTTTGCTCGAGCAGCATGGTTTCGAAAGTGGGCTTTGGCAACAGATAGTCGGCCAGAGTTCGATAGGCCCTGCTGCCTTCAACCCAGATCGCGCCCGACCCCAGTCGTTCCCGCAAATGCACAATGACCGCGATCTCGTATGCACGGCGATCCACCTTCCCGTCCTGGAGGACAAGCTTGCGCCAGCGCACTCGCAGAAAACCAAGCGGCACCACGGGCGGGAGAGTGCGCCGGTTCGATCGATACAATTCGATGAGGACCGCCACTGCCGCCAGAACCGGATCGTTCGACTTTGCCGCCTTGAACGTGAATGCCCCCAAAAACTGCGGTGCAAATCTTCGTACCATGGGATACCGTTCCAGCACATCCGCCAATCCGTGCTCGCTCCCGCGGGTAAGAAGCTCGGTTTCCTCAACGCTTCGCTCGATATTCGGCCAGCCAATTTCCCGTTCGATCGCGTCCCTGGGATCCTCCTGCTTCCAGCGCCCTTCGATCAGCAACCGCCCGAGCGCCGCGTAAATTTTGCCGATTTCCTTCAGGCGACCCGCTTCTTCGACCAGTCGTGCAGAACGGGACCGTTCCGCGCGGCGGAATAGCGATCCAACCATCTTTTCCATCATGAATACGGCGGCGTCGGTCAACGTCACTTCCATTTCGATGACGAACGCGCAGAGCGTGGCAGTACGTCGTACCTCGTCCAGCCTGGAGAGGTGCTGCGCGCTCATGATCGCCGCCTCGCGAGACATGACGGCGTAGCGATTGGCGTGAATGGTGCGCGCGCGGGCCGGGTCGATGACCAACCCTCGCACAACGCTCAGTCTTTCGATTACAGCGGCGAGATTGCTGGCGCTGGGTGCTTCTGGATATTCACGCAGCCATGCCAGCGTGGTCCGACCGAGGGCAGGGTCTGTTGCCAGCAGTCGTACTAGATTGTGGCTTTGTTGGGCGGACAGCTCGCTGACGATTCCGGCATACGCAGATTTTCGCGCACGCGCGCGCGCAACCAAAGCGATACGTTCGAACGTGTCACTGGCGGGCAATGTCACATTGTTGTCCCGAAGGGCCTGGACCATCGCTGCGACAATTGCCCCACCCCGATCGGTTGAAGTCGCCACTTCAACTGCGATGTCGAAAAGGGCACGCCGATCTGCAGTCATGAAAGGGCGCATGCCCAGCCAGGCTTCGGCTTGGGCGCGGTGTTCCCGCAGCGTCGGCAGCCGATCGGCGTAGAGGGCAAAATCGCTGACGGCGCATGCAAGCTGTTCGGCGAGCAACGCCAACATCGGCATCGGCGGAATTTCATCGGCACGCAGGGGGCGGCCTGGCGCGCGCAGGTAGCAAAGCTGGACGGCAAAACCGATCCGGTTGGCAGGGCGACGTCTGCGGAAAATTTCTGCGAGTTCGTTGCTGCCGAGTGTGTAGAGCCGCTCGACGATGTCGGGTTCCGTCGGCGGATCGAACAGGGCGTCTCGCTGACCGGGGGTGAGGATCGTTTTGCCCGCCATATGCGCTTCCCGATTTTAAGGTGTCACTTATCCATATTGAACACCGTTTATCGATCATAGACAGCATGACGGATTATGTGACATCCTCGGCTATGGCAGCAGGCAGTCGGCTGCTGCGCTCCATAAACGGACGTATATGTGACAACTCAGATTGGTTACGCGCGGGTGTCCAAGGCGGACGGTAGCCAGGTCCATGACCTCCAGCGCGACGCGCTGGTCGCGGCCGGCGTCGATCCCGAGCATATCTATGAGGATGCCGCGTCGGGCCGGCTCGACAAGCGACCGGGGTTGGACGCGTGCCTGAAGGCGCTGCGCCGCGACGACACGCTCGTGATCTGGAAGCTCGACCGGCTCGGTCGCGATCTGCGCCACCTCGTCAACACGGTTGGGGATCTGACCAAGCGCGGTGTCGGCCTCAAGGTGCTGGCGGGTGAAGGCGCGTCGATCGACACCACCACCGCCAATGGACGGCTGATCTTCGCGATCTTCGCCGGCCTCGCCGAGTTCGAGCGCGAACTGATCGTCGAACGCACCAAGGCGGGGTTAGCCGCCGCGCGGGCACGGGGCAGAAAAGGCGGCCGGCCATTCAAGATGACCTTGGCAAAGCTACGCCTTGCTCAGGCCGCTATGGGCAAGCCCGAAACCGTGGTCGCTGATCTTTGCGCGGAAATGGGCGTGACACGCCAGACTCTCTACCGCTTCGTGGATCCAACCGGAGCATTGCGCCCAGACGGCCAGCGCCTTTTCGATCGTGGACGACAGCTCCGTTAAGCAGCTTCCGCCCCCCATCCCGAAATTCCGCTCACGTCCCGTTGCGGAAATTCAATCGGGCGTTTTGTGGGAAAGGACTTTAGGCCCAACGATTCCTTGCCTCCGCTCTGGAACGCGCTCACTCGTTGCCTCATGCAAGCGACAGACCTTCCTCATTCTACCGTGCACCTGCCGCCGTTACCCTCTGGTTGGCAGGTAGTAACGATGACGGTGCTGCCTGATGGATCGCTGGGCTTGCTGGGCACGAATGTTGATCTCGCAGGCGCTTGGGCGCGGGTGAGGCGACAGGTGACCGAGCCGCTTGCGGCTGACTCGCCGGAGCGGCCACAGCCGGTGGCGGCGCATGGTACCGCCCGTCTGTGGCGATTCGACGGCTTAACTCTTCATGACGGGCCGATGGTGCCGCTTGAACGCCCTTCGCTCGAACTCGCCGGGTTTCCGGATGGCCGCTGGTTGATCGCTGACACGAACGGCGGCGCCGAGCCAAACGGCCGGTTGTTTGCTCCCGATGGCATGCTGCTAGCACGGCTCCATCTCGGCGATGCTATCGAATATCTAGGTGTCGATCTCGCCGACCGTGTTTGGGTAGGCTGGTTCGACGAGGGTCTTTCCAGCAACTGGGATCGCCTTGCCGAGAATATCGATCAGACGGCAGTGGTCGCGGCCTGCTTTGCTGCTGACGGCGAGATGCTGCCGGTCGGACCAGTGCCAGACGCTGCCGGTTTTTTGGCGGACGTCTGCGCTATGACGGTAACTGAGGATGGTGCGTGGGTATGCCCTTACACCGAATTTCCACTGCTTCACCTGCGCGCCGGCCAACCGGTCCGGTGGTGGCGCAACAAGCTACTTGGAATTAATGCGATTGCCACGGACGGCCGCCATGCGTTGCTCACGGGCGGCTATAGAGATGATGCTGCGCGAATTGCGCTGGTTGAGTTAGGTGGCGACGGTCAAGGTGAAGAGGTACTGATGCTCGCTTCATGGCGATTGCCACTCGTCAAGCGTGTTCCGCCGGAACACGAGCTTCCGTCGGTTGCCGAGCATCTGGTGTGGGATTCACCGGCGCTGGTCGCCGGGAGGGGCGACATGCTGCACCTCGTTCAGGATGATATTTGGTATAGCTGGCGGATTGGAGATGCGGTCGAGGCTCTTGGCCGGACGTAGCGTCATGTTCGCAATCCACCCGAAAGCGATATTCCGCGCCCGGCAGCTTGCGCCCCCTTGCGGACATCGCGGACGGGGTGCAGTTTCCGGTTATGAGCGTCCCTTCCATCCTTCTTGCTGTCTTAGCGCTAAGTTGGAGTGCATCGTCCTCCCAAGCTCCACTAGACGAGGCTGCTTTTTATGGCGCTTCAGTCACGTTTCGAGATGGTGAGTGTTGGTTCTGGACAGGTGATGTTGGATTAACCGCCCGGCAATTTCAGGATGATTTAGCGGCAAGGTTTGATCGAAAACTAGGTCTTGTTCTATCATATTCCGGAGATACACCGGCGCGGTGTGTTAAACTGGCTCGTCGCGCCGCAACGGGAGCCGGGTTTAAGACGATCAAAGTTGCGGTCCGGGCAGATGCTGGCCCAGTCGGACCACCGCTGAACGGCAGCTAACCACCAGAATCCGCCGTTCAAAGGGAACGGATGACGCGTCGCAAATTACCGTTCGCTCATCCCTTTTGGGCTTAGCGTACGTTTACGACTAGATTCTGCGATGCCCCCGAAATTGACGCCGGAGCCTGGAAGAGATTGATGATAGAGTTCAACGGGTGCCGACCAGAGACATCACAACGCATTTATTAAGTGTGCCGTAATCCGGCGAATGAGGAGGATGCCATGAGCAAGACACCGACCGGCTCGACGATGAGCACCGGCGCGCCGGCTGCCAGCGACCGCAATTCGCTGACGATCGGCCCGGATGGTCCCATCCTGCTCCATGATGTGCATTTCCTGGAGCAGATGGCGCATTTCAATCGCGAGAAGGTGCCCGAGCGGCAGCCGCACGCCAAGGGTTCGGGCGCGTTCGGCGTTCTGGAGGTCACCGAGGACGTCTCCGCCTATACCAAGGCCGCGCTGTTCCAGAAGGGCGCGAAGACCGACATGCTGGCGCGCTTCTCCACTGTGGCGGGTGAACAGGGCAGCCCGGATACCTGGCGCGACGTGCGCGGGTTCAGTCTCAAATTCTATACCGACGAGGGCAATTACGATCTCGTCGGCAACAACACGCCGGTCTTCTTCGTGCGCGATCCGATGAAATTCCCGCATTTCATCCGCAGCCAGAAGCGACTTCCGGATTCAGGCCTGCGCGACAATCACATGCAGTGGGATTTCTGGACCAACAATCCCGAAACCGCGCATCAGGTAACCTACCTCATGGGTGAGCGAGGCCTGCCGCGCACCTGGCGCCACATGAACGGCTATGGCTCGCACACCTATATGTGGGTCAACGCCGCCGGCGAGAAATTCTGGGTCAAATATCATTTCCACACCCGTCAGGGCGTGGCATTTTTCAGCAACGCCGAAGCGGCGGCGATGGCCGGGGCGGATGCCGATTTCCACCGCCGTGACCTGTTCGAGGCGATCACGCGCGGCGAGCATCCGGTGTGGGACGTGTCGGTGCAGATCATGCCCTATGCCGAGGCGAAGGCCTATCGCGTCAATCCGTTCGACCTGACCAAGACCTTGTCGCACAAGGACTATCCGCTGATTCCCGTGGGTACGATGACGCTCAACCGCAACCCGGAAAACTTCTTCGCCCAGATCGAACAGGCGGCGTTCTCGCCGGGGAATGTCGTTCCGGGCATCGGTCTGTCGCCCGATAAGATGCTGCTCGGCCGCGCGTTCGCCTACGCCGACGCCCAGCGGAACCGCATTGGCACCAATTTCCACCAGTTGCCGGTCAACAAGCCGAAGGTGCCGGTCAATACCTATATGTTCGACGGCCAGATGGCCTACGAGCATAGCGGCAACGCTGCGGTTTATGTGCCGAACAGCAGCGGGCGGTCATGGGCCGACGAAGAGGGACCGGCGGCCGATGGCTGGGAAGCCGACGGCGACATGGTGCGTAGCGCCTACACGCTCCATGCTGAGGATGACGATTTCACCCAGCCGGGCCTATTGGTACGCGAGGTGTTCAACGACGACCAGCGCGCGAAGTTGGTCGACCAGGTCGCGGGTAGCCTGCTCGGTGGGGTACGCGAGCCGGTGCTAAGCCGTGCCTTCGCCTACTGGAAGAGCATCGATGCCGATGTCGGCCAGAAGATCGAGGCCAAGGTCCGCGCTGGCGCCGCTCCACAGCCCGCCGAAGGCATGGGCGAAGGCTGACATTGTCAAGAAGAGCGGCTGCGGGGCCTCCGCAGCAGCCTCCCTCGATCCCACAAATGAAAGGACGCACCATGAAGCACTATAAAGTCGGCTACCTCATCGGCAGCCTCGCCAAGGAGTCCATCAACCGCAAGCTGGCGGGTGCCCTCATCCGCCTGGCCCCCGAAAATCTCACCTTCACCGAGATCTCGTTCGCCGAGTTGCCGCTCTACAGCTATGATTATGACGCGGATTTCCCGCCGGCAGCGCGCGCGTTCAAGGATGCGCTCAAGGCGGTCGATGCGCTGTTGTTCGTGACGCCGGAATATAATCGTTCGATCCCGGGCGGCCTCAAGAACGCCATCGACTGGGCGAGCCGGCCCTATGGCACCAACAGCTTCACACACAAACCGTCGGCCGTCATCGGCACCTCGCCCGGCGCGATCGGCACCGCCATCGCCCAGCAGAGCCTGCGCAGCGTGCTGGGTTTCTGCAATTCACCCCAGATGAACGCGCCTGAAGCCTATATCCAGTTCACGCCCGGTCTGATCAGCGACAGCGGCGAGGTGACGGTCGAATCCACCGAGGCGTTCCTGCGGGGCTATATGGAGGAGTTCCACACCTTCATCGCCAGGGTGCTGTCGGTGCTGCCGAAAGACGCTTGAACTGCAGGAGTGCTTTCCATGAACGATGCTCAAACCGATTCGCTGACGCGCCTTCTGGCCAGTCTCCCTGATCTGCTACCAACGCTGGAGACGACCTACAAGGACGTCCACGCCCACCCCGAACTTTCGATGCAGGAAACCCGCACCGCCGGAATCGCAGCCAAACATCTGGCGGACAACGGCTATGAGGTGACGACCGGCGTTGGGAAAACCGGCGTCGTCGGCCTGCTGCGTAACGGCGACGGCCCGACCGTCATGCTGCGCGCCGACATGGACGCCTTGCCGGTACAAGAAGCGACCGGGCTCGATTATGCCAGCACGGTTTCGGCGACCGATCCCACCGGCAAGACGGTGCCGGTGGCCCATGCCTGCGGGCATGACATGCATGTGGCGTGGCTGATGGGAGCGAGCGCCTTGTTCGCCCGCACCCGCGATGCCTGGCGAGGCACACTGATCGTGCTGTTCCAGCCAGGCGAGGAAACCGCACAGGGCGCGCGAGCGATGATCGATGACGGCTTGGTTACTCGCTTTCCCAAGCCCGATGTGGTGCTGGGCCAGCACGTCATGGTCGGCCCGGCTGGGACGGTCGCCGGGAGCGCCGGGCCAATCACCTCGGCGGCGGACAGCTTGCAGATCCGTCTGTTCGGGCGCGGCGCGCATGGCTCGATGCCGCAGGCCAGCATCGATCCGGTGGTCATGGCGGCCTCGGTTGTCCTGCGTTTGCAGACCATCGTCTCACGCGAGGTCGCGGCAACCGAGGCCGCCGTCGTCACGGTCGGCGTGCTCCAGGCCGGCACCAAGGAGAATGTCATCCCGGATGAAGCGCTCATCAAGCTGAATGTCCGCACGTTTGACGAGGGGGTGCGCAAGCGGGTGCTCGCGGCGATCACGCGGATCGTGAACGCCGAGGCCGAGGCGTCGGGCGCCCCCCGGCCGCCGGAGATCACGTCGCTCGATAGCTATCCGCTCAACGTCAACGACAAAGCGTCGAGCGACCGAATTGCCGAGGCGTTTCGCGCGCATTTCTCTGCCGAACGCGTCCATCATACCGGCCCGGCCCCTGCGAGCGAGGATTTCGGATGCTTCGGCACGGAATGGCATGCGCCCTCGGTCTTCTGGTTCGTCGGCGGCACCGATCCCGCGCTTTATGCCAAGGCCAAGGCGGACGGGCGGCTGAACGAACTGCCGGTCAACCACAGCCCGAAGTTCGCGCCGGTACTGCACCCGACGCTAGCAACCGGAGTGGAAGCGATGGTCGCGGCGGCGCTGGCATGGAACGCGGCTCGATGATCGTTTTTCAGGTTCCCCGCAACGATGATTGACGCGCGGGCGACGGACGAACTGCTGCGGACGCTCGTGCTCGTGCTCGATCTTGGCGGGACGTTCGCCTTTGCGCTCAGCGGCGCGATGGCGGGGGTCAGGCGGCGACTGGATATATTCGGGATCCTCGTGCTGTCCTTCGCGGCCTCCACCTCCGGCGGGATCGCCCGCGATCTGCTAATCGGCGCGGCGCCGCCCGCGGCGCTGAAAGATTGGCGCTATCTGGCGGTGTCACTCGCGGCGGGGCTGCTATGCTTTTCCTGGTCCCCCCTGATTGAGAAGTTGCGCAATCCGGTCCGTATGCTCGATGCTGCGGGCCTGGCCCTGTTCGCCGTCGCAGGGACGGAAAAGGCGCAAGCCTATGGTTTGAACCCGGTCATGGCCGCACTGCTGGGGATGTTGACCGGCATTGGCGGCGGCGTCGCCCGTGACGTGCTGCTCGCCGAAATTCCGGTCGTGCTTCGCTCTGACCTCTATGCGGTGGCAGCGTTGGCCGGCGCGGCGGTCGTGGTGGGCGGCAGCTTGCTGCATCTACCGATCATCGTCACCGCGCTCGGCGGAGGCCTCGTCTGCTTCTGGCTGCGGATGATGGCGATCCGTCGGGGATGGCACCTGCCGGTCGCGCATGAAAGAGATGTCCCAACATCTCCCGACGAGCAGTGATGGAGCCCGTGGATCGTCGATGCGAGAGCCTGATGGCTTCGCACACATCGGTTATTCGCGGAATTTCATCTGGGCATGTGTCCCGTCACAAAATGGTTTATTGCGCGATGCGGCACAGCGTTACGCGGTCACGGATTTCATATTCAAAGCCGTCGGATGACACGAGCGCAACTCCACTCCGCAGCCAGAGTGAACCACTGCATTGCTCCACCGGATCCTCTATGAGGCCGATCGAGACAGGCAGGTAGGGCAATTGCCAACCTGGCGGATGACGGTGACCCGGATGTCAGGTTTCTCAGTGTCCGCGACCTGGCGCCAGACCTGTACGCCGCCGAGCTTGGCCGGGTGGATCCACATCAGGAATTTCCCTTGCGTCGGCGGGTTTCCCAGCCCTTTTTCGCAGCCGCAGAGCGCTTTTCCGCGCTCTGGCCCGATCCGCCCTTGCGGCCACCTTTGCGCGAACTCTCGTGGTTTTCGTTCTTGCCCCGGCCGGAGCCAGATTTGTTTCCGCCCCCGGACTCCTTGTTGACCGTCGCCCAGGCGCGCCTCTCTGCTTCCTCCTTGCCTACACCGCGGTCCTCATAGCCCTCCTCGATATGCTCGGCCTTGCGCTTCTGCTTGTCGGTGTAGCTCGACTTGTCTCCGCGAGGCATGATCCTTCTCCTTGTTAGTAACCCCCGCCAATCCTTTGAACGCGGCAGTTGCCAATTCGTCCCGATCTGTTTTGATCCGTTGGCTGCAATATCCTGATTGCTAGAAATCGCGCTTTGGCCCGTCCTATACGGGATCGAAGTCCACCCGGGCCGCATAGCGTCTATTGGCTGGATATGACCTGAAGCCCGGCAATTTTCGGGGCTTTAAACGGACTGGCCGCCCAATAAAGATGACAGGGCGGTATGTTGCACCATTCAAGGTCTCGCCGCACCTGGGCAAAATTGCGGTCGATGAGATGGCGGATGGCAGTACGCATCTGATATGCCGCAAGAACACCGGTCGGCCTTAGCGCAAGGGCGGTCTCGTGCATGATAATCTCCGCCTCTGCATCGCCCAGCGTCGAGAACGGCAGGCAGGCCGGTAAGAATGCAGTCGGCTGTGCCGCAAGCTCCTGCGCCGATATAGCTAGGGCCTTGATTTTAGACCAGTCCAACGGGGCCAGCATGCGGCGCACCATTCGGGCGCTTGCGGGAAAGGCCGAGCCGACCATTGACGGATGTCGCACGAACTCCGCTGCGGCAATCCATCCTGTATCTTTCACGAAGCTTTCTCCATGGATGCTGATCGGAGCTAGGATGTCGGCTTAGCCAGGATAGGGGTTTTTCTGCAGCAAACCGGCCAGATGCGCAGCGTTGCCAGCCACCATCTTTGCAGTCTCCGTCACCTTGTCCGGCGTCGTCGCCAAATCCTTGAAATCCGTAGACGCCATAGCCTCTCCGACCCAGTAGCATCCCGCGACCGCTGGAATGGTCCAGCCTACATCATTCAGAGCCTGGAAAAGCTGGGCGGATGAAAAATGCGCGCCGTCCTCGTTGCCAACGCTCGCCGCCACCGCAACTTTCCCGTAGCTCGGCATGCGGCCCTGATCGTCTGTCTCCGAGAGAAAAGCGTCCATCCGTTCGAGCACGCGCTTGGCGATGCTGGATATCTGCCCCATCCAGATCGGGCCGCCGAAGATGAGGATGTCGTGCGCGAGTATTTTCTCGCGCAGCGCAGGCCAGGCATCGCCGTCACCTTCGTCGGATGTCACTCCGGCTTTGATATCGAGCGCTGCCACCCGCACCGTCTCTGTGATCGTAACCTGACGCTCGGAAAATGCGTGTTTCAGCACCGCGATCATC
Source organism: Novosphingobium sp. 18050 (assembly GCF_902706195.1). Taxonomy (GTDB): domain Bacteria; phylum Pseudomonadota; class Alphaproteobacteria; order Sphingomonadales; family Sphingomonadaceae; genus Novosphingobium. Next base: position 8,814 of record NZ_CACSJO010000021.1, on the reverse strand, counting down.
ACGTCGGTTGAGCTTGCCTCGTTCGCGTCGCTCTTGAGCGTGCAATTGAGAGCCAGGGCCTTGAGTGGCATCGATCATCTCCTTTGGTGTCGGCTGACGCATGCGTGCGATCATCCGTTCACAGACAGGAGAACTCATCGGCGGGAAAAGAGTTCTGCCTTCAAAGGAGATGCGCAATGACCGAGACCGCCCAGATGATCCACGAAGATGCGCTTCCCGGGCATGAAAGCAAACTCGACCCAAAGCCCGAATGGCAGCCTCGCTATAAGGGTTCCGAGCGTCTCAAGGACAAGGTAGCGATCATCACTGGCGCCGACAGCGGCATCGGACGCGCCGTAGCGGCGCTTTATGCTTGTGAGGGCGCTAACATCGCTATCGTCTATCTGCTCGAAGATGACGATGCCGTCGAAACAAAGCGGATCGTCGAGGCCGAAGGCCGCAAGGCGATCACCATCCGCGGCGATATAGGCGGGAAAGAGTTTAGCGATGAGATCGTACGCAAGACGCTCGATGCTTTCGGCAGGATCGACATTCTCGTCAACAACGCTGGCGAGCAGCATCCCGATGAGGACATCACAGACATAACCGAGGAACAGCTGCGTCGGACTTTCCAAACCAACATATTCGGAATGTTCTTCCTGACGCAGGCCGCGCTTCCACACCTCAAGCCGGGCGCGGTGGTCGTCAATTGCACGAGCGTCACCATGTACCAGGGCAGCAAGGATTTGCTCGACTATAGCTCGACTAAGGGCGCGATTACGGCCTTTACTCGGTCATTGTCGGAAAATCTGGTCGGCGATGGCATTCGCGTGAATGCGGTCGCACCAGGACCGATCTGGACCCCGCTTAATCCATGCGGCGGCGCGAAACCGGAAAAGCTGGAGCATTTTGGCAAGAGCACGCCCATGGGGCGGCCGGGACAGCCCAATGAAGTCGCGCCCGCCTTCCTGTTCCTCGCCTGCGAGGATTCCAGCTACATGTCCGGGCAGGTGCTCCATCCAAATGGCGGAATCATCGTGAACGGTTAGAGCGCTTTTTCCGCTGTCAGCGAGACATCGCGCATCCCAAGTGTCCAGCGTCGGACAAATCGAGCCCTGCCTGGCAAATGATACAGCATTTTCACCGAATGGAAGGAACTGAGATGACGGACCTGAGCCAAATCAAGGAGCATATGGAAATCATCGGCGCAGATGGCGTTCATATCGGCACGGTCGACAAGGTCGAGGGCGATCGCATCAAAATGACGAAGGCCGACAGCGGCTCGCATGCCGATCATCATCACTATTTCTCCGGAGGGCTGGTGGCCGCTGTCGAAGGCAATCAGGTTCGTCTGTCTGCAGCCGGTTCGGCAGCCGTTCTGCTGGAAGAGGAGGAAAGCGGCGAGGCGCTCAGCGATAAGTCGTCCTAAGCGCGAAAAAGTAGCCGGCCCCTACGGGCCGGCCACTTCTGCCTAATCAGTAGGGGTAGTTGATGCCGTAATAGCCATATATCTCTCGCCCGTAGTTGCGATCGAAAGCCGGCTCGCTGTCGCTTGCGTAGCGGGGCGCCTTTTCCAGCACGCTCTTGTCGAGATTAACGACATAGCCGCCCTGATCGGTGTCATAGGTGAGTACGTCCCAGGGTAGCGGATAATAATCGCTCCCCAGCCCGAACAGGCCGCCGAACTGAAGTACGGCATATTCCACCTTGCCCGAGCGCTCGGCACCTTTCTCGAAGATCCGGCACTGACACCGGCATCGGTCACACGATTTGTCGGCAGCCAGTTGGGGATCGACGGAACGGCCGAACTGATGGCGCGATATTGCGCAACCAAGGGGCGATGGCGGCATGGTCCGCGCGTCCGCGACCATTATGGCTACCGGGTCCTGTCCGATCCCAGCGTCGCGTTTCGACTGCACCGTTTCATATATGCCCTTTGCTGGACGGGCACCGATCGCCCTTCGATGCTGTTTGACGCAGCAGTGATATGGCTGCTTGTATCCAAGGTGCTGCTGCCGGGCCTTTCCGTCCTCGAGCGCGATATCGCACGGGTCCGCACGCGGGTCGCCGCGCACGTCCATCGCCGTCTGGTCGCTAGGCTGACGCCAGAGCAACGCACCGGCTCGATACGCTCGTCGCGGTTACCGGCGACGGACGGCAAAGTCCGTTGGATCGCTTACGTGACAGGCCATCGCGTTGGCCAGGAGGACCAGCTTGGCGCGCTCGGGCTAGTCGTCAATCTGATCGTGCTCTGGAATACGATCTACATCGACGCCGCCCTCGACCAGCTTCGCGCTGAAGGGGGTCGGTTCCGGCTGAGGGCGGAATGACACCCTAAGCGCCGGCGTCCTTGGGCCAAAGGTATTCGCCAGTGAGGAGGATGTGTGCCCATCCGAGCGGCGAAATATGGGCGAGAAGATGGTCGGGGGTATCGAGCCCTTCGCGGCGCCGGGCCTCAACGGCATGGCCAAGGTGCAGGGTGTTCCAGTAGACGATGATGGCGGTGAGCAGGTTGAGGCCGGCGATCCGGTAATGCTGACCCTCCGTCGTGCGGTCGCGGATTTCGCCCTGACGGCCGATGCGCAGGGCATTTTTCAGCGCATGATGTGCCTCGCCCTTGTTGAGGCCGACCTGTGCACGGCGCTGCATGCCGACGTCGAGTATCCATTCGATGATGAACAGCGTCCGCTCGATCCGGCCCACCTCGCGCAGCGCGGAGGCAAGATCGTTCTGGCGCGGATAGGAGGCGAGCTTGCGCAAGATGCTGCTCGGCGCGACCTGTCCAGCGCTCATCGTGGCGGCGCAGCGGAACAGATCGGGCCAGTTGGAAACGATCAGCGCCTCACGGACCTTGCCGCCCACCAGCGGGCGCAGCTCGCTTGGAGTGGTGGCAGGGTCGAATACGTACAGACGCTTGGATGGGAGGTCGCGGATGCGCAGTACAAGGCGGTAGCCGAGCATGGCGCCGATCCCGAACAGATGATCGGTGAACCCGCCGGTGTCGGCGTATTGCTCTTCGATCCGTCGCCCTGCCTCATTCATCGTCAACCCGTCGAGGAGGTAAGGTGCTTCGCTGACTGTGGCTGGAATAGTCCGCGATGCAAACGGCGCGAAGCGGTCGTTAACGTGAGTATAGGCCTTGATGCCGGGATCGTTGCCGTAGCGGGCGTTGATCGTATTCATCGCCTCGCCCTGCCGTGCGGCGGGGAAGAACTGGCCATCGGCCGATGCGGCTCTACCCATACCCCAGACCTGGGCCATCGGCAGCGCCCCTTGCGCCGCGACCACGTTGGCCAGCGCCTGGTCGATCGCCTCGCTTTCGACGTGCCAGCGCGCGAGACGGGAGAGTTGCCAATAGTCGTGAGTGTTGGAAGCCTCTGCCATCTTACGCAGGCCCAAATTCAGGCCCTCGGCGAGCAGGACGTTGAGCAGCCCGATCCGGTCGCCGCACGGCACGCCGGTGCGCAGATGTGTGAAGGCATCGGTGAAACCCAGCGCGGTATCGACTTCGAGCAGCAGATCGGTGATGCGGACGGGCGGCAGCCGGCGATACAGATCTAGCACCAGATCCTCGATCCCATCCGGCGCGTCGGCGGTGAGCCGATCAATGCGCAGCGTGCCGTCCTCGATGCTGCCTTTCGGAATTGTACCGCTGCGCGCGGCGCGACCGAGCCGGGCAAGGCCATCGGCGAGACGCACCTTGCGGTCGGCCAGCCAGACCTGCGGGTCGGACGGGACCGCCAGTTTCGCGGCATGCGCGACCGCCATCGGCACGAGGACGTGGCGCAGGTCACCATACCGATGCGAGCGGTCAAGCCATATGTCGCCCGAGCGCAGCGCGTCGCGCAAGTGGAACATGACCGCGACTTCCCGGAGGCGGGCATCATCATCGCCCTTCGCCCGCAACTGTCGTCGCCATTTGGAATGCGGGCGCAAGAAATCGTCGGCCGCCGGAACTGCGCCCTTGGTAGCGATGACGGTAGCCGCGTCCAGCAAAGGCCGTGCAACCGCCGCAGCTTTGAGATCGAGGCATCGCAGCATGCGCGGGGCATACCGACGGAAGCGGTGATACCCCTGATCAACATGGGCCAGCGGATCGTCGCCCAAGGTGTCCGTCAACGTCTTGGCCGTAGCGACGAGGCTCGTGAGCCGTTCCCATCCCGCCCCGCGCGCGACCGCATCTTCCAGCGACGCGCCGTCGCCATGCGCTTCGAGCAATGATTGACCGAGTGCAGTGAAGCCGTTCAAAGTCGCAGTGGTAGCGCCTCTGGTTTCTACGACCCGCGCGTCATGCAGTTGCTTCGCGTCGCGCCAGGTGCGGCCAACGATCCGGTCATGTGTTTCGATCACCGCATCCGCCATCGCAGTGACCCATTCAATGACGCAGACCGCCATGATAGCGCGGCGCCGATCGGCGCCGAGGTCGCGCAGGCCATCGGCGAAGTAGCGCTCGCCCTGCCGGCGTAGCCGGGCGACGCGATGCGGTGGAACACCGGCAAGTAAACCATCATTGAGGTTCATCGCGCGCAGGAACTCGAGTCGGTCGAGCAGCCGGTTCGCCGCGGCGGAGTTGTTGCCCGGCTCAATCCGGCGCAGCCAGATGAAGCGGCTGATCGCCCCCGGCAGCATCTCGGTAGTCAGTCTGTCGAGCCCATCACAGGCGACGGGATCGAGACGGGCCGCGATCCGCTTCTCGATCCGACGTTCGGCGGCGACGAGCGCGTCCGCGCACAAACGCTCGATTGTCGTGATCGCCGGCAGGATGGTCATGGTTTCACGGCAGCGGGCAATGAAGCGCCGGGCAAGGTCGTCGTTTGAGCGTGCCTGCTCGGCTTCGGCGAGAAGCCAATCGCGGAAAGCCCTGGCATACGGTCCCCGTCCGGGGAACATTCTGTATCCGTAGATACGGCGCAGCGCCTCCATGTGCTGGTGGCGGGTTTGGCGTCGAACGGCATAGGCCGCGAGTGTCTCGCCAGCGATGCCAAGCTGGGCGCCTAGAAAGGCAGATACGGTGTGGGGGATCAGTTCGCCGGGAGCAAGGGTCCGGCCTGGATATCGCAGCGCGCACAACTGCAGGGCGAACCCGATGCGGTTCTCCGGTCGGCGACGCCGGTCGATATGAATCAGGTCATCGTCTGCCAGAATATAATGGCGCAGCAGCGCCGCTTCGTCAGTCGGTAGGTCGAGTAGGGCCGAACGCTGTCGGGCGCTGAGGATATGGCGTCTCGGCATGCACGGCTTGTCCCCATTGAACAGAAGTCTGTTTTGGACAACACTGACCCCACGCAAATCAAGGCTTTTCGAGGCCTAATTCCAGAAGGGTTCAATTGGGACAGCGCGCCGCCATCTACGCCAGGGTTTCGACAGCCGACCAGTCGTGCGAACGGCAGCTCCGCGACTTGGCCGGCTTTGCCGAGCGTGGCGGCTATGAAGTGGTCGAGGTCTTCCGCGAAACCGCGTCGGGCATGAAGGCAAACCGTTCGGCGCGGGCTGAGGTGATGAAGCTGGCGCAGGCACGCCATATCGATGCGATCCTCGTTACCGAACTCAGTCGCTGGGGGCGTTCGACCCAGGACCTGCTCGATACACTCAACCGGCTGTCGGGCTGGCGCGTGTCGGTGGTCGCGATGAGCGGCATGACGTTCGAGGTCGATACGCCGCATGGGCGGATGATGGCGACGATGCTCGCAGGTATAGCCCAGTTCGAGCGCGACATGCTGAGCGAGCGGGTCCGCTCTGGCCTTGCTGCAGCGCGGGCACGTGGCCGCAAACTCGGCCGGCAACTGGGGGAGCGACCCAAGTCGGACCGCCTCGCGCCCAAAGTGTTGGCGCATATCGCCGAGGGGCGGAGCTATCGCTGGATCGCTCGCGACCTGGGACTCAGCAAGAACACGGTCGCCGGGATCGTGGCTCGCGCACGGGGTAACGTGAGCCCTGATGTCACGGTGACGACATGACCGGGGCGTCTGGACGGCTGCGTCCCGATCCCCGGCGCAAGGCGCGGTTTCGCGAAATCGCCCGAGGCATTGTCGCCAAGGATCGCTACAATCGGAAGTACGGGATCGCCGTCGACACTGCTGGCGCCATCGCGCAGGCGCTAGAGCGCGCGTACCGCGATGGAGTCCGGGACGACCCGGCCGCAGCCGTTCAAGCGCCCGAACAGGATGATGCCGGCCCGCTGGAATGGGCGTTGATCCCACCACGACCGCGAGATGCCTTCTGGAGTATCTGCCTATACACCCTGGGCCGCGATACCGATCTCCCACGTGACGGCCATCTCGCTCCGGCTATTACCGAACGCGGAACGCCCGGATGGACACTCGTGGCAGGAGGGTACACCCCTGACAGGGTGATCAGCGATAGGAGCATTGGCCCGCTTGTCCGCCTCGGCCTTATCGCGCTCGCAGTCGATTTACCGGTTCGCATGATCGTAACCGCACAGGGGAAGGAAACATGGGCTCTCTTCTGCCAGCGCGGTGGGATGTACCCTGAGGATCTCACTGACATTTGATCCATTTGATCGACATCCATCCGGCGGAATGGTGAAGGGCAGCATCCGCCCCATTCAGGACAGAAGCAGGCAGTTCCAGCTTCGTGCGAGAAATCGCTCGCGGTGCGCGACCGCGTTGATGATTCCTGTCCTAGAATGCTTTTGCACCCGTTTATTTCGGGATTGCACGGACGGCAGCGTTTTTGCCGTCAGGCCGTAGAAACGGCCTGTAACCTAGAAGGAAACTTGAAATGGCGTTTTCGGTAAACACCAATGCTGGTGCCATGGCTGCTCTCCAGAGCCTCAATGCCACCAACCGTTCGATGGAAACCACCCAGAGCCGTATCACCACGGGTCTGAACGTGGCGTCCACGAAGGACGACTCGGCGAAGTACACCGTCGCCCAGACGCTCCGCGGCGACCTCGGCAAGCTGGGCGCAGTCACAAGCTCGCTCAACAACGCCAAGAGCGTCACGGACGTGGCCGTCGCCGGTGCCGAACAGATCTCCGACCTCGTCAACCAGATGAAGTCGAAAGCGCTCGAGGCATCGGATGCCGGTCTGGACCAAGAAAGCCGCAAGGCGATCTCCAACGACCTCGTTGCGCTCAAGAAGCAGATCAACACCGTAATCGAAGGTTCGAACTTCAACGGTACCAACCTGCTGAAGGGCACGGCTGCGGTCGGGGGCGGTACCCCCGTCGCCGCCACTGGCGACAAGGTCAGCGCGCTGCAATCGATCGGGGGCGGCGATACGCTCACGATCGGCAACCAGGCGCTGAGCGAGGCGGCCGGGACCGCGTTCGGGGCTTCCGGCACCGACGCGGACATTACGAACCTGGCGCTGGCCGATGATTCGACCTCCACCACCACCGCGGCGGCGACCGGTTCGGGCGCGGCGAAGACGCTCGGGGCCAAGCTCGACACCTTCTTCGACAAGGTGAAGACGAGTCTCAGCGAGCTCGGAGCCGGTTCGCGCCAGATCGACGGCCAGCTTGCCTTCAACAGCAACCTGTCCGACGTGGTGACGAGCGGCATCGGCAACCTCGTCGATGCAGACCTCGCCAAGGAGTCTGCGAGCCTTCAAGCCCTTCAGGTTCAGCAGCAGCTGGGCGTGCAGGCCCTGTCGATCGCCAACCAGGCACCGCAGACGCTCCTGTCGCTCTTCCGGTAAGCGGAACGAACGACTGGCCTTTCCGGCTCGCCGGAGGGGGATTTCGGAAAGGCCGGGACGATCCGTCGTCCCGGCCTTTTTATTTCTGATCAAACCGGCAAATTCGTCTCGTGGGACAAACGGTGGCGATCCTTCTATGATATAATTTCTTCTAAAGGACCTTTTGGCATGACGCTTCGTATTTCGCTTCGCAACCGTGAGCCAGTTATTGTGAATGGTGCGGTGCTGCGCGCGGTCGGGCGAACAGATCTTGTCTTAGAAAACGCAGCAACCATTCTGCGAGGGAGGGATGTGATGAAGCCGGAGGATGCCGATAGCCCGGCAAAGCAGCTCTATTTCGCATGCATGATGGCTTATATCGACCCAGCCAACCTAATCCGTCACCAGCATGCGCTGCTGGAACGCTTGGAAGAGCTGATGAGTGCGCTGCAGTCGCCCGAGGCGAAGTCTGCGTGTGTACGCTTTGCCGACAACGTCGGCGTAGGGCAGTTCTATCAAGCGCTCGCAGAATGTCGCTGGTTGATCAGGTACGAAGACAATGCGCTGGCTGGTATCCCGACGACGGTAGAAATCGAAGATACCAACTGCCGCTGACACTCGACAAAGCGGATGATCGCATACAGCAGATAAAGTCTGCTTCCCACCACTTCTTGCCGTTTCGCTTAGGGTGTCATTTCGCCCTCAGCCGGAACCGACCCCAAGATGACCCTGCTGGCGGGTTTGGTGGCGATGATGGTGGATGGCACAGTGTTCGCGGGCGGTTGCCCGTCTGATCGACACCACCAGTTTGAGCAGATCGCTAAGGCGTCGGCAGTCGATATCGCCGATCGGTGGTCGGCCCCCATCGCGGTATTTGACCGCATGAAGCGGGCTTCCCTCGTTACCCTTCTGCGTGAGGAAGTGGGCGATGCCAGCGCCGACAATTGCGCGACCATCAAGAAGAAGGCGGACCTTGCCGTCAACGTGTCGGGCCGCCTTCCCGGTAACTGGCTCCCCTCCCCCATGCGGATCGGTGCGTTTGATAAGCCCCAAGCGGCCGAGGATGGGTAACCGTCCGGGCGTTACCGCGGCGTTTGGGCCTTGAAGCGGGCGGCGAGCTCGGGATCATCGAGGAAGTCATCGAGGAAGCCGTGCCAGGTCTCGGTGGTGCGGCGTGCATCTCTGAGCATGTCG
>NZ_CACSJO010000020.1 GCF_902706195.1 Novosphingobium sp. 18050 | reverse complement strand
GAAGTCGGTCTCGAACAGATAGTGGCTGGCCATGGCGGCAAACCTCGCGTTGACCTGCCGTGTCTTCCCGGTCCCGATCTTGTCGACAGCGGTCCTCATATTGTCAAAGATCCCGCGCTGGGGCACGCCGCCCAGCACCCGGAACGCCTGTGTAAGCGCGTCGAACAGCATCTCATGGGTCTGGAGCAGATAGGCTCGCACGATGAAGGCGCGGCTATGCGCAAGCTTGGTGTGGGCGACCTGCAGCTTGGTCACCTTGCCGTCCAGCACGGCGTAATCCTCACTCCAGTCGAACTGGAACGCTTCGCCGGGCTGAAAGACCAGGGGCACGAATGTCCCACGCCCGCTGGTCTGCTGCTCATACTGCAGCTCGGTCCGCCATCGTCGGGCAAAAGCTGCAACCCGGTTATAAGAGCCATCGTATCCCAGCTTCACCAGATCGGCGTACAACTGCTTGGCGGTCCGCTTCTGCTTGCGGGATTTCTTGGATTCCACCCGCAGCCAGGCCGTCAGCTTCTCGGCGAAAGGGTCGAGTTTGCTGGGCCGAACCGGGATCTTGAAGGTGGGCTCAACAGCATCGGAACGCAGGTATTTACGGATGGTGTTGCGAGATAGGCCGGTCCGACGCTTGATCTCCCGAATGGAGATCTCCTGCCGAAAATGCCACCGGCGGATCACACTGAGTAAGTCCATGTCGATCACTCCACGACCCTCCGACTGGCAGCCGGAGGCGAGGGAAACATGGGTCAATTCTCAATGGTAATTTATACGCCCCCCGGGTCACATCTCAGTGGCAATCAACATTTGCACAGCAACGACAGCGCGATCGCCAAACCCTGCGGCCATGCCCGATAGGTCAGAGCGAGGGCGGGGCGGCGCACTTCCTCCTCTCCCTGGAGGCGTGCCATCTCATGAACGATCTTGATGAGCCTGCGCACCTTTCCTCGACGGCCTTCGTTTCGTCTGCGTCGAGTCCGGCTTGAAATCCGCCGTGTGAGAACTGTCGGTCCCGGTCATCGCCAGTGATCGACGAGAGGACCGCTTGTCCCCCAGACGGGATCACACGGCGGGAAGGCCAACGTGACCATACGGGCGCGGGCCTCGTCAGACGGTGCGTCGGGGCAGATGTCCCATTTCTGTCCGCCCGGATAGCCGCCGACGACGAGGAACTCTTCGGCGGCGGCGAGGCAGCGATGGCCCGTTCCCGCCGGCAATAGCACGGCATCGCCGGCAGTCACCTCGATCTCGCGGCCACCGGGTCCGCCTATGACCAACTGTGCCGAGCCGGACGCCACCCCGAGAACTTCATGGGCGGTGGAGTGATAGCGATCGTACTCATAGATGCCGCCGCGCCACTGGGCTGGCCAGCCGTTGTGCGCGAACGCTCCTTCAAATGCAGCGGCAATGTTCTCGCAACTGCCGGCATCCACGGCCTGGCGATAGACGATGACCGGAAGCCTGCCATTGTTTGGTACCCAATCGCGCTCTTCCAGATGAAACACTTCGATTTGCATTGCCGCTCCATTAGCCTTCGCGGATTGTCATTATGGTGGGGGACCGGTGAGTGAGCGACGCAGCTTGGTCGCAACCAGATGCCCCATCTTTGTTTGCGCTTCAGGCCAGCATGCGCACCTTGGGTTCGCGGTCCCAGTAGCGTTTGCCTGCGGCGCCAGCGAATTTAGCGGCATCGACTACGCCTTCGTCAGACTCGACGCCTGCCTTGTCCAGCAGCGGCGCGGCGCTTTCGCTGAAGCCGATCGCCTTGAGATGCGCGAACGCGTCCATCACGAACTGCACGGCTGCGCCTTCCTTGAGCAGCATCGCGCAGCCCTCGTCGGAAAGTAGCACAGCCACCGCATCGAACAGAACAGAGGGAGAGCCTGCGAGTTGGCCATCGGCGGCCATGACCTTGCCATCCGATAGCTTCGCACCGCCGACTTTGGGGGCGACGACGAAGGGCGTGCCGCCGCCTTTCTTGACTGCCGTGATGACGCTGTGGACGGCATTCGCATCCGATCCGTCGGCGATGAGAATGCCAAACTTTCGGCCCTGCAACGTGTCCTTTTCATGTGGACCACGCACGAGGCGCAGGGCAGGCGACAGTTCCATGTCCTTCACCGGGGCGGCCGGCTTCGAAGCCTGGGGCACCGGCATGGCGAGGCCGTCTGCCACGCGGCCGGCAAGCTCAGGGTCAACGTTCACAAGGTTTGCCAGAACGCGAGTGCGCACATGTTCGAGGCTTACCTTGGACAACTCGAACACGATCGCCGAGGCGAGGTGGGCCTGCTCCGCCGGGTCGAGCGAGCGGAAGAACAGCCGTGCCTGGCTGTAATGGTCAGCGAAGCTCTCGGGCCGGATGCGCAGCTTGCCGCCCTGCTCGCCCTGTTCGGGACGGCCTTCGAAGCTGGTGAAGCCGGTTGCGGGGCATTCGCGCGGACCGCCTTCCTCGCCTGCCTGCGCCAGACTGTTCGGCTCGTAATTGGCGCGGCCGGTGGGGGTGGTCATCTGCATCTGGCCGTCGCGCTGGAAGTTCCCGAACGGGCACTTGGGGGCGTTGACCGGGATCTGATGGAAGTTGGTCGAGCCAAGCCGCTTGAGCTGCGTGTCGAGATAACTGAACAGGCGGCCTTGCAGCAGTGGATCGTTCGAGAAGTCGATGCCCGGTACGATGTTGGCTGGGCAATAGGCTACCTGCTCGGTCTCGGCGAAGAAGTTGTCGGGGTTGCGGTCCAGCACCATGCGGCCGATCGGGCGGACGGGCAGCACTTCTTCCGGGATGATCTTGGTGGAATCCAGCACGTCATAGGGCAGGCTGTCGGCGAACTTCTCGTCGAAGGCCTGGATGCCCAGTTCCCATTCGGGGAAGTCGCCGCTGGCGATCGTCTCGAACAGGTCGCGGCGCTGGAAGTCGGGATCGGCGCCGGCGATCTTCACCGCCTCGTCCCATAGGGTAGAGGAGAGGCCCTGCTTGGGCTTCCAGTGGAACTTGACGAAGGTAGATTTGCCCTTGGCATTGACGAGGCGGAAGGTGTGGATGCCAAAGCCCTGCATGTGGCGCAGCGTGCGCGGGATCGCGCGGTCGGACATGGCCCACATGATCATATGCGTGGTTTCGGGCATGAGGCCGACGAAGTCCCAAAAGGTGTCATGCGCTGAAGCGGCCTGCGGGTAGCCGCGGTCGGCTTCCATCTTCACGGAGTGGATGAGGTCGGGGAATTTGATGGCGTCCTGGATGAAGAACACCGGGATGTTGTTGCCGACAAGGTCCCAATTGCCCTGCTGGGTGTAGAACTTCACCGCAAAGCCGCGCACGTCGCGCGGCGTATCGACCGAGCCGGCGCCGCCGGCCACGGTCGAGAAGCGGGTGAACAGCGGCGTCTTCTCGCCCGCGCGCTGGAACAGGTCTGCGCTGGTGATGTCGGAGAGGCTTTCGAACAGTTCGAAATACCCGTGCGCCGCCGAGCCGCGCGCGTGGACGATGCGCTCGGGGATACGCTCGTGGTCGAAGTGGAAGATCTTTTCGCGTAGCACGAAGTCTTCCAGCAGCACCGGTCCGCGTGCGCCGGCCTTAAGCTGGTTCTGGTTGTCGGAGACCGGGATGCCCTGATTGGTGGTGAGTATCGCATCGCTGCCTTTGCCGGCCTGCTGGTGGGTCTCACCGCCGTTGCCGTCTTTCGTCGAGATCCGGGCTTTTGGGGTCTTGGCCATGGTTCGCTCCTCGATTTTGTCTTTTCCCTTTTGAGAACCGGCAACGCGGCAGTGGGATGCAGCTAGATACAAATAATTGAAGCCAACCCACCGGCTGAGCCGGGAAGAGCGCGTGTTGCATCGCGCACCCACATGCCCACAGCAACGTTTCGTCCCTTGCCTGCCACGTGCGGTCGGCAAGGCATCTGGCTGCGGAAACACAAGCCTTGGCTCGCGGCTTTTCCGGGTGGCATCGTGGAGAAAGCATCATGAACAGTGACAGCGAATTCAAACCTCAGAATTCTCGCAAGATAACCAGTTCTGGCGGGACGCCCCGCAAGCTACCGAGAGAGCAGGAGGACGCCGAAGGTATCCGCTCGCTCGAGGAAGAGCGGCGCAATCCGGGCGCGAACCTCCGCGGGAGCGGCGGTGCGGGTGCAAATCCGGTGCAGGCCGAAAAGGGCTTAAAGGACGAACGTGCCTATCGGGAAAGCGGCGTCCAGGCCGGTACACAGCGCGACCCTGCGCATCGTGAGGAAGATGGCTGATATCTCCTCGCACGGAGAAGGTTGCGACATGGCGGACACTGTCGAAAACCTGCATTTACGAATGGAGGAGGCAGCCAAGGCGCTCGATTTCGAGGAAGCCAGCCGCCTGCGCGACCAGATCAATCTCATTCGCGGGGGTGCGTCAGCGGACGATGCCGCGCATTCCGATCTGTCCGGTCTGATCCGCCAGCAGCCGGGGGCAATGGGGCTGGGGACGAACCATCGCAGGTTGGCGCCCCCGCCGGACTGGAAGCCTCCGAGCAAACCCGACCCAATGACGCGCGTTTCTTCCCGCAAGCGCACCAAAGGCGCCTGATGGCGCGGCTAAGGCAGCGCTACGTCGCTTTGCGGATCGGGATATATTTGCTGGTGAAAGCCGGCTGGCCCTGTCCGACAATAGAGGTGAGGTGCACGAAGAGACGCTCTCCTGCCGGGCCATCGCTCAGACAGAAAGCCTGCTCGGCCTCGTAGAGATCGTCCTTGTGCGGGTCCGTCCAGGTTTTCACCGTTTTCACGGCCCTGTACTTGGCCTTGGATTCGCTTTCAGCGATCACGAAGATGTTGCGGTGCCGTTCTGCGAACTCTCCGGGTTCATAGCCGCCCAGATTGACGAAATAGAGCTTTTCGGGGCCATCGTACGGCTCGGGCCTTAGCGAGATCGCGTAGCCGTCGGCCTCGGTCACTTCCGCCCAGCAGTCGATGTGCAGGCTTCTGGGCACGCCCCACCATTGCTCACGCAGGGCAGGGTACGTATCCTCGATGCGCTGCGCCACTGCAAAGCGGACGTCGTGGACTTCGATGTTGGCGCCGGGATATTCACCCCCGATGTAAATCGCGAAAAGCTTCATCGGATGGTCAATTCCCCGGCGGTGTCGTTCGGCGCGCAGTGCCGGTCGATCGCGGCGGCGAGTTCATGGGCTACAATCTGGCCCAGTTCGTAGGAACTGGTGATGCCCTGCACGAACGGGTGCCGCCCCATGATGAAGGGCAGGCTGAGGCAGAACAGCTGGTCGATCGGGACCTCTGCCGAAACGAGATGAAACTGGTCGTCGATGGCGATACCTCTGGTCGGCGCACCTTCTGCGGCTGCGCTCACATCACGAACGATCCCCTGGTCGCGTAGCGACGGGAAGGGAAAATCCTTGGCGGCAAGCGCACGCTGGCCGGTAGCTTCGATGAAGACCGGAAAATGGGTTTCCAAAGTGCCTTGTTTCAGGATGGCGCCATCGCGGGGGGAATGCGTATCGATGGTGTAGTCCTCTCCCACTGCGATGACATCCAGCTTGCCGGCGCGGTGAAGCGCCAGCATTCGCTGAATGGATTCGTGCGGCACAGTGGCGTAGTCATCGACGAAGACCGTCTTCAGGTATCGCGAGAAGCGCCCGAATTCCTCGTCGCTCAGATGGGGGACAATGCCCTCGACGACTTCGTGCATGCGCAGGATGGCATAGCGCCACGCTACGACGTGATGATTTTCGTAGTTCCGCTCCGCTTCGGCGAGATTATCCCGCGCCCAGACGAATGGGTCACTGGTAAGGCGCTGGCTGAAATAGCCCTCGCAGAAATCCTCGAGGCCAAGGGACGCAAGGCCGGTCTGCTCTGCATAAGCCGGATCTGCCTCGGCAAGCTCGTGCTTGAACAGCTCGAACGTGTGGTCGAGGAGAGACGGGTCTTGCGACGTGATCAGCAGTTCGATTGCCTCTTTGGTACAAACTGTCAGTGGTTCGTAGGGGATGGGGAAGTAGAAGTCGGCCTCGGGCAGGAGGCCTTTGCGCGACAACATGGTCATGTGGAACGCGCCGGTATCCGGTCCCGGCATATAGGCGATGTCGCCGTCTTCCGTCTCCACGAAGTCACCATGAGCGACGGCGAGCGCGACGGCGGCATCGATCGCGGTGAGCGAGGAGCCGCGAATGCCGACCCGAGTGGCGGGGATCTTCTCGATCTCGGAAGCGGGCCACGGGCTGGCGAAATAGCCGGGACGAACCTCGGGATGCTCCGGCCACTGGTGGCCCGTCGCGAGGACGACGTGATCGAAGCGCGCTTCGAATAACTCACCGTTTTCGGGCCGGACGCGCAGGATCATGCCCTCGGGGCCGCTGACTGCGTCCTTTACCTCGCAGCGGGTGCGGACAGTCACGACGATGCCCTGCAAGGCCGCGTCTTCCAGCAGCGCCTGCATCTGATCCGAGAAGTATTCGCCCAGGACGAGCCGGGGGTAGAACGTGCGTTCGTCTATGTCCTCCCGCCCGATGTGCAACCGGGCAAGTCGCTCGTCGCTTTGGCCGTGCAGCCATTCCACCATGGTCGCGGCGAGTGGGGGAATTTCGATGCTGGCGATGTTGGAAAGCATCGCCGGATCGTTCCAGCCCGGCCGATAGGGGGTGCCTCGGCCAACGGATGGCTGCTTTTCAAACAGACTAAGCTCGAACGGGGCGGGGCGCTCCGTCAGCAGCGAATGTAACGTGTAGATGGTGGTGGGGCCAGCGCCCACGAATGCGACGGAGCAGGTCATGGGAGTCCCGCAAAAGTGATTGACGATGGCATCCTGTCGCCGGGATACGTGAAAACCCCCGCCGGAGCGGGGGTTCGTGATATCAGCGCCCGGTGCCGGGCTGGGACGGCTTGGGCGGCTTGCCGTCTTCGACCCGACCTTCATTGCGAAGATCGCGGCCTTCCTGCGCCTTCTTCTGGCTCTCTGGCGATTTGCCGTGCTCGTGCAGTTCTTCCTTCACGTAGCCGGCGGCTTCCTTGGCTTTGCCTTCGATGCTCATGATCGTCTCCTTGCTTGGTCTGCCTTTGCAGATCACTCTGGAGTCATAGCGCGCGACGGGCCGATACGGTTCCGACGCCAAAGGCCGATGTCGTGAAATCCAACTCTGGCATCGCAGCGAATTCGGCCATTCGGTCGTTTCGAAATTCGGTGGGCAAGGCAGAGGAGTTTTGCGCCCTCCGGCCCACATCCGCCGAGCCCGCAATGCCGGTTAGGCTTTTCGCCGCGACAGAAAAAAACGGAGCATCTCCCGGGATGCGTCCGGTCCTGCGGGGTCCGTATATGAGGCAAAGGCATTGCCGCCCGACCATCCATGGCCGCTGCCGTGAACCGTCCAGTCCTCCAGCAGGATTTCCCCGCTCGATGACCGATAGACTTTACGGGTAAAATCCCGGCCCTTGCCGGATTTTCCATAGACGGACTTAGACACCAGCCCGCCAGGCTGTGACCTTTCAAGAGTATCAAGGAATCCGGCGGCGTTGGACGGATGAACGACGCGGTCCCCGTCTCCGTGGAATACAATCGTTGGCAATGGCCGAGGCGCCTTTGTCGTCAGGCGGGCGCGACTTTCGCCGCGCATTGCGGCAAGCGCCCCAGGCAATGTACGGATGTTACCGCGGGCGACGCCGGAATGGACACCTACCGCAGTGAAAAGTGTTGGGTAAGCCGCCCCGATTATTGCAGCGGCAGTGCCGCCCGCCGAGATGCCGGCGATATAGACTCGTTTCGGATTCCCGTTGCCAAGCGCGGTCGCATGACGGGTGAGGGCTGCGATGAGCGCCGGCTCTCCCTCGCCCCGCGACTGGTTCTTCGGGCGATGCCAGTTCCAGCAGCGCGCAAGGTTCTCACGCTGAGACTGCTGCGGGTAGAGGATCAGGCAGCCCAATTCATCGGCCAGCGCGTTCATGCCGGTGCCGACAGCGAAGTCGGACGCGGTCTGCGAACAGCCATGCAGCATCACTACCAAGGGCAGGTTCTTGCGTTTCGGACCGCGCGGGGTGTAGAGCCGGTAAGACAGCTTTCCATGAGAGCAATGAAACTCATCGGTGATGAAACTGCCGGGTGCAGGGCGTGGCTGCCTTGCGGTGGCAGGTTTAGGCGTGCCGCTCCGGGCAGCGGCTTTGGGGGGCTTTCGTTTAGAGGTGCCTCCGCCCTTCAGGCTGCTTTGCAGGGCGACCATCGCCGACACCGGTCGCCCCTTTCGGGCCAAGCGTGCTGCCTTTGAAAGCGTCTTGAATAAATCAGCCATCGCGCTGTCAGTACTCGCCCTTCCTTGCACCGAGACGACAGTAGGCGCTTATGTGGAAAGCGTCATCATCGGCATTATTCTACAGCGCGGTCCAGCCTTTGGGTCATTGTTTCGCCCCCCGGGTCACGGGGCTGGTAGGCGAGCAGGGTGATCACCGGGAATGGAGCGCCGATGCCGCCGGCCACCTGGGTCCGGGGGAGGAGGTGCCATGGGTCGAATTCGTGCAGACGCTGCACTTCAACCTGACCCTTCCCGGTGCGTTGGACCGCTATCTTGTCGGGATCTTCGGTACTGTGCTGCTGGCCAGTCTGTTCACCGGTATCCTGGTCCATCGCCGGATCCTCAAGGACGTCTTCCGTCTGCGCTGGGGCGGTAGCAAACGCCTGACCAATGCCGACCTGCACAACCGTATGGCGGCAACGTATGGCTTGCCCGTCGCCGCGACAGGGCGTCCGGCGCCTCGCCTTGAACGACTATGGACCGGACTGCTGTGGGAGCAACCGCTGGCCCTGGCGGCCACCGCACTCGGTGAGATGACAGGTACAGCTTCGGCTCTGCCAGTCTATTGGGCCACGACATTGCTTGTCTGGGTGATAGTGTTGGCGGCGGGGCGGACGTCATCTTCGGCGCCGCTGTTACGGACTGCAAACGGCGCCGTGCTGTTGGCGTTGGGAGCGGTTCACCTCGTCACTTTCGGCCTGCCGAATTTGGTGTCTGTTGGTGTGGACCTGCTTTGGGTCGTGCTGGGACTAGCCCTTTGTATTCCATACTTTCGCGCTATGCTGCCAGCACGACCCAAAGCCGGAGAGCGCCAGCCAGCCGTTTAGGCGGAAAGGGTCTGATCGGCCGGTTCATTTCCTTTGTCAGACTACGGCTCTGTGCATTGCTGCTGCGTTCAAAGCAGGGCAGTCTCGCCGGCGAGTGAGCGGGAGGAGTGCCGATGCTGCGGTTTTCGATCCCGCTGTCGGCCTGGTCCTGCCGTTCGCCCGCGACACGGCTATCGGGCGGGTGACGATTGCCGTTACCGCTGGCGGCTATACCGCTGCGCCCGCCGCCCCTTCGCCGGCCAGCCCACCGATCTGGCCCGGAGCGGCGATATCTGGCACGGAAAGGCGCTGCTCGGCAAAGCCGTGGTGCGCGAATGGTTGACAGTTACCGGCGGCGCGCTGGCCGGGCTGATGATCGTCGCTCGGCATTCGAGCGGTGAGGTTTTCTGATACGGCGGCCAGCGAGCCGAAGCAGCCGGTGCCGGGTGGCCGGCTTCGCATCTATTGGGATCGCTCGCTTTTGTACCGTGAAGGCCGTACCGATCTGGAGGCGCAAGTGCTGGCGCGCCTTGCCGAACAGACTGCGCCTGTCGCAATCGACCTTGTGACCTTTGCCAGTGATCGGCCGCAAGCAGGAGCTGATGGCGCAGGCCAAGGCTTCGGGCCTCCCCAACGCCAAGCCAACGGCCGTCAACCTCATCGCCGCATAAGGAGGCAAGCCATGCAAGAAAGCGATCCGGAAAATCTGCACGGCCAGCTTGGCGACGCCAGGCCGGATGCCGCCGACCCGCATGTCCAGAATGAAAGTGGGCAGAAGCCCGAAAAGCTGGAGGGCCGGCCGATGGTCGGCTCGGTGAAGCCCGAGGATTATCCCGAGGGCCAGCGCGCCAAAGGAGCGTGACCAGGAATCCCCGGGAACGCCGCGCGTGCCGGGGTTTTCGGTGCCCGATGAAATCAGCGCGATAGTCCCCATCTTGAGGGTGCGGAAAGGAGACGTGCCATGGCCAATGGCTGGGCGCCCGACGGCGCCGTTCAGGACCAGATCGAGGATAGCCTCAAGGACGCGGTCATTGCGGCTCGAGCCCGCATGCCCAAAGGTGAGGGGCTGAACGAATGCGAGGAGTGCGGCGATCTCATCCCGGAAGGGCGGCGCCGGGCACTTCCCGGCGCGCGCACCTGCGTCGCGTGCCAGTCCCTGCGCGACAGGCAGGTCGCCCACTCGGCCATAAACCGGCGCGGCAGCAAGGACAGCCAGCTGCGTTGATGCCCCAGCGCGATCTTTTCGGCGGCCTGCCCGGCGATCCGGGCGAGACCTTGCCAGGTCCGCGCGGCTGGGACGAGGTGATCTCGGCCGGGAAGGAGGCGCAGCTCATTGCGCGGATCGCAGGGTGCGATTTCAGGCCGCTCCGCTTCCAGGGCTGGCTGGGCAAGCGGCTCACCTGCTCGTTCGGGTGGAGCTACGATTTCGACCACGGCGAGTTCCAAAGGCGCTGCAACTGCCGGACTGCCGGCAACTGAGCTCGAGCAGGCGCTGCTGATCCGCTATGATCCCGGCGCCGGGATCGGCTGGCGCAAGGATCGCCGTGCGTTCGAGCATATGTTGGGGGTGTCGCTCGGCAATCCGGCGACACTGCGCTTCCGGCGGCTGCGCGAGCGCGGTTTCGACCGCTTCGTGCACCAAGCCCGGCCGCGATCGGTCTATCACATTGCCGGAGAGGCAAGGCACGGATGGGAGCACAGTATTGCCGAAATGACGGTTCGGCGCTGGTCGATTACTTTCCGCAGTCTTGTGAGACAAGCGCTGTGCCCTTCCTGAGCACCACCGCCGGCGCCTGCGACCTCCAACCCGATCGAGCGCGCCGTCCAGCAGGAACTCAAGCGCCCTACCGTCAAGGTCAGGGTCTTCCCTAACGACCAGGCGCGCCTGCCCCTCGTCTCCGTCGTTCTCGTCGAAATCGACGAAACATGGGCCTGCGACAACAAAGCCTAAATTAAATGGGAATGCCGGGATGCGTGATCCCGACCCGATTCATTTCCCAGACGTGAGGTTGCTCAATCACAGTTTCTCATCTGTGACGGATTAAAACGACGATTTTTTTCGTCACCGAGCGTAGTTTCCAATGCCTATTGCTGCGTCTTTCGGACAAGACCCCAATCGTAACCGAGAGCCTTCACTCGCACCTCCAAACTCGACAGCAGATCGACGCTTGGGCGAGCTTCTCGGGTGAGGACCCACAAGTAGCGACCGGATGGTTCGCCGACGATCGACCATTCGTAGTCATCGCCGTGATCCAGCACCCAGTAATTGCCGTAGAATGGTCCGAAGAAGGAGACCTTCAATTTGGCGTTAGTTGCGGTGTCGACGACCTTGGCTTTGCCGATCGACTGCTTCCATTTGCCATTCTTGAGGCCGCGGTTGAGTACCTTCACGGTGCCGTCGTCGTTGAGTGAGTAATCCGCCATGACACCGTCCATGTCCTTCTGGAACGACGCCTCATAGCGGTATTGCTCGTACCAGCGGCCCATGTAGCGCTCTACGTCGACGGCCTTGCTCGGCTGCGGAACCGCATCATTCCCAACCGGGCCAGGCTTGGGGATCGAAGCGCAGGCGCCCAGCAAAATTGTTGCGCCTGCCAACGCTATGGCGATCGTCGATTTCCGCATGGACGCTCCTGTGATTGCATGGCTTATAAACCACTTGCCCGTATCTGGTTTCACCTAACCGGACAGGAAAACGTTTACCTAATCGAATTGGCACCCGTCTGCGGGCGGAATACACGCCGCAGCAAATGGGCCGAGACCTGATCCGATGAGTCAGGGGCCGGGCGGGTTTGCCAGCGCTCCGGCAAGTGGGTCGATCTCGTCGTTCGGGATGCGGCGGGTGATGACGGCCATCGTATTCTGGGGCTTATGCGCGTCGATAACGGTCTTCTCGCCCTGCCAGTGGCGCAGGCGGGCAGCCAAATAGTTTGCGCGCTGGTCCTCGATCAGCGGTGCGGCCTTCCCCGGCGCATGACAGCTGGCACAGGCAGGGAGCTGCGTATGCGGCTTTCCTTTGATGACGAGCGGGTGCGTGCGGGGTAAGGCAATGTCCGCGAGTCCGGGAAGCGCTGAAAAATAGTCGGCTGCTTTCTGCATTTCCGCTTCCGAAAGGCCCGCAGCGGCTACCTGCATGACGGCGCCAGCCCTTTGCCCGGAAGCATAGCGGCGCAGTGCGGCGACAAGGGCATCGGTCTTCTGGCCGGCGATGACGGGAATGTCGCCTTGGCTGTGTCCCATTCCGTCGCTGCCGTGACAGCCCATGCACTGCGAGGGTGCCGTGCCTCCAGCCCGAAAGGTGCAAGCGCAGATTGATGTGTGTTACAGCCAGCAAGAACAAGAACGCAGGCCGCGGCCGACTTTCGCAAATTCACGAATCCTCTGAAACCGTCTGATTGCAACGCGTGAACGGTGTTCAGGTTCTGGCCGAAGTGCGTCGGTTCCTGTTACAAATGGTTGCTGGCTGCCGAGGATTTGTCCGCCGCGCCGCCGCCGACGCGCGCCCAAGTGCCGAGACTGTAGCGCTCAAATCGGTGAGGGCATTTGCAATTCACCGTTATTGTGCGGGGATTGGACGCTCCCCGCGCGAACGGGCCGGACCAAAGCCAGTTCTCTGTCGATGACTTGTATGGCGAGTAAGCAATTTTGCTCCATGAACGCCCGTAACGAGGGCGGAAGTTCCAAGCAAAAGAGTTGATTCCTGCGGCTCCCGAACCATCTCAGCCTTGATGACTTTGTCGAAAAAGGCCGGCGGAGCGTTAACTCCGCCGGCAGATGGCGGCGGTTCAATGTGAACCGCCCTCTGGGTCGCCTGGTTGATACGAAAGACGATTGCTTTCGTGCATCTGACTAGGTTTTGAGCCGATTTGAGAATGCAATGGCGGTGGCTCTCCGAAGTAGCCGCTGAACGGGCCCGCGGCGACGAATTCACTGAGATTCCGCAAGTTGGCGCTTGCTTCTTCGATGGCACGCGAAGAAGTGCGTGCTGCGCGCAGCGGGCAACTCGCCCCCGTGTAAGCCGGGCATCAGGTCGGCGAGGAGGGATTCCCGGTTAAAGATCCGACCAGGCCAGTGTAGTGCCGCAAGTAGAGCCGCGCCCAGGTCGCCAGATTGTCGACGTGTGTCCGGGAACTTTCGGTAACGATGCTGGAAAGGATGTTCATTCGATCGGCAGTGCTAGTCGCACCTGACAGCCTCCCGACCGAATGGAAAATACGGTCGCAGCCAGATTGAGTTTGGCTTACAAAAAGATCCTGCAACGCTGCCGCGTGTTCATTGATCGCATTCCCGGCCGCCTCGGCGCGCTGGCCAAGGCGCGCACCTTCAGAAAAGGGCATAAAGGCATAAAGCCAGTCTGAATTGGGCTTGGTTTCAGTCATTGGACTCTCTTTCAATGGAGGGCAGAGCATCCACACGTGATGCTCGGTCGAACGGCACATAGAACCCGTGCAGGATCAAATTGTCCTATTCAGGAGTACCGTCGAAAACCGCCCAGAAGCGGCGACTAAGGTCTTCGATCTCGTTTGGCGCTAGAGGCGCACGACGCGCGGACGTAAGCTCGGACCATGATCGATGGGCAGGGCGCGGCAAGCGGAGACCGGCGCGCCGGTTCGGCGACGTGACCATCATGTACAGAATCCCTCCTGTCCGTTCCTAAAAAATGCCGATGGCTCTGGCATAGTGCGATCGGCTCGCCCCTTTGGAACCGCGCCTGAGCTCGGCTATCCAGCTGGGATGGCTTCAAATATCGCAAACAGCGGTGATTCGAGTAGTAAAAACAATGTACGTTACCGCACCATTCAGGAACAAAACCTTTTCCGTGAAATAATGGGGCGCCTCGTCTAACCCCTTCGTAAGTTTCAAGTGGTTGTCGTTGAGGAACGTCTCTCTCGTTGAACCGTTATCTTGGCAGGACAAACGGAGAAGCCTCAAGACAAGTCTCAGCTGGGAGGAATTGCCCATGAAAGCCGAAACGAGCTTTGGCAAAACAACGAATTTGCTGCTGCTGGGAATGGGAGTACAAGAACGCCTGCGTTTGTGGCCTCTGTGTTCTCGGCGCCGATTGCCAGCCCGCACGCTTCTCGAGCGCACCGGTTCACGTCTCGCCAGCGTTTGCTTCATCGAAAGCGGAGTAGTCTCAAGTCTTGAGACCGGCGATCTTCGTGAACCTATCGAGGTCGGCGTGGTCGGCCATGAAGGTATGATTGGCACTGCGGCCATCGCCAACCTGATACCCCAGCGAGACGCGTTTATTCAGATCGAAGGGGAGGCATTGTTCGTCGACATCGGCGATTTCCAGGAATGCGTACGTTCCAGTTTAAATCTACGAACGTACCTGTCCCGCTACGTCCAAGCTCAAATGGTTCAGATAAGCCTTGCTGCGAGCGCCGGCGTTCGCGCCAGTGTGCAGCAACGACTTGCTCGCAAATTACTGATGTACCGCGATCGTACGCCGACTGACGATCTCGCGCTAACTCATGAAAGCATGTCGCTTATGCTCGGAGTACGACGTGCCAGCATCACCCACGCCGTTCACAATTTGGAAGCAGATGGCTTCATCCGTGCGCAGCGGGGTTTGATCACCATACGGGATCGGCCGGCGCTGGAGAAATATTGCGGGCGATTTTATGGTGTCGCCGAGGCACGATATACTGAAATCATGGGGACCACGCATCAGGCTGCGGCGCTTTGCAGCATCTAATCTCACGCTTTGGCCCCCCGTTCACCCATGAACGTATGGCAAGTCTCGGCGAAGCGGTTTGTCCGAGGAACGCTCGTTATAGGGGCAAGGCAGAATATGCGCGGTGGCTTGCGATGCCGGAACATTGAGAGAGGTGGAATGCCTGCGGTAGCCGCGGATACCTTCCCTATGTCTGAGGGGGGTGACCTCTTGAACGGGGGAGCGAACCGCTCCATTTGACGGGCGCAAGTCCGAACCATGTGAGCAAAAGAGCCGATGACGACCGAAACAGTTAGCGCCCCTGAGATCCGTGCCTTCGAGGCGGATGTCTCTAAACTCCTGCACATGATGGTCCATTCGGTCTATTCTGACCGCGACGTGTTTCTGCGCGAGCTTATCTCCAACGCCGCCGATGCGTGCGAGAAGTTGCGGTATGAAGCGATCTCCAGTCCCGAACTGTTTGGCGACGATCCGCAGGCCCGCATTACAGTAAGTCTCGACCAGGAAGCCGGGATGCTTACCATCACGGACAATGGCATCGGTATGACCGCGGCCGACATGGCCGAGACCCTGGGCACTATCGCCCGCTCGGGGACGAAAGCGTTCATGGACAGGCTTTCCGCGGACAGGAACGGCGAGGGGCAGCAACTGATCGGCCAGTTCGGCGTTGGCTTCTACTCTGCGTTTATGGTCGCCGGAAACGTCGAAGTCGTCTCGCGCCGCGCAGGCGAGGCCGAGGCGGCAAGTTGGTCGTCCGATGGCTCGGGCACTTACACCATCGCCCCCGTCGATCCCGCCCATGCACCGGCGCGGGGGACGCGGGTTACACTGTCCCTGCTCGATGAAGCAAAAAGCTATGCCGAGCGCCAGACTGTCGAGCGGATCGTAAGGGCACAGTCTGGCCATGTGCCGGTCCCGATCTTCCTTGAGGACGCTGGCAGCGAAGACGAGGCGCGGCAACTCGCCGACGGCGTAGCGCTTTGGACCAAGCCGAAGTCGGACATCAGCGAGAACGATTATGCTGATTTCTATCGCAGCGTGGCCGGGCAGTTCGACAAGCCGGCCCTGACGCTGCACTACCGGGCCGAGGGGCGACACGAATATTCCGTGCTCACCTTCATCCCCGAAAACAAGCCTTTCGACCTGTTTGACCCTGCCCGCAGTGGCCGCATCAAGCTCTACGTGCGCCGCGTGTTCATCACTGATGAGGCGGAGATACTCCCACGCTATCTGCGCTTCGTCCGCGGTCTAGTGGATTCGGCCGATCTTCCGCTCAATATGTCACGCGAGATGATTCAGGAAAGTCCCGTGCTTTCCGCCATCCAGAAAGGCGTAAGCAACCGCATCCTCTCGGAACTGGATAAGCTCGCCGCGAACGAGGCCGACCGTTATGCGGCGATCTGGGAGAATTTCGGGGCAGTGCTCAAGGAGGGGCTCTACGAGGACTACGAACGCCGAGACCAGTTGCTGACGCTTGCCCGCTTCAAGACGACGGCATCGAGCGGAGAGTGGCGCTCGCTCAAGGACTACGTCGAGGGATTGAAGGAGAATCAGACGGCGATCTACTATGCCACTGGCGACGATCTGGACCGGATCGCGACGTCGCCCCACCTCGAGGGGTTCAAGGCGCGCGGTATCGAGGTCTTGCTGCTGCCCGACCAAGTCGATAATTTCTGGACGACGATGGGCGTCGATTACGACGGCAAGCCTTTCAGGTCGGTGACGCAGGGCGCTGCCGAACTCAGCCTGATCCCCTTGGCTGAGGGAAGCACGGATAATATGGTCCCTGCAGAGGATGTCAGCAGGTTCGTCGCCTTCGCCAGGGAGGTGCTGGCGGATCAGGTATCCGACGTCCGCATTTCGGACCGGTTGACCACCAGCGCCGTGTGCATCGTCGCTCCTGACAATGCCATGGATCTTCAGTTGGAGAAGATGCTGGCCTCGGCCGGACACGCGCCGGAACGCGCGAAGCCTGTGCTGGAAGTGAATGCCCGCCATGCACTTATCGCGGAACTGGAGCAGTCCACAGCCAGCGAGGACGAGCGGCGTGATATCGCATTCTTGCTGCTGGATGAGGCGCGCATCTCCGAGGGAGAAGCTCCTGCCGATCCGCGGGCGTTTGTGGAACGGCTGGAGAGGTTGATGGCCAAGTCTCTGGTATAACGTGGAGGGGGAGGGGGAGCCGACCGGCTTCTCCTCTCCCGCCCGGTGGGTTGCCGAACATGTTGCATGTCGTCCATCATCCCGAGTACGTCGAATAGGCCAGCGGCCAGAGCGCCTTCCGTCACGACAAGTATGGACTGGTGGTGGATGCACTTCGCAAGAGCGAGGTGTCCATGACGGAACACGTCTCGGACGTGATGCCCAGGGCTTGCTTGGAGGCGATTCATGATCCCGATTATGTCGAGGAAGTCATCGCTTGCACGTACGCGGCGGCGAAGAAGCGCAGGATTGGTTTCGCGATCAACGAAAGCATTCCGCGAAGATCGCAACTCTCGCCGGGCGGGACTTGGCTGGCCGCCAAGCTGGCATTCTGGCATGGCTATACCGCCAATAGCGCCGGTGGTAGCCATCTGCGCTGGCGCATACGGGGGGCGGATACTGCGTTTTTAACGATCTGGCGATCGCGGCGAACAGGCTGATCGAGGAAGGAGACCCTGCCCGCATCCTGATCCTCGACCTGGAAGTCCATCAGGATGACGGTTCGGTTTGACGGCCGGTCGCACTGGATCTTTGCTTTATCGCTGCACCCTGAAAAAGGACTTTCCGACGCGAAAAGTGCGCCCTACCCTCTACATGGCGTTGCTCGGCCTCGGCGGAGAGATCGCCACGCCTGCCGAAGCACGCGAAATCCTGAGCCTCAAGGGCGGCGACAAGGTCGCGTTTTAAACCGGAAGGTTGGTGCGATAGACCACGGGGCGCAGCGCGAAGCTGGTCGTTACTTGCGAAACGCCGTCGATCCGGGTGAGCTTGAAGCGCAGGAAATCCTCGAATGCGCCGAGCGAGGGGACCAGGACGCGCAATTGGTAATCGGCCTCGCCGGTCATCAGGTAGCATTCCATGACTTCGGCGAATTCGGTCACGGCTTTTTCGAACATCGCCAGATGGCGGTCGTCCTGCTGGTCGAGGCGGATGCGCACGAAAGCCGTGACCGGAAGATCGACGGCCGCCGGATCGACGAGGGCGACGTAGCCGGTGATTACCCCGTCGGCTTCCAGCTGTTTTAGCCGGCGAAGGCAGGGGGAGGGAGATAGTCCTACGCGGTCCGACAGTTCCTGATTGGTCACGCGGCCATCGGACTGAAGTTCCGCGAGCATGCGGCGATCTACCGGGTCAAGGATGCGTTTTGGCATAATCTGCCATAGATAGCACAATCACGGCAGAAAGTGCCATAAAATGCGCTTCGGTCGCGAAAGATAGCAAGGACATGCCCCGCAATGGCGAAGTAATTTCACACACTGACAATTTGCACAGGAATGCACGGGAATGTCGTCCGCCCAACTCCATGACCGACACGATCTCATCGATACGCTTGAGGCGCTTGAAAAGCGCTTGTTGTGGTTGTCGGCGTGGACGATCCACAATGCCAACCATATCCGGCCCAAGCGCGATGGCCTGAAGGTGGGCGGGCATCAGGCAAGCTGCGCCTCGATGACCGCGATCATGGCGGCGCTCTATTTCCATGCGCTGCGCCCGCAGGACAAGGTGGCGGTGAAGCCCCATGCCGGGCCGCTGCTGCACGCGATCCACTATCTGCTGGGCAACCAGTCGCGTGACAAGCTGGAGCGGTTCCGGGGCCTTGGCGGGGTGCAAAGCTATCCCTCGCGCACCAAGGATACGATCCCGGTGGACTTCTCGACCGGATCGGTCGGACTGGGCGTGGCGGTCACCGCTTTCACCAGTCTGGTGCAGGATTACCTCATCGCCCACGGTCAGGTCCGCGAGGAAGACGCCGGGCGTATGATCGCGCTGATGGGCGATGCCGAACTCGACGAAGGCAACATCTACGAATGTTTGATCGAGGGCTACAAGCACGACCTGCGCAATTGCTGGTGGATCGTCGACTACAACCGCCAGTCGCTCGACAGCACGACCGCCGACCGCATGTTCCGCCGTTTCGACGATATCTTCGAGACTTGCGGATGGCGCGTGGTCACGCTGAAGTACGGCAAGCTCCAGCGCGAGGCGTTCAAGCGGCCAGGCGGCAAGGCGATCGAGGAATGGATCGACCAGTGCCCCAATGCCGAATTCGCCGCGCTTACCTATCAGGGCGGCGCGGCATGGCGCACGCGGTTGATGGCCGATATCGGCGATAAACCGCAGGTCGCCAAGCTGATCGAGAGCTTCGACGACGAAGGCCTCGCTGCCCTGATGACCAATCTGGGCGGGCACTGCATCCAGTCCCTGATCGAGGCGTTCGACGCGTGTCAGGATGAGCGGCCTACACTGTTCATCGCCTATACCGTCAAGGGCCATAGCCTGCCGCTGGCCGGGCATAAAGACAACCATTCGGGGATGATGAACCCGCCCCAGATGGAGCAGTTCCGCACCTCCATGGGCGTGCCGGAAGGGCAGGAATGGGAGCCGTGGGGCGGGCTTGGCGACAATGTTGCCGCGCGTCTCGAAGCCTTCGTGAAGGCAAGCGCACTGGGCAGCAAGAACGGTGAACCAGCCGCGCCGCCGGTGCCCGTTCCGACACGTCTGGCCGCGCCTGAGGGCGCCGAACAATCGACGCAGGCCGCGTTCGGGCGGATATTGCTCGATATCGCCAAGTCGGGCGAGGAACTGGGCGACCGCATCGTCACCACCGCGCCCGACGTCACCCAGACGACCAATCTGGGCGGTTTCGTCAACCAGCGCGGGCTGTTCAGGCGGCGCGAACTGGCCGACGTGTTCCGCAAGGCGAAGATCCCGTCGGCGCAGAAGTGGCAGGCCCACGCGGCCGGTCAGCATATCGAACTGGGCATTGCCGAGAACAACTTCTTCATCATGCTCGCCTCGCTGGGACTGGCCGCGCCGCATTTCGGCACACGCTTGCTGCCGGTTGGCACGGTCTACGATCCGTTCATCGCGCGCGGCCTGGATGCGCTGAACTACGCCTGTTATCAGGATGCGCGGTTCCTGCTGGTGGGCACGCCTTCGGGCCTGACTCTGGCGGCGGAAGGCGGCGCGCACCAGTCGATCAACACGCCGCTGATTGGCATGGGGCAGCCGGGCCTGACGTATTTCGACCCGGCCTTTGCCGACGAAGTGGCGCTCATCATGGGCTGGTCGTTCGACCACATGCAGCGCGAGGAAGGCGGCGGTTCGGTCTACTTGCGCCTGTCGACCCGGTCGATCCCGCAGGTCGTGCGTGAGGACGACGGCTGGCGCGATGATGCGCTGAAGGGCGGCTACTGGCTGCGCAAACCCGCGCCCGGCGCAGAGGCGGCGATCGTGTTCTCCGGCGTGGTCGCGCCCGAGGCGCTGGCGGCATGGGAGCAGCTCGCCGATGACCTGCCGGGGCTGGGGCTGCTGAACGTGACCTCACCGGACCTGCTTCACCGGGGGTGGTCGGCACGGCTGGCGGCGCGGTGGAAGGGCATTCGGCCCGAGCCTTGCCATGCCGAAACGCTGCTGGGCGCGCTGGCGCCGGGGGCGGGGCTGGTCACCGTGCTCGACGGATCGCCGGGCGCGCTGTCGTGGCTGGGCGGCGTCGCGGGGATGCGCGTCAGTCCGCTGGGCACCGACCGTTTCGGCCAGACCGGCGACCTGCTGGACCTCTATCATGCGTACCGCCTCGATGCCGAAGCCATCATCGACGCCACCGCTGAACTCTTCTGCGAGGACTGACAGATGGCCACCGATATCAGGATGCCCGCGCTTTCGCCGACGATGGAGAAAGGCCCGCTTGCAGCAAAGGCGGGGCTTTTTGCTCTCCGCCAGCGTACGTTGAAGCTCCTTGGGGCGAGTTTCCATCTTCACCATGCGGGCGTTGATCTTGTCCGCTGCGCCGCCGCGTAGAATGAGGTCGACCATGGAGTCGAGGTCACGGTCGATCTTCTTGATCTCCGCCTCAGCCTGTTCATCTCCCCCGTGAATTCGGTGCAGAATTCCGAAAACAGCGATGGATCCATTAGGTGATGACGATCCGGAATCTCCTGGATGATCCATTCCGATTCTGGATTTGGGCGCGACTGCCGTTTGCCGGTGTCCGGATCCTTGATGAAGCGTTGGCGATTCCAGATCAGCTTTCCGACTTACATCTCATTGTTGAGTATGCCAGTCCCCCGCTTGGGATTGCCGTTAATGGTACTGCCGCCCCAGGCGCCTCCTGTCGGCGCGGCAATGCTGTCCTTGTTGAGGTCGGCCGCTATTCGTCTGCCGGATTTGAGCACCGCATCCCGCCGCTGGCTTGGCGTCAGGCTTTTCCCAACAGATCCTTGAGGATGACGTTGTCGAGCATGCTGTCCGCCAGCAAGCGTTTCAGCTTCCCGTTCTCATCCTCAAGCTGGCGCAGCCGGCGGGCATCAGACACTTCCATGTCGCCGTACTTGCCCTTCAACTCATAAAGCGTCGCCGTGCTCAGCCCAATGCTTACGGCAAATCTCGACCGTCGGCAGCCCGGTCTCCCGCTATTTGATCATCCCGATGATCTGCGCCTCGGTAAAACGGCTCTTCCTCATACGTCTGCTCCTTCTCATGTGCAGACTCTACATTAGAATGGGGGATTTTTCGGGGGGCAGGTCAACGGTTATAGCAAAACCACGCCCAAGCTCGCCACGTCGCTCGAAAACGCCATTCCCGAAGGGCTGGGTGTCTTCACCCTGCCTGAGTGCCACCGCCGGCGCCTGCGCACCTCCAACCCGATCGAGCGCGCCGTCCAGCAGAAACTCAAGCACCGTACCGTCAAGGTCAGGGTCTTCCCCAACGACTAGGCGCTCTTACGCCTCGTCTCCGCGGTTCTCGTCGAAATCGACGAAACATGGGCCTGCGACAACAAAGCCTACATCAAATGGGAATGCCGGGATGCGTGATCCCGACCCGATTCATTTTCCAGACGTGAGGTTGCTCAATCAGCTTCGATGCGATGTTGGCCAAGGTTTCTCTTCAGCCGCGCAATTGCCGCGACGTGGGTTCCATCCTTTTTGGACAAATGTACTCAACTCCAGCCAGCAAGTGGATGGTCAGTAGGGCAGAACGGCACCGTCCGGAGACCCACGTGAAAATAGCCATCCGGCCCATCAGGCTATCTGCTCGCAGGGCACTTGAACTGTTTCCGTTGCGGGGCCGATCTGGAACAGATTCGTTACACATTTCAGTGTGAGGACGCTTCTTCATCAGCGATCCACAAATCCCCCATTTGTGGATCGGCGCATGACACGGGATCCGTCCTATTGAGGGGGAAATCAGCTATATCCAGAGAGAAATCTGCAGTCGGGGCGAAAACAAAAGCTTGCGCTATCAGGCGCGGTTTTCCGAGTTTGGAGCCGATCCGCAGGTGCGATTTTGATGGTAACGCGCCATGCAGTCGGTGCGGCCAGTCGCGGCGGTGACAAAGCAGCCTAGGCTGATGCACTTCAGGCTGGAGATCGTGCGAAGCAGGCTCTGGGCGAGCGCGGACCGCCACGCACCCCACCCTCAATCGCCACCTTGCGCGAAACGGCCCCTATGCAGACTGGTATGCCGCGTTGATAGCCCAGATAGGTCATTCCGTAATCAGTGCCCGAATGCGGTTTGCCAACGCATCCATTGCAAAGGGCTTCGTCAGCACGTGCATGCCGGCTTCGAGCCGCCCGCTGCCGATCACAGCATTCTCGGCATAACCCGTAATGAACAGCACTTTGAGGTCGGGCCGATCGACGCGCGCGGCATCGGCAAGTTGTCGGCCGTTCATGCCCTTAGGCAGGCCAACGTCGGTGACCAGAAGTTCTATACCCGGCTGACTTTTGAGCAGCGCAAGACCAGCGATGCCGTCACTCGCTTCCAAAGCATTATACCCAAGTTCTGCGAGCACCTCGGTGATGAGGACACGAACTGCCGGTTCATCATCGACGACCAGTACCGTTTCGCCATTTGCAAAAGCGGCCGCTGCTAGCCGCTCTTCCTGCTCCGGGTCGGTGCACTCCTCAGAATGTACGCGCGGAAAATAGAGACACATCGTCGTGCCTTGTCCCAGTTCGGAATAAATCCGAACTTGACCGCCCGACTGCCTGACAAAGCCATAGATCATCGAAAGGCCGAGACCGGTTCCCTCTCCCAGCGGCTTGGTGGTGTAGAAAGGGTCGAATGCCCGCGCTGTCGTCTCGCGCGACATTCCCGTTCCAGTATCGGTCACGCATAGCGAGACATATTGACCCACAGGCAGATCGCGTTCCTTAGCGGCCGCCTTATCGAGCCACTTGTTGGCAGTTTCGATAGTAATGCGTCCGCCATCGGGCATAGCATCACGAGCATTGATGCAAAGGTTGAGCAGGGCGTTCTCAAGCTGATTAGCATCGATCAATGTTGTCCAGAGCCCGCCGGCACCGACAACCTCCATCTCCACTTGTGGGCCCACGGAACGCCGCAGAAACTCGTCCATGTTGGAGACGATCCGATTGATGTCCGAAGGCTTGGGATCGAGCGTCTGTCGCCGCGAAAAAGCAAGCAGGCGATGGGTGAGCGCGGCCGCGCGCTTGGTCGCGCTGCGCGCCATTTCGACATATTTATCGATTTCTCCAATCCGCCCCTGCCTGATGCGTATCTCCAGCAGTTCAAGGCCGCCGGAAATACCGGTAAGCAAATTGTTGAAGTCGTGCGCCAGGCCTCCGGTGAGCTGGCCCACCGCTTCCATTTTCTGCGCTTGGCGCAACTGTTCCTGGGCCATCTCACTTTCGCGCGTACGCTGTTCGACCTGACGTTCGAGTGATTCGGCAAACTCGGCCAGCGATGCTTCCGCATTGTGCCGCTCGATCGCGGCCTGGGTACGATCGGCGACATCTCGCACGAACACGAGCTCGTCATCACTCCAGGGTCGCGGTTTGCGATGGTTGAGATACAGCAGGCCAACGAATTTGCCTTGATCGAAGATTGGCATGTTCACAAACGACCGCGCGTCGATTTTCTCGAGCAGCTCCGCAGTGTCGCGAGTGCGCGGATCTGTGCGCGCATCGGCGCACGCCACCGTCTCTCCCCGCTTCAAATCTTCGATGTAAGAGCCATGGTCCCGAAAACGGAGAGTCCCGGCGATCGTCGTGATATCGGGGGCGTTCCAGTCACGTTCGACAGTAATCGTCTCGGCGACCGGATCAATGAACCCATAGCCCGCGCGGCTTACCTCGAGGGTCGCTCCCAAAATCTGCGCGGCAAGAAAAGACATGTCAGCAGGATCGGACGTCTGGCGAAGGCCATCACCTAGTGCGAGCAATGCCGCGCGCCGCGCCTCCGCCTCCCGTCGCGTCGTGATGTCCTGTGACACGCCGACCATGCGTAAGGGTTTGCCAGTCGCATCGGATTCCAACTGGCCGTTGACCTGTACCCAGTGGAGCGAGCCATCGGGCCAAATTGCCCTGTAGGCGATGTCGTAATTTTCGGCCGTCTGGATCGACCTGGCGACCGCTTGCTGCATGCGCTCGGCATCGTCGGGATGCACCGACGCACGCAAGTCCTCGTAGGTGAAGGGGTCTTGGCTCGCCCTGCCATAATGCGCTTTGCAATCGTCGGTCGCGTCCAGGACGTTGGCGGCCAGATCTAATGCCCACGCACCTAGCCCGCCTGCCGCCAGCGCGATCGTGAGTCGTTCTCGCCCATCGCGAATGTCCTCGAGCCGGACCCGGGCCTCATATTGGCGCAGGCGTCCCCGCCGCGCTGCGTGGGCCAGACTGGTCAATGTCGTCGGATGGAACGGGCGCTCGAGAAACGTCACATTGCCGAGCACCTCAAGGAGCCGCGCGGCCCCGGGATTGCGCTCAAGGCCCCCACCACGCGCAGTAAGCACAATGAACGGGAAGTCGGACCATTCGGCCTGATCAGCGATGAAACCGGCAAGGTTCCGCAGATCGGCCCCGCGCATCGCTTCCTCGGTAACGATCGCGAAGCCTGCGCCGCCTCGCAGCACAGCGACGAACTCTGTCAAATTGGCGACTACCGCGGCCTCTAGCCCAGCCTCGTGCATCATCGACTGCGCGACGATCGCATCGCGCCCGAGCGGCGCCAGGATGACCGCACCTTCGGAAAGTGTTCGGTTCAAAATTTCACGCCTTGGTCGCATCGAGAAGGCCGGTATCGCCGACAAGGTTGGGAACACCGCGTAATACACCCTGGAAGGCGGTAAGTGGTTCGCCAAGCGTAATGCCATTAGAACCGATCATGAATTCGCGGATCGTATCCTCATGCGAGCCGGTGCGCTTCTTGACGACCGAAATAGCGCGCCGCACACGGCCCATCGCTTCAAAATAACGCAGCAGGATCACCGTGTCGGCGAGATAAGTCACATCAACCGGCGATTTCATATCGCCGACCAGTCCATGCTGGGCGACCGTCAAGAAGGTCGTCGCACCCTGGCGGTTCAGATATTGCAACAGTTCGTGCATGTGCAGGATCAACGCCTGCTCTTCAGGCATGGCAGCCTGGTAACCGTTCAAACTGTCGACCACGACCGTTCGCGCTCCGAACTTCTCGACGCAGATGCGGACACGCTCGGAAAATTCGCCGGGCGTCAATTCGGCGGCGTCGATCTGCTCGATCACCAGCCTCTTGCTGTCCACCATCGCCTGCAAATCTATACCCAGGCCCTTCGAGCGATCGAACAGCAGCCCAAGCTCCTCGTCGAACACAAACATGGCAGCGGTCTCGCCGCGTTCGACTGCGGATTTGACGAAGCTCAGCGTCAGCAGCGACTTACCGGTGCCGGCCGGCCCCAGGATCAGATTGCTGGCTCCGCGCTCAAACCCACCGCCAAGCAGCTTGTTAAGCTGCGTGTCGCCGATCGGCACCGTTTCACGCTTGAAGTCCGAGCGATGCTCAGCCGAGACCAGTCTTGGAAACACACGGATGCCCCCGGTGTCGATTACAAAGTCGTGATATCCGCCGCGATATTTCCGGCCACGATATTTGAGTACCCGCATTCGGCGTCGTTCAGCGCCATAGGTGGGAGAGAGTTCCTCCAGCCGGATGACGGCGTGCGCCACACTGTGGACGGTCTTGTCCATTACGTCGGCCGTCATATCATCGAGCATCAGGACGGTGGACGCATGGCGCGAAAAATAATGCTTCAGCGCCAGGATCTGGCGTCGGTAACGCAGCGAACTTTGCGCGAGCAGCCGAATCTCGGACAAGCTGTCGAGTACCACGCGGGAGGGCTTGATCCGCTCGAACGCCTCAAAGATACGTTTTGTGGTCTCGCCCAGTTCAAGGTCGGACGAATAGAGCAGGCTTTGCTGCTGCTGCTCGTCGAGTAGGCTTTCAGGCGGGACCAGTTCGAATACCTCAAAGCCATTGCCAAAGGTCCAGCCATGCGAAGCCGCACCATCACGCAGCTCTTCCTCGGTCTCCGACAATGTGATGTAGAGAACCTTATCACCAGCATCGACGCCTGCCATTAGAAACTGGCTCGCGATGGTCGTCTTGCCGGTGCCGGGGCTTCCCTCGATCAGAAATAGCCGGCTTTTTGCGAGGCCTCCGGCGAGGATTTCATCGAGTCCGGAGACGCCCGTTTCACAATTTGCTTTCAAGTTCTCCGTGTCCTTTCCTGTCAACCCGTTCGCTTCGCCGCGCAAGTAATACATCGCCTATCACGCCGAGCGATCGCTCGCCGGATGCTGCGCGGCAGAGTGTTCGATCGAGTACCGGAGAGCGGTTTCGGCAAAATTGGTCAGTGAGCGACAGTCGGGCCGAGCAGGCTGCCGTGCCCGCTCAGAAAGGTCCGGATCAAATCTGAATGTCAACGCTTTGCGCAAGCTAACCTCCGTCGCCCATACTCGCCAACCGATGTATGTACGATTTCAATACGCTTTGCTCGATAGAGGGTTCCGGCAAAGGCGTGATGGAGGCCAAATGTACCCAGCTGTCTGGTTGGGGAATGTCATTGGGATCAGGTAGGCTGGGCTATCGCGGATGACGCGTGGCGCTTTACCCCCGTCAGCGATGAGGTGCTGTGATGATGCAGATACACCTCCAGGCGCGAACGACGCCTGCAATGCGAGCGGAGATCGCCCGATCCACTGAGCCGGCGAGTGTCGCCGCCAAGCGCTAAGGCCACCCCGATCTCGAAACGCTGCTTATCGGATTCAACCATGCTGCAACTGGCTACGAAAGCGCGTTCTTTCCGGACTTTCGCCGATCGATGCCATTTCGCCAGCGGATCGAGCGCAATGGCCGCCTCGCAAACCCCAGCTACAAGCCAGCGAACAACAACGACCTGCTACCCAAGGTCGATGAGATGATCAATTATGCCAATGAGGTTTCGCGACCGGACAGCTAGGTCATGGCTGCCTCGGCGGCCTCCATGATCCAGCGTCCGGAATCTTTCGCTTGCTCATAGATGTCGAGATGGACGATTTTGTTTTCATCGCTGAATACATAGAGAGCGATGACGTTTTTGCGGATGAACTCGTCGCCCCGATAATGCCGCTCTTCGATTTCCTGCACGACGATGCGGCCCGCCTCGGTTATACGGAAAACCGTCATTTCAAAACGGGTTCCGCCCGCCCAGTCAGTGAGAAACTGACAGTATTCTTTCCAGTTCAACTCCTCAAGATAAGCTCCGACCCGTTTGAACTGGGAGACGTCGATGTACTCACCCAGTGGAGCCCAATCGGAAGGTGAAGTGACGCCTTGTGCGGTCAAGCGAGCATGCGCTTCGCAGTAGGCGTCGACAATCTTTGTAAGCGCGCCCTTGTGGCTCCCGGTCTCGGTTGCAGTGATGATTTCCAAAACTATT
The DNA here is from genome assembly GCF_902706195.1 of Novosphingobium sp. 18050. Classification (GTDB taxonomy): domain Bacteria; phylum Pseudomonadota; class Alphaproteobacteria; order Sphingomonadales; family Sphingomonadaceae; genus Novosphingobium. Next base: position 67,451 of record NZ_CACSJO010000020.1, on the reverse strand, counting down.
CCCTCCCGTCTAAACTTCTGTTTGATGCTGCAGCTTATGCTTTGCGCTGCCCTTCGTGCTCCATCCAACTCGCCACCGCAGCGTGGAAGTGGGCGAGCCGCACTTCCTGCCGCGTCAGCGTGAGGAACTGCTGGCTTGAATTGCGCAAACCACGCTGCTGGTGTTGCATCTGCTCGTAGTCCTGCTCGAGAGCGAGGAAGTACGGGTAGTGTTCGCCTTCGGGAACCTGTGTCAGAGAAGTCCGCTTCTCGGCGCGCTGTTCCGGCGGGAACCACTGCAGGTTCTGCACATGCCAGTAGCAACGATTGGGATCGCCGCTCTCATGCGGGAACGACATGATGACCGTGCATTCACCCGCGTGGATCGTCACGAAGCAATTCGGGAACAGGATCCAGAAGTGATTGTCGCTTAGCTGGGTGTCGGTGAGCCCGCTGACGTCGAGCCCCTTGGCGCTCCAGGTTTCACGCATCGCTTGCTGGAGCAGCGATCGAAGCGGGACATCCAGCGCCGTAGGCAGCGCACCATCGGGGCCGCTGCAGGCGTTCACCAGTTCATCGAAGCGCGGCAAGGAATCTGCCACAGCCGGAAAGGTTGCTGGCAGGCTATGGATCGCGGCAATCTGCTCCCTCAAGTCGCTGTCGGCGAGATTGGAGGCACCGAACGGCGCCGTGGCAACGCTGTGATCGCCAAAGAACCGATAGCGTTCTTCAGATTCGTCCATGGCTGCCACGAGTTCGGGATGCACGCCCTGGATGTGGTAGCCTTCCTGAAAGGCGTCCATGATCACCTTCCAGTTGCAGGCGATAGTCTCACGGACGTTGAAGCCGTGCGGGATCATCTCCTCCATTCGGTAGGGCGCCAGCAGTTCGACGGCCTCACCCAGAAAGTCATGAAGCGGGCCTGCTCCGCGATCCGGATTCAGGAAGATGAAGCCGGCGAAAGCGGCCACGGGTACTTCGATGAGGCCCAGTTCGGACTTCTGGCCAACGAATTCTTCCAAAGAACCGTCGAAATCGGGCCGGGGCACTGCGAGCAGCTTGCCGTCCAGCCCGTACGACCAGTTGTGGTAAGGGCAAGTGAAGCGCGCGGCGTGCCCTTCGCCCTGGCAGAAGGCGTTTCCACGGTGTCGGCAGGCGTTTACGAAGCCGCGCAGTTTATGATCGCGGCCTCGCACGATGATCCACGATTGATCGAACAGCCGGTATTCGAACCAGTCCCCCGTATTGGGCAAATCATCGCAGCGACCGGCGATTTGCCAGGTTCGCATCCAAAGGCGTTCGCGCTCCTGCTTCGAGAATTCCTGTGAGTAGTAGCGGTCGCTGGGAACCTGCATCAGGAAGCCCGAAAAATCGATATCTGCGATCCGCGGACCTTCGTCCACCAGCCGGCCGGGCTTGTCCATGTCCATTGTTTTTGGTCTCCCAGGCCGGTCTCGCGTACCTGGCCAGACGCAAACATGCCACGTGGTCTCTTTATTCACAAGCCCCCGACTGCATCCAGAGGCCACGCGCGCCGCGCACCTATCGAGCCGCCGCTTTTTCCTGCTAGAGGTAGTGAATGGCAGAGACGACGCAGGCAGCGGCAAAGCGCGCCAATAAGATACAACCTACTCGTTCCGGACTGGCACCGGTCAGTGTGGCTCGGTCGCGTGGTCGCCCGACAAGTGAAGACGCGGTCGAAATAGAGAACGCTTTGCTCGCGGCTGCGCTCGCGGAGTTCATTCGCGAGGGCTATGGGGGCGCTTCGATGCGTAGGATCGCCAAGGAGGCGCAAGTTGCACGCACGACGCTGCAGGCGCGGTTCGCCACCAAGGAAGCCTTGTTCCAGGCGATCATGACGCAGCAGATCGATCGTATGGGGGCAATCACCTCGCTTGAGACGCGGGGTGTTCCAGACTTGAAGGGAGGCTTGGTCGCTTACGCGAACCGGGCCTTGTCCTACAGTCTTGAAGGCGATCTCCTGGACGTTAATCGCCTCATCTACGGGGCTGCGAACCTGTTTCCCGAAATCGCCCGCGCGGCCATGCAGAGCACGCGAGTCGGGATCGAGCAGATCAGCGCGTTCATCGCCGAATGTGCAGTAGCCGAGGGGATTGCGTGCCGGCGCCCGAACGTACCGGCGGAGTGCTTCATCCTGCTCCTGCGTGGGTGGTATGGCTACGCCTTCCTGCGCGACAATCCGGTGCCTCGAGTTGAGCGGGAAGATTGGGTTGAGGGGATGGTCGACACCTTGATCGCCGGGCGCGCGGCTTGGTGAATGTACGTGCGCTGCATGAATGGCTCAAGAATCTGAAAACGACCTGAAGGTTCAACGACTGACGACGCGTACTTGACAGCCTTCCTCTCGGCGCTATCAAAATAGGCCAAGTGGCATTATAAAAGTCGCAAGCAGGCAATAGCCGTCAGTGGGAGAGGAGCCAAATGGCCGTCCAAGCAGAAAATCTTACGCCCACGATTGGATCGCAGGTCTTTTGCAGGCCGAATGATCTGCTCGACCCTGTCGTGGGCGGACAGCTTCGGCAGCTTCTCGTCGAGCGAGGTGTGCTGGTGTTCCGGGCTTTGCACCTCGAAGACGAGCAGCAGGTGCAACTCGCAGGCATGATGGGCAAGCTGCGCCCGGAAGGTCAAAAGGGCATTTTCAAGGTAACTCTGGACAACGAGGTAAACGCACAGGCCGAGTACCTGAAGGGCTCGTTCCTTTGGCATATGGACGGAACGCACGATGACGTCCCGGTCTTCGCTTCGCTGCTTACCGGGCGCAAGCTGTCTCAGGTGGGCGGACAGACGGGCTTCGCCAACTCATATGCAGCCTACGAGGCATTGCCGAGGGACATGAAGGTGCGGCTGGAAGGGCTGCGGGTGGTACACAGCTTCGAGGTATCGATGATGCGCGCGGATGTCGGGCGCACCGATGCCAACGTGGCATATTGGCGCAGCATTCCCGAAAAGACGCATAGCTTGGTCTGGACGCATCAGTGCGGCCGCAAGTCGTTGGTCATAGGCTGCCATGCCTCGCACGTGGTCGGCATGAACAGAGAGGAGAGCGACGCTCTGCTCGCCGAGTTGCTTGAATGGGTGACCCAGCCCCAGTTCACTTACTGGCACGAGTGGACGCCGGGTGATCTGCTGATCTGGGACAACACGGGTGTTCTGCACCGTGCCGAACCCTACCCGTTCGATAGTGGCCGGGTCATGCATCGCACAACGCTGCTGGGTGAAGAAGCCTTCGCCTAGTGGCATCCCGGCGAGGGCCCGGCATGAGAGAGGATGGGGACTGATGGTACGCAAGGTTGCACTCGTGACCGGCGCCGCGGCGGGGATCGGCGCCGCGAGCGCCCTGCGATTGGCGCGTGATGGGATAGCGGTCGGAGTACTCGATCTGGACGTGGATCGCTGTTCCGGAACCGTAGACTCAATCGCTGAGGCGGGAGGCGAAGCTATCGCGCTTGGCGCCGATATTACTGATCGCGACCAGGTCAGGGGAGCCGTCGCCCAGCTGCACGACAGGTTCGGGCCCATCGCGATCACGGTGAACAACGCCGGGATTCCAGGCTTCAAACCGTTTCTCGAGATCGATGACGCCCTGTGGGATCACATGATGAGGGTCAATCTCACGGGCGCCTTCATTGTCACGCAGGCCGTATTGCCAGGCATGATCGCCGCGCAATGGGGGCGCGTGATCAATATATCCTCGATGGCAGCGCAGGCCGGCGCCAAGGATATGGCGCACTATGCGGCATCAAAAGCTGGCATGATCGGCATGACGCGCGCACTCGCACATGAGTTCGGTCCGGCCGGGATCACGTTCAATGTGGTTCCGCCGCGATTCATCACCGGCACCATCATGTCGGACAACTCTTTCGCGGCCGGCAAGCAGCCCATGGCGCGCGAGGCGGAAGTGCAGGCGGGGCCGATCCGCCGCGAGGGCCGTCCTGAGGATATCGCGGGCGCTGTCGCTTGGCTCGCGTCGGAAGAGGCCGGTTTCGTGACGGGCCAGGTTATAGGGGTGAATGGCGGGCGCTACATCTGACTGCACGGAAAAAGCCTTTCAGGCCGCTTGACGACTGCTCCAATTAAACATACCAAGTGGACTATATAAAACAAAACATGTAAGCATGTACTTCACGGGAGCTTCAGAAAGGGGAGGGCCAGAAGGCTTCGACTTTGTGGCTCAGTTCTTTCAGATCGCAGGCCATCACGAGTTCGTTAAGCCGCACTGCAAGTCGCTGCCGAGCTTCGCCGCGTACGCCTGCATAGGCGGGATGTCGGCCACGGCCGGTGGCCCGGACAAGGCGCACAAAGGACTACGTCAGCAACTACGAGATCATCGCCAATGTCAGCTTCGGCGGCATGCCTTGCGGGGGTGTCTACGAGCAAACGGAGCCTTCGCAGAAAAGGTGATGCCGCTGCTAAAGGCCGAAAAGTCGGTGCTGGCTCAGGTCGTTAGCTGTTCGAGTTCGGGAGCAACTGCAAAAGAAGCCCGTCAAAGGAAACATGGCCCGCACCAAGCGGGCAGTCTTTGCCGGGGCACAAGGGAGAGGGAAAATCATGACGAATTCCAAACTGCTCGGCAGCTCGGCCCTTCTGGCCGTATCGTTCCTGATCGTGCTGGCACCGACCGAGCTTTTCGCGCAGGAAGATAGCTCTGGCGGTAGTGCGAAAGCTTCTACGGCCGGAGAGATCGTCGTCACTGCGCAGCGCCGGCAGGAACGTTCGGTTGACGTACCGATCTCGGTGGCGACCCTCAGCAGTGAACAGCTTGAGACTGCCAGAATCGCCGAGATTTCCGACATATCCAAGATTACTCCAGGCGTTCGCTTCGACTTTTCCAGTGGCTTCTTCCAGCCCACTATCCGCGGTGTCGGCACTTCGAACGTGACCTCGGGCGGCGGCAGCAACGTCGGTATCTATATCGATGGCTTCTACTCGCCCAACCCCCTGGCTGCCGATTTCGACCTTCTCAATCTGCAGAGCATCCAGGTTCTAAAGGGACCACAGGGAACCCTGTTTGGACGTAACACCACGGGCGGCGCAATCCTGGTTCAGACATCCGAGCCGAGCGAGAATACGTCCGCCCTGTTCAAGACAAGCTACGGGCGCTTCGACGAGCTCAAGCTGCAGGGTTATGTAACCACAGGGCTCGCCGAGGGGGTCGCTGTCGATGTCGAGGGTCTCTACAGGTCCGGCAACGGGTGGCAGCGTGATATCCAATCGGGCCAGAGAGTGGGCGACTACGAAAACTGGGCAGTCAGGGCCGGTCTCAAGATCGATCCTATCGACGGCATCAGCGTCCTGCTTCGTTATCAGCACAGCGACGTTGACGATCCCTCCTCGGTGCTTGCCAATAGCTGGAATGACCGGGAGTTCGGTGCGGGGCAGCCAGCCTATGCTCTGCCGGGCCAATACACCTATCGTCCGAATGAGATTGCGTCCGGCTCGGTTCCGGAGTTCTTCCGATCAAAAAGCGACGTCTATCAGATGACAGTCAAAGCCGACCTCGGCATCGCTGATCTGACTTCCTATACTCAGTATCGGCATGAGAATACCGATTCGTCACTCGATCTGGATTATTCCGGTGTCGATCTTCTGCAGTTCGGGCTGCCCAACATCAACCGGACCAAAAGCCAGGAATTGCTTTTCACGTCCAAGCCGGGAACGCCGTTGCAGTGGACTGCGGGCTTGTTCTATTTCAGCAACAAGGATCGCTACATTACCTACCTCGATAACTTCGGCAATTCGGACGCGGCGCGCATCCGGATTGGAGGATCGAGCACGACCACGAGGAGCTATGCGGGATTCCTCGACGCGACTTATGAGATCAACCCGCAACTGTTCGTCACAGCCGGCGCCCGCTACGCGAAGGACAAGGTGGTCGACGCATACTGGAATCCGCCCGGCGGCGGCACCGATGTGGCGGTTCCCAGCATCTCAAGCAACCGGCTCACGCCGCGCTTCGTACTGCGGTATAAGCCTAGCGATGAAGCCAGCCTCTACGCCTCATTCACGAAAGGCTACAAGGCGGCGATCATCGATGTGGGCGGCTCGTGCCAGAACGCACCCTTCGTATGTAACAACATCAAGCCAGAAACCATCAAGGCATTCGAGATCGGTGGCAAGTACGCCATCGGCGGCCTGAGTATCGAACTGGCCGGCTTCTATTACGACTACAAGGACCTGCAGGTCTCGCTGTACAAGGCAGGGACGGCTGAGGTCGTCAACGCGGCGAAGTCGCAAATCTATGGCCTGGACGGGCAGTTCCGTTACGAGATCGTAGAGGGCCTGCAGCTGAACGGCGGCGCGGCGTGGACGCACGCGCGTTACAAGAAATTCGCCAATGCGCCCATCTACACGAACTGCGCTGCGCTATCGCAGGCGATCCAGAGTGCCTGTGCCGCCAGCTTCACCACCTTCGTCATAGTCAGCACCGATCTCGACAACGTTCCGATGCAACGCACGCCGGCGTTCACCGCGAACCTGGGCGCGCGCTATGCCGCGACGGTGGCGGAAGGGGAGTTGGCTCTCTCGGGCAATTTCTATCACTCCTCGGAATTCCATTACGGACCTTCCGGGATACAGTTTCGTCAGGGAGGCTATGAGACGCTCTCGCTGCGAGTTCAATGGACGGACCCCAGCGACAGGTACACTTTTGCCCTCTGGGGCGATAATGTCACCAACGGCCGGTTCAAGGTCGGGGCTCAGTATACCAACTACGGTATCGGCGCGAACTGGAACAAGCCCGCAACTTATGGGGTGGAAATCAGCGCCAAGTTCCAGTGAGCCGCATGTATGGGGAGTGATTCATTATGGTGTCGATCAACAGGGCCGCCGCGCTACAATTCATAGAAGCAATGTCCAAGGCCGATCGCTCGCTTGCCGATCCTGTCCTTGCACCGGAGGCGTACACGATCTCAAAAGGGTTCGGACACTTCGCCGGTGTTCGATCTCGAGAGGTCATGGTGGGGACGATCGAGGCGTTCAACGATCTGCTGCCCGGCGGCCTGCGCCTTGCAGTCTCGCGCGTCATCGAGGGTGATGATTGCGTGATTGTGGAGTGCGAGGGCAATGCGACTACACCCGATGGCACAGCCTACCACAACCAGTACTGCTTCATTTTCACCATGCAGGATGGACTGATCGCGCGAGTGGACGAGTATTTTTGCAACGTACTCGCCGACCGCGTGCTCTGGCCCTTGGTCGCAAGCTATCCGGACGAAGCTTTGCTGGCGCAGTGATGCGTTTCGGCGGATCGCGGTTACCGAGCAGACTGATTATCGCTGGTGCAAGGAATATGGCGGGCTGAAGACCGACCAGGCTCGGCGGATGAAGGATCTGGTGAAGGAGACTCTGCGGCTGCGGCGAGCGATCTCGACCTGACGTTCGACAAGCTGATCCTGCAGGAGGCTGCCCGGAGAAACTTCTGAGCCCCGCGCGGCGACGGCGCTGCTGCGCGATGCGGGATGGACGGTTAACCGCAAGCGGGTCGAGCGTATCTGGCGGCGCGAGGGCCTGAAGGTGCCGCAAAAGCAGCCCAGGCGGGGCCGGTTATGACTGAATGATGGCTCGTGTATCCGGCTGCGGCCGGAGTATTCAGGACATGTCTGGGCATACGACTTGGTTGAGGGCCGCACCCATGATGGCCGTAAGTTCCGCATCCTGACTATCATCGTTGAGGCCAGCCGCGAATGCCTCGCTTTGATCGTGGCGAGGTGGATCAAATACGAAGCCGTGTTGGCGGTCTGGCGAACCTGTTTATCGCGCGCGGCCCGCCTGCCAATATCAGATCCGGTAACGGCAGCGGATTTATCGCGACGACCGTCCAGAAATGGCTGGCGCAGGTCGGTGTGACGACGCTCTACATCACCCCGGCATCACCCTGGGAGAATGGCTACAACCAAAGCTTCAACGGGTCCCTTCGCGACGAACGACTTAACGGCGAAATCTTTTACAGCCTTGCTGCGGCACAGGTGCTGATCGAGGCCTGGCGGAAGCACTACAACACGGTCCGTCCCCTCAGTACTTGGCTACCGACTGCCGGCTCCGGAAACAGCTTCTCCGCCATGCCGCCTTCCAGTCCCGCTTCGCTCCACTTTCAGGTGGCAATGGCAACGGAGGCAACAATGCACTAACAATCAGTACGGACCATTCAGTGGGGGCCGGTCAAATTAAATCGGCTTGATGCGTAAATTTGTATTGAGCGAAGTAATGGCTTCGCATCCATGATTGCGAACTATCATCATGTCCTCGACATGGGTCGTTCCCCATCCGAATTCGTGATAGGGCATGTCGAGAGTGAAGACCATATTCTCTTCGAATACCAGTGGGTGATGGCCGGGCATTTCGGCACCGACGGAGACCGGATGGTCTGTGTGTTCCAGGCCGACGCTGTGCGGCCCGGCGATGACGAATCCAGGAAAGCCCTCACGGTGAACGGCAGCGAGAGTGAGATCGACGATCTCCTTGAAACTGCGCCCGGGGCGGATCTCGGCATAAGCGATCTCCAGCGCGCGGCTGACGGCTTCGGAGCGGCGGAGCATCTCGGCATCCGGCTCGCCGAAGAATACAGAGCGGCCGACATCCCCTCTATACTGCTTGTAGCTGACAACGCTGTCGAGTTTGATCAGTTCGCCAGCCTCGACCGCGCCCGTCGCCAGCCCGCGGATATTGGCGATGATCCATTCCGACCGGCATTCGCGTTCGGCCGCAAGCCGGGCATGGATGTCGCCGATCGCGGCGAGCGGCATGCCAACTTCCATACGCTCGATCACACCGTCGAGCACCTCCTCGCCCCTCTGCCCGGCGATGCGAAGGAGGTCGATTTCCGCAGGGCTTTTCACCATGCGGATTTCCTTGAAAATGTTGAGCGCGTCGATTCCGGTAAGAGCGGTCTGGCCGATGTCGTGCAGCCAGCCCAGTACGCGCGGATCGTCGAAGCCGAGCCTGCCGTGAGTAAGGCCCGCGTCATCGATGGCGCGGGCGAGCGCGCGGGTGGCGGTGGCCTCCGACCTGCCCTGATGCTCCGCGTAACGCTCCAGTAATTGCAGGTCGCGTGGGGCCATTTCGGCGCCGGGGCGCGTGGGATAGGGGGTGAGTGGGGTGTTCGTATCGACTGCCGTCACCATCCGGTCGAGATCGAGTTCCTCGGTCGAGAATTCAAAATCGCGCGGGGTACGAGGCGCAACGCGGGTTACGAACGTCGCAACATTCGGCATCCACGTAGGGCAATGTTCGAGGTGATAGACCCCGGTGCCGGGTATGATCAGCGCCGCCGGTGCGCTCTCGTCGCGCGGAAGAAACGCATAGAGCGTGTAGTTGCGCGACATGAGGAACATCGGTCCCCAATAGTCGGACAGGTAGTACACGTTCTCGGGAAAGGCGGCGACCAGGCCGTCAAGGCCGTGTCGGTCCATCACGAGGTTGGCGCGTTCCCGATTCAGTAGCATGCTTGCGCCCTTCTTACTTGCAGGTGAGGCCGTTGCGTAGCTCCGGCCACGCTCGCCCGGCCGCGGTCTGGCGATCCAGTGCGTGGTCGAGGAAGGCTACGGTTGCGCTCAATACCGTCGCGCGGCGATCGGCAGTGGTGTCGCCGGCCGGTGGGCGCAGCGCGGAATCGATACCACCGAGATAATGCCCGGCGCCTTCGATATGCATGAGACAGGTGTTCCTGCCCTTGCCCGAGAGCCTGAAGCCATCATCGTGCCAGGCCGCGCCCAGATTGCTCATCGGGCCGGTATCGGCGGTACCGTTCACCATAAGAACGGGGCCGCGCATCGCCGACCAATCGACTTTGAGGTAGGTCGCACGCGCTTGCCAGGTCGGCGTCAGGCCTTCCCAGTTGCCAGGCGCCGAGAGCAGCACCGCTGCGCGGTAGGGCAAAGCTGGTTCAGCCGGCATGCCCTCGACGCGTGCGCCCATCGCCAGCGCCGCCGAATGGCCGCCGAAGCTGTGGCCGGCGACGGCGGTGCGGGTAAGGTCAGCTCGGCCTGGAAGGCCGGGAACTTGCTTCAGGATGCCGGGCAGGTGGGTGCCGATCCAGGCGAGAGTATCGTAGCGTATGCGCCAGGTGTCGGCAGGCCATCCTGCGGGAGCGATGCCGTCAGTTGAGGCGTCGGGGAAATCCGGCTGGACGACGATGTAGCCAGCTCGTGAAATGCCCTCGACGAGCGGACGGTAATCGGATCGACCGAGAGCGGCGCCGTGGGCGAAGACTAGCACCGGGAGGTCCTTGCCGCCTGCCGGTGCGGTGATGCGCATGACGATGGCGCCGGGCGGTCCCTGAATGGTAACGGGATCGGTTGAGACGATCGTCGTCAATTGGAACGGCGCTGAATACGTATCGGCAAGGGCAGGTTGCATGGCGCCCGTCACCGCGCAGGCGAGGCCAAGCACGGCGAACGCCGGAACGAGAAAGAAGCGAAAGGGGGATGGCATGGCAGGGTTTCAGCGCTCTTTCAGGAAGCTGTCGATGCGGGCGGCGATGGCCTCCGCATCGACTTTCAGGAAGCCGTGAGCAGCGCCGTGCAGTTCAACAAGGCGGGCGTCGGGGATACGATGCGCCTCGCGGTGCGTCACGTCCCACAGGTCGTCCTGCGGGCACAGCAGCAGCGTCGGCTGGCGCAGGTTCTCCAGCGCGCCGATGAAGTCGTATTCGTACACGGCGCGGAAGCCCCAGGGCAGCCGCTTGCCGGGCCGGAGGTGTTCCGCCAGTGACGCATGCTTCCAGTCGAGATCGACGCGGGTGTCATGCATCGATTCCATGAGCTTCCACAGGTCTGCGACGTGGCCCGCGTCGGGGCGCGGCACCGGGAAGCGGTCGATCGAAGCGAGGCGGCGGATGCGTTCCTCCGCCTCGTAGGCGGCGAGGCTGACCAGCACGAGGCGGCGGATCAGACGCGGCCGGGAGACCGCAAGCTCGGTCGCGGTGACCGAGCCTGTGTGATAGCCCATGACGTCGACCGGACCTTCGCCGATCACGCCGTCAGCGCGCATCGTTTCGAGGAAGCCGGCCATGACCTGGCCGAAATCGCGAATTCCGATCGGTGCGGGCGGGGCGTCGCTGCCGCCGTAGCCGGGGGTGTCCGGGGCCAGCACGACACGGCCCTGCGCAGCCAGCAGCGGCATGACCGGCTCGTAGTCGAAGCCGGACTTGGGCGTCTGGTGCAGGCACAGCAGCGGGGGCAGGGCGGCGGGGCCTGCCGGCCGCGCGACCCGGTAATGAATCTGGCCGTATGGCCCGTCACAATAGGCGCGTTGCATGAGGGGCGCGCTCATTGCGCAGCCACGTGGAGCGGCTTCCAGATGTCAGGTTCGCCGCCGAGCGTGGGGTCGGCGACGAACATGTTTTCCGGGCGCGGCAGGCCGAGGTTGTCGCGCAGGGTGCCTTCCTCGTACTCGGTGCGGAACAGGCCGCGTGCCTGGAGGATCGGGACCACAAGGTCGACGATGTCGTCGAGGTTGCCGTCGAGGTAGTTGGGTGAGATCGAAAATCCGTCGCCGGCTTCTGCCTCGAACCACTCCTGGAACATGTCGGCGACCTGCTCGGGCGTGCCCGCCATCGTGAAGCTGGCGCGCGAGACCGACACGCGGCGGGCGAGCTGCTCGACGGTGAGGTTCTCGTCGTGGGCCATGGCGATGATCTGCTGCTGCACCCATTGGCCGGCGTTGGTGAGGCCGATGTCGGGAAGCGGACCGTCGAGGGGCGCGCCGGAAAGGTCGATGTCGCCGAGCAGCATCTCCAGCTTGCCGACTGCGAGTTCGAGCGGGATGAGGTCAAGCAGCGCCTGCGTATCGCGCCGGGCTTCCTCCTCGGTGGCGCGCACCAGTATCTGCATCGAGGGGATGATCTTCACATGGTCGGGGTTGCGCCCGAAGCCGCGCGCGCGGGATTTCATGTCAGCGTAGAAGACCTGCGCCTTCTCCATCGATGGCTGCGCGGTGAACACGAGGTCTGCCGTACGCGCTGCCAGCCCGCGACCGGGCTCTGACCCGCCGGCCTGCACAATCACCGGATGACCCTGCGGCGGCCGGCCGACGTTGAGCGGGCCGCTGACGTTGAAATGGCGCCCCTTGTGGTTGAGCGCGTGAACTTTTGCCGGTTCGAAGTAGCGGCCTGCCGCCTTGTCGCGGACCATCGAGCCGTCCTCCCAGCTATCCCATAGCCCGCGCACGACATCGACAAACTCCTCGGCGCGCTCATAGCGCTGGTCGTGGTCCATGTTGAGGTCGCGTCCGAAGTTGCGCGCTTCGTTCTCGGTGGCGGAGGTCACCACGTTCCAGCCCGCGCGGCCAGCGGTCAGGTGGTCGAGGGAGGCGAAGCGGCGGGCGATCGCGTAAGGCTCGTTGTAGGTAGTCGAGGCAGTGGAGACCAGGCCGATCGAGCTGGTCACCTGCGACAATGCAGCGAGCAGCGTCGTCGGTTCCAGCTTGCCTGCGTTGTCGGTGGCCGAGAACGCACCGCTCCCCGAAATGTGGTGATAGCCCTGCGCGTCGCCGGAGAAGTAGCAGTGGAACTTGCCGCGTTCCGCTGTTTTGGCAAGGCGGGCATAGACGGTGAAGTCGTGCAGGTCTTCGGCGGCGCCGTCGCCGAAGCGCCACCCGCCGGGATGGGCGCCGGCGTTGTGGATGAAGGTCGCGAAGATCATCTGGCGGCGGGGAGCGCTTGTCACGGGCATGCCTATTTCCTTCCTGCGGTCATCCGACGTGCTCGGTGCGGCCGTCGATGCAGGCGATGAGCCGGTTGTCGGCCCGGTTGAGTATCTCGACGCCGTCCTTGCCGAGGAGGATGAGGTCCTCGAAGTGGAACTTGCCCACTTCAGGGCCGATCCAGGGCAAGTCGCAGCTCAGCACCATGCCGGTTTCAAGCGTGAACGGTGCCATGGCATTGCCGGGATGGGGGTGGTCGGTGTGTTCGAGGCCGACCGAATGGATGTTCGATGCCTTGTACGCGGGATTGCCCGCCGCTTGGATCGCGGCAGTGACGCTGGCCTCGACTTCGGTGGAGTGCGCGCCGGCGCGGAATGCGCCGAGCGAGGCGAGCCAGCCCTTTCGCGTCGCGTTGTAGCAGCGCAGCTGCTCCGCGCTCGGCTCGCCGATCACCAGGGTACGGCCGATGTCGCTGGTGTAGTGAGCGTATTCGGCGGTGGCGTCGAAAGTGACGGTGTCGCCGGGCAGAAGCTGCGCGGTCTTGGGCAGGCGGCCCTGGCCGGGCCGGTAGGGTGTGATGAGCAGGAACATCGGCCGCGCGCCCGTCATCGGAACCCCCGCCCAGAACACCCGCTCGGCCTCGGCGCAGGTGGCTCCGGCGGCGATGGCTTCGGCGCAAAGGGCGATGGCGGCGTCGGTCTTGCGTGCCGCCGCTCGCATGAAGGCGAGTTCCTGCGGCGTCTTGACCATGCGAATCTCGCGCAGGAGATCCTTTGCATCGGTGATCCTGAGCCCCGGCATCTGCACGGCTACATCGGCGCCCAGGCCGCGGTCCTCGAACCCGATGGCGGCGTTGCCAAGCCCCAGTTCTGCAAACCATGCGGCGATGGCGGTAGCGTGGTCGGAGGGCAGGCCACTGGTATCTGCACCGGCCTGGGTGCCGCCGGGGCCGATTCCGGGGCGGCGGGCGTAGCCGCGCACGATTTCCATCCAGGTGCCGTCCCGCTGCTGTGGCTGGCCGGCGTCGACCTCCACGGTGATGACTGCCGGGGGCAGTGCACGGTCGCGCGGCAGCACGCAGAGCGCCAGGTCGCCAAAGCCCCAGCTGGCGTCGGTCGCCCAGGAACTGAGGTAGTAGGTGTTGATCGGGGTCGAGGCGACGATCGCCGCCAGTCCGTCGCGATCCATGATCATGTCGGCGCGGTCGCGGTTTAGCAGCATGTCGGCTCCGTACTCAGGAAGGCGCGCATTTCAGCTTCGACTCGGTCGGTCTCCAGTTTGAGCACGCCGTGCTTTACGCCCGGTAGTTCCACAAGCCGCGCATCGGGGTAAGCGCGCCAGTGCGCATGGGTCTGCGCCCACAGGTCGTCCTCGGGGTTCATCACCAGCACGGGTTGTGCGACCCGGCGCATTGCGGCGATGAAGTCGTGGTCGTAGACCGCCATGAAGCCCCACGGCAGGCGGGCGCCGGTCCGCAGGCTGTCGGCCATCGCGATGTGCCTTTCCTCGGGCTGGAGGCGCGGGTCGGCGAGTTCCGTCAATCTGGCCCAGAGCTTCTCGATGTGGACGAGGTTTGCGGCGGGCTCGGGAAAGAACTCGCGTATTCGCGCCAGGCGCTGGGCACGGGCATCAGCGTCGTAGGCGGCAAGTCCGAAGGCGACGACGCGGCGGACGCGCGTGGGATGCAGGTTGGCCAGTTCGGTGGCGATGATAGAGCCGGTGTGGAACCCGGCGATGTCGAACCGCTCAAGGCCGAGATCGTCGCAAAGCGAGGCTAGCGCCTCGGCATAGTCGCGGATCGTCACCGGGGCGGGCGGCGGATCGCTCATGCCGTAGCCGGGCGTATCGGGTGCGATCACCAATCGGTCGCGGCCGAGGCGCGGCAGGAGCGCGTCCCACATCGCGCCGCTGCTCGGCGTGGAATGGATGCAAAGGAGCGGCGGCGGGCCGTCGCTTCGCGCCTCTCCGCAACTGCGCAGATGCACTTGTCCCCAGCGCCCTTTCGCGTAGCTGCGGATGATCTGCACCATGGATTTGCTGAATGCCTCCTGCGGCGCTCGGTTGCCGTGTCAAAAGCGAGGTAGCAGGCTCGGTCGTTCAAGGTCACGGATCGGATCGCGACTGACCGACAGTCGATAAGTACTGCCGGGAGGGCTGGCGCCGGAACCGATTGCAGCACTTCATGCGGCATGGCTGCCAAGAACCCCTCGTCGCCCGCTCATGCGCCCGTCCGCACTCCCGCTCGCAAATCGGAACTGCCGCTTTCGCTTTCGCTCGCCTTCGGGATCGGGACGGTGGGGGTTTCGTGCATGCTCAACCCGATCTCGATGTACTTTCCGGCGATGCTGGCGACGGTACTGGGGCTGTCTCCCGCGATCGCCGGGATGCTTCTGACCGGGTCCAAGCTCTACGACATCGTGGCGGACATTCTCATCGGCGCCGCCAGCGATCGGACAAAGTCGCGCTGGGGGCGGCGCCGTCCCTACATGTTCGTGGGCAGCCTGATGGGCGCGGGCGCTTTCGCGCTGATCTTCAATCCGTGGCTGCTGCCGACGGGGACCGGCCTGATCGTTAGTCTCGCGGTTTTGCTGGTGATCTATTCGACCGGCTATTCGCTATTCAACATCCCCTATATCGCCATGCCCGCCGAGATGACTGACGATGCGTCTTCGCGCACCGGACTGATCTCGTGGCGCAGCTTCTTTATCGCGGTGGGGCAGCTCGTCTCGGTGGCCGGGGGCGCCCAGTTGATCGCGCTGTTCGGGCGCGGGGAGCGGGGATATGCGGTGATGGGGTTGACCCTTGCGGTCGTCATCGTCTGCAGCACGCAGCTCACGGTCGTGTTCACCGCCAAGGCGCGGCGGCAGGAGCGGGTCGAGACGGGAACACGGATCCGCCCGCTCGCGCACGCGCGCATGGTCCTTTCGAACCGGCCGTTCGTCCTGCTGATGAGCGCCAAGCTGTTCCTGCTGTTCGGGCAGGCCGCGACGGCCAGCACGCAGCTCCTGTTCCTGCTCAACGTCGCGCGGGTGGGCTATGTCGGGCAGGTGTGGTTCAGCGTGGCGGAGAACATCGCGCTGGCCGGTACGCTGGCGCTCTGGGTCAAGGCGATCAACCGCTGGGGCAAGCGCCCGATCTATATCATCGGTCTGTTAGCGCAGTGCCTGATCTACCTCGCCTGGCTGCTGCCCGGTGTCGAGGAAACGGCATGGACGCTTGCGACGCGTGGCTTTATGCGCGGCGTCTTCAGCGCGGGCATTCTACTGGCTGGGACGGCGATGCTCCCGGACACCATGCAGTTCGACTTCTACCGCACGGGGCTGCGCCGCGAGGGCATGTTCGCCAGCGTATACGCAATTGTCGAGAAGATCGCTTTTGCAGTCGCGCCCGCACTGATCGGCGGGTTCCTGGCCTTCAGCGCCTATATCCCGACCACCGGCGGCGCGATCGTCGACCAGCCCGAGAGCGCTGTGCTGTCGCTTTACGTGCTGTTGGTCGGTGTGCCGATCCTGGCGAATCTGACCGCGGCGGGGCTGATCTGGTTCTACCGCCTCGACGCAGCAGCGCTGGAAAGGGCAGGGCAGGAGGCCGCAATCTGATCGCAGGGTGGAAAGTCTGCGCTGGAAGGCCCCTCGTTCATCGCACAGTGACCAGCCGCGATTGGCTGCTTATGCAACGGTCCCGCCCGCGTCACCTGTTCTGCAAACAAGGCAAGGAACAGGGAAAAGCAATGGACCGCAATTCTTATCTCAGGATGCTGCTCGCCACCGCCGCGGTAGGAGTGATCGGGCAGGGGCTCGCTGCAGCCCCCGCGCTCGCGCAGGAAGCACAGGCCGGAGTGAGCCTGCCCGGCGATATCGTCGTCACTGCTCGCAAGCGCGAGGAATCGCTGCAGGACGTGCCGATCGCCATCACCGCGCTCGATTCCGCCTCGCTTGAAAAGCGCAACATCGCCAGCCTCAACGACGTGGCAGACGTCACGCCGAGCATGTATCTGTCGAACTCGGGCTCGGGCCGCGCTGATCGTTCCAACCAGCAGATCATCATTCGCGGCATGACGCCGTCCTCTTCGCCGACCTCGAACGGCAACGTCTCGGTCTTCATCGACGGCGCGCCGGTTACCGGCGGCTTCGTCGAAGGCATCGGCGACCTTGCCCGCGTCGAAGTGCTCAAGGGCCCGCAGAGCGCCTATTTCGGCCGAGCGACGTTCGCCGGTGCGGTGAACCTCGTCACCAAGGACCCGACGAACGAGCTGCGCGGTTCGGTGGAAGGGCAGATCGCCTCCAACAGCTGGACCAACTTCACCGCCTCGCTGGAAGGCGCGATCATTCCCGACAAGCTGCTGTTCCGCGTCAGTGGCCGGCATTTCTACACCGACGGCGACTTCGACAATCCCGGCGGCGCGTCGGAGACGCTCGGCCAGCAGGAATCGACCAGCCTTGCGGTAACGCTGATCGCCAAGCCAACGGAGAACCTGACCCTCCGCATCTTCGGATTGGGTTGGCATGACGATGACGGCCCGGGGCCGCTCGGCAAGTTCGCCAGCCCCGACTACAACTGCGACGCCGGGCTGGGCCGCGGGCTCAATTACATTTGCGGCAAGCTGCCGGGCAGTCCCACGCTGACGCCCGCCAGCAATGTCATCATGGATCCGCTGTTCCGCAGCCAGGTCATCGACAATCCCAATGTCCCGCTGCTGTTCGACAACCTGGTACAGACCGAGGCAGGCATGAAGCGCCGGGCCTATCACGTCCACGGCGGGCTGACGTGGGATGCACCGTTCGCGCCGGTCAGCATCTCCGCGCTCGTCGCCTGGAACCAGAACCACTACGCGACGCTTAACGACCTCGACCTTGAGGATACACGAAGTGTCGCTAACCCGAACTTCAACGGCACCAACGCGAACCTGGTGCGCCCCTTCGTCGATTACGAATCCTACGTGGAATACATGTTCGACGACTGGTCGGCCGAGCTGCGCGCTGCCTCCACCGGCAAGGGCCCGTTCACCTGGACGGTCGGTGCAAATTACACCGAGGCGCTCAGCACGCCGAACGCCAACGCCCTTTATCCCACCGGCTACCGCGTCTCGACCGGATCGGTCATTAACCAGGCGAAGACGTGGAGCGGTTTCTTCGGGCTGGGCTACACGCTGGGGATCATGAATCTCAGCTTCGACGGTCGCTACCAGATCGACAACATCTATTCGCGCCGCCGCATCTTCGACAAGCCGACCGACACGCTGCTCAAGGCGACTTACAAGAACTTCCTGCCGCGCGTCAGCCTTACCATCGAGCCGACCCGCGACCTGACGATCTACGGATCGTGGTCGAAGGGCATGAACCCCGGCGCGTTCAACTCCTCGCTCGCCACCGCATCGCAGGCGGTGCAGGACGCGGCGTTCCAGCAGACCGGCGCGCAGACGACCGTCAGGCCCGAGACGCTCGAACAGTGGGAACTGGGCGTGAAGGGCCGGCTGTTCGGTACGCTGAGCTATGACGTGAGCGCGTACTACGGGACCTGGAACGACCAGATCATCTCGGTCAACGCGGTGGTGCCGGCCGGAGGATCGGGCAATCAGACGCAGGTACAGACGTTCTCGGCCAACGCCGGCAAGACCCGGCTGGCGGGCATCGAGGGCCAGCTCGACTGGCGCGCGAGCCAGAACCTCGCGTTCAACGGCGGCATCGGCTACAACTACAGCGAGATCGTCGATTATGTCTGTGTGACATGCGCCGTGTCGATCACGGGCAGCACGGACGTTTCCGGCAACAGCCTGCCGCGCGTGCCTTCGGTCAATGCCACGCTGGGCGCGCAGTACACCGCGGACCTGCCGTCGCCGATCCTGGGCGGCATGCTTGACCAGTGGTATCTGCGCGCGGACTACATCTACAAGAACCGCATGTATGCGACCGAGGCGAACCTTGCGTACACGCCCGATACGCATCTGGTGAACCTGCGCGCGGGTCTTTCGTCCGACCGTGCACGGATCGAGGCCTTCGTGCTGAACCTTACCAACGAGCGGACCTATACCAGTATCGTGCGCAACGTGGACGTGCTGCGATCCAACACCAACGACATCCTCGTCGGGCTGCGTACCGGGCGTCAGATCGGCGCACGCATCCGGTACAACTTCTGATGAGGGGCGCTTCAACGGGGATTGCGGGGATCATGCGGCGCATGGTCCCCGTGGGGGCCGCTCTGGCGGCATCGCTGGTTCCACCCTCGGCGATCGCGGCGGCGGACAACCTGTTCGGCGATTTCGCGGAGCCGGTGCGCTGGTATCACCTCTATTCGGCGGATGACGGGCTCACCCACGTCGAGGAAATGGCCGTGCCGGTCTCGCAGGGCAGCTACGGCATGAACGTGCTGTTCGACCGGCAGGTGCGGCGGGTGGTGATCGCCTACTGGCCGGACGGGTTCCAGTCTGAATGGCACTATGCGACTAATACCAATGTCCTGCTCTACCTGCAGGGCAACCAGCTGATCGATACCGGGGACGGCAAGACCTACCGCCTGAATCCGGGTGAGGCGGTACTGGCCGAGAACTGGACCGGCAAGGGCCACCGTTTCCGCTGCGAGGCGAAGACCGGGCGCAAGGTCTGCCTGGTGGTCCAGATCACGCTAGGCGATCTCGAAAAGACGCTGCCGCTGCGCAAGGCGCCTGCAGCGCAGCCGTGAAGGGAAGGGCGCTGCGGCGCCCTTCAGTCCAGTGCGGCGCGCACCAGGGCCCGGAACCGCGTGGAGACCGGGGTGGCGCGCACGCCCCGGCGCTCCATGAAGCCGAACACGAAGTCGAAGCGCATCGCTTCGATATCCAGCACCGCAAGCCGCCCCGCGGCGACATCCGCTGCGGCGTAGCGGGCCGGGAGCAGCGCGGCCATGTCGCTCTCCAGCGCGGAGCTTCGCAGGAGCGACAGCGAGGTGGCGTTGAGCGACTGCGGCGGCACCGGCAGCCGGTTGCGGTAGAACGCGCTCTCGAACCGGTAGCTGACGGAAACCTGGTGCGGAACCGCCCAGCGTATTCCCGCCGTGTCCTCAAGCCGGGTTACGGCGGCATAGGGATGGTCCGGCCGAACATAGGGCAGGATCAATTCTTCCCCGAGCGCCTCGAACTCGATCTCGTTGAGTTCGGTGCTGCGGGTATAGAAGAAGCTGGGGATCAGGCAGAAGCCAAGATCCATTTCCTTGCGGCGCAAGTCCTCAGCAATCTGCTCGCGGGTCGCCGAGATGACATGGATGTTGAGAAGCGGGTTCTCCTGCACGTGCCGGTTGATCGCTCCCGGTATCAGGTCGAAGTGGAAGTTGGGCGATATGCCCAGCTTGAGCGTCGCCTGCGCCCCTTCCTCGTCGATTTCGCTCAGGGCCCGTTCGAGACTGTTGAGCAGTTCCTCGGCGCGCGGCAGGAAGCGGTCGCCCGCTGGCGTCAGCATCGTACCCGAGGGGCCACGCGCGAAGAGGCGTGAGCCGAGGTCTGTTTCGAGCCCGCGCATATTCCGCGTCAGCGTCGGTTGGGTCATGCCCAATTCAATAGCGGCTTTCCCGAGACTACCCGTGCGCGCAACCGCTACGAACTGCTCGAGTCTCCGCATGTCGATAGAACGGCTCAACCCGGTATTCCTGTCTGTGATCAAATGTCATGGTGATGGAACATTTGAACGAAGGCAAGGGATGTCCATGACCGATGACGCCGCCGGCCCGATCGCGGTCCAGCCCTATCCCCCGCGATTGCGGTCATGGGGCGTGCTGGTGCTGTTCTGCATCGCCTCCATCATCTCGGTCATCGACCGGGGCATACTGACCCTGGTGGTCCAGCCGGTGCGCGCCGAGCTGAATATCACCGACCTGCAGATCAGTCTGCTGCAGGGTCTGTCATTCGGCATCTTCTACGCGGTCATGGGTATTCCGCTCGGTCTTCTCGCCGACCGCGTTTCGCGCAAGCGGCTGCTGATCTTTGGCATCTTCGTATGGAGCCTCGCTACGCTCTACGGTGCCGAGGCATCGAGCTTCGGCGAATTGTTCGCCGCACGACTGCTCGTAGGGCTGGGCGAGGCGGCTCTGGCGCCGTGCGCCATATCGATGATCGGCGACATGTTCCCCGCCGACCAGCGCGGGCGGCCTATCAGTGTCTACCTGCTGGGGCAGGCGGTTGCGCCGGGGATCGGCCTGTTTCTTACCGCGCAGGTGCTGGCGGCGGCGCCGCGCGGGGTATTTGACCACCTGCCGTTGCTGGGCGGGATGGCCCCATGGCGCATAGTCTTTGCGATCTGCGGGGTGATCGGTCTTTTCGTGGCCGCGCTGATGCTGGTCTACCGCGAGCCTGTGCGGCGGTCGGTGGCCGCGCCCCAGGGCATGAGCGGTTTCGCGGAGTCGTTCGGCTATCTCAGGCGGAACTGGATCGTGTTCCTGCCCTTCTACGTCGGCTTCGCGGTCGCCACGATGCACACCTATGGGCTCGCCGGGTGGAACGCTACCTACCTGATCCGTACTTTTGAGCGCAGCCCGGTGGATGTGGGTGAGTGGCTCGGTACGGCGGCGGTGATCTGCGGAGGCGTGGGGGCGCTGACCGCGGGCTGGGTGAACGATCGGATCGCGCGGCGCGGCAGGCCGGGCAGCAAGCTCAGGTTGCTAATGGCAATCTGCCTCTTCGCGCTGCCCAGCACGATGTTGGCCTTCGCGCCGTCCTTCCCGGTGGGGCTGGCAATGGTGGTCCTTTCCATCGCGATCATGCCGATGCTGGGGACGACGATGATCTCGAGCGTGACCGAACTGGTGCCGGGCAACATGCGCGGTTTCGCCACATCGATGCTGGGGCTGACAAATACACTGCTGGGCGCGACGATGGGGCCCCTGCTGATCGCCTTCTCCACCGAGCACGTCTATCGCGACCCGGCCCTGATCGGCGCCTCGATGACGACGGTAGGCCTGCCGGTCATCGCGCTGGGCCTGATCCTTTACGGACTGGCGGCCAGGGGTATGAAGCGGCGACTGGGCACCGATGCTGAATTCCGCGACGTCGTTATCGTCCGCGCGGCTTAGGGGACGAAAGGGGCGCTCTGTTTACCGGAGCGCCCCTTTCGTTTTGGTTCAGTTCACCGCCTGCGGTTGAAGGATCGCCGCGACTTCGGCGGCAGCACGTTCACCCGATTGCAGCGCTGCTTCGATGCCTACTTCCGTGCTCTTGTGGTGCTCGCCGGCCCAGTGCAGCGCGCCGACGGGCGTCGCCATGTGGCGGGCATAGCGCGTCACCTGTCCGGGGCCCATCACGTACTTCTCGCCGCCGATGAGCTGTTCCGCGGCCCATGATACCTGGTGCACGACTTCCAGCTTGCCATCGGTCGAGGGGCGGATACGTGCCAGCGTCGCGATCAGTTCCTCGCCTGCCGAGGCGCCCATTTCATCGACCCGCTTGGCGTTGTCGCCGTTGATCCAGATGCGCAGGTGATTGACGCTGTCATCCTCGTTGAACTCGACGAAGAGGCGTTCGAACAGCGTATCGCTCCACAGCGACGGGGCAAGGCCGTCCTCTTCCCAGAACCGGCTGCTCGTCTTGAGGATGAACTGGGTGTTCCCCGAACTGGCAGCGCAGCCGATCGCCTCGCCGAGCGGCTCGGGCAGCGGCGGGTCGAAGATGACATGCTTGAGCGCGACGAACGGCACGGTGATGATCATACGGCCGGCGATGATCGTCGAGCCGTCGTCGAAAGTCGCGGTCGCGCCGCTCTCGCCATGCTCGATCCGCACGACCTTGCGGCCGAGCATCGGGGCACGGCGCAGCGAGGAGGCCATCGCTTCGGGCAGGCGTACCATCCCGCCTTCGAGGCGGATCGGCTTGTACTGGGCATCGCCGTACTGGTCGAAATTCTTCGGATCGTCGAAGCCCACCGAGCGCCATTTGATGGCGTCGCGGAACATCGACAGTGCCGAAACCGTCTCGATGTCGTTGGTGTTGATGCACATGTTGACGAGGCGCAGCGCTTCTTCGGACAAGCCTTTGCCGCGCAGATATTCCGCAAAAGGAATATCGTACTGCGCGTTCGCCGGGTCGAGCCAGCCTTCGATCTCGAAGAACGGCAACAGCGTCTGCATGTAGTAGCTGTCCATCCGTGCGGGCAGGATCTCGCGCTCCTCACCGACACAGCGGTTGGCGGGATGGTTCTCCCAGTCTTGGGCATCGAACAGCGCGCCGTTGATCGAGAACGCGGTCTTGCCGCGCCGGGTCAGCGGACGCGAGGGCAACCCGAAGCGCTCGACCATGGCATGTGCGCGAAGGTGCGAGGGGCCAAGGCCGGTACCGCCGATGTCGATCGGTTCGCCGTCCACCACAATCGTGCGGATACGCCCGCCGAGGACAGGCGCGGCATCGACGATCTGCGCCTCGATCCCCTGCTTTTCCAGTTCCATGGCGGCATAGAGCCCGGCAAGGCCGGCGCCGATGATCAGCACGGGCACGTTGGTCGCGGGAAGGGTCATTGGCAGAAGCTCCTGATGGATCGGGCGAATTCGGGGATGCCTACAGCGAAGACGTCGCGGCTGAGGCCGGGGAGTTCCTCGCATCTGGCATCGGGGAAGAAGGCGGCGGCCTCGCGGCTGGCTTCGAGCAGTGGTTCGTGGGGCTGAACCACGAGGACCGGCTGGGTCACCAGCGGCAGACGCTTCGCCGCATCGTAGGACCACACGCCGATATAGGTCCAGGCGCGGCGATGCATGGCGGCGGCCTTGTCGCGGAAGGTCCAGACCGCCTGTTCGAAGTCGGCGCCGGGAAGCCGCTCGGTCACGGTGAAGTTCCAGAGCCAGCGCATCCAGTCGAGTATCTCGTCGCCGTCCTCGCCCGGCAATGTAACCGCGCGCGCCTTGGCGAGATTGACCTCGCGCTCCTGCACCGATCGCATGGGTAGCCCCGACAGGACGAGGCGGCCGACGCGCAGCGGGGCGGCGATCGCCAGTTCGGTGCACAGGTAGGTGCCAGAATGATAGCCGAACAGGTCAACGGACCGCTCCTCGCCCAGTCCGAGCGCCGCTATGCCGTCCGCGAAGGCGCCTGCAAGCTGGTCCAGCGGTTGCGGCTCCGGCGGCGTGTCCGACATGCCGTTTCCGGGGGTGTCGAAGGCGTAGACCTCCCGGTCCTTCGCCATTTCCGCGATCAACGGTAGATATTCCTGCGAGGATGAGGGGTTCTGGTGCAGCATGACGAGCGCGGGCTTGCCGCTTCGCACTGCTGGTGCGGCATAGCGATAATGGAGCTGGCCAAAGCGGCACTCGGTATAGGCGCGGCGCACTTGCGGACCGCCGCGGTCGGATGGGGGCATGTAGTCTGGCATGCTGCAAGCTCTACTCGGTGGAAGGGGGGCGACTAGGGCCTTCGCGACCGCGATGTCATACGCTTCATGCATGAGTCCCAGCGTGGCTTTGGGATTGGCCGCGTTCGTTCCTGCGCTCACATGGAAGCAACGATCCGATGAGTGGACTTATGACGTACAGCCCTGCCAAATATTTTGCCGAACCGCGCCGGAGCATTCCCGGAGAAGCGCCTGAGATTGCCCGCCTGACCGCGATGACCGTCGCCCTGCTTCAGGAGTTGGCGATCACGCGCGAGCGTCTCGACACGGTCGAGCGCATGGGCGAGGCGGCGGGCTGGCTGGATCGCGGCGCCCTCGACGCCTACCGCGCCGAAGGTTCCGCCGAGGCCGAGCGCAACGCGACCCGCAAGCGGCTGATCGAGGTGGTCATGCACCCGTTCAAGGCCGATGCCGGGCGTGCCCTTGAACAGACGCGTGAAAATGCCGAACAGGCGGACCGGACCCGGGCCGCCGATGCCATCCTCGAAAAGGAGCAGTTGTCATGAGCCATCCGATGATGCCCGAAACGACGCACGACGAGCATGTCGAGCAGCTCTTCGTCCGTGACTTCAAAGTCTGGCTGGGCGAGGGTGTCGGCGCGCAGATGCGCGGCGTGGCGGAAAACGTCGCCGAGGTCTCGGGCTCCGAACGCATGGCCGAGGTCCGCCGCCAGCTCATGGACACCGAGGTATTCCGCAGCTGGATCGCCTACCGGCGCCTTTCGCAGGAAATGATGTGGGACGCGGTCGGCCGCTCGATCGACCGCCAGATCGACGACCTCCAGGCGCGCGCGCGCATCGCCGAGCCCAAGGGTTCGGTGACGCTGGACCCCGACTTCACCCCGCCGCCTTATATCGCCGCGCTCGACGTGCACCTGATGCCGGGCGGCTATCACCACGATCAGGGCCAGGGCGACGTGCGCCAGGGCGCGCTGATCGACCGGGGCGGCGCGGTGTATATGCTGGGCCGCAATGGCGGCCTCATGAACGACGTGCGCGGCCACACCACGGTGCAGCATCTCTGGGAAGTCTATCCCGATCTCAAACCCAAGCGCATCCTCGACCTCGGCTGCGCGGTCGGGGCCAGCACGGTCGCGGTGGCGAGCCACTTCCCCGATGCGGAAGTCGTCGCAGTGGACGTGGGCGGTGCGATGCTGCGTTATGCCCATGCGCGCGCAGAGCACCTTGGCGAGCGGGTCCATTTCGTTCAGGCTGACGCCGAGAAGACCCCGTTCGAGGACGAGAGCTTCGACGTCGTCTACTCCTGTGTCCTGCTGCACGAGACCTCGAACGCAGCCGCGCGCAACATCTTCCGCGAATGCCATCGCCTGCTGCGGCCAGGCGGAGTGATGATCCATAACGAAGTGCCCGGTCGCACCGACGAACTCGGCGTATGGGGCAATATCCAGGGCGATTTCGAGGCACTCTACAACAATGAGCCCTTCTGGCGTGGCATGCAGAACATGGACTTCGCACAAGTCGCGCGAGATGCGGGCTTTGCGGAATCGACGATCGGATACCAGCTGGCCGCGCCCACGCCTTCGCGGCGGGCGACCGGCGGGTTCTCTGCGGAATCCTCGGGGCCGTTCCGGTCCTGGTTCATGATCTCCGCGCGCAAGTGAACGCGCAGATCGATCGCGGCTTCGTACGCATCGCCGAGGGGCAGGTGCACTATCGCAGCCTGCCCGCGCTGCCGGGAGCGCAAGGCGCGCGGCCGCTGGTGATGCTGCATCTCTCGCCTGCGTCCTCGCGCAGTCTCGAGCCGCTGATGGCGGCGCTGCGGGGCGCAGGGCACGAGGGCGCGATCCTGGCGCCCGATACGCTCGGCAACGGCGATTCCGCCCGTCCGGCCCATGCAGACGCCGATATCGCCTACTTCGCGGGCAGCACGGTCCGCATGGCCGATGCGCTGGGCCTGGGCGCTTTCGACCTCTACGGATCGCACACCGGGGCGCGGATCGCCTGCGAGATCGCGGTGTCGCGGCCCGACCGTGTCGGCGCGCTCGTCATGAGCGGTATCACCGAATACGACGATGCGACGCAGGCGCTCTATACCGAGAGCTACGTGCCGCGCGTCGAGCCGGACGAATACGGCCGCCAGATGGTCTGGGGCTTTCACTTCGTGCGCGACCAGCACCTGTTCGCCCCCTATTTCCGCCGCGAGGCCGCGTTCCGGCTGGCAAAGGACGTACCCCCGCCCGAGGTTCTGCACGAAGGCGCGCTGGATATCCTCAAGGCGCTGGACACCTATCACATCCCCTATCTGGCGGCTTTCGGCTACCGCACCTATGCCCGCGCCGCGCTGGTACGGGCTCCGGCCCTGCTGATGCAGCCGGAGTGGGGGCCGCCCAAGCTCAACGCCGCCGCCGCCGACATCGCCGCTGCCATGCGCGATGGCCGGGTCGCGGCGCCGACAGGGGGGCTGGAAGGCTACGCTGCAAGCGTCGCCGCCTTCCTTGCCGCCTGCGCCGCCGCACTGCCTACCGGAGAACAGATTCCATGCTGACAACGACCCAGGAACGCCCCGAAACGGCCGCGCACGGCCTTGTCGCGCACTCCGTGCTCGATGCCCATGCGCTCTCCCGCGAGGTTGCGGCGCGCTACGACCTGCCCGAAGGCGTGCGTGCCTCGCTGCTGTTCCGCGGCATGAACGACGTCTATGTGGTGACGGCCGGTGACCAGCGCTGGGCGCTGCGGGTCTGGCGCGGGACATGGCGTGGGCTGGACGAAGTAGAGAACGAGCTGTCGTTTCTCAACTTCCTCAAATCACGCGAGTTTCCGGCATCGTTCCCGCTGCATCTGCGGGACGGCAGCTGGTACTTCACGCTGGATGCACCCGAGGCCCTGCGCGCCGTGGCGCTTTACGAATGGGCGCCGGGCGTCAAGGTGTTCGATGCGCATACGCCGGAAACCGCCGCGGAAGTGGGCCGGCTGCTGGCGCGGATGCATGTCCTGGGTCGCGAGTACGTGCCCGCGCACGATGTGGACCTCAGCCGGGGTCACCTGATGCGCGACCTGCCGGACCTTCTGGATCTGGTCGCCGACCGGCCCGGAGAGGCGCAGGATTACGCCCTTTTCGCGCCCAGGGTGCAGGCGGTGATCGACGGCTTCGACCGCTACGACCTGCCCACGGGTGCCTGCCACGGCGACCTTCACCCGAGCAACGCCCATGTCGCCGATGACGGGCGGATCACCATCCTGGATTTCGACGGATGCGGCACCGGCTACCTGCTCAAGGACATCGCGAACTACGTTTTCGGAAGCGATTTCTACGGGTTCGCGCCGGAATTGGGCGAGGCCTTCGTGCGCGGCTACAACGAAATCCGGCCGATGACCGAGGATGAATTCGCCTTGCTCGACTTCTTCGTCTTCGTGAAGACGTTCCAGCTCGCGGCCGGCATCGCGCACAACGTCAACTCGGTGGGCCGCGCATCCCTGCGGTTTCGCGGGCTGGGATGGTTCGCGTCGCAGATCCGCTCCGGGATGGAGCGTCACGCCCGGTTGCTGGGTGACTGAGCCCGGTCCGAGGGTGGCCTGAACCTGTTCGGAGGGTGATCCGAACGGCTCCTAACCGCACATTGACTGTACTGAAAATTGAGGACGTGCCTACCGGCGACGGCGGGCGCGTCCTTTTGCGCGTCGATCGCGGACGAGCGCATCCAGCTTTCGGGGACCACGGCAACCCCGGCAAGGCAAGCGCGAAGTGCCACCTTACCCATACACGATGCGTATGAGTCCGATTTGCGAAATGCCGGCTAAAAACGATAAATGTCTAATACTTCAATGTTTTAACACGTATTTCCGTAGGGCGTCCGGCCCGGTCCGGCACGACATTGATCGACACGTGGTCAGGCCGCATTGCGGTCTGGCCTGAGGTGCCCCCGCGGGCGAGGTTCCTGTCCGCTGCAACCATGACTGCGGGCCGAAAGTCGCCCGCCGCGGCCGCCCTGGCGGGTCGGCGCAGCGTCTTCAGCCAAGGGGGGCCAAACGAATGAGAAGATCCACGAAGCTTTCGCGCGCCGCGCTGCTCATGACCAGTGCGCTGCTCTTTCCGCTCGGAACCGCGCAGGCCCAGGATGCACAGGCCCCGGATGCACGGGCCGACGACAAGGCATCGCCGGTTGGCGACATCGTCGTCACCGCGCGCAAGACCAACGAGAGCATCACCGATGTTCCGGTCTCGATCACCGCGCTGACCGCCGATGCGCTTCAGGCGCGCGACGTCAAGGACATGAGCGACGTCGCCTCGTTCACGCCGGGACTGCGCAACCAGAACCAGTCGGTCGGCCGCAACGACCGCGGCTACAAGCAGTACATCATCCGCGGCGTCGTCCCCGGCAGCGCCTCGTCGTCGCGCCAGAGCGTGACGCTGTTCGTCGACGGCGCGCCGGTTCCGGGCGGCAACTTCGAGGGTGTCAGCAACATCGACCGCATCGAAGTGGTCAAGGGCCCGCAAAGCGCCTTCTTCGGCCGCGCGACGTTCGCGGGTGCGATCAACCTCGTCACCCGTCCGCCCGCCTACGACTGGGGCGGCGACCTCGACGTCAGCTATGCCAGCTTCAACACCTACGACGCCAAGGCGAGCGTCGAGGGGCCGATCATCGACGACGTGCTGGCGTTCCGGCTGGGCGGCCACATCTACCACACCGATGGCGCCTACAAGGACGTGAACTACCCCGGCGAGCGGCTGGGCGAGCGCGGCACCAAGTCGATCAGCGGCAGCCTGCGCTTCGATCCCACGCCCGACCTGCACTTCCGCGCCTTCGGCGTGTACTGGGAGGACGACGACGGGCTGCCCGCGAACGGGCGCTACAACCAGTCGACCTGGAACTGCAACGGCGGCGCGGCACCGGCGGGCTCGCTCAATTACACCTGCGGCAAGCTGACCGGCTACCCCAAGGATACGGTGACCTGGATCCAGGACCTGAACCCGACCGCCTACGCCGCGCTTCAGGGCGGGCAGACTTCGTTCGGTCCCGGCTTCATCGACCACCTGGGCCTGCACCGCGAGGCCGCGCAGGCGCGCCTGAGCATGGACTGGGACATCGGCGAATGGAACGTCAGCGCGCTGGGGTCCTATGACGTCAACAAGTGGAATTTCCTGCAGACCCTGTTCGGCGCCGATACCCGCGACATCCCCAGCATCGGCGCGGCGAACCTGCCTTACGCCTACAACCTGATTCAGGGCGGGCCGCGCGATGAAAGCTACTACGGCGAAGTGCGCGTCTCCACGCCCAAGAGCCGGCCGATCTGGGCGACGATCGGGGCCAACTACCTGAACCAGGATTACGACGTTATCACCACGTCCTATACCGGCGCGGGATACGGCATAGTCACCCCGCGCCTGCTCAACAACACCGAGACGATCGGCCTGTTCGGCTCGGTCAACTGGGACATCACCGATAGCCTCACCTTCTCGGGCGAGGCGCGCTACCAGTGGGACAAACAGTACCAAAAGACCTTCGCGGGCACGAACCCGACCTTCGAGAACACCTTCCGCTCGTTCACGCCGCGCGCGATCCTGCAGTACGAAGTGGCGCCGGGCAGCATGGTCTACGGCTCGTTCTCGGTGGGCAACCGGCCGGGTGAGTTCAACTCCTCGTACTATTCGCAGTCGCCTTACGTACAGGCGCAGATCGACCAGCAGGCCAGCGTGACCGGCACTGTCCCCGAGGACAAGCTGTACATGTACGAGGTGGGCTACAAGGGCTGGCTGATCGACCACAAGCTGCGGGTGCTGGCCTCCGCCTACTACGGGCAGTGGAAGAACCGCCACATTCCCAGCACCATCCTGTACTATGCGAACGAAGCCGCGCAGGCCTCGGGCGTGCTGAGCCAGATCCAGGTCACCGCGCCCTCGGGCAAGGTCGACCTCTCCGGCGTCGAGCTGGAACTGCTGTACATCCCCCACCCCGACTGGACCGTCGAGGGCACGTTCAGCTACGCGCGTACCGACATCAAGCGGACCTACAGCGCCGATGCGCTGGCGATCACCGGCAATGGCAGTCCGGTGGGCACGCAGCTGCCCTACTACCCGGAGAAGTCGGGCAGCCTGGGCATCAGCTGGGAGCATGCCTATACCGAGCATCTCTCGCCCTTCGTGCGGATGGACGCTATCTACACCGACCGCATCTATGCGACCGAAGCGAACCTCGCCTACATCCCGCAGAACGTGAAGGTGAACCTGCGCGTAGGCGCGAAGCTCGACAAGATCCGGCTCGAGGCCTTCGCCACCAACCTGTTCGACAACCGCACCCCCAGCAGCCTCGCGCGGGTGGGCTACAACGAATACGGCGCCACCGGCACCAGCCGGAGCGTCAGCGGGATCGTCGTCTCGCTGGCCGATCCCCGGACCGTGGGCGTGCGGGCCAGCATCGACTTCTGATCCGGCGGGCGGGGAGCGATCCCCGCCCGTTCCTTCGGGCAATCACGCACGTCACCCGGTATCGTGGGCGCAAAGAGAAACCCGGAGCGGCGTCCAGCCGCTCCGGGTTTCTCTACGCCGGCAACGAGGGTGTCAGTGCGCTGCGGTCTCGCTGAGAAACTGCCTGACCAGCGCCAGGCTTTCGGCCGACTTTTCGACGGGCACCATGTGCGAGGCGTGGTCGATCACTGCCATGCGCTTCTGCGCGGCCCCCACCCTGGCGAAGGCGTCCTGCCCGCTTTTGACGGTCAGCAGCGGATTGTCGCGGCCCCAAATCAGCAGCGAGGGCATGTGGATGGCGGCAAGGTCGGCTTCGCGCTCGGCTTGCGTATAGCCGTGTGCGCCCGCTTCCAGCCGGCGCCGGTCTTCCAGAACGCCCGGCCGGTTGGCTTCGTCCGTCAGCCGGGCCACCATCTCGGGCGAGGCGGCAGCGTTGTCGGTCAGGTTCTGGTTGAGCATCCAACGCGTCAGCCATGCGGGCTGGTAGTTGAGCAGCACTTCGTCGCGCAGCCAGATCGAGAGTGCATAGGCGCGCTCGGGCTTGATATAGCGCCGGGCGAGCGGGAAGTTGATGAGCACCAGCCGCGAGACGAGGTCGGGACGGCGGGCGGCAATGCGCGCGGCGGTGGTTCCCCCGCTCGACGCGCCGACCAGCACCGCGCCCCTGATCCCTAGCACATCGGCAAAGGCGGAGACAACTTCGGCCTCGCGTTCGTAGCCTGCGGCGGAGTGCGGGTCGTGGCCGGTCAGGCCGAATGCCGGGCGGTCAAGCCGGACGACGCGGTGATCGCGGGCAAGTACGCGCGCCCAGGCGTCGTAGGCGTGGACGTCGAGGTACGATCCGTGGAGCAGCAGCACCGGCGGGCCTGCTCCCTCGTCCAGGTAGTGGATCCGCACGCCCTTCACGGTCAGGAACCGCGAGCCGGGCGTTTCGCGGTGGGCAAGGACTGCGGCGTCGTCCCGCGAAAGCCATCCGGCGCGCGCGGCGGCGACGAAGCCGATGCAACCCGCAGCCGCCGCAGCAAGCAGTCCCACGGCGACCATGCTGCGCTTCCGGCGTTTTGTGCGCGGCATCAGACTTGACGCAGCGGCGGCCGGATGGACGCGGCCCAGGCATCGCTGCGCGAACGGGCCATATCGCGGCCGATCGCGGCGGCGCATTCCCGCAGCGGTTCGAGCAGCTCGCGCACGGCCTTGCGGACCTCGATCGTCGCGGCGAAGAACGCAACGGTGAGCGCACTTTCGATCTTGCCCTCCACCATGACCGGCACCGCGATCGACGAGGTCTTGCCGGGATTGCGGGTGAAGCGGTTGTACCCGCGCGCGGCGTAGCCGCTGGCGCGCACGGTGGCGAGCAGCCCGCCGTCGCGGGCAAGTTGCAGCATGTGCTGGGTGTCCTTGTCGCCGAAGCGCTCCAGCATACCGAGCGTCTTGTCGCGCTCCTCATCGGGGCAGAAAGCTAGGTGGACGAGGCCCGCAGCGCAGGCGAGGATCGGGATCGAATAGCCCGGGTGGTACTGATTAAAGGTCAGCGTGGTCAGCGAATGGGTGGAATCGCGCAGGACCATCGTGCCGCCGACCTGATTGGTCAGGGTCACCGGCCAGCCGATCCGCTCGGTCAGCGCGGTGATGTGCGGGCGCGCGATGTCGACCAGAGCACTGTCACCCTGGTAGCCATGCGAAAGGGTCTGGACGAGCGCCGTGGGGCGGTAGAACTTGCGCTGCGGCTCGCGCTCGACGAGCCCTTCGTGGATCAGCGTCTGCACGATGCGGCAGGCGGTCGGGTAAGGCACGTTGGATGCCTGCGCGACCTGCATCATGCTCAGCGAGCCGTTGCGGTTGATCGCCTTGAGCACCGCCACTGCGCGGGTGACAGAGCGGATCGGAATGCCGCGCTCGGTATCGCTCTCGGCCTCCGGGGCGTGATCCTCGTCCAACGGAATGAATGCGCGCGTAGCCATCGGTCCAGTCCCCACTTAAGAGTACGAGAGGGGAGGCTAACTGAATTGGTATATTGTCGCAACAATAGTGCAAAAGGGCCGGTGTAAGGGGCATGACCCCGAGGTTTGTGACTAAATCGTGTTAAATCAGTGATTTGATAGATTTCGCGTGGTGCGCCCGCGATTCTCGAAACCGGATACCATCGCAGGCCATGCGCATAACGTATGACCTGCGAGCAGCGCTTCGGGCCTGCCCGTCAGCCGACCGGACCGCTGCCCAGCTGGCTGGCGATATCGCTTGCGCAGGCTTTCAGGCGCGGGGCCAGTTCGCGCACTGCCTCGCGAATCTCCAGCGCGGTCGAGAAGAAGGCCACTGTCAGGCATCCGTGCACCTGGTTTCCGCTCAGGATCGGGACTGCGATCGACGATGTCTTGCCCGGATTGAGCGTGAAGCGGTTATAGCCGCGCGCGGCGTAGCCACTGGTGCGGATACCGTCGAGCAGCGCGCCTTCGCGCAGCACGCCGAGCACATGACGGATCTCGTCGTCGCCGAAGCGCGAGAGACTGCCGATCACCGTCTCGCGCGCATCCTCGGTGCAGAATGCAAGGTGGACGAGCCCGGCGGCGCAGTCGAGGATCGGCATCGCATAGCCGGGGTGATATTCATTGAAGCAGAGTGAGGTCAGCGCGTGCGTCGAATCGCGCAGCACCATCGAACTGCCGACGTGCGTGGACAGCGAGATCGGCCAGCCGATCTCCCGCGTGAGCGCAGAGATGTGCGGGCGGGCGACGTGGACAATTTCGCCATGCCCCTCGAAACCCTGCGACAGCGTGCGCACCAGCGGCGTCGGGCGATAGTGCTTGCGCGTTTCCTCACGCTCGATCAGCCCTTCGTGGAGCAGCGTCTGAACGATCCGGCAGGCGGTAGGGTAGGGCACCTGCGAGGCCTGCGCGATGTCCATCATGTTCAGCGAGCCGGCCCGGTTGATTGCCTGCAGCACGCTGATCGCGCGGCTGATAGCCCTGATCGGAATGCCGCGCCCGGCGGCGCTGTCTTCGCCTTCGCCATCGAAGTCGTTGGCGGGCGGGGTCTTGTTCTTGCCGAGAGGAATGATCGCGCGTGAAGCCATGACCTAGCGTACCCTTGCTTTGCGAATCCCGATGAGCCTGCTGCCCATTTGTCTGCAATGTAGTACATATGCAGGGCCCGGAACAAGCGATTGTTCGCAGAGCGGTCAAATCATCCGCGCGTGACCAATGCCGCCGCGCTGCGGCCCGCGATCTTGCCCAAGGTGGTGGCCGTCAGCAGTCCGTTGCCGGCAAGGTAGCCATAGGAGCCGTCTCCCGAGATGCCGCGCGCCGCGCCGCCGCCTGCAAAGACGTTGGGCAGGGCGCTCCCGTCCTTGCGCAATACGCGCGCCTCGTCGTCGACCACAAGTCCGCCCTGGGTGTGGAACAGCGCGCCGGTGACCTTCGCGGCATACCATGGCCCTGCCAGTTCCGGCTTGCCGGTGAAGTCGCGCCCGAACGCGTCCTCGCCTTCTCCGCGGGTGAGCGCGGCGACCTGCATGACGGTTTCGGCCAGCGCCTCGGGCGGGAGCCGAATTGCGAAGGCCAGCGCATCGAGGTCGTCCGCCGTCACGATCGCTTGCGCGGACAGGGCATCGCGGTAGTCCTCGAACTCGCACATCAGGGCATGGAGCCGCGCGTCGAAGATCGACCATGCGACGTGGCCCGCCTGCGCGTTGACCTTGGCGGCCTGCTCGGAATAGCCGGCGGCCTCGTTGCTGAAGCGCCTGCCATCCAAGTTCACCTGGAAGCCGCCTTGCATGATCAGCGGCCAGAGGATCGGAATACCGTAGCCGTGCGCCAGTCCGCCGTGGCCCTGATAGCCGGTGAGGTCCGCGGTGGCGGCACCCAGCTGTTCGCCCCAGCGCAGCGCGTCGCCCTTGTTGCCTGGGTGGCCGTGGAAGGTGGCCTCGGCCATTTCGGGAATGTGCCGGGCGACCAGCGCCGCATCGCCTGCGAAGCCCGAGCAGGCGAGGATGAGCGCGTCGCAGGAAACGTCCTCGACACTGCCGTCGGGGCGCGAGAAGCGTACCAGCGTGACGCGGCCGGTATCATCGGCGACCAGCTCGGTGACGGCGGCGTCGGTCAGCAGCATGGCGCCTGCATCCTCCGCCGCGCTCTGCAGGCAGCCCATGAGTTCGCCGCCGGAGCGCTTGGGCGTGCCGTACATGCGCCGCGCGCTGTGGCCGGGGTACGTGAAGCCGTCCAGCAGGTCGAGCGGGATGGAGTGGTTGCTCCGCATCCACGCGATCGTTTCGGCCGAGTGCCGCGCGAGGTTGAGCGCCATCGCTGGGTCGGCATGGCCCTTGGTCTTGCGGGTGATGTCCTCGGCGAAGAGTTCGGGCGAATCGACCAGTCCCTGCGCGGCCTGCTCGGGCGTGCCTGCGGCGGGGATCAGCCCGGTGGACATCGCGGTGGAGCCTAGCGGGGTCACATCGCGTTCGATCACCAGCACTTCGACACCGGCGTCGCAAGCGGCCAGCGCGGCGCAGAGGCCCGTGGCGCCTGCGCCGATCACCACGACAGGAACGTGCATTGTCTCGGTCATGCGGGTTCTCCTTGGGAAAGTACCGACCAGGCCCAAGGCCGGGATTGGCGGTCTGCGCTTTCGTGAGCGTCGATCATGGGCCCGTCGAGCAGCGTCAGGGCGATCGGGTCAAGACCCTCGGTCAGCATCAGTTTCGCTTCCTCGTCGATGTCGAACGGCCAGGTCTGGCCGGCTGCACGGATTTCCTGGGCGGGCAGATCGATCTCGATCTGGTGGCCGGGTTCATTGAACGGCCGGGGGTCCAGGACGATCGGCAGGACGCCGTTGCGGATGCAGTTGCCGCGGAAGATCGGGCTGAACCCTGCCGCGATCACCGCGCGGAAGCCGTATTCGGCAAGCGCCCAGACGGCGTGTTCGCGGCTCGATCCGCTGCCGAAGTTGGCGCCGCCCAGCAGGATCCGGGCACCTGCGTATTCAGGCCGGTTGAGCACGAATTCCGGGTTCGGCACGCGGGCATCGACGTCGGTGTAGCGCCAGCCCGCGAACAGCCCGGCAGAGAGGCCGCGCTTGGACACCGACTTCATCTCGCGCGAGGGGATGATGGCATCGGTATCGACATTGTCGCGGATCAGCGGCGCGGCGATGGAAGTGAGGGTGAGGAAGGGTTCCATCACAGCGCCTCCAGTTTGCGCGGGTCGGCGATCCGGCCGGCGATCGCCGATGCCGCGACCGTGGCGGGAGAGGCAAGGTGGGTGCGCGTGCGCGGGCCCTGCCGGCTTTCGAAGTTGCGGTTGGTGGTGCTGATGACGCGTTCCTCCTCGCCGAAGCTCTCGCCGCCGGAGAAGAAGCACATCGAGCAGCCCGCCTCGCGCCATTCGAACCCGGCGGCGAGGAACACCTTGTCGAGCCCCTCCGCCTCGGCCTCGGCCTTGACGCGGGTGGAGCCGGGCACGCAGATGGCGCGTACTCCTGCGGCGACCTTGCGCCCGGCAAGGATGCCCGCAGCCGCGCGCAGGTCAGGAAGGCGGGCGTTGGTGCAGGAACCGATGAAAGCGGCGTCGATCGCAAGACCGAGCAAGGCGGTGTCTTCGGCAAGGTCCATGTAGACAAGCGCGCGCCCGTGCGCCTCGGGCGTGGTCGGGGCAGCATCGGCGGCGGGCTCGGCCAGTCTCGGCACGCGGCCAGCGAGCGGCGCGGACTGCTGCGGCGCGGTGCCCCAGCTGACCATCGGCGCGACATCCGCGGCGTCGATGGCGACTTCGCGGTCGAACACCGCGTCGGCGTCGGTCGAAAGCTGGGCCCAGGCGGCGAGCGCGGCCTGCCAGTCCTCGCCGCGCGGGGCGTACGTGCGCCCCTCCAGCCACGCGGCGGTGGAGGCGTCGGGAGCGATGACGGCGGTGAAGGCGGCCAATTCGGTGGCCATGTTGCACAGCGTCATGCGCGCTTCGATCGGCAGGGCCTCGATGGTGGAGCCAGCGTATTCGATGACATGCGCGCGGCCCCCGCCCGACCCCAGCCGGGCGACGACGTACAGCGCGAGATCCTTCGCAGTTACTCCCTCGGCCAGATCGCCGGAAATGGTGACGCGCATCTGCTTCGGCCGGTTCACGCGCAGCGTGCCGGTGGCGAGCGCGTGCTCCGCCTCGCTGGAGCCGATACCCCAGGCCAGCGCACCGAGGGCGCCCTGCGTGCAGGTATGGCTGTCCGGGCAGACCAGCGTGAGGCCGGGCAGGACGATGGCGTTCTCAGGCGAGATCACGTGGACGATGCCCTGGCGCGGGTCGCCGATGTCGAACAGCGTCGCGCCGGCGCGCGTTGCGGCCTCGCGCGTGGCCAGGATGAAATCGGTGCCGGTGGGCATGATCGTACGGTCGCCGCGCCCTGGCAGGGTGTCGACCACATGGTCCATGGTCACGAATACGCGGCTAGGGTCGCGCACATCGCGTCCGCTTTCCTCCAGCGCCTTGAGAGCGATGCCGCCGGTCCGCTCATGCAGCAGGATGCGGTCGATCGCGATGAGGCCGGTGCCGCCGTCCCCATCTTCGCCGCTGGACAGGTTACGCACCAGGTGTGCGTCCCAGAGCTTGTCGAAAAGTGTGCGCGCCATGCGGATCAGTTTCCGGCCGCCGCGAGGCGTTCGCGCAGTTCGGGGCCGTGCTCGTCCGGGCGGGGCAGGTCGCGGAACAGGCCGGGGCGCATGCCGTCGATCTCGAGCGGCAGCGCGGGCAGGCGGGCGACGGTGCCGTCCGCCAGCGTCACGTCGAGCAGGCCCCCACCGGCGTTGAGGTGCTCGTCGTCGACAAGCTCATCCGGCCGGACGATAGGCGCGAAAGGCAGGCCACTCTTCTCCAGCTTCGCCACCAGTTCCTCGCGCGGCATCGAGCGGAACAGGGCCGAGACGATCGGCATGATCTCGTCGCGCGCCTTCACGCGTTCGTTGTTGGTCTCCCACTGCGTGCGGGAAGCCAGTTGGGTGAGGCCAAAGTCGGCGCAGAAGGTCTTCCACTGCCCGTCGCTGACGACGCCGACGAACAGCTGTTCGCCCTCGCTGGCGGTCTCGAACACATCGTAGATCGCCCAGGCGGAGATGCGCACCGGCATCGGCTGGGCGGCAGCGCCGGTGACGGCCTTCTGCGCGATGTGCTGGCCGACGAGAAACGCGGTGGTCTCGTAGAGGCTGCACTTGATCTCGGCGCCGCGTCCGGTGCGGTGGCGCTGTTCGAGCGCGGCGAGAATGCCGATCACCCCGAACATGCCGCCGGTGATGTCGATAACCGAGGACCCCGCGCGCAGCGGGCGTCCCGGAGGGCCGGTCATGTAGGCGAGGCCGCCCATCATCTGCGTCACTTCGTCAAGCGCGGTGCGCTCCTCGTAAGGGCCTTTCAGGAATCCCTTAGCCGAGCAGTAGATCAGCCCCGCATTGTCCTGCGAAAGCGCCTCGTAGCCAAGGCCGAGGCGGGCCAGCGTGCCGGGGCGGAAGTTCTCGATCACCACGTCGGCATCGGCGCAGAGGGCCCGTGCGTGCCGAAGGTCATCGGGGTTCTTGAGGTCGAGGCAGATGCTGCGCTTGTTGCGATTGAACATCGGGAAGTACCCCGATCCCGATCCCAGCAACGTGCGCGTGCGGTCGCCTTCAGGCGGTTCCACCTTGATTACGTCGGCGCCCAGGTCCCCCAGGATCACGCCGACCGAGGGCCCCATCACCATGTGGGAGAACTCGACGACGGTGATTCCCGCCAGCGGTGCCGGGCCCGCGCCTTCGTTTTCCTGTGTTGCGCTCAATCTGCTGCCCCTACCACGTCGTATGTCATAGCGATGAAATTGCTATATGGATAATACAATTGAGGGTGATCTAGCAAGCAAAGGGCGGGCGTCGTCGCCTGCCTATCGCGCGACTGATCGCACGGCGGACAGAGGGGCACGGCTATTGGCCAAAGGGCATTGGGCGCGCTAGGTAGGAGAACAGAATTGGGGAAATCGGGATGACGGCAGTGAAACGGGTGGCCTCCATTGCGCGGATTGGAGCGCAGGGGCAGCTCGCGCGGGATGCGGCGATCCCGCTCTATCACCAGATCTACCTGACCCTGCGCGACGAGATCACGCGCGGCGACCGGCCCTTCGGCTCCGCGGTTCCGACCGAGATGGAGCTAGCTGAAAACTACGAGGTTTCGCGCATCACCGCGCGCCGCGCGCTGGACGAACTGGCGACTGGCGGCTTCGTCGCGCGGCGCCGCCGGCTGGGCACGCACGTAATCTTCCGCACGGCCAACAAGCCGATCGAGGCGAACATCGACCAAGCGGTCGAATCGCTGATCGCCTTCGGGCAGAACACCGCGGTCAAAGTGCTTGAAGTAACCACGGAGCCTGCCGTCGATGCCATCGCGCAGAAGCTCGGACTGGTCGAGGGTGAGCCGGCGATCCGCGCGGTACGCCTGCGCTCCACCAGCAACGGGCCGCTGGGCCTGATCGTCAGCCACATGCGCGCTGGCCTCGGCGTGTCGGTGACGCCCGAGCGGCTGACCGAGCGCCCGATCCTTTCGCTGCTGCGCGAGGCGGGGGTGAAGATCGGCGGCGCCGTGCAGACCATCGAGGCGATGGTGGCCGATCTCGACATGGCCGAGCAACTCCAGTGCGAACCGCGCGCGGCGGTGCTCCATGTCGAGCGTCTGGTCGAGGATGTGAGCGGGCTCACCGTGCTGGTGACCAATGCCTACTACCGCGCGGATCGCTACCGGATCACGCTCGACATGCACGAGCAGGGGCAGTTCTCGCCGACGTTCGGCTGAACCGTTCCGTCTATCCGTCAGGCGATCACTGCGCCGGGCAGAGCGCTTGCATCGGAACTTAATTGCTATACATCTAGAACAAATATTCACGCCCGCCATGGCGGGGCGATGCATGAAGGTCAGTTCTGATGGACATTCTGGTTAGCGAAGTGGGGCCACGCGACGGGCTTCAGAACGTCAAGCGGGTCATGCCGACCGAGGCCAAGAAGGTCTGGATAGACGAACTGGTCGCCGCCGGGGTCAAGGAAATCGAGGTCGGCAGCTTCGTTCCCGCCAAATTGATCCCGCAGTTGGCGGACACCGCCGAGATCGTCGCGCATACCCGCCGTCACGAAGGGGTGACGTTGGCGGTGCTGGTGCCAAACCGGCGCGGCGCTGCGGACGCGCTGGCTGCGGGGGTACACAAGCTGACGCTGCCGCTCTCCGTTTCCGAAACGCACAGCCTCGCCAACTTGCGCAAGACGCATGAGCAGGTGCTGGAGGAAGTGCGCGCGATCAGCGGGATGCTCTCGCAGATCCCGCCCGAACGCCGCCCGCACTTCGAGGGCAGCCTTTCCACCGTGTTCGGCTGCACGCTGGAGGGCGCCATCCCGGACGCGACGATCCTGCGCCTCGCCTCGGAACTGATGGCGGCGGGCTGCGACGAGGTCGGTCTTTCGGACACCACCGGATACGCCACGCCCGGCGAGGTTCGGCGCCTCGTGAAGATGGTGCGCGGCGAAGTGGGCGACGGTGCCGTCACCGGCCTGCACCTGCACAACACGCGCGGCCTCGGCCTTGCCAATGTGCTGGCCGGGCTGGAAGCGGGGATCACCACGTTCGACGCCTCGATCGGCGGCCTCGGCGGCTGCCCGTTCGCACCGGGCGCGAGCGGCAACATCGTCACCGAAGACCTCGTCTTCATGCTGGAGGCGATGGGCTGCCGTACCGGCATCGACATCGACCGCCTGAAGGAATCGCGCCGCGTGGTCGCAGCCGCGCTTCCGGGCGAGCCGCTTTACGGTTTCGTCGCAGACGCCGGCGTGCCGAAAGGCTGGAGCCCGGCCAGACAATCTCCCGAGAACGTGAGGACATTCGCATGAGCATTGCCGAAACCATTGTGGGCACCCGCATGGTGCGCGAGGACAAGACTGCGCGTCAGATCTTCGAGGACGTGATGGCGAACCCCGCCCGCGCGAAGTTTGGCTTTGGCGAGCGGCTGGCGATCGTCAATGTCGACTTCCAGAATGCCTACACCCGGATCGACCGCTACAAGACCGCGTACGAGACCGACCCGCGCCAGATCGAGCATACCAACACGATCTCGAAGCTGGCCCGCGATGCGGGGATGCCGGTGATCTGGACCCACGTCGCCTACATGGACAGCGCCGCTGACGCCGGCATCTGGGGCACGCGCACCAACACCCCGGATTCGCTCCAGAACATCAAGGTAGACAGCGATCGCCACGAATTCGATGAACGCTGCGAGATCGATGCCTCGGTTGATGCGATCTATACCAAGCGCATGCCGTCCGCGTTCTTCGAGACGCCGCTGCAGAGCCTGCTGATCTGGCACAAGATCGACACGCTGGTGATCACCGGCGGTTCGACTTCCGGTTGCATCCGCGCCACGGCGGTGGAAAGCCTGAGCCGGGGCTATCGCACGATCGTCCCGATCGAGACCTGCGCGGACAAGCACGAAAGCTACCACTTCGCCAACCTCACCGACCTTCAGCTCAAGTACGCCGATGTGGTGCCGGTGCAGGACGTGGTGGACTGGTTCGGAACGCGGGGGGGACAAGGCGCATGAGAGAGGGCGAACGCGACCCCGGCCTCTACGGGTTCCGCCCGTGGCGTGATCGTCCGGCGATCGAATGGCCGGACGGCAAGAAAGTCGCGGTCTGGGTTTCGCCCAACCTCGAGTTCTACGAGATCGATCCGCCAGCCAACCCGCACCGCAAGTCCTGGCCGCGCGCCCATCCCGATGTCGTCGGTTACGGCCACCGCGACTACGGCAACCGCGTCGCGCACTGGCGCATGGCCGAAATGATGAGCAAGCACGGCTTCCCCGGCTCGGTCAGCCTGTCGGTGTCGATGTGCCAGCACATGCCGGAAATCGTGGCGGACGCGAACGCGCGGGGCTGGGAATTCTTCAGCCACGGCATTTACAACACCCGCTATTCTTACGGCATGGACGAGGCGCAGGAGCGCGCGATCATCGAGGATTCGATCCGCACCGTGCGCGAGGCGACCGGCCAGACGATCAAGGGCTGGCTCGCTCCCGCGCTCACCCACACGCCGCGCACGCTCGACCTGATTGCCGAATACGGCCTCAGCTACACTTGCGACCTCTACCACGACGACCGGCCGAACCCTGTCGAAGTGAGCGGCGGCAAGCTGATCTCGATGCCCTACAGCCTGGAAGTGAATGATCACTACGGCTTCTTCGTCTACAACATGAGCCCGCGCGAATATGCCGACACGCTGATCCGGCAATACGACAGGCTGGCGGAAGAAGGCGGCACCGTGATGTGCATCCCGCTCCACGCCTACCTGATCGGGCAGCCGCACCGCATCGGCCCGTTCGAGGACGTACTGCGCCACATCGCCGCCGACGGCCGCGCCTGGATCACCCGCAGCGGCGACATCGCCGACCACTTCCTGTCGACCGGGGGCTACGAGGCCGCCGAGGCCGACTGTGCCCGTTACGCCAAGGAGGACAGGGCATGAGCCTCGATCCCGGCTATCTCGAATATCCCATGCGCCGCAAGGGCATGGACCATGACCTCTACCCTTGGTCCAACATCACCGAGCGTCCGCCGCTGGCGCTGCCGGGCGGCGCGAAGATGGCGGTCGGCCTGCTCGTCAGCCTCGAATGGTTCCCCATCGTACCGGGCGAGGCGCCGTTCCGTGCGCCGGGGCACATGCAGACCGCATACCCCGACTATCGCCACTACACCGCGCGTGAATATGGCACGCGGGTGGGCTTCTATCGTCTGCTCGACGCGTTCGAGAAGGCAGGGGCGAAGGCCACGATTGCGGTCAACGCGGCCATTGCCGAGCGCTATCCCTCGATCGTCGCGGACATTCTGGCCGCAGGGCATGAGATCGTCGCCCATGCCACCGACATGGACGCGACCATCGACAGCACCGTGCCCGAGGAGCAGGAGCGCGCGATGATCGCCTCGGCCCGCGATACGCTCACCGCTGCAATGGGCATGGCGCCGACGGGCTGGATGTCGATTGCGCGTCAGCAAAGCTGGAACACGCCGCGTCTGCTGGTGGAAGAAGGCTTTTCCCACTGCCTGGACTGGGTCAACGACGACCTGCCCTATGTCCAGACGACTGCGTCCGGGCCGCTGGTGGCAGTGCCTTATAATCACGAGCTGTCCGACCGGCAGGTCATCGTGGTGCAGCAGCATTCCGCCGAGAGCTATGTCGAGCAGATGAAGGATGCCTTCGCCTGGCTCGCAGCCGAAGGAGCGCCGCGCGTGCTGCCGCTGCATCTGACGCCCTACGTGATGGGCCTGCCGTTCCGCATGGGCGCTTTCGAGAGCCTGCTCGAATGGCTGGCCGCTCAGCCGGATACGATATTCGCGACGGCCGGCGAACTCGCGGCTGCGCTGCCGGGAGAGGATGCATGAAGGTGCTTTCGAGTATCACGCTGGCTTTCGCGCTCGGCACTGCCGCAGCGGCGGGGGCCAATGCGCCCGCCGGGCACGACGCGCGCTGGGAAGCGGCACGGGAGGCGATCTGGGCTAAGGAACTGGCGATCTACGAGGGCCGCGGCCGGGGTGATCTCTCGCTTTACCTCGGCAATACCGCCACCAACTACGTCGCCTGGCCGCCTTTCAACGAAGTGCCCAAGGGCAACGACGGGCTGCGCGCGACCGGCGCCCAACTGGCGGGCAAGACAAAGGAGCATCTGGAGATGACGTTCCTCGACCTCGCGCTCAACGGCGATACGGCGGTGGTCTATTACAAGACCCACCGCACGATGCGCGCCGACGGCACGCCGTCCGACGAGCGCTTCGAGGTCACGCATACCTGGGTCATGCAGGACGGGACGTGGAAGGTCCTGGGCGGAATGGCGCGGGCACGCCCCGACCGCTGAGCCAGTAACCTCACCGGGACCGGCAGGAACGCGCCGCTCCGATAGCTTGAAGCCGTCCGCGCTCACATGCGCGGACGGCTTTTTCGTCAGACCCGCGCTGGGCGTCGCTCGGTCGCGAAAGCGAGGAATGCGGCGACCGCCATGCCCGTCCCCGCAGCCGCACAGGCGGTCCAGCCTCCGCGCACGTAGAGCAGCGGCGCGATCGCCGAGCCCAGTGCGCCGCCGACGAACATGAGCGACATGTAGATCGCGTTGATGCGCCCGCGTGCGTGGGGGCGCAGTGCATAGACGACATTCTGGCTGACCACCTGGTTGCCCTGCGTCCCCGCGTCGAGGAGGATGGCGAGTACCGCCAGCGCCAGTACCGAACCCATGGCGACCGCCGGCACCGTGAGCGCGAAGCTCAGCCCCAGCGCGGACATGGCGATGACGGTGCCACGGCGGATCAGTCCCCGGTCCGCCATGCGTCCGGCGATCGGGGCAGCCAGCGCGCCGCCGGCGCCGGCGAGGGCGAACAGAGCGATTTCCTCGTGGCTCAGGCCGAATCGGCGCTGAAGCATCATCGGGCCAGCGGTCCAGAACAGGTTGAAGGCGCAGAACAGGCAGGCCTGGTAGAATGCCCGGCGGCGCAGCAGTGGCTCCTCGCGCAGCAGCACGGCCATCGAGCGCAGGATCGCCCCATAGCTGCCGGTGCCGACACCCCGATGACGGGGCAGCATGAACCAGAGCGCCACCGCCAGCACTGCCAGCAATCCCGAAGGCACGAGGAACGCGAGCCGCCAGTCGCCGAGCCCGGCAAGCGCGCTCGATACCGGGCGGGCGAGCATGATGCCGGTGAGGAGGCCGGCCATGACCGTGCCGATCACGCGGCCCTGCCGCCCCTCCGGCGCCAGATGCGCGGCGAGCGGCACCAGGACCTGCGCGCCTGCCGACGACAGGCCCGCCACCGTGACAGCAATGAAGAACGGCTCCACGCCCCGCGCCAGCCCCGCGTATGCCATCGCCACTGCCGAGACCGCGACCATGCCGCACACCAGCGTCCGGTTCTCCACCCGGTCGGCGAGCGGCACCACGAAGAGCAGGCCGATGCAGTATCCGATCTGGGTCACCGTCACGATCAGCCCCAGCGTCGCGTCGGGCACCTGAAGGTCCGCGCCGATCGCCGAGATCAGTGGCTGCGCATAGTAGAGATTCGCCGCCAGCAGGCCGCAGGCAATGGCGATTATGAAGGTGCGCATTGCACCGTTATCCGCACTGCGAATAGTCCCACTATCGCGCGAACCATCATTAAAACCACGGTTTTTCAAAGTTTTGCCCTCAATCGTGTGGTTGTGGAGAGGCCGCGCTCCGGCCTTGGGAACCGTCTGTCGCCACTTGCGATCTGGACGGTCTCGGATATGTATTATAGCTATATCAAAAGATCAAATGAGCGGGGGTTTTTCGATGGCTTTCCAGTCCCATGATTCCAGCTTTCCCCGCGGTGCGGCCATCGTTACCGGAGCGTCCGGCGGCATCGGCGGAGCTATCGCACGCGCGCTGGCCGCGCGGGGCATGCCCGTGGTCGTCCATGCCAACGGCAACATCGAGGCGGCCCGCGCGCTGGCGGCCGA
Organism: Novosphingobium sp. 18050; assembly: GCF_902706195.1. Classification (GTDB taxonomy): domain Bacteria; phylum Pseudomonadota; class Alphaproteobacteria; order Sphingomonadales; family Sphingomonadaceae; genus Novosphingobium. Next base: position 22,568 of record NZ_CACSJO010000020.1, on the reverse strand, counting down.
GATCGAGGCTGCCGGGGGGCAGGCCCTCGCGCTTGCCGCCGATGTTACCGACGCCGGTGCGGTCGACGCCATGGTCGCTCAGGCGATCGAGCGGTTCGGCAGCATCGGTGTGCTGGTCAATAACGCCGGCATCTGCACTTCTGCCCCGATCGGGGGCATGGATGCAGGCATGATCGACCGCGAACTGGGCGTCAACGTCAAGTCCGTGGTGCTCGTGACCCAGGCCTGCCTGCCGCACATGGGCAAGGGGGCGGCGATCGTCAATCTCAGCTCCAACCTCGCTGTTTCGCCGCTTCCGGGCATGACGCTCTACTGCGCCGCCAAGGCCGCCGTGGCCTGCCTGACGCAGGGCTTCGCAAGGGAGCTGGGCGCACGCCGGATCCGTGTGAACGCGGTGGCTCCGGGCGCGACACGCACGGCGATGACCGCCTGGATCGACGATGCGGCGCTTGCTGCGATCTGCGGCCAGACCCCGCTCGGCCGCATCGGCGAGCCGATGGATATCGCCGGCGCCGTGACCTTCCTCGCCTCTCCCGAGGCAAGCTGGATCACCGGGCGCACGCTGGTGATCGATGGCGGGCTGGCCTGATTCGGCCGGCACCTGACAGCACCTGAACCACACCTTCGAGGGACCTAGAAGACTATGATCGATCCCAAGGCACCCCAGGCAATCTGGCCTGATATTCCTCAGCCGCTGATGCCGTATTCGCCCGCCGTGAAGGCTGCCGACTGGATCTTCGTGTCCGGCCAGCTCGCGAGTGATTTCAAGACCGGCATCGCCGCCGAGGCGCGCCCGGTGAACCCGAACCTCGAATCCGATCAGGCGCTGCAGTCGCGCTTCGTGATGGAGACGCTCAAGCGCACGCTTGCTGCCGGCGGGGCGGATTTGTCGAAGGATGTGGCGCGCATCTGGCAGTGGCTGCCCTGGGAAACCCCCTCGATGCCGGACTTCGCCAAGGGCGACTGCTACCCCGAGGGCCTGCGCATCACGCCGTACCTCGACGTACGCAACGACTACATTTTCGAGCCGCGCCCGGCATCGACGGCAGTGAGCATCCGCGACCTGCCGGTGCGCGACGCGCGCATCGAGATCGACGTAATCGCCATCGTCGACGGGAACGAGCCGCAGGGCTTCGCGGCGCCCGAGGGCGTTCCTGCCCCGCTCGCCGGTTATTCGCCTGCGCTGCGCCGCGGCGACTGGATCTTCCTTGCGGGTGAAGTGCCGACCGACTGGCAAGGCGACTACGGCGAGCACCGCAGCATGGGCGCGCCTGGCGCGCTGGCCCGCGAGGCGCGCACCAACCCGCACGTCTGGTATGGATCTGACATCGAGGCGCAGACCGACTACACGCTCTCCAAGCTGGAGCGCATCGCTGAAGCGGCGGGTGGTTCGCTGAAGAACGTGGTCAAGGCCGACGTCTACATCGGCGATCCGTCTGACTACGCCGGCATGGACCGCGCCTGGAAGCGCTGGTTCAAGGACAGCCCGCCCGCGCGCTGCGTGATTCCCTACATGGGCCTCGGTACGCGCGGCAGCCGCATTGAGATCGCGCTGACCCTGCTGGCCGACGACGCCAAGCTCAGGGTCGAGCGCATCGAGACGTCCGAGGCGCCAGAGCCGTTCAGCCACGAGCCGCAGGCGGTAAAGGTGGGCAACTTCCTGTTCCTGTCGCAGCAAATGGCCTGCGATTCGAAGGGCGTGCTGGCAGACGGCATGGTCCGCCACGAGAATTTCCCGTGGTACGGCCTGCCGGGCAAAAACCAGATGCGTTACATGCTGAAGAACGTAGCAGCCATCTGCGAGGCCGGTGGCACCAGCCTCGAGAACATAGTGCGCCGCGCCTGCTTCCACGACGAAGGTACGCATTTCGCAGACTCGATCGAGGAGTGGGCATCGCACTTCCCCGGCGTCAAGCCGGCTTCCACGACCATGCGGATCGGTGGCCCGCTGGTGGTCCCGGGCGCCAACGCGCTGCTCGACCTGATCGCCTATGTACCTGATAAAAAGTGAAAAGATCCGCTCCTGTGCGCCGTATCCCGGCGGCAGGAGCGGCAATACGATGAATAAAAAAGGGAGGTGCCCGGGGCCAGGCATCATGAGATTCAGACACAAGATGGGGGTTTTTATGAACACAGATTTCGCGTTCCGCGCCAAGGCGCTCCGGGTCGTTCTGCTGTGCGGCGCTGTCGTCGCCGCGTCGGGCGCCGCGCCTGCATTCGCACAGGATGCCGCTCCGGCCGCCGCCGGAAGCCTGAACGATGAAGGCGGCAACGTCATCGTCGTGACCAGCCGCAAGCGCGAGGAGCGCCTGCAGGATGTGCCGCTGGCGATCACCGCCTATTCGGGCGAAGAAATGCGCGCCAAGGGCATCTCGTCGCTGGCAGACCTTGCCGCCCAGACCCCCGGCCTCGCGTTCCAGGACGTGAACGGCGCCTATGCCGCGCCGGTCCTTCGCGGCGTCGCCCAGATCGACCAGACCGGGCCCCAGGGCAACGTCGGCATCTTCATCGACGGAGTCTATCTCAACAACCGCTCCGCGCTGGCCTTCGACCAGTACGACCTCGAGCGCATCGAAGTGGTGAAGGGCCCGCAGAGCGCGCTCTATGGCCGCAACACCTTCGCGGGCGCGATCAACTACGTGACCGCCGCACCCAAGCCGGACGAGTTCTCGGGCCACGCCACCTTCACGCTGGGCAACTATGGCCGCCACGAGGCCAAGGGTTCGATCAACATCCCGCTGACGAAGGGCGTGGCGTTGCGCGTGTTCGGCGGCTTTTCCGAATTCGACGGCACCATCAAGAACGACCTCAGCGGCAAGTACCTTGACGGCTGGAAGGATCGCTGGAGCGGCGGCGCCGCGCTGACCGGCGAGATCACCGACAACCTGACGCTGGACCTGTTCGGGGTGCGTTCGGAAACCTCCAACGACCACCCGGCACTTTACGCGATGCCGACCTCGATGAACAACTGCGGTTCGGTTACAACCGTGCGCGGCCAGCAGCTCAACACCTTCTACTGCGGCAAGGTGCCGTACCCGACCAACTTCCAGATCGACGACAAGACCGGCTACGGCCTGACCGGCTCCAACGAGATCTATTACGGCAAGCTCAACTACTCGGGCGAGGCGCTCGATCTGACGGCCGTGGTCAGCTACACCACCGCCAAGTTCGGCCTGCTGATCGACACCACCGGCAATCCCGACGCGGTCAATACGCCCAACTTCGGCGGCCTCTCGCGCCAGCTATACACCAACGCCGCGACCGACCGCAGCACCGACTGGAACTACGATATCCGGGCCAGCTCCAAGGCGGGCAGTGCGGTATCGTGGATGCTCGGTATGAATTACTACGATTCGCTGGTCTCCGACATCCTGACGCTGAACTTCCAAACCCTGGGCGTCGAGCCGGGCACCACCCTGCCGCCGGTATTCTCCAACCGCGGCGGCACGCTCAAGACCAAGGGCCATGCGCTTTACGGCATGCTGGGTTACGAGATCACGCCGCAGTTCAACGTCCAGGCCGAATTGCGCTACACGATCGACGATCAGCACTTCGTCGGCGGCGGTTCAGCGGCCGGCGCCACGGGCCGTCAGACCTTCAAGTACCTGACGCCGCGCTTCTCGCTGAACTGGAAGCCGGCCGACGAAGTGCTGCTCTACGCCACCGCCGCGCGCGGCGTGAAGACCGGCGGTTTCAACGCCAACGCCGTGAACACCGACTACTTCACGTATGGCTCGGAAACCAACTGGACCTACGAGGCGGGCGTCAAGACGACCTGGCTCGGCGGCGCGCTGGTCGCCAATGCCGGCGTGTTCTACGTCGACTGGAAGGACATCAACGCACAGAAGCAGCTGCCGTTCTCGACTCTTGCGGTCGTGGGTAACAATGGCGACGCAGAAGTGAAAGGCATCGAGGCACAGATCGCCTTCAACCCGACCCGCACCATCTCGCTGACCGCAAGTGGCGCGCTATTGGACCCGAAGTACAAGTCGGGTGTGATCGACGGTGAAGTCTCGTACATTTGCGGCGAGCTGGCCAACTCCACCGTCACCAGCAGTAACTGCACCTCGGACGTGGGCGGCAACCAGATCGCCCGCACTTCCGACAAGCAGTTCGCACTGGGCGCCGCCTGGACCGTGCCTGACATCGTCGAGGGGTTGGACGGCTACATCCGCGCCGACTATTCCTGGCAAGCAGGCAAGTACTCCACCGGCCTGAACCTGCAGGACCAGGGTTCGATCTCGCTGGTGAATGCCCGTGCGGGTCTCAAGTTCGGCAACTACGAACTGGCGATTTGGGCCAAGAACCTGCTGCAGGATAAGTATATTTCGCGTACGACGGTGGTGTCCTCGACCGCTGACAGCGGCCCGGTCTCGGGTGTGAGCTATACCCGCGTCTATCCGGGCGAACGCCGCACGATCGGTGCGGACCTTTCCGTTCGATTCTGAGTGAGAAAGCATTAGGAGCAAGTCCCATGACATTCCTGACCAATCTCGATGACACGACGCTGAAGGCGGGCGCGGTGCCCACCTTCGCGCTTTCCCAGCGCGGGCGCGCGGGCATGCAATTGCTCGGCGCCGTGCAGAAGTACTCTTCGGGCGTGCTGCGGCCGATGGCGGCGGAGGCCTTCGAGGCCGACAAGCGCGGCAAGGAACTGGCGGCCCAGCACGCCGCTGCAGAGCCGGGCACCAGCGCGCGCGAGCGCATCAACGCTGCGCGCGAAGTCTGCGAACGCGACAACGTCTACCGGCTCGAGCGTTTTATCCAGCGCTGGGTCGCCGAGGAGAACTTCAATCGCGGCATCCCCGCGATCGAGGAACGCCGCGAGAAGTTCGAGGCGTTCAACGCTGCGCAGGGCGAGACCGAACTGCTCGGCACGCTCGACCTCGCAGCGGAAGTCTCGGTGCCCAAATACTACGACCAGGTCGAATGGCATCTCGAGCCGGGCGGCTGGGACGGTTACGACCTTTACGGTGCGCTCTTCGCCTACGGCGTCGGGCCCTATGTGTTCAGCCATGGCGGCTATGCCGCCGTTGGCGTGGGTGATGACATCACCAAGCAGCGCGTCAATACCATCAAGCAGTTCCCCAAGGCATCCTACGCGCGGATCTACGAACCGGGCTGCGGCGGCGTCTCGACGCTGAAGGCGGTCAATGCGGTCTTCCCCGAGGCAGAGCTGCACGGCTCGGACCTGTCGCCGCTGCTGCTCAAAAACGGACAGAAGATGGCCTCGCGCTTCGGCTTCCCGGTCCACCTCAAGCTGGCCGATGCGGCGCATGACACCGGCGAGGCCGATGAGAGCTTCGACGGCGTGATCACCTATGCGCTGCACCATGAGCTGCCCCCAAAGGCCAACCGCGAGATGTTCCGCGAGATGTTCCGCATCATGAAGCCGGGCGCGGACATCGTCCTGTCCGATCCGCCGCCGTTCCGCGCAGTCTCGATGTTCCACGCGGTCATCCTCGACTGGGACACCGAGCACCGCGAGGAGCCGTTCTTCTCGGCCGTGCTGCACGACAGTCTCGATGCGATGCTGAAGGAAGCGGGCTTTGAGAACGTCGAGTCCTACGCCATCGGGCAGGACCAGTACCCATGGGTCACGCGGGCGATGAAGCCGGCCTCGGCTCCCCAGGCGGAGGCCGCGTGATGGAACCGACCGGCAAGGACTATCTTGGCCCTGACAGCGTCACCGACGTGGCGCGCATGCTCATGGCGCTGGTTTCCGAAGTGTGGATCATGCGCGATCGCCAGATCGTGACCGAGCACCTTCTGGAAACCAACGGTTCGGTCACCCGCGAGGAGCTCGACGAGTTCGTCCCCTCAGGTGACCTCGCCGCGCAGATCACCGCCGAGCGCGATCGTTTCGCGCGGCTGGTGGCCGGTGCTCCGATCGCGGCGGTGCGCCGCTCGGTCCCGGAAATACTCGAACGCGCAGGGCTAAAAGCCCAGGCCGCGGCAAACTGACAAGGTACGCAAACAGCATGACCGCCATGACCGGAACTACCGCCGAGACCGACCGAGAGGCGTCCCCAGGTCAAAGCGGCGCGCTTCCGCTGCAGACTTGCCTCGCCTGGGGGCTGGGCACTGTAGCAGTGGCCGCACTGTTCAATTCGGTGAACGTGCTGCTGCTGCGGTACGTCGTCGACTATGCGGGCATCAGCGCGGTGCTGGCCGGCGGCCTCATCGCCGCCTCGAAGCTCTATGACGCGGTGATCGACCCGCTCATCGGTGCAGCCAGCGACCGCACCCAGTCGCGCATGGGACGGCGCCGTCCGTTCCTGCTGGCTGGCGGCGTGCTGCTGGCGTTCGCGGCGCTCATGCTGTTCAACATTCCTGCCGGCGGCGGCGCACTGTCCGTCGGCTTCCTCGTGCTCTCGCTGCTGGTCTACGCGACCGGCTATGCGGCGTTCTCGGTTCCCTATATGGCAATGCCGGCGGAGATGACATCTTCGCTGCATGAGCGTTCGCGCCTGATCTCGTTCCGTGTTTCGGCGGTTGCCGTGGCTTCGTTGCTGGCGGTCTTCGTCGGCCCGCAGATCATGACGTACGCAGGCGGCGGCCGTGCCGGCCACACCGCGCTGTCGGTTTTCCTTGCAGTCGTGGTGCTTGCGGCCGCGGCGGCCTGCTTCCGCGGCACGCGCAATGCGCCCTTCCACTACAGCCCCGCAGTGAAGGCCACCTGGAGCGAGAAGCTGCGCTCGCTCGCGGGGAACAAGCCCTTCGTCGTGCTGCTGGTCGTCAAACTGTTGCAGCTCATGGCGCTGGCGGTGACGCAGGCGGCGATGCCGTTCCTGTTCCAGCGTGTTCTCAAGCTCGGCGATGCGCGCATGGGCATCTACTTCTTGGTGTTCTACGCGACGATGATCCTGGTCCAGCCGGTCTGGGTCCGCCTTGCCCGCATGCGCGGCAAGCGCTTCATCTACATGGCAGGCACGTTCCTCTACGGCGCGATCTACCTGAGCTGGTACTTCGTCGGCCCGGATGAGGCGCTGGCGGCGGTCTATGGCCGGGCCGTGGCGCTGGGCGCGATGGGCGGCGCGGTGCTGCTGTTCGGCCAGTCGCTGCTGCCCGACACGATGGAGTGGGACTATCGCTGCACCGGCATGCGCCGCGAGGGCATGCTCTCGGCGGTCTATACGCTGGTCGAGAAGCTGGCCTATGCACTCGGCGCGGCGCTGACCGGGATCGTTCTGGGCAAGACCGGCTATATCCAGAACGCGGCGCATGGCGAGCAGCCCGCCTCGGCGATCGAGGCGATCTACTGGCTGGCCTCGTTCATTCCCTTCGCCTTCCTTGTCGCCAGCATCGTGGCCCTGTGCTTCTACGATCTGGACGAGGACAAGTTCGCGAAAGCCGTTGCCCAATGACCGATGAAGGCCTGGCGCCCGCGGATACCCTGATCCGGGGGGGCTACCTCGTCACGCTGGATGCAGGACGCAGGGTCTTCACACACGGCTACCTGGCTATCACGGGCGGCAGGATCAGTGCCATCGGCCCGATGGATAAGACCATGCCGCCCGCGCGCGAGGTGATCGACGCGGGCGGCATGGTCGTCATGCCGGGCATGGCGAACGGCCATAACCACCTCGTCCAGAATGCCTTCCGGGGCTACAATGACGATCGCTGGCCGGTACTCGACATTCCGGCGGCGGTACGCAGCCTGCTGGAGCAGCTTTTTGCCGCGAGCGCCCGCATGGACGCCGAACGCACTTATGCGATCGTGCGCCTCCATGCGCTGGAAATGCTCAAGGCCGGTTACACCGCCACTCACGACGAGCACTTCACCAATGCCCGCAAGGATTCGGTGGATGGCAGCTGGCAAGCGCTGGCCGACAGCGGCATGCGCGGTTTCCTGTGCCGCTGCATCATCGACGACCGCATTCCCGAGGACGGCCGCGAGAGCGTGGACGAGGGCCTTGCCGAACTGGAACGCCTGCGCGCTTTCACCAGCGAACGGCTCACCGTGGCGGGCAGCTTCGTCAATTACAGCTTCCGCTCCGACCCGCAGGACATGCGCCGCATTCACGAGGGAACGCTGGCGCTGGGCCTGCCTTTCGGCGTCGACATGACGGACAACAGCCGGGGCGCGATGCTCAAGTCACGCGGTTTCCAGGGCGGCCAGGCGGATTACTACCGCGATTTCGGTCTGCTCGACCACGGTCCGATCTATGTGGGCAAGGGCGTCAATCTGATGCCGCACGAATACGCGCTGCTGGCCGAACACGACGCGCGCCTCGCGCTGGTGCCGACGCTGCGCTTCTTCGACGGGCAGGGGATTCCAGTCCACGATTTCCTCGGCGCGGGAATCCTGCCCGGCCTTGGCACCGATGCGCCGCTCGTCAGCGACAGCCAGGACCCCTTCGAGAACATGCGCCACGCGATCTTCGGCCAGAACCTGGCGGTCAAGGCGCGGGTCGCCGCCGGCGGCGAGCGGCCGGATACCGCGCTCTGGCTCAATGCCGAGAGGGCGATCGAAATGGCGACGCTGGGCGGCGCCCGTTCGCTGCTGATCGAGGCAGACTGCGGTTCGCTCGAGGTCGGCAAGGCTGCGGACATCGTTATGATCGACGTCGCCCGCGCCGAGATCGCGCCCACCTGGGACGACCGCCGCTTGCTCGGCTCGCTGGTATGGGGCGGCAAGGGTTCGCAGGTCCATTCGGTGTTCGTCGCCGGAGAGCGCCTGATCGAATCCGGTCGCTCGACCCGTTGGGACGAAGACGAAGTGATCCGCGAGGCCGACGCCGCGCTAGCCGCCATCGCGCGCGAGGCGCAGCTCGACCGCTTCCTGCCAAGCCGCCGCGCGGGTGACAGCTACCGCGGCTGGACCTATCTCTGACCCGAGGATCGCCGAAATGACAGCAGAACCAGGCCGCGTCGCCGTTGTGACCGGCGCCGGGCAGGGCCTTGGCCGGGCCATCGCGCGCGAACTGGCGGCAGCGGGGCACACCGTCTTCGGCTGCGGCGCGAAAACTGCGGACGACTTCGACGGGGTGCGGATGGTCGCCTGCGACATCACCGACGAGGCGCAGGTGCAGGCGCTGTGGGACCGCGTGCAGGCCGAGGCGGGCCGGGTCGACTGGTGGATCAACAACGCCGGGCTCGCGCTCACCGGCCGTCCGCTGGCGGGCATGGCAGCGGACGAGTTCAGCCGCATGGTGGGTATCAACCTTGTCGGCACGATGACCGCTTGCCGCGTCGCCATCGCCGGAATGACCGGGCAGGGCGGCGGCGAGGTCTGGAACATGCTTGGAGCAGGGGCGGACGGGCAGCCGGTTCCGGGCATGAACGGCTATGCCACGACCAAGGCGGCGCTGACTTTCCTGACCCGCGCGCTCGCAAGCGAGGCGGAAGGAAGCGCCTACAAGGTTGGCGGGCTGAGCCCCGGACTGGTGATGACGGAAGGTTTTTTCCGCGAACATGCGCGCGTACCGGAGGCGGAACGCGCCGGACGCGAAGCCGTGGTCAACCTGATTGGCGACCATCCCCAGACGATCGCGACGTGGATCCGCGAGGCGCTCGAGGGCGGGCAGGACAACGGCGCGATCCTCTCGTGGCTGACGCCCGAAAAGATCGCCGAGCGGCGCGCAGAGCAGCCGCCGAGGGATATATTGTCGGCTTATCGATAACCGCCGATGCGCCAGGCGATGTGGACAGATTAGGTCGATTCAACTGGGTGAGTTTTCGTCCCAATTGCCGACATTTTCGCAATTGCCTTCGCGTGCCGAAGCCGTCGGTCTTTCAGGGTGGAATGTGTCCACGCCGCCTAGAGTGTAATGAAATCGTCTCGAACCACCGTTGTCTTTGCGAGCGTAGCTTCTTTAAGTTCGCAAAGACAACGGTGGTTCAAACGGATGTCATACTGACGCATCACGCCCTGGAAATGCTCAAGCCCCCCAAGGGCTTAATCGAGGCCCGATAAGTCAAGCTCATCGGGCCTCGGGATCAGCCGATCGCGGAGGCCTGATCCAGGCTTTCGAACATCGCCTGACGCAGCAGGTACGCCCGGCGCTTTTCGTCATCGCCGAGCAGCGCGCGCATGGCGGCTTCGCGCTTGACGTGGGTCTCGCCCTGTCCGGCGCGCATCGCTTCCATGTTCTCCATGGTCTGGCGCTGGGTGAAGTCGAACGTCACCTTGCGGCGCTGGCGGTCATAGAGGTCGAGCAGGTCGGTGCTGGCGCCGCCCTTGATGATCTCCACCAGCTTGCTGCACGCGTTGAAGGCGTCATGGATACCGCTGTTCATGCCGAAGCCGCCGAGCGGGTTGTTGAGGTGGGCGGCGTCGCCCACCAAAAGCACGCGGCCGTTGCGGAACTGCTTGGCGACGCGCTGGTGGACGCGGTAGATCGTGCGGTGCTCGGTTTCCACCGCCGCCCCGTCGCCCATGATGCCGTCGAACACGGCGTTCTTCTTGGTGTCCGAGCGCAGGAACTCTTCGCTCTCCTCATGCGCGGGGACGAGCACGCGCCACACCGAAGGCACGCGCAGCAGCACCATCCACTCGTCCGGATCGGACACGTAGTTGACATGGGCGAGACCGGGCATGGCCTCTTCGATCGGCCAGGTGGTGCTGAGCGTCAGGAAGCGTTCGGGGTAGGTGAAGCCGTCGAATTCGGTGCCCAGCCACTTGCGCACGATCGAACTCGCGCCGTCCGCGCCGATCAGGTAGTCGGCCTTGACGGTCTCGATGCCCATCGGGCTTTCGAGATGCACCTCGACGCCGCTGTCGTCCTGCGCGAAGTGGACGACGCGGTGGTTGAACAGCACTTCGGCGCGGTCCAGCGTGGCGAGCCGCTCGGTCAGCATCCGGGCAAGATGGTACTGCTCGCACTGGATGCGGAACGGATAGCGGGTGACGTCCGAAATCTCACCTAGGTCGAAGGCAAGGATCTCGCCGCTGCGGCGGTCGCGCCAGTGGTAGACCGGGGCCTTGAGGCCCTTTTCGATCAGCGCCGGGGTCACGTCCAGTTCGTCGAGCATTTCGAGCGTCGGCGGGTGGAAGGTGCTGGCGCGAAGGTCCTGGGCACAGTCGGCGCCGGCTTCGGCAAGCACGACGTCGATGCCGTGGCGGGCGAGATAGGCGGCGGCGACCGCGCCGACGGGGCCGCCGCCGGCAACGACGACCTGGGTTCTGCGGGTGGTGGTCATGTCTGTCCTGTCGGGAAGGGAATGGAGATCAGAAGTCGGTGAGGAGGCGGCCGAATCCGGGCATCCGGTCGGCGATCCCGTTGGCGCGCAAGGCGTGCCAGTAGGTGGCGGCGTTGATCGCGATCACCGGCTTACCCAGCCACAGCTCCGCAGCGGCGGCGAAGGCGACGGTCGAGAGGTTGGTGCCGACCTGCACGATTGCCTCGATGTCGTCCCCGTCCAGCGCGTGGAACCCTTCGCGCATCCGGGTCTCGGGCACCTGAGCGATCTGCGTCCACGAGCGGCACTGCAGGGGCAGGTCGCGCACCACTTCGTAGCCATGGTCGGCGAGGTAGGTCTTCACTTGTGCATTGGCGCTCGGCCAGTAGGGCGAGATCACCGCGACGCGGCGGATGTTGCCATATGCCTTGAGCGCGGCGACTACGGCTTCGGCCCCGGTCGATACGCCGATACCGGCGATGCCCTCGATTTTCTCGCGCCATTTGCGGCCGCCCTCGGCGCCGCCGTAGAAGGTGACGGCGGACATGCCCATGACGAGGTAGTCGGGGCGGCAGCTGAGCACCCCCGTGACCGCGGCGGCGGTGTTGGCGTCGATTTCCATTGTGCCAGCCATGAAGGTCTCGTCCGAGACCGCCTGTGCGTCATCGACCACGATGCGGCTGTAATGGTTGGTCACGCCGTAGGGGCGCATGGCGTCGAAGTCGGGCTGGACCACGGTGTTGGTGGATGGGCCCAGAACGCCGAACAGGCGGCGGAAGCCGAGGCTGTCGGGTCCGCGCGAGGGGTGTTGCACGGTCATCGGATGTTCCTTGCTGCGATGTTCTTTTGTCGGTTCACGCTAAGGCGCGCGGTGCGGGCGGGCGAGGATTTGAACGGGCGATGATCGACAGGCGACAAGGCCCGCCGCCCGGCTCAGACCCGCGCGTTGATCAGCATCGCGCGGGCATGTTCGAGCACGCCGAAATGCGCGTAGTCCATGCCCAGGCCCGACTGCCTGGCGAAGGGCAGCGGCAGTCCCGCACTGTAGGCGCCGTGCTGGTTGACCCATGCCGAGCCGCACTCCAGGCGCGAGGCAAGGGCGATCGCGCGCTCGACGTCGGCACTCCACACCGATCCGCCGAGGCCGTATTCGCCGGCATTGGCGAGAGTCAGCACGTCTTCGTCATCGGTGAAGGGCATGATTGGCAGGACCGGCCCGAACTGCTCCTCGTCCACCAGCGGCATTCCGGCAGAGCATCCTTCGACCAGCGCGGGGGCCATGAAGAAGCCCCTGGTGGTTTCGGCAAAGGGCTCCTGGTGGACGGTGCAGCCGCGGCCGGCGGCGTCCTGCGCAAAGCCGGCGACGCGGTCCAACTGGGCCTGGCTCTGGAGGGGGGCCATCGTCGAGGCGGGGTCGAAGGGCGATTCGGCGGTGGCGTTCTCCATCAGCATCAGCAGGCGGTCGCGCACCGCGCTGTAAAGGCTTTCGTGGACATAGAGACGCTTGATCGCGGCGCAGAACTGGCCGGCGTTCTGCAGCGAGATGGCATAGGCGCAGGCCGCGACGTCGGCAGGGTCGGCATCGTCCAGCACGATCGCCGCATCGTTGCCGCCGAGTTCCAGCGTCAGTTTTTTGAGCGTCGGCGCAGCGGCGGCGGCAATCAGGCGGCCGGTGCCGGTCGAGCCGGTGAACGAGATCTTGGCGATGCCGGGGTGGGATGCCATCGCGGCGCCGACAGCGGCGTCGCCGGTGATGGTGTTGTAGACCCCCGCCGGGAAAATCTCGCGCGCGAGCTGCCCCATGAACAGCGCCGAGAGCGGCGTCTGCGGCGCGGGCCTGAGGACCAGGGTATCGCCCGCGAGCAGCGCGTTGGCGATCTTGGCGACGGCGAGGATCACCGGCGCGTTCCACGGCGCGATGGCGCCGACGACGCCGAGCGGCCGGTGGACGAGGCGGGCCCGCAGCCCGGCGCGGTCATAGACGGTTTCGGGCAGTTCCTGCGCGGCGATGGTGCGCACGAAATCGACCGAAAAGAACACCTCGCTCCAGGCGCGGCGCAGCGGGCGCCCGGTTTCGGCGGCGATGATGAAGGCGAGCGCCTTGCGGTTGCGGTGGAGTGCGTCGGCGAAGGCTTCCAGCCGCTCGCGCCGGGCCCCCCACGACAGCGCGGCCCAGCCGGGGTAGGCGGCGCGCGCGGCGTCCACGGCGGCGTCCACGTCCGAGACTTGCGCCTCGGGGCACTCGGCGATGACCTCGCCGTCGGCGGGGTGGATCACGGGCCGCCGCCCGGCGGCGACGTCGCGGTTGCCGATGGTCTGTTCCAGGCGCAGCGATGCGATCCAGCCCGAGACACTGGCGGGCACTTCGCTGTAAATCGTCTCGGCTTCCTGCATCATCGTCGTCGCACTCCCGGTTGATCCGGTCGGCCTATCACGGCGGCGGGAGGCGTGGCGCTTGCCAGAACGGCGACTAGTCGCACCGCGATTAGCGCGGGCAACGGCGGTCTGGAGGAGGGGGCCGTGCTGCTAGGGCAGGCCGGGCGAAATACAGGAGATCCAGCATGCACGGCGCCTTCATCCTCACCACCGTCGTCGTCAACGACATCGCCGCATTCGCCGAATACCGCGCTGCGGTGGCGCACGTGAACGCGAAGCTGGGCGGCGACCTGCTGGTGCGCGGCTCCGTCAGCGAGGTGCTGGAGGGCGACGCCGAGGCGGGGGAAGTCGTTGTCGCGCTAGGATTTTCGGACGCGGAGACGGCGCGTGCCTACATCGCTTCGTCCGAATACGCCGCGCTTGCGCCGCTGAGGGCGAAAGCGGGGCGCTTCGTCATCCGGGTGGTGGGCTGAGGCTTCAGGCGTCCGCGTCGAGGAAGGCGCGCATCGCCGCCGCCACCTCGACCGGGCGTTCCTGGTGGACGAACGACCCGGTTTCGGCGAGTTGGACGATCTGCGCGTCGTGGCGCATCGCTTTGCCCGTCTCGACATACTTCACGTAATGGCCCCGGTCGCCGTAGACGAACAGCAGCGGAGCGATCGTGCGGCCCAGCGCGGCCTGCGTGTTGAGCAGGCCGACGCCGCGCTCCGAAGGGCGGATCCAGCGGTCGGCGCGGGCGCGGCTGGCGTCCTGCTCCACGTCGACCGAGGGGACCAGCGTGCCGAACCCGGCGGCGCCGCCTTCGCGGGCGCGGGGAACCGGGCGCCAGTCGGCGGTGTAGACCTTGGCGTCGCGCTTCTTCTCCAGTTCGGCGAGCGCGGCGCGGTCGTAGCCCGAGAACAGGCTGACGCTGGCGAGCACCAGCTTGTCCACCCGCTGCGGCCACAGTGCGGCGATTTCGGTCGAGACCACGCCGCCCAGCGAATTACCCGCGAAGCTGGCGCGCTCGATGCCCAGTTCGTCGAGCGCAGCCAGCAGCATGGCCGCGGTTTCGGGTACGGTCTGTACGTAAGGCGGCGGGGTTGCCATCGCCGAATCGCCGTGGCCGGGGAGGTCGAAGGCGATCACCCGGCGCTTGTCACCGAGGAGCGGGGCGACGCCCCGCCAGTCGGCCGCCCAGCCGCCCAGCTTGTGCAGCAACACCACCGGCGCGCCGTCCTTCGGCCCTAGCGCGCGCCAGGCGAGGCGGCCCCCGCCGCGCTCCACGAAACCGCTCTGCGTCCAGGGGCCTTGCGGCTCGACCGGAGCGGCGCGCGCGGTGCTTGCCAGCATCGGCGCGGCAAGCGGCAGGGCAGCGGCGGCGCCTATCAGGGTCCGGCGGCTGAGGTAGGGCGTGCTGGTCATCGGTGCTCCTTGCGCCAATTGAGGGCGCGCAACGTGGCATTCGCGGAAATGTCACCCCAGAACAGGGCGATATCGTGCATGTGAAGACTGCCGTTCGGAAGCGGCGGCGTCTCGACGCCGGGCGAGGGCTGGACGCGCAGCACGCCGTCCTGGCACCGTGCGGCGGCGGGATGGGCCATCATCGGCGCTGGTGGCTTACCCTGCTGTGCGGTGGGCAGCATTCCCTTGCCCTCTGCGGCAAGGGCAGCAGGGCGGGCGGCGTCGAAGGTGATGGGATTTACACAAACGATGGCCGGGTCGCGGCCGGGCACGGCATAGTCCGCTACCGAGCGGGCGGTCCACGCAGTGACGTCGGCGTCCTGGGTAAAGCCGTTCCACGAGACGAGGCAACGCGTCTGGGCAGGCGTCAGGCAGGGTTGCACGTCCAGCGGCAGCGCCCCGGCCGGGATGCCGATGCCAGGGAGGTAGGCTGCGACCAGCCGCCCGGCGAGCGGGGTTCCGGCGATCTCCTGCTTCAACAGCCGCAGGCCTAGCAGGGCGCCCTGGCTGTGGCCGGCAAGGATGAAGGGGCGGTCGGGGTTCTCCGTCAGCCATGTGCGAAAGGCGCGGCGCACGTCGTCGTAGGCGATATCGTAGGCCGCCGCGCCGCGTCCGTCGCGCTCGACGAAAGCGCGGCTGGAGGCCTGCCGGTAGAACGGCATGAAGCGGCGGCAGCAGGCGGCGAAGGCATTAAGCTGCCGGTCGGTGACACTGTCGCGCGTCCAGGCGCGGGTCGCCTCGTCGTCCATCCGCTGGTTCCATGCCTGCGACAGGAACGTCGTGGGATGGATATAGAATACATCCACATCGCGCGGCGGCGACGCAGGCGAAGCGGCGCCGCGAAGCGCCCAGCTTTCGGGCCGGGCATAGTCGGGCGCCGGCCCCGCATCGGCGCCCGGCCCCCCGGGAGCGGCCACCGATGCGGCCACCGATGCGGCCACCGATGCGGGCGCGGATGCGGATGCAGCCGGTGCGAGGCACAGGGCGAGCGCTGCGCCCAGGACCGCCCTGATACCTCGCCTCGTCACGATCAGAACGCTGCCTCGAGGCTGGCACCGATAACCCGGCCGTTCCCGATGAAGCCTGTGGTGAAGCTGGTCGAGGGATAGAACTCCGGCTCGTTGACCGAGGACATCACATACCGTTCGTTGAACAGGTTCTTGGCGAAGATCGCCAGTTCATACCCGTCCTTCTTCCAGCCGATGCGGCCGTTCACGAAGGTCTGCTCCGGCACCTTCTGAAGCGCGATGGCGTTGGTCGCCTGCTCCGAGCGGTACGACATGTCGGCGTGGAGGTAGATTTCCGAGGTCGCCAGCGGGATCGTGTAGGTGCTGGCCGCCGAGATCTGGTGCGCCGAGATGCGCGGGATCATGAACCCGCCCACGTCGATGCCGGTGCCGACCTGCGTCAACCCGCAGACCGCCGCCGTCGGGCAGATCCGCGACGAACTGTAGTCCACCGTGCCCTTGTCCCACTTCGAATTTGCGTAGTTGTAGCCGAACGAGACGTCCCAGTCCGGCGTCGGGCGGAGCGCTGTCGAGAACTCGAAGCCCTTGACGCTGGCCGATCCGATGTTGGTGACAGGGTTGGTCTGCCCGATGACCGAGGACGGCACCGCGATCTGAACGTCGGTCCAGTCGATGTAGTACGCTGCGACGTTGATGATCACCCGGCCGCCGAGGAAGGTGTTCTTGCTGCCGATCTCGAAGCTGGTGTTCTTTTCCGGCCCGTAGGACTGCTCGCTCACCACCGAGGTGTTGTTGAAGCCGCCCGACTTGGTGCCGCTGGCGACGACCGCGTAGAGCATCCTGTCCGGGTTCCACTCCCAGTTGCCGGTCACGCGGTAGGTGCCGTAGGAGAAGTCCTGCTCGGGCGCGAGGACCGCGCCGGTCAGGCGGTTGGTGTAAGTTCCGTCCTTGTCTTCCCAGGTCCAGCGGCCCTGCGCTTCGATGCTGAGCGTCGGCGTGATCTTGACGTTGGTGAGACCGAACACCGACTTCATCGTCGTGTTCTCGATGTTCACGAGATCCAGCGACGGGGTCACCTGGTCGTAACCGTAGCCCACCTTTACCGACTGGTTGGCCTTACGGTCATAATAGTAGCCGCCCAGGGCCCAGTCGAAGACCTTGTTGCCGTAGGATTCGAGCCGCAGTTCGCTGCTCGCCTCGCGCACCGGGCCGACGTAGGGCTGGGTGAATCGACGCTGCGCCGTGGTCAGCGTGCCGCCGTAGGAATTGAGGTGCTGATCCTGCAGCGCAAACGTGTCGTACTTGGCATAGGAGCCGGTGTAGCGCAGCGCCACGGGGCCGAAGTCGTAGCCCATGCGGCCGATGACGAGGTTGGTCTTGCGCTTGGAGTAGGAGCCCGGATCGACGTTGACGGCATCGGGCGCCTCCAGCGTGCCGCAAGCGAAGCGGCGGTCGCTGCCGCCCCGGTTGGGCAGGACGACCGGCGAGATGGTGCCGCCGCAATCGTTCGTGAACATGTAGTTCGCGCCGCCGTCCATCTTGTCCTGATAGTGGTAGTAGAACAGGTTGGCGGTGAAGCCGGTGCCCGGATCGAAGTCGACCATGCCCGAGCCGGAAACCTTGTAGTCCCAACCGCCAAGGTTCGATCCCTGCACGTTCTTGATCGTGCCGCCGAAGTGGGAATAGGTGCCCACGCCCATGATGCGCAGCGAGTTGGTGATCGGCACGGAAATCTTGCCGGCTACTTCATACATGTTGTCGGTGCCGACCGAGGCCTTGATCCGGCCCGAGAGGTGATCGGCCGGGCGGTCGAGCACGTAGTTGATCGCGCCGGCAAAGGCATTGTTGCCGTAAAGCGCGCTTTGCGGACCCTTGATGACCTCGACGCGGGCGAGGTTGAACAGGTCGATGTCGAGGTTCGACTTGGCCGAGAGGTACACCCCGTCAAGGAACACGCCGACGTTGTTGTCGAACGTGGTCGAGGTGATGTTGGTGATGCCGCGCATGGCAGGGGCCGCGAGGCCGCCGGCGTTGCCCGAGTTGAAGGTGACGCCCGGCGTCATGCGCACCACGTCGTCGAGCGACTGCGCCCCGGCCTTGACCAGCGCGTCCTGGGTAACGGCGGCGACGGCGGCGGGAATCGACTGGATCGTCTCCTCACGCTTGCGGGCGGTGACGACGATGTCACCTCCGGTCGAGGTATCTGCCATGGCGGGGGTGGCAGTGTCCTGGGCCATTGCCGGCATGGCGAGGCTGGTGGCGAGTGCGATGGCGACAGCCGATCCGGCCATCCAAATGGTTTTCATGATATGCTTCCCCCCTAACGGGCTATTGTGCCGGCTTCATCGACCGGTGTTGATCTGGCCGGCCCTTGCTGTCACACCTCCGGGCCGAGCCAAACGGCCGGACATGCGGATTGTCGCACTGCGAATATGTGGTGGTGGATTGCTGGCCCCATTGCCTCGGGCATGCCAACCGGCAGACAGCTAGATGGAGAGCGAGCTATGCAGTTCAGCCTCGGTCAGCGCGGCCGCGCGCTGATGGATTTCGAAGTTACGACGCGGCTTGCCGCCTCGCGTTTGCAGCAGCAGGTCGAGGGCGAACTTGCGGAAAAGGGTTTCGTCGCCGAAACGCTGCCTGAGGATATGGAGCAGCGCCACCGTGTGATCGATGCGGCTCTTGCCGCCTCGCCGGCTTTCCAGGCCCGTGCCCTGCTGGGCGAATGGACGGCCAAGCAGCACGGCAGAGCAGCCGAGCAGGCCTTCACCGAGGTCGAACACACGCTCGTGCCGCAGTTGGAAGCGCTGCGCGAGGGCGGTACAACGATCACCGCACACGATTTCACGCCGCCGCACTACTGGTCGAAGGTATGGTTCCACCGCACGCGCGGCGGCTGGGACGCGGGACCATGGAACGGTTTCATCCACGGTGAACTGGTCCACAAGAAATATGTCTCGAAGATATTTCCGGGCGACATCTATGGCAATCGCCGTGCCATTCTGCGCGCCCTCCCGCGAGGCGACTATTCCCGCATCCTGGAAATCGGAACGTCCTCGGGACATCATTCCTCGGCCATCGCCGAGGTATTCCCCGATGCGAAGCTGACCGGCATCGATCCTTCGCTCCGCATGCTGGAGCAGGCACAGCGCGTCGCCAACGAGAAGGGCCTTGCCTGGGACCTGCATACCGGGATGGGCGAGGACATGGCGATGTTCGGCGATGCCAGCTTCGACCTCGTCACCGCCTATGCCATCCACCACGAGATGCCGGTGAAAGCGATCGAGGCAATTTTCGCCGAGGCATTCCGTGTGCTGGAGCCCGGCGGCGACATGGTCATGGCCGATGTCGCGCGCACGCAGAGCCTGGACAGGATGACCGCGTGGCGCTTCGACTGGCTGGCCCGATGGGGCGGCGAGCCGTTCTGGCGCTCTACCGCCAAACTGGACATGGAACCGATGGCCCGCGCTGCCGGCTTCGCCGACGTACGCGGCTGGCAGCCCAATCCGGGGCGCGACCCCTACATCATCTACGGACGCAAACCGGCATGAGCGACGATACCTTCACCCTGCCTGCCGCCGCGACCGGCGGCGACGTCACCGCCGAACGGCAGATCCTGCCGCCCGCCCGCATCGATGACGTGGCCGAGGCCGTGCTGGCGCTTGCCCGCGAACTGTGGGTCGTGGCGGACCGTCAGATCGTGACCGAAGCGCTGCTCGCCAGGCACGGCATCACAGCGCGGGACATAGACGCCTTGCAGCCCGATCCCGAAACACAGACGCGGCTGGACACGCGCCGGCACCAGATCATCGACAACCTGCTGGTCGCCCTCAAGGCCGGCTGACAGCCCTCGCAGCGTTGCTCGACACGCGAGCATCGCGGCATCGATCGTTAGCTGCCGGCCTGCGGCCAGTCCTACTCTGGCTTCTCGCCCGCACCCGACTCGTCCAGAACGCACGGAGATTCTTGCGATGGAATACGATTACGTCCCGCTCCCGCAGCGCAAGCCGCTCAAGTGGCCAAACGGCGCACGCGTCGCGCTTATGCTGACGTTCAATCTCGAAACCTGGGACATCACCAAGGACACCGACAAGCCCTATTACGCGGGCGGCCCGGCGATCCTGCCCGACATCCTGCCCGGCAACGTCGCCGATTTCCCCAATTACAGCTGGCGCGAATATGGCCAGCGCGTGGGGATCTGGCGCCTGTTTGACCTGTTCGACGAACTGGGCGTGCCTGCCACCTGCACAACCAACGCCGTCACGTTCGAGCGCCGCAAGGCGATGACCGACGCCGTGCTCGAACGCGGCTGGGAACTGCTTGCCCATAACTGGGAACAGGGCGAACTGCTGACCGGTTTCGCAGGCGATCCCGCCAAGGAGCGCGAGATCGTTCTGCGCAGCCTCGAGCAGTACGAGAAGTTCACCGGACGCAAGGCCAAGGGCTGGCTCTCGTCTTCGCTGCGCGGCACGATGCAGACCGCCGGCATCCTCGCGGGAGAGGGCTGCACCTTCTACTGCGATATCATGAACGACGACCAGCCGTACCTGCTGCGCACGGACAACGGCCCGATCGTCTCAGTTCCGTACTCCAACGAGATCAACGATTTCACCTTCATTACCCGCAAGAACTTCACCACCGACCAGTTCCGCGATGCACTGATCGAAGAGCTCGACGTGCTCTATGCGGAAGGCGCCAAGACCGGGCGGATCATGAACGTGGGCCTGCACCCTCACGTCTCGGGCCGCGCGCACCGCGTCCGCGCCCTGCGCGAGTTCATCGAACACGCGAAGTCGCTTCCCGGCGTGTGGTGGGCGACCCGCGAGGAGATCGCCGCGTGGTACCTCGAAAACCACGAGGACCATATTCCCGGACAATTGGGATGAGCCATGTCGCGCGTCTCCGCACCCGGTTGGCCGAACGGACAACACGCGGCATCGTTTCGATGCCGGGGTGCTGGGACGCGCTGACGGCGCTGTTGGTCGAGCGGGCCGGGTTCGAGGCGGGGTTCGTCTCTGGCGCAGGACTGTCGATGGCGATGCTCGGCCGCGCGGACCTCGGCCTCGTGCCTGCGGACCGTGTGGTCGATACGATCGCGCTGATGCGCGATGCTACCGAGTTGCCGCTTCTCGCCGACGGTGACACCGGCTTCGGTAACGCGCTCACGCTCCAGCGCTTCGTGCGGATGCTCGAGCGCGCCGGGGCGAGTGCGGTGCAGATCGAGGACCAGACCTTCCCCAAGCGCTGCGGCCACATGCCCGGCAAACAGGTGGTAGCACTTGACCAGGCGGTAGGCCGCGTGCGCGCCGCGCTCGATGCGCGCGGCGAGATGCTTGTCGTCGCCCGCACCGACGCGCTCGGCGTCGAGGGCCTGCCCTCGGCTATGGAACGCGCCGAAGCATTTCTTGCGGAAGGCGCCGACGCGGTATTCATTGAGGGGCCGCGCACCATGGCAGAACTTGCGCAAGTGGCGCAACTCTTCGCCGGGCGTGTGCCGTTGGTCCACAATCTGGCGGCGGGCGGGATTTCTCCGACCGATGATGAGGCAGTGCTGGAGGAGCTTGGCGTGGCGGTTGCCTTGCACCCGCTGCTGCTCATGGGCGGCCTCGCGACTTGCGGCCCGCGCTGGCTGGCCGGGTTGGCCGAGGCGCGTTCCTCACGCAGGCTGCGCGCCGAAACCGGCGAACTTCACGATCTCAACGAACTGACCGGCGCCAAGGCGCTGCTTGACCAGGGAGCACTTTATGGCTGCTGAGCCGCACGATCTCGACAGCGACTATGTGGGCGCCGGCTTTGGCGGCGGACTGGAGCCGGGTAAGCGGCCGGCATTGCTGCTGGTGGACATGGTCATGGCCTACCTCGACCCGGCCTCTCCGCTCTACGCACACGGTGAGGCGGCGCTCGAGCGGGCCGTGCAATTGGCCGCAGCGGCGCGTGCGGCCGGGGTCCCGGTGATCCTGACCAATGTCGAGTACCGCGACGGCACCGAGGGCGGCATGTTCTTCCGCAAGGTGCCGGGCCTGAAAAACTTCATGGCCGGCTCCCCGCTCGGCGCTTTCCCCGAGGCGCTGACCCCGCAGCCGGGTGACCGGGTGCTCACCAAATTCTATCCCTCGGCCTTCTTCGGAACCGCGCTGGCGTCGATGCTGGTGGCCGAAGGCGTGGATACGCTGCTGATCGGCGGCTATTCGACCTCGGGCTGCGTGCGCGCGACGGCGCTGGATGCCCTGTGTCACGGCTTCGTCCCGCTCGTCGTCGGCGATGCCTGCGCCGACCGGGCGGCTGGCCCGCACGAGGGCAACCTGTTCGATATCCGCGCAAAGATTGGCGAAGTCGTCAACAGCGAGGCTGCCCTTGCAGTGATTGCGGCCACGGGTTGATGAAGGTCACCGCACCGCGTTGACCACGGCGCCATGATGCCTTTGCTCGGCCCGGGCGAGCGGGAACTAGGCTCAGGACTCGTTGATCAGAGCCAGAAGAGCACTGTGGCAGCGAGAGCGAGGGCGGAGAAGAAAACTGTTGGGCAGCGGTCGTAGCGGGTTGCGATGCGGCGCCAGTCCTTCAGGCGGCCGAACATGATCTCGATGCGGTTGCGGCGTTTGTATCGGCGCTTGTCGTATTTGACGGGCAAGGAGCGGGACTTGCGGCCCGGAATGCAGG
>NZ_CACSJO010000019.1 GCF_902706195.1 Novosphingobium sp. 18050 | reverse complement strand
GCCCCCGCCCGAGGAACCACCCTCGTTCCAGCCGCCGCCACCGCCGCTGCGCTGGCCGCCACCACCGCCGCCGCCCTGGGCGCCGTCGAGCATGGTCAGCACGCCGCCGATACCGCCCACCGAGACTTCGGTGGTGTAGCGGTCGTTGCCGTTCTGATCCTGCCACTTGCGGGTACGCAGCTGGCCTTCGATGTAGACCTTGGAGCCCTTCTTCAGGAAACGCTCGGCGACGCCGACGAGACCGTCGGACTGGAGCACGACCGAATGCCACTCGGTACGCTCCTTGCGCTCTCCGGTGGCCTTGTCCTTCCAGGTTTCCGACGTGGCGATGCGCAAGTTGGCGATGCGCCCGCCGTTCTGGAACGACTTGACCTCGGGGTCGGCCCCCAGGTTGCCCACGATGATGACCTTGTTGACGCTGCCTGCCATGGGTGAATCGCTTTCGTATCTGAATTTGGCGAACGGGGTAGCGAAAGGCGGTGGCCGGAGCGAGTCAGCGGCGCCGGTTGTCTACAGCCCTGCCGCCACCGCGACCCAATAGGTCACGCCTGCCGATATATAGGCCAGCACGAAGAGGTAGACGAGCATGAACGTCGGCCACTTCCAGCCATTGGTCTCGCGCCGGGTCACCGCAATCGTCGACATGCACTGCGGAGCGAAGACGAACCAAGCCAGGAACGCCAGCGCCATCGGCAGGGTCCAGCGGGCCTTGAGCTGGTCCCCCAGCTCCGCCGCCTGCTCGTCCTCGTTGTCACCGGCGTCGACCGCATAAGTCGTCGCCAGCGAGGAAACCGCAACCTCGCGCGCGGCCATCGCCGGGATCAAGGCCAGGGCCATGTCGCGGTTGAAGCCGATCGGCTCCACTACCACGGCCAACGCGCTGGCGACTTTACCCGCGATCGAGGCATCGACCTGGCTTTCGCCCGGCCCGGCCTTCGGGAAGTTGAGCATCAGCCACAGCACCACGGTGACCATGAAGATGATCGTGCCGGCGCGCCGCAGGAAGATCCAGGCACGCTGCCACAGACCGATCGCCATGTCCTTGAGGCGGGGCATCTGATACTTCGGCATTTCCATGATGAAGCCGGAGGCTGCACCCTTGGTCATCGAACTGCGCATCAGCAGTGCTACCGCCATCGCCCCCAGCACACCAGCAAGGTACAGCACCAGAAGCACCAGCCCCTGAAGGCCGACACCGCCGCCGACATTTTTGTTGGGAATGAAGGCGGCGATGATCACCGCGTAGACCGGCAGGCGCGCCGAACAGGTCATCATCGGCGCGATCAGGATCGTCGTCAGCCGGTCCTTGGGATCGGTGATCGAACGGGTCGCCATGATGCCGGGAATGGCGCAGGCGAAGCTGGACAGCAGCGGAATGAAGCTGCGCCCCGAAAGGCCTACGCCCGCCATCATCCGGTCCATCAGGAAGGCTGCACGGGCCATGTAGCCCGAGGCTTCCATCGCCAGGATGAAGGCGAAGAGAATGACGATCTGCGGCAGGAACACGATCACCGAACCTACGCCGGAAATCACGCCGTCGGTCAGGAGGTCGCGCAGCAGGCTTTCGGGCAGGGTCGCTTTAACCGTGTCGTGCAGCCAGCCTACACCGGCCTCGAGCGCATCGGCGAAGGGCGTCGCCCAGGCGAACACCGCCTGGAACACCACGAACAGGATGCCCAGCAGGAGTAGCGGGCCGAGCCATGGATTGAGCAGCAGGCGGTCGAGGCTGGCATGCAGCCGGTACTGCCGGGATTCGGACAGGATCGCAGCGCCCGCCATGGCATGGGCGGCGACGCGCCGTTCGGTCTGCGTCAGATCGGTAAGGCCGGGGCCGGCATGGCGCTCCCCCGCGTTGGCGATCGCCTCGCCCAGTTCGGCCAGGCCGCGTCGGCGCACCGCCACGGTCGAGACCACGGGTACGCCCAGTTCCTCGGCCAGCACGGCGGGGTCCAGCACCAGCCCGTCCCGCTCGGCAAGGTCGACCATGTTGAGCGCGATGACGCTGGGCTTGCCGAGCGCCAGCACTTCCTGCGCGAAGACGAGGTGCTGCTCAAGGTTCGAGGCATCGAGCACGATCACCAGCACATCGGGGGCCGCCTCGCCCGCGAAGGCGCCGCGAATGACCTTGGAGGTCACTTCTTCGTCAGGGCTGGTCGGGTCGAGCCCGTAGGCGCCCGGAAGGTCGGTCATCTCCACCGGTTCGCCGGTGGGCAGCACGAAGCGGCCCGACTTGCGCTCTACAGTGACCCCCGGATAGTTGGCGATCTTCTGGCGAGCGCCGGTCAGGGCATTGAACAGCGCGCTTTTACCGGCATTGGGATTGCCGACCAGTGCGACTTTGCGTTGACGGCTCATTTACCAGTGCTTTCCAGGACTTCGACTTCCATGGTGGCCGCATGGGCGCGGCGCACGGCCACGGTCATGCGGCCCACGGTGATGGCGATGGGATCGCGGCCGCCCAGGATTCCCCGGTGCGCGATGGAAACACGGGCCCCTTCCTCAAGCCCGAGCGCGCGCAGGCGCCGGGCTTCTTCCTGAACGAGAGCGGACCAGTCGACAGCGACAATGCGCGCGCCCTGGCCGATGGGAAGCAGGTCTAAGGTCATGCCGATGCGCTGCCAGATAACGCCGCCGTTTGCAACTGGATCGCATTAGCTGAAACGTGAGCTTGTGGCATCGCAAGATTCGGGAAACATGGCCGGCACGGCGCGCGATCGCCCCAGGTTCACATTCTACCCGGCGCGGCTGAGGACAGCCGGGCGGCCCGCCTGCACGGTAGCAGGCGGAACCGGCCGAATTACCGCGCCGGGTAGCGCATCCTGCCCAGCAGGCGGGTCACGCTGAAACGCTCGTCCGGCTTGCGCAGTAGCTGCGACTTGGCCTTTTCGAAGCGCATGATGCCCTGGATGCGGCGGTCGAGGAAGGCGCGGGTCTCGGCCTTGTCCTCGCTCTTGTCGCGGGCGAAGACGTGGAGCGTGGCGGCGTAGATGCTGCCCAGAATCGCGCGCTTGGTATAGTGATTGTAATCGGTGGCCTTGTCACCGGCCAGCCGCCACATCGAATCCGCACTACGCCAGCCCAGCCGCGTCGAAGCGGCAAGGTTCTGCGGCATCGCCATGATCGTGAGCGCGCGGATCAACGCTTCCTCGCGCCCGGCGACGGCTTCGAGCCGCGCCCAGACCAGCCGGCGGATACGTTCGCGGATCGGCTGGTTGGACAGGGCGGCAGGCGTCACCGCGCCGACCATGGTCCAGTCGACATGGTCGATCCATGCCGTGATCATCGACATGGCGCCGTCCCGAAAGGCGAAGGCGGCCAGTTCGGGGTCGATTCCACTTGCGACAGCCGCCTGCTTCACCGCTTGCGCCGACCAGCCATCGAACACCGCCGCATCGGCAATGGCAGGTGCCACACGGCGGCGCAGTTCATCGAGAGTGGTAGAGTCTTGCGTCATGACCAAAGCCTCAGAATGTCGGTCCGTAGACGGGCTTGGCCGACTTGACGTTCTTCTTCGCATAAGTGTCGATCGTGGTGAGCAGGTTCTGGCCGCCCCCTTCGAGCTTGGCATAATCCCGCGCGCTGCGGCCGGAATTGTCCGAACGGTCGGGATTGGCCCCGGCGTCGAGCAGCGCCTTCATCATGTTCGCATCCTTGCGGTGGACAGCGAAGATCAGCGGCGTTTCGCCCGCGTCGTTCGAGGGGTCCGGCGATGCCTTCTGTTCCAGCAGAACCGTCGCACCTTCGCGCCAGCCCAGGTTCACCGCGAGTTCGAGCGCAGTGCGGCCACGGTCGTCGGCGCCATTGACGTTGGCGCCCTTGGCGATGAGATAATTGAGCCAGGTCAGGTCGCGGCGGGCGGTGACGATGTGCAGGGCGGTTTCGCCCGTGGTCACGTCCTTGGCATTGACGATCTGGGAGGATTTCATCAGCGCCTCCTCGACCTTGTCGCCTTCCTTCTTCTTCACCGCTTCGAGGAACTTGTAGCCTTCCGAGAAATCGGCCCGCGCGGGGCTGGCGATCAGCAGGCTGGCCGCGAAAACCGGAATGGCAACCTTCAGGATCGCGCGTGAGAGGCCTACCACACCGCGGATCGAAATCTTCAACACCTTGAATTTCCTCCAAGCACAGGATTTTCAGACACGGCCCCGCCACCCGCGCCTTGCATGCCGGCGTTTAGCAGGTCATGAACCGGCGCGCCATGACCTACCTTTTCCGCCGCTTCGCTTTCCTTGCACTCGGGCTTGCGCTCGCCGTGCCCCTTGCCGCCTGCCAGCAGCAGTCTTCGGCAGAGGCGCCGCCGCTGGAGGGCGCCGCCATCGGCGGGCCCTTCACGCTCGTCGACAAGGACGGCAAAACCGTGACCTGGGACCAGTTCAAGGGCCGCTGGCGGATCGTCTACTTCGGCTATACCTTCTGCCCCGATGCCTGCCCGCTCGACGTGCAGGCGATGATGCGCGGCTTCTCGCTGTTCGAAAAGGCCCACGCAGCACAGGCCGCCAAGGTCCAGCCGATCTTCATCACGATCGATCCCGCGCGCGATACGCCGCAGGTGGTCGGCGAATGGACCGCCGCCTTCGGGCCGCGCCTGCTCGGCCTCACCGGCAGCCCGGCGCAGGTAGACAAGGCGGCCAAGGCCTTCGCCTCCTATTACAAGAAGGGCGAGGAAACGCCCGGCGGATACCTGATGGACCACAGCCGCATCGCCTTCCTGATGGACCCAGACGGCAAGCCCATCGCCATGCTGCCGATCGACAAGGGCCCCGAGGACGTCTCGGCCGAACTCGCCAAGTGGGTTAAGTGAACGCGCCGAAACCCTCCGCCCGGCCCTTCTGGGAGCGCCCTCTCGACCAGCTCACCCGCGACGAGTGGGAAGCGCTGTGCGACGGCTGCGGCCAGTGCTGCCTGCACAAGGTGGAAGACGAGGACACCGGCGAGATCTACCACACCAACGTCGCCTGCAAGCTGCTCAACCTCAAGACCGCGCAGTGCAGCGACTATCCCAACCGCCGCAAGTTCGTGCCCGACTGCATGAAGCTGACGCCGGAGACGGCAGGCTCGCTCGCCTGGCTCCCGCCCAGCTGCGCCTACCGTCTGCGCGCCGACGGCGACCCGCTGCCGGAATGGCACTACCTTGTGAGCGGGGACCGCGATGCGGTGCACCGCGCCGGCATGTCGGTGGCCGGAAAGGTCATCTCAGAGAACGTGGCCGGTCCGCTGGAGAACCACATCGTCTGGCCCTACGGCGATGACGGCGACTTCGACGACGACGGTGATGAGGGCAACGCCCCCTGGGCGGTCCTGCCTCCGGGGCGGAAGGACTAGCCGCAATGCTCGACTGGCTGCGGCGCGACCCCAAGGAGGAGCCGGTCGTCGAAGTCGCGGGGCGGCATTTGCCGGTGGTGATTCGCCGGCTGGAACGCGCACGCCGCATGACCATGCGCCTCGCCCCCGATGGCAGCGAAGTGCGCATCTCGATCCCGCACTGGACCCGTACCGCAGAGGCCCTCACATTCGCGCAAAGCCGCCGCGACTGGCTGGTCCGGCAGCTTGAAGCTCTGCCCAGCGCCAATCCGGTGGCAGACGGCGCGACGCTGGTCTT
Source organism: Novosphingobium sp. 18050 (assembly GCF_902706195.1). GTDB lineage: Bacteria > Pseudomonadota > Alphaproteobacteria > Sphingomonadales > Sphingomonadaceae > Novosphingobium. The sequence goes on along the minus strand of NZ_CACSJO010000019.1, from coordinate 95,402 downwards.
TCGGGGAGAAACGCTGGCCATCGTCCATGACCCGCTTGCCCCGCGCCGCCCGGTCGTGGCTCCGGGAGAGCTGCGCGTAGGCGGCCCGCCCGATTCGCTCAGCCAGCGCCTCGCCCGCTGGCTCCAGGCCGAGGGGCGCGTACTGCTCGCCGCCGATCTCGCCGAATATTGCGAGCGTGCCCAACAGCCCTGCCCGGCCCTGGGCCTGTCGAGCGCGCAGCGCCGCTGGGGGTCTTGCGCGCATGACGGCTCGATCCGCATCAACTGGCGACTGGTCATGGCACCGGACATGGTGCGCCGATCGGTGGTCGCGCACGAGGTCGCGCATCTCGTCCATTTCGATCACTCGCCGGCGTTCCACCACTGTCTCAAGACGATCTTCGAAGGCTCGGTGCATGAGGCCAATCGCTGGCTGAAGGCGCACGGCCGCACGCTCTATGTGCCGTTCGGGTAGATTTAGGTGCGGTTAGGGACTAGATAGCGCCCATGTCCCCGTTCAAACGCTCCGGAATCTGGAAAGACGTCAACCCCACCGGCATGGTTGGGGATTTCGTGCAAGTGTGGAAGCAGGCGGGCGCCAACCGCTGGCGCATCGCCGCCGTTTCCGCGGCCTGCACATTCGGCGTGTTCTACCTGATGAGCACGCAGGAAGGCAAAGCCCCGCACCTGCCGCCCAAGGTCACCTATATCTCCGTGTTCAAGGCGCACCGCACGGATGCGCAGATCATGGAAGAGAACCTCGCCAACCAGAAGAACAAGGAAGCCTGGGCCCGCGAGATGGCTCGCCGCGACAAGGACGTGCGCGAGATGTACAAGACCATCGGGCGCATGTCCGGCATCGACGTCGACAAGATCGCCCGCGAAGCCGATGCCGAAGACGCCGCAAGGGACAAGGCCGAGCGCGAACGCGTCGAGGCTACCCTCAAGCGCTCGGGCATCGCCAATCCGAAACTTTCGCCGGAACCTGCCGGCCAGTGAGGGAAGACGCGCGCTGGCTCGCGGCGGCCGCCGCGCTGGCCGCACGCGCACGCCCGCTCAGCCGGCCCAATCCGGGCGTCGGCGCGATCGTGGTCCGGGGTGGCCGCGTCGTGGCGCGCGGCTGGACGCAGGCAGGCGGACGCCCTCATGCCGAAGCCATGGCGCTGGCTGCCGCCGGTGAAGCCGCCAGGGGCGCGACGCTTTACGTTACGCTGGAGCCCTGCGCCCACCGCTCGGCGCGCGGGCCCGCCTGCGCCGACCTGGTAAGCGCGTCAGGCCTTGCCCGCGTCGTCATCGGCTGCATGGACCCCGATCCGCGCACTTCGGGCGCCGGTATCGCGCGTATCCGCGAGGCCGGGGTCGCCGCCGATTTCCTGCCCTCATCCGCCTGCGCGCGCAGCCTTTCCGGCTACCTTACCTCCAAGCGGCTGGCGCGGCCCGAGGTCACCCTGAAACTCGCTCTATCGCTCGACGGCTGCATCGCCCTGGCGAGCGGCGAGAGCCAGTGGATCACCGGAGCGCAGGCCCGCGCCCATACCCATGCGATGCGCGCCCGTTCGGATGCGATTCTTGTCGGCGGCGGCACCCTGCGCGCCGACAATCCCCGCCTCGACGTGCGCCTGCCGGGGCTGGAAGACCGCAGCCCGCAGCGCTGGGTCCTGACACGCGGCCCGGTGCCCGAGGGCTGGCACGCCCTGTCCTCTCCCGAGGACATCTCACGGATGGAGGGCGTGCTGCACCTTTTCGTCGAAGGCGGGGCGAAGACGGCGACTGCCTTCCTTGCCGCCGGACTTGTCCACCGGCTGCTGATCTACCGTGCCCCGGTCCTGCTGGGCGGCCGCCCTGCGCTGGGCGACTTCGGCCTGTCCGCACTGGCCCACGCCCATGGCCAATGGCGCCTTACCGAGCGCCGCCAGCTTGGCAGCGACACGCTCGAAGTCTACGACGCGCGAAATTCCACCGACAGCCCCTCGGAAAGCTAGACCCATGTTCACCGGAATCGTCACTGCCGTCGGCACCATTCGCGAAGCCCGCCAAGCCGGCGACCTGCGCGCCGTCATTGCCTGCCCGTTCGATCCGGCGGGCATCGCCATGGGCGCCTCGATCGCCTGCTCGGGCGTGTGCCTCACCGTTGTCGACAAGGGCGGCACGGCCGGCGATGCATGGTTCGCGGTCGACATCTCGGGCGAATCGGTCGCCCGCACGGTGCCGGCGCGCTGGCAGCAGGGCCGCCACCTCAACCTCGAACCCGCACTGAAGCTGGGCGACGAGCTGGGCGGTCACATCGTCACCGGCCATGTCGACGGCGTGGGCGCCGTGGTGAGCATCGAACCCGTGGGCGATTCGCACCGCTTCGTGATCGCCGCGCCGAAGGAACTGGCGCCTTACCTCGCCCCCAAAGGCTCGATCACCGTGGACGGCATCTCGCTGACGGTGAACGAAGTGAGCGACGAGGCCGACGGCACCTGCCATTTTACGCTAAACATCATCCCGCACACCGCCGAAGTCACCACCATCGGCGCGATGCGCGAAGGTGACGGGGTGAACCTGGAGATCGACGTGCTGGCCCGCTACCTCCAGCGGATGCAGTCGCTGCGCGCGTGAGGTAAGTCGGAATTTCATTTCCTTTCAGGCGCATTCTCCAACCATCCCGTCGCGCCTACCGTCCGTTTCATGGCAGAGGCGTGGCAACCCCGGCGAACTTCGGGTGTTGCGAAGAGATAACTGGAAGAGGGAAAATAATGCGCGGGATACCGCTTGCCTGAACCGATGAGCGCCGAAGCGCGCCGCCGATCCGATGCGATCCGCGTTGCCCGTGTCATCTGCATAACCGGTGTCGTCTACGTCCATGCCTGGACTGGCCTCGACGGATACAGTCTCGAACTGGCCCGGGGCACCCCTCAGGAAATATTGCGCTGGGTGCTGATGGAAGTGTTCGGCCGCAGCGCCGTGCCCTTGCTGGGCCTCATTTCCGGCTGGCTGGTCGCAGGATCGAGCCGTACCCAGGACTGGCGCTCGCACATCCCCCGCAAGGCCCGCACTATCCTGCTGCCGATGGCGCTGTGGAATGTGCTGGCGATTATCCTCGTATCGGGCGCGGCGTGGCTTCTGGGCCTGGCTGCGCCCGTGCCGCAATCGCTGCGCTGGGTGGTGGAGGAGACGCTGATCCTCACCCGCCCGCCGGACATCGACGTGCAGATGCCGTTCCTGCGCGACCTCTTCGTCTGCATGGTGCTGGCCCCGCTGTTGATACGCCTGCCGACATGGGCGCTGGCGCTGCTGGCGCTCGCCGCAGGGGCCTGCCATATCGCCGGCATAGGTCCGCCGGTGATGCTGCGCCCCTCGATCCTGATGTTCTTCACCATCGGCGTCATCGCCCGCCGCAACGGCCTTGCCGAGCGTATCGCCTTCGCGCCGCTGGTGCTGGCCGCCCTGCCCTTCGCGGTGCTGATGCCGCTGCATCTGTACGTTTCGCTCGGCGATGCGCGGCCCTTCGATGATGGCTCGACCGCCGCACTGGACCTTGCCACGCGCGTCGCTGCCTCGATCGCCGTCTGGCGCCTTGCCTGGGAACTGGCCGCAAGCCGCGCGGCGCCGGTCCTCCAGCGGATCGAGCCCTACATGTTCTTCTACTTCTGCGCTCACCTCATCCTGCTGTGGCTGTTCGGACCGCTGGTCGGCAAGCTGACCGGAAAGCTCGGCTCGCCGCTTTATCCGGTCTACCTGCTGGCCCAGCCGTTCCTGATCCTGGCCGCCGTGATCGCGATTGCGCAGGGCCTGATCCGGGTAGCCCCGGGCGCGACGAAAGTGCTGAGCGGAGGCAGGTTGACCCGCATCACCCCAACCACCGCAGCCTGACGCCGATCACATACGGAAGAACAGCGGCCCCGGCGCAAGCGTCAGCGAGATGAGGCCCCAAAGCGCGACCACGATCAGAACGCCGCCGACCCACTGCGTCATGTTTCTGCTCGAGGCGCGGCGCGTCACCAGCGCTCCCAGCGGCGCGGCGACCACGCCGCCGATCAGTAGCCCCGCAGCGGCAAGCGCAAAGGACTGCAGGCCCAGCGAACCGATGAAGGCCGAAAGCACGGTAACCGAGACGAAGAACTCGGCGGCGTTGACCGTGCCCACCGCCATGCGGGGGGTCATCCCCTGCGCGATCAAACTGCCTGTCGTCACCGGCCCCCAGGCCCCCCCGAACGAATCGAGGAAGCCCGCCACCAGCCCCAGCGGGCCGACCATGCGCATCCGCCGATAGGCCTGCGCCCGCCGTGCCCCGCGCCAGATGAGATAAATCCCCACTGCCGCCAGATAGACCAGCACTACCGGGCGTACGAAATCGAGATGCAGGTGCGTCAGCGCCCATACCCCGGTCAGGCCGCCGGCAATGCCGGGGACGACGAGACGCGCGAACAGTGGCCAGTCGACGTTGCGCTGCAGCGCGTGGGAAATGCCCGAGACGCCGCTGGTGAAACTTTCCACGGTATGGGTGACCGAGGACGCCGTCGCCGGCGGCAGGCCGAGCACCACCAGCAGCGAATTGGCTATTACCCCGAAGGCCATGCCCAGTGCGCTGTCGACCAGCTGGGCCAGAAACCCCGCGATGATGAAGGGGGCAAGGTCCGCCCAGGGGATCGCCGAAAGATCGATCATGCCCCGCCTCCCTTGCGCGCGCCGGTCCTTCGCCGCGACTTGCCGAAACGGCCCGCCGGCGCTGTCAGCAGGAACAGGACCGGGAAGCTCAGCGCCAGCACCGAGAGGACCCCGCTGACGATGGCTTCGGCGCCGACCAGCCAGGGCAGCACCGCCGCCCAGATCGCCACGGCCAGCACGACCATGAGCGTGCGCTCCTGCGCGCGGTCGTCGAGGTGGTTGAGTTCGGAAGCCACGCGCCCCTCGAACAGCGAGCGAAGGCCGATTCCCACCGGGCTGCGGCGATCCACCAACATCCGCGGGAAGCTGGCCTGCACCAGCGCGCCGATCCCCGTCGCGACCATGCGCAGCCCCACGGCGCTGGCAAACCGGCGGAACTCGGTATTGCGATCGGTCAGCGCGCGCAGGCCTGCGCGGCCACCGAAGACCATGTCGGACAGTGCAGTGCTTTCCGCCGGTAGCGGCTCACGCTCGCGCGCGGCGTCCTGTGTCGAGACCACCCATTCGAGAATGGCGGTCGGCACGTCCATGCCGGTCGCCCGTTCCAGGCCCTGAAATCCGGGGGCGGAATTGGCCTCGCAGATACGGTAGCCGTCCTCGTCGAACAGAATGTCGATGCCGGTTATGTCCAGTTCCAGCACGTCGGCGGCCTGTACTGCCAGTTCGGCCATCTCCTGCGGCGGGTTGTAGGCGACCCCGACTCCGCCCAGAGAGACGTTCGATTTGAAGCCGCCCGTCAGCGAGCGCCGCTCCATCGCGGCCACCACCCGGCCGCCCACCACCAGCACGCGCACGTCACGGCCGTGGCTGGCGCGCACGTAATGCTGGAGGATGAAGTCCGCCTTGGCCTCTGCGCTTTCAAGCAGGCCGGCGAGATCCTCGAACTGGCTGCGATCCTCGCACTTGAGGACACCGGCCCCGCGCGTGCCCTTCAGTGTCTTGACGATCACCGGGAAGCCCAGTTCCCGCTCGACCAGATCGATGTCGATCGGGAAGGTGCCCAGGATCGTGCGGGGGATCGGCAGACCCGCGCGGTTAAGGGTCTGCAAGGTATGCAGTTTATCCGCCACCGTCTCGATCGTCGCCGGGCCGTTGACCAGACGCACCCCGCGCCGCTCGATATGGCGCAGCAGGGCCAGCGTGAAATAGTCGGTCTCGGCGCCGGTACGGCAGATCACGAAGTCGGGCCGCGCCACCGGCTGGCCCTGATACTTCATCGACCAGTCGCCCCCGGTGCCGACCACCAGTTCGAAGCGGTGCGGCTGGAAGACGTGCAGTTCGATACCCATCGCCCCCGCCGCTTCCTGGAAACGGAACACCTCGGGCACTTCCGGGATCGCCGGGTCGAGTTCATGCTGAAAGAGAATCCAGCCGCGCAAAGCGATACGTCCCCCGATAGACTGTTGTCATGGTGCGAAAAACGAGTTCGCCTCCGCGCGTACGGTAGGCAGGCCCTTCAGCCGTAAATCTTGCGGCAGTCGCCGGTTTCAGGCTGATGCTGCCTGTTGTCCCGCCTTGCCGTGCGCCCTAGGTAAGGCGCAATCACGGGGCAGGAAAGGCCTTATCGCTTGCAGACCACCGACGACGCACCCGATACCGCAGATACGCCCGCCGACATGATCGCGGTTCCCGGCGGCACCTTCACGATGGGATCGGAGCGCTTCTATCCCGAGGAAGCGCCCCTGCGCCGGGTTTCGGTGGACGCCTTCCTGATCGACCGGACGCCGGTGACCAACCGCCAGTTCGCCGCCTTCGTGGAGGCGACCGGCCATGTGACCGGAGCCGAAATCGCGCCGGACCCCAAAGACTACCCAGACATGCTGCCCGGCATGGACCGCCCCGGATCGCTGGTCTTCCACAAGAGCGCCGCTCCGGTCGACACATCGAACCCGGCCAACTGGTGGCGCTTCGAATTCGGTGCCTGGTGGCGCCAGCCGCTTGGCCCCGGCAGCGATATCGAGAGCCTGGACCTGTGGGACCACCCGGTCGTCCAGATCGCTTACAGCGATGCCGAGGCCTATGCGAAATGGGCGGGCAAGGACCTCCCCACAGAAGCCGAATTCGAATTTGCCGCGCGCGGCGGACTGGAAGGCAAGGACTACGCCTGGGGCGACGAACTTTCGCCCGGCGGGACGATGATGGCGAATACCTGGCAGGGCCTGTTCCCCTTCGCCAACCAGATGCTGGACGGTTGGGAGCGGACTTCGCCGGTCGGCACTTATGCGCCGAACGGCTACGGCCTCGTCGATATGATCGGCAATACCTGGGAATGGACCAGCGACTGGTGGAGTGAGAAACCTGAAACCCCGAAGAAAACGGCGGGCAAGTCATGCTGCACCCTCAGCAATCCGCGCGGCGGTAAGCTGAAGGACAGTCTCGACCCCGCGCAGCCGGGCGTGCGCATCGGGCGGAAAGTGCTGAAGGGCGGCTCGCACCTTTGCGCCCCCAACTACTGCCAGCGCTACCGGCCCGCAGCCCGCCACCCCGAAATGATCGACACCTCCACTTCGCACATCGGCTTTCGCTGCGTGGTGCGCAAAGGCTGATCGCTACCCGCCCTCAACGAAATGAAATGAACGCTTTGTTTAGGATAATCGCGTAAGCGAACCCTACGCGAGACGGGGCTCGTGCGACGGGGTTCAAGGTTACATGGCGGTTGATGCGCAAACGATGATGTGGCTGACGGATGGCATTGCCTTCGTCGCCGCGACATTCCTATTCATCGAGTGGCGGACGCTGCACGAACGCTTTCTGCTGAGCTTCGCGCTGGGTTTCCTGTGCATCGTCGTAGGCTGCTCGCTGGCGCCGCTGCGGGAGGCGGGATCGTTCTACATCGGCATCTGGCTCTCCAATTCGATGCTGCCGCTGGCGCACCTGTGCTTTCTGCACGGCACCGCCGCCTTCGTTGGCCACCGGCTCGCGCGTGCCTGGTTCTTCGTTCCGGCCCTTTGTTCCGGGCTGATGGCGATGCCGCATATGGACGCCCAGACGCTCTCGCTATTCAACGCCGGCTGCGTCGCCGTGCTCTCGCTGAGCACTGCGGGCGTGCTGCTCGGCGAAAGGCGCACGAACGGCTCGGAAACGCAGATGCTGCTCTGCACTTTCCTGTTCCACGGCGGGTTCTACGCAGTGAAGGCCCTGTCCGCCTTCGCTCCCGGCGCTTTCGTCAACCTTTACCACTACAGCGGCACCATGATCGTGATTTCGCTATTCGAGGGCGTGCTGGTGGAGGTCGCGCTGGCGATGTCTATCGCGGGCGCCCTGCGCCGCCGCCGCGAACACCGCGTCACCCGGCTGGCCGAAAGCGATCCGCTCACCGGCCTCCTCAACCGCCGCGGCTTCGAGGCACAGGCCAAGTCCCTGCTTGCCAAGGCCGGGAAAGGCGGCGGCGCCCTGCTGTTGATCGACGTCGACCATTTCAAGACCGTCAATGACAGCTTCGGCCACCAGGAAGGCGACCGCCTGCTGGTCGCCCTCGCCCGCTATCTGCAGCTCGAAACTCCGGTCGATGCCGTGATCGGCAGGCTTGGCGGAGACGAATTCGCCGTCATCCTGCCCCGGCTCGACGAAGCTGCCGCCCTGCAGTTCGCCCAAGGCTTGTGCTCGGGCTTCGGCCGCCGCGTGGGCCCGCAGCACTGCGGCACTCTCAGCATCGGCTGTGCCTCGTTCGGCGCGGGCACCGGCAACCTGTCCGAAGTTCACCTGCAAGCCGACCGGGGCCTCTACGACGCCAAGAGCAAGGGCCGCAATCGCCCCGGACTCGGACCGCAAAACCTGCGCGGCTACGAGGACGAAGGCCCCTTCTTCTTCCCCTTCGCGGCGGCCGGCTGATCCCACCGCCAAGACCTCCTGCCGCCTTCCTTTCGGGCCGTCATGCAAATCACCGATTGACCGGGAACCCCCTGAAGGAAGAAGTGTTTTTCACGTACGAATGGCGTACGAGCAAAGCGCCGGACGGGGCGCGAAGGGACACTCAAGGCGAATGATGCGCAGCGAAGAGAACGACGCCGGGTTCATGGGACTCGCTGGCGATCTCGCGCGCCGTATCGCCGCGCATGATTGGGCCTCGACGCCGATCGGCCCCATCGCGGGCTGGCCGGTCAGCCTGCGCCATACCGTGAGCATGATGCTGCCTTCCCCGGTGCCGCTGGTCTTACTGTGGGGCCCTGAAGGCGTGATGCTCTACAACGACGCCTATTCCACATTCGCGGGCGGTCGCGACAGCCGCCTGCTCGGCTCCCATGTGCTCGATGGCTGGGACGAAGTCGCCGACTTCAACGAGAACGTGATGCGCGTCGGCCTGGCCGGGGGCTCGCTGAGCTACCGCGACCATGCGCTTACCCTCTACAGGGACGGGCGGCCCGAGGAGCTGCGACTGAACCTCGACTATTCGCCGGTGCCGGGCGACGATGGCAAACCCGCCGGCGTGATCGCGGTCGTGGTCGAAACCACACAGGCCCACCGCGCCCGCGAAGTTCTGGAGGAAAGCGAGACCCGCCTGCGCTTCCTGGACACCCTTTCGCGCGCCGTGGCCGATTGCCGGGGCGCGGACCAGATCCTGGAGATCACCACCCGCCTCACCGCCCAGCACCTCAGCCTGTCCAACTGCGCTTATGCCGATATGGATGAGGCCGGAGACGGCTTCACCATCCGCGGCAACTGGTATGCGCCCGGCTCGCCTTCGATCGTCGGGCATTATCACCTTTCCGACTTCGGCACCTTGGCGGTCCGCGAACTGACAGCCGGACAGGCGTTGGTGATCGGCGATAACGCCGCAGAACTGCCGCCCGAGGAAGCCGGGGCGTTCCAGGCCATCGGCGTCGCCGCCACGATCTGCATGCCGCTGGTCAAGGAAGGCCGGCTGACCGCGCTCATGGCCATCCACGACAGCAGCCCACGCCGCTGGAGCGCCGCCGAACTGAGCGTTATCCGCGAGGTCACCGAACGGTCCTGGGCGCACATCCAGCGCGCGGGCGCGGAAGTGCTGCTGCGCGAGCGCGAAGAGTACAACCGCCAGATCCTGGACGGCGCGACAGACTACGGCATCGTCGCCACCGATCTGGGCGGCAACATCACTCTTTGGAACGCCGGAGCGGCAGCGATGCTCGGCTGGACCGAGGCGGAAGTGCTGGGCCAGCCGATCGAGCTGCTGTTCACGCCCGAGGACCGCGCCTCCGGGCGCCCCGCCGCCAAGCGGCAAGAGGCGCTCGAAACCGGCCGCGCCCACGACGCGCGCTGGCACGTCCGCAAATCGGGCGAACGCTTCTGGGGGCTGGGGGAAATGACCCCGCTGCACGGCGACGGCGGCGCCGCGACCGGCTTCGTCAAGCTGCTGCGAGACCGCACCCACGAATACGAGGCACAGGAAGCGCTGCGCCTGAGCGAAGACCAGCTGCGCCGCGCGCAAGTGGCCGGCGGCGTCGGCCTGTTCTCGGTCGATATCGCCGCCAATACGATCACCGGCACCGACGAATTCTGCCGCATTTTCGGCGTCGAGCAGCGGGGTTCCGTCGCGCCGGAGATATTCGAGAGCCTGGTCGTCCCCGAAGACCGCGAGCGAACCTCCAACCTGTCGAAGCGAAATGGCGGCGCCGCCACGCTGGACATCGAATACCGCATCCACCGCGCCGATACCGGCGAGGAACGTGCCATCGCCCGCAAGGCCGATTTCGAATTGGACGCGGCCGGCAATCCCGTGCGCATGGTTGGCATTGTACAGGACGTCACAGACCGGCATCGTACCAAGCTGGCCCTCGAAAAGAGCGAGGCGCAGTTCAGCACTCTGGCGCAGAACATGCCCACGCAGGTCTGGACCGCCCGCGCCGATGGCCGGATGGACTGGTTCAACGACCGTGCCTACGCCTATGCCGGCAAGCAGCGCGGCACTTTCGATGAGAATGGCTGGACCCAGATCGTCCATCCCGAAGACCGCGACGGCGTGCTCGAACGCTGGGCGCAGTCGGTTGCCAGCGGCGAGGTCTACGATACCGAAATGCGGCTGCGCGATGCCGCTGGTCACTACCGCTGGCACCTCGCGCGCGCGCTGCCGCTCACCGATGCGCGCGGCACCATCGCTGCATGGGTCGGCACCAATACCGAAATCGAAGCGCAGAAGCAGGCCGAGGCCGCCTTTGCGCAGGACCGCGACCGGCTGTGGACGATAACCCGCGACCTTATGCTGGTTTGCGATTTCACCGGCACCATCACGGCGGTCAACCCTTCTGCCGAACGCCTGCTGGGCTGGCACGAAGGCGAGATGCTGGGCCGCCGCATCGCCAGCTTCATCCATCCCGAGGATCTTGAGGCGACCGGTGCCGAAGTCGCCAAACTCTCCACCGGCAAGCGCACCGTCGCTTTCGAGAACCGCTACCGCACCCGGGACGGCGATTATCGCCTGCTGGCCTGGACTGCAGTGCCCGACGAACATCGCATCCACGCCATCGGCCGCGACATCACCGACCAGCGCGCGGTCGAGGACGCCCTGCGCCAGAGCCAGAAGATGGAAGCGGTTGGCCAGCTTACCGGCGGCATTGCCCATGATTTCAACAACCTGCTGCAGGGCATCACCGGCAGTCTCGACGTCATGCACAACCGCCTGGCGCAGGGGCGCACCGGCGATCTCGAGCGCTGGCTGACCGGCGCGCGCACCTCGGCGGAGCGGGCGGCGGCATTGACGCACCGCCTGCTCGCCTTCTCGCGCCGCCAGCCGCTCGATCCCCGTCCAGTGCGAACCAATCCGCTGGTCGCCTCGATGGAGGACATGCTGCGCCGCACGCTGGGCGAGCATATCGAGCTGGAATTCGTACTGGCCGGCGGCCTCTGGCTGACCCGGTGCGACCCCAACCAGCTGGAAAGCGCGATCCTCAACCTGGTCATCAACGCGCGCGATGCCATGCCCCGCGGCGGCAGGCTGACGATAGAGACCTGCAACGCCCACCTCGACGCCCACTACGTGGCACGCCAGCGCGACGTGAAGCCGGGCCAGTACGTGTGTATCTCCATCACCGACACCGGCGTGGGCATGAGCACGGAAACCGCCGCGCGCGCTTTCGAGCCGTTCTTCACCACCAAACCGATGGGCCAGGGCACCGGGCTCGGCCTCTCGATGATCTACGGCTTCGCGCGCCAGTCCGAAGGCTATGCCCGGATCTATTCCGAGGAAGGCATCGGCAGCACGGTCAAACTCTATCTGCCCCGGCACCACGGCGCCGAGGGCATCCCCGACGAAACCGGCCTCCAGGACAATCCCCCGACCGCCAGGCAAGGCGAAGTGGTGCTGGTGGTAGAGGACGAGCCGGTCGTGCGCGGACTCATCCTCGAGGTGCTGGACGAACTGGGCTACCAGGCGATCGAGGCGTCGGACGGTCCTTCGGGACTCGCGATCCTGCAATCGGAGCGCCGCATCGACCTGCTCATTACCGACATCGGCCTGCCCGGCCTCAACGGCCGCCAGGTCGCCGATGGCGCCCGCGCTTCGCGTCCCGCGCTCAAAGTACTTTTCATGACCGGCTATGCCGAGAATGCGGCGATGGCCTCCGGCTTCCTTGAACCCGGCATGGCGATGATAACAAAGCCCTTCGCCATCGACATGCTGGCGGGGCGGATACGGGAGATCATAGAAGGCTAAATGGCGGCTTGCCGAATTCCGAGAGCGCTGCCAAGACTTCGACACAATTCGATGCGCTTCGTGCATCTTCAAAGGTCGGACGATGTCTGGGGATACATCCAACTTCAACGGAATGCGTGTGCTGGTGGCCGAAGACGAATTTCTCGTCTCAATGCTGCTGGAGGAAATGCTGGCCGATCTGGGCTGCGAAGTCGTCGGCCCTTATGCCACGCTTTCGGCCGCGCTGGACGGCGCCCGTAACCAGGCATTCGACGTCGCCGTGATCGACCTTAACCTCGGCGGCGAAAAAGCCGACCCGATCATCGCCGAAGTTGCGGCACGGGCAATCCCGCTGGCCATCGCCAGCGGCGGCTATGACGCTTCAAGCGGTCACCGCCCGACCGTGCTGCTCGACAAGCCCTACAGCTCCGCCCAGCTGGAGCGGGCAATGCAGGTCCTGCGCGAGGCGCTCGGCGCCGCCCGGTAGTTGGAGCGTCGCTGCAATCCCGTGCATCCTCCCGAATCAGGTCCGGGATGCAGTTCGGATCAGGCCGCTACCAGCACGAACGGTATCGTCACATAGCCGCGTACCGACATCGCCGTGCCGCCGTTCATCGTCGGCGACCAGCGCCAGCGCTTCACCGCCTGCAGGGCCGCGCGGTCGAGCCGCTGGCTGCCGCTGCTGGCCGCGACCTGGATATCCCTGACGGTGCCGTCGGTGCCCACCAGGACCAGCAGCTTCACGATGCCCTGCTCATGTGAGCGCCGTGCCTCGGTCGGATACGTCGGCGGCTTGGCGAACAGCACCTTGCTCGAAAGGTCCCCGCCTTCCATCGTCGTGGAAGCGGCCGGGGCCACGGCCGGGGCGGCGCTTGTCTTCACGCCTTCGCTGGTGACCGTCGGCGGGGCCGGCGGCGGCGGCGCGTCGACCATGACCTGCACCGGGCCCGGCGAGGGAAGTTCGATCATCGGCCGGGGCGCTACGGTCTGGGTCATCGCCGCTTCGGGCGTTTCCAGCTTAGTCGGCTCGGGCGGGGGCGGCGGGGTCACGTCGAGATCGCGCACGTCAACGGTGGTCAGACGCACGCGTTCCTGGTGGGTGGCGACCATATTGAGCGTAGCCATCGCTGCCGCGATCGCCAGAATCGCGCCCGCAGATGCGAGGAACGCTACGGGCCGGGCCCGGCTTGAGGCCTGATAGCCCGATCGTTCATACGCGGCGACATACCCAGTCGCACCCATTGCCGCCGATTCGCCCGCAGGGTGCCGAAGCCCTCCCGCGAACTCTGCGGAAGGGTTACTGATCACGTCCGAGGTCGGAATACGGGCGAACTCATCCAGTTCGGGGACTGCGAGTGTCGCCAATTGTAATCTCCTGCCAACCACTATTGCGAGCGATTTGCATATACATTAAGCACCGGGTCGTCCAGAGGGAAGACGGCTTTCAGGCACTTGCAATGCCGCAGGACTGCCGATTTCTAACCCCTCCCCCGGAAGACAAGGATGTGACACGTTGGAAGCTGCCGATGCCCTTGAACAACGCGCCGACAATCCGCGCGTGACGGGTGCTCCGGCCGGCGGCGAACCCGCGCAGCCCATGCCCGCCCCGCCCCGCGCAAAAACCGCGACGCCGGGCGCGAAGAAGAAAAAGAAGGTCCGCGCCTTCTGGCTCAAGCAACTCCACACCTGGCACTGGGTCAGCGCGGCGATCTCGCTGGCGGCGATGTTCCTGTTTTCGGTTACCGGCATCACCCTTAACCATGCCGCCTCGATCGGCGCGGAGCCGGTGGTGACCAAGAGCGAGGGCAAGCTGCCCGCCGCCCTGCTGACAAAGCTCCGCGCCCCCGGCGATGCGACCGATCCGCTGCCCGCCGACGTGGCAAAAGCCGTGGCCGGCGCAGTGCCGCTGAACCCTGCCGGACGCGCGGCCGACTGGTCCGCCGACGACGAAGTGTACATCGCCATGCCCGGCCCCGGGCGCGATGCCTGGGTCAGCATCGACCGCACCACCGGCCAGGTCGCGGCCGAAGTGACCGACCGCGGCTGGATTTCCTACCTCAACGACCTCCACAAGGGCCGCAATACCGGCGACGCGTGGTTCTGGTTCATCGACCTGTTCGCAGGCGCCTGCGTGCTGTTCACGCTGACCGGCCTGCTCCTGCTGCAACTTCATGCCAAGCACCGGCCGATGACCTGGCCGCTGGTGATCCTCAGCCTCATTGCGCCGGTGCTGCTGGCGCTCCTGTTCATCCACTGACGAGAAAGCCCGTGATGTCACCATCCAAAATCCTGCCCGCGCTGCCGCTGCTGGTCGCCGGAACGATTGCCACCCCCGCGATGGCCGCGTCGGTGACGATCACCATCCCGCAGATCAAGGTGGCCGAATACCACCGCCCCTACGTCGCCGGTTGGGTGGAGCCTGTCGCAGGCGGCAACGCGCGCACGATCTTCGTCTGGTACGACGTCAAGAAGGCTGGCCGCGAACCGGGCACCAAGTGGCTGGCAGACCTGCGCACCTGGTGGCGCAAGGGCGGCAGCTCGATGAAGATGCCGGCGGACGGCCTCACCGGCGCCACGCGCGCACCCGGCAGCTACACCGTGGCGATTCCCGCGAACCTCCCCGCCGGACAGTATGTCCTCAAGGTAGAAGCTGCGCGCGAAACCGGCGGACGCGAACTGGTCTCGGTGCCGTTCTCGGTCCCGGCCAAGGGCGGCACCGCATCGGGCAAGACCGAACTGGGCACCATCACCATCCGCTGAGCCGGATCTTCTCGCTGAGCCGAGTGGGCACCGCTCGCTTACTTCACGACATTTTTCTTGCAAACATGGGGAATTGAAATGCGTTTCCGCACCATCATGATCGCCGCCGCCGTATCTTCGGCGCTGGCAACGCCGGCCCTTGCCCATCGCATGTGGCTGCTGCCTTCGACCACCACGCTGGCCGGCACGAACGAATATGTCACCGTCGACGCCGCCGTGTCGAACGACCTGTTCTACCCCGACCACATGCCCATGGACCCTGCGCAGGTGTCGGTCTGGGCCCCCGACGGCAGCGAAGGCAAACTCGAGAACGCATCCAAGGGCCGGTATCGCGGTACGTTCGACGTTGCGATCAACAAGCCGGGCACGTGGAAGATCGGCATGAACCGCTCCTCCATCGGCGGCACCTTCAAGGTGGGTACCGAGGAATGGCGTGTGGGCGGACGCGGCCGTCCCGCCGGCCCTCCGGGCGCCCCCGGAGCGGGTGGCCCGGGCGCAGGTGGTCCGGGCGCAGGTGGCCCCGGCGGTGCAGGCGGACAGCCCCCGCGCATGGTCGCCACGGTCGCCGATATCCCGGCCAATGCAACCGCCATCAAGCTCAGCGAATCGCAGACCTCCTACGCCATCTACGTATCGTCCGACGCGCCGACCAAGGGCGTACTGACACCGACCGGCAAGGGCCTGGAGTTCGATCCGATCACTCACCCCGACGCGCTCGTCTCGGATGAGGAGGCGCAGTTCCGCTTCCTCATCGACGGCAAGCCCGCTGCCGGCGTCAAGGTTACCGTGATCCCCGGCGGCAAGAAGTACCGCGAGGCGGAAGACGCGCAGGAACTGACCACCGGCGCGGACGGCGTGCTGCGTATCAAGTGGCCTGTCGCCGGCATGTACTGGATGAGCGCCAGCGCCGAGGACAACAAGCCCAGCGACAAGCGCGCGCAGACCCGCCGCATGTCCTTCACCAGCACGCTGGAAGTCGTGGCACCCTGATCGCCTGACTCCCGAACCCCATGCGTTTCGCCGTCCCGCTAGAGATCGACCCGACCTGCTTCGCCACCTGGCGGCAGGACAATCCGGTCGCCTCGATGGACGGCGAGACCATGGGCACTACCTGGCACGTCAAGCTCTCCGCTCCGGCGGGCTTCGACCGCAAGGCTCTGTCGGCGGCGATCGAGGCCCGGCTGGAAACGATCCTCGCGCAGATGAGCCATTGGCGCGAGGACTCCGCATTGGGCCGCTTCAACCGCGCGACCGGTGGTACGTGGCACGCCCTGCCCCCCGACTTCGCGCTGGTGATGGACACGGCGCTCACTATCGCGGAACGATCCGCCGGAGCTTTCGACCCGGCGATCGGCGCGCTCGTCGACATCTGGGGGCACGGCCCCGTCCAAGTCACGCGCCCGCCAGACCAGACCGAAATCGAACAGGCTCTGGCCGTTTCCGGCTTCACCCGCCTCGCCCATGACCGCGAAGCACAGCGACTGCGCCAGCCGGGCGCGCTGCGGCTGGACCTGTCCGGCATCGCCAAGGGCTTTGCGGTGGACGCACTGGCCCGGCTGCTGCGCGAAAGGGGCTTTCACCATGCCCTTGTCGAGATCGGCGGCGAACTGGTCGGGCTCGGCCTCAGGCCCGATGGCGACCCATGGTGGGTGGACCTCGAAACGCCCGCCAACGGCGTCACTCCCTTGCGCCTTGCCTTGCACCAGCTCGCCGTGGCGACCTCGGGCGACTATGTGCGCGGCCGCCACACCATCGACCCCCGCAGCGGCCAGCCGGTCGAACACGCCATGGCCGTCAGCGTGATCCACTCCTCCGCGATGCTGGCCGACGTCTGGGCGACGGCCCTGAGCGTCCACGCACAAGGCGCCATGCAGGCCCTCGCCACGCGCGAGAAGCTGGCCGTGCGCGCGCTGGTCCGCAGCGGCGAATCGATCACCGAATGGATCAGCCCGGTCCTCCATTCGATGCTGGAGCCGGAGGACGAGCCGCGAGGCTGACCCCTCATGGCTGCGCGGCAGCCACCTGCCGAGTACACCCGCCGGGCCTTCGCCCCTTGATCACGATCATTGTCACGCCCCGAATATTGGGCAAGAGAGTCTGCATGGTCATCGAAATTCCCGAGCTTTTCGACGCGTCCGAAGTGCGCGAAATCCGCAGTGCCCTCGAAAACGCAGACTGGGCTGACGGACGCGCCACCGCCGGCCACCGCGCCGTCCGCGTGAAGGAGAACGAGCAGCTCGCGCTCGACCATCCGCTGGCGCGGCAACTGGCGGACCGCGTCCTTGCCCGCCTTGCCCAGACACCGCTGTTCATCGCCGCCGCCCTGCCCGCGCGCGTGCTGCAGCCGCGCTTCTCGCGCTATGACGGGCGCGGCCACTACGGCAACCATGTCGACAACGCGATATTCCCCATCCCCGGCACCGGCGATCACTTGCGCTCCGACGTGTCGAGCACCCTGTTCCTCAGCGACCCCGAGGAATACGACGGCGGCGAACTTGTCATCGAGGACATGTTCGGCACCCACAGCGCCAAGCTGCCCGCCGGCCACATGATCGTCTATCCCGGCTCCAGCCTGCACCGGGTCATGCCGGTGACACGAGGTACGCGCTTCGTCTCGTTCTTCTGGACCCAGAGCTTCGTCGCCTCACCCGAAAGGCGGCGACTGATGTTCGAACTGGACGGCGCGATCCAGTCGGTCGCCACCGACCATCCCGAACATGCCTCGGTAGACACTCTGACGCAGGTCTACCACAACCTCCTGCGCCAGTGGTCGGCCACGTGAGCGAAGTCCCGCTGCCGCCGCTGACCACGATTCCCGCCGACCTGCGCAGCCTGACCGACTACGAGGCCCGCGCCCCGCTGCACATGACGGATCAGGTCTGGCACCACATCCGGGAAGGTGCCGGCAGGGAAGTCACCTTGCGCGAAAACCGCGCGGCCTTCGACCGCATCGGCCTGCTGCCGCGCGCCATGGCCGACCTCGACGGCGACACCCGGATCGACCTTTTCGGTCGCTCCCACGCATCCCCGATCCTGCTCGCGCCGCTGGCCTATATGCGCCTCGCCCACCCGGAGGGCGAACTGGCAGCCGTGCGCGCCGCTGCCGCGCTGGATACCGGGATGGTGGTCAGCACCCTCGCCAGCGCATCGCTGGAGGACATCGCCGCCGCTGGCCGCGCGCTGACCGAAGAACTCGGCAGGAAGCCCGCCCCGCTATGGTTCCAGCTCTACCTCCAGCCCGAGCGTGAACATAGCCTGCAACTGCTGCGCCGAGCCGAGGCTGCCGGCTACGAAGCAATCGTGCTGACCATTGACGCGGGGCTGAAACCTGCGGGCATGACCCTGCCGCCGGGGGTAGACGCGGTGAACCTCGCCGGAATGCCGCGTCCGCGTCAGACCTCGCTGCCCGGTGGACGCATTCTCCTGGGCACTCCGCTGACCGACGCGGCGCCCAAGTGGGCCGATCTCGCCTGGCTGCGCAGCGCCACGAGCTTACCGATCCTCGTCAAAGGTCTGGTTCTGGGCGACGACGCCCGCCGAACCGTGGACGAAGGCGCGGACGGCCTGATCGTTTCAAACCACGGCGGCCGCGTGCTGGACGGTCTGCCCAGCGCGCTGGACCTGCTTCAGGCAGTGGCCGAAGCGACGCGGGGACACGTGCCGCTGCTGCTCGACGGCGGTGTTCGGCAAGGTACGGACGTGGTCAAGGCGCTGGCTCTGGGGGCCAGCGCCGTGCTGATAGGCCGCCCGCAAATGCACGGGCTGGCGGTAGCCGGAATGCCCGGCCTCGCCCATGTGATCCACCTTTTGCGTACCGAACTGGAAGCCGCGATGGCGCAGCTGGGCTGTCCCCGCGTGGCCCTGCTCGGCGCGGAGCGTCTGGTGGCGCTGGGCGCCTAGCCGACCGGCAGCTTCACCGGCGTACCGGGCGCATCCCTGAGGCGCAGATAGAGCACTCCGTCCGCAGGCTTCGGCACCTTCAGCGCGGAGCCGGTATAACCCGGCGGCACCGTGGCGGCTTTCGCAAACCCGGCATCCGCGCCCACCGCGTCTACGAGGAACAGCGAGCGCGCGGTGATCGTGCACTCCTCTGCCTCGCATACCACATCCTCGATGCCCGGCAGGCGCACCAGCGTTGCCAATGGCTGCCAGTCACCCGCCGTAGCGCCGCCGCGCAGCAACCGGAAGCGCAAGGGGCCAAAGGTGCCCGCGGGAATATCCGCGCCCTTGAGGCGGGCCACCAGCACTTCAGGGCCTTCCAGCGTCAGGCCCTTGCCCGCTCCCAGCCGCACGACGCTTTCACCATCGGCCGCCGCGATCTCCACCGTGTCCAGCGCCCCCAGCTTCATGCCGCCCCCGGCCTTGACCGAGAACACCAGCTCGCCGGTATCCGGCAGCAGATCCCCGGCCGCGCCGAGGTCCAGCGCGCGCGCGCCCTTGGCGACGGCGGCGGGATTGACGGTGCGGTTCAGCAGCGAGACTTGCGGACGCGGCGGGGCAACGCGGACCTGCATGGGCAGGCTGCGCCCATCCTCCAGCTTGACGATTGCCTTGGCCGCATCGCCCTGATCGGGGGCATGTCCGGTGCCTTGAGCGGTCAGCCGCAGCCGGTCGACCGCGCCTTCACGGGTCAGCCCATCGGGGCGAAACTCGACATTGCCCACCATGAGCGTGCGGACCTGATCGAGCCGCTGCCCGGTCAGGCTGGCATGGGTATCCCCGGCATGCAGTTCCAGCGCATCCAGCCGGCTTGCCTCGGCGCGGGCCCTGAGAGTGACGGCCGCCGGTTCCTTCGCGCCCTGATAGCGCACCTCGATGCGCATATCCCCCGGACGCGCGCCTTCCAGCGGCACCGTCAAGGCAAGGCGGTTGTCCTGAACGGCCCGCCACTTGAGCGGCATGGCAGCGCCATTACCCTGACGCAGCGTGACTTCCTCGACGCAGGACGGGGCGCTGCCTTCCAGGGCCACTTCGTTGTCGCGGCCCACGATCATGCCGTCGGCGGCATCCTGGCCCGCCACTTTCCAGGCGCCGCCATCGGGCCGCTGGAGCACGAAGTCCGGCCCCTCAAACCCGGCAAACCCCCATAGGCCATGCAGGTGCGCCCGCACGGTGCCGGTAAAGGCAGCGGGCAGGCTTTCGGCAGCGAGTTGATAGCCGCCCTTGTCGGCGCGCGGCGTCGCCGCCACTTCCAGCACTTGTCCCGATGCCGAAGTAAGGCGGACCTGCATGGCGTGGGCGAACTGGGTCGAGAACACCAGCGGCGCCCCTTCTACCGGCAGCACCGCGCCTGTCTCCGCGGCGCAGATGGGCGCTTTGGCAGTGCCGCGCAGCTGCGGGGGAATGTCCGCCTCGATCGCCGGGAGCGCAGTGACCATGACCGACTTGGGCTTCTGAAACGAAGGCGCAGCATTGAGGAGCAGCGACATCGTCTCATCGTTGCGCACGCTCAGCGTCGGCAGGTAATTGAAGGAAGGGTTGCTGAACGCGCCGAAGATGCGCGCGATGTCGCGGGCGACACCGATGTAGGCGCTGTAATAGCCCGCCCCGGCCTCCCGCGTGGCGCTAAGCTGCAGGGCAAGGTCGGTCGGCGTGCCGGTGAGCGTATCGGCGATCGAACTGGAATGCACGTCGCTGAGCACCAGCGATTCGCGGTTCTGCACCAGACACGATGCCTGCTGTTCGATCACCTTTGACAGGCAGTCTGCCTGAAGCTTGATCGACAGGCTGTTCGCCAGTGTCGGCGCCACGGTACGCAGGTATTCTGGCCCGTTGTCATCCTGCGCACGGACCGCGGCCATGAAGGCGATCAGGCGCGAATGGTCGAGGCTGGCCTGGTTGAGGTCCTGACTGGCACGCACGAATTCGCCGGGCTTGCCGCGCACCGCGTCGACCAGCGCGCCTTCAGCACCGCCGGTTTCCGGCACCATCAGCAGCACCAGCTGGCGCGCGCCCTTGGGGACGGTCAAGGTTAGCGCCTTGTCCTTGTCCTTGGACTTCCAGGTGCGGGCAATGTCGATCCAGTCTTTGGGCGGCGGATTGGTAGCGCCGCGCAGGAAGGCGGAAACCAGCACGAAATTCGCGCCCTGATCCTCGGAGAATGCCCCCCGGACGACCACCTTGTCACCCGCCGCAAGGCTGGGGACCTTGGCGATCGGCAGGGTCTTTTCCCCCCGCGTGACCTCGATCTGCAAGTCCGGCCCGGTCAGCTCGAACGGCGCCGGATCGGCGGCAGCGGTCATCGGGATCACGCAAGTGGCAGCGGCCAGCAAAGGTGGCAGCAGGGGCCGGAAGGCCGGGCGGTTCGTCAAATCGTTCGGCAAGGAGCGAAAATTCCCGTCATTTGTCCTGACACTGCGCCCCCGCAGCCCCCTTTAGCCGCATCCACCGGCTGCGTACATGCCCATCGTAATCCGGCAATCGGCCCGGATGTTCCCGAAAATGCGGCGCCGTCCTGTCCTGCAACCCCGATCCCGAAACGAACTGACAGCAATTGTTACAATTCTTTATATTGAGAATCATTCGCAATTATTCTACAAAACAATCAAGGATCAGGGGATGAGGACAAAGGAGATCACGCGCCATGGCGCAACGACAGTCCCTATCATCGATCGCCGCCCTGTGCCCGGGGAGGAAGTCATGATGATGCATTCCGCCATCGCCCGTGCCGCCGCCCCGGCCCGCAGGCCGGTTTCTCCATCCGCTCTCGTGACTTCCGTCGCCCGCCGCTGGCGCTCCGCCCGCGATCATGGACTGCCCGTGCAGGCGCGGCTCTATGCCCTGCTTTCGCCGCGCCACTGGGAAATGATGACCCCTGCCTTCGACAGCCTCATGGCCCTGTGCGAAAGCGCGCTGAGCCGCCCATTTGCCACCGGAACCGGCAGGGACCTCAGCCGCGACGAAGCGATGCTGATCGGCCTGCTCGACGGTTCGGTCCCGCAGGAAGATTGCATCGATTGCCCTACCGGAACGGCGCGCGCACTCGACAGCGCGATACGCTCGACCCGGATCATGATGGTGCTGGTAATGAGCGGACCGGTCGGAACGCAGCCCTGACCGGCCCGCCGCATGCTCAGGCGGTGGCCGCTTCCTGAAAAGGAAGCCCAGCGTCCTGAGCCTCAGGTATCACGCCTGCAACCGCCAGTCGGCAGTGCCGGTCCCAACAGAAGTTCTGAACGGCGAAGGCCCGCGCGTTCTCGCCCAGCTTGCGGCGGTAGACCGGATCGCGGGCAAGAAGCGCTACTGCAGCGCGGATTTCCGCCGGCGTGCGTCCATCAACGACCAGTCCGTCGACACCGTCCCGAACCAGTTCGCCCGGCCCGCCATCGCGCCCGACGATGCAGGGAATACCCTGCGCCATCGCGTCCGCCACGCTCAGGCCGAAGCCTTCCATCTCGGCCCCGCCCTCCAGCGCGATCTGTGGGTGGAGGAAGATGTCGGCAGTGCAGTAGCGCTGCGCGAGTTCCTCGTCGCTGACATAGCCGGTCATGGCGAGGCCGCCGGGCCCGGCTATGACCGCGCCATCCGCGACGGCTTCGCGCACCGCCGGTTCGTCCTCGCCCCGGCCGATCACGGCATAGGCGATGGCGATACCCCCGGCGCGGCAGTCCGACACCGCGCGCACGGCGGCGGCGACGTTCTTGCGCGCCACCAGCCGGCACACGGTGATGATACGCGGCACGGCATTGCCGGTTTCGGGCCGCTGAGGAGGAACCACCACGCCGTTCCATGCCGCCACGCAGCGGTCGGCCAGCGCGGGCAGGCGTGAGAGCGTCAACGTCCGCGTCGCATCGCTAACGGCCACGACCCGCGCCGCACGCGAAAGCACGCCGCTCATCAGGCGAAAGGCGACGCCGCCGGGCCGTCCGATCTCGCGGCCGTGGACGGTCACGATCAGCGGACGGCGAAACGGCAACGCCGGGATAGCGGCGCGCCAGGTGCAGGCATGGATAGCTTCGGGCCGCTCGCCCCCAGCCCATGCCCGCGCCATGGCACCGGCCAGCCGTGCATAGACGCGCAGTTGCGAAGCAGGCCCGACGTCGATCAGGGTGACATGCCCGTCCACCACGCGGCGCGGTCCCACCGAAGACTTGGCGAAGACGGTTACCTCCCGGCCCGCGCGCGCATAGCCCTGCGCCACTTGCGCAACGTAAGTCTGCACGCCGCCCTCGTCAGGCCCATGGACCCGCGCGACGACCCAGATGCGGGAGCGGCGCTCACTCATGAACGAGGACATTGCGGCCGGGGCGCTCCGTTGACGGCAGGCGCCCTGCACCGCGAGCAGCCTCACGGCGGGCGAGGAAATCGCCCACCGCCCTGGCTGCGCGCGCAGAGGAACGCCCCGCCTCGCGGTCGAAGGTCTCGGCCACGCCCTCCCGCTGGGTGGGGGCATAAACGTCGTGATCGGCCATGGCGGTCGCCACCTTGTCGACGATCCCCGCGCTGCTACGGTGGACGGGGCCATATTGCCAGTGGCGGTAGTTGGGGTTGCCCTCCCACTGCACATCTTGGGCGTCGAGAAACAGGCAAGGGCGCGGGCGCACCACGAATTCGTAGACCTGGCTGCTGACGTCGCCAAGGTAGACCGAAGCCGCGCGGGTATAGCGCATATCCACGCTCGCCGGGCTTCCCAGATCGACATGGATGTTCGGCAGACTGGCGAATTCGGCAAGCTGCCGCTCCATCCGCGCGCGGCGGCGGCGGTTGTCGTAAAGACGGATATGCGGCGCAACGATCAGGTTGAAGCGATCGTCCCGTGCGAACTGGCGGATCACGTCGAGGCCCATCTCCCGCCACGACGAAAGTCGCTTCGAAAAATGCGGGTTGTAGAGCACGATCGGCCGGTCGTCGGGAAACAAGCGGTCAGGCAGCCCGCGTTCGGTCAGGTCGAACTTGCCATAGCCAACGACGGCATAGTGTCCTTCGCGGATCAGGCGCTTCTCCAGCATTCGCCGGCGCTGCTTCTCGCCCGCCAGCAGCACGAAATCGAACTGGCGGATACGGCGGTCATAGCCGACCGCGCGGTCTCCGGCGCCGTGGCAGGTATGGATGAACGCCGTGCGGTGCAGCCCCGCGAAGCGCAGCAGCAGCGAAGTCCGCTCCGGCACGACGATCGCGTCGTAGCCCGTCAGCAGCGACCGTGCCGACGCCAACGCCGGCAACTTGGGCGGCGTGGCGCCGCCCGTCAGACCGGTGATCGCGGACAGCAGCGGGCTACCCACGCGCAGGATATCGAGGTTGCCGGCGCCGTGGCGCGCGGCAATATCCTTTGCCAGCGTGACGTGATCCTCGGTCATCGCGATGATATCGACCGCGAAACGCGGATCGCGCGACATCTCGACTGCCAGGGGCATAGCGTGGAAAACATGGTGCAGCTGCGCGTTGAAAAAGAAGCAGACCTTCTGCGGCGCTGCCAGATCGGCGCGAAGCTCGATCGGTCGAAGCATGGCCTTCTCCGTTCCTAGCCTTGGTATATTGCGGCTATCCCCACCCCGTTGCCTGCGAATTTCAGCGTGTCTCAGCCTCCCTGACGCGATGCAACAATCGCGCGGCAGCCTGCCCTGCGCACCGGGCAGGCGGGACGGGCAGGCGGGATCGGCACGGGGCTCCTACGGGGCGGCAAGGGTATTGAAAGGGCGGGCCGGGTCAGCAACGCCCGATCAGGTCGGAGAAGCCGTTCTTTGGCCCGAGGCGCTATCCCTTGGGCACCGCGGGCGCCTGCTCGATGTCTTCGCCCTGCCCGCGCATGGTCGGCAGCCGCACCGTGAACGTGCTGCCCTTGCCCTGCCCCTCACTGGCGACCGAGATGCTGCCGCCGTGCAGCAAGACCAGTCGCCGCACCAGCGCAAGGCCGATGCCAAGGCCGCCCTGCGCGCGGGCACGGTGGTTTTCGACCTGTGTGAATATCTCGAAGATGCGCGCCTGCATGTCCGCCGGAATACCCACGCCATTGTCCGAGACGCGGATTTCGACCCAGTTCTCGTCCGCTGCCGCGAACAGGCCGATGTCCCCGCCTGCGGGCGTGTACTTGGCGGCATTGTTCAGCAGGTTGGCCACGACCTGCGCCAGCCGGGTATAATCGACCTCCAGCCATACGGCGCTGCTCGGCATATCGACGTTGAGCCGGTGCCCGGCGGCGTCGATATTGTGCCGGCTGGCCTCGATGGCCGAAAGCAGGACATCCTTCAGTTCGATCCGCCCGGTCTTGAGGGAAATCTTGCCCTCGCTGATCCGCGACACGTCGAGCAGGTCCTCGACCAGCCGGGCGAGGTGGAACAGCATCCGTTCCATCTGACCGCGGATCATCTCTGCCTGTTCGGGCGCGCGCTGACGGTTCAGCAGGTCCAGCCCGCTCATCAGGGCGGCCACTGGATTGCGCAGTTCGTGGGCCAGGACGGCAAGGAACTGGTCCTTGGCGCGGTCCGCGTCACGCAGCGCAACCGCCGAAGCCGCCAGTTCGTCGCACTGGGTCGCGATCTGGCGGCGCTGGCAATAGAGGTCGAAGAAGACGTCCGCCTTGCTGCGCAGGACGTGCGGCTCGATCGGCTTGGCGATGAAGTCCACCGCCCCCGCCTCGTAGCCCCGAAAACGCCTCTGACGGTCAGAGCTGCCGGCCGTCACGAAGATGATCGGGACGTGGCGCGTGCGTTCGGACCCACGCATGATTTCCGCCAGCTCGAAGCCATCCATGCCCGGCATCTGTACGTCCAGCAGGGCCAGTGCCACATCGTTCTGCAGCAGCAGTTCCAGCGCTTCCTCGCCCGACTGCGCCTTGAGCAGAACGAGGTCGTCGCGCTGCAACAGGCCTTCCAGCGCGAGCAGGTTGGCGGGCAGGTCGTCTACCAGCAGCACGGGAACAGGTGCGTTCATCGACATCACCGCGTCCCCGCCGCAAGCAGGGCCGCGACGATCCCGTCGAGCGACATCCTGCGCGCCGCGCGGCACGCTTTCAGCGCAGCCTCAGGCATCGCGCGCGCATAAGCACTCGCCGGATCCTGCACGAGCGTCATCCCTCCCGCCTGTGCCACGGCGGCGAGACCCTGCGCCCCGTCCTCGTTGGCTCCCGTCAGCACCACACCGACGAGACCCGGACCATAGGCGTCCGCAGCGCTTTCGAACAGGACATCGATGGAGGGCCGCGAGAAGAGCACCTGTTCATCGCGCGAGAGCGAAATCGTCCCGCCCGGCTCGACCAGCATATGATAATCGGGCGGTGCGAACGTCACCGTTCCGGGCAGGATCGGCTCCTTGTCCTCCCCTTCGCCCACCGGCAGGCGGCACTTGGCCGCGAACAGCATCGTCAACTCGCTGCGCCGCCCCGGAGGAACATGGACGACGATCAGCACCGGCAGCGCATAGTCTTCCGGTAGTGCGGGCAGGATGTGCAGCAGCGCCTGGATCGCCCCGGCAGAGGCGCCGATGACCACCGCATCCGGCGTCCTGCGCGCGCTCACCCCCGGTTCGCTCAAGCCTTGCGCCTCTGGTAAATCTTCTCCTCGCGCACGAATTCGGAGAAGGCGTCGACATGCTCGGAAAAACGCAGGGTCTCCTTCGAGCCGAGGCCCAGGAAGCCGCCCCGCCCCAGCGAATCGCGGAACAGGCCCACAGCACGGTCCTGAAGCTGGCGATCAAAGTAGATCATCACGTTGCGGCAGGATATCAGCTGCATCTCGGAAAAGACCGCATCGGTGACCAGACTGTGGTCTGAAAACAGCACCCGTTCGCGCAGCGACTTGTCGAACACCGCGCCCCCGTAGCCGGTGCTGTAGTAATCCGAAAGCGATGCCCGACCGCCCGAGAGGCGGTAGTTTTCAGTAAAAGCCTTCATCCGGTCCAGCGGGTAGATGCCGCGCGAGGCGGCCTCCAGCGCGTCCTGATTGATGTCGGTGGCATAGAAAAGCGTGCGCTCCTCCAGCCCTTCTTCGCGGAACAGGATGGCAAGGGAGTGGAGTTCCTCGCCCGCACTGCAGCCCGCGATCCACACCTTGAGCGAAGGATAAGTCTTGAGGTGCGGCACCACTTTCTCGCGGATCGCCTTGAAGTACGAGGGATCGCGGAAGAAATCGCTGACCTGCACGGTCAGGAAGCGCAGCACCCTTGCGGCGGCGGCGGGATCGTGGAGCAACTTGTCCTGAAGCGCGGAGTAAGTCGCCACGCCCTGACGCTCGCGCGCCTGGCGCAGCCGGCGCTTGATCGAAGCCTGCGCGTAATTGCGGAAGTCGTAGTGATAACGCCGGTAGAGCGCCTCCAGCAGGAGGCGGATCTCGATGTCCTCGATCTTCTCGTCTTCCATGGTGCCCGCAGCCTTAGCGCGGCATCCAGACGCGGACCAGCGAGAGCAGCTTGTCCACGTCCAGAGGCTTGGCCATGTAGTCGTTCGCACCGGATTCGATGCAGCGTTCCTGATCGTCGGGCATGGCCTTGGCGGTCAGTGCGATGACCGGCAGCTTGGTCCAGCGCGGGTCCTTTCGAATCGCGCGCGTGGCGGTCAGCCCGTCCATCACCGGCATCATCACATCCATCAGCACAAGGTCGATCCGCCGGGCATCGTCGTCCGATGCGCTTTCGAGCGCGTCGAGCGCTTCCTGCCCGTTGCGCGCGATTTCCACCACGGCACCCTGCGGCTCGAGGATGTTGGTCAGCGAGAAGACGTTGCGCACATCGTCCTCCACCACGAGGATGCGGCGCCCTTCGAGAATGGCGTCGCGGTTGCGCGCGGCGCGGATCATCGTCTGCTGTTCGGGCGGCAGTTCGGTGACGACCTGGTGCAGGAACAGCGAAACCTCGTCGAGCAGGCGCTCGGGCGAACGCGCGCCCTTGATGATGATCGAATCCGAATAGCGGCGCAGGCGCTGCTCGTCCTCGGTGGTCAGGTCGTGGCCGGTGTAGACGATCACCGGCGGGAACGAATAGGCGTTCTCCTTGGAGAGCGTCTCCAGCAGCGAGAAGCCGCTGGCATCGGGCAGGTTGAGGTCCAGCACCATGCAGTCGAACGTCTGTGTCTTGAGGGCCTCCAGGCACTCGGCGGCCGTGGCGACGCCGACCGTCTCCACCTCACCCGTAGCGAGCAGCCTGCCCACCGCATCGCGCTGCACGTCATCGTCCTCGACGATGAGCACGCGGCGCGCATCCGAAGCCAGCTTGGCGGCCAGTGCATCGAGCACGTCGGCCAGTTCCTCGCGCTTCACCGGCTTGATGAGATAGCCGATCGCGCCGAGCGACAGCGCGGTCTGCGTATGGTCGCTGCCCGAGACGACATGGACCGGGATATGCCGCGTCTCGACGTCGCGCTTGAGGCGGTCGAGCAGGGCAAGGCCGGACTGGTCGGGCAGGCCCACGTCCAGCACCACGGCGTGGGGCTTGAAGGTGCGGGCAAGATGCAGCGCTTCCTCAGCGGTGCCGGTAACCAGGCACTGGAAACCCATCTCGCGCGAAATGTCGCGCACGATGCCCGCGAAAGAAGCGTCGTCCTCCACCACCAGCAGCACGCGCTGGGTGGAGGTGAGCGCGTCGCGGTCGTCCTCTACCTGCCGTTGCAACGGTACGGGACGCGGTTTGGCGGCCGGGGCAGCCATCCGTGCAGTCTGGCTTGCCGCTGCCGGTTCCACAGGTTCCACACGCGCCGCCACCTCGCCGGGATCATAGGCGACCGGCAGCGACAGGGCAAAGCGGCTGCCCTGCCCGGCCACGCTGGTGAGCGAGATCGAACCACCAAGCAGGCGCGCCAGCTCACGCGAGATCGACAGGCCAAGGCCGGTGCCGCCGTACTTGCGGCTGACGGTTCCGTCGGCCTGGCGAAACGCCTCGAAGATCGCCTGCTGCTGTTCTTCGGGAATGCCGATGCCGGTATCGGTGACGGAAATCAGGATGCGGTCGTCCCCGTCCGGCCCCACTTCCAGCCGCACGCTGCCCGTCTCGGTGAACTTGAACGCATTCGACAGAAGGTTCTTGAGGATCTGCTCGATACGCTGGCGATCGGTCTCGATCGTGCTTGCCGAGCCAGGCGCGATCGCGATCTCGAAGGCCAGCTTGCGGTTCGTGGCAATGGGCTGGAAAACCTGCCGAAGATCGCCCGCAAGACGTTCGACCAACACCGATTCCGGCCTGATCTGAAGATGCCCTGCCTCGATCTTCGACAGGTCGAGGATGTCGTTGATGAGCGCCAGCAGATCGTTGCCGGCGGATTCGATCGTGCGTGCGTACTGGACCTGCTCGCCGGTCAGGTTCTCGCCCCGGTTGTCGCCCAGCAGCTTGGAGAGGATCAGCAGCGAATTGAGCGGCGTGCGCAGTTCGTGGCTCATGTTGGCGAGGAAGTCGGACTTGTAGCGGCTCGCCTGTTCCAGCTCGCGCGCCTTCAGTTCGACGACGGAGTTGGAGCGCGCGAGGTCGTCTCGCTGGGCTTCCAGCAACTGCGCCTGTTCCTCAAGCTGCGAATTGGTCTGCTCCAGCTCGACCTGCTGCTGTTCGAGGTTCGCGGCCGATTCCTTGAGCGCACGGCCCTGCTCCTCCAGCTCCTCGTTGGAGACGCGCAGTTCCTCGCTCTGGACCTGCAGTTCCTCTGCATGGTGCTGCAACTGCGCGCGGTAGCGGGCCGAACGCAGGGCCACGCCCACCGCGCCGGAAATCTCGGACAGGAATGCCAGGATCTGTCCGTCCACCGGCTGCAGGAAGCCCAGCTCGATCACGCCCTGTACCGCCTTGTCGGCAAAGACCGGCGCGATCAGCAGGTGGCGCGGCTTGTCGCTGCCGAAGGTGGAGCCAATGGTCAGGTAGCCGTCGGGAATATCGGCCAGCAGCACCGGCTCGCCGTCCGCCGCGACCTGCCCCAGCAGGCCCTGCCGCAGCGAAAAACGCTCCACCAGCTGCGCGTCGACCGGCACGCCGTAGGATGCGACGCGGCGATAATGCCCGCCCTCGGCCGCGAAGAGCGCCCCGGCCTGCGCGCCTGTGAACCGCACGAGGAAGGCCAATACGCTATCACCCAGCTGCTCGCTGTTCTGATCACCCAGCATGACCGCGCCAAGATCGACCTGCCCGGCCTGAAGCCACTGCTGGCGATCCGCGGTAACTGCGGCGCGGCGAATCAGCAGGCCGATCGCCAGCGTCAGCACGATCCCCAGCGCGCAGGACAACACGCCGCTGATCCAGGCGGAGCGATAGGCCTGCGCCATCTCGGCCTGCTGCTGGAGGCGCCACCGCGCTTCTTCCACGTGCATGACTTCGAGCTGCGCGCGCACTTCGTCCATCTCGATCTTGCCGCGATCGGTTTCGACGACGGCCAGTGCGGCGCCGATGCCGACCTTCTTGCGCAGGTCGACGGTTTCCTTCAGCTCCGCCAGCTTGCCGTCGATATGGCGGCGCAGCGGTTGCAGCCGGGCCTGCTGCTCGGAATTCTCACGCGTCAGGGCGGCGATGGCGGCGAAGCGCTCGTCGACGTCGGCCACAGCGCGGCTATAGGGAACAAGGTAGCTGTCCTTGCCGGTGAGCAGGTAGCCGCGCTGGCCGGTCTCGGCGTCCTGCAAGGAGGACAACAGCGCGTTCACCGCCACGATCACCTCGTGCGAATGGGCGATCTTCTGCGCATCGTCGCGCAGTACGCGCACATTGAAATAAGCGACCGTCCCGCTGACGAGGAAGAACAGCAGCGCCACTACAAGGCCGAATGCGGAGCGGGGATCGAAGCCGCGTTTCGAAGGGGAACCAACGCGATGGGACGTAACTTGCATTTACCTGCCAGAATGGGGTCACCGGAAGCTGAGGCTTGCGGGGATTCCGAGGCAAGATCAAGGTAATCCGATCATGCCCGCGCCGGACCAGAGCCTTGTGCCCGCCTTATCGCCGCTGCCGCCGGGGTCTAAGGGCGTCCCGCATTGCGAAGCTGGAACTGATGCGCGTCACCCCCGGCAGGCGCGAGAGGACTTCGCCGTGGATTGCCTCGTAAGCGGCCACATTTTCAGTGCGCAGCCGCAGCCAGTAATCGACGTCGCCGGTCATCAGGAAGCATTCACGAACTTCGGGGCATTGACGCACCGCATGTTCGAAGCGCGAAAGATAGTCCTCGGTCTGCCGGTCGAGCGTGACCTGGACCAGAATGTCCACGCCGCGCTCATCGTCCTCGTGGGGGCCGGTAATGACAGTGTAACCCCGGATCACGCCGCGATCCTCGAGGATCTTGATCCGGCGCAGACAGGCCGAGGGCGACAGGCCAACTTCCTGCGCGATCTCGGAATTCGGACGGCGCCCGTCCACGCGCAGCAGGCGAAGGATGGCACGATCGATGTTGTCGGGCGTCCATGACATGGTATTGCGCACGCCTCGCATAAAGTTGCAGAACTGCGCTTCTTATAGCGGATCATGCTGCTGTCTGGCAGAAAATTCGGTGAAATATGCGATATGATGATACGTCCGGCCAGCGCCGGCAAAACAACGCGGGGGCTTTCGTGACGGCCGGTGCAGTCCTGACCATCGATTTCGAGGCTCTGGCAGCGAACTATCGCTTGCTCTGCCGGCAGGTCGCGCCCGCGCAGGTCGCCGGCGTGGTCAAGGCAGACGGCTATGGCCTGGGCGCCGCGAAGGTCGCCCACACACTGATCGACGCAGGCTGCCGCCACCTCTTCGTTGCGCTGCTGGGCGAGGCGCAGGCCCTGAAACCCGATCTGCTCGGCGACATTCCGCTCTACGTCCTCAACGGCCTGATGCCCGGCGCCGAAGCCCAGTGCCTGGCGATCGGCGCGATCCCGGTGCTCAATTCGCTCGACCAGATAGAACGCTGGGCGGCGCTGGCGGCAGCGCAAGGGCGCGTGCTGCCCGGTGTGCTGCAGGTCGATACCGGCATGTCGCGCATGGGTCTGCCGGCGGATGAGATCGACGCGCTGCTGGCCGCGCCTGCCCTTCTTGAGAACATCGACCTGCGCCTCATCATGAGCCACCTGGCTTGCGCCGACGAACCTGCCGACGCCGCCAACGCCGCGCAGGCCAGCCGCTTCGAGGCGATCACCGCGCGGTTCCCGCATGTACCCCGCGCGCTCGACAACAGCGGCGGCGCGTTCCTTGCCCGCGGTCATTTCGACATCGTGCGGGCCGGCATCGCGATGTACGGCGGCGCGCCCTCCGACGGGCCGAACCCGATGCGGGCCGTCGTCGCTCTCGAAGCGCGCGTTGCCCAGCTGCGGACGATCCCGGCAGGCACCGGCGTCGGTTACGGGCTGACCCACCACGTCACCCGCGAAAGCCGCATCGCCACGATCCCGGTGGGCTATGCCGATGGCTGGCCGCGCTGCCTGGGCAACCGGGGGAGCGGCTTCATCGCGGGCATCCGAGTGCCGGTGGTCGGCCGGGTGTCGATGGACAGCATCACCCTGGACGTGACCGACGTTCCCGCCGAACACCTGTACCCCGGCGCCGCGGTGGAACTGATCGGCCCGCACCAGACCCTCGACACGGTAGCTGCGGACGCGGGCACCATCTCCTACGAAATCCTCACCCAGCTCAGCCGCCGGTACGAACGGGTTCATCTGCCCGCCCTCGCCCCCGCGCACGACACCATGCACGACCGGAGCAGCGCACCATGAAGATCGCGATTCTCGGCAGCGGCGTCATCGGCGTGACCTCGGCGTGGTATCTGGCGCAGGCGGGGCACGAGGTCGTCGTCGTCGACCGTCAGAGCGGCCCGGCGCTGGAAACCAGCTTTGCCAATGCGGGTGAGATCTCGCCCGGATACGCCTCCCCCTGGGCCGCGCCGGGCATTCCTATGAAGGCCGTGCGCTGGCTGATGATGCGCCACGCCCCGCTGATCCTGCGCCCCCATGCGGATATGGCGATGATGCGCTGGCTGGCGGCGATGCTGGGCAACTGCAATGCCCGCGACTATGCCATCAACAAGAGCCGCATGGTGCGCCTCGCCGAATTCAGCCGCGACCGTCTGATCGAGCTGCGCGGGGCTACCGGCATCCGCTATGACGAGCGTAGCCAGGGCACGCTCCAGCTGTTCCGCGAGCAGAAGCAGCTCGACGGCGTGGGCAAGGATATCGCCGTGCTCAAGGCCGACGGCGTGCCGTTCGAGGTTCTCGACCCCACCGGATGCGTGGCCGCCGAACCCGGCCTCGCCAATAGCGAGGTGCCGCTCGCGGGCGGTCTGCGCCTGCCGCACGACGAAACCGGCGACTGCTTCAAGTTCACCAATGCCCTTGCACAAATGGCGGCAACGCAGGGCGTGCGCTTCCTGAACGACACTGCGATCACCCGGCTTGCGGCCGAGGGCGGGCGGATTACCCATGTCGAGACGGATGCGGGCAACCTTGTCGCCGATGCCTATCTGGTGGCGATGGGCAGCTATTCGCCGCAGCTGGTGGCGCCGCTGGGCATTCGCCTGCCGGTCTATCCGGTGAAGGGCTATTCGATCACCGTGCCCATCGTGGACGAGGCGCGCGCGCCCGTCTCCACCCTGCTGGACGAAAGCTACAAGGTGGCGATCACCCGGCTGGGAGACCGTATTCGCGTTGGCGGCATGGCCGAAATTTCCGGCTTCACCAAGGACTTGCCGCCTGCCCGCCGGGCAACGCTGGAGCATTCGGCCGGCTCGCTGTTCCCCGGCGCGGGCGACATGGCGGCCGCATCGTTCTGGTGCGGACTGCGCCCGATGACGCCGGACAGCACGCCGGTGATCGGGGCCACCAAGGTCCCCAACCTCTTTCTCAACACCGGCCACGGCACGCTGGGCTGGACGATGGCCTGCGGATCGGCTCACGTCATCGCCGATATCATCGCCGGGCGCCCCCCCGCGATCGAGACGGCGGACCTGGCGATCAGCCGCTACCGGAACGCCGCCTAAACGCACCTAGCCGGACACGGCGACCACGCAAGAGGACCGACAATGACCATCACCCGCATCGACCAGGGCGCCCGCATGAGCGAGGCAGTGATCCACGGCGACACCATCTACCTCGCCGGTCAGGTGGGCGAGGAAGGCGCCAGCGTCACCGAGCAGACGAAGACCACCCTCGCCGAAATCGAGGCCCTGCTGGAGAAGACCGGCAGCAGCAAGGACCACCTGCTGATGGCCACGATCTGGCTGGCCGACATCGCCGACTTCGAGGAAATGAACGCCGTGTGGGATGCCTGGATCGCCGGCCACCCCGCCCCGGCCCGCGCCACCAGCGAAGGCAAGCTGGCCGCGCCCGGCTACAAGGTCGAAATCATCGTCACCGCCGCCAGGGCCTGATGCGAAAGCGCGCGCGGGGCCTGCCCGGCCGCGCGCGCCTTTCCCGAAGCGCTGACATTGACATTTATAACCATATAGGTTATATGCTGCGGCGTGACGGGTCGGGGGTGGGTAGCTGACACTCCATGCTCCCGAAGCGGTCGGCGTCCGGTGCGGACCGGACAAGCCGCAATTCATGGATGCGTGGATGAACTTGAGGGTGTGCCCTCAGGGAAGAGGGCAAGAGTGCGAACCCGCCCCCTCACCCCCATGCACCGCAGGGTCGAGCTGGAAGTCACACGAGGTCACGCCCCTTACCAGCCGTTCGCGATCAAAAGGCAGGGTCCAGCACTAGTCGCCTGATGCTGGCGACCAAACCCAGCGCCGGCCGCAGCCCGTCCGCTGAATTTCCCTGGCGTCATCCCGCGCTCGCCAGCGGGCGATGGCACGCGGCGAAATTCCTCGTTTCGTATGCCTTGAAAATAATGATACGTTATCACATATCTTAAATGCAGTTTCCCAATCGAAAGACCAATATGACCGTTCAGACCCCCGGCGCCCGCGTGGAAGGCATTCTCGACGGGTTTGCGGTCTGCGCCTCGTTCGCGTGCATGGTGCACTGCCTTGCCCTGCCGCTGGTGCTGGCGGCGCTGCCCGCAGTGGCGGACCGGATCGGCGTGGGTGAAGGCTTCCACGCGGCCGTCCTCCTGATCGCCCTGCCGACAAGCGCGCTGGCGCTGATCGGGGGCTGGCGCCGTCACCGGGCCTTCGGTCCGCTGGTGGTCGGAATTGCCGGATTGCTGCTGATGGGCTTCGGGCTGGTCTTTGCCGAATGGTATGCGATAGAAACCGGGCTGACGGTCGCCGGCAGCCTGTGCCTTGCGGCAGCCCACATCGCCAACTGGCGCCGCCGCAGCGCGGTGCGCTGCGGCGGTTGAACCGGCTCCTCTAGAAGTCCAGCTTGGCGGTCAGGCGAATATCGCGGCCGGAAAGCGGGGCGTAGTCCTTGAGGAACGAGGCCGCGCGGCGGGCCACCACATCAAAGATGTTGTTCGCCGAAAGCGCAAAGCTGATCGGCCGCTCGGTGCCCCAGGGACGCACGTTCACCTCGGCGTTGACCATGGTGTAACCGTCGGTCGGGGTCTCGAAGTCGGAGATCCGCTTCTGGTCGGTGACATGCTCCACTTCGCCGCGCAGGTCGAACTTCGGCGCCTGGAAGCTGAGGCCGCCCAGCACGCGCAGAGGCGGAATGCGCGGCGCCGGGCCGACGCTGACGATGTTGGCATGGACATAATCGCCCAGCGCATCGGCGACGATCTTCGAATCCCCGAACCGCGCCAGGGTCAGCGTGCCCTGCGCCTCGAAGCCGTAGTAGCGCGCATCGGCCTGGTACGACTGGAAGACCGGAAGGCCGTCCTCCAGCGCGCCCGTCTGCCCTTCGTAGATGAAGTTCGAGAACCACGTGTGATAGGCCGATGCCTCGAAGGTATAGTTCGTACCCTTGCCGCGCAGGATCGCCTCAACGCCCCAGGACTTTTCGAGCTTGAAGTCGGGATTGCCCACTTCGAACGCCTCGGTTCCGGCATGGGGTCCGTTGGCGAAGAGTTCTTCGCCCGAAGGTGCGCGCTCCGTGCGCGACAGGTTGAGGCCGACGCGCCAGTCATCCGACAGTGCGTAGGATGCGCCCAGCGAGCCCGAGAACGCATCGAAGGTGCGGCTGCCGTCGAAGAACTGCGACTGGTCAGCAAGCGGGTTGGCGCTGAGGTTGGTGTGCTCATAACGCGCGCCGGCTTCGAACTTGAGCGTGCCGTAATCCAGCTGCTGGAGGGTGAAGAGGCCGATCTGGCTGGTCGAATTCTTCGGCAGGAACGCCTCGTCGCCCACCACGTTGAAGTCGCGCGTGAACAGCTGCGCGCCGGTCACGCCGCGCCAGACGCCCTGCTTGGCCTGGGTGAATTCCAGGCGGCCTTCCATGCCCTTGTTGTAGAACGCCGTGCCGACCGAACCGTCTTCCTCCAGTTCGAAGTGCGAATAATCGGCATAGCCGAGCCGCATCGAGACCTTGTCGAGGAAGCCCGAGTTCACGTCGATCTCCGCGCGGGCGTCAACGCGGTCCTGCTTCAGCTTGAGGCGCGGTGCTTCCTGCTCTTCGCCCTGCTGCGTCGCATAGCGTACCGGCACACCGTATAGGCTGTCGTAATGGCCGTAGGAGATGCCGAAATTGCCGCTGTCGCCGATGTAGGCGATGCCGGCCCCGGCGGTCCATGTCTTGGCGGCGGTATTGGGCAGCTTGCCCTTGATGCCGGCATTGGCGGCGAAGTCGATCGGCTCCGCGTCGGCGGGGTCGGCAGGCTGGAGGCTGGAAGCCAGCGCCTGGGCCCGCAGCGCCGGGGTCAGCGCATGGCCGCCGATGCGCACGTCATCGCTCTTGAGGTAGCTGCCGTCGACATGGGCGACCCACTGCGAGGACAGCGGCACGTCCACCGCGCCCGAGAAGGAGCGTTCGTCGGCCGCCGAACCATAGCTTGCCAGCGCGCCGACGTGGACCGCTTCGGCCGGCACCTTGGTCGGGATACGCTTGTCGATGACGTTGACGACGCCGCCGATGGCCGACGAGCCATAGAGCAGCGACTGCGGCCCGCGCAGCACTTCGATACGCTCTGCCAGTAGCGGGTTGACGACGACCGCATGGTCCACCGAGGTGTTCGACACGTCGATGGAGCCGATGCCGTCGGTCAGGATGCGCACGCGCTCACCCTGAAGGCCGCGCAGAACCGGGCGCGAGGCGCTGGGACCGAACGAGGTGGCCGAAACGCCGGGCTGGTGCTGCAGGGTCTCGCCGATGGAGGGGCGAAGCGACTGCGTCAATTCGGTGCCCTGCACTACAGCGACGCTGGAAAGCATGTCCTGTCGGTTGGTCGGCAAAACGCCGGTGACGACGATCTCGCTGCCCTGACCGGCGTGGTAGGTATCGTCATTCTTGGAGGCGCCCCCCGTATCCGCAGCGGCGGGCGCCGCGGCGTTCGCAGTTGCATCACTTGTCTCGGCGTAGGCAGCGGCGGGGAGCAGGACGGCCGCGAGCGCGCAGCCGGAAAGCAATCGAAACCTCATGGGGAACCTCGAACGCAAGAGAATACAATATCGTTGTTGACGCAAGGGGGAGGACTTGCGCACCCCAGCTGCTACACTCTCCAATGATACGTTACAACATCGTTTCCACATTGTTGCCAAATTCGTGCTGCATCTGCGAGAACAGCCGTTACGGTTGCGCGATTTGCCATGCACTGTCATAGGCTCCG
Organism: Novosphingobium sp. 18050; assembly: GCF_902706195.1. Classification (GTDB taxonomy): domain Bacteria; phylum Pseudomonadota; class Alphaproteobacteria; order Sphingomonadales; family Sphingomonadaceae; genus Novosphingobium. The sequence continues at coordinate 57,907 of NZ_CACSJO010000019.1, read as the reverse complement.
GCCGCTTGCGCTCAGAAGGAATTTCACGCCATGTCCGCCGTGCAGGCCATTGGTATCGACTTCGGCACCACCAACTCGGTAGCCGCCCTGGCGACAGCGGACGGCGAGGCCAGCCTTGTCGACTTCCGCGCCCCCGGCGGCTCCGCCTCGGTGTTCCGCACCGCGCTGTGCTTCTGGCAGGACCCCGACGTTCGCGGCGGCCTGATGTCGGGCATCGCGCATGAGGCCGGGCCCTGGGCGATCTCGGAATTCCTCGACTTTCCGCAGGGCAGCCGCTTCCTCCAGTCGTTCAAATCGGTAGCGGCCAACCCGCTGTTCGATCAGGCGACCATCTTCGAAAAGCGCCTGCGCTTCGAGGAACTGGGCCGGATATTCCTGGAACATCTGATTGCGCACGGCGGCGCGGCGCTGAAGACCCTGCCCGAACGCGTCGTCGTAGGCCGTCCGGTCCGCTACGTCGGCTCGCGCCCGGACGAAGCGCTGGCCCGCACCCGCTACGATGCGATGTTCGGGATGCTCGGGCGCGAGGTCCATTACGTCTACGAACCGCTCGGCGCCGCTTATGGCCACGCCTCGAAGCTGGAAGAGGCGGCGACCCTGCTGGTGGCCGATTTCGGCGGCGGCACCAGCGATTTCTCGATCGTGCGCGTCGATGCTCCGGGCGCGGCGCGGCGCTGCGTGCCGCTGGGCTCGGCGGGTATCGGCATCGCCGGCGACCGCTTCGACTTTCGCATCATGGACCGCCTCGTCTTGCCGATGCTGGGCAAGGGCAGCACCTATCGCTCGTTCGACAAGGTACTGGAGATTCCCGACGGCCACTTCACCGATTTCGGCGACTGGTCGCGCCTTGCCCTGATGCGCAACCGGCGCACGCTGGCGGAACTGGCGCGGTTGCAGCACAGCGCCACCGATCCCGCCACCATCGGGCGCATGATCGCCGTCGTCGAGAACGAGCTGGGCTATCCGCTTTACGAAGCGGTGGGCCGTCTCAAGCGCACCCTGTCGAGCGAGAGCCACGCCGCTTTCCGCTTCGAGAGCGACGACCTGACCATCGAGTCAGAAGTAAGCCGCGCCGAATTCGAAAGCTGGATCGCGCCGGACCTCGCGCAGATCGCAGAGACGCTCGACACCGCGCTCGCCAGCGCAGGCCTGCGCGCGGATGAGATCGACCGCGTGTTCCTGACCGGCGGCTCCTCGCTGATCCCGGCCGTGCGCGCCCTGTTCGAGCAGCGTTTCGGGGCAGACCGGATCGACAGCGGCAACGAATTGACCTCGATCGCCCACGGCCTCGCCCTGATCGGACAGGCCGACGAACTGGCCGAATGGACCGTCGCGGCCTGAGGATGAAGAGATATGCCGGCCCGGATCAGCTTTGGGACGGTGACAAGGCCCGGAATTGCTTCCCCCATGTGTCTGACGGGCGATTTTGCGCCCTCCCGGCTCGACAACGGCGGCGTAACCGTGTTTGGGGGCACAGCGCTGGCTAATCGCTACGGCGATGCGCCCCCGGACGACTGAGGACAGGACTGGATAATGGACGAGAACCTTCGCCGCGCGGCACTTGATTACCACCTCCACCCGCGCCCGGGTAAGCTGGCGATCGAGCCCACCAAGCGCATGGTCAACCAACGCGACCTCGCGCTGGCCTACTCGCCCGGCGTCGCCGCGCCCTGCATGGAGATCGCCGCCGATCCCGCCAAGGCGCTGGACTACACCGCCCGCGGCAACCTCGTGGCGGTCATCACCAACGGCACCGCCGTGCTGGGCCTTGGCGCGATCGGCGCGCTGGCCTCCAAGCCGGTGATGGAAGGCAAGGCCGTCCTGTTCAAGAAGTTCGCCGACATCGACGTCTTCGACATCGAGGTGGACACCACCGACCCCGAAAAGTTCATCGAGGCGGTGGCCCTGCTCGAACCCACGTTCGGCGGCATCAACCTCGAAGACATCAAGGCCCCGGAATGCTTCGCCATCGAGGCCGCGCTGAAAGAGCGCATGAACATCCCGGTGTTCCATGACGACCAGCATGGCACCGCCATCACCGTGGCCGCCGCCGTGCGCAACGCGCTGGTGCTGCAGGGCAAGACGCTGGCCGACGCGCGCCTCGTCACCTCGGGCGCGGGCGCGGCAGCGCTGGCCTGCGTCGACCTGCTGGTGACGATGGGCCTGCCGATCGAGAATATCACGCTGACCGACAAGGACGGCGTCATCCATTCCGGCCGCGAAGGCATGCTGCCCAACATGGCCCGCTATGCCCGCCACACCGACGCCCGCTCGCTGCCGGAAGTGCTGCCCGGTGCCAGCGTGTTCCTGGGCCTCTCCGCGCCCGGCGTACTCAAGCCCGAGTGGCTGCCGCTGCTGGCCCCCAATCCGCTGATCTTCGCGCTGGCCAACCCCGAGCCGGAAATCCGCCCCGAGATCGCCCGCGAGATTCGCCCCGACGCGATCGTCGCCACCGGCCGTTCGGACTATCCGAACCAGGTCAACAACGTCCTGTGCTTCCCCTACATCTTCCGCGGCGCGCTGGACGTGGGCGCAACGCAGATCAACGAGGCGATGAAGGCGGCCGCTGCCGAGGCGATCGCCGCCCTCGCCCGCGTGCCCGCCGATGACAGCGTGGCCCAGGCCTATGGCGGCCGCCGCCTGGTATTCGGCCCCGAATACATCATCCCCACCCCGTTCGACCCGCGCCTGATCGCCGAGATCGCGCCCGCCGTCGCCAAGGCGGCGATGGACAGCGGCGTCGCCACGCGCACGGTCGACCTGGCCGAATACAAGCGCTCGCTGGCCAGTCTCAACACACGCTCGGCGCAGGTCATGCTGCCGGTTTTCCAGGCCGCGCGCGGCGCAGGCAAGCGCGTTGCCTACGGCGAGGGTGAGGACGACCGCGTGCTGCGCGCGGTGCAGGACGCCCTGCACGAAGGCATGGTGCGCCCCACCCTGGTCGCCCGCCGCCGTATCCTTGAACAGAAGCTTCCCGAACTGGGCCTGCAGTTCCAGCTCGACGTCGACGTCGACGTGGTCGATCCCGAAACCGACCACGAGCTGATGAACGAGCTGGTCGAGGGCTACCGCGCCGTCGCCGCGCGCAAGGGCGTGCCGGCTGCCGAAATACTGCGCCACGCCTATCGCCGCCCGACCGTTACCGCCGCCATGCTGCTGCGCACGGGCCGGGTCGATGCGGCGCTGGTCGGCGGCAATTCGGAATACTGGGGCCAGGTCGAACACGTCCTGCGCATCATCGACCGCACCCAGCCGCACGGCCGCGTCTATGCGCTGTCGGGCCTGATCCTCGACGCCGGCGCGCTGTTCATCACCGACACCCACATGGTCCCCGATCCCACCACCGAACAGGTGGCGGAGATGACCGTGCTGGCCGCTGCCGCCGTGCGCCGCTTCGGACTTGAGCCGCGCGTAGCCCTGCTCTCGCACTCCAACTTCGGCTCCTCGCACAGCCCCAGCGCCCGCAAGATGCGCGCCGCAGCGGCGATGGTCCACGCTTCGGCGCCGAACCTGCTGGTGGACGGCGAGATGCATGCCGATGCCGCGCTCAGCCAGGCGCTGCGTGACAAGCTGGTGCCCGACAGCCGCTTCGAAGGCGCGGCCAACCTGCTGGTCATGCCTAACCTGGACGCTGCCAACATCACCCTGACGGCGCTCTCGGCTTCGTCCAGCTCTCCCACCATCGGGCCGATGCTGCTGGGCCTCGCGCAGCCGATCCACGTGCTGTCGCCGGGCGTCACCGCACGCGGCATCCTCAACCTGACCAGCATCGCGGTCAGCGGCGTGGACGAAGACGCCCATAACGGAAACTGAAACTATGAACGGGCGGACAGGGGTGCCCCTGCCCGCCCGTTCATGACGATACCGGGGCCTCCCGCGCATACCCGCGCGGGAGGCCCTTTTTTCGATCAGAACTGCATGTTGATCGAACCTGACATCGTGCGCGGTGCGCCGATATAGGCATAAATCGTCGAGGTCGGATTGATGCCCGCATCGTCGAACCCGCCGACATAGAACTTGTCGAACAGGTTGGTGACGTTGAACTGCAGGTAGGTCTTCTTGCCCAGTCCCAGGAACTCGGCATTCAGGCGCGCGTCGAGATTGACGAGGGTGTAGGCCGGGACCTTGGCACCGAACAGTTCCACGCCTGCGCTGCTGTACACCGCCGAGTTGGAATCGTTGTAATAGCGCGCGCCGGTGCGCTTGGCTTCGACGCCCACCGACAATGGACCGAACTCACCCGTAATACGGCCGCCCAGGGTGTAGTGCGGGACCGCACCTTCCATGTTGCCCTTGGTCGAGTAGTAATAGGTATCGCCTGCAACCGAGCAGCCGGAAGCGCCGATCGGATTGAGCGTGCCGGTGACCGCATTGGTGCTGCTGCCGCAGACACCGCCGGCGATGTCGTCCTTAATCTTCGACCACAGATACGAATAGAACACGTAGGCCGAGAAGTGGCTGTCCGGCTTTACCGCCAGGCTGGCATCGATGCCGTAGCGCTCGACCTTGCCGAGGTTGGTGTAGATCGAGGTCTGCGAATCCGGGTCATAGGCGGAGGACAGGCGGTCGGCGAAGTTGGTGTACCAACCGCCGAGCGAACCCTGGAGAATGCCGCTCTGGTAGCGCAGGCCGAGGTCGAAATTGTCGGTGGTTTCCGGTTTCGCCGCGTTCGCGCCGTCGAAGTAGAACGAGTTGTAGAGGTTGTCGGTGCCGGGCACCTGGATGCCCTTCGAGTAGTTCGCAAAGAGCGAGACCGCCGGCGTGAAATCATAGGTCACGCCGATGTTCGGCAGTGCGCGGGTCCATGAGAACGTCTTGTTCACGGGGCCTGCATAAGTGGTGAGGGTGGCTGCATATGCGGCTTCGTCGGCCGAATTGCTGCCAAAGCAGCTGACGCTGCCGCTGGCGCTGGTGGTAAGGCAGTTCTGCGTCAGATTGCGCTTGAAGTACTTGAGCGCCAGCCCGGCGTTGACGTGCAGGCTACCGAATTCGCCAGCATATTCGCCCGAAACCTGATGCAGGATCGCATAGGAAAGACGGTCGCGCTTTTGCAGGACGTTGCCGTCGACATCGCTGAGCGGATCATCGTTATTGAAGTACGAAGCGGCCATACCGTTCGCGGCGAGATAGCCCAGTTCGCCGGTCTGGCGGTGACGGCCGCGATCCCAGGCATAGGACACACGAAAGCGCTGGGTGTCACTGATGTCGTAGATCAGCGAGGCCAGCACACCCATGCGCCAGGTCTCGGTCTGGCTCGGCGCCGAAAGCGTCACGGTGTCGAGCGTATCCCCGTCCCCGTTGAGGTCGACGCCGCCGAAGTAGGGCGTGCCGCCGATGTACCCGGTCAGCCCGGTGCTGCTGCTGCCTTCCTTTGCCGATACCGTGCCGCCGCCGTTGGCGTTGGTGTACTGGAGGTAGGGATCGACGGTCAGGGTCAGGCGGTCGTTCAGCGTGAACTTCGAGTTCATGCGGATATTCCAGGTGCGCGACGGGTTGTAGCGCCACTCCCACGAGGTGCCGCAGCTGTCGGCCGCATCGGCATGGCCGTTGACGCCCGCCGACACTCCGCAGGGGCTGAGGCTGTAATCGTCACGCTCGTCCTTGCTGAGCGGGAAACGGCCCGAGCTGCTGGAATTGACGCCGGTGTTGCCCACGGCCGCATCGGTCACCAGGCGCACCGAGGGGAAGTAGTTGTTGTGGTTGACGTTGTAGTGGCCAGCCAGCGAGATAAAGTCGCCATTGTTGCCCAGCGGCTGGTAGATCTTGGCGTTGAACTGCGTCTTGTCGATCTTGCCGATGCCGCCATAGGCGACGTCGTAGGTATCTTTCGACCCCGAGAACCACGCCCGGGTGCCCGACGAATTCAGGTCGCCGGTATTGATCATGCCGAAGATGCGCATCTTGTTGTAGTCGCCCAGTGTGCCGACCATGCGCGCGCCGAACTCATGATCCGGGTCGATCGAGCGGATGTTCACCGTCGAGCCCGAAGCCGATGCGGTGGGCGAATCGACGTCGGTCGTGCCCAGGTTGACGTTGACGTTATGGATCAGCTCGGGGTCCAGCATCTGGTTCGAGTAGATCGCGTAGTTGCCGGTATCGTTCAGCGGGATGCCGTCGAAGGTCTGCGAGATGCGGCTGTCGTCGAAGCCGCGGATCATCAGCGTACCGCCGGAAGACCCGTAGCCGTCGTTGCTCTGAAAGCTGACGCCGGGGATAAGGTTGATCATGTCGTCGACGGACTGACCCGGCGTCTCACGGCCGATCACTTCCTGAGTGAGGACCTGCTTGGCCTTGGGAGTGTTGGGGAGTTGCACGCCGGCGACGCCGTTCTGCACCTGACCGGTTACGACGATCTCGGAATTCTCGAAATCGAGCGAACCGGTCGACTGGGCAAGCGCCGGGGCGGAGCCGAGCGCGCAGGCGACGGCAACGCTCGCCGCGGTGGCGGCGAGAAGACGGTATTTATGCATTGGGATACGACCTTGATTGCGTGCCCGCCCCCGCAGAGCACTGAGCGAAATGGAACTCCAGACTTCTGGAAGCACCGTCCGCCAACGGTCGTCTTCATTGGCAGCCTGTAACCCGCTGCCATGGCACGCTTAATCAAATCCCCGTGACGGTTTCAAGACAATGCCGCATTGCATCATTATTGATGTCGCCAGGCGTTGCTGCGCAGCAACACTTGCCTTCGCCCACGGCCCCGGCCGGCAGTGGAACGACGAACGGGCCAATCCGGGGCGGTCGCACCACCTCGGATTGGCCCGCGACTGCGCCACTCGCAATGAGAGCGCAGCCTTAACCGAACGATTGCGCAGCCAGCCTCAGTGCTTGGTCACGGTCACTTCGTCGAGCGCCTCGCCCGTCGCGGTGAAGGCGCGGTAGACCAGCTTCTGCTGGTCCACGTCGATCACCTGGTATGCCTGCGTGCGCGAGGCGGACTTCTTCGCCCAGGGCAGAGAGCCGACATCGTACATCTTCGGCCCTGCCACCGAGACGGCGTAGGTCGACCCGGCATCGTCCGTGGTGGGCCCGTCCGGCCCGATCGCGCCGCGCGCATAGCCATGGTCGTGGCCCTGCAGCACGAGGTCGACCTTGTACTTGTCGATCAGCGGTTTCAGCGCCGCGCGGACCTTCGGATTGTCGCGGCCCGGCTCGCTGGAGAACAGCGGGAAGTGCAGGAACAGCACCGTCCAGCGGCTGGGGTTCTTCGCCAGCAGCCCGTCCAGCCACTTCACGATCGCCTTGCGGGCGACGGGATCGCGGTCGACCTGCATCGAATCGATCGAGATCAGGCGCAGGCCCTGATAATCGGTGTACCAGTTGGTCTCGCGGGCAGCGGGGACGTCCACCGGGCCGTTTTCCGGAAGGGTGAACTGGCGGCGCCACTGCCCGTTGATGGACGAACCGGCGCGGGCCTTCTCGTCCTTGACGTATTCGTGGTTGCCGGGCGTGGGCATCTGCGGCGTCTGGCCATAGAGGAACCCTCCCGAGGCGAACCATTCGCCCCATTCGGCATCGCTGTCGTGCCGGTTTATGAGGTCGCCCGCGTGGATCACGAAAGCGGCGTCCCCTGCGTGCCGGAACGCCATGCGCAAGGTGCGCGAGGCTTCGGACAGGATCTGGTTCTGCATGTCGCCCATGTAGATGAAGCGGAACGGCGCGTTCGTCTTTGCTGCCGTGCGGAACTGCAGCCATTCGGACCAATGGGCGCCGTCGCCCACGCGGTAGGCGTAGACGGTGTCCGGCTCCAGCCCCTTGAGCACAGCGGAGTGGTAGGCGGCGCGGAACGCCGGGTCTTCGCGCACGGGCAGCGTCGCATCATCGGTCACGGCGGCCAGCGTCATGGGCGACTTCACGAAATCCGGGCTACTCGTGGCCCTGGCATATTGCACCTGTCCGGCCAGCCCCGGCGCCGAGCGCCAGGTCACGGCCATCTCGGTCGCCGGGTCGGCGGTGAGGTTGAGGATCACCCGCTCCGGCACCACCGTCGCCGGAGCGAGCGGTGCGGAAACCGGAGCGGCAGGGACGTCAGCCGCCCCCACCGATGCGAAGGGAAAGGCGGCGCCCAGCAGCAGGGCACCGGCGAGGATCGTCTTCATATCAGTTTCCTCAGAAGATCGCGTTGAAGCCGACCGAGATGGTCCGGCCGTTCTTTACGTAACCGCGGCTGCCCCCCTGCCCCGACGAGACGGTTTCCCAGTAAGTATGCGCATCGAAGAGGTTCTGGACCTGAAGCTGGACCGAGGACTTCTTCAGGAAGGTCTTGCGGAACGTCAGGTCGACGAAGCTGTAGGCCTGCTCATACGGGTTGTTGCCGAAGTCGTTGATGCCGCCCATGAACTTGGACTGGTAATTCCACGCGCCGTAAACTTCGAACCCCTTGTGCTCCCAGAACAGCTGCAGGTTGACGATGTTGTCCGGCGTTTCCATCAGCGGCAGGGTGTAACCTTCCGGGTGCCATGACAGGCCGGTCACCGCCTTGGAGCGCTGCATGGTCACGTTGCCGCCCACGCCCAGTCCGCCCAGCAGGCCCGGCAGCCAGTGCAGCTGCTGCTGGACGCTTACTTCCACGCCGTAGACTTCCGCCCACTTGCCGTTGTTGGGCATGGAAATCGCAACGCCGGAGGGATCGACGTTCTCACCCAGCGTTCCGTCGCGGATGTTGCTGGAAGAGGAGCGGAACAGGAAGTTGGTGATGTGCTTGTAGAACAGCGCGACCGAATAGGCCCCGGTGTTGCCGGCATAGTGCTCCAGCGACATGTCGAGGTTGACCGAACGCATCGGCTTGAGGTTCGGGTTGCCCTGCTGGATCGCCAGCAGCACCCAGTCGGACGTGGGGTTCTGCGTGCCGTCGCCATCAGGATCGACATCGTAGGCATATTCGCGCGCGGAACTCATGCGGGCGATGTCGGGGCGGGCGAAGCTGGTCCACACCGCGCCGCGCAGCTTGGTGCGCGCGTCGAAATCGTAGTTTACGTGGATCGAGGGCAGCACGTTGGTGAAGCTGGAACGGTCCGTGGTGTAGCGCATGCCCAGCACCTGATCGAGGTTGTAGGCCTCGATCTTGTTGCGCGTGGTTTCGACACGGACGCCGGCGATGACCTGCGCCTTGCCGAAGCGCGCGGTGGCCATCGCATAACCGGAGACCACCCGCTCGTTGAAGCGGAAGCTGTCCTCGTCGGAGAGTTCGGCCTGCGAGGGATCGACCGCAAAGCCGTCGAAGATCGTGCTGTTGCCGTCCTTGGCGCCCTGCAGTTCGGCCAGCATCTTCTCGTTGTCGATCGTCGTGCCGAGCTGGTACTGCCCGGAGTAAGCGCCGCCGAACAGGCTGGTTACGTTCTTGCCGTAGAAGTCGGAGAAATCGGCAAGGGTGCCGTCGGCATCGAGGTTGAGGAACGAACCCTGATAGGTGCGGCGCTGTGAATCGTAGAACTTGCCGCCCGCTTTAATCGAATGCAGCCACGAGATATCGGGCTTCCACGCCACGTTGAACTGGGCCTGCCACAACTTCTCGCTGGAGCCGCCCACTTCGCCTTCGAGGCTGCTGAAAGCGTACTGCGACGGGTCCTGCACGCCCGCCATGCCGGCGTCGGTGAGGAGCCACTTGGGAAAGCGCGAGTCCGCCGAACTGTCGAAGTACACGCCCTCGTTGCCGAGCCAGCCGTACTTGTCGCTGCGGAATTCCATCGTGTAGCCGTCGTCGAGGTCGTCCTTCGACTGAGAGTAGGAGACGTCGTAGTCGATCGTCACCGTGCCCAGCCGCGACACGCCGCCGATGTTGGCGGAGGCCAGGTTGCCGGTTTCGTTGGTCGCTTCCCAGAAGCGGCGCAAGCGGAAGCCCTGCGGATCCCAGGTGCCCGATCCGCCGTTTAGCGTGTAGAACGACTTGGCCGAACGATCGGCGTCGGTAATCAGGCCGTCGCCGTCACGGTCGACGATCTGGCCAACGGTATAGCCGTAGATATTGCCCAGCTTGGCGTCATGACCGACGATGCTGTCATCCGGCGCGGCCAGACTGGTATCGTCGGTGTTGACCTGCGACAGGCGCGCCGAGTTCTTGCCGGTGTCGTTGCGGAAGTTCAGGCGGTTGAGGAATTCCTTCTTCTGGTACTGATTGTACTGGCCGCGAACGTGCAAGTCGTGGTTATCGGAACGATAGTCGAGGCTGGTGTTGCCGCCCCAGCGCTTCACGTCGGTTTCGCCGAAGCCCAGGTCCATGCCGCGCATCACGAAGTGGTCGGGATCCCAGCCGAGCGTCTCGCTGTTGTCGTACCAGGTGTCGGGCTGGTTATCGCCGTCCACGCCGTTCTTCTCGAACTGCGACTTGCGGCGGCTGTAGCTGCCCGACACGAAAATGCCGAAGCTATCGTTGAACTGCCGCGAAAAGGCGCCCGAGAGCTGGCCGTATTTGCGGTGATCGAACTTGTCGAGCATGCCGCCTTCGCCCGACAGCCGAAAGTAGGTCGGGTCCTGATCGAAGGCAGTCGGCGTGGAAATGTCGATCGAGCCGCCCAGCGCATCGCCGTCGCGGTCGGGCGTCAGGGTCTTGTAGACGGTGATCTGCTTGATGCCGTCAGGCGGCAGGACCGAGAGACGCACACCGCGATAGAAGTTGTTGTCGCGCGAACCGGCGCCGCCCAGACGCACGCCGTTGATCGAGTAGTTGTTCAACTCGGTGGACAGGCCGCGCACGGTGATGCGGTCGCCCTCGCCCGTGCTGGCGCTGCGCACCGCGTTGACGCCGGGGAGACGGGCCAGCGCTTCGGAAACGTTGTTGGCGGGCAACTTGCCCATGTCATCGGCGGTGATGCTGTCCGAGATCATGTCGCTCTTGCGCTTGGTCTCCAGCGAGCGCTGCACCGCCGCGACGTAGCCGGTGACGACGATCTCGCCGTCGGCGATCTCGTCGGTGGCTTCGGCGACGCGGGTCGTGCGGGCCTTGGGGCGCTTTTCGGAGCGCGGCGCTTCGGCGCTCATCGCGGCAGGGCGGGCCTTGGCGGCCAGAGGCTTGACGATGATCGTGCCGCCCCGGCGCTGCGTGTCGACATTGGCGCCGCCGACAAGCTGGACAAGCGCCCGCTCGGCCGACATCGTGCCCGATACCGCCTGGCTGCGCCGACCGCGCAGCGCCTCGGGCGAAGCCGCCACGGCCACGCCGGTAACACGCGAATACTGCTGCAGTGCGCGGGCCAGGTCCTGCGCGGGAATAGAGAAAGCGAAGCTCCGCTCGGCAGCGGCATGAGCCTGGGACGACACGGCCATACCCCCGGCCAGCGTCGCAAAAGCAATCGCCAGTGCCGAGGCACGGGCGACAGGCCTGTTCAGACGAAACATATTAGAATTACCCCTAATTCATAAACCGATCATGGGGCAGACGGAGTTCAGTTCCCAAACCCGACAAATATTTTTTCTTACATTTCCGCGTCTTATTGATGAATTTCTTGTGACACTCACGGATCCGCGCCGCTTCGTCGAAGCCGACCTAACGCGACAGCACGTAGCGGCCGCCCTCTTCCCGCCAGCGCAAGTCGTGGATCGCTGCGATCGCGTCGAGCACGTCAGCCGGACGGTCGGTCTGGAAGCGGCCGGTCACCAGCAGTTCACCCAGCGCTGGATCAGACAGCGCCACGGGTCTGGCCGAAGTACGGTTGAGCCGCTGGACCAGTTGCAGCACCGGCGTGTCGTTCGCCTCGTACCACCCCTTCGTCCAGCCGGGCCGCTGCCCGGTCACGCCGCGCAGGCTGCGCACCCGCTCACCCGATACTTCGAGACCACTGCCCGCCGGCAGGCGCCATTGCCGCCCGGCACCGGCATCCACGCTGACCAGCCCGCGATAGACCTGCACGACATGGGTATCATCGTCGAGCCGGTCCACGTCGAAGGCCGTGCCCAGCACCGAAACGCTGGCGCCCCCGGTGTCGACCGAGAAGCCGCGCAGCCTTTCGTGCGCAACGTCGAAAAACGCCTCGCCCGCCTCCAGCGCGACATGGCGCGACCAGGGCGTAATGCGCACAGCTATGCGCGTGGCGCCGTTCATGCGGATCGTCGAACCGTCCGACAGCGCGACCAGGCGCGTCGCTCCGCGCTGCGTCGCGAAGGCGGCTTCCTCCACCATCAGGCGCGGCACCATGACCACGGCCAGCACGAATGCCAGCGCGGCAACGCCCAGCCCCGCCCAGCGGCCCGCGAAGGCCTGCCGCCATGTCCGGCCCGGCCGGTATTCATCGTCGTTCGAGGCGACGGGCTCGTCCGAAGCGGCGCGCGCCTCTCCGCTATCCGTCATGGCGCCATGCAGCCCCTCGGCCAGCCCCTGTGACTGCCAGATCGCACTCAGCCGCGCATAGGCTTCGATGTGGCGCAGGTCCTTGAGTATCCAGCGGTCGAACTCGGCCGCCATCTCGGCGTCCTGCACTGGGCGGCTCATGCGGTCGATCCAGCGGGCAGCCTGCCAGTCGATATCGTGGAATTCGCTGCCCATCAGTCCTGCCCCACCAGATCGACGCCGGCCTGTTCGAGCGCCTTGCGCAAGTCTATCATACCCCGCGTGATGTGTTTTTCGACGGCTTTGGCACTGATTGCCAGGTCTTCGCCGATGGTCCGGCAGCTTTCCTGGTTCAGGCGGCGCCGGATCAGGACCTCGCGCCGCAAGGGCGGCATCCTCCGCAGACAGCGGTTGAACACGTCGACGGCGCGGCGGGAATCAAGCACCCGGTCCAGCGAGGGTTCGTCGCTCTGCCACTCCGTATCCACTTCGTCGGAGAGGCGCTTTTCGCGGCGGTGCATGTCGGTCATCAGATTGTCGGCAATGCGGAAAGCCAGCGCGAAAATGCTGCCGATCTGCTGTGTGCGTCCCAGTTCGACCAGCCGCGCGACAGTCTCCTGCGCAATGTCGTCGGCGATGTCGTGGCGGCCGCTGCGCCCTCGGACATAGCGCTGGACCGCGGTCTGCACCGCGTCCCACCCGTCCTGCCGCGACGCTGTTCCGGGCGGCGCCTCCAAATCCCTGATCGACGACAGCACGCGAACCCCCAAACCCCGGAAAAGCGCGCTGGTTAATGACAACTCATGACAGTTTCACGATAGCCGCGCTGCATGATACGCTTGGGCCCAGCTACGGGATGACGGGGAGGCAAGAATGGGCGTTACGGGAATCGGCGGCTTCTTCTTTCGCGCGAAAGATCCCGAAGCAATGCGCACATGGTATGCGCGTCACCTCGGCGTGGGTTCGGCGCCCTACGGCATGTGGGATACGCAGGCAGGCCCCTGCGTTTTCGCTCCCTTTGCCGCCGACACCGACTATTTCGCCGCCGACCGCAAGTGGATGCTCAACTTGCGCGTGGACGATCTGGACGAACTCTGCGCATCGCTTGGCGCTGCCGGGATCGCGGTCGTCACCGACCCGGACTGGGACATGCCCGGCGTCGGCCGCTTCGCCCGCATCCACGACCCGGAAGGCAATCCGATCGAACTGTGGCAACCCGATCCGCCAGCCTGAAGCATGAGCCGGCGCGTTCTACGAAGGGTCTTCCTTCCGGCGCCGTGATCTTTTCAGGGCCCCTCTCAACCGATCGCCATCCACCGTGTACGGCGAAAACCCGGCGTATCGGCCCGGGCGCAGCCATAGCCCGGTGACCAGCCCCATCGACGCTGCGCTCAGGGTCGACCAGGCCACGCTGACCAGCGGCAGCATGGCCGTGGCGGCGGCGAGGATCACGATGTCGATCGACAGCTGGGTGCGGCCGATGTTCCAGCCCCGCTTGCGGCTGAGCCACACCGTGACGACGCCGATGCCGCCCACGCCGGTCCCGTGCCGCACGAAGGCCAGCGTGCCCATCCCCAGCAGGCAGCCCGCGCCGATGGCGGCCAGCGCCGGGTCGCGGACCTGCAACTCCAGCGTATGGCCGACCGCAATCGACAATGACGCTATGGCGGCACTGCCCGCAACCGTGCGCAGCGTGAAAAGCGATCCCATGGCGCGGAAAGCCAGCACCAGGAACGGCAGGTTCAGCAGAGCGAAAAGCAGGCCCGGCGGGAATTGCAGATCACGCGGCAGATAATGGCCCACCAGCAGCGCGACCCCCGCCATGCCGCCCGTCACCAGTCCCGCCGCGTTCAGGATCGCAAGCCCCAGCGCGATCAGCAGGCCGCCGACCAGCAGCGCCAGGGCATCCTCGAAGGTGCCGTGCGGACGCTCACCCTGTGCCATCACATGCCCCCGCAGCATGAGCGCGGCACGGGAATGCGCAGCGGCCAAGGCCGCGAACCGTCATTGATGAGAGAAATCATGCCATTGCGCATAGCATGGATAGCAGTGCCGGGCTGATCGAAAAATGCGCCAGTACGCATTTTCGTTACCAACCTTCAGAAGTAGATGTCGATGTAGTCCGTCAGCCCGTCGCACCACTCGAACTCGCGCAGACGGTAGTAGTTGCGGTTCTGGGTGACGGCGAAGTGCCAGGTCTTGGTCTTTTTGCAGGAGCGGCCCTTGTCGGGCGTGTCGGTGATCTCGATCGTGCCGTCGAAGGTGAAATAGCCAACGCCAACCTCGCTGATCGTTCCGTCGAGGAACAGGCGCCCCGGCCCGCCCGCCTCGGCCTGCGCACCGCGCAGCCTCAAGGTGTCGCCGTCGCGCCGGACATAGGCCGTGCCGCGTGTGTTCCAGTCCAGCCACTGCAGGGTAAGGCCCTTGTTGGCCAGCAGGCGCTGCGCTCCGGTACGGTCGAGGACGCGGGTAGCTTCCCCCTCGGCCACGGGCGGGACAACTGCCTCGTCGGCCCCGGCCGCCAGCGCGGCGGAGAAAAGCAGCAGGCCCGTCAGCGCAGGCAGCAGCGTCAAATTCAGAATGCGCGCAAGCATGGGACCGAAGCTAACCAAACGCTTCGCGCCTGGCCAGCCCGTCCCTGCTACGCAAAGGCCGGATACGTTCAGGCCGGAACCTTGTTGCGCGCGGCCGCAAAGCGCAGGACCAGGTATCCCGCCAGCGCCGACACCAGCGATCCGCCCAGCACGCCGATCTTGACCTCGTCGATCAGCAGCGGATCGCTGAACGCCAGTCCGCCCACGAACAGGCTCATGGTGAAGCCGATGCCGCACAGCAGGCACATGCCGTAAGTCTGCAGCCAGGTTGCGCCGCTGGGGCGCTTGGCGATGCCAAAGTGCGCGCAGAGCCACACAGCCAGGAACACGCCCAACTGCTTGCCGAGGAACAGCCCCCCCGCCACGCCGAGCGGCAGCGGTGCAACGAGATGCTCCATGCCCAGCCCCTTCAGCGAGACACCGGCATTGGCGAAGCCGAACAGCGGCACGATGCCGAAGGCGACCCACTTGTGCAGACCATGCTCCAGCCGGTGCAGCGGCGATTCCGCGCTGTCGGGCGCGCCCGGGGTCACGCGGATCGGGATCAGGCTGGCAGCCAGCACACCCGCGATCGTTGCGTGAACGCCCGAAAGCAGCACCGCCAGCCACAGCAGCACGGCAAGACCAAGATAAGGCCACAGCTTCTGCACGCCCGCACGGTTGAGCACGAACATCACGCCCATGATGACGGCTGCCGCCAGCAGCGCGGGGCCGTGAATTCCGCTTGTATAGGCCAGCGCGATGACCGCCACGGCGCCCATGTCGTCGACGATGGCGACCGTGGTGAGAAACAGCTTGAGCGAGGCCGGCACGCGGCTGCCCAGGATCGCCATGACGCCGATGGCAAAGGCGATGTCCGTCGCCGCCGGGATCGCCCAGCCGCGCGCCAGACCCGGCACCGGCCCAGTGATCGCCAGGTAGATCAGCGCCGGGACTATCATGCCTGCCGTCGCGGCGATGGCCGGCAGGGCGCGGTCCGCCCAGCTGGAGAGATGCCCGTCGACGAACTCGCGCTTGATCTCCAGCCCGACCAGCAGGAAGAACAACGCCATCAGCGCGTCGTTGATCCAGTGCGCCAGCGACATCGGCCCGACCATCAGGTGCAGGGTGTGGAAATAGGTGTCCGCCAGCGGACTGTTGGCGACGATAAGAGCCAGGGCCGCAGCCCCCATGAGCAGGATGCCCCCCGCAGCCTCGCTGCGCAGGAAGGCGCGCAGGGCGGATGGCGGGCGCTTGGAAATCATCATGGTGGCTGGTCCAGCCCTTAATTGTTGTGCGTTCAGAGCTTCATGGCGCATCCGGCGCGGAGCGCAAGGCGCTGGCGTCCCCCGTCCACGCTGCTGGCCCGTCCATCGCCTTTCATAGCGCGAGGCGGTGGACCGGCCGCGATGCGCGATCTAGAAGCGTGGCCCGTGAGCAGGAAGGCATTTTGATGATGGAATACAAGCTCCTGATAGACGGCGCGCTGGTGGACGGGGCATCGGCCATCGATGTCGTCAACCCAGCCACCGGACAGACCTTCGCCGCGGCGCCCCGCGCCGATGAAGCGCAGGCGGAACTGGCCATCGCCGCTGCCCGGCGCGCCTTTCCGGCGTGGGCTGCGCGGGATTACGCAGGCAGGCGCGGCTATCTGGAGCAGCTTGCTTCCGCCATCGAGGCGCGCGCGGACGACTTCGCCCGGCTGCTGACCAAGGAACAGGGCAAGCCGCTGGAGCAGGCCCGGCAGGAAGTCATGGGCACGGTCGCCGCGCTCGGCTATTATGCGCAGCAGGAACTGGCACCGCGCACCTTGCGCGAAACCGCCGATAATCGGATCGTCGAACAGCGCTATCCGCTGGGCGTCGTCGCCGCGATCACGCCGTGGAACTACCCGCTGCTTCTGTTGATGCTGAAGGTGGCCCCCGCACTCATCACCGGCAATACCGTGATCGCCAAGCCCGCGCCGACCACCCCGCTCAGCACCCTGCTGCTGGGTGAGGTGGCCGCCACCATCCTGCCCGCCGGTGTGTTCCAGACCCTGGTGGACCGCAACGACCTGGGCGCCCTTCTCAGCGCCCATCCCGGCATCGCCCACGTCAGCTTCACCGGCTCCACACCCACCGGCAAGAAAGTACTGGGAAGCGCGTCCGACACACTCAAGCGCTTCACGCTGGAACTGGGCGGAAACGACGCCGCGATCATCCTCGACGATGCCGACATCGCCAAGGTCGCGCCCGCCATCTTCGCCGGGGCAACCACCAATTCCGGCCAGATCTGCCTGGCCGTCAAGCGCGTCTACGCCCCGCGCGCGATGATGGATGCCCTGTGCGATGAACTGGCACGGCTGGCCGCAGAGGCCGTCGTCGGCGATGGCCTCGAGCAGGGTACGACGATCGGCCCGATCCAGAACCGCGCCCAGTTCGAAAAGGTGCTGGCCCTGATCGAGGACGCCCGCGCCCAGGGAACCATAGTCGCGGGCGGCGAGCCTTCTTCGCGCGATGGCTACTTCATCGCCCCCACCATTGTGCGCGACCTGCCGGACGATGCCCGCCTGGTCCGCGAGGAACAGTTCGCGCCGGTCCTGCCCGTCCTCGCCTACGACGACATCGACGATGCGATCGCCCGCGTAAACGACAGCGACTTCGGCCTTGGCGGCACCGTCTGGACCTCGGACGTGGAGCGCGGGATCGCCGTCGCCGCGCGGATCGAAAGTGGCACCGTCTGGGTCAACAAGCACCTCGATCTTCCGTTTGACGTGCCTTTCGGCGGCGCCAAGCAGTCCGGTATCGGCCGCCAGCAGGGCATCGAAGGCATGGAGGACTTCACCCAGACGAGGATCGTCAACGCCGCGCTGGGGTAAGCGTTACCCCTCCAGCAGCCGTTCGTAGAAACCGCCGAAGCCGCGGTCGGGCGAAACGAGGTGGATCTCCAGTATCCAATGCCTCGCAAGGCCCGCCGCATCGGGCGCGCGCATAGCAGTGTTGTTGCCCGGTCTGATGTGACGCGAGGTCTTGTCGCCGGGGGTGCGCGCATAAGGGAACTCGCCGACGAGATGCCCGGCGATCTGGCCGCCGAACAGCCAGCCGCGCTGCTGCGCTTCCTCGTGGGCGATGTCGTAAAGCTGCGCGCCGGTGATGTCCCGGTCCGCATCGAAGCGCGCTTTGACGGCCTCGAACACTACCGGAAGGTCGGCGCACAGCGCATGCTTGCGCGGATCGCCGCCCACGGCATAGCTGCGCCCGACATCGGCCTCCCAGCCTCCGAAGACCGGGCCAAGGTCGAGGAACACCATGTCGTCAGCGCCGATCACACGGTCTGGCGCGGCTTCTCCGGCGACGCACAGCGTGTTGACGCCGGCGCGCACCACTCGGTCATGCCAATGCTCGGTCACGCCGAAGTCACGGGCCGCGATGGTGAAGATGTCGCCCTCCACTTCCAGTTCGCTGCGGCCCGGCGCGATCAGCCCAGCCGCCTCGATCGCATCGAGCAGCCCCAGCGCCTTGCGTTCCGCCGCCAGCAGTTCGGCAAAGGCATCGGATATAGGCGGGAAAGGGCTATGCATCGTTCAGTTCCTCAAGCTCGACCTCATGCCATATATTTGCGGGTCGATAGCGCAAGCCATGTCCGGTGTTCGCCTTCGCTCACCCGTCAGGCCAGCTGCTGACCTGACGGCGGGGCGCCCTGCCCCGCCGCACCCTCACGATATGAAAAAGCGGCTGAGGCCCATGGCCTTGAGGCCTCGGCGATAGGTCATCGAACTCATATCCGCAGGGATGTGGGCCTCCATCATCGGGTCAAGCGGCAGACACTCGGGCATCTGCACCTCGACGATCGCCTTGTCCTCCTCAAATACGCGCAAGTTGAAATCGTAGACGTCCTGAAGCGGCAGGTCGGTGTCGAAATTACGCGCCATCGGTGCAAACAGCCTCGTCACGCGGGCGGAAACCGGCGAGGCCGCATTCATGATGACCAGCCGATCCTCACCGGGGAAGTGGATCTCCAGCGTGGCGGTGAAGGGCAGGTGGCAGCGGAAATGCCGCAGCCAGTCGAAGCCCGGCACGCCCTTGCCCTCTACGCCGATCGGATAATTGCCGACCGTGCTCCAGTATTCGGCATCGAAGCCATAGCCGGTGACTTTGGTCTTGTAGGCCGGCACTTCGGCATTGTTCACGTCGCCGAACGTGTCGGTGTGCACGAAGGCGAAATGCGCGACATCGAGAAAGCCCTCCATCTGGCGTCCCGCGAAACCTTTGATATCGATCCAGGGGCAGACGATCTGCTGGAAAGCCGGTTCGTTCCAGTGCGGCATGTCGACGATGGCGCCCGGCGCCGGCTCGTCCGCCTCGGGCAGCAGGCAGGTCCAGATCAGGCCATAGCGCTCTACGCTGGGGAAGGTCTTGAGGTGCAGGCGCGCCGGGATATCTTTGGCGGGGTGCGCGGGAACATGGGTGCAGCGCCCCCCGGCCCCGAAGCGCAACCCGTGATAGGCGCAGACAACGCCCCCTTCAGCCTGCGTGCCCAGACTTAGCGGTACGCCGCGATGCGGGCAGATATCGGGCGCCACGACCACTTCCCCGTCCGCCTTGTATATGACGAGGCCCTGGTCGAGCAGCTTGGTGCCGATGGGCGCCTCGCCCACCTCCCGTGCGAGCGCCACGGGATACCAGTGGCGGGCCAGGATCGCCCAGTCCTCAGGCTCGAAAGTGCAGCCTCGCGGCAGGATAATGTCATCGTGAGGCTTCACGAGTGTAGCAGTGGCCATGGTTATTCTCTCGCAGTCGATGGAACAACCGCTGACCGATTTGACCCGCTCCATCAAACGCAATGATTTGCATATCGCGTTGCAAAAATTAGAGCGCCACCGGCAAACTGTCCGAAATTCGCCTGTTTCAAAGGCATCAAATCGAAAATATCAAAATTATGTTGTTCGGAATATAATTCGTCGAACGACCCTACGCCCCCTCGGCCCGGCTGAAACGACAAAGGGCGGCAAGCCTTTTCAGCTGCCGCCCCGTTTTTTCTCAATGATGAAAGGCCTGCTTAGCGCACGGAACCACGGCGCACGAGATTGACAATCGCCAGAAGGATGACGGCGCCGATCAGCGAGACAAGGAAAGAGCCCAGCGTGAGAGGCGCATTGTTGATGCTGCCGCCTGCGAAGATCAGGCTACCGATAAACGAGCCGACAATCCCGACGATCACGTTGAGGAAGATGCCCTGCTGCCCATCCGTGCGCATGATCAGGCTGGCCAGCCAGCCAATGACGCCGCCGACGATAAGCCACATGATAATTCCCATTAAACCCTCCTGTTTTCCGGAGGTCAGCAACCATCGTGGTATTGACGATACCGGAGCCAGTTTAACCTTCCACCTCGGACAACGTTCCCAGCCGCCGTCCTTCTGAATTTCCATTTCGGTCTGGCCGGAGCTGAACCGCTTTCACGGAATACCCCGAATTATCCTGGCAATCGGCGGCATCATGAGCCAACGAGGCGGCTGTCAATTCCCGGCCGTGCGAGGTTCAGATAATCGTTGTGCGGGCCACCGGCGGCAATGGCGACTTAGTTCGCAAGGCTGCTCCATATTCATGAATTCCTTGAGGCAATGATCCTGTGCAAGTCAGTAAATTCCAGGCAGACCTTTTTTTGCGCGACTGCTGGCAGAAGAAGCCACTGCTGATCAGGAACCCGTGGGCCACGTGGAGCAATCCGCTGGAGCCCGACGAACTGGCGGGCCTCGCCTGCGAAGAGGGCGTCGAATCCCGCCTCATCACGCAGGCCCATGGCGCTCTGGCCCTTGAACACGGCCCCTTTGCCGAGACCCGCTTCGGCGATCTGGGCGGTTCACCATGGACCCTTCTTGTCCAGGCAGTCGACCATCACGTGCCGGAAGTAAGCGCATTGCTCGAATCGTTTCGCTTCATACCCAACTGGCGGATCGACGACGTGATGGTCAGCTACGCGGTGGACAATGCAGGCGTGGGCGCACACTTCGATCAATATGACGTGTTCCTGATCCAGGGCCTTGGCAAACGGCGCTGGCAGGTCGGCGCGCCCTGCGACGAGCGGACCGAACTGCTGCCGCACGAAGACTTGCGGCTGCTTGCAAACTTCGAGCCGACGCAGGAGTGGATTCTCGAACCCGGCGATATCCTCTACGTGCCGCCCGGTATTCCGCACAACGGCATCGCCATCGGCGACGATTGCATGACCTACTCCATAGGCTTTCGTGCGCCGTCGCACGATGAACTGGTCGTCCAATGGTCCGAGCATATTCTGGATCGGGCGGACCGTGACCATCACTATACCGACCCTGCCCTTGCCTTGCAGGACAACCCCGGCGAGATCACGGCCGAGGCGCTCGACGGACTGCACGCGATGATCACCGAAAAGTTGCAGGACCGCGAGGAGTTCGCGCGGTGGTTCGGCCAGTACAACTCCATTCCCAAGAATGCCGATATCGACTGGGCGCCAGAGGTGCCCATCGACGCGGCCGATCTTCGCGCGCTGGTTTCGGCTCCGGTTTCCCTTATCCGCAACCCGGCCAGCCGATTTTCCTTCATCCGCGAGAGTGCCGGGGCCGTGATGTTGTTCGTCGATGGCCATTCGTACGCCTGCGCGGACGAGTGCGCGCTTTTCGCCGAACGCCTGTGTGCGAGCGATGACACCTCCATCGGTCTGAAAGAGATGGAATCGCAGTCCACGGTCGCCGTCATTGTAGCGCTGATCAACCTCGGCAGTGTCGAGATCGCCAACGAGGACTGAAAAGCCGAGGCGTGGAGGGAGGAACGCGTCCCTCCACGCAAATCGCGGGCCCGCAACGCCCCATTTGATCCATGCTAAAGATGAGGCGCAAATCCCGCGCCCTGCGGCGCCCTCAGCCCTTTAACCTGTAGGTCATGGGGACGAGGAACCGACGCTCGGCCGAAGACAGCCCCTGCGGGGGCCGTGGTAAGGGTTGGCCTCGTGAATTTGCTCCAGCGCCAAACTGTCGAGCACTGCATAGCCACTACTGCGCACCACTTCAGCCGATTCGAGACCGCCCTGTTCGTCGATCGTCAGGCGCACGAGCGCGGTGCCTTCCCGCTTCTTGCGCGCAAGATGGCCTGGATAGCCCTTGTGGCGTCCAATCCATGCGAAGATCCGGCGCGCGTAGCTACCGTCCACGGCTTCCGCTCGTCGTTCCGCGACTGGTGTGGCGAATGCACCGATGCCCCGCGCGAAATCGCTGAGATGGCTCTGGCACATGAGGTGGGGACCGATGTGGAACGGGCCTACTACCGCAGCGATGTGCTCGAAAAGCGGCGCAAACTGGTGGAGCAGTGGTCAGGCTACCTCACCGGCGAAACGCCGAAGGCTCGCTGACCGCTATCTGAACGCCGAACGCAAACGACCCTAAAATCGACCCTCAAACGGGGTCATGGTTGCCCCCGGTCGGCCGAGAACAGCTCCGAACATCAAACGTCGTAAAGCCTAGGAAATCCGCCCTTTTTCGGGCGCTCCCGATCATCAGCGATCAGGCTCTTGGCGGAGAGGGTGACAGCCGCACCAATCCGCCAAGCCCATGTATTTACTTCATAAAATATCGGACGCTCGACACAATACCATGTCCGATACCATGGATTTAATTTTTGCCCTCTCTGCGACCCGATTAGGGATTCGAACCGACGGGGAAATAAGCTCAGGGTCGTCCCCTTCCATGTTCACTCTCATGACCAGGCCGAGGGCCGCTCCCTCAAGATGAGCGCCCTTCACGCGCTCGACGATGGCGCGCACGTCATAGCCCCGATCGATCTTGCTCCCGATCCAAACCGCCCGGTCGCGCTTCAGGTAGCCGACCTTGATGCCACGGCAGCTGATCACCGCGACGGCCATCCGATCGTGCTCGTTCTCAGGCTCGCGCACCAGCCGAACTTCCTCGCCCGGCTGGCAATGCGCCAACTCCTCCTGCCGGCTGGTGCCGTCGTCATTGTCGTGACGCTCTCCGACTGCCGGCAAGCTGAAGTCGTTCCATCCCATTCCTGATCCCTTCACATGAGAACAAACATGGAACATACTAAGGGCGGATCAACCGATTCGCATAGAGGATTTCTCCATGTCCAATCTCGTGAAGCAGGATTTGAACGACCTCCGCATCAATGTCGCCGACGCCCCGGCCGAGCCGGTCCCGTTCGGCCGCTGGGTGCTTGAGCAGATGGACCGAGGCGGTTTCATCGGCGAACTCGCCAAGGCCGCCAAGGCCGATCGAGGTTTCCCGAAGGATGGCGGGCCTGACGCCGTGCGCAAGCGCCTGGGCGACACTGGCGCCGACCCTGAAATGTTCGACGCCGTGGAGGACGCCGAGCTGGACTGGAAGGCATACTGATGACGCCGCGATACCGCATCGCCACCTTCGGCCGGCCCCGGAGCCCATGGCGCGATAGCATTGAAGAGGCGATGGCCGACGCAATCAAGCTCGACCTCGCGTCATGGGACGCCAGCCGCCGCGAATGGTTTATCGCGGTGCCTGTGGAAATGGTGATCGACCGCAGCCGCTCAGCCGCAAACGTCTGTTAAGTTGCGCTTTACCGCTATCTGGCTATGTCCAATGGCTTCGAAGCTGTGGGGGCATTATGAGCAGTCTGTTCGTCATTTTATTTATTGCGGCCATCGTTGGCATCTTCAAGCCGTACATCAAAGGTGCAAAGCGCTGGCATTTCGGTCTCGCCGCCTTCGTGTTTTTCATTTTGATCGCTGTCTTTGCTGACCCGAAGCCTGTGGCAAGTCCGAGCGAAAGCGCTGGCGCCACGGCCAGTGGAAGCGCGGAAAGCAGTGATCCTTCGGAACCCAATGCGGAATCCGCGAAGCCGGAGAGCAAATGGACGTACTCGACAAACAAAGACGAGATGCGTGGGAGTGAATCGCACTACGCATCGCTCAAAAGTGATGCCGAAATTCAGCTAGATTTCCCATATGGAGAGCAGACGCCAGAAATTCTAATTCGCCAGTCCCCGAAATTCGGGTTCGATATTCTCGTTGGCGTCGCTAGCGGCCAAATCCAGTGCAGCGAATATAGCGATGGGCATCTGAGCGTTAAGTTCGACGATGGCCCGATTCAACGCTTCGGATGCACGGAGGCCGCAGATGGGTCGAGCAATATGGTATTCGTGGATAATGCGAAGAGTTTCCTCGCCAAGCTAAAGACCTCTAAAAAGGTCATCGTGGAGGCGCAGTTCTACCAGAACGGCATGCAGCAGATGACATTCCAGCCCGCTGGTCTGGAGTGGCCGAAAAAATAGGGCGCCATTGAGGTTTCGGCGCAAATCAAGCCGAAACCTCAATGGCCCAGCGACTGCCGACGAATTTCGTCGGCAGTCGCGCCTAGCAGTTCGAGACGATGAGTTCCCCGGCACGCTTGCCGCTGCCGCCGGTCGCCGTCGAGATCGTGTATGTCGTCTGGACCTCATCGAACGAAAATCGTCCGAAGACCTCGCGGGCCAGCGGCGTGTCATTAATCGACAGAACGAACCGCCCGGAAATTCCGGATAGTTGCTCGGCAAGCGTCCGGAAATCGGACGGCTGGAACCCTTCGCCATAGTCCGTCTCGCAGCCGACATACGGCGGGTCGAGGTAGAACAGCACGTCCGGCCCGTCATATCTACGGATGAGCTCGCCATAGGGTAGCTGCTCGATCACCACGCCCGAAAGGCGCTCGTGGATCTCGGCGAGGACGGGCTCCAGCTTTGTGACGTCGAACCGGCCGGGTGACCGACGGTCGACGCCAAAGCTGCGCCCGCTGACCTTGCCACCGAACGCCAGGCGCTGGAGGTAGAGGAAGCGAGCAGCGCGTTCCAGATCGGTCAGCACCTCCGCCCGCATGCTCGCAAGTCGCCCGAACTCGGCCCGGCTGGTGACCTGCCACCGCAGCACGTCCATGAATTGCGGATAGTGCCGTTGCAGGATGCGGAAGAGGTTCGCCACGTCGCCAGAGAGATCGTTGATGACCTCGGCGCGGGGCTTGGCATCGCGGCGCAGGAAGACCCCGCCCATGCCAACGAACGGCTCCACATAGGTCTGATGCGGGATTTTAGCGATCCGCGCGACCAGGCGGACAGCCAAGTTGCGCTTGCCGCCGATGTATGGCGCGGCCGGGGACACCGGCTGCACAGAAACAAGATTCGACTCCATGGATATTTTCGCTCACGAGAGCCCCGCCCTGTCAGGGCAGCGGGGCGTTAGCGGCTAGGCCAGCCGCGCGTGACGAGTTCGCGCTCGTCGGTTGCCGTGTTCGCGCACGGCACCCCCGCTCGGCCGGCGCCGCGAAGCGACATCGGGAGCGGACGTGTTCTTGAAAGTCTATCGGCGCGCCGACGATATCCGTCGTCGCTCAGGCGGCATCGGGCCAGATCGCGCTGCGCAGGATGCTGGTCGGCACGTTGGTCGGCATCGAGAACCAGAGGCACCCCCACGCGCCGCCGTACTGCTCGCAGGCCCCTGGAATGCCGTGCTGGCAAAGGCTGAATGATTCGAGTTCGCCAGTTTCAGGGTCTCGGAATACTTCGCGCGGGCATGGGCGCCGCTCGTAACCAGGGTTGGTCACGCCGTAGTGGAAGTCCAGCGGACCTTCGAACCAAGCGTTCGAATCGTACTCGGGCAGATCGGTGTTGTAGAGGTAGTCCCCAGGTTCGGCCCTGCCGATCAGGATGTCATAGGTGAAGCGCAGAACCGGCACGTTCGGCTGTGCGGGCGGGAAGCGGATGAGGTCGAGATGGGTTATCGCGATCTCAAACCCAGTTTCATCGAACTTGATCCTGGAACCGCTCCCGCTGTCCGTCGAGATGTAGAAACTGCCATCGCTGAACGGTGAGCCGTCACCGTGCGCCGTCGCGTAGGCGGTGCTTAGCGCGGTCACCGGATCGTCGATCTGGCCTTCATACCACCTGATCTGCATCTTTCCGCCATAGCCCGTCATATCTACCGGCTGACCAGCGTCGTCATAGATGTTGATCCGGTGGCGCCATGGGCGGTCATTGCTGCGGATATGAAGCGGCAGCCTGTGCGGAATAATCATGGAGCCTCCGGGTTGGAATAAGAGCGCGAAATTTTGTTCGCGCTAGGTCAGGCTGGCTCAATCGAGATGACGAGGCCGTTGGATGTCGTAATCTTGACCCCCGCCACGACATGCTCGCCGTCTGCGATAGGCGAAACAGCCGCGAGGTCGGTCAGCGCATCGCTAGCTGGCTGCGCTCCGATCGCGTCGCACCAGGCAGCGCCATTTGGCCTATCCACGATGGAAAGCGTGAAGGCGCTCGGCGTGTCGCCGGCAGCGTAGGCGTCGAGGGCGTCGGGGAGATCGACAGGCGCATAGGGCAGGCCGAGCCATGGAGTGACGCCATCGCCGTATTTCACGAGGCCCGTGTCGATATCCAGCGACGGTTCGCCGGGGCCGAGTACGGGATTGGCGCCTGTCCAGTTGGCGGTAGTGTCCCGGCGAAGCTGGAAGCGAACGGTAGGCATTGGTCAGGCCTCCGTGTAGGCGCCGCCGCCATCCAGAATGATGTCGTCAGCGTCGCTGATGGTCTCGGCTTCGTCTAGTTCGCCTTGGACCCCCGGCGTGAGGTAGCTGTCGGGATCGAACTCGAACATTTCAGGGTTATGCTCTTCCAGCTGCAGGCCAACCGAGAAGTCCTGGCTCAGCCCCCAGCTGGTCACTTGGAAGGCATAGTTGGACAGGCCATACCGTGACGTGCCCAGCTTCACGGTGTCGAGCGTCGATACCGCAATTCCCATGATGTTCATGGGCCAAGTGACGCGCCGTTCAGCCTGCGCTTTGCGGAGATAGTGCTCTAGGATGCGCTGCCCCCTCCATGGCGAGGTAATATGAGGCAGGTCATAGGAAAGCTGACGAATGTCGTCGGCATATTCCGACCTCGTCGGCACGTCGGCCGCTTGGTACTTAGCCGGCTCAATGTAGGTTCCGGAGACTTCGTTGCCCATCTGGTCACCTTCCATCAGGGCGGGGACTGTGATCGGCCCGGCGAGATCCATTTCTTGCAAGGTGGTGGATGGGGGCACGTAGTAGCCTGGCCGCATGAGCATCTTGCCACCGCTGTACGTGAATTTGCCTGCGCAACATGTGACGAAGGTGTCTCGAACCTCGCTCGCTGCCGCTCCGGTTTGAATGTAGCTGTCGAATTCGTAGCGGCGCTCTTGGCCGTCAGGCGTGTCAACCATCTCGTCGCAGACGTTTGCTTGCGCCGCGACCCAGTCCCAGTCTATCTCGTCATCGTAGCACCCGAAGCCGCCAAGCTCGCGCTCGGTTTTCATCCAGTCGTAGAAGACCAGCGCGGCGTTTCGCGTGTAGCCTGGAACACCTGTGCGCGGATCGTGGATGTCGTCCTTGCCCTCGATCTCCGCTGTGATGTTGGGCATGCCGACCTGAACAGTATCGTTGTCCAGGCGAAATTTCGCATAAATCAGTGCTGTGCCCCGTCCGCGATGCTGGGACGACCACTTGCCTGCCGTCTCAGCAACGAAGAGTGGGTGCGATAGCTGGTTTGGCGTGCCCCGGTAGAACCAGAGCCAAGCGCGGCCAGCGAACTTGCCAGTCGTTACCATCCCGGCGCTATTGACGTTCACCAGTTCATCGCCGAGCCACCATCTGACGACCCCTTTGCACTGGTGGCCCGCCACGGCGATGACGAAGTAACGTTCTCGCTTGCCCCGAGGGTGAAAAAAGATCAGCAGCCCGCTGACACGACGCTTTCCGTAAATAATAAAGCTGTTCGAAATCGACTGCCGAAACATTGTGGGCGATGCCGCGCCAGTATTCGGCTTGCCTGCCAAGATCTGAAACCCGACTGCTGCGATCGCAGAGCCGACTGCCGTGATTAAGGCTGTTGCAGCCGCTGTCGTTGCAGCAGTGGCGGTCACACCCAAGCTCGACAACAGTGAGGGCGCTAGCTGCGGAGCGAAGTACGCGACAGCTACAACCACCGCGATGACGGCAACTGCCTTTAGTACCTTGCCCATGAAGCCTCGTTGTTTGAGAATGCGGCCGATTATGGAGACCGCACAATGTTGATATTTCTCGCAATGGCACTGGCGTCGAGCGATGCGATTCGGGCCGAGGAATGGGCCCGCAAGGCTAAGCCCATCGCGACCTGCTCGTCTGAGGCCGACTGCGATGAAAAGTGGAAACGGGCTTCGGACTGGATCAGGAAGAGCACCCGATTTCAGTTTGCAGTCGATCGGCCAGATTTGCTGGCGACCTACGGCGCGATTTATGCCAACACCGACCTATCGTTTGTCCTAACCCGACGGCAGCGTGCAGACGGGACCACAGAGATCGCAGCGCGCGCTTGGTGCGGAAACGTCGTCGCTTGCAATCCAAAGCCGAAAAACGCGATCGCGGCGCTTACGAGAGAGGTCGGATAAGCGCCCAGGCGCCGTCGACCTCGCGCATCGGTACGAAATCACCGCCGAAGAACTCGGCCTGATCGCCCCTGCAGATGCCGATGGCCCACCCGCGCTGGACGATGTCGCCGCGCATAGCCTGGCGATAGGGTATCGGATCGCCATGGACCGCACTGATCACGCCGGCCATATCCCGAACACCCAGCCGCTTCATCATTAACGCCCAGTCGCGAGCGCGCCGGGGCGAAGGGCCTACGACATCGCAAATGTCCTGCTCACTAGTCGCCAAGACATGTAGGCGCCACCGATCCCCACAGTGAGCAGACCAGGCGGGTTCGCTCACAGAACGGCGCTCTGCTTTGCCTTCGCCCACAGAACAGGCACTTCGACCATCCGACTGACATACTGAAACGCCAGATCATCGGGGTATTTCCGGCGCTGCCACCAGTCGGTAAATCTCTTAATTGTCGGGCGGCGCTGGTCGCGCATTCGGCTTTCCCCGCCAGCGCTTACCGTGATGGTTTGGCCGGCATCGACGATCTCATAAGTGTCGAGACGACCTTTCCAGATGTTCTTGAAACCGATCACCGTTGAAAAGCTTGGGTCGAGCGCGCCGACATACAGCTCGTACAAGCAGCCTCGCTTCGCTTGGTCGGCGATGTCGTCCCGAAATTCAGAAGGTATCTGGTATAGAGTAGCCTTAACGCCCGTCGCCGAACCATCGGTGCCTTCGCCGATAGTATCAATTTGGCCTAGGCCGCCGATAGCTGTCCATTCCTCGCCCGCGTAGGCGATCGTCGCGTTGCCGGTCACTGCATAGACGGGGTCAGGCAGGTCGATATGCAGCCCGAGAAAGGGGCGCAGTTCTGGCTTCTCGATCTCCTCCTGGAGGCCGAGGTCGAGATCGCGAATTCCGCTCACATGGGCTCCGGGTTGGGCGGGCCTTCGACCGGGCCGCCTGGGTCGTCGGGGAATCCGTTGCCGAGGGGCGGCAACAGATCCTCCGTGAAATCGAGCATGTATTCGATAGGCGCGCCGACCTCGCCTTCGTTCTGGCCTGCATCCTCCGAGGCCAAACGAAAGCGGGCGGTCACCTGGTCCATTTGCAACGGCGCGCCAACCTCGATCGCTGCCGACAGCGGCGGCTTGAACTCGACAACGATGCCACCGTCGGGCGGCGCGAACGACATCATGTCTCCTGCAGCGCTGGGCGATACGCGCGTGATGATATGCGGCCGGCCGTCACCGCCAATGTAGTCGCCGACGGACGGGCCCACCCAGCCAGACTGCCTACGGATCACCATGGTTGTCGCTCCGACCTGAGCGCCATCGACCGTCGCAAACCCGGGGGCATACCCTGACAGGTAGCTTTGTGGCCTAGGGCGGCGAAAGTCATGGAAACGGATGCTATTAAGGCCGCCTTCCATTTCGGCGATCAGAGCATCGAGGCGCGCAGCATAATAGGCCGCGTCGAAGCCGTCGGGACCTCGGCCAATCGCCGGGTCGTCGTATCCATGGCCGGCACGAAATGACAGGCGCGCGATCCAGCGCGGAGCCGACAGTCCATAGACCTTGCGGGTACGTGTCAGAGGGCTTTCCTGCCCTCCGACATGGGGCTGTAGGTAAAACATCGTCTTGTAGGGGAAAAGCCCGGCGGGCCACACGAGATCAGCCACGGCGACGATTAGCCTCATTGATTGCATTTATGGCCGCCTGGCGACCCGCGTCGGCGAAGCGGATCGCTTCTTCCTTGGTCGCCAGATCGATGGCGCCGCTGAACGTGAGCTTCTGATTCACCGTGACCCCTCCGGACCCTCCGTTGTCGTTGCCCGGCTTCTGGATGTCGACGATCTCCCCCGCCGAGGCGCGGAACGACACGAGGTTCTGATCGATGCCGGGATTGCCTCCGACCTTGAAACGCCCGCCGTTCTGGAATTTCGGTAGGTCATTCCAGTCCACGCCAGCAGCGGCTGACTTATCGAAGCCGCCGCTTCCGCCGCCGAGCACCTTGCCGACTACCTTGCCGATTGATCCGAGGATTCCGCCGCCGCCGCCCGACCCGCTGATGTTGGAAAAGAGTTTGGAGATCAGGTCGGCAAGGCTGTTCAAAGCCTCTTCCATTCCCTTCGCCACCCGGTCCCGCCACCAGTTCTTCAGGAAGCCGCCCAGGTCACCGTCGAGCGCCGCGCGGACACCGCTCTTGAACGTATCGCGGAAGACGCCCGTCTGGCGCGCCTTGTCCATCTCGTCCCATTCACGGCTGGCCTGATCCTGCGCCTGGCCGTCGTCCATGTCCGGGAAGTCGCGCTTCAGTTCCTGAATGCGCTTGCGGATATCGACCTCACGCTGAAGCTGGCGGATGCGCTCCTCGCTATCCCCGCGCGTTTTCGCCAACTCTAGCTGGCGGTCTTGCTCGCTCTCGGCGATCAAGCGCGCGCGGATCTCGGCACGCGCCTGATCTGTCTCCAGCTGTTGGCGGATCGCCCGCGCGGTTGCTTCCTCGATCGAAAGGCCGTCGCGCTGGAAGCCCAGGATCGCATTCTTCAGGTCCTGCTGACGCTGCAGCGTCTCCTCAAGTTTTCCGTTGTCGGTGATGCGGGCTAGGTCGATCTGATGGGCGGCCTCGTCGCGATCGAGGTCCTTGGCCAGCCCTTCACGCCGCGCAGCCTCAAGCGTCGCCATGTCGCGCTTCGCCGCTGCCGTGGCCTGCTCCAGCGACAGGCCGGTTCGCTGATAGGCCTCTATCTGCTTGCTCAGATCAAGGCGGTTACGGATCGCGCGCTCGGCCTCGATGTCGCCGCGCAAGCGCGCCGCCTCAAGCTCAAGATCGTCCTGCAGCTGCTGGCGGTTGCCGGCATCGTAGGTGGTGTCGCGTCCCTTCTTGGTGCGCTTCTTCTTTTCCTCGTCGAAGTTGACGGTCTTCTTCGCCGCCGGCGCGGGGTCTGCCCCGGCCTCTGGCTTCCCAGGCGCGGCGCCGGTGTTGTCGTTGCCGGCCTTGCCCAAGCCCAGCCGCTCCTGCAGCGCGCCCCATTTGTCGCCAATCCACGTCGCGGCTTTGCCGATCCACGTCATCAGCGTGCCGAACTTGTCGACCAGCCACGCCTTGACGCCCTGATAGACGCCCTTGGCCGCCGCAACGACATTCGGGAAGGCGTTGGCGACGAAGTTGACGCCGGACTGCACCGAACTGGTGAACCAGCCGACAATAGTCTGGAAACCGTCGGCCAGCCACTTTTTCGCCGCCGCCCAGGCCTGCTGAAGCGGTGCGCTGATCTCCGGCACCAGTGCCGAGATCACATTGATGATCGTGTCGTACACCGCCTCGACGACGCGGCCCGCCGCCTCCCATGCACCGGAGAAGTCCCCGGTCAAAAGCGCGCTGACAACGTCGACCACGCCGCTGATGATGTCGACGACGCCGGAGAAGATAGCGATCACCCCGCCGATGACCCGCTCGATGACCTCGCCGGCAAGCATGATCGCGCCGACCAGCACCGTGCCGACAACGTCCTTCAGGCCGGACAGCAGCGAGATCAGCCCGTCGATCGCGGACCCGATGGGGCCGCCAGAGAGCTTTGCGAAAAGGTCGGTCAGTTTCGCGAACAGCGCCTGCACCGGCGGCCCGAGCGTTTCCGTCATGCTGGCCCACACGGCCGACAGCGCGAACGCGATCTCGTCCTTAAACAGGAGGATGGCGCTGATCACCAGACCGACCGGGCCCATGAACGCGAGAAGCCGCGAGCCGACCATCGCGAGCACGCGCGCAAGGCCCATTTCGCCGAGCAAGCCGATGACCGTCGAGACGGGCGCGATGATCAAACCCAGCGCGCGACCGATCAGACCGAATTTGGAGGCTGCGAAGTTGGCGAGCAGGACGGCGCCGACGTGGCCGAGGACGACGAGGAGTGGCCCGAGGGCAGCGCCAAATGCGGCGAACGCCGCGCCGACCTTCTTCACCGAGACCGGGGCATTCGCAATTGCCTCAAGCAACGACGCAAAGCCGTTCTTGATAGCGGTCGTGAACTTCAGAAGGCCGGTGTCGAGGCCGAGTGAAATTTTCACCCCCTCCCACGCCGCCGCGATGCGTTTGCCGGCCGCTTCCGAGCCCTGCATCATCACCGCGATCTTGCCGTTCACGTCACCGTTAGCGACGGCGTCCCGGTACTTTTCAAAGCCCTCGCGGCCTTGGTTCATCAGGCCAATGGCCGTGCGCGCGGCATCGGCGCCGAAGATCGGGGTTAGCGCGTCCTGCTTGCTCTTGTCGGTCAGCCCGCCAAGCGCGTCCTGCAGGATCTGTGCCTGCTCGTTGAGCGGCTTGAGCGCGCCGGACTGGTCATAGAACGAGATGCCCAGCTTGCTCAGGGCCTTCTGGGCTTCCTTGCTCTTGCCCGTGAGCGTCTGGATATAGGTCTTGAAGGAAGTGCCCGCATCGGCGCCGCTGGCGAACATGGTGCTGGTCGCGGCGATGGCGGTCGAGAAGTCCTCAAAGCTGACACCGGAGGCGGCAGCAATCGCGCCGCCCTGCCCGACAGCCAGGCGGAAGTCGTCGAAGCCCATTTTCGACGCATCGAGAGCGCCGACGATATTGGTCATCACGGCAGGCAGATCGGCGGCGGTCTTCCCGAACTGGCCCATCACGTCGGTGACCAGGCCGGCAGCCGATTCCGCATCGGTCATGCCTGCGGCCGACAGCTTCAGCGTCGCATCAAGAGCGCCGCCAAGGATGTCGGCAGCTGACACGCCAGCGCGGGCAAGCGAATCGATGGCGCCGGCGGCTTCGGTCGCTCCCACGCCCACCGCAGGACCCATCTTTCGCGCTGCGTCCGAGAGCGCGTTGATCTGGTCAGGCGAGGCATCCATTAGCGCCGCGCGGACCTTGTTCATTTGCGCTTCGAACGAGCCAGCGTCCTTGTCGATGGTCTTCACCATCGCCGCGAAAGGCACGGTGATGCCGAGGGTGACGCCCACGCCAATGCGCTTGAGCTTCCGCTCGACTGCCTCGAACTTATCGACGAGGCGGCCAAGGACGCCTTCAACGCCCTTGGCCCCTGCGTCAAAATCGGACGTGTCAGCACCGAACACGACGCGTGCGGCGCCGACGACTGCCATATTCATGCAGCTTGTCCTTCCGAACGGATTTCACCAGCCGCGCCCGCCCAGGAGGCGCAAGCGGCGTACATCGCTTGCCAGCTTTGTCGGACGGGCTTGGTCGCCGACGGTGACAGCAGTTTCTTGAGGGGTATCGGTTTCTTGGAGCGGCCCAGCATCGCCGTTGTCCAAGCCGCTTCCATGCGCTGATCGTGCCTCATGCGAGCGGCCCGCGCCTTACCTTCGAAGACGCGGGCAATCTCACGAGGCGTCAGCGCCCAGAACTGGGCCGGGTCTAGGTCTTCGGCCTGGCACCAGCTGACGTGGAGTTCCGCCCAGTCCCACGGGCGCTCGGCGCTTTGGGCGCCGGCTTGCGAGGGCCCGGCGCGCCGCTCTCGGCCGCCTCCGGGAATGCGGTCGTGACGGCCCGCATAATCATCTCAAGCGACGGCTCAAGGCCGCCGATCGCATCGATGATCTGACCGGCTTCCACGTCCGACATGTCGGGGTGGCAGTCAGTCAGGCCGATGCGGAACATCTTGCGGATTTTGCGCAGAGAAGGTCGCTCACCGAGAACGTCCTGAAGCTCGCTGATGTTGTCGAGGTCGAACTCCTCTTCCAGCACGCACAAAGCGTTCGTGGAAAAGGCGAAGACGTAGCGCCGTGGCTCGGCTTCGCCCTCGAACGGAAGGTCGAAGCCGAGCCGGCCCCGGTGGCTATTTGCCGCCGTCATATCAGGCGGCCGGCGTCAGGACGGGCTTGCCGGTGACCTTGAAGGTCACAGAGCCGGTCATACGGTCATCGAGCGGAGTTGCGCGGCCATGGGCCGTCGCGAAGCCCCTGAAGTTCAGCGCCGCGCCGTTGGGGAACATGATGCACCAGGGCTCCACGATGCGCGAAGCGAGGTGGGTTGCGATCACCGCGTCGTCGTACAGCCCGGGGACGAGGTTGTAGACGATGCTGACCTCGCCTCCATCCGTCAGGCCCGGCTTGTATTCGTGGTGCGCGTCGGGGCTGCCGTGGTGCGTGAACGTCACGCTATCGCGCGCCGATTCGGGGGGATTGATTTCGGTCGCCTCTGCGAACGGGATATAGCCGACGCCGCTCGGGCCCTTGCCGAAGGTGGTGAGGAGACCGATGTCGGTCGCCGCGTTAGTCTCTGCCATTATAGCCTCCTAATCAGGCGCAGCGCCTGGGTCAGTCGTGGGTGATGTCTTCGCCGGCCGGGTGGCCGTCGATCGGCCCGGCAATGCCGGGGGCGATGGTGGTGGCGCCGGGATCGGCAGCGCTGTTCGCTGCGATATCCAACGCGAGGGAATCGATGCCCGCCTTGATTTCAGCCTTGGTCGGCTTGGTGCCCTCGGTGTCGCTGATTTCCGCAAGCCCAAGGTCGATGAGTTCCTGGCCGCGCTCGGCGGTGACGTTCATCTTCTTGCCAGCCGGGACTTCCGCGTCCTTGGGGTCTTCGGCGAGCTTGTCGATGAAAGGGGCCGTGATAACGATCCACATGGTTCTTCTCCCGTCAGGTGTAGAGGCTGTGCCAAACCACCACGTCGACACTCGACCGATGGACTGGGCCTTTGTTGTCGCTGTCCGAATCCGACCGGCGACCAACAATGAAAGTGCGGAGGCGCACGCCAAGGCGCTCACCCCGGAAGCCGACCAAAAGGCCGGCGGGCTGCGCTGGGCCGCCTGGGCTGGCGAGAACCAATGATAGGTCCTTCGCCGCCTTGTAGGTCCGTCCCCAGCACTCGATCTGGACGCGGTCCACGTCCCAGCCGCTCGGGGCGTTCATGTTCATCAGTGCGCCGCCCGAAATGCGTTCGAGGGTAACGGCCGGCAGCCCATCGCCCTGGGGACGCACACCCCAGTCTACGCGGCGAGCGACCACGTCTGTGATCGCCGCCGTTCCCAGCAGCAGATCCCGCAGCGCCTCGTCCATCGTCAGTCCTTCTTCACCGCCCCGAGGATCGCCTTCACGCCGTCCTCCGCAATTCCGCGCATCGCCTTATCGGCGCCGGAATCGAACGCCGGACGGATGAACGGGCGCGGTGCCTGGCGGAAATTTCCGAACTCTTCCTGGATGGCCTGCGGCAGCGGGCCGGGGCCGACGTACATCTCGATCGGCGCGATGCGGTCGAGCTTCGACCGCTGGGTCTTGGACAGCCGGTTCGATACGCGGACGCTTTTCGCCATCTCGCCGGAGCCGCGCGCGGCGTGCGCGCGCATGTCTTCGGCCATCGGCTTCAAGTTCTCGCGCATGATCGGCGTCAGGGTCTTGCGGGTGAGCGCCTTGCCCATCGCCTTCAGGTTGCTCTTCAAATTCTTCGAAACGACGAGCTTCATGGTCGGCTTCATGCGGTGATGTCCGGCTGCGACGAGCAGGTGATCTCGATGCCGTCATTGCGGCGCAGAGCATCGACTTCCTTCGTCCCAGTGACGTAGTAGACCGCGCCCCCGAGCTTGATGATGTCCTTGCCGGTGATCGTGCGGGTAAGCGGGCCGCTCAGGACGGTGAAGCGCGTCGCTAAGTCCTGCCCCTGCTGGCTTGCGCGAAGGCGCTCGCCGTCGCTGACATCATGCTTCTTCGCCCAGCGCTTGCCGATCTCGGCGGGCTCGCCGTTCACGGTTGCGGTGCCATCGTCCAACGGCTCTGCGCGCCAGATCGAAATGCGGCGGTTGAGCTCGCCTTTCTTCACAGGGTGTGCCGCTTGAAGCGCCGGCAAAGGCGCTTTGCGGCGGCCTCGGCATCGGCAAAGATTTTCCCCCCTTCGCGATCGGCGTCATAGGCCGCGATCATCACCAGCATCGCCCGGCAAAGCCCCCGAGGAACCTCGTTGGGGTCCTCGTAGCCGGCGCGGATAGTCACCGTGAACGCCTGCCGGCTATCTATGAAAGGCCAAAAGGCACCGACGACAGGTGCGACCTTGGCTGGTCGCTCCGTGAGGTCTGTCCGCGCATTCTGGGTGGCAGGAACCCCGCCGGCGGGGGTGTACGTGACAACCGGAATCGACGTGTCGGCAATCGGCCAAGCCCGTATGGAAACGGGAGAAAAGCCGTTGAAGTGCTCCACCACTTCGCGGGCCTCCAAGATGTGACCCGTGTAGTCCTCGACCCACGCTGCAGCATCTCGGATGAAATCCTCGATCTCATCGTTCTGGTCTGTCTCGTCGTCTTCGACCTTCAGCTGGCGCTTGGCCTCTTCGAGCGTGACGGGCAGAGCCATAGACGAAACCTCCTGATTTTGTGGGCCGGCGCGGTGGCCGGCCCCTTGGTCGCCGGGACGGCTTACTTCTTCTGTTCGCCCAGGTTCTTTTCGACCGCTTCCTGGCCGGTCAGCGTGGGATCGTTGAAGTCGATCTTGTTCTGCTCGACGGACGTGCCCGCGCGCGGGTCGCTGTCCACGGCCGGATGGTCGAGATCGACGTCAGGAACGATCTGCTGCGGCGCGCCCGAGGTGTCGATCTCGGTGGCGGCGGCGATGTCGGCGGGCTTGGTCGCGGCGGTGCCGCTGGCGGTCGAGGTGGTGCGGGTATTCATGAGGGGTCTCCTGCAGTTGACCGAAACGGCGCATGCAGCGTCGCTTCGATCAACCGGGGCGGCCGAAACCGCCCCGGAAGTTTGATCAGGCGCCGGTGCCGATCTTGATGGCCTTCATGGCGTCCGGATTTTTCACGCCGCCGCCTACGCGCTTGGTCACGTAGAAGCAGATGAAAGGCTTGTTGGTGTAGGGATCGCGCAGGACGCGAACGCCGATGCGGTCGATCACGAGGTAGGTCTCGCGCATGTCGCCGAAGAGCGCGGCCACCGCGCCGGCGCCGAGGTTCGGCATGTCAGGAACGTCCACGACCGGACGGCCGGCCAGGGTGGAGGGCTGGCCCGCGACGAACGTCGGCTGCCAGATGTAATTCCCCTGGCCGTCCTTCAGCTTGCGCACGCCGCCGAGCGAGGAGCGGTTGAGGAAGAACTTCGCGTTGGGCTCATAGGCGGCCGGCAGCTTGTAGACGGTATCGATCACACCGTCGGTGGTGAACGCAGCAGCCGCGCCGCTATTCACGACCTCGATTGCGCCCCAAGGATGGCGCGCAGCGGCGGCCGCACCGGTCACGTACCCCAGCAGGCCGAACGGCTTGTTAGTGCCATCGCCCGAAAGGAAGGCGATACCCTCCTGGCGGGAGAACTCGACCTCGATCTCGTCGACGAGCCAGCGCTCGATGTCGATTTCGCTGTCGTCGAGAAGGCGCTGCGATGCGGCGGCGTTGGCGTAGATCTCGCCCAGCCCGAAGTCGAGCGAGGTGAACTGCGGCGTGCTCGTTGCGGGGCGCGACGCCGTTTCTCCCACCCAGCCGGAGCCGACAGCGCGGTCGGTGAACAGCTTCGTGAAGCCCGACGTGCTGATCGACTGCACGGTCGCCTCGGCGCGGATCGGATTGATCAGCTTCAGGCGCTCGTTGATCGAACGATCCCACTCGATCGGCGTGGTGTAGCCGCCGTCGGCATTGGTGCCCTCGGTCATCGCGGCGCGCGGGCCGGTGCGATGCGCCGCCTTCAGCCTCTCTTCCTGCTCACGCGCGCCTTCGCGCATGTAGGACGAGAAGAGGCCCGAATATTCGGGGTCGGCGAGCGCGGGGGTGTTGGTGCCGCCGAGCTGCGCAGCGGCGAGCTTCGCAGAATGGTCGTTGATGGACGCTTCCAGCGCGCTCATCGTTTCGTTCATCTTGCTCAGCTTGTCGGTCACGACGGCGTCGTCGACCTTCGCCTTCAGGCGCTCGTCATTCGCCGACTTGAACTCGTCGAACGCGCCCTGGAGGGCCGCGATCATCGCCTTCGGGTCACCGGAAACGTCCGCACGGATGGTGGAGCCCATGATCGCGCGCGGCATCGCGGGGATCACCGAGGCGGTCAGGGTCAGGGTCGGGGTCTCCGCGCGCAGTGCGCGGAACGGGTAGGCGAGCAGGGTCGCCACCGCCGCGAGGGCGGTCATCGAAATGCGCTTCATGGTGTGCCTCTTTGGCTCTTAGCTGCGGAAAGACTGGACCAGCCGCTCGATCGCGGAAGCCAGTTCGGGATCGCCGCCAGCGCCAGGCGTGTCGGCAGGGTCGAGGGCAGCGCCGGGCGTACCCTTGATTTTGTTGATGCGGGACCGTGCATCGCTGCGCGTGGCGCCGCCGGCGACCAGCGCAAGTTCCATGGCGCGGACATCGTTGACGGCGGCGTCCGATGCCTTGGCCTTCTCATCAACCTTGGTCTGGTCGGCGGACAGGAGTGCATCGGCAAAGCCGCGCTCGATGGCCACGGACCCTGACATGTACGTCTCTTGGTCCATCCACTTCGCGCACTCGGCAGACGTTTTACCGCTACGCTGGGCGTAAACGTCGGCCATGGCCTGGTCGAAAGGAGCGAGGAATTCAGCGACCTCGGCCATGTCGTTCCGATTGCCGACCGCGACGACCCAGCAATTATGGATCATCAGGAAAGAAGCCGCGCCGATCTGCACGGTATCGCCGGCCATGGCGATGACAGATGCTGCCGAGGCGGCCATGCCCATCACTTTGACGGTGATGTCTTGCGGATGTTCGCGCAACACGTTGTAGATCGCCAAGCCTTCGAACATATCGCCGCCGGGGCTGTTGATCTGGACCTCGACGGGACGATCGCCGATGGCGCGCAGCTGGGCCGCCACCTTTTTCGCGGTGATCCCGCCACCTGTCCACCAATCCTCGCCGATGATGTCGAACATGGTGATGACATTGTCGCCTGGTTCCAGCGCAGCCGGGCGGATGCCAGCCGCGTCCGCGTTCCAACGGTCAAGGACAGGCGCGGGCGTGAAGGCAGAAACGCCGCGTTCGGCAGGGACCGGAAGCGCGCCGGGGCGTTGCCGGGCCGTGATCCCACCCACGATAGCGCGCGGGCGCGGCGGGGCCGCCTGTTGTGACGGCGCGGCACCCGGCAACGGGCGACCGTTGATCGTCTTCACTGCGGCCGGCCGGCCGGTCTTTGAGGGCTGATCAGTCATCGACGGGTTCCTTGGGCGGCGTAGTGATTTTGGCGGCGGGGGCAGGCAGCTTATCGCCGCCCTCGATGGGGTTGAGGTCGAAAGCGCCTCGAACTTCGTCGGGCGTCCGGTAAGCACTGTTCGGCCCGAGAGCCTTGGCGAAGAAATCGGCCTGGTCCTTGAGAGAGCCTCGCAGAAGCGCACCCTCGTTGAACTTGACGTAGAGTTCGTCCGCGTCCTGCTCCGCTTCGCTCAAGCAAGATCGCTCGATGGCCTGCTCCCAAGCGACGAACCAAGGCATCAGGCAGTAGGTGACGAAGAACAGGCCCAGCTGCTCGATGCCGCTGCCCCAGCTCGTCTCATCCATCATCAGCAGTGGGCGCGGCACGCCGGTGAAGCGCGAAATTTCTTCGGCCTGACGCTTCCGCATCTCATCGAACTGTGCATCTTTGGCGGAAGTTACGAAGGGCTTCGCCTTCAGGCCTTCCTCAAGGATCAACCATTCACCCGCCGCGTCGCCATCGGCCTGGCGCTCGCGCATGCTTTCGCGGAGGCTCTTGATCGCCTCGTCGCCCAAATCTTTCTCGGTCTCCAAAGCGCCGCCGGCCATGACGCCGCCCTTGAGCACCTTGCCGGCTGCTTTCTCGGCCTGGGCTGCGATGCCGATGGCATTGACTGCCATGTCCAGCAGGTTGACGCCCTTGAGGCCATCGCGCGTGACAGGATGGCGGAAGTGGAAGACTTCGTCCTGACGAAGGATGGTCGTCCCACCACCGGGGCGGCGATACTCGAAGGTCAAGTTCCAATCATCTGACAGCTTGGGGGTGACGGATTTCCGCTTCAGCGGCACCAAGGCGATGATCTGGTTCTGCTTCCCGCGCCGCATTCCACGGATGATCAGCGCGTAGGCGTTCCCATCGAGAAGAGCCAAAAGTTGCATGTAGCTCTTGAACTCGAACGCGGTTTGATACTGGTTCGGCCGCTTGTGCAGCAGTCGATACAGCGCGTGGTCTTTCGCCTTTGAAATCGTCTCCCGGCCTTCGCGGTCAATGCTGCGGCGCATCAGGTGCGTGGGCAGCATTCCCATAGCGCTTGAGATCAGGTGCGCTGCACGGAAGAACGCGCTGTTCCGCAGCGCCATCGTCTCGTTGACGCTAACCCCAGAAGCCGACTGACGACCTTCACTCAGGAATTGCGCCAGAGCGGGGC
This sequence comes from Novosphingobium sp. 18050, assembly GCF_902706195.1. Lineage (GTDB taxonomy): Bacteria > Pseudomonadota > Alphaproteobacteria > Sphingomonadales > Sphingomonadaceae > Novosphingobium. Next base: position 17,386 of record NZ_CACSJO010000019.1, on the reverse strand, counting down.
TGTCCATATCCCAAGTCTCATACGAGGCCGGGGAGCGGCGGCCCTGTTCAGGAGCGTCCGGCGCGGGCGCGGCAGATGGCACGCCAAACAGGCGGTCAAAGAATCCCATTCGACCTCCCGTTAAACCCGAATAATGCCGCGCGAGGCGTAAACCGACTTCTTCTTCGGCTTTTCATTCATCGCGGCGGCACCAACGGCCATCGCGACAGTCACAATCCCGTCGATCCGGCCGCGTGAGCGCTGCTTGTTAAAGGCCCGATTGCCCTGACCGTCCTCGTCAAGAGCAGCATTCGCTGCGCAACTGTAAGTCACTGGAGATGCGTCGATGACGATCTGCTCGGCAAGGATGACGTCTTCCAATTTCGTGATCGAAGTCGGCATGCACAGCTGTTTCTCTTGGAAGATGATCTTGGTGCCCTGCGCGTGCGCAACGAGTTTTAGACCTCTGCCTTCCGGCTTGCCGGGACCTTCGAAACGCCAGACCTCAAGCCCGACTTCGGCGCATGCTTCCTCGAATTGCGCAAGGAACGCGACGTCGAACGCAAGAAAGGCGACATCGTGCTCCGCGCACAGTTCCTTCACCTGCATCGCGACATAGGTGTAGTCGATGACCGGGCCATCCACCGCCTTCAGGTAGCTCTCCGCTACCCAGTCCTCGTATGGGGCGTTGTCGGCCTTGGCCCGATCTTCCAGGCCCCGCTTGGTGGTCCAGTACCAGGTCTTGACCGTGTGCCGGACGGGCTGGTCGACTGGGGTGTCGATCCAGTCTGCCGACAGCGCGGTAAGGTCGTTTTTCTGCGAAAGGTCGAGCGACAGATAGCAGCGCTTGCCGCGCTGCTCCCGGCTATCGACGCTGCCCTGCACCGCCGCCCAAGCCTCCTCGGCAATCCAGAAGTCGGCGGCGCCGGTTGGCACTCCGAAATACAGGCGCTTGGTCGAGCTGGCGGTAGAGATGCGGGTGCGAGCGGTGTTCACGCGCTCGCGGATATTCTCGATCGGGAAGGTCTCGCCGAGCGCCGGCAGCGACTTACGCCAGACCGCCTCGTTCTCGAAAACCGTGTCCCGGTCCTTCTTGTCGACCCGCGCCACGAACGCGAACGCGGTGTCGTCCTTCACTTTGCCGAGCGCGATGTCCTGGTAGAGATCGCTGTAGCTGGTGCCGACATGCTGCGCGGTCGCGGGGGTGTTCGTCCCCATGATCAACATGGCACTGCCGGCCACCTTGGCGATGGCCTCCTCCCAGGTCTTCAGGGAGGTGTCAGTGCGGAACTCGTGGATCTCGTCGGCAAGCACTGCAGCCGGGCGCGGGCCCGACTGTCGCTCGCCGCCGGCCAGCGTTCGGAAGAACGAGCCTGTCTCGGGGTGCTCGATCTTCCAGGCGTTATCGCCCTCGCCGCGAATGATCACCTCCCCTCTATTTTCGAGACTGTCGCCGTCCTCCTGGTCCGGGATGTCGGCCCGGCACATGGCCGTGGCATCCCGAAACAGCACGTTGGCTGTGGCCTTGTCATTCGCCAGCGCGAACACCTGGGCGCGGGGAATCCCGCACCAACCCATCATGTAGAGCCCGATGCCCGCCATCAGCGGCGACTTGGCCTGACCCTTTCCGGTCTCGGAACCGCAAGCGCCCGCTTGAGGTGTGCCAGCCGAAGAGGCTGCCCATCACGAACGTGTGCCAGGCGAGCGGGTGGAACGGCTGGCCCGCTGCCGGGCCATCGGTCACCGTGAACACAGCCGGGAAGAACCCCAGCGCATGGCCGGCTTCCTCGGGCTTCCAGAACAGCCCCCGTCGCTCGCCGTCGCGAATGTCGCGCAGGTGACGCTCGGCCTGGCCCCGCACGATATCGCCGACGACGAACTTGCCGGCGACGGCATCACGCGCCCAGGCTGTCGTCGGGTCCTCTGCCGCGAGGTAGGGGTTAGGCAATGTTGCGGGGCTTCAGATACGTGTCGGCGCCAGTCACCCGGCGGCCCTTCTTCTCCACCTTTGCGGCGCCAGCGCGGCGGCGGGGCGACAGGCCAAGCTCCTGCTCCTGCCGATCGGCGTCCGAGCCAGCTTCGCGCATCGCCGTGAAATAAGGGCTCAGGCGAGCGATGGCTTTCGGGTTGCCGCGCTTCGGCTTGGTCACCGCGCCATGTTCCGCAACGTCGCGGGCGCAGCGATCATACACGACATAGGCGAGCACCAGGCGCTGGATAGCGTGAGCGTTCGCCGGGGTCAGAATTTCCCGATCCTTCATTTCGGTGGTGACGCGCCGCCAATGTTCAGTGGCGGCGGCGAGCTCGATCTCATCGGTCAGGATCAGCGCCCAGTCAGGCTCGACGACGATGGCGCCGGTGCCTTCGATCGGAGTGACGGTCATTCAGGTTCACCCCTTTCCGGCTGAACTTTTTAGTTTGAAAATTGCTCTCGGTGCGCAGGGAGGTTCGCCACCGGTCAGGAGATCGCCGCCCCTCAGACTTTTGACCGGGGGGTATCTATGACGAATTGGCGCCATCCATCCTTTGGTTCGCCCTCTCGCACCTCAGCAGTGAGGCTAATGGACGCTGATACGTGGATCGGCGTCACGATGACGGTGACGCGCATGTCCTCGCCGTCATTCGGCTTGCCGACGAAGCCGTGCGACATGCTGCCCTCTTGGTAGATGTCGAACTGTCCGACCATGCCCGTTGCCGCCATCATCGTTCGCACCGCGTCATTGAGACGTTCTGTCATTACGAACTCCTATTCCAGGGATGGGAAGGATCGAGCGGCCTACCGTCGCGACCAGTGCCGCGAACGATGCCCGTTCGCTCTTCCCGCTGGATCTCGCCATCATGACAGGGCTTGCAGACCGCCTCCCAGTTCTTGCGGTCCCAGAACAACTTCAGGTCACCCTTGTGCGGGACACGGTGGTTGACGACGGTGGCGACGGTGGTCAGCCCCTTGTCGTCACACCGCACGCACAGCGGGTTGGCGGCGATGAACGTCTCACGAGCCTTCTGCCACTTGCCACCATAGCCACGCTCTGCAGTCTTGCGCTTGTCACTGCGCCAGCTGGGCTCAGCCACGCGAGGCGGCCTCAACCATTTCCTTGGCCGCGTCCTCGTGCGCAAACACCATGGCCCAAAGGATCTCTTTTGCATCCGAAGACATGCGGTGGCCGTGGCTATCGAGCCGCGCCCGCAACGACTTCGCCTTGGCCAGCTCGACATGCGCAGCAGCGGCCTGGGCGATCACCATAGCCTCAACCACAGTCAGGCTCCGGTTTCAGCGTCACGGTCACCGCGCCATGCACGTCGACCTTCACAATCTCTTCGCGCTCGCGATCGACGACAACCTCGCCGTGCGCGTCCACCTTGTGCTTCGTCACGACACCGGCCTCGATATCGTAGGCAACGACCTGGTCCTGCACCACGCCATCAAGCGAGATGATGAGGCGACGGCCAAGCTCGGGGTCGAAGTCCTCATCATAAACCGAACCCTTGGCAGGGATGATGGGCGGCGTGTCGGGCATCATGCCGTCTCCGTCTCAGGCACAATCTCGAAACCGAGAAGCACCAGCTGCGCCACCAGATCGTTGATGCGGCGCATCAGTTCCTGGCCGTAGGCGGGAGCCACGGCCTCGATCATCGCTTGGTCGGAGAAACCACCGACGGCCGGCAGCGCGTGCCCCGGTGCGTCGTACAGCTTCCGGAGGCGCTTGACCTCAGCCATCATCTGATAGGCCGTTTCCATGTCCGCGACCGTGAGGCCATCCGCCTTGCTCATCACGAACTTGATGTCGCTCATGTGCGGGTCCTTGATGACTGGAGCGACCAGCCGGGTTCGAACCGGCATCATCAGCTTGGAAGGCTGAGGCCCTACCGTTGGACGATGGTCGCTAATGACTGCGCCCGACAACCGTTTCCGGCTATCGGGCGCATGTATCCACTTTGGCTAAAGTAGCATCTGTGTTGCCCCCGCGCAAGCTATACGCGGGAGAACCCTAGACGAGACGCATCAAGCCGACTTCTCGGAGAAAATCATTGATGTCAGAGCGCCGGTGGCCCGCATCGCGGTAGTGCGTGCCCGCGCCCTGGCTCGTGGTCAGCATCTTCTCGATGTCGTCCACATGAACTGCCCCAGGAGCAACACCAATCAGCTTCTGCAGGACCGCGTTCACGCCCGCGTTTTTGATGTTCTGGACCTCGATCATCGTCTTGAGGACTTCGATCTGCTGCTGCAGCTTCTGAATTTCCATCTTCGTTAAATCGTCCATCGGAACCCTCGTGAATCGTTATTGTCTCTACGGACGGTTAACCTTGGCCGCTAGGCCATAGGGGTCAAGCCTGTGCCGCATTTGTTCCCCGGGGTTTTACGCGGCAAGCTCGTCCGGCTCCAAATGCAGGAGCCTTCCGGCTTCAACCCCCTTGAGCAAGGCAACCGCTACGTCGGCGGTCCGGAAGCTGAGCGTAGGCCCATATTTCGCGTGAAGGTCGGCCATCACGCGATCAACCAACACGTTGTCGCCCCAGACGCGGTAACGTCCTGCCGGTGCCGCGATACCGCGCCGGATTGTCGCTGTCCCGTCGTCGAGCGGCTCGACCCATACCTCCTCGATGGAGCCGGTGGTGACCATATGGCGGATGCGGTCGGTGAGGATGCGCATGCCCGCGATGAACTCCTGCCGGATGATCTCGCGGTGCCGTCCCGAGCGGGGCGCCACCTTCTCGCGGCCCAGCTTATCAGTGGTCACCCTCGACCCGTAGCGGTCCATCGCGATCTGCCGGAACGACTTGTCGTCGAGCACTACAGCTCGGAGGGTATCCCGGGTGTGGCCGAGGCTCATCTCGCACAGCTTCAGCTTGCGCTTCGCGTCGATCATGCCCGGCGTCGCGTTGATGACGCTGGAAGCAGCGTTCACACCTCGCCCGCCCGACGAGATATTCAGGCACGAACGAACCGGGGACCGCTCCGACCGATCGAATGCAGTCCGATAGAACCGCAGCGCGTTCAACTCGTCAGGGCTGAGCGCGCCACTGGCGCCCATGGTCTCGATCAGCGGCGTGCGCCGATAAGCGAAACCGTAGGGCAAGCCGCTTTCGGTCACCACGCGGCCCAGCTCGAACTTGACCCGCGCCTCCTGCTCCGGCGTAGGCCGTTCCGTCTGCGCCTCGGCCGTGCGCGCGAGCTTCGCGCGCGCCGCCTTCACCTTGCCGCGCGGTGCCTTGATGCGGCGGTTCTGGGACATTTTAGCGCTCCTCGACTTTCTTACTCTCACGCATTCGCTCATCGATCGCGGCGCGACACGACGGCAGGCCGTGCGATTGGCTGTCATGAAGGTCCACGTCGAAGTCACCGATCATCAGGCGGTTGACGTTGTGGCTCTGGATTAGCTTCCAGCCATAGGCGGTGCCGTAACGCGCATTGAGCGCCGTGTTGCACCGGTCGAGGTAGTCCAGCCGCGCCCTGTCGGCGCGAAGCTCGGCGCATTCCGCCTCCGCGCGCTCGGCCCGGTTACGATAGTCCTGCGCGTTCGGGTGCTCGTCTGCCTCGGCAGCTGGCGTAGGCGCGGTGGCGACGCGCAGGCGGTCGCTGGATAGCTGCGCCGCCGCCTGCCGAAGCAGATCATAGGCGACGTCGGCGAGCTCGCCCTCCAGCGGCTTGCCGTCCATGAGGTCCGCAGCAGCGCCGATCCGCTCGATCAGCGCCAGCCGCCGCTTGTCCTGCTGGGCAGCAAGGTCTTCGCCTTCTCCGGCGACGGTGGCGCGCACGAACGGGTTCGCCCCCTCGATGCCAACAGGCGGATGTGTCGCGCCCCAGGCGTGGAACCAAAAGACACCACCATTCGCGACGATGCCCGCCAGTTCATCGGGCGCGAACTGCCACTTGCTGATGCAGTTCGGGTTGCCGTCGAGATCGCGATACCGATGGACGTGCAGGTCATAGACCGTGCCCGCAGCGGCATCTTCAGGCGTCGGCGCGCGGAGGATGAGGTTCGCCTCTGCGAATGGAATTCCCACCGCCATGTCAGTTCCTCACCTGCGTTGCGCCCATGACCTCGACCAGACGATCGCGAGCGATGACGGTGGCGCCGTCATACGCATCAACGGCGAAGGCAGGTGGCGACAGCCGGGTGATGCATAGGGCGCTGGCCGCCTGGAACAGGATCAGCATCGCATCGAGCGGATCGCCAAGTTCCATCAGCGCGCGATGCGCCAATACGCCAGCGAGTTCGCCCTTCTGATCGTCAGTCACTTTGCGTCCTTCCGTTTGCCGTACAGCTGTTCGGCGAGCAGTTCGGCCTGCTTGCGATCGGCCCAACCTTTGAGCCATTCGGGGTTGATGAGGATCAGGCCATGCTCCTGCCAGGCAGCGTAACCGGCGCGCCGGGCGGCAGCTGGGTCCGGCTCGTGGCCCAGCGTGGCGAAGCGTCCGAGGGGGGATCGGATCGTCATGCGGGGATCACCCGCACGGTCACTCGCCGCCCGCCCGTGACCCGCGTCCCGGCCTTGCTGTGCTCGACGCACCTGCGTGTGAGCCCGTTGTTCTTCAGCGGCGACTTGACCTTGATCGGTGTCCCGCACTCGGCGCAGGCCGCTTCCCAGATCATCAGCTCGGACGGTGACCCATCCCGACGAACGTATGGTTCGAAGCCGGTCAGACGGAACGACTGGTCGTCGAGCATGACGACGGTTCCGACGGCTGGTCGGTTCTCTGTGAAATCCAAATTCATGATTGTGTCCTCGGCAGCCCCAAGGCGGTGAGACGGTGGGCGGGGGAGAACCCCTTAAGGGGTTCTTCCCCCCCTCCTCCCGCCACCCAAAATCGGGGGGTGAGTCGGGTGGTGCTCTGAGCGGCGAAAAACCCAGCGAAACCCGCAGAAATCTGCCGTTTCTGGGTGGTGCTTCCGACCGCCGCGTTTTTTGTGCGATTACAGGCGTTTTCGAAGATTTGACGAAGTGTCGCAGCAACTGTCGCGCGACTGTCGCGACAGTTGCCTGAAACCCGCAGAAATCCGCCACTTTGCGCTGACGGTGCGACAGTTGCGACAGCGGCGACAGTCATCGGATTTGCTCCTTGGTGATTACATCCCAGACCAGCGCAGAACCGCGCATATCGAAGGGCTCGGAGGCGGCTGGCGAATGGCGGCGGAAGGCATTTGGAGCACCCAGACGATTGCCGATGAGGATCGTCTCACGGTCGACGCTTTCGATCTCGCGGCCTTTCAGCAGCACGGCCACGCCCATCAGCCCGACCCGGCCCCGCAGGCTCGGAGGGGAGCCAAACAGGTCGATTAATGACCATCCGCAAGCCAGTGCGATATCTAGCCAATTACTTGCGACATGACGCAAATCTCTAAGTAACTCGTACCATTGTCCGTCACTTATACTTCGTGGCGTGGCGAGGCATTCAAGCGCATCGATGGCCGCATGCGCTTGCTGAATGCGGGGATCTGCAGCCTGAGGCATGGCGAAGGCGGGCTCGGCAAGACGGGTCTGATCGAATTGGCCGATCTCAAATCGTTCGAAAGTCATGGGGCGTCGTCCGGATAGATGACTGTGTAGACCGTGCGTTCCGAATGCTTCTCGCCGCGCGCCTTGAAGTCGCCCCCGCCGCCGATGGCGACGAGGTGGCCTTGTTCGACCAGCAGTTCGAGGGCGCGCTTCAGTACGATGGCGGCGCGGATCGGTTTGGGGCAGTTGCGGCTCAGCCAGCGCTTGCCGACGCGGTCGAGCTTCTCCTTCCGGATGAACTCGACCAGCGCCTGGGCATTGTCGGAATCGTCGTCGATCGAACCGGCGTTGAACAGGCGGATTGCTTCGGAGAGGTAATACTGGCCTAGCGCTATCCCAGCGTTCATCGCGTCGACCGAAATGCCGTCGCGCACAACGTGCTCACCGCCTTGGAAATAGGAGATGACAGCGGCGAGCCGGAGCGCGTGCTGGGCCATTTTGGAAGCGAGGTCACTGACCTCGGCCAGCGCGCCATCGGGGCCTTGCTGCTTTTCAAGGTGGTCGCTGAAGGCGATCCAGAGTTTGCGGGCGTCCGGCTGCAGCGTGACTGTCGAGAACTCTAGCTGGCGGGTTTCAGGGTCCATCCGGGAGAAAGCGCCCGTGAGGAGGCTGGTGAGCCTGGATTGGTATGCCGCGACGTCGTCGCGCGACTTTTCCGAAGCCTCCTTCCACAACCGCTGCCCCTTGAGGCTCTTCGGGAAGGTGATGAGCATGCGGCTCATCATGCCTTGGTCGCGAAGCGCCTTGTTCCCGAACAGCTTCATCGCCACGCCGGGCTGGACCATCAGGTGGAGCGACATGCGCCGGCCATCGAGAATTTTGGTGACGTCGGTCCCGCGCACGCGCTTGATCGGCTTCCCGTCCCACAGCTGCGACAGCATCGCGCCGGTCTTCGCCTGCTGCTCGTCCTGCATGCTGTAACCGCCGAGGAACTGGGCGCCCTCGTCTGAAAACAGCCCGATCGAGGGATAGGCTTCGTCGAGCAGCTTCACGATGCCTTCGATCGTGGGTTCCTCGACCAGCAGCATCGGCAGCGCCGGCGGCACCGGCGGCGAGCCGCAGTCCTCCAGCGCCTGCTGGATCTGGAAGCGGTTCTTCGTGCCGCGCTTCGCTGCGCTCACGGCGGCATCGTGGGCAGCCTTCTCCACCGAGAACTGCTGCTGCCGGGCGTCAAACCCTTCGCGCATTTCTTTTTCGCGGCGGTAGATCGGAGCGAGCGCACGCTTGTCGCAGCTAGATTTGCGGTCTCCGCTTGCCGCCACCGTGAAAAGGAACAGGGACGAAGGGATCACTTCGCCGGTCGGCATCTCGATCTCGATCCGCGTCTGCGCTACGATCGCGCACGCGCCGAGCACCGCCTGCGCGGCAATCGAAGTCGGGATCTGCACGATGTCGACCAGACCCTGGATGCATTCGGCCAGGCGCGGCGGCAGCGCGTGCAGCGGATAATCTTCCGGGTCTCCAACCGAGGGTCGAAACTCGATCGGCTGGCCGGGCACGAATGTGCTGGGGGGGTCGAAGTCGGCAAAATTGGCCTCGACTGTCATGCGCGCACCCCGCGCAGTTCGTCGTTCCAATCCTTGAAGTCGGCGGGCGGGAAGGCCTCGGAAGGGATCAGGCCCTTCGCGATAACAGCATCGCGCGCTTGGGTGACGGCCAACCGCCCCGCGTCGTTGTTATCGCCAGCGAAGCAGACAGACCGAACTTCGGTGGGATAGTCGACACGCGACAGCATCGCCGTCCCGCATGTCACCCAGACGGACTTGTCGGGCAGGCGCTGGGCAAGGGTGAGGCCATCCTCGGGCCCCTCGCAATTGATAAGGTGCGGCCGGACAGGGCCTAGCCGCAGCGCTGAACCGACGATCTGGCCGAAGGACAATTTCGCCTTGCCGATTGAGCCATCAGGACGCGGGCGCGAATACTTGCGCCTGCCGCCATCCTCAAGGAACACGCATTGGACACCGACAACGGCGCCGGTGACATCCTGCAAAGCGCAGGCCATAGCGGGAATGTCCCGCCCAGCCTCGCCGGTTTCGGGATCATACCATCGCGGCGTCATTACGAAGCGGACGGTAGGCGGCAGGTCGATGGTGATCCCACGCGACCGCGCATAAACCCCGGCCGGTGTGTCGAGCGTCGCTCGTATCGAACGCGACCAAATTGTGCGAGCAAGCGCGATCCTCGACGCTGACGCGCGCTCGATCTCTCGCTTCCGCCTGGTGCGCTCCTCCTCCGAGATCACTGGAAACGCATCGCCTGACAGCGTCTCGACAGCCGCGCGGAACGATAGGCCCTCACAATTCACCAGGAAGGTGATCGCATCCCCCGCAGCTCCGCAGCCCCAGCAGTGGTAGGTGCCCTTGGTGTCGTTCACCTCAAAGCTGGGCGTGCGCTCGCTATGGAACGGGCAGAGCCCTACCTGCTCATCTCTTCCGCCGCCCCGCTTCTTCAGCTGTGTGTGGCGCCCTATGATATCCGAGATCGAATGCCGCTCGCGAGCCTTGTTGACCAGTTCACGGAACTCGTCGTCGCTGAGCCGACCCGAAGGCTGCGCAGCCTGTCGTCCCATGGCCCCCACCGTTCAGCCCCCGTGCGAAGCGAGGAAGTCGTTCGGCTGGACCTTTCCGTCGGTCTCGCGAGCGATGGCGACGAGCAAGTTCGGGCGCGGGTAACGCTGACCCTCGACATAGCGATGAACGGTCCGACCGTTCTTGACGCCAATCTTCTTTGCGAACGCGCCGTAGGACAGCTGAGCCTCGGCAAGGTAATCTCTTAGGGTCATTCGTATGTTGTAGCCTCTTTGGCTACTACCAGCAATAGCTTGTAGCCATTTTGCCGACTTTCCGCACCGCAATATTAGGCTCTTCTCATCGTAGCCAAAACGGCTATAAGAGCGGTCCCAGGACAAGGGAATTGGCTACAATGAACAACATCCGTGATCTGCGCCAAGCGCGCGGCTGGTCGATGCGCGAGCTTGCTGATGTGATGAGCAGCCAAGGCGAGGCCGTGCACTTCACCACGATTGCGAAGATCGAACGATCGCAGCGCAAACTCACCATTGAGTGGGCGAAGCGCTTTGCAGATGCTTTCGGCGTTCTGCCTGGCGAGGTCGTTGGCGAGGACGACGCGGGGATATTCCCGATTGTCGCGCGACAAATCCCCGTGATCGGAATGGTTGCCGCAGGGCATTGGCGCGAAGCGATCCAAGAGGCCAGCGAATATATCGCGGCGCCTGTAGCCGCCCCGCGAGCCTTCGGATTGAAGGTTGAGGGCGACAGCATGGATCTAGTGACCCCGGAAGGTTCGACCGTTTTGATCGACCCTGACGACTCGGACTTGCGGGATGGCTCCTATTACGTCGTGCTCAACGGCGAGGGCGAGGCCACTTTCAAGAAGTACCGGGCTGAGCCCGCTCGGCTCGAACCGTGCTCCAGAAACCCTGAGCACTCGGTTATCATGCTAGGAAAACAGCCTTTTTCGATCACTGGCCGGGTCGTCGGGGTGTATCAAAAGCTGTAGCCACAAAGGCTACAAAAACCTCTTGAATTGATTAGCCACTCTGGCTACATCCTGTGACAGGGAGTGCACACCGGTGCATTCCATGAAGCGCGGCGAGCCCTTGTCCTGGTCTCCTGCGCTACCCACCAGGAGAGCCAGATGGTTTACCATCCAACCTTTAAGCCGTTCCGCGCCCTTTTCCTGAAAGGAGCCGAATTCGGCATTTCCATCACGGACGCTAAATCAACCGTCGATGATGTGATGATATGGCATGAGGAGGCTTCCACCCTCGTTGCCCAGACGCTCGACACTCTCAGCGACAAGGTGCTGGAGCCCGCGATGGAGCGCGGCGACCAGGAGACCTCAACCGCAGTCGAGCGCGCCGTAACGATGCTGACCACGGCTCGCCGGCTGATCGAGATCGGCAGCGGCGCTCTTGATGCGATTTATACCCTGCTTCCGAATGCCAAAGGCGGCGATCTGGCTACCGTCCAAAGCGCGGACCAGACCCCAGAGCCACCCCTGCGCCGTGCGGTCCGCCTGCTTCGCGCCAAGGCTGCATGGCGACAGGCGGTGTCCGCGTGGGAAGCCGCCGAGAAGCTGGACATCTCCAACCTGCCCGAAGCGGAGCAGGATGCGGTGTTCGATGCTGCGGGCGATGCGTTGAATACGCTGGTCGGCATTCGCGCTCCGGACCTCGCAGCGCTGAGCGAGAAGATGCAAATCATGGCGAAGACCGGAACGGTTCTCGCCACCGGATATTTCGACGACTTGCTCGCCGATATCGACGCTCTTCGCGGCACTGGCCAGCTTACGCCCATTGAGGGTTGAGCGGTGCAGACGCTTCATCGCCTGATCGCGGCGATCGAGCCTTGGTATGACTGGCGGCAACGAGACATTTTCCGCCTCGATACTGAAGAGCGCGACTTCTCAGATGAAAGCGAGGGCACGGCCTTCCGCTTCGATCTTCAATGGCTTGGCGTCCATCTCGCGTTCGAGATTGGCCGCACTCCCCGAAAAATCCCGGCCGCCGAGGTCGCCGCCAATAAGGCGCGCCTCGCCCGACAGAAGGAAGCATCAGCATGACCTTCCAATTTAAGGTTCACCCGCAGGACGACATTGCGCGCGTCGCATACGCGCTCCCCCCGCTTCCCGCTGGCATTGGTTACGATCTTACGACCCTCATCGCAGCTTATGAAAGCACCGTGCGCGATGGGCCCGATGGCGCTGACGAAGAGGCCTTCCGGAACATCAAGGCGCACCCAGCGCGCGGCCTTCCCGAAGTGATCGCTAAGGTCATCTATCAGCTGCACTTTGATCATCGCGGCCTTGCAGAAGACGATGCCCTGGTGATCGCGGAAGGTGACGATAAGGACAGAGCTGTCATCGAGACCGCGCAAGTCCTGCTGGGTGAATTGTACGCGCAGATTCCCGATGATTGGGAGACAGCCAGGCGGGCATTGTTCACTGCTATTCTGGCCGAGAGCGATTTCGATCAGCGTGTTTACTTGCCCGCCATGGCCGCCAGCCCAGGTCCCAAGGGGGCGGCGAGCCCCCTCGTGCTGGAGCAAGAGCGGCTCCTTGATGCGCGCTGCGATGCGGAGACCTTCCTGCTCAACATCCCCGCGCCGTCTCTGGCAGACTGGGCTTTGAAGTTCCTGATCTGCTTCGACTGCGATCGCGACATGAACGGGTTCACGGAAGCGCTTTGCACCGAGGCCCGCGCCCTTCTGGGCGTCACCGCAAAGCCGGCCGACGATCACAGCGATGATCTTGTGGTGATGGCCGCCACCGTTGCGGCTCGAAACCCTGCATTCGCACCGGCCAATCAGAAGGAGGCCTGACATGCGTATCCGCAGCACGCTCGCATTTTCTGATGCGAAGACCAATCACGACCGTTGTTGCGCCTCATGGGCCCGTCGAGACGAGTTCGTGCGCGACGAACGATTCACGGCTGCCGACGTCGAGGGGTTGAAAGCCAACCTCCTCGCCAATGCGGAATCGCTGATAAAAACGCGGGCGCTCACGGGTAAAGACATCGCAGAAAAGCTCACTGTGATGCTGGAATACCCAGGGTCTGGATTCAGCTGGCGGGCCTTGGAAAAGGACATCGAAGCGGTCGATCGCCCTGAACCGGGGCCAGCCCTCCGGTCAGCGTATGCCGCGTTTCGCACTGCCTGGCTTGCCATGGGCGAGCATGACACCTCCGACGCATATACGGATGCCGAAGCCACTAGGCTTTCCGGTCACGTGCACAGCACTTTGCAATCGGTTTTCCGCGCGCCCTGCACCACGGCTGGCGACGTCCTCGTGAAGTCTTACGCACACCTTCTATGGCATGCGACGCATACGAACACACGCGACATTCGCGGGACAGGGACGGGCAGCTTCTTCGACATCGACCTGGCGGGGATCGACAGCGATAGCCTACTTACCGACGACTACTATCGCGCTGCATATGATGACCTTGATCACAGCGATCTAGGCGCCTGCTTGCTCTCCACAGGGCGCATCGACTTCGATGCCCGAAGCTGGCTCGACCGCGCCGAAAGCATTGGCATGTCCGTCACACTCATCGTCAGGGACGGTGAAAAGCAGCGCATTTCGATCGGCATGATCGATAGCGACGACGAGCGACTGCAGCGTGAGGAGCGACGCTTGCAGCGCCTCATGGCGTTCGATCATGCGGCGCGCTGGGCGGCCGTGTCGGGATTTGTCACCGATCACCGGCCCGAGCTGCTCTGCCATGCGAACACTGCCAAGCTGGTCGCCGCGCATGTCTGATAGCCGAGAACTTGAACTCACGGCCAGCGAGCAGATGCGAGACCGCATCGCCGATTGGCTCGCTGAAGAGGCCGCCAAACGGGCTGGCGGCGGTTCCTCTGCCCTGAAGCTGCAGAAGCACCTGCTTTTCGTGGAGGCGCGGGTTCGCTGCTTTCCCGGCCGCCTTGCTCAGCCCGAAACCGTCAACCTCATCGACGAACGAACAAGAAGGAACGAGCGATGACCGTAATCAATATGAGCCGTCCAAGCGACGATCGCATTCTCGCGTTCTGCCAATGGCAGACGGCCCAGCCGAAGTTCACGACCAAATCAGAATGGCGAGCGTCGGCTGACGCGGCAGGGTTCGCTGACATTGGCGACGCGAGCCTGCCCCGCGTCGTCGCCATGTTGCGCGATCTCGCTGCATCCGAGTTTCATCATGCGAACCTGCTGGCGGCCGAGACTGCCGGGAAGCGGATAATCGAACTCGACTATGACGAGGATGCCGTAGCCCTGGCCCCCGGCTATTCTGACCGCTTCGCGACCTTGCGAAAGGGCGCAACCCTGAACGAACTTGCTGCCGATCTGGGCACGCCGGAAGATTGGCTGCACAGCGCGATGGAGCACCTCAAGCTCGCGGAATGCGAGCAGCGCGGGGGCTTGATCACCGTATCGTCGGCGGCGGTCGGCCTCCTCCTGTACCGGATCGAGCAGTTGGAACACGGCGGCGAGCCTTGGACGGGGAACGCGGCGTGAGCGAGCCCTTATCGATTAGTCAGGCCCAGTCTCTCACCGAAAGCATGGAGCGCCTGGCAGAGATATTCGGATGCTCGATATCCGAGGTCCTCCATGGATGCGCCACATCTGCCTCGGATGCAGCGCCCGGCTTCCCGGACCCCGTCACGCTTGCGGCAGTAGTCAATGGTGGCCTCATCGGCATCCTTACGTTCATGACTGATATGTCCGAAGCCGGGCGAATGGCTGATCCGAACGGTCACCTCACGTCGCTGTTCCGGCTGGCCGCTGACACATGGGATGGCGTTCGCACCAGTTCGGTCGAAGCAGGAGCAACCTTGCAATGAGCGCCGAAGTCACCCCCGGCGCATGGGAGATTATCAAACTCATCCGCTTGATAGCAGCAGATGATAGCGCCCCCGACATGGTGGCCGTCGCGATGGTGCAAGAGATTGCCGACATCGTCGATCGCGCGCGCGGCTTGCTCCCGGAAAGCGACATCGCAACTTTGGTTGGCATCGGTGCGATCATCATGAAGGACGCTGACGCCGAGATGACCGCCATGGTCCACGCAATGCGGCTGATGCCGCGAGGCGGAAAAGCATGACGCAAGCCCTTAACTACACCGTGAAAGCGCTGGACGATCTTATGGCGCTTCGGGACGCCGCAACCACTGCGCCAGCCGACAAGGCGGGGGTGGATTTCATCATCGGCAAGCTACGCCAGGCCGAGGTGTTCCTCATGCCGGACTACGGGATGTTGCTCGACCGCAGCAAGCCGCGCCCGGAAGTTCCGGGACAGCTCTATCGCCCGCCTTTTCCAATCGTCGCACTGGAATACCAGAGCGCCGATCCCAGCTGGGCAGCGAGTTCGGCCTTCGACGCGGCACCCAGTTCCAAGCGCATAGCGCTTGCCTGGGAGTGGGACGGCTCACTTCCCGTAGGCATGACCACGCCGCCCGAGATGGAGGTCGGGCAAGGCGTATTCGTCGCCTCGGTGTCCTATTACGATGCCCTCGGCTGCTGGGTGCCGACAGGGACGGCGGCGCTCATCCCCTACGAAGCAGCGTATGCGATTCCGAAGCCATCGGCATATCGATCAGAGATGGTGAAAGCTGGCCGCGTGCCCGCCGCTGTCGCCAACGCGGCGTCAATGGTGATCGACGAAATGATGATGATCCTGCCGGTCTCGATGGCCCGCCTCGTCCAAATGAACGGCCCCGAAATGGCTGTCCAGATGTTCTCGGCAGACCTGATGGACGAGGTGAATGCCTATTGCGACCTCGCTATCGCGCTCCAGTGCACGAACGTGAGCAGCGAGAGGCACCCCCAGCCGGAAAAGCTCAATCGATCGCGCGCGAAGGCGGGAAAGCCAGCCCTGAAGGCATTCCATGTCCTCAAGATCGCTGGGCAAGGCGACGGCGGTGGGACGCCATTCGGCGGCAGAGCTAGTGGCCTCCGGTCGCACCTAAGACGGGGGCACGTTCGCCGCCTTGCCCCTGACCGCATCACGTGGGTGAACGCCTGCATGGTGCGCGGATCTCGCCCCGGCTTTGCCGACAAGCACTACACCCTCCCAGGAGCCGCCTGATGAAGCGCACCCACACCTGTAAGACCTGCATGCACTTCCGGCCGGGCGCCGATTCCGACATGAGCGAGCCCGCACCGATCGAGAGCACCGACGACCTCGGTGTCTGTGAGTACCGCGAGCCGGTGCCGAGGCCGCGCCCGATTGGCCCCCTGGTTATCGTCGGCACCCAGCCTGTCGTGCACGCCAGCCGCTCTTGCCAGGAATATCTGCCTGACGACCTCGACGAGGGCGGCGGGGATGATGGCGACGGGCTGCCGGTCCCGGGCAACGTTCGCCACCTCGCCTCGGTCACGCCACGCGCCGCGTAACCCCAGAAAATAAGGAACACGAAATGACGGTCGCACCGCAGCCCACCCGCCTCCTCCCCATGGAGGATATCGAAGACATGACCGGCCTTAGCCGGCGCATGATCTACCGCCTGATCGCCGATGGGCGCTTCCCGAAGCAGTACAAGCCTGGCGGCTGGTCCAGCCGGTGGAGCGAGGCCGAGGTGCGCGACTGGGTTGAACAGCAGCGCGGTGCCGCATGACACCCCGGCAGCACGAAATCCTCATCGGTCTTAGGGGCTACCTGCGGGATAATCCGGGGGCCGTGCCAACGGTGTCCGAGCTTTGCCGCGCCGTAGGCCTCAGGAGCAAGGGCGCGATGCACGACTATCTCTGCAGACTGCAGGATCAAGGCTTTCTGGTCTTCGCCAGAGCGAGCGTCGGCGGCGGGATGAAAGTTTCTATGACCGGCAAGCCTGTCTCGGCCGTAGAGGACTATGACATCAAGCGGTCAGCCTTGCCGGTCGTTGTTGATGCGCTCTCTCGGGAAGCGGAGCACGCTGAAGTTTCCCGACGGTTGGAACTGGGACACACCCACCGCGAGATCGCGCGGCAACTTGGGCGATCGACGGCTTACGTCAGTCACGTTCGGGCGAAGCTGGGCCTTCAGGTCCGCACATATCTTCATGTCACCAGTGCTGAGGCAGATGAGATCCGCAGCCGGGCGGATGCGGGCGAAAACCCCACGGACATTGCCAAGACCATGAGGTTAAGCTCGAATGCAGTGGCCGAGCATTTGGCCGCTGCCCGGCGAGATGCCGCCTAAAATGACGCCGACGCAATACGCCGTCCTCAAGTTCATCTATGACTATCATCGCGATCATGACGGCGGCCTGCCGACGTCGATAGCGGTTCAAAAAGCGACGGCGAGAAGCGAGATCACGGTCTTGCGAGCGATTCAGTACCTGGACGCACAAGGGTTCCTTCAGTGGGGCCGAGCGAAGCTCGGGCGACCTAAGGCTGGAACCGAGCACACCATCAACGTGGTGCTGACG
>NZ_CACSJO010000018.1 GCF_902706195.1 Novosphingobium sp. 18050 | reverse complement strand
CCCGCGCATCGCTCTAGTCTGCCCCCAATCCCCCCATGCGACGGACATCCCCATGATCACCCTCAAGCGTCTTTCCACCGCCGCCCTGTTGCTGGCGAGCGCGGCCTGCACCCAGGTTCCCGTCGAAGTTGCCTCCGCGCCTGTCGCCCCTGCAGAAAGAGCCGCTGTGGAAGCCGAACCGGACTACGACCTGGCCGTGCAGAAGGACAAGCTGGCGACGATCCCGATGCAGGTCGACACCACCTTTCTGAGCAGCGAGGAGCGCGATGTCGTCAACCTGCTCATCAAGGCGTCAGACCTGATGAGCGAGATTTACCTGCGCCAGCGCTATGAACAGAACCCGCAGGTCCAGCGTGCGGTTTCGATGAACCGCCGGGCCGACCGCGACCTGCTGGTCGAAATGTTCGCACGCAACTTCGGCCCGTGGGACGAACTGGCCGACTTGCACCCGTTCTGGGGCACTACGCCGATGCCCGAGGGCGCGGGCTTTTATCCCGAGAACATGACGCGGGCCGAACTGGAAGCCTATGTCGCCGCCCATCCCGACCAGAAGGCCGCGCTGCTTGGCGCCTATACGGTGGTGCGCCGCCAGGGCGACAAGCTGATCGCCGTGCCCTATTCGGTCGAGTACCGGCAGTGGCTGGAACCAGCTTCCAGGCTGCTGGAACAGGCCGCCGCACGGACGAGCAACCCCAGTCTGAAGAAGTTCCTTGCGCTGCGGGCCAAGGCCTTTCTCTCCGATGATTACTACGAGAGCGAGCTGGCCTGGATGGACCTGACGGACACGCCGATCGAAGTCGCGATGGGGCCTTACGAGGTCTACACCGACCGCCTCATGGGCGCGAAGACTTCTTTCGAGAGCTTCGTCACGCTCAAGGATCCGGAACAGTCGGCCGCGCTGGCGAAGTACAAGAAGTACCTCAAGGACATGGAGGCGAACCTCCCGATCGAGGACAAGTACAAGAATTTCCAGCGCGGCTTCGAAAGCCCGATCGCTGTGGCTGAACAGGTGCGCGGCGGCGGTGACAACGTGCCGGGTCCGCAGACCATCGCCTTCAACCTGCCCAACGACGAGCGCGTGCGCGAGGCCAAGGGTGCCAAGAAGGTGATCCTCTCCAACGTGCTGGGCGCCAAGTTCGACCGCACGCTCCAGCCCATGGCGGCACTGGTGCTGAAGGACGATCAGGCCCGCCACGTCGCCAAGGACTACATGCAGTACGAGACGTTGTTCCACGAACTGTCGCACAGCCTTGGGCCGGGCTCGATCGTCGTGAACGGCGAGAAGACCACGGTCGACAAGGCGCTGAAGGAACAGAACTCGGCGCTGGAAGAAGCCAAGGCCGATGTCGCCGGGGTTTGGAACATCCTGCTGATGATGCAGAAGGGCGAACTGCCTGTCGCCGACCGCCCGCAGCTTTTCGCGACTTACTTCACCGGCATCTTCCGTGCAGTGCGTTTTGGTGCGGTCGAGGCGCATGGCAAGGGCGCGGCGCTGCAATATGCGTACCTGCGCGCGCACGGCGCCTTCACCTACGACACGGCGGCGAAACGCTACGTGGTGGACGATGCGAAGATGGAGGCGGGGCTGAAAGCGCTGCTCCACGACATGCTGATGCTGCAGGCGACCGGCGATTACGAAGGTACCAAGGCGTTCATGGCGAATTGGGCAAAGCTGGATGCGGAGGCCGACGCCGCGATCGCGGGGATGGCGGCGTTGCCGGTGGATATTCGCCCGGTCTATCCCGACACGATCTGAGGGGGACGCTTCGCGCGATGGGGCTTCGACTCGCTCAGCCTGAGCGGGGTTAATAAGGATGAGGCCCCATCGCGAACTGTGCCGTCAGGGCCGCATCACCACCCGCCCGAAAGGGTGCCCCTCGGCAACGAAGCGGTGCGCCTCTGCCGCTTCGGACAGGGCGAACTCCCGCTCGATCGGCATCACCAGCGTGCCGGCATGAACCCGCGCGAACAGGTCTGCCATCAGGTCATGCACGCGCGGGGTATGCATGTCACGGCCGAACGAAATGCCGGTCACCTGCATGGCCTTGCGGATCATCTCGAAGAACCGGAAGCTGGGCAACGTGCCCTCGGCCGCACCGATCACCGCATAGCGGCCATGACCGCGCAGGGCTTCCACCAGAGCATCCTTGCCCTTGCCGCCCGCCAGATCGAGTACGAGATCGACGCCCCTGCGGCTTGTTATCTCCTTGCAGCGCGCGGCGATGTCCTCGCGCTTGTAATCGATGCCGTGGGTCAACCCCAGCGGTGTAATACGTGAGAGCCGCTGAGGGCCTGACGCCGTGCCGATCACCGTGGCGCCGGCCTGCGCCGCCAGTTGCACTGCCGCCAATCCGACGCCGCCGGCCGCGCCCTGCACCAATACCGTCTCGCCTGCCGTCAGGCCGCCATAGGTGAACAGGGCGTCGTAAGCTGTCCCGAAAGCGATCGGCACCACGGCGGCGATATCGAGGTCCATGCCTTCGGGCACCGGATAGGCGTAAGATTCCGGTACGGCGAAAAGCTCGGCGTGGCTGCCGTTCCAGTTGAAGCCGACCACGCGGTCACCCGTCCTGAAGCGCGTGACCTCGGCACCTGCCGCGACGACCGTACCGGCGGCCTGATAGCCGGGCACATGCGGTACGCGCGCCGGGGGCGTGTGGATGCGGTTGAGCAAATCGCCGCCTTCGAGCGAGATCACCTCGACTCGGATCAGCACGGTTTTCGGACCGACCTCCGGATCGGGAAGGTCGCCGTGATGCAGTACCTCCGGGCCGCCGTTTTCGTTGTACCAGACTGCCTTCATCGGTCTCTCCCGTCTGTGCCGGCCACCCGTGGGCCAAGCTGTACGCACTCGTGCCAGTTACACCGGGGACGGCGCATCTGGTCAATCGGCCAGCTGGGGCAGGCATCGACGGGTTACTGGCGGGGTCAAGGCGTGAAACGCACGTAGGCTACTACGCGGGCGCCGAAGTGGCGGTCATACCAGGGCGAGAGCGGGTCGACTCGCCGCTGGCTGATGGAAGTATCCGAATAGCGCAGCCCCACCGCAAGATTGGAGGCGGTATGCTCGATGCCCAGTCGATGATCGGTGTAGTTGCCGCCGGGCCTCAGTCGCAGCGCCCTGGCGTCGTCGCTGGATGAGCCGCTGGTGCGCCCAATCCCGCCATAGACGGTCATCGGCGTGCCGGGGATGCTGATCGAGGCGGCGGCGTCCAGATAGAGGTTATGTCCCCCGATCGCGCCTTGCGAGGGCGCGAATGCGGCGCCGACAGCGAGCTGAACGGGGCCGATCGTATGGCTGACATCGCCGGTGACCTCGACATAACTGGTGCCCGCGCGCCCGACGAAGACATGCCCGCGCGCGCCGGCGGTGAAGTCCCAGCCTGCCTTGCTCACGGTATAGCGCGGGGCGATCGTCAGCCCGAGGTCGGCGCCGCCGTGGCGCGCACTGTCGCGCAAGGTCAGGCCTTCGACGTCGAGCGCGAGGTCGTAGGTGACGGGGATGGTGACCGAGGCGGACAGCGCGGGTTTGCCGTCGCTCCAGCTCAGGCCCCGTTCGCGGTGGTCGGTCTCGGCTTCGAGGGAGACACTGGCTGCCGTCTGGGCCTGTGCGCCAAAGGAGACAAGGCCGCCGCACAGGGCGACGACCAGGCAATGGAAACGATAATTCATGCTTGAGCGGGGTGCCTTCAGTTTGCGGCGAAGTGGTGGGCGGTTTCTATGGCGGCCAGTGCGCTTTGGTGGTCGTCAACGGCGGCGCGGGCAAGATGGGCGCCGATAGCCTGCGACTTGTCCTCTACCAGCTTGGCGAGTTGATCCTGACGGTTGCGGCAATCGCCTGGCAGGTAGCGGGTGAAGCTCTCCTTGCCAGGCAGCATGGCCTTGAGTTCATGGCCTGCCTGCCCGCCGATCACCCGCTCGACCGAAACGTTGGCTGTCAGCACGCAGCGTTGGCTGCTCGGGCGCGTTGGCGGCGACATGCCGATCGTGCGCGTCCGGGTCTCGACATGGGCGCGGTAGTCGACCTGGTAGGTGCTGCCCCGGTGGTCGAGCTGGACCGAATGGGCATGAGGGGCGGCAGATGCGGTTGCTGCCGCGGCGAAAGCGGCGAAGGCGAACAGGCTCAAAGTCGTCTCCCTAACATGATTGCCTAAATAATGGGCATCGTTGCACAATCCTTGTGCAAGTTCGGGTTAAGCTGCGATTGCGTCTCTCTTGTTGCCTGACTGTTACGATCTCTGTTCGGTAGCGGGACAGTCTTACCGCTGCACGGTGATGGACGCGGTACCATCGGCCCAAACGGGGAGATAGAGCCCTTGGCCAGCGGCCTTGATACGCCCCGTCCGGGCGCGGGTGACTTCAGCGCGGATCAGCAGGTCGCCCTCGCGCTTGTCCTCGATCGCGCGGCCGATCTTGCCCAGCAGTTTGGCATAATCGTTCTCGAAGTTCTGGGCGAGCGCCGCGGCGATGGTGGCCGCCATGCCCGGCGTGTTCGCAAGGCGCAGGATAAGATCGCCGCCGCGCATGTCGGTGGTGCCGCTGACGGCGAACTCTTCGAAGCCGATCTTGCGTGAATTTTCGGTGTTGGTCGGCAGGCCGGTCATCCATACGGTGCCCTTGGTCGGACCGACCCGCTTTGCCACATCGCGCGCCGTGAATTCCACGCCCACGGCGATACGCCCGCCGCTGGTGCCGTAGATCGTCGCCTTGCGGAAATCGGCTTTGACCGGCCCGACGCCGGGCACCGAGAACGGCTGTGCCGCGCGCTTGTGCAACGCCTTCATCAGTACCGGCTCCAGTTCGCGGTAATCGGCGACGACGGGGATGAAGAAGGCCAGCTTGCCTGCCTCGGTCTCCAGTGGGCGCACCGGGGGCAGGGGAGAGGGCGCCGGATCGGCCGGCCGCTTGCCGACGAAAGTTTCGGTCACCGCCTTGACGCCGAGGCGCAGCAGGAGCTTGTTGCCGTCGAGTTCGTAACCGCCATACTGCAATTCGGTGGGGCTGACGCGCATCCAGACCGGCGGGTTGTCGCGGTTGAGGGCCAGCGTGGTGAAGGCCGAGTTCCAGGCGTCCTCGACTTGACGGCGAACCTCCAGCTTGCCGAGTTGGCCGGGCAAGTCACGTTCGAGGCGGGCGATCACCGGGGCAAGCTTGCGATCGGCCTGGGCGGTGAAGTCAATGCGCTGGCCCATGAACTCCATATGCGGGGCATTGGTCCAGTCGTAGCGGATATCGACCGTCCCGCGCGGGGTCCAGTCCTGCGCCAGCGTCAGGCGGATGACGGCATGGGCCATCGCGTCGGCAGTGGCGGTTTCACGCTTGAGCAGGCCGCCGATGTCCTCGGCGCGGACGACTGCGTGGAGCGGCATATCGAGCACGATTTCGCGCCCCTTGCCGGCAAAGCGCAAGGGGCCGCGCCGCACTTCGCCGACGATGCGGCATTTGAGCTTGGGTGTCTTGATGGTGGCGATGCCCAGGTCCACGCTTTTCGACCGCATGCAGGTCTGTTCGGGCTGGTCGATGGTCCAGAGCGTGCGGGGGATATCGTCTTCGAGCGCAGCGGCCAGATTGCCGAGATCGGCATGGACCGGCACGGTGATGAGCGAGGCTTGCGGGTCGACCTTGATCATGTCGTGGGCGCGGGGAGGGGGGCTTACGTCACTGGTCTCCTTGCAGGCGGAGAGGGCGAAAGTGGACGCCAGAAGCAGCAACGCCGCGCGGTGGAATGTCATGCCTGAAACGCCCCGTGAAACCATGTCGCGGAGAAATTCACGAATGGGGCAGGAGGTTCCACAGCCGGGACCAACGAAAAAGGCCGGCGCTTTCACGCCGGCCCTCTCGTCGATCTATTGCAGGCCGATCACATGTGGATCGGCTTGCCGGTCACCGCCATCGCCGCTTCCTTGATCGCCTCGGAGTGCGTCGGGTGTGCGTGGCAGGTGTAGGCGATGTCTTCGCTGGTAGCGCCGAATTCCATCGCCTGCGCGGCCTGTGCGATCATCGTGCCGGCCACCGAGGCAATGCACCATACGCCCAGAACGCGGTCGGTCTCGGCGTCCGCGATGACCTTCACGAAGCCGTCCGGCTCGTGATTGGTCTTGGCGCGCGAGTTGGCCATCATCGGGAACTTGCCGACCTTGATCGCGCCGCGCTCCTTGGCGGCTTCCTCGGTCAGGCCCACGCCCGCGAACTCGGGCTGGGTGTAGACGACGCCGGGGATGACGTCGTGGTTCACGATCCCGGTGAGACCAGCGATGTTCTCGGCCACGGCGATGCCCTCGTCCTCGGCCTTGTGGGCAAGCATCGGGCCGGGGATCACGTCGCCGATTGCCCAGACGCCGTCGACCTTGGTGCCGAAGTCGTGGTCGGTTTCGATCTGCGCGCGCTGGTTTAGCTCGATGCCGATCTTGTCGAGGCCGAGGCCTTCGGTGTTGGGACGGCGGCCGATCGAGACGAGGACGACGTCGGCTTCGATGACTTCCGCGTCACCGCCCTTGGCGGGCTCGACAGTGACCTTGGCGGTCTTGCCTTCCACGGTCACGCCAGTGACCTTGGTGCCCATCTTGAGCGTCATGCCCTGCTTCTTGAACAGCTTGCCGGCTTCCTTGCGGACTTCGCCGTCCATGCCGGGGAGCAGCTGGTCGAGGAATTCGACGACGGTCACTTCCGCGCCCAGACGGCGCCAGACCGAACCCAGTTCCAGGCCAATCACGCCGCCACCGATGACGACCATCTTCTTGGGCACGGAAGTCAGTTCAAGTGCGCCGGTGCTGTCCACCACGACGCCGCCGGCATTGTCGATCTCGACTCCGGGGAGCGGGGTGACGGATGAGCCGGTGGCGATGACGATGTTCTTGGCGGTGACGGTCTTGCCGGCCACTTCGACGCTGTGCGCGTCCTTGAAGCTGGCATAGCCCTTGAGCCAGTCGACCTTATTCTTCTTGAACAGGAACTCGATGCCGCCGGTCAGGCCCTTGATCGCGTCTACGCGCTGGCCCTGCATGGTGTCGAGATCCAGCTCGGGGGTCACCTTGATGCCCATCGCCGCCATCGCGCCGCCCTTGGCCGCTTCGAAGTATTCCGACGCGTGGAGCAAGGCCTTGGAGGGAATGCAGCCCACGTTGAGGCAGGTGCCGCCCAGCGTCTCGCGTCCTTCGGCGCAGGCGGTCTTCAGGCCCAGCTGGGCTGCGCGGATTGCCGCGACATAGCCGCCGGGGCCGGCACCGATGACAAGGACGTCGTAGTCGTAATCAGCCATGTTCAGGCCTCCGTACGCTCATGCCTCGCAGTGTTCAGGCACGAGTGGAAAATAGTAATTTCAGCGCAAGTGAAAACCCCGCCCGACCGGTCTTCTGGGCGGGCGGGGTCTTGTATTCTCAGAGGTCGATCAGGAGCCTGGTGGGATCCTCGATCGCTTCCTTGATGGTCTTGAGCGCGGTGACCGCTTCGCGGCCGTCGATCAGGCGGTGGTCGTAAGACAGCGCGATGTACATCATCGGGCGGATCACGATTTCGCCATTACGCACCACGGCACGGTCTTCGATGCGGTGAAGGCCCAGCACCGCCGACTGCGGCGGGTTGATGATCGGGGTCGACATCAGACCGCCGAACACGCCGCCGTTGGAGATCGTGAAGGTGCCGCCCTTCATGTCTTCCATGGTCAGCTTGCCTTCCTTGGCCTTCTTGCCGAAGCCCGCGATGGCCTTCTCGATGCCCGCGAAGCCCAGCTTGTCGCAGTCCTTGACGACGGGGACCATCAGGCCGCTCGGGGCCGATACGGCGATCGAGATGTCGACGTAGTCGTGGTAGACGATCTCGTCGCCGTCGATCTGGGCGTTGACGGCCGGAATGTCCTTCAGGGCCAGGACCGAAGCCTTGGCGAAGAATGACATGAAGCCCAGCTTGATGCCGTGCTTCTTGAGGAACACGTCCTTGTACTTGTCACGCGCTTCGATGACGGCCGACATGTCGACGTCGTTGAAGGTGGTGAGCAGGGCTGCGGTGTCCTGCGCGGACTTCAGGCGCTTGGCGATCGTCTGGCGCAGGCGCGTCATCTTCACGCGCTCTTCACCGCGCACCGAGGCGGGGACCGAAGCGGACGCAGCAGCAGCCGGAGCAGCCGATGCGGGCTTGTTCTTGGCGGCTTCCAGGACGTCGTCCTTGGTGATGCGGCCGTCCTTGCCGGTGCCCTTGATCGACGCGGGGTCGATGCCGTGCTCCAGGATCGCGCGGCGCACGGCCGGCGACAGGACCGAAGCGCCGGCAGCGGCTTCCTCGGTTGCCGGAGCAGCGGCGGCAGATGCCGGAGCCGAAGCAGCCGGAGCTGCGGCGGGCGCGGCAGCAGGCTTGGCGGCTGCGGGCGCGCCCGAGCCTGCTTCGATGGTGGTGATCAGCGCACCGACGACGACATTGTCGCCTTCGGCTGCGATGTGCTGGCCCATGACACCGGCATGCGGCGCCATGACGTCGATCGCGACCTTGTCGGTCTCGAGGCTGGCAATGGGCTCATCGGCAGCAACGGCTTCGCCGGGCTGCTTGAGCCACTGGCCGATGGTGGCTTCGGCGACGGACTCGCCGAGCGTGGGGACCTTGACTTCAGTGGACATGGTTTATCTCAAGCCTTCTGCTTGCGACGGAGTTCGGAACGAACGGAAAGATGCAGTGCATCGGCAACCAGCGCCGCCTGTTCGGCGGTGTGGCGCTTGGCGAGGCCAGTGGCGGGCGACGCCGAAGCGGAACGACCGGCATAGCGCGGACGAGGGGCGGAAACCCCTGCTTCGATGGCCGCTGCTTCGACCAGCGATTCCACGAAGAACCAGGAACCGTTGTTCTTGGGCTCTTCCTGGCACCATACGATTTCCTCGAGGTTCGGCATCTTCGACAGACGCTTGGCCAGCGGCTCACCCGGGAAGGGGTAGAGCTGCTCGAGGCGGATGATCTGGGTATCGGTGATCTCGGCCGCGCCCCGCGCCTCGAGGAGGTCGTAGAAGACCTTGCCCGAGCACAGGATGACCTTCTTCGTGTCCGCGTCCGCCGAACCGCTCGGGTCCGACAGAATGCGCTTGAAGTCGCCTTCGATGAAGTCCTTGGCGCTCGACTTTGCCAGCGGATGGCGCAGCAGCGACTTGGGGGTCATGATGACGAGCGGCTTGCGGAACGAACGGCGCATCTGACGGCGCAGGACGTGGAAGTAGTTCGCCGGGCTGGTGATGTTGCAGACCTGGATGTTGTCCTGTGCGCAGAGCTGCAGGTAGCGTTCCAGACGGGCCGAGGAGTGCTCAGGACCCTGGCCTTCATAGCCGTGCGGCAGCAGCAGCACCAGTCCGTTCGCGCGCAGCCACTTGGATTCGGCCGAGGCGATGTACTGGTCGATGATGATCTGCGCGCCGTTGGCGAAGTCGCCGAACTGGCCTTCCCACAGGACCATGGTCTTGGGGTCGGCGCTGGCGTAGCCGTACTCGAAGCCGAGTACGCCATATTCCGAAAGCGTCGAGTCCAGCACCTCGAAGCGGCCGTGGGGCAGCGTCGTCAGGGGCGTGTACTTGTGCTCGTCCGTCTGGTCGGTCCAGACGGCGTGGCGCTGGCTGAAGGTGCCGCGTCCGCAGTCCTGACCGGAGAGGCGCACACCGTACCCCTCGGAAACGAGACTGCCGAAGGCGAGCGCCTCCGCCGTTGCCCAGTCGAAGCCTTCGCCCGACTTGAACATCTCTTCCTTGGCGGCAAGCACGCGGGACAGCGTCTTGTGGACGGTGAGGTCCGCAGGAACGGTGGTGAGCACGCGGCCCAGGCTTTCGAACAGCTTGGGTTCGACCTTGGTGTCGACGTTGCGGCGCGCGGTCTCGGGATCGGCGGGCTTGTGGAAGCCGCTCCACTGACCGGCGAACCAGTCGGCCTGGTTGGCCTTGTAGGTCTTGGCTGCCTCGAACTGCTCTTCCAGATGCGCGGTGAACGCATCTTCGGTCTGACCCAGGAATGCGTCATCGATCACGCCTTCGGCCTTCAGCTTGTCGCTGTAGATCTTGCTGACCGGCGGGTGCTGGCGGATCTTGGCGTACATCAGGGGCTGCGTGAAGCCGGGCTCGTCGCCCTCGTTGTGGCCGAAGCGGCGGTAGCACCACATGTCGATCACGATGTCGCGCTTGAAGGTCTGGCGGTAGTCGATCGCCAGCTTGCAGGCGAAGGTAACCGCTGCCGGATCATCGCCGTTGACGTGCAGGATCGGAGCCTGGACGCCCTTGGCGACGTCAGAGGGATAGGGCGAGTTGCGCGCGAACTGCGGGCTCGTCGTGAAGCCGATCTGGTTGTTGATGATGAAGTGGAGGCAGCCGCCGGTGTTGTAGCCCTTCACGCCGGAAAGGCCGAAGCACTCCCAGATGATGCCCTGGCCAGCGAAGGCCGCGTCGCCGTGGATCAGGACGGGCAGGACCTGGTTGTGACGGGCGTCCGGACCGATGTCGTCGCCGATGTCGTCGGCGATGACCTGGTAGGCACGGACCTTGCCGAGCACGACCGGGTCCACCGTTTCGAGGTGCGAGGGGTTGGGCATCAGGCTCATGTGAACCTTGATGCCGTCGAATTCACGGTCGGCCGAAGTGCCGAGGTGGTATTTCACGTCGCCCGAACCGCCCACGTCCTCAGGGTTGGCAGTGCCGCCCGAGAATTCGTGGAAGATGACCTTGTAGGGCTTGGCGAGGACGTTCGCGAGGACGTTCAGGCGGCCGCGGTGGGCCATGCCGTAGACGATTTCCTTCACGCCGAGCTGGCCACCGTACTTGATGACGGCTTCGAGCGCGGGGATCATCGATTCGCCGCCGTCCAGGCCGAAGCGCTTGGTGCCGACGTACTTCTTGCCGAGGAACTTCTCGTACTGCTCGCCGCGCACGACCGCCGAGAGAATCGCCTTCTTGCCTTCCGGCGTGAATTCGATTTCCTTGTTGGCGCCTTCCATGCGCTCCTGAAGGAAACGGCGCTCCTCCGTGTCGGAGATGTGCATGTATTCGAGGCCGACCTTGCCGCAGTAGTTGGCGCGCAGGATCTGGACGATCTCGCGCACGCTGGCCCACTGCAGGCCGAGGGCGCCGCCGACGTAGACCTTGCGGTCCTGCGCCGCGCCCACGAAGCCGTGGTACTCGGGGGTAAGGTCGGCAGGCAGCTTGCGCTGGTTGAGGCCGAGCGGGTCGAGGTCCGCTGCGAGGTGACCGCGCACGCGATACGTGCGGATCAGCATCATCGCGCGGATGGCATCGGCCGCCGCTTCGTCTATACTGGCCTGGTCGACCTTGGCGCCGCCCTTGGCTGCTGCCTTGGTGATCTCGACCTTGAGAACCGTGGGATCGAGGCCCTGGGTCCAGTCATCTTCGGCGTCGCCGCCGACGAGGGGCCAGTTGCCGCGCTGCCAGCTCGGGCCGGCCTGGGGCTCTTCCAGCGCCATGTCCGGGGTGAATTCGAAACTCTCGTCGCCCATAGGAATCACCTATCGCCACGCCGGACACAGGTGTCCCGGCGTTGTCTGTGTGTTCGCGGCGCTCACGGTCCTGGGGAGGAGGGCCGAAATGCCGCTCGGTAGTGGCGCGAGGGACCGAAATGCCCCGGCGCGTCATGGTAATCACTCGTGCGGCGCTGCGGTTCCGAAGAATTCCGCGCCGCACGAGTGGTATCAGGTCAGGCGAGTTCCTTGAGGACTTCCACAAGGGTTTCGCCGAGCAGCGAGGGAGAGGACGACACCTTGATGCCTGCCTCTTCCATGGCTGCGATCTTGTCTTCAGCGCCGCCCTGGCCGCCCGAGACGATAGCGCCGGCGTGGCCCATGCGGCGGCCCGGAGGCGCCGTACGACCCGCGATGAAGCCCGCCATGGGCTTCTTGCGACCGCGCTTGGCTTCGTCCTTGAGGAACTGCGCCGCTTCTTCTTCGGCGCTGCCGCCGATTTCGCCGATCATGATGATCGACTGGGTAGCTTCGTCGGCCAGGAAAAGCTCCAGGACGTCGATGAAGTTGGTGCCGTTGACCGGGTCGCCGCCGATGCCGACTGCGGTGGTCTGGCCCAGGCCTGCATTGGTGGTCTGGAAGACCGCCTCATAGGTGAGCGTGCCTGAACGCGAGACAACGCCGACCGAACCCTTGGAGAAGATCGAACCGGGCATGATGCCGATCTTGCACTCGCCGGGGGTCAGAACGCCGGGGCAGTTCGGGCCGATGAGGCGCGACTTCGAACCCGAAAGGGCGCGCTTGACGCGAACCATGTCGAGAACGGGGATGCCTTCGGTGATGCAGACGATCAGTTCCATCTCGGCGTCGATCGCCTCGAGGATCGAGTCGGCTGCGAACGGCGGCGGAACGTAGATGCACGATGCGGTCGCACCGGTCGAAGCCTTGGCTTCGGCGACGGTGTTGAAGTTGGGCAGACCGATGTGAGTCGTGCCGCCCTTGCCGGGGGTGACGCCGCCGACCATCTGCGTGCCGTAGGCCAGCGCCTGCTCGGTGTGGAAGGTGCCGGTCGCGCCGGTCATGCCCTGCGTGATGACCTTGGTATTCTTGTCAATAAGGATCGACATCGGTTTTCCCTGTTCCTGATCGTGGAAGGCTGCCGGCAGAACCGGCGACCCTTCCAAGAAACTATTCAACCCGCGCGATACTGGCCACTGTGACAGGGCCGAACCGCGCGGGCCGGTGTGATCTTAGGCGAGGCTGCCGTCGATGGCCTTGCAGGCCACCAGCAGTTCCTTGACCGCGTCGACCGAGACCTGGAAGTTGCCCTTGGCTTCTTCGTCCAGTTCGATCTCGATGACCTTCTCGATGCCGTCGGCACCGATCATTGCCGGTACGCCGACATAGAGGCCGTCAACGCCGTACTGACCGTCGACATAGGCGGCGACGGGCAGGATGCGCTTCTGGTCGTTCAGGTAGGCTTCGGCCATCGAGATTGCCGAAGCTGCCGGAGCGTAGAAAGCCGAGCCGGTCTTGAGCAGGCCGACGATCTCGCCGCCGCCCGAACGGGTGCGCTGGACGATCGCGTCGATCTTCTCCTGGGTGGTGAGACCCATCTTGATGAGATCCGGAACGGGGATACCGTTGACGGTCGAGTACTGTACGACAGGCACCATGGTGTCGCCGTGGCCGCCGAGCACGAAGGTGTTCACGTCGCGGATCGAAACGCCGAATTCCCAAGCGAGGAAGGTCGAGAAACGTGCCGAGTCGAGAACGCCGGCCATGCCGACGACCTTGTTCGCGGGCAGGCCCGAGAATTCGCGGAGCGCCCAGACCATCGCGTCGAGCGGGTTGGTGATGCAGATCACGAACGCGTCGGGTGCGTACTGCTTCAGGCCTTCGCCCACGGCCTTCATGACCTTGAGGTTGATCTGCAGCAGATCGTCGCGGCTCATGCCGGCCTTGCGGGGCACGCCTGCGGTGACGATGACGACGTCCGCGCCGGCAATGTCGGCGTAGTCGTTGGTACCGGTGATGGAGGCGTCAAAGCCTTCGACCGGGCCGCACTGCGACAGGTCGAGCGCCTTGCCCTGGGGAATGCCCTCGGCAATATCAAACAGGACGATGTCGCCCAGTTCCTTCTGCGCGGCGAGGTGGGCGAGCGTGCCGCCAATGTTGCCTGCGCCGATAAGGGCAATCTTCTTACGAGCCATGATCCGTGCGTGTCCTTCCCAATGGCGGGATTTTGACGGACTTCAAAAGCGGCCTGCATTCAATCCCGCAGAAGGCAGGCGCCGGGTTTGCAAGCCGCGCACTACGCCCCTGTGTAGCACATTGCAACCGCCAAACGGCCTTCCTCAGTGGATCGTCGCACTTTTATTTGATAATAGTTCGCAATTGCAATAGCAAGCTTAAATGGCGGGAAACAGCCACTTCAGACACTTTCCGGCAATCATGCGCAGAGATGCCCCGTTCATTTTGACGTTTGGCCGGCAAGGTGTCCGTCATCGCGGAGGGCGCGGCAAGCCCCCTTGGCCGCGACTCGTCGAAGGCCCGGTCCAGATGGTCGCTCGTGGCCGGTGGCGGGGTCAGAAAAATCAGCGAGATCGCCGCGGAGGCGGGAACCCCGCTTCTTCCCCGACGCCTCAGGCTTGCAGGCGGCGCGTCGCGGCGGCGGCCATACGGCGATCGAGTTGGCGGCAGATCTCTAGCCAGTGCGCGCTGGCCTTCACGTTGCCCGACGCATGGGCCGTTTCCGCTTCGGTTCGGGCGCGAGTGGCGGCAGAGAGGCCGTGACGGGCGAAATGCATCAGCGCGGCGGCTAGTGCGGCTTCGCTCTCCGCCAGGTTTGCGTCGACAGCACTCGCCATGTCGCTGGATACGGTGCGTAGCGGCGGGCCGCTGCGGCGGGTGTTGTCGTTGACCGCGCCGAGGGGGGCGCTCAGGCAGAGGGACCGCGCAATGGCCGGAGTAGTCCCGCCCCAGGCGGCGGCAAAACGGATGGTCATGTACTGTAGGCCTCTTGTCTTGTGGTCGTTGCTTGCGCCCGTTCTATCCGATGAGGCGCTAATCCATCATGAGAGGACTTGGTTTCCGAAACCTTGACCATTGCCCTTAGGGACATTCCCTTGGGCAACCCTTTGCAATCGATTGATTATCAATTGGCCTGCAAATCGAGAATTTAGTTGCCGGGGTTGGCGATCCAGCGGCCGGAGTTGGCGTACTCCGCCTTGATACCCTGCGAAGCGGGCAAATTCTGCGCGCGGTAGAGGGCGTCGCCGCCGCGTTCCTCGACTTGCGAGGAATAGCTGGGGGCCGCGGTGGATGGAGCCTGCAGGGCAGGGACTTCCCTCGATGCGACGGGTTCGGCGGTCAGGCCGAAGGCACGCTGCACCGCCAGCGGGTCGAGCGCGGCGGCGGCGGCAGCAGCGCTGGAACTGTCGTCGCGGCGGTGCGGTGCGGCCATCGGCTCGCCGCCGAAATAGGCGTAGCGGAAAGTGGCGGGCGCTCCGGCGGCGCCGCGCATGCTGTAGAAGCGGTGGGCGCCGATGGTGCCGAGGTAGTTCAGGCTGGGCGCCCAGTAGGGGCTGACCTGAACCGTATGATAATGCGTCGCGAGGCCGACCGGAGCATAGACGTACCCCGACAGCGCCTGACGCGCGACGTTTTCGGCGCGGTCCCAGAACATGGGCTGCGGGCGGCGGGCGAGGGCGCCGTCGCAGGTGAATGAAAACTGGCAGCCGGTTGGTCGCTCCGAGCCTTCGTAGACGACGCCGCAGACAGTCTTTGGGTAGGCTGGATGGGCGACCCGGTTGAGCACGACTTGCGCTACGGCGCGCTGCCCGGCGTCCGGCTCGCTTGCAGCTTCATAGTAGATCGCGGCGGTCAGGCACTGAAGCGCGCGACTGCGGTCTACGCCGGAGTTGTCGATTCGGAGCGCCCGCGCGGTTGGCCCGGCGCCGAGGGTCGGGCCGGAAACGGCATCGTCGGCGTCCGAGCGGATGCCTTCGCCGATGCGCAACGGAGCGGTTTCGGGGGCGAGGTAATAGAACGCCGAACCGGGAAAGCTTGTGCCCGATTGCTCGAAGGGCATGGGCGAAATGGAAGTTTCCTGCGTCCCGGCATCGGCGATGGAAAAGCGGTTCCATCCGGCGCCGAGCGCATTGGGTTCGGCGAAGGCGGGCAGGGCGACGGCGGCGAGCGCGGTGACGCCCAGCGTCCAGCGCCGTCGCAGCTTGATCGGGTGTCGGCCCATGCCGCGGGCGCGCCTTGGGTAGCGGCCGGAAAAATCACGCGGGCGTTCAAACGCTTCCTCGGCCCCGAATCCGCTCAGGGCCGCCGGAGCAGCGTCGGATGCGGAAAGGGCAAGGGGTGGAAGCACTCGAGTCCTAAATCCAGAAGGAGGCGCAATTCTGCAGCACCCGGCCTTACCGACAATTCCGGTTGGCGCATCCTGACATTTGTCGCCGTCCCGTTGCGGTACAGCCTGTATCTTTACGCCGAAGAACTTAAGAATTCATCGCGAAGACGCGTGCTTGCCAAGGGCGCGGCGCGGCCTTATCGGCGCGGGTACGTCATGGGTGCCCGCACATACGGGCCTAAGAGGGAAGTCGGCCGAAACTGCCGGCGCTGCCCCCGCAACTGTGACCGGAGAGCCTGTCTCCACACGCGCCACTGGCTGCAGTTCCTTGAGAGGACGCGCTGGGAAGGCGGGGACGGGCGATGATCCGGGAGCCAGGAGACCTGCCCGAGACGGTCGTTCCGCAGCCGGGCGGGGAGCACCGGCATGCAGCGAGCACCCGCGCGCCATGAGGAAGGGCGCGCGAGGGCCTCCGCCAAGAACGGCGATTACGTTCAAGGTTCGGAGGAAAAACAATGAAGTATCTGTTTCTGATCGGTTCTGCGCTTGCCATCAGCACACCTGCGTTGGCGCAGGACGCGTCGGACGGGATCGTCGTCACCGCGACCCGCCAGCCCACGCCGATCACGCAAATTGGCCAGTCCGTCACCGTCGTCACCCGCGCCGAGATCGAGCGCACCCAGGCGACCACGGCGACCGAAGTTCTGGCCCGCATCCCCGGTGTGTCGACCGTTCAGTCGGGCGGCTTCGGCCAGCCTTCCAGCGTGTTCATCCGCGGCGCCGAAAACGCGCAGAGCCTTGTCCTGATCGACGGCGTACGCATCAACGATCCAGGCGACGTCGGCGGCGGCTTCGACTTCGGTGCGCTCACCATCGGCCAGTTCGACCGCGTCGAGGTCGTACGTGGATCGTCGGGCGTATTGTGGGGCAGCCGCGCCGTCGGCGGCGTCATCAACTTCATCACTGCCCGTCCGACGGACCAGTGGACTGCGCGCGCCCAAGCGGAATATGGCTGGCGTGACCGCAAGCAGGTGAGCGCGTCGGCAGCGGGTCTCGTCGGCCCCGTCGGCCTGACGCTGGGCGGCAACTGGATGAAGGGTGACGGGTTCTCGGCCTTCAACGAGGATCGGGGTGCCACCGAGAAGGACGGCTTCGAAAGCAAGAGCGCCAATGCCCGCGCCGCAGTCGAACTGGCACAGGGTCTCTCGGTCGATGCCGGCGGTTTCTACACCAAGGCCAATTACGACTATGACAACACCGGCGCCGACGCGCTTAACGTGGGCTACAAGCGCGATACCCTGGGCTATGCGAACCTTCGCTACTCCGGCCTAGACGACCGCCTTTCTGCCCGCGTGGGCTATGGGATCAACGATACCACGCGCATTTCCGACGACGCCGTGTTCGGCCCCTACCAGACCAAGGGGCGCACCGAGCGCTTCGAGGGCCAGGTGGTGTTCGCGCCGGTCGAGATGGCCAGCCTGCAGCTTGGCGCCGAGACCGAGAAGCAGAAGTTCTCGGACAACTACGGCTCGAACGATGATACCTCGATCGACAGCTATTACGGCAACCTGACACTGCGCCCGCTTGCGGGCCTGACGCTGAACGGCGGCCTGCGCTACGACGATCACGAGGACTTCGGCCACAAGACCACCTTTGCCGTGAACGGCGCCTGGGTGCTCGGTTCGGGCGACGAAGCGCCGATCCTGCGCTCCAGCTACGGCGAGGGTTTCAAGGCACCCTCCCTCTATCAGCTTTATTCCAATGCCGGTTTCCGCGCGCTCGACGCAGAGACTTCCAAGAGCTGGGATGCCGGGATCGAACAGCCTTTCGCCGCCGGTACGGGCCGCTTCACACTGACCTATTTCGACCGCAAGACGAAGAACCTGATCGACTACGACCTTACCCAGTACAACTACTACAATGTGGGCCGCGCGCGGGCGAAGGGCGTGGAGCTGGGGATGCAGGTGGCCAACTGGGAAGGCTTCGACATCAATCTTGCGGCTACTTATCTCGATGCCACCAACGAGCTGACCGGCGCACGGCTGGCCCGCCGTCCGAAGACCAACTTCTACGCCAGCCTCGACAAGGCGTGGGAGCTGGGCCTGAAGCTGGGGGCAGACCTGCGCGTGGGCGGCGGCCGCTATGATGATGCCGCCAACAGCCAGTACGTGGCCGGCAATGTCGTTGTCGGCCTGCGCGGTGCCTTCACGGTAATACAGAACGTCGAGGTCTACGCCCGGATCGAGAACCTGTTTGATGAACATTACGAAGTCGTACGCACTTACGGCACGCCGGGCCGCTCGGCCTACGCCGGCGTCCGCGTGAAGATGTGACGACGCGCCCGGTCGCGATTTTGCCGACCGGCGCAGCCCCTTCCGCAAGGGAGGGGCTGCGGTTCCTGCGCAATGTTCAAACACGCCATCGTTCCCGATTGCGCGGGGATGATGCAACGCGGGGCAGTCGGGCATCGTGCCTGCTGGCTCTGCTGTCGCTACTCGCGCTTTCGGGCTGCGAAAATGATGCTCCGATCGCCGATGTGGTGCACCCCCGGATCGTCTCGCTCAACCCCTGCACCGATGCGGTGCTGGCGCAAGTCGCGGCGCCGGGGCAGCTGCTGGCGATCTCGCATTACAGCCACGATCCTTCCGCGACCTCGATGGACATCGCGGAAGCGGCCCGGTTCGGTGACATTTCGGGCACCGTCGAAGAGATTGCGGCTCTGGCTCCCGACGTCGTGGTGGGCAGCAGCTTCATGGCGCCCACGACGGTGCAGGCCCTGCGCGACATGGGGATGAAGGTGGTGCAGGAGCCGATCCCATCCGATGTCGCAGGGTCGCTGGCGCAAGTGCGCAGCCTTGCGGCGCTGGCCGGCAACCGATTGGAGGGCGAAGCGCTGGTCGACCGCATCGAAACCGCGCTTGCCAACGCCGCGCCGCCTGCCGGTACGCAGCCGGTCCCGGCGCTGCTGTGGGAATCGGGCGGCATCGTTGCGGGAGAGAAAACGCTGATCGTCGACTTGATGCACCGCTCCGGCTTTGCCAATGCCGCTGCCGCGCGGGGGCTCGGTCAGGCGGACTTTTTGCCGCTCGAACGCGTGCTGGCCGATCCGCCGCGCGTGATCTTCACCGTGGGCTCGCCCGCCGCCGAAGAGGATCGAATGCTGCGCCATCCCGCCCTCGCGCAGGTCAAGGGCATGGCCCGTGCTCCGCTCGACCGTTCACTGCTGTGGTGCGGGGGCCCAAGCATCCCGCGTGCACTGTCCCGGCTGGCGCAGGTGCGCCGGGGGCTGGACTTCCCATCGACCGCTTCCAGGGTCCGCCCATGAACCGCCGCCTGATCCTGATTCTCGTCGCCGCGCTCGTCGTTGCCGTGCCGCTCTCGCTGCTGGCTGGGCGGGTGTGGATCGACCCTATTGCGCCGACCACGCGCAACGCCGCGCTGATCCTGTTCGAACTGCGTCTGCCGCGCGCAGCGCTGGCCCTGGTGATCGGCGCGGGGCTGGGTGTTTCCGGGGCAGCGATGCAGGGATATCTGCGCAATCCGCTCGCCGATCCGGGCCTGTTCGGCATTGCGCCCGGCGCTGCGCTGGGCGCGGTGCTGAGTTTCTGGGCTGGCTATGCGGCTTCGGTCTGGCTGCTGCCGGTCTTTGCCCTTGTCGGCGCGGGCGGCGCGATGGCTCTGCTCGCACTCATCGCCGGGCGGGAAGGCGGGGTCGCCCTGTTCACCATGGCCGGCCTGATGATTGCCAGCCTTGCGGGCGCTCTGACCAGCCTTGCGATCAGCCTCTCACCCACGCCTTTTGCGATGAGCGAGATCGTTACCTGGCTGATGGGCGCGCTGGCCGACCGGTCGTGGCGCGAAGTGGGCATCGCCGCTCCGCTGACCCTGATAGGGGTGGGTGTACTGTTGTCTGCCGGGCGGGGGCTGGATGCGCTGACGCTGGGAGAAGTGGCTGCACGTTCGCTGGGGCTGGAGCCGCGGCGGTTGCAGGCGCGGATGATCGTGGGGGTGGGCCTTGCTGTCGGCGCGGCGGTGGCGGTCGCGGGCGTGATCGGCTTCGTGGGCCTGATGGTGCCGCATCTGGTGCGTCCGCTGACCGACCGGCGCCCGTCCTCGCTCATGGTGCCCAGCGCGCTGGCCGGGGCGCTGCTGCTGCTTGTAGCCGATTGCCTGTGCCGGGTTCTGCCGCTCAGCGGCGGTGAACTGCGGCTGGGTATCGCACTGAGCCTGCTGGGGGCACCATTCTTCCTCAAGCTGCTGCTCGACATGCGCCGGGGGCTGGCATGACCGCGACCCTGGGCTGCGTGACCTTGAGTCTTGCCGATCGGCTCACCGATCTGACGCTGTCGCTTCACGAGGGTGAGGTGACGGCGATATGCGGGCCGAACGGCGCGGGAAAATCGACGCTATTGTCATGCCTTGGCGGCCTTGTCGCGGCGGATGGCGGACTGGTGACGCTTGGCGGGCGGCTGATGCGCAATGTTCCCGTTCAGGAGCGTGCACGGTCTATCGGGTATCTGCCGCAGTCGCCGGAAATCGCCTGGGACGTGAGCGTCGAGGTACTCGTCTCGCTTGGCCGCCTGCCTTGGGGCGATGCCGGGGCGAAGATAGGAAGAGACGCCATCGAAGAGGCCATTGCGGCGATGGATCTGGGCGCGCTGCGCAATCGCCGCGTTTCCCGCCTCTCAGGCGGTGAGCGGGCTCGGGCTTTGATGGCACGGGTGCTGGCAACCTGCCCGGCCTGGCTGCTGGCCGACGAACCATTGGCCAATCTCGATTTGCGTCATGCCATCGCGCTGATGCGCCGTTTTCGCGAACAGGCGGGCAAAGGGCGAGGCGTGGTGCTGGTATTGCATGATCTGGCGACCGCGATGAACTTCGCCGACCGGGTCATCGTCCTTGACAGAGGGCGGCTGGCGGCGGACGGCGAACCGGCTCACGCCCTGCGATCCGAAGTGATCGAGCAAGTTTGGGGCTGCAAGGCAGGCTGGTTGGGCGAGCGCGGGATGCGGGCCTTGTCGCTGGGGTAGAGAGTTACGGCGGGGGCTTCGGCAAACTCAGCCTGAGTGAAAAATCGAAATTTTTTCCGAAAATCACTCAGGCTGAGTTTGCCGAAGCCCCCACCGTATCAACCGGGATCAGCCGGGAAGAAACCGACCTCTGGTCCAGACGCGCATGGTTTGCTTGTTATTTCTGCTCTCGCGCAGGTTTTCCTCGCGCTGGAGGTCCAGGATCAGCGATCCCGTTGCCCGCGCAAAGCGGCTGCGACGGAAAGGAAGTTCGGCTCCGATGTTCATGATATTTCTCCTCTCCACGAGATAACGCGCAAAGAGGCCGCATAGTTCCTGGATCAGATGAGAAGTGCGCGCAGGCGCGAGGCGGCGGCGTCGGCCAGGGTCAGCCCGTCCAGTTCCGCGAGGAAGGCGTTCGTGGCACGGCTCAGCATCGCCGTCAGCCCGCAGTTGTTACCGTCACCGGCGTTGCGGCGCGGCTCGGTCAGGCGCACGATCTCGCCCAGGCCGATTTCCTCCGCCGGACGGCCAAGCCGGAACCCCCCGCTGCGCCCGCGCACGGTTTCGAGCAGGCCAACTTCGGCGAGCATGCTCACCACCTTCATCGCAACATTGCGCGAAATCCGCTGCTCGTACGCAACTTGCGCGATCGAGAGCAGTTTCGGGCCTTCCTTCGCAACGAGGGCGGCGTGTAGCAGAATGCGCAGGGAATAATCGGTATGGGCGGTCAGCCGCATGGCGGCGACGGATATTGAGTCATGCGAACCATTTATGTCTTTGAAAGAAAACATATAGCTGCATTAACTACGTGCGGTCCAGCGGCTTTAAAATGCCGCCCCGGCGGGGTTTGGCAGTATCTTCAGCGCTGGCCTACGCCGCGCGCGAACTGGTCCTGCAGGCTGGTGAGCGCGCGGGCCGAGACGGGAGGCAGTTCTCGGGTGCGCTTGCCCTTGCGCAGGGCCGCGCGGTCCTTCTCGGATGGCTCGACAACGCGCACCCGCACCGCCGCCTTGCCAATGGCGCGCACGCCGAGCAGCTCAGCCGCGCCTTTCGACAGGTCGAGGATGCGCGCCTGATCGCCGTAGGGCCCACGATCGTTCACCCGCACCACGATACGCCTGCCGGTGTCGAGCGCGGTGACCTCCACGTAGGAGGGCAGGGGCAGGGTCTTGTGCGCGGCGGTCACCCAGTCGGGTCGGAAACGCTCGCCATTGGCGACCCGGTTGCCGCTTTCGCTGCCGTACCACGTCGCATAGCCGAGCATGTCGTAGCCCGGTTGCGCGGCAGGCGTATAAGTGGTTCCGCGGATCTTGTAGGATGGTCCGATGCGCACCGGCACATCGCTGACCGGGCGGTATTTGACCCCGCCGCCGCAGGCCGCCAGTGCGGCGGTAAGGGCAAGGGCGAGCGTGTTTCGCAGGAAAACCATAGCGCTAGCCTACGCCCGGCCGCCCCCCGGACCAACGCGCGCACGCGGCCTTTCCACAAGCGCGGCGGAACCGGAGCCGCATCTTGCCGGTTTCTCCTGCCAACCTGAGGAGTACCGATGCCGACGATCCTGCAGACGATGACAGTGGCAGCGCGTGACCGCGTGCGCATGGCAGAAGTAAGCGCGGTGATCGCCCGCTTCGGACTGGACTCGCTGCTGGCCCGGCTGGGGCTTGGGGGAGATGCCTCGGGTGAGGACGCCGACCTTCCCGCCCGAACCCGCCGCGCGCTGGAGGCGCTGGGCCCGACTTTCGTGAAGCTCGGCCAGATCCTCGCCACCCGGCGCGACCTGCTGCCGGACGAATGGATCGCCGCTTTCGAACAACTCCAGAGCGACGCGCCGCGCCTGCCATTCGAGGACTTGCGCCCGGCGGTCGAGGCCGCGCTTGGGGAGCCGCCCGAAACTGCCTTCGCCCGCTTCGACCCGCAGCCGCTCGCCGCCGCCTCGATCGCGCAGGTCCACCGCGCCGTGCTGCATGGCGCCAATGGTGGAGAAGGGGCCGAGGTCGTGGTCAAGATCCGCCGTCCCGGCATCCGTCCGCGCATGGAGGCGGACCTGCGCCTGCTGCGCCATCTTGCCGCGCTGGTCGAGGCGCGCAGCGCTACCGTCCGCCGCATGATGCCGGCCGCGATGATCGAGCAGTTGGGGCGCGAAATTCTGGACGAACTGGATTTTACCAACGAAGGTCGCAACGCCGACCTTCTGCGTGCGGACCTTGCTCCGCTGACGCAGGTGGTGGTGCCCACGATCCACTGGCCCTTTACGAGCGAAGGCCTGCTGGTGATGGACTACGTGGAAGGTGTGCCGCCGCGTGACCCGGCCTTGCTGCGGGCCAAGGGCATAGACCCTGCGGCGATCGCGGACCTTGGCGCGCGGCTGGTGCTCGAAATGGTGCTTGTCAACGGCCGCTTCCACGCCGACCCACACCCCGGCAACCTGCTCTGCCTGCCGTCCGGCATACCTGGGGAGGGTGGCGGACTGGCCCTGCTCGACCTCGGCTCGGTCGGCTTCGTTTCGCCCCGTCGCCAGCATGAATTCCTGACCTTCATCCTGTCCCTGCGGGGCAACGATCCCGGCGGCGTCGCGGACATGCTGGGCTTGTGGTCGCAAGCGGGTGAAGTCCCTCGCGAACGGCTCCTCGTCGCCGCCGAACGTCTGGTCGCCCGCCATGGCACCGGCGCTCTGGTGCTGGGCTCCATGGTCGCCGACTTTTTTCCGCTGCTACGCAAGGAAGGGCTGGTGCTGCCGCCCGACCTGGTGCTGATCTTCAAGGCGATGGTGACGATGGACGGCGTTCTCTCGGGTATCGCGCCGGAGTTCGACCTGTCGCAGGCCCTGACGGCGCTGCGAGGGCGGCTGGTCGCCTCTCGACTGACCCGCCTTGCGGCGCCGGACCGGCTGGAAGCCGTGCTGCTGGAACTGTCCCGCCTGTCCGCCGACGCGCCCCGTCTGATGCGCGCCGCCACCGCCCGATTGGAAAAGGCCGAGAAGATCGGAGCCGAGGCAGGGCAGGGGCGGGCGATCCGCCATGCGGGCGCCCTTGTGGCAGGCGCGGTCGTGGTTCACGCCTTGTTGGGGGTGATCGCCGGGTTCTTGTGAGGCAAGGCAAGGCGCAAGGGAGTAGATCCCCCCTTACCGCCTGTCACATCGCTCGTAATACCCGGCACGGCAGGCATTAACGTCCCGGCGCCACTCCGCCATCGCGCGGTCGTATTCGCGGCGATCCTGAGCGTAGTCCGCGCGGGCAGATGCGTAGTCCCGCTGGTCCGCCGTATAGCCATCTTCTTCGCGATCGCGTGTATCGCGGCCAATTGCGTGATCGCGCCAGCCCTGGGCGTAGCCGGCATCGCGCTTCTGGACATAGTCGAGCTGCGCGCGGTTGAGGCGGCGGATCGTTTCACGGTCGCGGGCGATGGCTTCCGGGGTCATGGCAGGATCACGCGGATCGTCGGCGAAAGCGGGAGCAGCGCAGGCGAATGCGATGATGGCTGCCGCCAGATGAAGCTTGCGCGAAACAGCCATTGCATTCGAACCCCGTCAACCCGATGGCCGATTGTGAAGGCTATCACGCGCGAATGCAAAGTGGTTGCGATGAGCGGTTGGTCGATCAGCCGCCCGGTACGGGAGCCTCGGGGTCTGCCGGGCATTTGACGGCGTCGCCTTTCCAGCAATAGGGGTTGGTGCGCTCCCATTGCTTGCGGTTCTGGCTGTAGTCCTGCTCGGCCGCGTCATGGCGTGCGAGGGCGTCTGCATAGAGGGCGTCGTTGCGCTGCGTTTGCATGTGGTTCAGCGCGACGGCAGTGTCGTGGTGTGCCTCGCTGGCAGCATTGGCCTTCACCTGAGCGCGGGCGGCTGCGGCCTGCTCGGCGTTTAGCGTCTGCCGACGCGCTTCGGGGTTGGCAGACTCCGGGATATCGGTGGCAGTGTGTTGTTCCTGTGCGAATGTTGCTGCCGGCGCTATCAGCACGAGGGCGGCGAATGCGGTTGCAAGACGCGGGATGGGGCGCATGGGCTTTCTCCAGTCGTTGATGCGTTCGGGGGAGTAACGCGGTTCGCCTTGTCGTCGTTCCCGGGGCTTGCCTCTTGGCTGGGGAACCCCATCTTTGGCGAAACCCGCGAAGCCCCTCTTGAAGGGTGCGAACAAATCTGGAACATACCGCCTCCATGAGTCTCACCCACATTACTGTGCGCGGCGCGCGCGAGCATAACCTCAAGGGCTTCGATATCGCGCTCCCGCGTGAGAAGCTGATCGTGATCACCGGGCTGTCGGGCTCCGGCAAGTCGAGCCTGGCGTTCGACACGATCTATGCCGAAGGGCAGCGCCGCTATGTCGAGAGCCTCTCGGCCTATGCGCGCCAGTTCCTGGAAATGATGCAGAAGCCCGATGTCGAGCATATCGACGGGCTTTCGCCGGCAATCTCGATCGAGCAGAAGACGACGAGCCGCAATCCGCGCTCGACCGTGGCGACTGTTACCGAGATCTGGGACTACATGCGCCTGCTGTGGGCGCGCGTGGGCATTCCCTATTCGCCCGCCACCGGCCTGCCGATCGAAGCGCAGACGGTGTCCAACATGGTGGACCGGGTGATGGCGCTGCCCGAAGGCACGCGCCTCTACCTCCTCGCCCCGGTGGTGCGCGGCCGCAAGGGCGAATACCGCAAGGAATTGGCCGAGTGGCAGAAGGCGGGCTATACCCGCGTGCGCATCGACGGTGAGTTCTATCCGATCGAGGATGCCCCCGCGCTCGACAAGAAGTTCAAGCACGACATCGAAGTGGTGGTCGACCGTATCGCGGTGAAGGAGGGCATCCAGACCCGCCTTGCCGATAGTTTCGAGCAGGCGCTGAAGCTGGCCGAGGGGCTGGCCTATGTCGATCTGGCCGATACCACGGTGGCAGAGCTTGCCGGAGAGCCGGGCAGTCCGGCGCCGGCGAAGAAGGGCGGCAGGACCAAGGCGGCAAAGGCCGACGAGGCTGATGCGGGCGATATCCCAACCCTGACGAAGGGCATGAAGAACGCGGGCCTGCCCGCCAACCGCATCGTCTTCTCGGAAAAGTTCGCCTGCCCGGTCAGCGGCTTCACGATCGAGGAAATCGAGCCGCGCCTGTTCTCGTTCAACGCCCCGCAGGGTGCGTGCCCGGCCTGCGACGGCTTGGGCGAAAAGCTGCTGTTCGATCCCCAGCTGGTGGTCCCGAACGAGCACCTGACGCTCAAGCAGGGCGCGATCGTGCCTTGGGCCAAGTCCAACCCGCCTTCGCCCTATTACATGCAGGTGCTCTCCAGCCTCGCCGCGCACTTCGGGTTCGATCTGACGACGGCGTGGGACGCGCTTTCGCCTGAGGTGAAGATCGTGATCCTTTATGGTACGGCGGGCGCCGCGGTGCCGCTCACCTTCAAGGATGGGCGCAAGGAATATACCGTCAACAAGCCGTTCGAGGGCGTGATCGGCAACCTCAACCGCCGCCTCGTCCAGACCGACAGCGCCTGGATGCGCGAGGAGTTGACCAAGTACCAGACCGCCCAGCCTTGCGAGACCTGCCACGGCAAGCGCCTCAAGCCCGAGGCCCTCTCGGTGAAGGTCGCCGGGGCCGACATCGCCGACGCCGCGCGCTTCTCTGTCTCGGATGGCTTTGCGTGGTTTGGCGAGCTGGAAGCCAAGCTGACTGACCAGCAGAAGCAGATCGCCAGGGCTATTCTCAAGGAAATCAACGAGCGTCTGGGCTTCCTTAACAACGTCGGGCTGGATTACCTCAACCTCGACCGCACCAGCGGCACCCTGTCGGGCGGCGAAAGCCAGCGCATCCGCCTCGCCAGCCAGATCGGCTCGGGCCTTTCGGGTGTGCTTTACGTGCTGGACGAACCCAGTATCGGCCTGCACCAGCGCGACAACGACATGCTGCTCGTTACTCTCAAGCGCCTGCGGGACCTGGGTAATACGGTGATCGTGGTGGAGCATGACGAGGACGCCATCCGCACCGCCGACTACATCGTCGACCTCGGCCCCGGCGCTGGCGTTCACGGCGGCGAGATCGTCGCGGAGGGCACCCTGAAGCAAGTGCTGAAGGCCAAGAACAGCCTCACTGCCGCCTACCTCAACGGCAGCCGCAAGATCGAGGTGCCGGCCAAGCGCCGCAAAGGCAACGGTTCGTTCATCACGGTGGAGAACGCGCGCGCCAACAACCTGACCGGGGTAACCGCCAAGTTCCCGCTCGGCACGTTCTGCTGCGTCACGGGCGTGTCCGGTTC
Organism: Novosphingobium sp. 18050; assembly: GCF_902706195.1. Lineage (GTDB taxonomy): Bacteria > Pseudomonadota > Alphaproteobacteria > Sphingomonadales > Sphingomonadaceae > Novosphingobium. The sequence continues at coordinate 93,380 of NZ_CACSJO010000018.1, read as the reverse complement.
GGGCAAGTCCTCGCTCACCATCGACACGTTGCAGGCGGGCGCCTCGCGCCAGTTAAATGGCGCGCGGGTGATTGCGGGCGCGCATGACCGGATAAAGGGCCTGGAAAAGTGCGACAAGGTCATCGAGATCGACCAGTCACCGATCGGCCGCACCCCGCGTTCCAACCCGGCGACTTACACCGGCGCCTTCACCCAGATCCGTGACTGGTTCGCCGGCCTCCCAGAAAGCCAGGCGCGCGGCTACAAACCGGGGCGCTTCAGCTTCAACGTCAAGGGCGGCCGCTGCGAGGCGTGCCAGGGCGACGGCCTGATCAAGATCGAGATGCACTTCCTGCCCGACGTCTACGTGACCTGCGAGGAATGCCACGGCAAGCGCTACAACCGCGAGACGCTGGAAGTGAAGTTCAAGGGCATGTCGATCGCCGACGTGCTCGACATGACGATCGAGGACGCGGAGGAGTTCTTCAAGGCGGTGCCCCCGATCCGCGACAAGATGCACATGCTGAACGAGGTGGGGCTGGGCTACGTCAAGGTCGGCCAGCAGGCGACGACGCTTTCGGGCGGCGAGGCGCAGCGCGTGAAACTGGGCAAGGAACTGGCGCGCCGCTCCACCGGACAGACGCTCTACATCCTCGACGAACCGACAACCGGCCTTCACTTCGAGGACGTGCGCAAACTGCTCGAAGTGCTCCACCGTCTGGTCGATCAGGGCAATTCGGTAATCGTGATCGAACACAACCTCGACGTCATCAAGACCGCCGACTGGATCATCGACATGGGCCCCGAAGGCGGTGTGCGCGGCGGTGAGATCGTGGCGACCGGAACGCCCGAGCAGGTGGTGAAAGAACCCCGCAGTTTCACGGGGCACTACCTCAAGCCGCTGCTGGCAAAATAATCGTTGCTCCCCGAGCTTGCTCGGGGAGAGGCACCGTCGGTTTACGGAAGGCCGAAGGACGAGGGATGGATGCGAGGGCCATCGCCCTCGCTACGCCCTGTCAGACGTCGCGGGCGCCCAGCCAGTGTTCGTTTTCGGGCGGGGTGTAGTTGATGATGCGGTCGATCATCGTCTCGGGGTCTTTCTCGACGATCAGCATCGAGCGGTGGCGCGGCTGGAGGAAGCCTTCATCCACCACGTTGTCGATGAACTGGCGCAGGCCCGAGTAGAACCCACCCACGTCAAGTAAACCGACCGGCTTGTTGTGGTAGCCAAGCTGCGACCAGCACCAGGCCTCGAACATCTCCTCGAAGGTGCCGATGCCGCCGGGCAGGGTGACGAAGCCGTCTGCCAGATTGGCCATCATCGCCTTGCGCTCGTGCATGGTCTTGACGACGTGAAGCTCGGTGATGCCCTGGTGATCGTGTTCGCGGGCCCGCAGCGCCTCGGGGATGACGCCGATGACTTCGCCGCCCGCCGCGCAGACCGCATCGGCGATCACGCCCATGAGGCCGACCATGCCGCCGCCGTAGACGAGCCCGATGCCGCGCTTGGCCAGCAGGGTGCCGAACTGCTCGGCGGCTTCGCGATATACCGGGCTGTTGCCGGCGGAGGAGCCGAGATAGACGCAGATACGCATGGGCTTAGCCGAGCCTTTCCGGGACCGAACGGGCTTCATCGACGATGGCATCCTTGGTGCCGACCGATTCCCACGGGAACACGAACCAGCGCTTGTCCTCGTCGCGGTCGATCGCATCGACGAACAGTTCCGCCACGGCCTTGGAGCGGGTGTTGTTGATGAGGACCGCGAAGCGCAGGTTTTCGGCCTTGCAGCCGTTGGTGCCCAGCAGGGTGCGGATATATTCGATGGTGCCGCCGCTGTCGTTGATGTCGTCGACGAACAGCAGGCGCTTGCCCTCCGCGCTCATGCCGGCGACCTTGCCGAGCAGTTCGTCGGCGAAACCGGGAACCTTGGCGGAGTGGTCGATCGAGAGCATCGGCAGTTCGAGTTGGTGCGAGATGTAGACGGCAGGCACGAGGCCGCCCCGGCCAACGCCGATCACGAAGTCGGGTTTCCATTCGCCCTCGCCGATCTTGCGCGACAGCACGCGCACTTTGGCGAGGAATTCCTCGTAGTATTCGAGGTAGTGCAGTTGAGGTTCAGCGTTTTCGCTCATCAGTCGCGAATCCTGTACGGCGATGTGTGGGGAAAGGAGTGCCGATATCGTCACGGCGCGCCAAGAGCAATCGTGTGCGGGACTTCACTCCCCGTTTTGCACTTTTGGGCGCATCGAATCGGGATAGCTGAGCTGCGCGAAGCCAAGTTCGATCTCGGACAGGACGATCCCGGCGGCGTAGGAAGGGGTACGCGCGGCATTTGTGCAAAGCGCCAGCGTCATCGGTCGCAGCAGGGGGTCGGAGATGCGGGTGAAGGAAAGTCTGCCGGCCTGAACCTCTGCGATGATATCGAGCGAGGAGAGGATGCCGATGCCTACGCCCTCCTGCACCAGCGAGGTGATCATCTGGATGTTGTCGGAGGTCGCCTTGCGCTCCACGTCCATGCCGGTCGCACCCACGAGCACCTCGATCTGCTGGCCCACCGCCAGCGTTTCCGCCGGGAGGATCAGCGGGGAGCCACTGCAGGCGGAGAACCGGGCTTCGCGCCGCGCGGCCAGTGGGTGGTCGATGGGCGTGACGAAGCCCAGCACCACCTCCACGAAGGCGCGGACGGTCAGGTCCCGGTAGGACTGCGGCTCGAACAGGATACCGAAGTCGACCTCGCCGCTGGTTACTGCCTTGCGTACGCCGTCATTGCCAAGGACGCGCACGCCCACGGTGATGCCGGGGTAACGGTCCTGGATGGCACGGACGGCGGCGGGGATGTGACCTTTCGCCAGCGCGTCGATGATGGCCATTTCGACGTGGCCGCGTTTGAGGCCGCGCAGGTCCTCGATCTGGGCGCGGATGTCGACCATGTTCTTTTGCCATCGGTTGCCCGCCGCCATCATGATCTCTCCGGCGGCCGTAAGCCTGAGGCCGGTGGGCAGGCGTTCGAACAGTGGTGTGCCGATGTCGGCTTCGACGTTGAGGATCTGGCGCGCGATGGCCGAGGCGGAGACATTGAGTTCGTCGGCTGCCTTGCGGATCGAGCCGTGGCGGCCAACCGCCATGAAGTATCTAAGGAAACGCGAAAAGGCGGGCATGATGGATTTTTGGGACCTGCTCTAATTTTTGCAACGCTGCGTGGGATTCATTGCGTTTGCTCGGCGCAAGTCAAGTGCCTTACCACTCCTGACAACACCGAAAGGTGCGATCCGGAAGACCCTCCGATCCTTCGCTCTCCCTGAAGGATCGAACTGTTCGGAACCGCACTTTCGGCCGGGGGCGCTCTTTTCCATCGGGTTTCACCACCAGATCCGATGGGCGAGGCGCCCCCGATTGCGGGGCTTGGGGTAACAATGACTGTGATTCGATCTGGACGCCCCTTGCGGGCCTGCTTGCGCGCGCTCGCGCTGGCCTGTGCGGCGGGTGCCCTCGCGCCGGCTTCGCTGGGCGCTGCCGAGCCGGCGGTTCCCGCAATTCCCAAGGTTACGCCGATCCCGGTCAAGGTGATCGTGATCGCCAATTTCGAGCCGGGCGCCGACATGGGTGATGCGCCGGGCGAATTCCAGCTCTGGGCCGAGCGGGAGCATCTTGATGAGGTGATTCCGCTCAAGGGGCCGCTCCATCCGCTGCGGCGCAATGCGCAGGGGCTTTATGGAATGGTCTGGGGCAGCCCGGATACGATGCTGGGAGGCGTTGCCGAACAGTTGATGGCGTTGCTGGTCGACCCGCGCTTTGACTTTACCAAGACGTATTGGCTGTTCACCGGCATTTCCGGCGTCGATCCCAAGGTCGCCTCGGTCGGCAGCGCGGCTTGGTCGCGGTGGGTGGTGCAGGGCGATACACTGCGTGAATTCGACGATCGGGAGGTCCCCAGGGACTGGCCTTATGGCCTTTTCGCGATCGGTGCCGCCAAGCCCAACATGCTGCCCGCTGCGACAGAGGACTTCGCCGGCTTCACCGATACGGGCAAGCTGACGATGTCGGTGAAGCTCAACCAGGGGCTGGCGTCCTGGGCTTACGGCATGACCAGGAACGTGCCGATCCCGGACAACGCCGAACTGCAGAAGGATCGCGCGCGCTGGAAGGGTTATCCCGAGGCGCAGAAGCCGCCCTTCGTGCTCATGGGTGAGACGCTGGGTTCGGTGCGCTACTGGCACGGGCCGGGCCGCACCCAGTGGGCGCGTGACTGGGTGAACCTGTGGACCGGCGGCAAGGGCCGTTTCGCGATGACCAACATGGAGAGCCAGTCGATGGCCGGCGCCATGCAGATCGCGGCCAGGCAGGGTCTGGTGGACCCGGCGCGCGTGCTGGTCCTGCGCACCGGCAGCAATCCCTCGATGCCGCCGCCTGGCGTGTCGGCGGTGGAGAGCGTCGCCAATGAGGGCGCGGGCCAGAAGGTGGCCTTCGAGGCCAATTACCGCGTCGGCGCGCCGGTCGTACACGAACTCCTCGCGCATTGGGACATCTACAAGGATACCGTTCCCGAGGCACCCGCACCATGAAGCGTGTGTTTCTTGCCCTGATGTCGACCTGCAGCGCGTTGCCGCTGGCGGCGCCGGTCGCCCATGCCGATGCGGCGAGCGAAGCGGCTGCTTCGGCGCTGGTGGATTCCGTTTCGGGGAATGCCGGGCGGCTGCGCGTGGTGCTTCAGGCGATGCCCAAGGGCGGCGATCTGCATAACCATCTCGGCGGGTCGGTCTATGCCGAGGACTTCCTCAAGGTTGCGGCGGAAAAGGGCATGTGCGCGGATGACGGGCTGACCCGGATTGTGCCGCAGCCCTGCGCCCCCGAGCGGAATATCGCCTCGATGGCGGTGCGCGATCCGTTCACTTATGCGAAGCTGGTCGATGCGATTTCGACGCGCGGGTTTCAGAAGGGTATCGGGCCAGCCCTGATTTCCGGGCATAGCCAGTTCTTCTCCAGTTTCGGCAAATTCGGTCCGGCTTTCGGCGGCGACGTGCCCCGCTGGTTGGCGGATGCCTACGCCAGCGCAGGGCGCAACAACCTCGTCTACCTCGAACTGATGTACAATCCCGGCGTGCTGTCAGCCTATATGGCTGCCGGAGGCGACGAACCCATCGATGAATCCATGCTTGGCGCGTCCTACAAGCGCGAGATCGCGACCGTAGAGGGGCTGCTGGCCGAAACCGTCTCCGACGTCACGCGCAACGACGCAGAGGCACGCAAGCGGCTGGGGTGCGGCACTGCCGCGGCAAAGCCCGGCTGCGATGTCGCGGTGCGCTACCTTTACTCGGCGATGCGTGGCGTGGCGCCGGCGCAGGCATGGCGCTCGCTCATCGCGGGCTTCGCGCTGGCGCACAGGGATGCACGATTCGTGGGCGTCAACATTGTCATGCCCGAGGACGATCCGGTCGCGCTGCGCGATTACGACCTGCACATGGCGATGTTCCGCTTTCTTGAGGCGAAATATCCCGACGTGAAGGTGACCATGCATGCGGGCGAACTTGCGCTCGGGCTTGTGCCCCCGCTCGACCTTCAGGATCATATCGCCAAGGCCATCGATGCCGGAGCGAAGCGCATCGGCCACGGCGTCGATATCGCCTACGAAGCCCAGGCCCCCGAAACGCTGGCCCGCATGGCGCGCGAAGGCATCGCGGTCGAAATAAACCTGACCAGCAATGCCGTCATCCTGGGCGTGGAAGGCGGCAATCATCCGCTACAGCTCTACCGCTCGATGGGTGTGCCCGTCATGCTGTCGACCGATGACGAGGGCGTGCTGCGCTCCGACATGAGCAACGAGTACGTGCGCGCCGTCACCCAGCAGGGCCTGCACTACGGCGATCTCAAGGAAATGGCGCGCGCCAGCCTGGAGTATTCTTTCTCGCCGGGCGCCAGCCTGTGGCGCGCCCGTCGTTACGGCGATGTCGTCCAGCCCTGTGCCGACGGTTTTGCCGAAGCGCGGTGCAAGACCTTTCTGGCGGGTAGCGAAAAGGCCCGGCTGCAGGCGCGACTTGAGACGAACTTCGAGAAATTCGAACATTCGCTCGAACGCTTCGGCAGGCAATGGGGGGTAAACGAAGAATAGCGTTCAATACGTCTTCGCGGGTGACTGAAACAGTGCAATGATGCGCCGCAACATAGACGAAGTGCAGTGGGAGAGGGGGAATACAACACTAACGAACGGAGGGGCGTGACTGCAGCGCTTCTACTGGTTCAGGGGGCATAACATGATGGATATGATAAAGTTTAGTACGCGCAAGCTCCGAGGTGCAACTATCTCTGGCGCGCTGCTTTGCTGCACTGCGATGACCGTCCCGGCTTTTGCTCAGGCTGCCGCAGGGACGAACGCCGATGGTAACGAGATCGTCGTCACCGGCTCGCTGGGGGCGCTGCCGATTGAGGGCGTCGGCACCGTTTTCGGCTTCGACAAGACGGTGACGGAGACGCCGCGCTCGGTGTCCACCATCAGCTCGGAGCAGATGGAACGCTTCGGCATCACCGATATCTACGATCTTGTCGCGCAGTCGCCGGGCACGTTCACCAACTCGTTCTTCGGTGTCGGCGGCGCGCTCGACATTCGCGGCACGCCCGGCGAGGTCTACTTCCGCGGCGTGCGCCGTCTCGACAACCCGGGCAACTACCCGACGCCGATCGCCGCCTCGGAGCGCATCGACATCGTACGCGGCCCGGCCTCGCCGATCTACGGCCCGTCGAAGACCGGCGGTTACATGAACTTCGTGCCCAAGTCGGCGCGCGTGCAGGGTGGTTCCTACCTCTCCAGCCCCGAAGGCAAGATCAGCTTCACCGGCGGTAGCTGGTCGAAGGCGGACATCGCGGCCGAACTTCGCGGTCCCGGCAAGCTGGGCACGCAGGAATTCGGCTACAGCCTTTATGCGGAAGTCGAGAATTCGGGCAGCTACTACGACAACATGTCGACCAAGCAGACCATTCTGCAGGGTTCGTTCGACACCGACCTTACTCCGAACCTGCGCCTTGAATTCGGCGGCATGTACCAGAACTACAAGGGCCAGCAGAACGGCGGCTGGAACCGCCTGACGCAGGACCTGGTCAACAACGGCACCTACATCACCGGCGCGGCCCAGTCGCTCGACACCAACGGCGACGGTCAGATGTCGGTGGGGGAAATCAATGCGGCTATGCCCGGCGGCCTGTCGGTCTTCGGCACGTTCGGTTGCGGCGGCTTCAGCACCGGCCCCAGCGGCTTTACCGATGCCTGTTTCACGTCGAGCTATCCTGAGCTTGCACTTACCAATGTCGGCACCGCAAAGCTCAGCCGCCGCGCGACGCTGACGGGCAAGAACGACCGCCTCGATAACAAGGCGACTACGCTCTACGCCGATCTGATCTGGACCGGCCCCGGCGACATCGAAATCAAGAACCAGCTGTTCTACGACGGTTACAAGAACATCAACGAGAATGCCTACGGCTTCTCCCAGTTCCACGATTCCTACGTGATTGAGGACAAGATCGTCGTCTCGAAGGTCTTCGACACCGATGCCGGCAAGTTCTCGGTCCAGCTGTCGCCGTCGATTCGCTACACGAACTTCAAGCACGGTGAGGACTTCAACTACGAATACTTCCACCGCGTTGACCTGACCGTAGGCTACACCCCCGCCAGCGACCGCCTGTTGTCGACCGAGTGCAACTGCAATTACGATACCTACGTCAAGGGGCACTACACCGATCTGGGCTTCGCTGGCCTTGTCGACCTCGACTTCAAGTTCGGCCTCGATGTAACGCTGGGTGCGCGCTACGATACCATCAAGGGCGTCTCCAACTTCCAGGAAGCGTTCATGGAGGCACCCAAGGCCATTTCCGGCGCGAAGGACCGCGACGGCGCCTGGTCCTGGTCTGCCAGTGCCAACTATAAGCTGCCCTTGGGCCTGATCCCCTACGTCACTGCGGCGCGGCAGTCGGTGGTCATCGCGGGCCAGGGCGCCGAGATCGATCCGTTCAATCTTGCGAACGGCACCTGGATCACGGCCTCCAAGCTTTATGAGGCGGGTATCAAGGGCAGCTGGCTCGACGATCGCCTCTATGCGGCGGTTTCGGTCTACAAGCAGAAGCGTACCGACTACAGTTCGCAGTCGATGACCGTGAACCAGGCTGTCGAAACCAAGGGCCTCGAAGCCGAGTTCCGCTGGGCCGTGGATGAGCACCTGCTCCTGACCGGTGGTTACACGCGCACCAAGGTCTGGAACCTGACCGCGCTTGAAGCCGGAGAGACGTTCAGCTTCTTCGGTATCGAGGATCTGGTGAACGTGACGAACCCGGCGCTTTACCTCGGTGGTCAGCCGATCGGCAACATTCCGATCCTGACGAAGGGCGATGCCCGCCGCGCGGGTATTCCGACCAACCTCTACTCGCTGACCGCGACGTATGCCTTCGACAACGGCATCGCGCTGGCGGGCAGCATGGTGAAGGTGGACTCGGTCTACTCCGGGGCGTCGCAGGTCGTGAAGCTGCCGGCTTATACCAAGTTCGACCTTTCGGCCTCTTACGAGACCGGGCCGTTCGTGTTCCGTGCCGTCGTCAAGAACGTCACCGACAAGAAGTACTTCCGCGCCAACTTCACCGAACTGTTCGGTTCGACCATTGTTCTGCCGGAGCTGCCGCGCAGCTTCCAGGGCACGGTTTCGTACAAGTTCTGATGGTACTGAAGGGAGCGCCCGCCTCGGCCGGCGCTCCCGATTTTTCGCTGCCCGTGGCTTTTCACGTTGTTGGGGCAGCGACGATAAAAATTGTGAAAGGTTTACCATGCGCTTCCAGACGCTCGCCTCCCTGTTAGCGGGCGCCATGCTGTCCATAGCCGCCCCTGCATTCGCGGGTGATGCACCGTCCCTGCCGTCGATTGCCGATTGCGAACCGGGCGGCGTTTGCGCCCATCCGCTGCCGGTCAAAGTGGTGATCGTTTCGCTTTTCGAGATCGGCAAGGACGAGGGCGACGTTGCCGGCGAGTTCCAGTTGTGGAAGGCACGCCGCGGACTGACCCAGCGCATTCCTTTCCCCCAGTCCTTCCATGACCTCTATTACAACCCCGAAACGCAGGTCCTGGGCATGGTGACCGGCATCGGCACCGCCCGTTCGACGGCGGCGACCCTGGCGCTCGGCCTCGACCAGCGCTTCGATCTGACTCAGGCCTACTGGCTGGTGGCGGGCATTGCCGGTATCGACCCTGAAGATGCCTCGATCGGTTCGGTTGCCTGGGCGCGCTACGTCGTCGATGGAGATCTCGCCCATGAGATCGACGCCCGCGAAATCCCGGCGAACTGGAAAAGTGGCTATTTTCCGCGCGACACCAAGGGGCCGAATGATCTGACGACCAAGCCCGATCCCTCGGGCGGTGAAATGTACCAGGTCAATCCCTCCCTCGAAAAGTGGGCCTTCAACCTCACCAAGGATATCGAACTTCCCGATACGCCGGCCATTGCTGCCGAGCGCGCGAAGTTCTCCGGCTACCCCCATGCACAGGAAGCGCCCTTCGTGCTGGAAGGCGACACGCTCTCGGCGATGACTTTCTGGCATGGCGAAAAGCTGACCGACTGGGCCAACGACTGGGTTCGGTACTGGAGTAGCGGCAAGGGTGAATTCGTGACCTCTGCGATGGAGGACACCGGCGTGATGCAGTCGATGACCTACCTCGACAACATCGGCCGGGCCGATCGCGACCGCGTACTGGTGGTGCGCGCCGGCTCGAACTTCACGATGCCGCCTCCGGGCGTCGATGCCGCGACTTATCTCCTGAGCGAAAACGAGGGCTATGCAGGGCTCGAGGCTGCAGTGGAAAACCTTTATACCGTAGGCTCCAAGGTCGTCGACGAATTGCTGGGCAACTGGGACCGCTACAAGGACGCGACGCCCTGATGGGTTTGAAGCTGGTCCGCCACGCCGATGCACTGGTCTGCATGGACGACGCGCGGCGAGAGATCGCCGATGGGGCGATGGCGTGGAGGGATGGCGTCGTGCTTGCGGTGGGAACGAGCGCCGAGCTTGCTCCGCTGGCCGACGACGCCGACAAGGTGATCGATGCGAAGGGGTGCGTCGTTACTCCCGGCCTCGTCAACACCCATCATCACCTGTACCAGACGCTGACGCGCGCGCTTCCCGGCGCGATCAACGTCTCGCTGTTCGGCTGGCTGCGGCGGCTCTACCCGATCTGGGCGCAGTACCGGCCCGAGGACGTTTTCGCGGCCACCCAACTCGGCCTTGCCGAACTGGCGCTGTCCGGCTGCACGATGAGTTCGGACCACCACTACTTGTTCCCGGACGGCGTCACGCTCGACGATTCCATTCATGCCGCGGCGGAAGTAGGCCTGCGCTTCCACGCCACGCGCGGCGCGATGAGCGTGGGGGAAAGCAAGGGCGGCCTGCCTCCCGACAGCGTGGTTGAGGAGGAGCCGGCGATCCTGGCCGACACTATCCGCGTGATCGACCGCTTTCACGACCCCAGGGACGGCGCCATGCTGCGCGTCGCCGTGGCACCTTGTTCGCCGTTCTCCGTGAGCACGGACCTGATGCGCGATGCTGCTTTGCTGGCGCGCGACAAGGGCGTGATGCTGCACACCCACCTTGCCGAGGACGCCGACGACGTAGCCTTCTCGCTCGAACGCTTCGGTTGTCGGCCGGGCGAATATGCCGAAGGGCTGGGCTGGACCGGCCCCGATGTGTGGCAAGCCCATTGCGTTCAGCTCGACCCGGCCGAAATCGCCCTTTTCGCGCGTACCGGCACGGGCGTGGCCCATTGCCCCTGCTCGAACTGCCGCCTCGGCTCCGGCATCGCGCCGCTGCGGGCGATGATGGACGCCGGCGTGCCGCTGGGCCTTGGCGTCGATGGGTCGGCCTCCAACGATTCCGGCCACCTTCTGAACGAGGCGCGGCAGGCTATGCTGCTCCAGCGCGTGACGCACGGCGCCGACCGCTTCGACCCGCGCGAGGCGCTATACCTCGCCACGCGGGGCGGGGCGCAGGTGCTGGGCCGCAGCGATGTGGGTTCGCTCGAGGTGGGCAAGCGCGCCGACTTCGCGATCTGGGACATGGCCGACATTTCCTCCACCGGCGCCTGGGACAAGGTTGCCGGCCTCGTGCTCAGCCCGCCCACGGGTGCGCGCGACGTCTTCGTGGAAGGCCGCGCCGTGGTGCGCGGAGGAGGCCTTGCACAGGTCCGCCGCGAGGATGTGCTGCGCGCCGCCAACCGTTCGCTCGACCGGCTCAAGACTTTCGCCTGAGGAACCCTCACGATGACCGCCCTGATCGCCCCCGAACTCGCCGCCGCTCCTGCTCCGACCGGCATGGCCCCGGCGCAGGCGCGCGACCCGGACTGGTTCCCCGGCCTGCACGTCGCAGTGCCGCTGGGTATCCAGCACGTCCTCGCGATGTTCGTCAGCAATATGACGCCTGCCATCATCGTTGCCGGGGCAGGGGGATTCGGTTTCGGGTCGGCTGACCCTTCGCAGATGATCTACATGATCCAGATGGCGATGCTGTTCGCCGGGCTGGCCACGTTGATGCAGACGATCGGCTTCGGCCCCGTCGGCGCGCGGCTGCCCCTGGTGCAGGGGACCAGCTTCGCCTACATCCCGATCATGATCCCGATCGTTGCGGGCAAGGGCGTGGAGGCGATGGCGGCGCTGACCACCGCTGCGCTGTTCGGGGGATTGCTCCACGCCTTTCTGAGCATGTTCGTGGGCCGCATCCGCTTTGCGCTCCCCCCGCTCATCACCGGCCTAGTCGTGCTGATGATCGGGCTTTCGCTGATGCGCATCGGCATCCAGTACGCGGCCGGCGGTGTCCCTGCCGTGGGCACGCCGGCATTCGGTGCGTGGCAGAGCTGGCTGCTGGCGGGCGTGGTCGTGGTGGTGACGCTGGCGCTCAATTTCTTCGGGCGGGGTATCTGGTCCACCGCCGCCGTTCTGCTGGGACTGCTGGCCGGCTATGCGGTGGCGCTGGCGATGGGGCGGATCGACTTCGCGCCGGTGGCCTCCGCCGGGCTTGTCATGGTGCCCATGCCGTTCCACTTCGGCTTTGCGATTTCGGCCTCGGCCATTCTGGGTTTCTGCCTGACCGGCTTCGTCTCCTCGATCGAGACGATCGGTGATGTCGATGCGATCTGCGAAGGCAATGCCGGCCGCCCCGCCACCGACAAGGAGCTTTCCGGCGCCGTCGCCGCCGATGGCGTGGGCACTGCGCTGGCCGCCGTGTTCGGGGCCATGCCCAATACCACCTTCAGCCAGAACGTGGGGCTGATCGCCATCACCGGCGTCATGAGCCGCCATGTCGTGACGGTGGGGGCGCTGTTCCTCGTGCTGTGTGGTCTGCTGCCCAAGGTCGGCGCGGTCATCACCACGATCCCCATCGAAGTGCTGGGCGGCGGTGTGATCGTGATGTTCGGCATGGTCGCTTCAGCTGCAACCTCGATGCTCTCCGGGGTCGATTGGACCCAGCGCAACATGCTGATTTTCGGCGTTTCGCTGTCGCTGGCCCTAGGGCTTCAGCTTGAGCCTCTGGCTCTCCAGCATGTGCCGGAGACGGCGCGTATCCTGCTGGGTTCGGGGGTTCTCCCAGTGGCGGTGACGGCTGTGGTGCTGAACCTGGTGGTGCCGGGGCGAACAGAAACCCTGTCGCCCCGGAATTGATGCACGACGACGATTTTTAGAAACGGAAACCGGTGGAAACCGCCCAAGCCACGGCTACTGCAATCACGATACCGATTACCGCCAGCGCCGGCGACCAACGCAGCTGCGCCGGGCTCTCGCCATCGGCAACCTTGCGGCTGCCGGTAATCATGGGGCGGACGAGGTTTTGCCGCTTCCACACTAGGTAGAACACCACTGCCGCCACATGCAGTGCCACCAGCGCGAGTATTGCGTTGAACACGGTTTCGTGCAGCTCGGCAGCGGTGCGGCCCTGATCGAACGAGACGTAGTCCGCCAGCGGGCCGGATTCGAACCCGTCCACGTCGACCGAGAAAAGGCCTGCCACCACCATCAGCCCGACTACAGCCAGCATGGCGACGACGCTCCACCCACCGAGCGGATTGTGTCCTTCGGCGGCATGGGTCCTACGGCTGCCGAGCCCCTTCATGTAGGCCATGACTGCTGCCGGTCCGCGCACGAAGTTGGTGAAACGCGCGGTGCGGGGCCCGGCGAAGCCCCAGAACACGCGAAACACCAGCAGCGCAAGGATCGCGTAGCCGGATAGCCGGTGAAGCTCCATGTCGTGCTGCTCGCCGCTCCACCACGAGAAGGCGATGAGGACGACAAGCAGCCAGTGGAACAGGCGGACGGTCGGATCCCAGATACGGGTGGTGGAAGCGGCGGGCACTGGCATACTCAGTTGTCCGCGCGGAACTGCTTGTGGCAGGCAGCGCAAGTGCCGCCGACGGCCTTGAACTGGGCGCCAACGGCAGCGGCGTCGCCGGTGTTGGCGGCCACCACCATCTTGTCGGCCTGAGCGATAAAGGCCTTCATCTGGCCGTCGAAGACAGCGCGGTTGGTCCAGATGGCGGGCAGGGCATCGGTCTTGACCCCCGAAGAGGCGCCGCTGCCATTGGGGAACAGGCCGACCTGTGCGCGGCCGGTGGCGGCAAGGGTCTTGGCGGCGGCAACGGCAGCGGGCTTGTCGATCGTGCCGCTGGAAACCTGGTCCTTGAGGACCTTCATGGCGCCGCCCATCTTCTTGAAGTTGGCGTGGCGCGTGGCGATCGTGGTGGCGGCCGGCGATGCGGCGATAGCCAGGGTGCTCGTCACGGCGACGAGAGCGGCGGACATGCCAAGGGCGGCAAGGGAAAGGCTTTTCGAAAGCGTCATGGTTTTGTCGATCCTGTTCGAGTTTTATGAATCAAGGATGGGCACTCGCTAACACGGGCGCGCCTTTTTGACCAAAGACTTGATCGTAGACCGCTTTTACCGTTGCAAGTCCGCCCTCGGCCATCTGCGCGGGGGTGGTACCGCGCTGGTTGGCGATGTCCGGGCGGGCGCCGTGGGCGGCCAGAACGCGCAGCATGGGCGCAAGCTGGCCGTGCATTCCGCCGTCTAGCACCAGATGCAGCGCGGTTGCGCCCTTGCCGTTGGCGACATTGGCATCGGGGGCCAGCGCCAGTGCTTCCTCCAGCGCAGCGGCGCTGCGGCCAGATGCTGCGGCGAGCACCACATTGACGCCGTTCTCCGCAACGAAGGCCGGGTTCGCCCCGCCCGCGACGAGGCGCTTCATCACCGCGACCTGCCCGTGCTGGGCTGCGATCAGCAGGGGCGGCGTGGGCGGCACGGGCGCGGGCGGCATGCCGAAGTTGGCCTCGGTCACCCACTTGATGCGCGATGCGCCGGTCAGGCCATTGGCGTCCGCGCCCTTGGCCAGCAGCAGCGAAACGAGCGCTTCGTCCCCTCCAGCGGCGGCGGCGTGGAGCGGCTGTTCGCCGTTACGGTCATGCTCGGCGAAATCGGCTTTGCCGACAAGGCCGCGTTCCACCAGCAACTCGGCTGCGCGCCAGTTCTTCTGGTATAGCGCCAGTTGCACGGCGCTGGTGTTCTCCGGCCCGCGATGGGCGGCGTCCGCTCCGGCATCGAGTAACACGCGCGGGGCGTCCACCGAACCGCTGGCGATGGCGAAGAACAGCGGCGTGAACCCCTCCTTAGCGACGCCGTTCACTTTCGCCCCTGCCTTGAGAAGATGGAGTATGGCGTCCACACCGCCGGATGAGGCAGCCCACATCAGCGGTGTCTGCCCGCGAGCATCAGGGGCATCCGCCTTCGCGCCCATGGACAACATTCGCTGCGCCGTTGCCGCACTGGAGAAGCGGGCGCAGACGGCAAGCGGGGTGGTGCCGTCCGGCCCGGCTTTACGCACGTCGGCGCGGGCATCCAGAAGCTGGCCGACGATCACAGCGCTGCCACGTTCGCACGCGAGGGCGAGGGGGGTAAGGCCCTCGGCATCGGCGGTGTCGGGCTTTGCGCCATGTTCAAGCATCAGCGCGGTCATGGCCGGTTCCTGCGTCTCGACGGCGCGCGCAAGCGGGGTTTCGCCGTAGGCCAGCGGCTGGTTCGGGCTGGTCCCGGCATCGAGCGCCGCGCGGGCGCCGGGAACGTCGCCCGCAGTGATGGCCTGCGCCAGCGCATCGGTAGCGGCCTGCGCATGGGCGGTGCCGGGAAGTGCGAGCAGGGCTGCCAGTACTATCCGGGACGACGTATGGACGCCGCCCTTACGCATCGGTCAGTTCCCGCAGCGGCGCGGTGCTGTCGCCGAACGAAGCGGCCCGCACGTCGAGCGCGTTCAGGCCCGCCAGCATCAGGTTCGACATCGTCGTACCCTTTTCGACCCGGACGTGCCGCCCGCGCTTTACGAGACCGCCCGCCACTACGACCGGCAGGTCCATGTAATCATGCTCGTTGGAGTCGCCGAAGGCAGACCCGCGGATCACCAGCGTCCGGTCCAGCAGCGAGCCTTCGCCGTCGCGGACCTCCTTCATGCGCTGGAGGTAGTAGGCGAAGAATTCCATGTGATAGCGGTTGATCTTTGCCAGCTGGGCCATCTTCTCCGGGTTATTGCCGTGGTGGCTGAGCATGTGGTGCGAATCCGGCACGCCGATCTCGGGATAGGTGCGGTTGCTCAGTTCGCGCCCGATCATGAAGGTGCCCACGCGGGTGATGTCGGCCTGCATGGCAAGGACCTGCAGGTCGATCATCAGCTTCACATGTTCGGCGAAGTCACCCGGAATGCCGGCTGGCTGCTGCATCGATGCGGCCTGGCCCGTGGCGGGCGAGGATGCGCTGCGCTGGATGCGCTTCTCGATCGCGCGCGTGGCATCGAGGTATTCGTCGAGCTTGCGCCGGTCCTCCATACCAAGCTGGGTGGAGAGGCGGCGGGTGTCTTCCATCACGAAGTCGAGGATCGAGGACTGACGGCGCAGCTGGGAGAGGCGCCCGGCTTCGTCGCTGACGTCGCCGTCGCCGAACAGGCGCTCGAACACGGCGCGGGGGTTGGCCTCTACCGGCAGCGGCACGGACGGCGTCAGCCACGAGATACCGTTGGTATAGGCGCAGGAATAGTTGATGTCGCACGAACCCAGCAGGCTCGCCTGATCGATGCCCAGTTCTAGCGAGGTGAGTTGGGTGGCGTCCCCAAGGTGCGCCGCAAACACCTGATCCATCGACACGCCGGCGCGGATGTCCGGGCCTTCGGTCTGCTTGACGTGGGTGCCGGTCAGGAATGCGGGGCACGAGCGGCCGTGGCCGGCGGGGCGGTCGCCCATCGCAGCGGCCTGCGGATGGCCGAGGCCGCTGATCACGGAAATGTCCCCGCGGTGCGGGGCAAGCGGCTCCAGCGTTGGCGGTAGGGTGAAATCGGTGCCGGTCGCGGTGGGCTGGAAGCCGGGCATGGTCATGCCGTTGGGCGAATAGAACACCTGCAGGCGCTTGGGCCGCGAGGCCACGTCGGCGGCGCGAGCGCTGGGCATCATCGCTTCGAGGAAAGGTAGCGCCATCGCAGCGCCGGCTCCGCGCAGCAGGGTGCGGCGGGAAAGGGCAGGGCGGATCACTCTCATCGCGTTAGGCTCCGGGTGAAGGAAGGGGCGACGCGCCTTGCCGAAAGGGCTTCGACAGGCTCAGCCTGAACGGATTTGCGAGGAACTTTGCTACCGAACCCGCTTAGGCTGAGCTTGTCGAAGCCCCCGCGTCCGAACGCCGCCTTGAAGCGCTCCGGCACGCGGCGCAGGGTGAAGGCGGGGCTGGCAGCGATACCCCGGATCACGCTCTGGATGCGGTACTGGTCGGCTGCAGCGTCCGCCGAGATGGCGCGAACCGAGGGCATGTCATTGGCCGTAAGGCCGCGGGCGAGGGCATAGGTCATCAGCCGCTCGGTGAAGGCGCGGGTGAATTCGTCCTTGCGGTCCATCAGGATGGACTGGAGGCCGCCGATGCCTTCGAATTTCGCGCCGTCGGGCATGGTCGCGGCGGCGTCGATCGGCTGGCCGGCATCGACGGTGCGCCAGGCGCCCACCGCATCGAAGTTCTCGAGGCTGAAGCCGAGCGGGTCCATCTTGACGTGGCAGGCCGCGCAAGTGGGGTTGATGCGGTGCATTTCGAGCTGCTGGCGGGCGGTCAGCTGGCGGCCGTCATGCTCGGTCTTGAGCGCGGGAATGTCTGGCGGCGGCGGCGGCGGCGCGGCGGCGAGCATGTTGTCGAGAATCCACTTGCCGCGCTTCACCACCGACGTGTGGTTGCCGTAGGACGTGACAGTCAGGATGCTCGCCTGCCCCAGCAGGCCGCCCCGGTGCCATGCGGGGTCGAGGTTGACGCGGCGGAACGCCGGGCCGGATACGCCGGGGATGCCATAGTGCTGGGCAAGGCGCTGGTTGAGGAAGGTGTAGTCGGCCGAGATGAAGTCCAGCAGCTGGCGGTTGGCGCGCAGGACATCGGTGAAGAACATCTCGGTTTCGGTCGCCATCGCCGCTTTGAGGCGGGTGTCGAACTGGGGGAAGACGTCGATGTCCGGGCGCTGCTGGTCGAGGTTGCGCAGGTACAGCCACTGGCCGGCGAAGTTCGTCGTCAGCGCTTTGGCGCGCGGGTCGGCGAGCATCCGGGCGATCTCGGCGTCACGCACGGCGGGCTGGGCCAGCTTGCCCTGCTCGGCGAGGGTCAGCAGGCGTTCGTCGGGGATCGAACTCCACAGGAACAGCGACAGGCGCGTGGCGAGTTCCAGATCGGAGACGCGGGCGACGCTGCCGGGCATGGCGCCTTGCGGATCGCGCTCCACCACGAAGAGGAATTCGGGCGAGACGAGCACGGCTTCCAGCGCGGCCTCGACACCTTGTTCGAAGTCGGAGGCTTTGCGCTCGGCGGCGTAGATTCGCATCAGCGGGGCGATGTCGAAGCCGCCGACCGGGCGCCGCCACGCGCGGCGGGCGAGGGCGGAGACGATGCGGGTGGCGCAGGCTTCCTCCTCGCTCGCCTTGCGCGGCTTGCACAAGTACACGGCGCGGCGGCTGGGAGTGTCGGGGATGCCGGCGGCGCCAAACGGCCCGGCAACGTCGACCTGGAGCACATCGCGCGGAAAGTTTTGCTGCGAGTAGCGCTGGTGCATCCGGTAGCTGGGCACACTCAGCGTCTTTGCCAGCTTGCCGTCCACCCAGACGTCGAGCGGGAGCATCCGGGGCGCCTCAAGGGGCACGGGCACCTTGTCGGTATCGTTGTGCAGCACCTGCACCGCCTCGGACGGGGCCACCGTGCGGCGGAACGAGAGCGCGACGACGTGCGAGCCTGCCTTCATCGGCACGCGCAGCGATACCTTGTCCTCGACCATGCGGTCGGTTTCGTTGTTGCTGTTGGAATTGAGCCAGGCGGTGATCTCGTATTCCCCGTCGTGGCGGGCGTAATACCGGTTTGCGTACCCGCCGCGAGACGCGAGCGGGAGATCGGCGCCGGCGCGTTCGTTCCACGCCGGCACGCCGGAATTCTGCACCGAGCCGTCCTTGGGTACCTGCCAGGTGGTCACGATCTCTCGCCGGCTGGTGAGGCCGGTGGCGAGGCGGCCGACCTTGCCCGCTACCGCGACGTAGCGTTCCATCAGCGTGGGCGAGACGCTCAGCACGTCGGAGATATTGTCGAACCCGAAGCCCGAGTTGTCGGCGGGAAGTTCGCGGCTGAAATCGACGTCGAGGGCGAGCAGGTCGCGCACTGCGTTGGCGTATTCGACGCGGTTGAGGCGGCGGATTGCGGCGTGGCCGGGATCGGGGTTGGCAGCAAGGTAGCCGGCGCGCGAGGTGTCCAGCCAGTTGACGAAAGCGGCGCGCATTTCGGGGGCGGGCTGGGTCTTGCCGTGGGGCGGCATTTCGCCGGCGGCGACGCGGCGCAGGATCTTTTCCCACTCGTCGGAATGGGCGCCGGTGCGCAGGTCGTCGGCCTTGAGGTCTTCTACCGAGAGGTCGGCGACGTTGTCGATGTCGTTGTGGCAGCGCGAGCAGTATTCGCCCAGCATCGGCTCGACGAAAGCGGCCTGCTGCATGGGGCTCATGTTCGCCTGAGCGTTGGTTTGCGAGGCGCTTTCAGCCAGGCCGTCCTGCGTGGCCGCGTAGACGGTGGCTGCGGTGACCAGCGCACTCAGTGCGAGCGCGCCTTGAGCCAGACTCGGCCTGCCGAGATTGAAATGCCTTGAAAGGCTCATGATGTATGCCCGACCCCGTTTCCGGCCTGCGTCCGCGCAGTTCCGGCTTGCCCTGTCCCGCTGTGGCGGGGTTGCTGTCGGGATTTTGGACTATCGAGCGGGGGTGTTGCCGTCCATTGCCATTAAATGGACGAGGTGCTGCATTTATTAGAGCAGGGCGGGGCGTGGGAGGCTGACCCTGGTTCCTCCCCGAGCAAGCTCGGGGAGGAATTAAACTTTTACAGCGAGCCGATCGCCAGGAAGCGGTCTTCGCGCTGACGGACGATTTCCGCCGGGGTATAGGCTGCCAGAGTAGACAGTTCGCGGCCCAGCGCATCGGCCAGCGAGCGGGCCGTGGTAGCGGGATCGCGGTGAGCGCCGCCGGTGGGTTCGGGCACGATGGCGTCGATCACCTTGAGGGCGAGCAGGTCCTGCGCGGTCACCTTCATCGCGGTGGCTGCGTCGGCCGCCTTGTCGGAGGTGCGCCACAGGATCGAGGACGCGCCTTCGGGCGAGATCACCGAGTAGATCGAGTGTTCCAGCATCAGCACCTTGTTAGCGGCCGCGATGGCGACCGCGCCGCCCGAGCCGCCTTCGCCGAGGATCGCTGCTACCATCGGCACGTCAAGCGCTAGGCAGGCTTCGGTCGAACGGGCGATGGCTTCGGCCTGGCCGCGCTCTTCCGCTTCGATGCCGGGGAAGGCACCGGCGGTGTCGACCAGCGTCACGACCGGCAGGCCGAACTTGCTCGCCATCTGCATCAGGCGGATCGCTTTGCGGTAGCCTTCGGGCTTTGCCGAGCCGAAATTGTGCTTGATGCGGCTGGGGGTGTCATGGCCCTTTTCGTGGCCGATGAGCATGACCTTGCGTCCGTCGAGGGTAGCCAGGCCGCCGATGATCGCGGCATCCTCGCCGTAGGTGCGGTCGCCGGCGAGCGGCACGAAGTCGGTGAAGATGAGGCGCAGGTAATCGACCATGTGCGGGCGCTGCGGGTGGCGGGCAACCTGCGTCTTCTGCCAGGGGGTGAGCCTGGCATACGTCGCCATCAGCATCCCCGCGCTTTTCTTCGCAAGCTTGCCGATCTCGCTGTCGATGTCGAGGTCGCTGCCGTCGGCGGTGGCGCGCAGCTCCGCGATGCGCGCTTCCAGCTCGGCGATAGGCTTTTCGAAGTCCAGGAACGAAATCATGCTCATCCAGTCCGTACCGTCGTTTCCCCTATGGAAGACGACACCACATTGCATTCACTTAACCGTCGCCCTGAAACGATTTCAGGATGACGAAACGCGCGGGGCGGGCGCTGTGCCTGCCCCGCGAACTCAACCGGCTGCCCGCTTGGCGAGCCAGTCTTCCAGCCACTTGATCGTGTAGTCGCCCTCTTGAAACTCGGGGTCCTCCAGAAGCGCCTGGTGCAGCGGGATCGAGGTCTTGACGCCGTCGATCACCATCTCCTCCAGCGCGCGCTTCAGGCGCATGATAGCGCCGTTGCGGCTGCGCCCCGATACGATCAGCTTGCCGATCATCGAATCGTAGTACGGCGGGATGCGGTAGCCGGTGTAGAGACCCGAATCGACGCGCACGTTGAGACCGCCCGCTGCGTGATAGCCCGTGACCTGCCCCGGCGAAGGAGTGAAGTTCCACGGATCTTCAGCGTTGATGCGGCACTCGATGGCATGGCCCTTGAACTCGATCTGGTCCTGCGTGAAGGCGAGGTCCTGGCCGTCGGCGATGCGGATTTGTTCGCGCACCAGGTCGACGCCGGTGATCGCCTCGGTCACCGGATGCTCCACCTGCAGACGGGTGTTCATCTCGATGAAGTAGAACTCACCGTTTTCCCAGAGGAACTCGATGGTGCCGGCGCCGCGATAGGCCATATCGGCCATGGCTTTCGCCACGATGCCGCCCATGCGGTCGCGCTCGGCCGGGGTGATGACCGGGGAGGGCGCTTCTTCCAGCACCTTCTGGTGGCGGCGCTGGAGCGAGCAGTCGCGCTCGCCCAGATGGACAGCCGCGCCCTTGCCGTCGCCGAAGATCTGGAATTCGATGTGCCTCGGGTTGCCGAGGTACTTTTCCATGTAGACGGTGGCGTCGCCGAAAGCGGCCTTCGCCTCCGACCGGGCCTGGCCCATCTGGCTTTCGAGTTCTTCGGCATTCTGCACGACCTTCATGCCCCGTCCGCCGCCGCCCGAAGCTGCCTTGATGATCACCGGATAGCCGATGGTCTCGGCCAGCGCGCGGGCTTCGTCGAAGTCCTCGATCGCGCCGTCGGACCCGGGGACCAGCGGAAGACCCAGCGCGCCTGCGGTGCGCTTGGCCTCTACCTTGTCGCCCATCGTGCGGATGTGCTCGGGCTTGGGTCCGACCCAGGCCAGGCCATGCGCCTCGACGATCTCGGCGAACCGGGCGTTTTCCGAAAGGAAGCCGTAGCCGGGATGGATCGCGTCGGCCTGCGTGATCTCGGCGGCCGATATGATCGCGGCGACGTTGAGGTAGCTGTCCTTCGCGGCGGGCGGGCCGATGCAGACCGCGTGGTCTGCCAGGCGCACATGCATCGCATCGGCGTCTGCGGTCGAGTGGACCGCGACGGTCTCGATGCCCATCTCGCGAGCGGCGCGGTGGATGCGCAGTGCGATTTCGCCGCGATTGGCAATCAGGAGGCGCTTGATGGCCATGTCAGTCCCGTTCTCAGCCGATCACGACAAGCGGCTGATCGTATTCGACCGGCTGCTGGTTGTCGACGAGGATTGCCGTCACGGTGCCCGACTTGGGCGCTGTGATCTGGTTCATGACCTTCATGGCCTCGACGATGAGGAGAACATCGCCCTGCTTCACGGCCTTGCCAACCGAGATGAAGTCGGCGGCGCCCGGCTCTGCGGCGAGGTAGACGGTGCCGACCATCGGCGACTTGACCGCATCGACCGGAGCAGCGGCAGGCGCGGCTTCGGCGGCGGCAGGCGCTGCTGCAGGGGCAGCGGCCAGCGGCGCAGCAGCGAAAGCCGGAGCCGCCGCCATTTGCTGGATCATCTGGCGCGAGACGCGAATCTTGCGTTCGCCGTCCTCGACCTCGATTTCGGACAGGCCGGTTTCGGCCAGTAGTTCGGCGAGTTCGCGAACCAGGGCGCTATCGATATTCACGCGACTTCCTTTCGTGCAAGATATCCGAGCAGCATGGCCAGCGTGCCTTTGAGGTCCTTGCGATGGACCACCATGTCGACCATGCCGTGGGCATGGAGGTACTCGGCGCGCTGGAAGCCGTCGGGGAGTTTTTCTCGGATCGTGTCCTGGATCACGCGCTGCCCGGCAAAGCCGATGAGTGCGCCGGGTTCCGCGATCTGCACATCGCCAAGCATGGCGTAGCTGGCGGTGACGCCGCCGGTGGTGGGATCGGTCAGGACGACGATATAGGGCAGGCCCGCAGCGGCGAGCCGGCGGGTGGCTACAGTGGTCTTGGGCATCTGCATGAGGGACAGGATGCCCTCCTGCATACGCGCGCCGCCCGCAGCCGTGCAGATGACATAAGCACAGTTCTCGGCAATGGCGCGGTCGGCGCCGGCCACGAAGGCCTCGCCCACGGCCATGCCCATCGAGCCGCCCATGAACTTGAAGTCCTGCACGCCGAGTACCGCTTTCGTGCCCTCGATCGTGCCGAGCGCATTGGTCAGCGCATCGGGGTAGGGGGTGGCGGCGCGGGCAGCCTTGAGACGGTCGGGATACTTCTTGGTATCGCGGAAATTCAGCGGGTTCTCAGGCACCTTGGGGGTGGGCAACACGGTATAGCCGGCATCGAGCAACTGGTCGAAGCGAGCTTTCGCGCCGATGCGGCCGTGATGCTCGCACTTGGTGCACACGGAAAGGTTGGCCTCGAAGTCCTTGGCGAACAGCATTTCGCCGCAGCTTGGGCACTTCATCCAGAGGGTGTCCGGGGTATCGCTCTTCGCCAGACCGGAGAGTGAATTGCGGACCTTGCTGAGCCAACTCATTACGGTTTCGTACCAATCCTGCAGTATAAGGGGCGACGAGACTAGGCCAAATACCCTTGTCGGGCCGCGTCTCGAACACGTCCGGCAGGCGACCCGGTTGCCCTTTTTCCAAGGTGCCGGTGCCGGAACGAGGCGGGCCCATTAGAGGAATCCTCGTGGTGGCCGCAAGGCAAAACGGGCTTGGCTGTGGGCAAGTCGGGTTCGGGAGCATCGCCGGGGCGTAGCGCAGGAGCGATGTGGACGGATGGATTGGATGTGTAATCAGCGAAAATTAGGAGAATAATCGAATTTTATCGTAGTATTGGATACATTTTAGACTGGGTTGCGCGTCTGACACTGGCTGTGGAAATTCGTCGACCGAAGCGGCGGTGCGGCGCCTCGACAAGCTCGCGCCGCGCGGATTTCATGAAAATGCGACTTTACTGCCCTCGACCCGTCCTGGACCTCTTCAACGGGGCTGGCCGACCGCCGGAACGTGCTTGCCATTCGGCGCAGCTGACCCGACATGAACCGGGCAGGACAGGAGCGCGAACGCTGGACGATACGCAGACTACTGGCGCAGTCCCGATCACGGCGCGGCGCAGTGATTACACTGAGGCAGCGGGCAAGCAGGATGCCCTTTCTGTCCCGGTGGAGGCGCCCATCGCGATCGAGACCAACGGCATCGCCTATGCCGTGATGATGGCGACTCCGATCGACCTGGCCGATTTCGTCACTGGTTTCCTTATGGCCGAAGGGCTGGCGTTGGTGGGCGAGGTGGGCGAGGTCGCACTTCACGCCACCGAAAACGGCGAATGGGGCACCGGCTACGTCGCACGTGTCAACCTGCCGCCCGAACGCCTTGGGCCGATCCTTGAACGGGCACGGCGGCGGGTGGGGGACAGTTCCTGCGGTATCTGCGGGATCGAGGGTGTGGAAGCCGCGCTGCGGCCCCTGCCGATGCTGGTACGCCGCTCCGAAGCGCCGCCGAAGGCGGTCAAGCGCGGCCTGGAGGCCATGCGCGAAGGGCAGGCGCTGGGCCGCCGCACCCGCGCTACCCACGCCGCCGCCTTCTGCGACGAGGAGGGTCACGTCCTCCTGCTGCGCGAGGACGTGGGACGCCACAACGCGCTCGACAAGCTGGTCGGCGCACTGGCGCGGGCAGATATCGACGCCGGTCATGGTTTCATTATCATGACTTCGCGCTGCTCCTACGAACTGGTCGAAAAGACGGTACGTGCCGGGTGCCCGCTGCTGGTGACGATTTCGGCCCCCACCGACCTTGCCGTGCGCCGTGCCCGAGCAGCCGGGTTGGCGTTGGCGGTCGTGGCACGCGACGATTCGATGCTCATCGTCGATCCCGGTCCGTCGTTCGTCGAGGAGTGACGCGCCGGACGGTCCGGTTTTCCTTGTAGTCGCGCGGGCGGACACATAAGTTTCGCACCATCCGGGTTTTTCACGAGGATTAGGCTTACAATGGCAACCACCGCCACCGATACTGCAGGCGAACTCAAGCTCACGCCGCCCGATCCGGTGCCGACCGTCCAGCCCGAACGGGCCGCAGGACTGGTCCCGGTGGGTGACGAGGCAAAGTCCAAGCTGCAGGTGCGCGTCGAGGAGTTCGTGGCGGACCTCGTATCGCAGGATGCCAGTTCGCCCGAGTTCGGCCGCCGGGTCGACCAGCTCACCAACATGGGCCGCAAGGAAATCGCCGAAGCCTCGGGCCATTCCAACCGCTTCCTCGATCGCCCGGTGCGCGCCATGGGCAAGGACGAGGGCGTCGGCGCCGATCTTGCCGAACTGCGTCGCACGGTGGAGGCGCTCGATCCCAGCCGTCAGGGCAACCTGATGGCGCCGCGCAAGCTGTTCGGGGTGATCCCTTTCGGCAGCAAACTGCGCAATTATTTCGACAGCTATGCCAGCTCGCAAAGCCACATCAGCGCAATCCTTGCCCGGCTTCAGGGCGGCAAGGACGAGCTGCTGATGGACAATGCCGCCATCGACGTGGAGCGCCAGAACCTCTGGGCGGCGCTGGGCAAGCTGGAGCAGATGATCTTCATGTCCCGCGCGCTCGACACTGCGCTGGAGGAAAAGGCTGACGATCTCGACCATAGCGATCCGGCCAAGGCCAAGGCGCTGCGCGAATCCGCACTGTTCTATGTCCGCCAGCGCACGCAGGACCTGCTGACGCAGCTTGCGGTCTCGGTTCAGGGCTACCTCGCGCTCGACCTTGTGAAGAAGAACAACGTCGAACTGGTGAAGGGGGTCGACCGGGCTTCGACCACGACGGTCGGTGCGCTGCGCACTGCGGTAACGGTTGCGCAGGCGATGGCCAACCAGAAGCTGGTGCTGGAACAGATCACCGCGCTCAACACCACCACCGCCAGCATCATCGACGCCACCGGGCAGATGCTGAAGGACAATACCGCGCGCATCCACGAACAGGCGGCAAACTCGACAATCCCGCTGGAGACGCTGAGCCGCGCGTTCCAGAACATCTACGATACGATGGATTCGATCGATACCTTCAAGCTGAAGGCACTCGATTCGATGAAGCAGACGGTCACTGCACTCGAAGGCGAAGTCGGCAAGTCCAAGGCTTACATCGCCCGCGCGCAAGGACAGTCCGAAGGGCTGGCCCAAGGCGACGGCGCGGCGGCCAAGTCGCTGCTGGAGGCTCTGGACTAACCGGCGATGGCACAGATTCCAGCACGCGTTTCCCAGGAGATCGTGCGCGCCGCGCGGCGGCAGCGTTCGATCCGGCTCTACAATGCCCGCAAGGAGCAGTGGCGGCATCGCGGCCGCCGCCTGCGCCGCGCGTTCTTGGCGATGGCGGGCATCTACATCGCCGGACTGGTGGCGGCATTGGCATTGGGCGGTGTGTCGTTCACGGCGACGATGCTGACGCTCCTTCTGGGCGCGGCGGTGTTCGCTGTGCTGTCGATCTATCCGGCGACTCCACGCACGCACGTCGAGGATCTGAACAGCGCCAGCCTGACCGAACTCGCCGGTTCGACCGAGCTGTGGCTGGAGGGCAAGCGCCGCGCGCTTCCCAATGCCGCCGTCGATGCCGTGGACATGATCGGCGTCCGCCTTGAACAGCTTGCTCCGCAGCTGGCCGTTCTGGATGAGCGCGGACCCGCCGCGATGGAGGTCCGCAAGCTTCTGGCCGAGCACCTGCCCTCGATGGTCGACAGCTACACCCGCATCCCCGCCGCGCTGCGCGGCAAGGCGGGGGCAGGCGGCACCAGCCCGTCGGAGCAGTTGGTCGACGGGCTTTCCGTCATCGCCGACCAGATCGAGGCGATGAGCGAAGACCTCTCGCAGGGCGACGTCGACGCTCTGGCGACCCGCCGCCGCTTCCTTGAGGTCAAATACCTGGATTCGGAGTAGCTGATCGCCGTGGCGGCGCACGAAGGCCGGGCCAGCGTGCTATTGCCTGCCCAACGATCGGGAGAGGCTGGCCATGGCGGGTGAAACGTACAAGATTCTGCTGTTCATGAAGAAGCGTGCGGACATCTCCGTCGAGGCGTTTCGGGAATATTACGAGACCCGGCATGCCCCTCTGGCGGAGAAATATTCCAGCGGTGTGAGCCGCTACATTCGCCGCTACATCGACCCGCAGCCGCATCCTGAAACCGGCGCTTTCACTGATGGTCCCGACGTCATCACCGAACTGTGGTTCGAGGACGAGAAGGTCTACCGCGGCACGCTGGCATATATCACCACCAGCCTGATGCCGGACGAGATCATCGCGGACGAGCGGAACCTGTTCGATCGCGCCGCTTTCCGCATAGCCACGGTGACCGAGCGGGAATCTGACTTCGGGAAGGGCTGAGTTACCAGCGTAGCCCTTCTTCCTTGGGTTTCCATGCGATCGGTCGTTCGTATGAGGGGTCGTCCTTGCTCCACTGCGGCTTGAGGAACCCCTTCACCGCATCGGAGAAGACCCAGCTCGGGTCGGCATCGGCGGTCATCTCGATGGTGCAGCGCCTGGTCTTGATCCGCCACTCCGACCCGCGCTTTTCCAGCTGGTCGATGTAGCGGCCGAAGGCGATCGAGGTTTTGGAGGAGTCCTTCCAGAATAGCCCGCCCACCACGTAGCTTTCGCAATAGGCCACTTCGCCGTCGATCTCGCAAAGGTGGTTGGTGATGTTGTGGCTGGTCATGTGGAAGGCGCCGCGGTGGCCGGCATTGGCGCGTTCGGGATAATCCGGGGCGAATGTGACGACTGCGCCGTGTTCGTCGACGCCGTCGTCCCACCAGCAGGACGCGATCTGCAGGACGTCCTGCCGATCGCGCGCGCGGCATTCGCGCACGATACAGTCTTGGATATCCTGTCGATCCTTGAGGTAGGCTACCGTCGCCATGAGGTTTTCGATGTCGGTCACGGCCGCATCCCCAGATGGCCGATGATCCCGCCATCGACCCGGATGTCGCAGCCACTGACATAGGATGCAGCAGGCGAGCAGAGGAACTCCGCGACCGAGGCGATCTCGTCGCCGTGGCCCATGCGTCCTTGCGGGACCATGCCGATCATGACGCGAAGCTGAGCGTTGTCTTCGGCTTCGGCCCTGCCCATCGGGGTGTCGATGAAACCGGGCGCGATGGAGGCGATGCGCAGGCCGCGTGCGCCGAAGGCTGGTGCTTCGCGCTCGACCAGGCCGATCACCGCGCGCTTGGAGACCGCATAGCTCATGCCGGGGTTGTCCATGTGCTGGGCGATACCCGTGCGGTCGCCGTTCAGGACGAAATTGCGGATTGCGCCGAGCAGGGCAGTATCGGCCAGCATGTAGGCCGAGACGGACGAGATCAGCACCATGCACCCGCCTGCCTCGAAGCGCGGCAGCAGCGCGGCGACAAGTCTTTCGGTGGCTTCATAATTGACGGCGAAGATGCGCGGTCCGTCGCTCATCGTCGGCGACAGCCCAGCGGTATGCACCACGGCAGAAAGCGGCGAGCCGTTCAAAGCGGCGATTATCTGCTCGGGAAAGTCGGCGGCGGCGATGTCGGTCGCCAGGATATCGACCTTGCCGGCAGTCGGCCGCAGTTCCTCGGCCAGTTTCTCGAGTCTGCCGGCGTCGAGATCGCACAGCAGGAGCGGGCGGCCCTGCGCGGCGAATCGCTGAGCGGCGGGACGGCCCATGCCGCCGGCTGCCCCGGTAATGACTACGGTTCCTTGAGGCGCTGCCGGTGCGGTGCTCATGCTCTCTCCTTGTCCGCTTTTAGGGATTGCTCTGCGGGCTTTACCAAGGTGCTATCGCGGCTGCGGATTGGGGGCCAGCAGCGCGGTAAGGTCATCGCCGGGGCGTGTCAGAGCATGGGCGGGTCAGGCGAGGTCGAAGCATGTCGCTTCGATCTTCACCCCCGGCACCGTCGATCGGCCGCGTTGCAGGGTCGAGGTGCCGGAGAGCGGCCGGCCGGTGCGCAGGCACTCACCGGCATCGGCTGGGACCAGAGTGATGTAGATGTCGCGCCCGTCCGCCCCGCCGAAGCGGACCTGCGTGGTTGCACCCGGCGGGGTCGGCACAGGCGGCAGTTCCCTGGCCGTCGGAGTGACGCGGCGGATGATCCCCGGCGAGTAGACCCCCGGAATCCAGATCGCATCTTCGGCATCGAGGGCCAGCCCGTCGCAGTCGTCGCGGTCGAGGAGGACGCGCCGGTTGGTGAGTTCGAAGCTGGGGGTGACGTCCCAGGCGAGGGCCTGGCCGAACGTCTCGGAGCAGTAGAACTGGGCAAGGCTTGGGTTGTAGCCGATGCCGTTGGTGAAGCGCAGGCCCTCGGCAAGGCGGATCGTGTGGCCGTCGCGGGTCAGGTGCCAGATTTCGGTCGGGCGCGCGGGCCGGGCGGCAATGACGCTTTCGATGTCGAGAGTGCCGAAGAACATGCCGCCTTCGCCGTCGGGGTACATCTCGTTGATGCCGTTCACCGGTTTTCCGTCCAGCGTGTCGATCAGCCAGCCCGAGGCTCCGGTTTCCGGGTTGTTCCAACGCACGCCGCCCTGGCCGCTCGACAGGATCGCGCCGTCCGCGTTGATCATGATGCCGCCGGTCCACATCCGCTCGGGGTCCAGGACGCCGACCGGGGTTCCATCCGGTTTCACGGCGTGGATGCCGCCGCCGACAACATCGCTGTACCAGATGACGCCGCGTTCGTGGTCAACGGCGAGGCCCTCCAGATAGATGCCGCTGGCAAGCGCGGTGAAATCACCCGGCGAAAGCTGAGACATGACGGCCACTCCTCTGGATGCGGCATTTTTGGTGCGCCGCTTTCGCGTTGATCCTAGCAGGCGGGCATTGGAGAGGGAGCCGGGCTGCACAGGCAACGCCGGGGCGGTTTTACCCGTGAGCGCGATTTAAGAGCCATCGTTGCTCATAACCTCTTGCATCGCGGCGCGTCTCGTCGTTCAATCCGCGTCGATAAGGACGGGGTGCAAAGCCCGCAGCGGATCTGGAGAGACACGCACATGCAGATGACAGGGGAGCAGCGCATCGCCGCGCCGCGCGGCAAGGTCTGGGAGGCGCTCAACGATCCGGCCGTGCTGGCCCAGTGCATCCCCGGTTGCCAAAGTCTGGAAAAAGATGGTGAGAATGGCTTTCTGGCTGTCGCGGAAGTGAAGATCGGCCCGATCGGCGCACGCTTCAAGGGCAACGTCCAGCTTTCCGATCTCGATGCGCCCAACGGCTATACGATCACCGGCACGGGCAACGGCGGTATCGCCGGTTCGGCCAAGGGCGGGGCCAAAGTGCGGCTGTCCGAGGCGGCGGAAGGCGGGACGCTGGTTTCCTACGATGTCGATGCCCAAGTCGGCGGGCGCATGGCGCAGCTGGGCGGGCCGATCATCGATGCGACCGCCAAGAACCTTGCCGGCAAGTTCTTCGCGAAATTCGGCGATGTGGTGGTTGGCGGTGCGGTCGTCGACGGTGAGGCAATCGCGGCGCCGGGACAGACGCTGGCGGCGCCTGCGCCGTCGGCGAGGGCTGCGTCCGTGGTCGCGGCCGGGCCGATGGCGCCCGCGCCGCTATGGGGTTGGGTGGCTGCGCTGGTCGTTGCTCTGGTTGCGGGCAACATGCTCGCGCATGTCGGTACGCCGGTCACCCTGGTAGTGCTGGTACTGATCGTGCTGACCGCCGCTGCCGCCTATGAGGCCGGCCGACGGAGTGTAAGCGCGTGAAGCCCGCGCCATTCGACTATGTTCGGCCGGGCAGCGTCGAGGAGGCCTGCCGTATCCTCTCCGAGGCAGGAGGCGGTGCCACGGTGATCGCGGGCGGGCAGACCTTGATGCCGCTGCTCAACTTGCGGATGAGCCAGCCTTTCGTCCTCGTCGACATCAACGGGATTGCACAGCTCAAGGGCGTGACGCGGGTGGAGGGCGGCACCCGTGTCGGGCCGGCGACGCGGCAGGCAGACGCCCTGGGTGATAAAACCCTGGCGCGGCACCTGCCCGCATTCATCACCGCGCTGGGGCATGTCGGACATTACCAGACGCGCAATCGCGGAACGATTGGCGGTTCGGTCGCGCTGGGTGAACCGGCAGCGGAGATGCCGGCAACGGCCGTGGCGCTGGGCGCCCATATCGAGATCGCCTCGATCCGGGGCTCCCGCATGGTGCCGGCGGACGCGTTCTACATCGGCCCCTACATGACCGTCCTCGAACCCGATGAACTGGTGACGGGTATCGTCTATCCCGACTGGCCGGATGGGCACCTCGTCCTGTTTCGCGAGGTGGCCCAGAGGCCGGGCGACTTCGCGCTGGTCGGTCTGGTCGGCGCACTGGAGGTCGAGGGCGGGGTCATCAGGCGCGCCGGCATCGCGTGGTTTGGCATGGGCCCCACGCCGATCCGGGCGCGGCAGGCGGAGGCCGCGCTGACAGGCGCATCGCTCACCGGGATCGACGCGCCGGGCGTGGCACGCGCCGCCGTTGCCGACACTGCGCCGTTCGATGATCATCATGCCAGCGCGGAATACCGCCGCACCGTTGGCGCGCGGATCTTTGCGCGGTGCCTGCGCGAAACGCTGGACATCAGGAGCGCTGCATGAGCGAGCACAGGATCGAACTGACGGTCAACGGCCACCGCCACGCCGCCCTTGTCGAGGCACGCACGAGCCTTGGCGAATTCCTGCGCGAGGAACTGGGCTATACCGGCACACACCTTGCCTGCGAACACGGGGTCTGCGGGGCCTGCACGGTCATGGTCGACGGTGTGGCCATGCGTTCCTGCCTGATGCTGGCAGTGCAGGCGAACGGCGGCGCGGTGACGACGGTTGAGGGCCTTGCCGAGCCTGACGGCACGCTCCACCCGGTCCAGCAGGCACTCAAGGATAACTTCGGGCTCCAATGCGGCTTTTGCACGCCGGGCGTGGCGATCACCATGGCGGCGGTTACGCGTGAGAATGAAGGCGCGGGGGCCGGGCAGATCGAGAAGGCGCTGACTGCGGCGATGTCCGGCCACATCTGCCGTTGCACCGGCTATCAGGGCATTCGCCGCGCCATTCGCCAACTGGCCGGAGCGACGACATGAATATCCATGCGAAAAGCGTCGGCGCCGTCCGCTACGTCGGTTCGCGCCAGCCACGCAAGGAGGACGGGCGGCTGCTGACGGGGCGCGGCCAGTTCACCGACGACATACGTCTGCCGGGAATGCTGCACATCGCCTATGTCCGCTCGGCGGCGGCGCGCGGGCGGATCGTTTCGATCGACATGGATGCGGCGCGCGAAATGCCCGGCGTCCATGCCATCTACACCCAGGCGGACCTCGCCGCCGTGCCCGTTGCGATGCAGACCTTTTTCTTCACCCCGATCGAGGCGCCGGTCACTTTGCTGGCCGATGGCAGGGTCGCCTGCGTGGGCGATCCGATCGCCATGGTCATCGCTGACAGCCGGGCCCTCGCCGAGGACGCCGCCTCGCTTGTCGAAGTGGTGATCGAGGAGGAAACTCCCGTCGTGACCATTGCGGATGCGAAGACCGGCCCGCTGGTTCATCCGGACCGGGACGACAATATCTCAGCCGAAATGGGCGATGAGGATACGCGCGAGGCGATCCAGCCTTTGCTGGACGGCTGCGCGCATGTGGTCTCCACCCGCATCCGTCACCAGCGCATTGCCCAGTCGCCGATGGAGGGCCGGGCCTGCGTCGCCTCGCCGGAAGGCGCGGGGGAAATGACGGTATGGATCGGTTGCCAAAGCCCGCACCTTGCCGCGCGCTATATCGCGCTGGTGCTGGGCCTGCCGGCCGAGGCGCTGCGCGTTATCGCCAAAGACGTCGGCGGCGGATTCGGCCTGAAGAATATTCCGTGGCGCGAGGAAGTGGCTGTGATCGTCGCGGCGAAGCTGCTGGGGCGTCCGCTCAAGTGGATCGAGGATCGTTTCGAGGCGCTGACCGCCTCCAGCCATGCGCGTGACCAGGACGTGTCGCTGACCGTGGGGTTCGACGGCGAGGGCCATCTGCAGGCGGCATGGTGTGACTATGCCTGTAACAACGGCGCGTGGCCGATGGGCGAGGATGCCAACATCGCCGTCCATATGTTCATGTGGCCCGCCTACAAGCTGCCCGCATACGGCTTCGTGACACGCGGCTGGTACACCAACACCATGGGCCTGGGCGCCTATCGCGGGCCATGGGCGATGGAATCGCTGGTGCGCGAAACGCTGCTGGACAAGGCTGCGCGCAAGATCGGCATCGACCCGGTGGAACTGCGGCGCCGCAACCTGGTCTACCTCACCGACCAGCCCCATACCTCGACGCTGGGAATTCCGGTCACCGACATCACGCCGGGCGAATGCCTCGAAAAGCTGGTTGCCAGTATTGACCTTGCCGCCTTCCGCAAGGAGCAGGTCGAGGCACGGAAACAGGGCCGCTATCTGGGCATCGGCATTGCCACCTATATCGAGCCGACCGGGGCGGCCGGGTCGATGGCGCCGATGACGGGCGAGACGGTGCACTTGCGCATCGAGCCGACCGGCAAGGTTGTCGCCATGCTGTCCACCCATTCGCAAGGCCACGGCACGGCAACGACCATGGCGCAGGTCATCGCCCAGCAGCTTGGCGTGGCTTACGAGGACGTCGCGGTCTATGAGGGCGACAGCGCGATCGGTGCGTTCTCACCCGGCGCGGCCGGCAGTCGGCAGGGGGTGATCGCGGGCGGAGCCACTTGGCGCGCAGCGGAAATGCTGGCGGACAAGGTCAAGGTTGTCGCCGCGCACCTCTCCAATGCCAGCGTCGAGGCCATCACCATACAGGGCGGCATGGTCCACGTCGCCGGCGCGCCCGAGATGACGCGTTCTTTGCGGGAAATCGCCGAAATCGCCTATGGCGAGCCGGGCCGCCTGCCTGAAGGTGCGGCCACCGGGCTAGAGGCGCAATACCGCTACCAGCCCCCGCCCATGACCATGACCAGCGCGGCCCACTGCTGCATGGTCGAGGTCGATGCCGAAACCGGGTTCGTGAAGATCCTGCGCTGGATCAGCAGCGAGGACTGCGGCACGGTTATCAACCCCGGCGTCGTCGAGGGCCAGATCGCGGGCGGCCTTGCGCAGGCGATCGGGCAGGTGCTGTTGGAAGACATGCCTTACGACGCGCGCGGCAACCCGCTGGCGCCGACCTTCAAGGATTATCTGATGCCCGCGATCTCGGACGTTCCGGACTTCGAGTATCTCCACGCCAGCACGCCCTCGCAGACCATTGGCGGGATGCGCGGGGTGGGAGAGGGGGGCTGCATCATCGGCCCGCCGACGCTGGTCAACGCGATCGCCGATGCGCTCTCCCCCTTCGGCGAGATCGAGGAACTGGTATTGCCACTGACGCCCGCACGCGTGCTGGATGTGATCGAGGGGCGTGATATTTCGGGAACGCGCGCGCATCTGGAAGGGGGGGCTTCCGCAGCGGTGGAAGCAGTGCTGCCGGTCGAGGTGGCTGCGCCCGCAGCGGCTGGCGGCATCGACGGCGACTGGAACATGATCCTCAAGACGCCGATGGGCCCGCAGGTGATGGTGGCGCACTTCGATACCGACGGGTCTGCTGTCTCAGGCTATCTCGAAGCGCCAGAGGGACGGCAGGATTTCGCGGGCGGGACGCTATCGGGCCGTCAGGTGAAGTTCGAGATGAAGGTAGAGAAGCCGATGAAGATCACGCTGAAATACGATCTTCTTTTCGATGGCGATAGCATGAGCGGCAAGTGCAAGATGGGTATGTTCGGCTCAGCCAAGGTATCGGGAGAGCGGGCCTGATCCCTCCCCCAAGGGGAGGAGGGCGCGCTTCACTTCACCTTGTACTCCGCATAGGTCGGCGGTGCGGCTCCGGTCCCGGACCTTGCTGAGGGCGGATACTTACCGCCAAGGTCGGTGATCCCGTATTCCCGGCCCAGCTCCGCGCCGATTACCGTGCGCCCATTGTGCCGCATCATCTCGGGATCGCTCCATAGCGCCCAGGCCAAATGGCCGGTGTAGCCTGCCGACTCCAGGGTCCCTTCGAGGTGGGCGAAACGCTCAGGCATTTCATCCATCATCTGCATCAACCGCTCGGTGGTGAGCGAGCCCATCCACACGGACACCGCCGCCACGTTCGCCCCGGCATCGGCAAAATCCACGCCCATGTCGAAAGCCATCTTGTCGACCCCGGCCTTGTGCGCGCCATAGGCGGGGCCGAAACAGTAATGCATCGATCCGGGCGAGGACGTGAACAGGACCAGCCCCTTGTCTTGCCCCGCCATATGCGTGGCCGCATGCCAGGTGGTAACGAAACCGCTGCGCACGCCGACATCGATCATGTTGCCGATCGCCAGCGGCTTTTCCCAGAACTGCCCCGGCGCACTGAGCGCATCGTGGACCGCGCAGGCGTTGTTCACGAGGATATCGATGCGCCCCTGCTCGGCGATCACTCGGGCTATCATCGCGGCTACCTGGGCGTCGTCTCCGCTGTCGCAGGCGACGGCAATGCCCGTGCCCCCGGCCTCGGTCACTTCGCGCGCGGTCGCGTGGATCGTACCGGGCATGGAGGCGTCGCCCTCCTTCTGTGAGCGGCCGGTGACATAGACAGTGCATCCGTGCGAGCCGAGCGCAACGGCAATGCCCCGTCCTGCGCCCCTGCTGGCTCCGGTGACGATTGCGACAGGCGCCCGGTCGGTCATCAGTTCTCTCCCCGCTGTTTGGCGTAACCCTATGACCGGCCGGGGAGGGGTCAATCCGGCCGCCCCGATCAGCGCACCGGCGATCAGCTGCTGGCGTCCTTTACCGTTTCCATCGCCACGAATGTCGAAGTGCTGGCGACATGCGGCAGGCTGGAGATCTTCTCACCCAGCACCATGCGGTAGCGGCGGATGTCGGCAGTGCGCACTTTCAGCAGGTAGTCGAAGCTGCTGGCGATCATGTGGCATTCCTCCACTTCGGGAATGCGGCGCACGGCGCGGTTGAACTCCGTCAGCGCGCTTTCGCGGGTGTCGGACAGCTTGACCTCGGCGAAGGCGACATGATCCAGCCCGAGACTGACTGGATCGACCACCGCCTTGAAGCCCCGGATCACGCCGTTTTCGATCAGCCGCCGTAAGCGCACCTGACAAGGCGTTTTCGACATGCCGACCGCCTTGGCGAGGTCTGTCACCGTGATCCGCCCGTCGGCGCGCAGAACTGCAATGATCTTGCGATCGAGTTCGTCCAGTTCGACCGGTTCCTTGGACTTTGTCATGCAGATTGCCCTGATAGGTTCGATAAATAAGTCGATATGGATATATCGGTGGCACTGAAAAGGCAGACCGACAAGCGCGAATCGGTTAGATTTTCGCCATGAGCACTTCGCCCGCACCCTTCGCCGCTTTCGCCCCTGCCATCCGCGAACTGTCGCCCCTGCGCAGGACCATCGCCGAGGCCCGTCGCCGCGACGAGGCCGCGTGTCTTGCACCGCTGCTGGACGCTGCGTCTTTATCCGAGCCGATGCGCGCGGCAGTGCGCCAGACCGCGACCCATCTGGTCACGACTTTGCGCGCCAATCACAAGGGCACCGGGGTAGAAGGACTGGTGCAGGAATATGCGCTTTCCAGCCAGGAAGGCGTGGCGCTCATGTGTCTGGCCGAAGCGCTGCTGCGCATTCCCGATCACGCTACCCGCGACGCCCTGATCCGCGACAAGATTTCGGGCGGGGACTGGAGCGGGCACCTGGGCGGCGGCAAGTCTCTGTTCGTCAACGCCGCCACCTGGGGGCTGGTGGTGACCGGCAAGCTGGTCGGTTCTGTGGACGACCGGGGGCTGGGTGCAGCACTTACCCGTTTGATCGCCCGCGCCGGTGAGCCGGTGATCCGCCGCGGCGTCGATCTGGCGATGCGCATGATGGGCGAACAGTTCGTCACCGGCGAAACGATTGCCGAGGCCCTCAAGCGCGCGCGCGAGCTGGAAGGGAAGGGCTTCCGCTATAGCTACGACATGCTGGGCGAAGCCGCGACCACGGCAGCCGACGCGGCGCGCTATTACGCCGATTACGAAAACGCCATCCATGCCATCGGCAAGGCCTCGGCCGGGCGCGGCATCTATGAAGGGCCGGGCATTTCGATCAAGCTTTCGGCGCTGCACCCGCGCTATGTCCGGGCGCAAGGCGAACGGGTCATGGGCGAGCTGCTGCCGATGGTGCAGGCGCTGGCGGTGATGGCCAAGGGGTACGACATCGGCTTCAACATCGACGCCGAGGAAGCTGACCGGCTCGAACTCTCGCTCGACCTGCTGGAAAGCCTCGCATTGGACCCGGCGCTGGCGGGATGGGATGGCCTTGGTTTCGTGATCCAGGCCTACGGCAAGCGCTGCCCGATGGTGATCGACTGGATCGTCGACCTTGCCCGCCGCGCGGACCGGCGGATCATGGTCCGCCTCGTCAAGGGTGCCTATTGGGACGCCGAGATCAAGCGCGCACAGGTGGACGGGTTGGCGGACTTCCCGGTCTACACCCGCAAGGTCCACACTGACGTCGCCTATGTCGCCTGCGCGAAGCTGCTGCTTGCTGCGCCGGATGCGGTTTTCCCCCAGTTCGCCACCCACAATGC
This sequence comes from Novosphingobium sp. 18050, assembly GCF_902706195.1. Lineage (GTDB taxonomy): Bacteria > Pseudomonadota > Alphaproteobacteria > Sphingomonadales > Sphingomonadaceae > Novosphingobium. The sequence continues at coordinate 56,249 of NZ_CACSJO010000018.1, read as the reverse complement.
GCAAACGCTGGCGACGATCTACCAGCTTGCCGGGCCGGACTTCGCCGTGGGCAAGTATGAGTTCCAGTGCCTGCACGGCATGGGCGAACCGCTCTATTCGCAGGTTGTCGGACCTGACAAGCTGGATCGCCCCTGCCGGATCTACGCGCCCGTCGGTACGCATGAGACGCTGCTCGCCTATCTTGTACGGCGATTGCTGGAGAACGGCGCGAATTCCTCCTTCGTCAACCGCATCGCCGATCCGGCGGTGCCGGTTGCCGAGATGGTGGCCGATCCCGTCGACGTTGTGCGCGCAATGCCCAATCCCGGCGCGCGGCACGACCTGATCGCGCTCCCCGCCGATCTTTACGCGGGCCGTCCGAATTCCGCCGGCATCGACCTGACCGACGAGATTGCGTTGGCCGCGCTGTCAGAGGCGCTCGAAGCCTCGGCGAAAGTCGAATGGCGCGCGCTTCCCGAAGGCGCCGAGGGGCAAGGCCTGCCGGTGCGCAACCCCGCCGACCACGGCGACATCGTCGGCACCGTCATTGAGATCGCGCCCAATGAAGCTGAAGCCGCCGCCGGCCGCGCTGCCGCCAGCGCCTGGCCGCTGGTGCCGGTTGCCAATCGGGCCGCGATCCTCGCCCGCGCCGCCGACATCATGCAGGACCGCATGGCCGTACTCATGGGGCTGGCCATCCGCGAGGCGGGGAAATCCGCCGCCAACGCCATTGCCGAAGTGCGCGAGGCAATCGACTTCCTGCGTTATTACGCCCGGCAGGCCGGAGACACTTTCGGGCCCGAGCAGGCGCCGCTAGGGCCGGTGGTCTGCATCAGCCCGTGGAACTTCCCGCTGGCGATCTTCGCCGGACAGGTGGTCGCGGCGCTGGTCGCGGGCAATCCGGTGCTTGCCAAGCCCGCCGAGGAAACCCCGCTGATCGCCGCGGAAGCGGTGCGCATCCTCCACGAGGCGGGCGTGCCCCGCGATGCTCTGCAACTGATGCTCGGCGCGGGCGAACTGGGTGCCGCGCTGGTTGCCGCACCGCAGGTTGCCGCAGTGATGTTCACTGGCTCGACCGAAGTGGCGCGGCTGATCCAGCGTCAGCTTGCCGGGAGGCTTTCGCGCGAAGGCCGTCCGGTCCCGCTGATCGCCGAGACCGGCGGCCAGAACGCGATGATCGTCGACAGCTCCGCACTGGCCGAACAGGTGGTGGCGGACGTCATCGCCTCGGCCTTCGACAGCGCCGGCCAGCGCTGTTCGGCACTGCGGGTGCTGTGCCTTCAGGAAGAGGTCGCCGACCGCACGCTGACGATGCTCAAGGGTGCGCTCGCCGAATTGCGCGTGGGCAACCCGGAGCGTCTCGCCGTAGACATCGGCCCGGTCATCAGCGCCGAGGCGCAGGCGAACATCGAGCGCCACATCGCCGGGATGCGGGCCAAGGGCTGCAAGGTTGAGCAGGTCGTGCTGGGCAATGAGGCGGCGTCGGGCACGTTCATCGCCCCGACCATCATCGAGATCGGCAGCATTGACCAACTGGAGCGTGAGGTGTTCGGGCCCGTCCTGCACGTCGTGCGCTTTCGCCGCGACGATCTTGGCAAGCTGGTCGAGACCATCAATGCCACCGGCTACGGCCTGACGTTCGGCCTGCACACCCGTCTTGACGAGACGGTCGTGCGGGTGACTTCGCAGGTCCGCGCTGGCAACCTTTACGTCAACCGCAACACCATCGGCGCCATCGTCGGCGTTCAGCCTTTCGGAGGGCGCGGGCTTTCGGGCACGGGCCCCAAGGCGGGGGGGCCGCTCTACCTTGGGCGGCTTACCAAGCTGCCGGCCGCCGTGCTGCCCGCCGCCGCAGCGCCGCCGGTGCTGCTCACCGCCTTCGTGCAGTGGCTGGAAGCGCAGGGCGAACACGCCGCAGCCGAAGCCGCCCGCACCCTGGGCGCTTCCACGGCGCTAGGTACGGTGCAGGAACTTTCCGGTCCGGTGGGGGAACGCAATCTCTATGCGCTCCACCCGCGCGGCCGCATCCTGCTGCGCCCGGCGACCCGGGAGGGGCTGTTCGGCCAGATCGCAGCGGTTCTGGCGACGGGCAATCGCGGCGCGGTCGAGGGTATGGAACTGCCCCTTGGGCTGCCTGGAGACATCGCCGCCCGGTTCGCCGCCGATCCGGTCGAGCCTTTCGCGGCCTGCCTCGCCGAGGGCGACGTGGCAACGGTGAGCGGGGCCTGCGAATCGGTTGCCGCACTGGCCGGGCCGATCGTACCGGTGCACCTGTGGGAGCACGGCAATCCGCTTCAGGGCTTCGGGCCGAGCGGGGCCTGGCTGTTGGAAGAGGTTTCAACCTCGATCAACACAACCGCTGCGGGGGGGAATGCCAGCTTGATGATGATCGGCTGACAACTCTCTGACTTGATTGCGGAAAGCGACATGCGACCGGGATTGTTCCCGGTCGCACTGCCGTAAGTGAGGCCCCGTTCGACGGACCGAATGCAACTCGTGGTCGCTTTTGATGTTGCTTCATTGCTGCTTCACTGCGTTTCATTATCATGGCGCAGGGAGGATACGGCAGGCTGGAGTAGTAGGATGAGCAGAATGATCATCGATGCCGCAACCAGCCTCGACGGCTTCTGGGCGGATTCGCGCGGCAGGTGCGTCATGCGCATTGCCGACTTGCAGGGCTCGGGACTTTCGGGCCGGCTCGGCGGTGTATGTGGCGCCGTAGTGATGAGCCGCCGTTCTTTCGACCTCTCCGGCGATCCCAGCTGGATCGGGGAGGCCTATGCAGCGCAAACCCCGGTTTTCGTAGTCACCGACACCCCGATTGCGAGCGTCCCGGCTAGTGGACCGCCGGGGCTGCGTTTTCTCGGCAGTTATGCCGCCGCTTTCGCCGAAGCCAGGGAAGCCGCGGACGGCCGCGCAGTTTTGGTGGTGGGCGAGGCCGGCGCTCTCAAGGCCGCCATGGGCACCGGTGAAGCGGACGAGATCTGGCTGCGCATGACGCCGCGCACCCTAGGCTGCGGCTCAGCGCTGTTCGAAGACGATATCCCGGTGGAGAATTACTTCGTTTCCGAAATGGAGACGACCCCCGACGCCGTCCACATGCATCTGGAAAAGCGCGTCGGGGCCTGAGTCGACACTGAAGTCAGGCGGGCAAGGCTCGCAGGGTCTCACGCTTGTGGAGCGAGATCGTCACCAGGAAGATCGCGAGGCCGCCCAGGGCCAGCCCCGATCCGATCCACCCCGTCGAAGTCAGGCCGTAGCCGGCGCTGATCGCAAGGCCGCCAAGCCACGGGCCCAGCGCATTGGCCATGTTGAAGGCGCTGTGGTGCGCCGCTGCCGCCAGCGCCTGTGCGTCGCCGGCAACGTCCATGAGGCGCGTCTGTAGGATCGTGCCAAGACCGCCGCTGAAGCCGATCAGCAAAACTACCAGACTCAACGTCCAGATATTGCCCGCCAGCAGCGAAAACAGCGCCAGCGACACCGCGCTGAAGAGCAGCGCGGCGATTGCCGCCTTGGTCTGCGCGCGGTCGGCGACCCAGGCCCAGAACAGGTTGCCCACCGTCATGCCGACACCGAAGATAGCAAGCACGGCTGGGACGAGGCGTTCGGATACGCCGGTAACTTCGATCATGGTCGAGGCGACGTAGGTGTAGACGCAAAAGAGGCCGCCGAAGCCGATGGCGCCGGTCAACAGCGTCAGCAGCACTTGCGGACGGCGCAGCGCGCCCAGTTCCCGCAAGGGGCTGGCTGATGCATCGGCGTGCTGGACGGGCGCATAGAGCGCGACGAGCGCCATCGTGATCACCGCGAGGACGGAAACTACCGCGAAACCGCTGCGCCAACCCAGTTCCTGCCCAAGGAAGTTCGCCACCGGCACGCCGATGATCGTTGCCACGGTCAACCCGGACATGACCATCGCCACCGACTGCGCGCGCTTGTTGGCCGGCACCATCGAGGCGGCGACCAGCGCGGCGATGCCGAAATAGGCGCCGTGAGGCAGGCCGCTGACGAAGCGGCACACCAGCAGCAGGGGATAGCTTGCGGCCATAGCCGAAATGCCGTTGCCGATGGCGAAGATCGCCATGAGCGCAATCAGCAGCTTGCGCCGTTCGATCTTGGCCGCCAGCACCGCGATGACCGGTGCGCCGACTACCACACCCAGCGCGTAGGCACTGATTGCATAGCCTGCCTCGGGCTCGCTCAGCCCCAGATCACGGGCAAAGAACGGCACGAGGCTCATCGCTGCGAATTCGGTCGTGCCGATTGCGAAGGCACCCATGGCCAGCGCCAGAGTGACTAGGGCGGGATGGACGTGTTTGGTCTGTGTATGGTTGGTCATGTTGCAGCGCAAAATAGGGCCATATGCCTATTTAGGCTACCCGTCGCGAAAGCGAGTAACCCTTGCGTTTTTTGCATTTCGCGGGCCGGTTTCGGCAATCGCCCGGCTTGCGAGAAGGACGGGCCTGTCCCGGATCGCCTGCCCGCATGAAGGCAGGGAAGCCGGGACCTCGCCTTTTTCAGAACACCGGGTCGAATCCGGGAGGCAGTTCGCCATTGCCGGTGCCGCCCGCGACGTCTTCCTGGCCCGGGACGTGAATACCGCATTCGGTCTTGTCCCAGCCCTTCCAGCGGCCGGAACGCGGATCTTCGCCCGCTGCGACCTTGCTGGTGCAGGGCATGCAGCCAATCGACGGATAGCCTTCCGCCACCAGCGGGTGCGCGGGCAGGTGGTGCTCTTCGATATAGGCGGCAATGCGCTCGGGCGACCAGTCGATCAGGGGGTTGATCTTCAGGCGGCCCTGGGTGTCCGTCGTATCGATTTCAAAGCGCGGCAGGCTCGAACGGGTCGCAGCCTGGAACGATTTGCGGCCCGAGAACGAGGCGTCGAAGCCGGCAAGCGCCTTGGCCAGCGGCTTGACCTTGCGAATTTCGCAGCAGCCGTCGGGGTCCCACGACCAGCGCAGACCGTTCTCGTCCTTCTTGGCGATCTCGGCTTCGTCGGGCACAAGATTGCGCAAGTCCCGAAGGCCAAGCTGCGCGATCAGAAGGTCGCGGTAAGCCAGCGTTTCGGGGAAATGCTTGCCCGTTTCCAGGAACAGCACCGGCACCGCGGGGTCCACTTGCGCGATGAGATGCAGGAGCACCGCGCTTTCCGCACCGAAGCTGGAGACGATCGCCACTTCGCCTGCCATGCGTTCCTTGATCAACGTCTCGAGCATCTCGCTCGTGTCGCTGCCACGGAACAGGCGGTTGAGGCGCACCGCGTCCGCCTCGGCGAAGCGGGGGCCGGTGTCGATGCGGTCGCGCGTCCTGATGTCGGCGCGGCCGTTCTCAGCTTCGGTACGGAGCATTGGGTTATCCCTTCAGCCGGGCTCTCAAGCGGGGTGGCGCTTGGCCCAGATCGCCTGGCGGCCGTCCACGACGGTAGCCTGGTAGACATTGTCCCAGCGGGCGAAGGCGTTCTTCGCATCGTCGGGGTTGAGCGCCTTATCGGGCGCGAAGGCGTCGAAGCCGCAGCGCTGGAGGTGGCCGAGCATGTCGATCACCACATCGCCCACGGCGCGCATCTCGCCGGTGTAACCGGCTTCGCGCAGGATACGGGCGGCGGAGTAGCCGCGCCCGTCGGTCCAGGCCGGGAAATTGACCTCGATCAGCGCCAGCCGGTCCAGATGCGGCATGAGATCGCGGGCGTCGTCGCCCGGTTCGATGCGCACGGCGGTGGCGTTGGTCTGCTCGGCGAAAGCATCCACGGTGATGGCCGGATCGTTGACGGCTTCGTCGTCACGGAAGCGGAACTGGACTTCAACCATAGATAGCTTCCTTGAACGGATCCATGCCGATGCGGCGATAGGTGTCGAGGAAGCGTTCCTCGCCCTGCTTATTGGCGAGGTATACCTGCGTGGCCTTTTCAACAGCATCGACCACGCCGTCCTCGTCGAAGCCGGGACCGGTGATCTTGGCGAGCGACGTGTCCGCGCCCTCGCTGCCGCCGAAGGAGAGCTGGTAGTTTTCGACGCCCTTCTTGTCGACGCCCAGGATGCCGATGTGGCCGGCATGGTGGTGACCGCAGGCGTTGATGCAGCCCGAGATCTTGAGCTTCAACTCGCCGATCTCCGCCTGCTTCTGGGCGGAGCCGAAACGCTCGGAAATCTTCTGCGCCACCGGGATGGAACGCGCATTGGCAAGGCTGCAGTAGTCGAGGCCGGGGCAGGCGATGATGTCGCCCACGGTGTCGATGTTGGCGGTGCCGATGCCGGCTTCGTCCAGCGCCTTCCAGACGGTGTAGAGGTCGGCCTTCTTCACGTGCGGCAGGACGATATTCTGCGAGTGGGTGACGCGCAGTTCGTCGAACGAATAGTCGCGGCCCAGGTCTGCCATCAGGCGGATCTGGTCGGCCGTGGCGTCGCCGGGGATCCCGCCGACGGGCTTCAGGCTGATCGTGGCGATGATGTAGCCCGGTGCCTTGTGCGCGGTAGTGTTGCGCTCAACCCAGAGGCGGAAGTCGGGATCGGAGATGTCCAGATCGTCCGGCGCACCGGCGTCGAAAGCGGGGTTGGTGAAGTGCGCCTTGATACGCTCCAGCTCGGCGAGCGGGGGCTCGATCGGCTGGGTAAGGAGGTGCGCGAACTCTTCCTCGACCTGACGGACATATTCGTCGCGGCCCAGTTCGTGGACCAGGATCTTGATGCGTGCCTTGTACTTGTTGTCGCGGCGGCCGTAGCGGTTGTAGACGCGCAGGCACGCCTCCGCGAAGGTGATGAGCTGGTCCAGCGGTACGAAGTCGCGGATCATCGGTGCGATCATCGGGGTGCGGCCCATGCCCCCACCGGCGTAGAACTGGGCGCCGATCTCGCCCGCGTCATTCTTCACCATCTTGATGCCGATGTCGTGCAGGCGCATCGCCGCGCGGTCCTTTTCGGACGCGATGACGGCGATCTTGAACTTGCGGGGCAGGACAAGGAATTCCGGGTGGAAGCTGGACCACTGGCGCAGCAGTTCCGCGTAAGGGCGCGGATCGACGATCTCATCGGCGGCGGCGCCGGCGAACTGGTCGGAACTGATGTTGCGGATGCAGTTGCCGCTGGTCTGGATGGCGTGCATTTCCACCGTGGCGAGTTCGGCCAGGATATCCGGCGTCTCGTCCAGCTTGATCCAGTTGTACTGGATGTTCTGGCGGGTGGTGAAGTGGCCATAGCCGCGGTCGTACTTGTCGGCGATGTCGCCCAGCAGGCGCATCTGCACCGAGTTGAGCGTGCCGTAAGGTACGGCGACGCGCAGCATGTAGGCGTGGAGCTGCAAGTACAGGCCGTTCTGCAGGCGCAGCGGCTTGAACTGGTCCTCGGTCAGTTCGCCCGAGATGCGGCGGCGGACCTGGTCGCGAAATTCGGCGACGCGGGTATCGACCATCTGCTGGTCGTATTCGTCATATTTGTACATCAGATCACCCAGTTCACGGCTTGGGGGTCGGAGGGCTTAAGCGTCAGGTCGAGGCGCACGGTGGGACCAAGCGCGCGGATGCGCTCCTTGATATGTGCCGGGCGCACGCCCGTCTCGTCCTTGACGCCGTCCACCACATAAGCGGCGAAGACGTTCTGGACGCCTTCTTCGCGTGCGATGAGCGCGGCGCCGCTATCGGCCACGTCGGCACTGTCATTCACATCGAGCGACCAGCCCACGCCGGTCCACCAGATGACCGCGCCGGACTTCAGGTCGTTGCCCGTCAGGATTTTCACTGTACTGCCTCCAGCGCGAGAGCGCGAATGGTGTTGTCCGCTTCAGCGGCGACGTGCCCGATAACGATAAGCGCCGGGCTTTGCACCCTCTCGCTTTCGACAAGGTGGGCAAGGCTGGCCAGCGGCCCGCGCAGCACGCGCATATCTTCGCGCGTGGCCTTCTCCACCACGGCGACGGGTACGTCGGGGGCGAGGCCGTCAGCCATCAGCTTGTCCGAGATGTCGGCAGCGGTGGCGACGCCCATGAATATTACCAGCGTCCGGCCCTTGCCGGCAAGGCCGGACCAGTCCTGATCCGAAAGGCCCTTGCACTGGCCGGCGACGAAGGTGACGATCGAGGCATGGTTGCGGTGGGTCAGCGGGATCTGCGCAGCGGCGGCAGCGCCGAGCGCAGAGGTGATGCCGGGCACGACTTCCACCGGTACGCCGGCAGCCTTGCAGGCTTCGGCTTCTTCGCCGCCGCGTCCGAAGATGAATGGGTCGCCCCCCTTGAGACGCACGACGTCATTACCGGCGAGGGCCTCGCGCACGAGGAGGGCGTTGATCTCCTCCTGCTTCATAGTATGGCGCGAGCGGCTCTTGGCGACCGAGACGAGGCGGGCGCCAGGCCGGGCCATCGCCAGGATCGAGGGATCGACAAGGCCGTCATGCACGACCAGGCCCGCGCTCAGCAGGAGCCGGGCGGCGCGCAGCGTCAGCAGGTCGGGATCGCCTGGGCCCGCGCCGACGAGCCAGACTTTGCCAATTGGGCCCTTGCGCTCATTCGAGCCGCGGCCACCGGAGTCGGAATTCGATACCATGATGGCGCAGATGGCGATCATTCCCGCGCTGCGCCAGCCAGAATGACTTTCGAAGGGCTAAGGGCAACTTTATGGTCGCTGCGTCACCGAAAGGCATCGCTGTGGGACAAAATGGCTGCGAGGGCAAAAAAGGGCGTTTTTCTGCGACTCGGGAGCTTCATTAAGTTCCGTGCTAACCAAATCTTAACCGCACCAGTGGACATTTATGCAACCCAAGGAGGCGGTACGAATGCCGATTGCGGCCCATTTCGAAGTAAACACGGCCAGCGACGGCTATTTCGGCGGAGAATCGGCCGGGCAACCGCGTCCCGAGCGGCGCCGGCTGCTTCTCGCGACGCAGGGCGCGCTCGAATCGGGCGTTGAAACCCCGGTGACGATTCACAATTTTTCCGAAGGCGGCGTCCTGCTCGAAAGCCAGATCGAACTGGAAATCGGCGAATCGATCGAACTGGAACTTCCCGAGGCGCCGCAGGCGCGCGCACGGGTGATCTGGTCGAGCGGGCGACTTTACGGTTGCGCCTTCGACGCACCGATTCCCGCAGCGACGCTTAGCGCGGCAAAGCTGCGCAGCGCTGTGCAGGGCGAACTGGGGGTGGCTCCGCCGCCTTCACCTGTCGGGCCTTCCGCGATCGGGGGCGAAAGCCTGGGTGAGCGGTTGCACCGGCTGCGTAAGCTGCGCGGCCTTACGCAGGGCGAACTCGCCAACCGGCTGGGCGTCAGCAAGCCGACCGTCTGGGCCTGGGAGCAGGGCCGTGCGCGTCCGATCGAGGACCGTATCGAGGCGATCGCCGAAGCGCTCGGCGTGGAGAGCGCGGATCTGCGTCCGAGCCGCACCGTGCCGGGCCTGTCCGATCTGATATCGCGGTGCCGCGAGCAAATTGCCGCCGCCGTGGAAACGACCCCGGACAAGGTCCGTATCATGATCGAGCTTTGATCGGCTCAGTTCGATTAACCTGAGTTCCTTGCCCAAGTTGCCGTTAACCTCGATTCAATGCTCCGCCTTTGAGTTTCCATATTCACGCCATCCTTAATCGATGGTAAACATCTTGATAAGAATAGACAAAGTACAATCGGGTTAACTAACCCAATTAATTGTTCTTGATCTAAGGTGTTGAATTAGAATTCGTTGGAGAATTGCGATTCTGATCTGTTTGTTGAAAGACTGTCGGGCGGAATTGCAATCAGGTGGTGGGCCATATGGTCTGCCGCGTCATCGGATATTTGTAGGCACGACATTCGGGACGCAGTCGGCATGGGCATGAATTTCACGTTTCAGGAAAGCTCCGTCCTCTACGGCATGCTGGCAGAGAGCTCGACCGACGTCATCCTCAAGACAGACCCCAAAGGGTTCATCGTCCACGCAACCTCTGCGATAGCAGGCCTCGGAATTCGCGTGCCCGGCAGCGAAGCTGGACGCGAGGCAAATGCGCTGGTGGGACCCCACCTGCTCGATTTTGTGGCGCCTGAAGCCAAGCAGCAGGTGGCACGCGCACATGCCCGCGCGATGGCGGGTGAGGACATCGACTGGATCGAGTTCCCCGCCTTGGGCAACGACGAGCGCCGACGCTGGTTCGAGATACGCCTGCGCGCGCTGCTGCGCCACGACGGCACGCCTTATGGGGTGCTGGGTGTCATGCGCAACGTCGATGAACTGCGCTCGCTCAGCGAACGGCTGTTTACAGCGACGTACACAGATCCGCTGACCGGCCTGACCAACCGCACCGCCTTCATCTCCATGCTGGAGCACATGCTGGAGGCGGGCATCGACGGCTGTCTGGCGCTTTTCAGCATCGATTTCTTCCGCACGATCAACATGCAGTACGGTCAGAGCGTAGGAGATGAAGTGCTGACCGTCTTCTCCGACCTTCTGCGCGAGATGCTGCGTACCGAGGACATCATCTCGCGCATCGGCTCCGAGCGCTTCGCGGTGATCCTGCCGCGCGTCACGGCGGCTGAAGCGGAAGGCATCTGCCGCCGGGTGGTGACGACACTGGGCGAACTCAAGCAAAAGGTCGGCACCAGTCACTTTGCGATGACCGCCAGCGCCAGCGTCGCGCGGATCGGCACCAGCCTCGATTCTACCATAGAGCGCGCCGAGATGGCGCTGTTTGTGGCCAAGGCCAAGGGGCGCAACCGATTGGAAATGGAAAAGCCGGTCCGCCTCGCAGTGGGGTGACAGGCTTATGTCCATCGCGCTCCTGCACGCAGGAAAGGCACCCTATCGCCCTATTTTTCCAAGGGAACATTGGGGGTGATCGGTAATTCTTCATTTATAGAAAAATGGAGAACGAAAATGGGTAAGGGAATTCTCTTGTGGCTTATCGGTGTTCCCATCCCGGTCATTCTTCTGCTGTGGCTGTTTTTCCGATGAACTTCATCGCAGTTCGGCAGCTTCCCTGACCCTGGGATGACGCGATCGGCGTGGGCATATGCGCCATGCGCTCACGCTTGATCGTCTCCCCCCGTCTTTCCGCGCACCGCCTCGATCAATTCGCGCACGGCCTCGGTGTCGCGCAGGTTCAGATCGCGCTGGGGATAGGGGACACGGATGCCGTTTTCGCGCATCAGGCGCCACAGGGTCTTGAGCACGTCGGACCGCACATTTCCCACGCCCTCTTCGGGGTCGGTGATCCAGACATGGATCACGAAGGCGACCCCATTCTCACCGAAGCTGTCCAGCCAGACGGTCGGCGGGGGGGCCACAAGCACGCGTTTTACAGAGCGTGCAGCCTCCAGCATCAGTTCTTCCGCGCGCTCGATGTCGGTGGCGTAGGGGATTACGACCGGCACCTGGATACGCACGTTGCGGCTGGAGTACGACCAGTTTTCAACCTGATTGATCATCAGGTTTTCATTCGGGATCAGGTATTCCTTCTGATCCCGGGTGGTTAGCGAGACGGCGCGGATGCCGATGCGGCGGATCTGGCCAAAGGTATACTGTCCGCCCTGGTCGGTGATGGCGATCACGTCGCCCGGCTTGATCGACTTGTCCATCAGGAGGATGATTCCTGCGATCAGGTTGCCGAAGGTTTTTTGCAGACCGAAGCCGATGGCGAGGCCAAAGGCGCCGGAGAACACGGTGAGGGCGGTCAGGTCTATGCCCAGCACGTCGATACCGACGAGGATCGCCAGGCCCCAGATGAACAGACTGACCATCTTTTCTGTCAGCAGCCGCTGAGTAAGGTCCAGGCCGCTGGCACGCGCGAGGATGCGGCTCGATAGCCGGCTGGCCGCCCAGGCCGCCGAGATCAGCAGTGCCAGCACCGCCAGCACCACGAACAGATCCCACACCGAGAAGCGCGTTGCGCCCACTTGCACGGCCAGCTTGTCGAGGGTGTTGACCACATTGCCGACGGCGTCGCTATGCGAGGCGACCGCGTCCTTGATGCCGTCGGCGCCGGATATCGGCTGCGCCGGAATGACGGCCGCCGTAGCCGTTGCGGTGGGCGCCGGGGTCGCATTCGCAGCTGCGGCGCGGGACGCTGTGGCAAGGGCGGCGGGGGTGGTCATCCTTCCCGCCAGGCGGCGAGCGCCTGTTCGATGTCGGCGATAAGGTCGCCCGCATCCTCCAGTCCGATGGCAAGGCGAACGCCGTGGCGATCGCCGGCTTCGTTTGGTTGCGGCGGCCAGGCCATGCGGCTGCGGCAGGTGGAGGGATCGATTGGTATCGCCAGACTCTCGAAGCCGCCCCAAGAATAGCCGATGCCGAACAGGGTGAGGGCATCGACGAAGCGGTTGCGCGCGGCTGCGGTGCCGCCCTTGAACGTGAAGCTGAAAAGGCCGCAGCCGCCGGAGAAATCGCGGCTCCAGATCTCGTGTCCAGGCGCATCGGGCAGCATCGGGCACAGCACTTGCGCCACTTCCGGCCTGTCGTTCAGCCACTGCGCTATGGCCAAGGCGCTGTCGGCCTCGTGGCGCAGGCGCAGGTGCAGCGTGCGCAGGCCGCGCAGGATCAGCGCGGCGTCGTCGGGCGAAACCACGGTGCCAAGCTGCTGCGCGCGCTGGCGCAGCTTCGCGTACAGTTCCGGCCCGGCGCTCGCGCTGCCCATCATCACGTCGGAATGGCCGCCGACATGCTTGGTGAGGGCCATCAGCGTGATGTCGATACCGCGCTCCAGCGCCGGAAAACCGAGCGGCCCGGCCCAGGTATTGTCGAGCACCGAGATCGCGCCCTTTTCGCGCGCGATCCGGGCGAGTTCGGGCAAGTCGCACATCTCCATGGACAGGCTGCCCGGCGCTTCCAGCAGTACGGCGCGGGTCCGTTCGCAGAACAGGCCTTCGTAGCCGGCCCTGTCCAGCGGGTCGAAGAAGCGCGGCTCGATGCCGAAGTCTGTCAGCAGGCCGGTGCCCGTGGCGCGGGTGGGGTCATAGGCATTGTCGCTGATAAGCACGACATCGCCGGGCCGCAGCAGGGTCAGCATGACACCGGCAATGGCAGCAAGGCCCGAAGGGTAGAGAACGGTGCCGGCTGCCCCGGGCTCGATCGCGGTCAATGCATCGGCCAGTGCCCACTGCGTGGGAGCGCCCCGCCGGCCGTAGAAGAAGCGGCCATCCTCGTTCGTGCGGGGGCCTTGTGCAAGCGCGGCGGTGTCTGCGTAGAGATGCGTGCTGGCGCGCCAGACGGGCGGGTTGACCACCGGGCCGGTCCATTCGCTGCGCCGACCGGCACCGACGATCCTGGTTGCGGGGCGCTGAGGCACTTCGGAAAGCTCGTGGAGGCGCTTACTGGTGTCCAATGTCATCTCCGTGTGTCGGTAGGTAGACCCTAGGACATTTTGTCGAGGCTGGGAATCGCCCGATATTACGAGAGGTTGTCAGCCGGTAGCGCGCTGTTGGCCGCCGGGCTGCAACGGATACGCCCGTGCGGCCTCGACTTCGCGGGCGGCGAGTTCGCGATGCTCGCGCGGGCCGGTATCGAGGCGCAACGGAGATAGACCCGCGCCGCCGCCCTCGATGCCCACAGTGTAGACCCGGCGCAGCGCCATGGCCTCGCCGAGGATAGACAGGCGTACCAGCGGTACGAAGAACGAGGCCGTGCCCTGCAGCAGGGGGCGGATGGCGGTCAGCGGCAACTGCACTTCGCCGGTCAGCGTCACGCTCTCGCCTCCGGCGATGGGAGGCACGGACTTTAGGGCGGTGAGGACCTCTACGGGCGGCGCGAGTTGTTCCTCGGGCGTCATTGAGCCATGGGCGCCGATCATGTCGCCGAGAAGCTGACTGGCCGGCAGGTCGGTAACGGCGGCTATCGCGACGCGGTATTGGAGCGTCGCATAGACCAGCGAAAGGCGCAGGCTGACAGGCTCGAATATGATTTCGGCCCGCGCCTGTTCTTCGGCAGGCGCAAGGGGAGGCGGCGCGAACGCAGGCTGAGGTGCGGCTGGCGCGGTCTTTGCAGGCACAACCGCGACTTTACGCGTCGGGGCCGGCGGGGTGACGGCGGGTGAGAGCGCGGCCTGTTCGGGCTGATCCCATTCCGGCACGCCCGGTTTGGTTCGGCGGCGCAGGATGAGGGCCAGCGCGCTCAGTACCAGGAGAGCCAGAGGTGCGGCCCACCACCAGAAAGGCCAGGTTTCCTGCGCAGCTATCGGCGCCGTAGCAGGTGCTTCCTCGGCCGCAGCGGTCTCAGCTGCTGGAGCGACTGTGGGAGCGGGGGCCTCGGACGGAGCGGAAGCTGTGGGCGCAGCGACAGGCGTATCTGCTGTGGCAGCCGCGCGCGGTGTCGGCTGCGCGGCGGGTTCTGCGGAGGAGGAGGGCGTTGCGGAAGGCGCAGTGGCATTGGGCGCCGGACGGGGGCGAGGGGACGGCTGCGGAGTGGGCGCCGGAGTAATGCGCACAGCGGGCGGAGCGGGCGGCGTGATCGTGGGAACAGCGGTCGGTGCCGGCTGCCTTTGTGGCTGGCCGGCGCCGTCGCCTGGCCTGACCATCGGGTTCGCTCCGTCGACCGGGCCTTGATCGCGCGATGCCGTGGGCCGCGCGGTTGGCTCGGGCAAGCTCCAAGTGCTGGCCGATTGTGCCAGCGCAGGCGCTATCACAGGCGACACCGCAAATACGGTCGCCGAAAGCGCGGCTGCCGTAGCCGCGCGCGAAATGGTTCTGCTGTTGCCCCTCATGACCCTGCTACCGTCGCCCAATCCGCTGTGAACCGCGTGTTAATGCCCATGCTCACACGCGACGAGCCGTTGCAAGTCCATGTTGATCTAAAGTCGGGGGTGGTACTGTATGCTTGTCTTGTCGATGGCTTGGCGGCATGGCTTTTGAGATGAGCGATACACCTCCCCCCTCCATACCGCCCGCATCCATGCTCCAGGCTTCCATGCCAAAGCATCTCGGCCAGCAGAGCGCCCTTCCTGCTTCGCCAGAGGAGGCGGTGCTTGACTACGTGCCAAATCCACGCGTCGGAAGTCTCTACCTTGTGCGCTTCGCGGCGCCTGAATTTACGTCGCTGTGCCCGGTTACCGGACAGCCGGATTTTGCCCACCTCGTGCTGGATTATGCGCCGGGCGAGACGATCGTCGAATCCAAGAGCCTCAAGCTGTTTCTTGGCTCGTTCCGCAACCATTGCGGCTTTCATGAGGATGTAACGGTCGGGATCGGCCAGCGTCTGTTCGACGAAATGAAGCCCAGATGGCTGCGCATCGGCGGTTACTGGTATCCGCGCGGCGGCATCCCGATCGACGTGTTCTGGCAGTCGAGCGCGCCGCCCGAAGGACTGTGGGTGCCGGATCAGGGCGTCCAGGGTTACCGCGGCCGGGGTTGATCAGAGTCCCGCGTCGGCGAACCTGGCGCCGTTAACGCGCGTCAGGTCGATAACGCCGCTGCCGATCGAAGCCATCTGACGATTGCTCAGGCACTGAGCATATACGGTGGGCGCTTCGGCGCGGCGCGCGGCGTCGGTGTCCAGCGCGGCATCGATGCCGGCGGCGCATTGCTCGCGCGTCTGATACGTGTGGGCAGGAGCGGCGGAGATACGCTCGCAGGCCGTGCCGTCGTCCGAACAGGCGAAGAGGGCGAGGGCAAAGAGAGTTGCGCTCATGATGAGTTCTCCTTTCTTAACAGAGAGAACGGATGCAAGCCCGCATGTATCCCGGCGCGGCCCGAAATATTTCTGGCCGGTCAGGGTGTCTTGCTGGCCGGTGAGGATAACGCACTGGAACCGCACGGCCTGCCGCGCGTATTAGGTCCACCCATGGACCAGACCAAAGCCAAGCTCATCATCCGCCAGGCCACCGTTGCGGATGCGCCGGCGATCGCCCGCCTCTCCGTGAAGGTGTACGGCAAGGCAGATGCCTTTACCCGCGCCGAGATTCGCGGCCAGCTCATCAATTTTCCTGAAGGCCAGTTCGTCGCCGAATACGAAGGCAAGGTGGTGGGCCACTGTGCGACGATGATCGTCACCGCCGACCTCGCCTTCAAGCCGCACACCTGGGAAGAGATCAGCAACGGCGGCTATGGCCGTCCGCCCGCGCCCGAGGGCGACGTGCTCTATGGCTTCGAGGTCTGCGTCGATCCCGATTACCGGCGTCTGCGGATCGGCCAGCGTCTTTATCGCAAGCGCAAGGAAGTTTGCCAGTATTTCGAATTGAAGGGCATCGCGTTCGCAGGCCGCATGCCCGGCTACTCGCGCCGCAAGCGCCAGTACCCCGATCCGGCCGATTACGTGCAGGCGGTGCGCGACAAGAAGGTCCGCGACCAGGTCATCAACTTCCAGATGAACGAGGGCTACGAGCCGCGCGGGATTCTGCCCGATTATATTCCCACCGACCGCGAGAGCGGCGGCAACGCAGTCATGATGTACTGGGTCAATCCGCTTGCCCCGCGCGATACCGGCAAGGCAGTGCCGGGCCTCAAGGAGCGCGTGCCTTCCAGCGTGCGCGTCGCCACTGTCCAGTTCCAGATGCGCAAGATCGAAACAATCGACCAGTTCGAGGAACAGGTCGAATACTGGATCGATGTCGCCGCCGACTACGAAAGTGATTTCGTGGTCTTCCCCGAATTGTTCACTCTTGAACTGCTCTCGATCGAGGAGAAGAAGCTGGAGCCGGTGGAAGCGATCGAGAAAGTCGCCACTTATACCGAGCGCTTCGTCGAATTCATGCAGCGCATGGCGGTAAGCTACAACATCAACATCATCGGCGGCTCGCACCCCACCCGCGTCAAGCTGGGCGGCGGCAAGAGCGAGATCCGCAATATTGCCTATACCTTCCTGCGCGACGGCGCTGTGCACGAGACGCAGAAGCTGCATCCTACTCCCTCCGAGCGGCGCTGGTGGAACGTGCGCGGTGGTTACGGCGCCAATGTCATCCCTACCGACTGCGGGCCGATCGGTGTCATGATCTGCTACGACAGCGAGTTTCCCGAGCTGGCGCGCCACCTTGTCAACCAGGGTGCGCTGATGCTGTTCGTGCCGTTCTGCACCGACGAGCGCCGCGGCTACCTGCGAGTGCGCTATTGCGCCCAGGCCCGCGCGGTGGAAAACCAGTGCTACGTCGTTACCTCCGGAGTAGTGGGAAACTTGCCCAACGTCGAGAACATGGACGTACACTACGCGGAAAGCGCCATCCTCACCCCGTCCGATTTCCCCTTCGCCCGCGACGGCGTGGCGGCGGATACCGCGCCCAATACCGAGACGATCGCCATCGCGGACCTCAGCCTCGACGCGCTGCTGACAGCGCGGCAATCTGGTGCGGTGCAGAACCTCAAGGACCGCCGTTTCGACCTTTACCGCGTGGAGTGGACTCAGACGCAGGGCGACTGACCGTCTGCGATATCGTCGGCCCGGCGCATTCGCGGTTTGGCGCGGAGGGCGCCGTGGTCTATGCGCGATCGTATACCACCTGATGGAATGCCCATGATTAAAGATCCGACCTCCAGCGCAGCACAGGGTGTCGCCAGTCAACGCGTCGCCGACATTCTCGCCGAGCGTATCCTGTCGGGCGAACTCGTGCCCGGCGCGCGGATCAAGCAGGACGAACTGGCCGACGAACTCGCGACCAGTCGCATCCCGGTGCGTGACGCCCTGCGCATGCTGGAGGCAAGGGGGCTGGTTACCATGCGGGCCAATGCCGGTGCCCGCGTCACTACTCTGACCCGCCGTGATTTGGAGGTTTCTTATGAGATCCGCGAGCGCATTGAGCCGCTGCTGCTGGCCGACAGCGTACCGCATCTGACCGACGAAGATCTCGCCGATTTACGCAAAGTGATGGAGCGTAACGAGAGCGTCACTGACGTCGACGAGGCGATCGCTCTAGGGCGGGAGTTTCACTGGATTACCTATCGCAGACACTCCACCCCGCTGCTTGCGCAGATCGTGGAGCGGGTCTGGGATACTACACAGAGCTACCGCCGGGCTTATATGAAGCTGGCGATGGGAAATACGACGACCGGCGGAGGCCGTACGCATGATATCGAGCATCAACTGCTTTACGATGCCGTGGCCAACAGGGAAGTCGAGACCGCACAGGCGGCGCTCGTCATGCACATCCGTCGCACTCGTATCGGGCTCGTGCGCTATGGACACCTGCTGGCCAATGCCAGTGCAGGTAGTCCGGACGAAGCGGGTTAGGCGTCCGCATCGTATACATTGAGTGCTTGAATAGCAGGGTACTCGCGGTCTAGGGATAAGATAGTTTCGACCGGACAAGGACTGCCTGCATGATCAGCCTCGAACAGGCCCGCGCTCTCATCGGCGGGACCCGCGCCAGCGGCAGGGACATGGGGCTCAACCCGCTCACCGTCGTCGTCCTCGACCCGGGCGGACATCTCGTCGCCATGGAGCGCGAGGATGGTTCCGCCTACGGCAGGCCGGATGTAGCGGGCGGCAAGGCGGCCGGGGCGCTGGCCATGGGTGTCTCCAGTCGCAAACTCGGCGACATGGCCGCAGAACGTCCCCAGTTCATGGCCGCGCTTTCCGCCGCCTGGCACGGCAAGCTGATACCGGCGGCGGGTGGTGTACTGGTCAAGAACGAGCGCGGAGTACTTCTCGGCGCCATTGGCGTCAGCGGGGACCTGTCGGACAAGGATGAGGAGGCCGCGCTGGCCGGTATCGCGGCGGCCGGCCTCGTTGCCGGCTAAAGCGGCATTTGGTGGTGCTGCGCTTTACACGCCGAGTACGAGAACGTCGTCGGATCTGGGCGGCTGCGCCTCGTACGAGGGTAGCGGAGTAAAATTCTCGTCGATCAGTTCGAGCGTGGCCAGGCCAGCCAGCTTGAACTGACCAAGTTGCTTTTCGTCTTCAGACCGCCAGTTTTTGCTCAAGTTCAGCGCGCTGAGAAACAAGTCTCCATGGCGCTGGAAAAGCAAATGAGGGGCAAGCCTGATGGTGGCGCCATTATAGGACGCCGCAACGATTTTCTTGTGGGCGATAGCCTCTAACAGCTTAAGGCGCGGGTCGTTCATCAGGATTGCCTAGGTATATTCTTGTCGATTGTGCATCGCAGCATAATCTGCTTTCACGCGCGAAATTGCAAGTGTCTTTCCGATTCGGGGCGCTCATCTACGCGCTGGTGGTAAACACCTCACGCCCCGGAGTCGGCATTTCCGCTTTGTAGATCGTGCCGGTGCTGGACTCGGTGAAGAACAGCCACCTGTTGTCCGGTCCGCCGTAAGCTGCGTTAGTGGTGTACCGGCCTTCCGGCACGTCGATGCGCAGTAGCGGCTCACCTCGGTCGGAGAACAGCCAGACCACGCCAAAGCCGACGTGGCACACTACGAGGTTGTCGTTTGCATCGATGGTCAGTCCATCAGGCCCGGAGCCCCCTGACAGCTGGATATATGTCCCGACTTTCGAAATCACGAGTTCGCCATTCGGCCCGGCCTTGACCAGCGGGCAGCGCCATACGGCATTGGCGCGGGTGACGGCGAGGTATAATGCCGTTTCGGCCCTGTTGAGGATGAGGCCATTGGGGCTGGGAATCTTGTCCAGCATCAGTTCCAGTCGGCCGGTCCCGGCCTGCACGCGGAACAGGCGGCCGTTGGGGTTCTGCCAGCCTGACTGGCCCTGATCGGTGAACCATACGTCCCCGTTCTTCGCGATTGTCAAGTCGTTGCAGCCCAAGAACGGTTCCAGCAGATAGCGCTCGAACCACGGTTCCGTCTTTCCGGTGGCAAGGTCGCAGATGACCATGCCCTTGTGATGGTCGGCTACGAGCAGGCGGCCATCGGCGAGGAACTTCATGCCGTTAGGCTGGCCATCGTATTCGAAGCCGACCTCGCACTCCCCGTCGGGACTTATTCTGAACAGCCGGCCCCAGGGAATATCCGTCACCCACAGGTTGCCCGCCGCATCGAATACCGGCCCTTCGAGGAAGACCGGCGCGGCGGCGCCGTGAAGCTGGACCTGCGCCCATTCGGTGGTCTCGCCGAAGCGACGGAACTTGTCGGGAATGCGGCAGAAGACCTCGGCCATGACGGCGGGCGGGGCAGCGAACATCGCTCTCTCCTCAAAGGCATCGCCCGGACGGAGAAAGCCCGGATCGGATACATGTTTGTTCCCCGCAGCCCTATTACGCCTTGACCGTCAGGCAAAGCCCTTTCACGACAGTGTCACGTACAATATCGCCATATCGTATACATGATTGGGTTTGTGGAGAGGAAAATCGATGGGTTCCCGTGAACTCGTCTGCATAATTGATCCAATCCATCCCGCCGGGGTGGAACGTATCGCCTCGGCGCATGAGGTGATCGGCGCTGCTGGCTGGCGGGATGATCCGCGCCTTGCCGAGGTTAGCGTGATCGTCATCCGCACAAGCCCGCTCGGTCCCGCGATCTTCGGAGCGATGCCGCGTCTCAAGGCCATCGTGAAGCACGGGGCAGGGGTGGACAATATCGCCATTCCCGCCGCCAGCGCTCAAGGGGTGATGGTTGCCAACACGCCCGGTGGCAACAATTCCACGGCCGTCGCCGAGGGCGCGGTTTCAATGATGCTTGGCCTGCTGCGCCGCACTCCGTCCATGGATGCGCTGGTGCGGGAGAACCGCTGGGACGAGCGCTGGGGCATTCGCCTGGGCGACCTGACCGCCGCGACAGTAGGGCTGATCGGCTTTGGCCGGATCGCCCGCCATGTCGCGAAGATCTGCGGGGCGGGCTTCGGGGCGGACGTTGCCGCCTTTGACCCGATGCTATCGGATGCGGACATTCGTGCAGCAGGGGTCAGGCCGATGGATCTCGCCGGTATCCTCTCACGCGATATCGTATCCATTCACACGCCGTTGACCGAAAGCACGCGGGGCCTGATCGATACTGTCGAACTGGGGCTTATGAAACCGCATGCGATCCTCGTGAACTGTTCGCGCGGGGGCATCGTCAACGAGGCGGCGCTGGCCGAGGCCCTGCGCTGTGGTCAGATCGCCGGAGCCGGGATCGACGTGTTCGAGGCTGAACCGCCCGCCGCCGATCACCCGCTTTTCGGCCTGCCCAATTGCCTCCTTTCGCCCCACGTCGCCGGCGTGACCGAGGCAGGAATGAAGGACATGGCCCTGAACGTCGCGGCCGTGATCGAGACCATCAGCCGGGGCGAGATTCCCGCAACCCTGCTCAACCCGGAGGTTCTGCCGTGACCGTGCCTGTTAAATCCGTGATCTACAGCAGGATCAACCGTCCCGACCCGACCTTGCTGGAACGCGCAGCGAAGTTCGCAGTCGCCGACTTGCACGAAGGGCTTGGCGAGATTGCCGGGCGCATGTGCCTGATGAGTCCGGCGATGACGCCGATCGGTCCAGGTCAGAAGGTCTGCGGTCCGGCAGTGACCGCATGGAATTTCCCCGGCGACAATCTCGCTATCCACGCTGCGCTCTACACCGCGCAGGCGGGCGACGTGCTGGTCCTGACCAATGGCGGCGGGCATCAGGGTGCCTTGTGGGGCGATGTGGCCTGCACGTTCGCAAAGAAGAAGGGGATCGTCGGCACTGTCGTCCACGGCGCCACGCGGGATGTCGATGCGATCCGGGAACTGGGATATCCGGTCTGGTCCACCGCCGTCTCGGTCGAGCATCCCAAGAAGCGCGGGCCGGCAGCAGTAAACGTCCCGCTGGTCGTCGACGGGGTATTGATCGAGCCGGGCGATGTGATCGTAGGCGACTCGGACGGTGTGCTGGTGATTCCGCAGGGGCTGCTGGAACTCGCCGTCTGCAACGCCGAGGCGCGCGCCGCCAAAGAAGTCGAATTTCGTCGCCGCATCGGCGAGGGCGAAGTGCTTTTCGATATTCTGGGTATGCGCGATCTGGTCACGCAAATGGGCATCGAGATCAAGGACTGCACCTGGGAGGAGGACCGCTAGGGTCCATGCAGGGAGGCCGGGGCTGCTTGCTGCCCCGGCCTTTTTTTCGCTCGCTCCGGGCGCATTTGCCGCTTGCCATCCCGGATCGAGTTCGGGGCGCCGATACGTATGTCGCCGCGGCCGACTAAAATATTGCGGCACTGCACAATGACACTTGCCGCCCCGCTACCCTGTGCTAGCCATGACGCTGAAGAGTGGGAGAGGGGGGAAGTCGCCCCCTGACCTGGCGATAACCGGCGTCGTCACGGGCGCGCCGAAAACGGCGCTCGCGGCGACTTGTCAAGGAGAGTTCTCGTGGCCAGCGAACCCGTGTGCGACACCCAGCCAGCGCCGTCCGATTTCGACCAACACATCATGCGCGTCCTGCGCAACCGTGTAGGCAAGGACGAACGTGCGGCAAAGCAGCATGACTGGTATCGCGCCGCGATCTACGCGCTGCGCGACGAGATCATCGACCCCTGGTTCGAATCCACGCGGCGTACTTACGATGCCGGCGGCAAGCGCGTTTATTATCTCTCGATGGAGTTCCTGATCGGCCGCCTGCTGCGCGATGCCCTGTCCAATATGGGGATGACGCGCGAAATGGAAAAAGCGCTCGCCGCCCACGGCCTTGACCTTGCCGAACTGGAAGAGATGGAGCCTGACGCAGCGCTGGGTAACGGCGGCCTCGGGCGCCTCGCGGCCTGCTTCATGGAGAGCCTCGCCACGCTCGACATCCCGGCCTACGGTTACGGTATCCGCTACGTTAATGGCATGTTCCGCCAGCGTATCGAGGATGGCTGGCAGGTCGAATTGCCCGAAACCTGGCTGGCCCATGGCAATCCCTGGGAATTCGAGCGGGTGGAAAGCACCTACCTCGTCGGCTTCGGCGGTGAAGTTGCCGCGCAGGGCGACGGGGTGATCTGGAATCCGGCCGAGAAGGTGGAAGCGACCGCAGTCGATACCCCCGTCGTCGGCTGGAAGGGCAAGCGCGTGAACACCCTGCGCCTGTGGACCGCGAACCCGATCGACCCGCTCAAGCTGGACGCCTTCAACGCCGGCGACCACCTTGGCGCTTTGGCCGAGCAAATGCGCGCCGAAAGCCTCGTGCGCGTGCTTTACCCGGCTGATTCCAGCCAGTCCGGTCAGGAACTGCGCCTGCGGCAGGAGTATTTCTTCACCGCCGCATCGATCCAGGACATCGTGCGCCGCCATGTCCAGTACACCGGCGATATCCGCACCCTGCCGGAAAAGGCTGCGATCCAGCTCAACGACACGCATCCCTCGGTGGCGGTGGCGGAACTGATGCGCCTGATGGTCGACGTCCACGGGCTTGAGTTCGGCGAGGCCTGGGAGGTGTGCAAGCACACCATCTCCTACACCAACCACACCCTGCTGCCCGAGGCACTGGAAACTTGGCCGCTGCCGCTGTTCGAACGGCTGCTGCCACGTCACATGCAGATCATCTACGCGATAAACAGCCGCGTCCTGCGTGAAGCGCGCAAGGCGGGCTGCACCGACGCGCAGATCGCCGCGATCTCGCTCATCGACGAGAGCGGGGAACGCCGCGTGCGCATGGCGAACCTGGCTTTCGTGGGCGCGCATTCGATCAATGGGGTCGCTGCGCTGCATACCGACCTGATGAAGGAGACGGTCTTCGCCGATCTCCATGCGCTGTACCCCACGCGGATCAACAACAAGACCAATGGCGTCACGCCCCGGCGCTGGCTGCAGCAGTGCAATCCGGGCCTCACCACGGTAATCAAGGACGCCATCGGCCCGGATTTCCTCGATGATGCCGCCAGGCTCACCGACCTCAACCCGCTGGCAGAAGATGCCGCGCTGGGCGAGCGTATCGGTGAGGTGAAGCGCGCGAACAAGGTCGCGCTGGCGGAGCATATCCGCAAGACCATGGGCATCCGCCTCGATCCCGACGCGCTGTTCGACGTCCAGATCAAGCGCATCCACGAATACAAGCGCCAGCTGCTCAACCTGATCGAGACGGTCGCCCTCTACGACCAAATCCGCAGCCACCCTGAACGTGACTGGGTGCCGCGCGTGAAGATTTTCGGCGGCAAGGCGGCGCCCAGCTATCACAACGCCAAGCTTATCATCAAACTGGCCAACGACATCGCCCGGCGCGTGAATTCCGATCCTTCCGTCGGCGGGCTGCTGAAGGTGGTCTATGTGCCCAACTACAATGTCAGCCTGGCTGAGCGGATCATCCCCGCGGCCGACCTGTCGGAGCAGATTTCTACTGCCGGCATGGAAGCCTCGGGCACCGGCAACATGAAGTTTGCGATGAACGGCGCGCTCACCATCGGCACGCTCGACGGTGCCAACGTCGAGATCAAGGACCACGTCGGCGACGACAACATCGTGATCTTCGGCCTCACCGCCGAGGAAGTCGCCGCCAAGCGCGCCGAAGGTTACAACCCGCGCGAAGTCATCGAAGGCTCGCGCGAACTGGCGCAGGCGCTCACGGCTATTTCCTCAGGCGTGTTTTCGCCCGACGATCCGGGGCGGTACGAGGGCCTCGTGAACGGCATCTACGACCATGACTGGTTTATGTGCGCCGCCGATTTCGATGCCTATGCCGCCGCGCAGCGGCAGGTCGACGCGCGCTGGGAGAACGCTGCCGGCTGGCGCACTTCGGCGATCAGGAACATTGCCAATGTCGGGTGGTTTTCTTCGGACCGGACTATCGGTGAATATGCCAAGGACATCTGGAAAGTTCTGTGAAGCCATCGGAAAACGCCATCGAATCCCTGCTTCAAGGAACCAACGCAGACCCGTTCTCGCTGCTCGGCACCCATCCCGGACCTGAAGGGACTACCTTGCGCGCGATCCTGCCGGGCGCGGAGACGGTCGAGGCGTTCAGCCTTGACGGCGACCGCCTCGGCACGCTCGACAAAGTGGACGATCGCTTCCTGTTCGAGACCCGTCTGAGCATCGAACCGCAGCCGATCCGCTACCGTTGTACTGCGCGCGGCAGCGATTGGCTGGTTACCGACCCCTATACCTTCGGCCCGGTGCTGGGCCCCATCGACGACCTGCTGATCGCACAAGGCACGCATTTTCGCCTGTTCGACAAACTGGGCGCGCACCTGATCAAGCACGAGGGTGCATCGGGCGTCCATTTCGCGGTCTGGGCCCCCAACGCCATGCTCGTCAGCGTGGTGGGTGATTTCAACGACTGGGACGCAGGTCGCCATGTCATGCGTAGCCGCACCGACATCGGCGTCTGGGAAATCTTCATCCCGGACATCGCCGACTACCGCGCTTACAAATACCATATCGTCGGTGCCGATGGCTCCGTGCAGCCGCTGAAAGCCGATCCTTTTGCCTTCATGGCGGAAATCCGGCCGAATAATGCCTCTATGACTGCCGTGCCCGCCAAGCTCGACTGGGGGGACGAGGGCCACCGTGCGCATTGGGCCTCGGTCGATGCGCGCAAGGTGCCGATCTCGATTTATGAGGTCCACGCCGGATCGTGGCGGCGCGACCGCTGGAACTGGTTCCTCGACTGGGACGCGATGGCGGACCAACTCATCCCTTACGTCGTCGAGATGGGCTTTACCCATATCGAATTCCTGCCGATCAGCGAGCATCCTTACGACCCGTCGTGGGGCTATCAGGCGACCGGGCTGTTTGCGCCGTCCTCGCGCTTTGGCGAGCCGGCCGGCTTTGCCCGTTTCGTGGACGGCGCCCACCGCGCCGGCATAGGCGTGCTGCTCGACTGGGTGCCTGCGCATTTTCCGAAGGACGACCATGGTCTGGTCCGCTTCGACGGCACCGCGCTTTACGAACACGAAGACCCCCGCCTCGGCTTCCAGCCTGACTGGAATACCCTGATCTACAACTTTGGCCGCCGCGAAGTGCAGAGCTTCCTGCTCAACAACGCGCTTTTCTGGGCTGAGCGGTACCATGTCGATGGCCTGCGCGTGGATGCGGTCGCCTCGATGCTCTATCGCGATTACTCGCGCAAAGCTGGCGAGTGGATACCCAACCAGGAAGGCGGGCGCGAGAATTGGGAGGCGGTGGGGTTCCTGCGCGCCACCAACCGCGCGCTCTACGGCCAACACCCCGGTTTCATTACGATGGCGGAGGAATCCACCTCATGGCCCGGTGTCACCCAGCCCGCCTATGAAGGCGACGGAAAGGGAAAAGAGACCGCGCTCGGCTTCGGATTCAAGTGGAACATGGGCTTCATGCACGACACGCTGCGCTACATGGCGCGCGATGCGGTGCATCGGCGCTATCATCATGAAGATCTGACGTTCGGGCTCGTCTACGCCTTCTCGGAAAACTACGTCCTGCCGCTCAGCCATGACGAAGTGGTTCACGGCAAGGGTTCGCTTCTCGGCAAGATGAGCGGCGACGACTGGCAGAAGTTCGCGAACCTTCGCGCGTATTACGCGTTCATGTGGGGCTATCCCGGCAAGAAGCTGTTGTTCATGGGCCAGGAATTCGCACAACGCCGCGAATGGAGCGAGGAGCGCGCTCTCGACTGGGACCTGCTCGCTGCTCCAGCGCACGAGGGCGTGCGTAGCTTGGTGAAAGATTTGAACCGTCTCTACCGGATGAAGCCAGCACTTCACGCAGGTGACTGCGAAGGCGACGGCTTCGAATGGCTCGTAGTCGACGACGCCCAGAATTCCGTCTTCGCCTGGTTGCGCAAAGCGCCGGGAGTGAGCCCGGTGGCGGTGATCGCCAACATGACGCCAACGATGCACACCAACTACGAGGTGCCCCTCCCGCTGGCGGGCAAGTGGAACGAGATTCTCAACAGCGATTCGCGGCATTATGGCGGCACCGGCAAAGGCAACATGGGCCAGGTTAAAGCGGCCGACGGGCACGCCACGGTCACGCTGCCGCCACTCGCGACAATTATGCTCGAATATGCCGGGTGAGCACCGGCGCAGTAACGGTAACAATCAACGGCAGGCGCGGCGGATGCGGCTAATGGAGAGCGAACGATGAGAACACCGTCTGGGCCGCTGGCGCGCGATGCCATGGCCTATGTCCTTGCCGGCGGGCGCGGTAGCCGCCTCAAGGAATTGACCGACAACCGTGCCAAGCCTGCGGTCTATTTCGGCGGCAAGGCGCGCATTATCGACTTCGCGCTGTCGAATGCCATTAACTCGGGCATTCGCCGTATCGGCGTCGCCACGCAGTACAAGGCGCATAGCCTGATCCGTCACATGCAGCGTGCATGGAACTTCATGCGCCCCGAGCGTAACGAGAGTTTCGACATTCTGCCCGCCAGCCAGCGCATCTCCGAACTGTTATGGTACGAAGGCACGGCCGACGCAGTCTACCAGAACATCGACATTATCGCGGTCCACGATCCCAAGTATATGGTGATCCTGGCGGGCGACCATGTTTACAAGATGGATTACGAGCTGATGCTGCAGCAGCACGTCAACTCGGGTGCGGATGTTACCGTGGGCTGCCTCGTGGTGCCGCGTATGGAAGCGACGGAATTCGGTGTCATGCACGTCGACGAGGCAGACCGAATTACTGCCTTCGTAGAAAAGCCCGCCGATCCTCCGGGCATTCCGGGGCAGGAGCACATGGCGCTCGCGTCCATGGGCATCTACGTCTTCAATACCGAGTTCCTGTTCGACCAGCTGCGCCGCGATGCCGCCGATCCCGATAGCAAGCGCGACTTTGGCGGGGACATCATCCCCTACATCGTCAAGCACGGAAAGGCCCAGGCCCACCGCTTCACGGACAGCTGCATCCGCGCAGCCGAGGAAATCGGCGAATATTGGCGCGATGCGGGGACGCTCGACGCTTATTTCGATTCCAACCTCGACCTTACCGACACGGTGCCTCAGCTCGACATGTACGACCGTGAGTGGCCGATCTGGTCCGATGCGGTGGTCGCCGCGCCCGCCAAGTTCGTCCACGACGAGGAAGGGCGGCGGGGGCATGCGATCTCCTCGCTGATCTCCAATGATTGCATCGTTTCCGGCGCCCTGGCTCGGCGCTCGCTGCTGATGACGGGCGTCAAGATGGGCAGCTTTTCATGCGTGGAAGAGGCCGTGATCCTGCCTTATTGCAACATCGGTCGCAGTGCGCGCCTGAGCCGCGTCATCATCGATTCAGGCGTGCGGATTCCCGAAGGACTGGTAGTGGGCGAAGATCCAGAACTCGATGCACGCCGCTTTCGCCGCACGGACAACGGCGTGTGCCTCATCACCAAACCGATGATAGAGCGACTGGCGCTGTGATGATGGCATGACGATCAAGGTCCTTTCGGTCGCTTCGGAAGCAGTCCCGCTGGTCAAGACCGGCGGGCTCGCCGACGTCGTCGGTGCGCTCCCGGGCGCGCTTACCCCGCATGGGGTGGAGACGACGACGCTGCTGCCCGGCTACCCCTCGGTGCTCGCGGCGTTGAATCGGCCGAGAACGGTCCACGCCTGGGACGCGCTGGTCGGAACCCCGGCGCGCCTGCTCTCCGGCACACTGGAAGGCGGCCACCCGCTACTGGTGCTCGATGCTCAGGCGCTCTACGCCCGTGAAGGCGCTCCCTACTCCGATGCAGCAGGCCGTGATTGGGCCGACAACTGGCAGCGTTTTGCCGCGCTCGGCCGCGCCGCAGCTGACATTGCGGGCGGTGCCGTGGTCAAACGGGGCAAGCCGCAGAGTTTCGATCTCGTTCACGCGCATGATTGGCAGGCTGCGCTGGCCCCTGCCTACTTGCGCTTCGCGCCTCACGGCGCCAGTCGTACGCCTTCTGTCATCACCATTCACAACATGGCTTTCCAGGGTTGGTCCGGTCCTGAGGTTTTCCCTCAACTGGGCCTCCCGCCTGAGGCCTGGGCCCTCGACGGCGTCGAGTACCACGGCGGCGTAGGCATGCTGAAGGCAGGCCTTGCCAGCGCCGATGCGATCACCACCGTCAGCCCGACTTATGCGCGCGAGATACGTTCAGCTACCTTCGGCATGGGTCTCGAAGGTGTGATCGTGGAACGCGGTGGCGCGGTTCACGGTATCCTCAACGGTATCGACGCCGAAGTGTGGGATCCGGCCTCCGATTCTTCGTTGGCCGTTCGCTACAGTCACCGCTCGCTCGATAAGCGCCGCGCCAACAAGCGCGCGCTTGAGGTTGAATTCGGCCTTGATGAAGGGGAAGGGCCACTGTTCATCGTTGTTACCCGCCTGACTTGGCAGAAGGGTATGGACGTTCTGCTGGAAGTGATCGACCATCTCGTCGGCATCGGCGGGCGGTTGGCGCTCCTCGGCTCGGGCGATGCCGCGATCGAGCGCGATCTGTTCGAGGCCGCCGCTCGTCATCCCGGCCGCATCGGTATTCGCGTAGGCTATGACGAGGCGCTTTCGCACCGGATGCAGGCAGGCGGCGACGCGATACTCATCCCCTCGCGTTTTGAACCTTGCGGTCTGACTCAACTCTACGGCCTGGCTTATGGATGTCTGCCCGTGGTTGCCCGCACCGGCGGCCTTGCCGACACGGTGATTGACGCCAACCCCGCCGCCCTCGCAGCGGGCTGTGCAACCGGGGTGCAGTTTGACGGTGTCAGCTATGATGGTCTCGCTGCTGCGCTTACCCGCACCGTATCGCTCTATCATCAGCCGGAAGTGTGGGAGCGCCTCCAGAAGAACGCAATGAAGTGCGACTTCTCGTGGAAGGCCAGCGGGAAGGCTTACGCCGACCTCTATGCCGCGCTGATCGGATGACCCAGCCTGGCGCGCATGTTGAAGGGCGGCAGACCCGCTTCACAGTACGCTCGCCCCATGCGGACATGGTATGGCTCTGCCGTTTTGAGGGAGAGTTGGAAACCCGCTACCTGATGGAACGAACCGGACCGGACTGGACTATCGCGCTGCCCGGCGATTTGTCAGGTACTCGCTACGGCTATCGCGCCGCGGGTGAATGGGCGCCGCGCAAAGGGTTGTGGTTCGATCCGGCCAAGCTGCTGGTAGACCCCTACGCCGTCGCATTGGACCGCCGCTTCGTGCAGAATCCACGTCTGGCTCGCTTCGGGGAGGATACGGCAGATATCGTCCCGTGCGCAGTCGTACCTGCACCGCTTGTCCCTCTGAAGCCAGAGCCACCCCGCTTTGCCCGCGGCGGCCTTGTCTACGAACTTAACGTGCGTGCATTCACAATGCTGCACCCAGACGTGCCGAAGTCCCTGTGCGGCACCGTAGCTGCGTTGGCCCACCCGGCGGTCCTTGCCCACTTGAAGAAGCTCAAGGTCACCGCCGTCGAACTGATGCCGATAGTCGCATGGATCGACGAGCGTCACCTGCCGCCGCTTGGTCTCGTCAATTCCTGGGGCTACAATCCAGTCGCCATGATGGCGCTTGACCCCAGCCTGTGTCCGGGCGGCATTGCCGAAATGCGCGACACTGCCGCGGCGCTTCACGCCGAGGGGATCGGGGTGCTGCTCGACCTCGTGTTCAACCACTCGGGCGAGAGCGATACGGCGGGCGGCGTCTTATCCCTGCGCGGTCTGGACAATGCTGCCTATTCGATTGCGGCTGACGGCACGCTGATCAACGATACCGGCTGCGGCAATACGCTGGATTTTTCGAACCCTGCGGTACGCCGTCTGACTTTAGATACGATGCGCCATTTCGTCGCACATTGTGGCATAGACGGATTCCGCTTCGACCTCGCTCCGATCCTGGCGAGAGGTCCCGGCTTCGACCCCGCCGCACCAATTTTCGCCGAGATTGCCGCTGACACGCTTCTGGCCGACCGGGTATTCATTGCCGAGCCTTGGGACATTGGGCCGGGGGGCTATCAACTTGGCCAATTCCCCGAGAATTGGCTGGAATGGAACGACCGCTTCCGTGACGATGTTCGCCGGTTCTGGAAAGGTGAGGGGGGGATAGGCGCTCTGGCAACGCGTCTTGCCGGGTCATCCGATGTATTCGGACCGTCAACGAATGTGGGGTGCCGCTCGGTCAATTTTCTTTCCGCCCACGATGGCTTCACATTGGCCGATATGGTTGCCTACGAGCAGCGCCACAACTGGGCAAATGGCGAAGAAAACCGTGACGGACACGGCGAAAACTTCAGCTGGAACAATGGATTCGAAGGGCCGAGCAAAAATGGAGCCGTGATCGCCGCGCGCAGGTCTGATCTCAAAGCTCTGCTTGGCACTCTTTTTGCCTCGTCGGGCACGGTCATGCTTACCGCTGGCGACGAATTTGGCCGTAGCCAGCAGGGTAATAACAATGCCTATTGTCAGGATAATGAGATCGGCTGGGTTGACTGGGCGGGCCGCGATCAAGATTTGGAAGATCATGTAGCCGGCCTTTCGGCAGAGCGAGCGGCACACCTGTCCTGTTATGATCGTATTCCCGAACCGGTCCGTTGGCTCACTCGCGAAGGCGATGAAATGACCGTCGCCGATTGGGAGAGGGCAGGTGATGGCTGGCTCAGTTGCGCGGCTGAGGATCAGAACGTCCCCTTCGCCTTTCGCATCGACCGGAGCGCACGACGCGTCGAGATCGGCCGATAAGGCGGCCCTATTTCACGGCGATTATGGACCCCTGACAATCAGGGAGATGCTCATCAACAGCTGAAGTTTTCTTTTCGTTGCCGGAAGCCGAGCCTACGACCCGGTGGTGCAGCTTGCGGGCAAGGAAGATAGCCCGTTCCATAGCTTCCCGCGCTGACGCGCGCGGCCCGCCGCTGCGGATGGCAGGATGTTCCGGTTTTTGAAGGGCCGTAGCCGTATGAAAATTGACAGGTTGCTTCGACGTGGCTTCTGCGGTCATTGTCTGGTTACTTCGATCCCCGGTAATAAAAGCCGCATTGCTCAGTAAACCCCGCGTGAGCCCAATACAGCAGGAACAGTGCGCAGGCAGATCGACAGATCGTAGAGCATGGACTTGCGCAGGGCATAGAGCCCATCGAGCCGGACGCGGGCTTCATAGGAAACCTCGTTGCGGCCGCTGACCTGCCAAAGGCCGGTTAGGCCGGGGCGCACTGAGCAATAGGCGTTGAAGCGCTGTCCATACCGGGGGATTTCCGCTTCGATGATCGGGCGAGGCCCGACAATGCTCATGTGGCCGACAAGGATGTTAAATAGTTGGGGCAGTTCGTCGAGACTGCTTTTCCGCAGGATCGCACCGATCGGTGTGATCCGCGGATCGCTGCGCAGCTTCTGGTCGCGCTCCCATTCGATACGCGCTTCCGGTGAGGATTCAAGGACGGCATTCAGCACTTCCTGCGAGTTCACCACCATGCTGCGGAACTTGAGGCAGGGAAACAGCTTGCCGTCGCACCCGACCCGTCGCTGTACAAATAGGACGGGTCCGGGCGCGGATAGTTTGATCGCAATCGCGGCCAGGATCAGGAACGGAAGGAACACCAGGATAGCAAGGAGCGCGACGATAACATCGAAAACACGTCCACTGGGCGTAGCCCGTGCAACTGTGCATTCGGATTTGACAAGGCCTGCTTCATTCCCCGGCTGAAGGGGAATGAATGGTGTAACATTTATGGTCCCGGCAGCGCCGCGGCCGTGGAGGTCCTGGTAAACGGTGAAAGGTGCCGCAGCCCTGTTCCCCACCGTGTCACCATAATGAGTCGAGAGAGCTTCCATCGATCCATCCATCTGTGAGGTAACGGAAATTTGCGTGGCACCGGGCAACCCTTATTGGTTGATTGCATGGTAATACAAGTTAAAGAGTCGTCAATAAGTCCTTGTTGCAGTGCGGTATGAATAATCTGTCCGATTACAATCTATTCATCTAGCTGCGTTTCATTTTTGAAGAGCGCGCGCGCAGAAATCCGTTGATCAGGTGGTATGGGAACGCATCCGTTATGGATGCTGCGGAAAATTAATGCTTCAAACTGGATCATTCGTTTTTTCCACTTAAGTATGGCGCGTCCGATCCCGATCAATTTTGGACTCGATACAATCGATTGGCGCACTTCGGCGGAAGTGAGATTGATGTCTTTCATCCGAATCGCTGAATGTCAGTGATGTACTTGGGCTGACAACGGGCCGGAGCAGTCCGGAGCAAAGCTTTGTCCTGCAAACGCGCAGGGCCTCGCTTTGAACGGCGGGGTTTGGCGCGGTTCGTGCGGAGACCATTTGAAGCGAAGGGTAAACCTATCCGCTAAAACCGGCCGGAACACGTTTCGTTTGCCTTGTAATAGGCCCTTTCGGAGCTGCTCAACCCTCGCGGAATGCGCGGTTGAACTGATCGGACAGGGGTTTGAGGATGTAGCTGAGCATGGTGCGTCGGCCGGTCTGGATGAAAGTTTCTGCCGGCATTCCTGGCCTCAGCCGCAATTCGCCCAGTTTGGCAATCTCACCCCTGTCGAGCGCAACGGTGACTCGGTAGAATGCGCTGCGGGTTGCCTTGTCGTCGGTCCGGTCAGCGGAGACATGCGTGACCGTGCCGATCAGTTCCGGCGTCGTCCGGGTGGAGAAGGCGCTGAAACGCACCGTGGCCTTCTGGCCTGCATGCACCTGGTCGATATCCACGGGCGAGATGGTCGCCTCGACGATCATGTTGTCATCGTCGGGCACGATCTCGAGGATAGTTTGCCCTGCAGGAACGACACCTCCCACGGTGCGATAGGCGAGCTTGTCGACCACGCCGGCCTGCGGGGCGCGGATTACCGCACGTTCGTAGCTGTCGTCGGCGGCCACTTGGGCCCGGCGCAGTTCACTGACACGCGCCTGGACGTCCATCAGTTCGGCGGCGGCCGTGCTGCGGGCTTCCGCTTCGATCGATCCCATCTGCAGGCGCAGTTCACCGATGCGTGCGGCGGCGGACACCGCGCTTTCGCGGGCGCTGCCCGCCTC
Organism: Novosphingobium sp. 18050; assembly: GCF_902706195.1. Classification (GTDB taxonomy): domain Bacteria; phylum Pseudomonadota; class Alphaproteobacteria; order Sphingomonadales; family Sphingomonadaceae; genus Novosphingobium. The sequence goes on along the minus strand of NZ_CACSJO010000018.1, from coordinate 22,677 downwards.
AGCTGTGAGTCCTGAGGCTGAGCGTTCCAGGGCATTCAGGCGGTCGAGCGTGGTGTAGCGCTTTTCGTAAAGCTTACGCGTGGCATCGAGTTCGTCGTTGATGAGCGTCGCTTGATCGGTGAAGCTTTGCGCCTTAGTACGTGAACTGGCGACATCGGCCTGGGCTTGGCTGATCCGTTGCCCCAGCTGCGCAGCCATAGATCGGCGCGTATCGCGGCGCAGGAGGAAGGTCTTGCGTTCCTGCTCCATCAAGGCGGCGATGTTGGCATCGCTGGCCCGGCGTGTGAGTTCGGCAGGGAAAGCGACGCCTGCAGAATTGTCCCGCTCCGCCGTCAATCGCGCGGCACGGGCGAGCAGTTGGTCCACATTCTCGCCGGTGTAATTCGCCGCGGCGCCGCTGACTGTCGAATCAAGCTGGATCAGCGCCTGCCCCTTTTTCACATGGGCGCCATCGCGCACCATGATGTCGGCGACGACGCCGCCCGAGGGATGGCCGATTTCCTTCACATATGTGGAAACGGTGACTTCGCCGGGCCCGATCACCGCGCCGGTCATCGGCAGGAAAGCCGCCATTCCGCCAAGCCCGAAAACCAGTGTGCCGCACAGGAACATGCCTGTACGTACTTCTTTATGCAGACTTTTTTCCGGCGCGTATGTGCTGGAAAGGACGGGAACGGTTCCGGGTTGGATGACGATCTGGTTGGACAAGGCGCTTTACTCTGCTGGCGGGGTGGGGGGAGATTGCGGCGCCGGGTTGAAATTGATGCGTTTGAGCATCTCGGTACGCTCGCCCATTTGCATGAGCTGGCCATCGGCCATGATCATGATGTGATCGACATGGGCGAAGACGGTGGGACGGTGGCCGACTATGATCACTATCGCGCCGCGTTGCTTGGCTGCGCGCACAGCTTCGACAAGGGCATCCTCGCCAGCTGCGTCGAGGTTGGAATTGGGCTCGTCGAGTACAATCAGGAACGGATCGCCATAGAGAGCGCGGGCCAGTGCGATGCGTTGCTTCTGGCCTGCGGAAAGGCCGCCGCCGCCGGGGCCGCCCAGCATGTATTCGTAGCCTCCCGACAATGCCACGATCATGTCGTGAACGTCGGCAGCGCGCGCAGCGGTGATGATTGCCTCGGGGTCGGCTTCAGCGTCGAAGCGGGCGATATTCTGCGCGATGGTGCCGTCGAAAAGTTCGATGGTTTGGGGCACGTAGCCGATGTCGCGGCCCAGCAGCACCGGGTCCCATTGCTCCAGCGATGCGCCATCGAGTCTCACCGCGCCGCGCAGTAGCGGCCAGGCGCCGGTAACGGCACGCATCAGTGTCGATTTGCCGGATCCGCTATGTCCGATCACTGCAAGCGCTTCTCCGGCCGAAAGCCGAAACGAAACGTTAGCAGCAGTAACCTTCTGTCGTCCGGGAGGACCGCAGACCACGCCTTGCACTTCGAGGCTGGCTTTGGGACGCGGTAGCGGCATCGGCGCTTCGCGAAGGGGTATATGTTCCAGCAGAACGGTCAGGCGGCGCCAGGCCTGGCTGGCTTCGGTCATCGGTTTCCACTGCCCGATCGTCTGCTCAACAGGCATCAGAGCACGCGCACTCAGGATCGAGCCGGCGATGATAACACCGCCGGTTGCATCGCCATCGATGACGAGGAAGGCACCCACGGCCAGCACGAAGGATTGCAGGAACAGGCGGAAGGCCTTGCCGATCACTTGCATTCGGCCCGCAGCACCGGCCAGTTCGTCGTGCGCGGAGATCAGGCTGAGGCTGACCGTGTCCCAACTGGAACGGCGACGACCGCCCATGCCCAGTACTCTGAGAACTTCGCCGTTGCGGCGCACATCCTCCGCCATGGTGAAACGCGCGGCGGTGACGGCAGCGGCCTGCAACGCCGGGCCGCGCGTCTGGCGGTCCCCCAGAACCATCAGTACGATCATTACGAGAACGCCCGCGAGCGTGGCCAGGCCCAGAACCCAGTGGAACAGCGTCAGGATCAACAGGAACATGAGGAGATAAGGTAGGTCCAGCAGCGCAAGGGGACCGGCACCCGTGATGTAGCCGCGCACGAGATCGAGATCGCGCACGGGCGCGGCGCCGGAGGGCAGGGGCCCAACTTCCTGCTCGTAACGGCTGATCACGTCATAGAGCCGGTCGCACAGGCGACGATCGGTCTGAGCGCCGGTATGCAGCATCACGCGAGAGCGGATCACGTCGATGGCGCCTTGGAATATGTAGGCGACAGTGACCATGAGTAGCAATCCCGCCAAGGTCGTGCCGCTGCGACTGGCCAGCACGTCGTCGTAAACCAGCAGCATGAAGAACGAGCCGGACAGCAGCAGCACGTTGAACACGGCGCTTAACACGAGGATTGGCCACAGGACGGGAAGCAGTGCTTGCAGCATTCCCCGGACTCCGGCGAACAGGTTTTCTCTGGCCGGATCCATTCTAGCAATTCCTGATAGCGTTGAGCGGCGTGTAGTAGCCGTGCGGGATGGGCAGCATCGTCATTGCCCTTCGGGTTCCGGCGCCATTGCGTGGCCCGGTTCGGCATCGTTTTCGAACTGGACCGGCGACACTTTGAAATTGTCGTCGACGGCGACCGAATCAAGCGTCTCGACGAGCGGCCCGGTCGGCAATCCGGCGTAGGGAACAGAGCTGTAGACGTCCGGATCGAACGCCGGAGTGCCGGGATCGAAACTTTCCGCGCGCAATTGTCCCATGGCGCCCAGTAGTAGCGCATGCTGCACGTAGAGCTGGGCTTCGGCCTGCGCCCGCGCCTGACGAGAAGTTAGTAGGTCGCGCGCGGTGTCGAGTACGTCAAGCGAGGTTACCTGTCCGGCAAGCTGCTGCTGCTGCGCGCCGTCCAGAGCGCTTTGGGCGGCGGTGACTGCACGAGTGTAAGCGGGCAGCGCGCGGCGAGCGGCGGAGAGTTGGTCCCAGTAGCTGGCGATGTTCTCGCGGACGCCTCGCGATGTTTGTTCCAGTTGCTGGGTCGCGGCATCTGCCAGTTGCTTCGCCTCGCGGATGCGGGCGGACAGCAGACCGCCGGAATATAACGGTACGGTGAGCCCCACCTGCACTTGCGCGGAAAGTTCGCGTGTATCGTCGTTTTCGATTGTCAGTGGTGAGCGGGCGAGGCTGCCCTGAATGCCGACGTAAGGTCTTGCGTTGCCGCGAGTCTGCGCGATCCTGCCCTTTGCTGCGGCAAGGTCGAAGCGGGCGGATGCGAGCACGGGACTGGATACAGCGCCCATCGCCTGCGCTTCCTCGATTGAGCGCGGTAGGGGCGGCAGCTGCGGCAGCGGCACAAGCGCATCTGGATAGTGGCCCAGGATGTTGCGGTAAGTATTGCGGCTGGCTTGCAGGTTGCCTTGAGCCAGCTCAAGCTGCGCCTGACCGCTGAAGATGCGATTGCGGGTCTGCTGCAGGTCTGTCTCAGTGGCGTAACGTGCGGTGTAGCGGGCGTTGATCTGGTCGAGTGTTTCGGTCAGTTGCGAAAGATTCTCCTTTGCAATGCCGACCAGTTTCTCATCGCGCAGGACAGCGGCATAGGCGATAACCACGTTGGCCATCAGGTCCTGCTCGCTGGAGAGCATGTCGGCAACCGATGCACCGTAACCGGCTTTGGCGATGTTTCGCTGGGCGCTAAGCCGGCCGAAAGTAAACAGCGGCTGGTCGAGGGAAAGCGAGAATTGCGGCGTAAAACCATCCTGCCGCAGTAAGGTGACGCTGCTCTGTGTGACGCGGCGCGAGGCGTAGCGATAGCTGGCATCGGCGGTGAGCGTGGGGCCGAACTGGGCCTTGGCCTGACGCACGCGTTCTTCGGCGGCGCGGGTGGAAGCACGGCTCGCCTCGACGCCGGGGTTGTGTTGGTAGGCGATGGCCATCGCTTCGCCGAGCGTTTCTGCCGATACCGGAGCAGGCATCCCTGCCCACAGCAGCAAAGGCAGCCAGCGCAAGGTCCGTATTTTTGCAGCCATTGTCATGGGCATGTTCGCGCCGCTCATCGTTCGGGGCAATTGATGGGCGGGCATGGTGAATATCGCCCTGAGATGAGACCTGGGAGTTTCCCATATAGCTGTCAGTGATTGTACTTCAGGAAGCATGAGAAAGGTCTCCCTTGAAGCTGATCCAGCGACGGTTTGCGTCCGACAGGCACTGTGCGTTGGACGGGCGATTGAAGCGGGCGCAGTCCCAAAGGACGATTTCGACGCCGGTACGCTTGTCGGTAACGTAGAGGAACGCGACCGTGCGAATGACGGGGTTTTGGGGTGAGCCGAAGCCTTGCGAAGCGCGGTCCCAGCCGACGACTTTGCAATAGGCTTGTCCCTCGCACTGCCCCAATCCGAGCATTGCCAACCTGGCGCCGTCACCTTCGGCGTCGATGGAAATGAAATGATCGCCTTCGCGCGGGCTCAGCGTGTCCTTGGCGTCGGGGGCGAGTGCCAAACCGGCTTGGCCCGAGAGGTCGCTGATGATCGTGGATGGCGACGTGGCTGCCCCGCGATGGGCGGGAGAGAGGAAGGCCAGCTTGGGTTCGAAAGGTTCTGCCTGGTCAACAGGCGAGGTGAAAGCACGCTGGCGTCCCCAATCGCCTCGCCAGCGGAAGAACAGGTGCGTGTCGACCCGGGCGATCTTGTCGAGCGTGGCGCTCCAGTAGGGAAGCACCCAATCGGTGTGATAATGCGTGGCCATGCCGACGGCCGGATCGGTCTCTCCCGTGAGGAAGGCCGATGCCGTGGCGCGGGCGTGCTGCCACGTGGAGGGCGACGGTATCCGTGCCAGCGCGCCGTCGCAGGTGAAAGTGAACTGGCATCCGGTCGCGCGTTCGGATCCCTGATAGACTACGCCGCAGACCGAATGGGGATAGGCTGGATGGCGCACGCGGTTCAGGACGACTTGGGCGACGGCCGCCTGTCTTTCACGATTGCTGCCCGCTTCGTAAAGTACGACGCTTGCGAGGCAGTCCCGCGCGCGGGCGAATTCGGCACTATCGGGGGGCATGCGAAACGGCAGAGCGCGGTCCGTGCCGAGTGCGGCGAAAGGGATTGCCTTGTTGAGTTCGCGGGCGGTGTTTGGATCGACATCGGCAAGAAGAAGGGGTTCGATTTTCGGCGCATTGGTACCGGGCGCAGCATGGTACCCGGGCAGCGCGTGGCCTCGGCGTTCCGGTATCAAGCGCGATGCTGCGCTCGGTTGCCCCGGGAGCAGAGTACCGGAGAGCAAGAGGGTGACAACAAGCGCAAGGGTCAATGACAGCATGACCGCGGCGGTCAGGCGGCGCAGACTGACCCAGGCCACCAGCGCAAGGGCGATTGCTCCCCGTTCCCGCCAGTTCAGCACGCCATTGGATACTTGTGGAAGTGCGCCCAGAAGGTGGCAGGGTGCCATTGCCGGTCGATGAAAGTCGAAAGTGGCCGCTACCATCATCGTGCCAACGTGACCGAGATTAGGCCGTAGAACTGGGAGTAGGGCTCGAAAGGTGCGGAACCGTTTACGAATCGCCGCGTGTAGCCCGCGCTTGCATTTGCCGAAAGCCAGCGGCTGAACCGTAGGCGTGGCCCCGCCGAAACGTCGAAGCGCCGGGCTGAATAAGGCTGCTTGCCGTAGTCTTCCAGTGTGAATTTGGTCGCAGCGAGCCAGGACAGGCTGCGCCGCATCTCGTATTCCGCTTCGATTTTCGCGGTTGTCAGCGTGACGGCGCCTACGAGATCGTAGGGGCTGGTAGTGTTGCTCTGTTCGATGCTGCCGCGCACGGCGAGTACGCGCGAGGGAAAGTAGCGCAGGTGCCCCCAAACGGCGAGGCCGGCAATGGCGCCAAACGCCGGGTCCTTGAAATTATAGCGGCGGTATCCGAACCCCAATTGAGCATAGATCAGGCGTGAGATCTCGTAGCGGACGCCCGCCGTCCCGCTCCAGTTCTCGGCGTCACGGTTCACTAGACGGCGTGAGAGTGCGTAGTTGAAACGGTCGTATTCGACGCCGAGGAAGATCGCAGTGCGGCTGCTGATCTCGTAGGATGCGATGCCCTGCACACCATACCGCGTGACGTTGCGGAAGTGCTGATCGACCGGAGTGCCCGCACTGTCCTCCAGATCTTCGTAACGCTGGTGTATGCTAAGGACCTGGGCATCTATCGCAACCCGGTTGAACTGCTTGCGCCCGGTAAACGAGCCGTGGAGGACGCGGCGCATCAACGGTTCACCGCCGGCGAGGTCGTTCTCCACCGTGCCGCGCATGATCGCTTCGCGGCGGTAGCCCACATTCACCGCGATCGAATTGGGGCTGGTGGTGCCAAGGGTGTAAGTGCCCTCAAGGCTATATTCAGTCGAATCCTGGCTGGTAAGCTTCAAGTAGGAACTGGTGCGCACCATGGTTCCGACGGAAATGTTGTAAAACCTGTTTTGCTTGCGCAGTTGCAGGCGCGGTTCCGCCTGGAGCACATTGTCGGATTCCTTCACGCTGGTGCGGGTGAACACGTTGTCGTCACCGCGCACGCCGAAAGTGACGGTCGGGAGCACCTGGAAGCCGGCGATATCGTAGCCGATCTGCTTATACTCCGAGATGATCCTGGAACCGGGTACATCGTTCGGCTCACGGATGAGCGGCCCGATGTTCTGGGCCTCCGCTGCGGGAGACCAGGCAATTGACAGGGCAAGGACCGCGAAGCTGGTGCGTAGGCCCGTAATACACAAGGCTGAAGGACCTACGGCGTGACTTGATAGTTGGCAGGAGCCAGTGCCGTAGAAGGCGATCTTTGGCACAGCCCTAGAACTTCCGCTCGAGGACGCGGATCGTGTCGCCCGGTTGCACCGGCGTGTTGCCGTCTAGCCGGTAAAGGGCTTCGCCAGTGCTGTCCTTATGGCGGATATAAACGCGTTTTTCATCGGCGCGGTAGGTGAAGCCTGCCGCTTTGGCGACCGCGCTGAACACGGTCAGCCCTTCGACGAAGGGATGCTCTCCTGGCGTGTTGACTTCGCCCAGGATGTAATAGGGGCGGAAGTTCAGTACATCGATCGCGACACTGGGATTGTCGATATAGCCCTTGCTGAGTGCGCGTGTGAGGCGGTCAGCTAACGCCGGCGCGGTGAGACCTTTCGCCTGGACCGCGCCGATCAACGGGAACGCAATGGCGCCGGAACCATCGACGAGATATTCGCCGGTCAGCTTTTCCTCGCCGTAGATGGTGATGCGCAGCTTGTCGCCAGCGCCCAATGCATAGCTGGTGTCAGTGCTCGACAAGGCCAGTTCCGGAAGCGATCCGCTACTTGCGCAGCCCGATGTCAGGCATCCGGTGATGAGAATTGACAGAACGGTCACGAATATCCGCATTTGTCGCCTGTTTTCTGTTCGAACCTTGTGTCTGTTCGGTTCGGTAAATGGCTGATGTCTTGCGGGGCAGTCTGGCTGGGACAGCAACATTCTTCAAAGAAAGAACCGTTCAATTGCGATCCGAATTGCGCGATACTGGTCCAATAGCGACCAATTTACGTGGATCCGGTGTCGGATGTCGGATTTTCGTCCCTGCGTCCATGCATACTGCAATATATAACCAGTTTTATAGGTATAGGTATTGGTCCCAATATTTGGCGGTAGCCCGCTCATTGGGAATTTTTCGTATATCTGAGGGAGCGAAAGCCTGGGTCCGGGAGGGTACACGTCAGGCTATGCCTTCTGGCGATGCCTTGATGTCTTTGTGCCGGATGCGAAAGAGAGACGCCGAGACGTCTCTCTCCCACTATTCCAAGAAGGTCTCAACCAAGAAGGCAGCCCTTCGTGGACGTCAGTTATAGAAGTTATAGTCACCCAGCTTGAGCTGGTTGCCGTTCGTTGACCCCACGGCGACGACGTAGTCCAGCCCCGTGGTGGTGCTGTGGATTGTGTAGTATTGCGCGTGAATGTCACCGCCGGGGCTCGCGCTGTTGTATCCGTATCCCGTAAACGTGATCGTCGATCCGGCCCCGAAGCCGGAGAGATAGAGGAAGTCGTTGTTCCCTGCTTCGTATACGCCGGCACCGTGGAAATCGTAGATGAAATCCTGCGCCTTCGCTCCGAGTGACGCGTTGTTGTTCAGCGCCGGATCGAAGTCCGACAGCTTGAGCACGAATGCGTCGTTGCCCGCGCCGCCATAGTAATAGTCGATGCCCTTGCCGCCAGCGAGGGAGTCGTTGCCGCCGCTGCCGGCGATTTTGTCGCTACCCTCGGTTCCTCTGTAAGCTGTCATGTCCATCCTCCTAAGTGAAAATATGTAGTAATCCCCGGTGGTGGCGGAAATTTCAGAGATTTAAGTGTATTATTGAGATTAATAGCGCCTATCTCTGATGAGCAATAATTTTCGCCGCGTTCACTATAATTCTAAATTATTTTCTAGCTCAAGTATTTCCGTGACGTGAATCGTTGAAATTTGTTCCGTATTGTCCGTTATGGACGATTATGTGATTTATTACCTTCTCTGTTCGGATACATTCGTCAGGAGAAGTGCGGCTGGAAGCAGGCGTATCCCCTAGAGGTCGTCAATCGCGCGGCGGTCGGGTGCCAAAGGAACGGTTCATAGTGGATGCGAATAGCCTCAGCGGCGGCCGTTCCGACGGCCAGCATATGCCAAGTTTTGCCGTATCGAGTGGATATGGTGTGCTCCGTGCGGGCTGAAGTGTTGCATGGGCGCACCATGCTGATGTTCAACTTGGTGGTGGTTGAATCGGATTTGGTTCATCTCCGGGGGAGGGCGCTTCATCGCCTTCGTGTTGGAGGCGCTCAGTGAAGTTGCTGCATTACGAACCCGCCGTCCCGAACTTCGGCGATGACCTCAACGGGATCCTCTGGCCGACCCTGGCGCCCTCGCTGTTCGAGGAAGAGAATGCAGCCGATGATCGGGGGGAGGCCTTTGTTGGCATCGGCACCATTATAGGGATCGACCCCGGGCGGCTGCGACACCTGCACGTATTCTCCAGTGGTGCTGGCTATACGGCTGCCGATCGATGGGATGGACTGGACGTGCATTATCACTGCGTGCGCGGACCAGTGACGGCAAAGGTGCTGGGATTGTCGGCGGACAGGCCTTTGACCGATGGTGCGATCCTGGCTCCGCTGGTTGATCGTTTTCGACGTTCGGTGACGGGTATAGACACCGGAGTTGGCAGTGTTCCGGTGAGCGGAAGTACGGTTGTCGTCCCTCATTATGAGACGATCACCTTTCCCGGATGGGATCGTGCGGTGCGGATGGCTGGGTTCGATCTCGTCGACCCAAGGGGCGCGCCTGAGACGGTTATCGCCGCATTGGCAGGGGCGCGTCTGGTGCTTACCGAATCGCTGCATGGCGCGATTTTGGCCGATGCTTACGGCGTGCCATGGAGAGGATTTGCGGTCTCGCGCAATTTCTCGACTGCCAAGTGGGCAGACTGGACCCGGTCGCTGGACCTGAATGTAGAGATCGCGCTGGTGCCCCCGCCCGATCCGATGCCGCTGCTGCGCTTCGGTAAACGGGGAGAGCCTTTCGGCACGATGCTGCCGTTGGACCCTGAGGCTTCCTTTCGCGAGTTCCGCAGCCGTATTGCGCCTCCTGCCCGGATACCCTTCCTGAAAGCGCAGGCCAAACGGGTGTTGGAGGATGTGCCCGCGGCGCGCCGACTGCTCGGGTTCAGCCCACAGCGCACCGCGATAGCACTGGCCGAACTGGCGACTTGCGAGCCGTACCTGAGCCGGGCGGCCAAGCGTGAGAGCTTGCGCGATGCCATGTTGCAGAGGCTTGAGGCGTTGGTCCGGTTGCATCAGAGGGCGGTACTCGCCTGACGCGATATAAGAGTCCTGGGCGCGCCCCAAGATTGAAGTTAACCGATTGGAGGCAGTTTGGTGCTTATGAGAGGTCTATGCAAAGGCCTCAACACCCCTTCCGACCGACCACTTCGGTTGCATCAAGTCCCGTACGTATCGGTGCAAAGCCGATTCTGTGGCAGGGCTGGCTCGCCGGCGCGGCTATCAGTGTTTGCCTGTGGAGCGGCATCGTATTGGTCGTCATGACCTTGTGAAGGCTCGCGTGCAGGGCTGAACCGCCCGCGACTGTCGGGATTACGCTTATAGCCTGGATTAGTGCCGGGCGTGGCCCGACTGGCTAATAATCCTGCCTCTTTGCGATGCCTGCCGGTGCCGTCTGCGCCGCGTTGGCTTATCCGACGGGACGCTTCGTTTCATCCCGTGCCACCGGCCTATTCTACCGGGATGTAATCACCTGTATTTCGGATGTTCTTTCCGTTGTGACCGCTGCCGGCTCACCTAGTCTGAGGCCGAAAACAGCTTTTGCTCGAAAATGCCTGTACCTCGCGCTTTGTCGCCTATGTGCAAGTGGGCCGGGCAAGCAAGGTGAGCGCGGGGAAGATCTTGAGTAGAAATCTGTCTGTCTTTCTCGATATTCTTCGCCTTCTTGCCGCTTTTCTGGTATTTTTCGCTCACACCGGCGCAGTTTTTCGTCTCGATATGCCGGATATAATTGCGCACAGTGCGAAAGAAGGGGTGGTTATCTTCTTCGTTCTTTCGGGATTCGTTATCGCATTTGTTGCAGAATGCAAAGAGCATGACTTTCGATGCTTTGCGAGTGCGCGGGCCATCCGGATGTATTCGGTGATCCCTGTCGCCATTGTTGTGCTGGTGGTGTGCCATGCGATCGGCGCGAGCGTGAACCCTGCGCTCTATGATGTCGGCGAACAGACGCTTTATACTACGCTGGGCGGAGCTCTTGCCGGTGAGGCCCCTGGGTGGCAGCCGATCCTCCACTATCTGACTTTCACCAACGAATTCTGGTTCTATCGTGTGGTTGTATCCACGGGTTCACCGTTCTGGTCGCTTGGGTTCGAAGTAGCCTATTATGTGGCCTTCGCCATTCTGTTCTATGTGCGAGGGAGCTGGCGCTGGGTATTGGCTGCTTTGTGGCTGGTGGCCTGCGGCCCCCGTATCTCGGTGGCATTCCCGTTGTGGTTGGTTGGAGTAGGGGCTTGGCGTGTTGTACGGCGTCGACCGCGGATTGGCGCGGTCGCCGGTTGGGCTTTGCTGTCAAGCTTGGCGCTCGCGATGCTTGTATGGCGCAGATGGGGCGGCACATTGGCGGTTCCGCTATTCGAATGGCCTGATCCGGCACTGCTGGGCGCAAGCATGGCCTACTACCTGGTGCTGGGCGTGTTGCTGGCCGCGATCATCGTCATCTTCGCGGCGTGTACACCGGAACGGTCGATCTGGCCGGCCGGCGTGGAACGAGTTGTTCGTTACTGCGCAGGGGGCAGTTTCACCCTCTACATCGCCCACCTTCCGGTCCTGGTGCTGATCGCAGCGATCAGGCCTGATAGTATCGGGACGGATTCGGGCGGCCTGCTTGCGGGCAGCGTCACTGTCGGCGCGGTGTTTATCCTGGCGGAATTGGGGGAGCGGCGCAAAGCGCTTTATGTGCGAATATTTTCCGCGCGGCGAATTGCATTGGGTGGTGTCAAGATAAGATGCACAGATGCAATCGATTAAATTGCATTTACCAGAGTCCTTATGTCCGCCTTGTGAATAGAAACGCTACCAAAAACCTCAACACGGCGAAGCAATATGGCTTCAGTGACGGGGTTATTCATTATGGCTTTTTCGTATAGCAATGCTTACGGTAAATTACTGAGCAGCTCTTCTTCGTCTGTTAAGACGTTTCTCGGAACTTCGGCGGCGGATATTATCCGGGGGACGGATAAGGCCGACATCATGCGCGGCTACGGCGGCGGTGACAGCTACTATGGCGGTCAGGGTGACGACACTTACATAATCTCGTCCGAAAAGGACAAGCTGTTCGAGGCCTCGGGCGAGGGCATCGATACCGTCCGCTCCTCGGTCTATCATACTTTGGGCGCCAACTTCGAAAACCTGATCCTGGAAGGCAGTGGCTCATGGTACGGTGGCGGCAACGACCTCGATAACGTCATCATCGGCAACGAGTATGCGCAGCAGATCAACGGCGGCGCCGGCAACGATGTGCTGGTTGGGGGCGGTGGGGCGGATACCTTCATCGTCGTCAAGGGTGATGGCAGCGACGTCATCGTCGACTTCGCGACCGGCGTCGACAAGATCCAGCTCGGCGGTTACGGCATTACCAGTTTCTCGCAGATCCAGTCCGCCGCGAAGCAGGTGGGCGCGGACACGGTACTGCACTTCTCCAATGGTGAAGACCTGATCCTGCGCGGCGTCAAGGCGACCAGCCTGGTGGCCAAGGACTTCACTTACGAAATCAACCGCGCTGCGTTGACGCTCAACTTCGGTGATGATTTCAATTCGCTCAGCCTTTATTCAAAGGGGGGCACCTGGCGCACCGAATATGGCCACGGCGGGCCGGGCACTATCGCCAGCCGCACCCTGAAAACCGAGTCCGAGGTCTACATGGACGCGGACTGGGGGGGCACCGGCAAGAAGGCGCTCGGCGTCAATCCCTTTTCCATCAACGACGGCGTACTGACGATCACCGCAGCGCCGGCTACGGCGGATGTGCTGCCTTTCATCGACGGGCATACTTACACCTCAGGTCTGTTGACGACCAAGTTCACGTTCGCGCAGCAGTATGGCTACTTCGAGATCAGTGCTGCGCTGCCGGCCGGGCAGGGTTTCTGGCCTGCATTCTGGTTGCTGCCCACAGACAGCAGCTGGCCGCCTGAACTCGATGTATTCGAGATGCTCGGCAAGGACCCGAACGTCGTTTACCTGACGACCCACGGTATCGAGAATGGCAAGAACACGATGGCGCAGGATCGCGCTGTGCTGGATACCACGAAGTTCCATACCTACGGCGTCGACTGGAACGGTGACAGGGTGATCTACTATATCGACGGCGTGGAAGTAGCGCGTCAGGCGACGCCGCCAGCTATGAACAAAGAAATGTACATGCTCGTCAATCTTGCGGTTGGCGGGAATGGCAGCTGGGGCGGCGCGGCCGACACGACTACCGGAACGGGTGAGATGAAGGTGGACTATGTGCGTGCCTATCGCACGGCCGACACCGTCTCGGCGACGATCAGCGGCACGCATACCGTTTATCCGGCGGGCGGTTCGGGTGCTGGCGTAGTGACCACTCCGGTTACCGCCAACCCGGGCACTACGGTTCCGGTTGGTTCGGGCGACAGCGTTGCGGGCGGTGTCGCAACCGGCAAGACTTACACCGGCACCAGCGGCGACGATACTTTCCGTGTTACCTCGGTGCTAGACAAGATTGTCGAGCGTGTGAACGGGGGCGCTGATGCGGTCATCTCCAGCGTCAGTTTCACGTTGCCCGATAACGTCGAGAACCTGACCCTTTCCACCGACGCCGCGCTCAACGGCACCGGTAACGCGCTCGACAATCGCCTGATCGGCAACAAGGGCGCGAACGTCCTCAAGGGAATGGCCGGCAATGATTATCTCGACGGGAATGGCGGCGCCGATACGCTCTACGGCGGGCTGGGCGATGATACCTATCGGGTAGACAGCACTTCGGTGAAGGTGATCGAAGCAGCGAACGAAGGCTCGGACTCGGTCATCAGCACGGTCACTTACACCCTGACTACGAATGTGGAAAATCTGCGCCTGAGCGGGACCACCAACATCAACGGCACCGGCAATGCCGGAGACAACCGCATTATCGGTAATGCCGGGGTCAATGTATTGACGGGGCTTGCGGGTAATGACTACCTCGACGGTGCCGGCGGTCTTGATACTCTGGTTGGCGGCAAGGGTGACGATACATACATCGTCGACCAGGCCGGTGTGCGGGTGATCGAGCAGGCCAACGAGGGCAACGACACTGTACGCTCTTCGGTCAGCTATACGTTGCCCGCCAACGTCGAGGTACTGCGCCTTTCCGGTAGCGCTTCGATCAACGGCGCCGGCAATTCGCTGGCGAACAAAATCTACGGCAACGACGGCGCCAACAAGCTGTTCGGCTGGGCCGGTAACGATCTGATCGACGGCGGGGCTGGTAACGATGTCCTCAACGGCGGCGCAGGCGACGATATGCTGACTGGTGGTGCGGGCGCGGACACTTTCGTCTTCGCCGCAGGTTACGGCAAGGATACGGTGACCGACTTCCAGCACGGCGTCGATAAGCTCGTACTGGTAGGCGTGAAATCGAGCGCGGTTTCGATCAGCCACACGGCAACCTCGACCGTGGTGTCGATCGGTGCGGAAAAGATCACCCTGATGGGCGATGCGCAGTTTGCACTGACCGACATCAGCTTCCTCAGCACCGTGGATTACGGCGCTACGATCGGACTGATGGCCTGATTGGTCCGAGAACATACTCCAGAATGAAGCAGTCTTCCCGGCGGTCTGGTCGACCCTGTAGCCGGGGCCTTGTATCGAAGCTGCAGCACCATGGGTGCTGCGGCTTCGGGGGCTTTCAGACAGATGCGTCGTAACGTTCAAGTCAATCACGGCATTCGGAGGATGGGCCGGGCGGGGCTGCCGATCCTGCGCGCTGCCTTTGCTTCGCTACGGCGGGGCAGTGCAGTGCAATGACCATCGCGCTCGCTGGGGCGTCGACGCCTCGCAGTCGCCTTGTCGCCCTTCTTGCAGATCGCAGCTTTCAGGATGGTGCTTTCGCTGCACTCATGGTGAGCGCACGCATTCCGGCCAGTCTCGGTATGCCCGGCGCTTTCGTTTTTCTGGTCCTGACCGGTCTCTATGCTGCGATCCGGCTCGAGCAAACCCGGGATGCCTTGTGGCGGTGCCGGTTGCAATTGACGTTCCCGGCCTTCGCACTGCTATCGGTGGCATGGGCAATCTACCCGGAAGTGACATTGCGCTATGCGGTGCAGATGACACTGACAGCTTTCGCCGGGCTGCTCCTGTCCCAAGCCGCGCGGCCTATGGCGGTGCTGGCGGGGCTGTTCTTCGCCTACACCGGTTATACCGTTGCTTCCCTTCTAGCTGGGAACATCCACCCCGACGGTATGGGAGGCGCGCTTGCTCTCTATGGACTGGGAGGCGAGGCCAAGAACTATTTTGCGGACACTGCCGGTACGGCCGTCTTGCTGGCGCTGGTCACGCTGGTAACAGGAATCGAGCGGCGCTCTCCGGTGGTTGTTGTTGTTGCGGGCGGAATGGCTGCGATTTGCGTCCTGACGACGGTGCGGGCGCATTCGGCCGGGGCGGTGGCTTCGTTGGCGCTCTCCGCCGCGCTGCTGGGCGCACTGCTGGCTCTGCGGGCACGTTCACCGGCTCTCAAGCTGGGCTTCGCTGCTGGAGTAGTCGGGATATTCACGCTGAGCCTACTGTTCTTTCAGCCGCTTCTTGCACTGATTCAGGAACTGTCGGCCAAGGATTCCGGGCTCACCGGGCGCGGCTACCTTTGGTATCGGGCAGACTTCATCATCGCCCAGCGCCCTTGGCTGGGGGTGGGTTATTTCGGTTTCTGGAATCCCGCGAATCCCGATGCGATCGGCTTGTGGCGGTACTTTGATGTGCATCAGGAGAGCACCGGCTTCTCCTTTCACAACAGCTATATCCAGACCATGGTGGAGACCGGCTACATCGGTCTCGCCATTATGCTCGGAGGCTGGATCGCGGGCGTTGTCGCGTTGCTGCGCCGCTTCGTCCTGACGCCTTCGCTCGCCACCTGTTTCTGGCTGAGCTACATGGCGCTGCAACTGAGCAAAACGCCGGTAGAGCCGATCCGCCCGGCCGCCCTGGTCGCGCCGACCATCATGTTGTTCGCGGCCTTGGGGTTCGGCTGGTTTCCCGTGGTAAGATCAGGGACGGCGCGAACCCCGCAGGCTGGGTCAGGCTGAACCTTTGTTTAGCCGCAGTTCGTCCTCGCGGTCGATTGCGAGCAGCGACACGCCCTTGCTCTCGGTCATGATGATCGTGGAAATCAGGCTGATCGCTCCGGCGCCCAGGATATAGAACGCAATCGGCAGCCAGTCGTTGTATTGCCGCAGCAGCGCGGTGCCAATCAGCGGGGCCCATGATCCGGCGAAGATCGCGGTAACCTGATAGCCCAGCGACACACCCGAATAGCGCATACGTGTAGGGAACATCTCGGCCATGATCGCTGGCTGCGCAGCATACATCAGGGCATGTACGATCATGCCAAGAAAGATCGCAACCAGAATAGTCAGCAGACTGCCGGTGCCGAACATCGGGAAGGCAACGAAGGGCCAAACCATGGTCAACGCCGCGCCCAGCATATAGACTGGCTTGCGCCCGATCCGGTCGGCGCTTGCACCGAACAGCGGGATGACCACTGCGTGCAGGATATGCGCGCAGAACAGCAGCGTGAGAATGCTGGTGGTGTTGACGCCGATATGCGCCAGATACGTGATCGAGAACGTGACGACCATGTAGTAGAGGATGTTCTCGCCCACGCGCAGGCCCATCGCGGTGAAGACGCCGCGCGGATAACGGCGGAACACTTCAACAAGACCATAGCCGTCGTCCGCGCGCTCTTCTGCTTCAGCCTTGGCGGCTTCGAAGATTGGCGAATCTGTCACCTGAGTGCGGATGTAGTAACCGATGCCCACGATCACTGCCGAGAGCCAGAAACCGATCCGCCAGCCCCAGGCAAGGAACTGCGCGTCGGACAAGGTGGCGGAAAGCACCAGCAGCACGATCGTCGCCAGCAGGTTGCCCAAGGGTACGCCCGCCTGCGGGAAGCTGCCCCAGAACGCGCGGCTGCGGTTCGGACTGTGCTCTGCGACGAGCAGGACGGCGCCGCCCCATTCACCGCCCAGCGCGAACCCCTGAACGAAGCGCAGCGCCACCAGCAGTACCGGCGCCCAGTAACCAATGCCGCCAAAGGTCGGCAAGCAGCCCATTAGGAAGGTGGACAGGCCGATCAACATAAGGCTGAACTGGAGCAGCGACTTGCGCCCCACCTTATCGCCGATGTGCCCGAACACGATGCCACCAAGCGGGCGCGCGATGAAGCCAACCGCGTAAGTCGCAAAAGCCGCGATCACGCCGTCCAGGTCGTTTCCGGTCGCCGGGAAGAACAGCTTGCCGAAGATCAGGGTGGCGGCGGTTCCGTAGAGGAAGAATTCGTACCACTCGACGATGGTCCCGGCCATCGACGCGCCCACCACCTTGCGCAAGTAGGGCAGGTCGGCCGTGTGTTCGTGATTCATCGCTTTCCCATCCCATTCCCTTGCAGCGATGCTTCGGGCCCATTGATGGTCCCGATTTCGCTGCTCGCGTGCAGGATATGTTGCAGCGCATTCAAGCTGACTCAAGTCGTTAGAAGGATAGGGTTGGATTCGAGCTGGTCCCACGCCGCGTTGCCTGCATGTCGGGATGCGGCCATGCGGCAATCCGGCGCACTTCGTAGCGGCCGGGAAAGCGGGTGGATTTGTCGGGATATCCACCCCAGGCGCCACCAACGGCAAGATTTGCGATCATATAAGTCCTCTGTGTGGTGAGCGCGCGCGGCGTCGGGGCGCTGGCGACCGGCTTGCGATCCACGAACCAGACCATTTCCGAAGGCCCCCATAGCAAGCCATAGCGATGGAATGCGGCGGAAGCATCGAAGCCCAGTCGCACGCGTGTGGTTTTCTTATGTTTGCCGGCGATCACGGTGCAGTAAATCGTGTGCGGGTCGCCAAGGCCCTCCATGATGTCGATTTCGCCGGCATCGGGCCAGGTGCCTTTCAACGGCATGAGCCAGAACGCTGGCCACATTCCTTTGCCTGAGGGCAATTTGGCCTCGATCTCGAAGTATCCATACTTCTGTGCAAAGCTGAACTTGGTGGTGATTGCGCCGCCATAATAAGGCTTGTTCCAAGTCATTGCGCGTAAGCTTTGAGGCGTCCGCTGCGCAAGGATCGTGAGCTGCCCGCGTTCGTGGAGAAACGGATCGAGCCCGAGCGGCATCGTGCCTGCGCCCGAGGACGTCATTCCCGCGAAATGCGCATCGGAGGCGAAGCTGCCGGCCGACATCTGTCGGTTGGACAACGAGCGCGGCCCGCCGTACCCATAGACCGTGCGCCAGCGATGGGGCTTCTTCGGACGTTGTTGGTCCGTGCCGCTGTCGAACGTGTCGAATCGTTCGTCAAAAGAAGGGGTACCGAGCGGGCCTTGGGCAAGCGCATTGATGAATGCACTGGGCGTAAGGTGGCCGGCCTGCTCTGCTTTCGCCGCTGCCTTTGCGGTAACCGGCGGTGGACCGATCGACGGGAACATAAATAGCGAACAGGCTGCCAGTGCCATCTGGCATCGTATCCTCACGGCTTCCGCTTTCCGGGCATGGCTTTCCTATCGAATGCTGGGCCTCAATTCTCTAAGCAGCGATATACGATCTGGACGCGCGTGAGGTGCCGGACTGTGGCGCGGTAGGCCCGCCTAGATCCGTTGCGGCATGATCTTACTGCAATGCGGGGCTATTGGACGGAATTTTGGCTCCGGAATGGATGTCGTTACCGTTCGTCGCAGGCGTGGCTTCGCCTAGTATTGGCCGGGTCGCTCTTCATGAACGAACGCCCATTTCCATCCCATTCCCGTTCGTGGAGGCCGTGATGATTGTCCCTGCGATGACGAAGATTGGCACGCGATGACGGCAGCCCCTTTGGTGTCGGTTCTGATGGTCGCGCGCAATTCTGCTGCTTTCATCGATGCGGCGATTCTTTCCGCGCGCGAACAGTCGTTGACCGATATCGAGATCGTCGTCGTCGATGATGGGTCCAGCGACGGTACTGCTCAGCTCGCCCGTGCCCATACCGCTACTGACAGCCGCGTGCGCCTGCTGGAAGGTCCGCAAAAGGGGTTGAGCGCGGTGCGGAACGCCAGCCTTCAGGCAGCCCGGGGGCGCTTCGCCGCGATCCTCGACAGTGATGATATCCTGCATCCGCGTCACCTGGAATGGCTGATGGCGAGGAGGGCGCGGGTCGGTGTTGAAATATCGGTCACCAACATGATCGAATTTCAGGAGGAAGGCAGCAGCCTCACGACCCGGCCGTTCGCGCAAGGTCCTATGTGGAACGAAGCGCGGCAAATCGGGGCGGAAGAATACGTCGGACGCGGCATGATCGGCGGCAAAGGCGCGTTGCCCGGCTATCTCAAACCTTTGTTCGACATCTCGTTCTTGCGGGCTAACGGACTGGGCTATGACGAACGGCTGCGCATCGGAGAGGATTTCGATCTTGTGCTGCGTGCGATGCTGGGGGGGGCGCGGTATCTCTATTTGCCCCAGGCGACTTACTATTACCGCAGGCATTCTGCCTCCACATCGCACCGTCTGTCGCGAGCAGATCTGGAAGGGCTGCTGCGCGCGGCGCAGGCCTATCCATGCGAGGCGGACGGTGCACTTGCCGTAGAGTTGCTGGCCCGCCGGGCGAACCTGGAAGGAGCACTTCTCCATCTCGACACCATTGCTGCGATCAAGGCCGGCAAGCTGGTGCGAGCCTTGCGGCTGACGGCTGGAAACCGCGATGCCCGCCACCTGACACTGTCCAGCCTTTACGAGGCTACGGCCAAGCGCATCGGCCGTCTCCAGCCGTCGCGGGAGGATGGGCTAGCTGCCTCGCCGATGCTCGGTGAACCGCTGGCAGAACGGCTGCGCGCCATCACGCAAGGCCTGCAATCTGCTGTTCTCAATCCCTGATGGAGCCATAATGCGCCCGCTGATCTTCCTGTTTCCGCACGATCGCATGAATGTAGGCGGCAATTCCGCGCAAATGCGTTTCTTTGAGGCATGTTGCCGGTTCACCGCGGCAAGCGTGGCTTTTTACGGCGAACGGATAGCGGGGCACCTTCATCTGGATGATTGTCTGACGCAGGACACAAAGGGATCATCGTCACCGATCTTCGTCATTCACTGGGGCCCGGATATCGCGATGCTGCTTGAGAGGTTGAAGGGCCACGACGTGGTTTACTTTGCGCACAGCACCGGCTGGGGCATGGCGCTTCCTTCGAAAGTGCCGGTACTCTGCGTCAGCCGCCATACGATGGCATATTGGGGGCGGCATGCGCCCAACTCTTACATCGCCCATGTGCCTAACGTGGTCGAAGTCGATAGCTCGGCCACGGCGCGGCCGCGCGATATCGACGTTCTGGTACAAGGGCGAAAATCTTCGCGCTACCTACTGGAGCGGCTGGTCCCGGCATTACAGGAGCGGTGCCGGGTGGCCTTGCTAGATGGCTGGGTGGACGACCTATCCGCGTGGTTTCGGCGTTCGAGTGTCTACCTTTACGATTCGCTCGAACACTGGGCAGACGTGGGAGCGACCGAGGGGTTCGGACTGCCACCGCTTGAGGCCATGGGGCATGGTTGCGTGGTCTTCTCTAGCGTCAACGATGCGCTGGCCGATTACCTCGACCCCGGTTTCAATTGCCGTAAGATCCGCGTCCATTCGCTGGAATGGGATGTCGCGGAAGTGTTGCGCGCGGTCAACGATCGCGCGCCTGCCCCGCCGCCTGCACCGTGGTTCGCAGGCTACTCCACGGACATGGTGGCATCTCGGCTGGAAACTGTATTTGGTGACCTTGACCGCTTCTTTGACCTCACAGCAGATATTCATCCCGACATTGAGGACTTGTGGGCGCTACGCCGGCCCACGCCGTTGCAGCGGGCCAAGCGCGCAGTCAGAGTGCTGGCGGGTAGTTAAATTATGGTCTGAAGGGGCGGGCGAAGCGCAAGCAGCTGTTGGTTATCCTGCCGTTGCGGATCGTGCCCGCCGCGCTGTGATCATGTCGCGTAATTGTCCGATGATCGTGCGGTCCTGCCAGAAGTAAGTCGCGAAATAGAAGACGGCACCAGCCGGTAGCCAGATCGTGACGATTGCCATCGGCGGAAGTTGGCCCTGGCAGGCATTGACGCCAAGAATTACCACCAGCGCCATAAACACGGAACTGGCCATGGCGGGGCGCAAGCTTGCCAGTACATCGACAAAATGGATGTCCGCATGTTTGCGTAGCAGGTGGAAACCGTAAGGCAGGATCAGGTATCCACGTGCCACGCCGGTTATCAGCATTGCCTGCCAGCCCCAGCCGTGAACGGTAACTGCAGCGGCCACACCCACCACGATCTGCGTGGAGGTCCATGACAGCACAGTACGCGACTGGCCCATTGCGGTTATGGCAGCAATGATGAGATTGTTCATCTGCGATGCGACGACGGCGCAGGCGAAAATGCGGATCGCATCGGCTACCGGCTCCCATCCGTCTCCGAACACGATCGCGACAATCTCTCCCGCCAAGGCCAGCGTGCCAAGGAATGCGGGAAACATGATGAAAGCGGAAAGGCGACTGAGCCGCAGGTAAGTGCTTTTCAGCGCGTCAAGATCGTGCGTGCTGCGTGTGAGGACTGGCATCGCAATTTGCTGAAAGGGCATGTAGGTGATCTGATTGAGCACCTCCACGATGCGAGAGCCGGCACGGATGAAAGCTACCGCGACAGGACCCACCAAGGCCCCGGAGATCACTTCCGCGCTGCGTATATTGATTTGGTTCAGCGTGCCTGAAATGCCGATGTAGGCCCCGAACCGCAACATCTCCGCGCACGATTGCCGATGAAAACGTAGGCGTGGTAGCCACGGCAGGCTTGCCCATGCGGTCACTACCATTGCCAGCGCTGCTGCGATGCGCTGGCCTACCAGCGCCCATACGCCGTAACCGGCAAAAGCCATTGGTAGGCCTACGGCTGCTCCTGCCAGCGCTGCGCTGATGTTGCGCATGGCGACGGACCGGAATTTGAGGTCACGCGTCAGCCGCGCGGTGTGGATGGCCGCGAGCGGCGTGATGGCGAAGATCGTCGCAAGGGCAGTGACGATAGCCGTCAACTCGGGTTGGCCGAACAGATACGCCATCAGCGGCGCGGCCGCGATGGTTGCGATGCAGAATAGCAGGCCGCAGCAAAGGTTGGTCCAGAACGCGGTATCGGCATCTTCCTCGGTGAGGGTGCGGCGCTGAACTACCGCCTCGTTGATGCCGGCGTTGCTAACCACAAGCAGCAGGTCGATCACCAGTGCGGCGAGAGCGACGAGGCCGAAAGCTGACGCACCAAGCAAGCGCGCCAAGATAGCAAAAGTGAGGAATGACAGGGCCTGCGTGGCCAGGCTGGAGGCGGTGGACCAAATAAGCGGCGATGCGATGGCCGGGCGCGTTACTGTCACCCGCGCTGCTCCGCGGTGAGGGGATGCGAGGCGTGGGGGCGTTTTTCCTCGAGCCAGGCGGTGAATTCGGCGTAACACGCCTGAGGCGAGAAATGGGCTCGTGCGGCGCCGAGTGCGGCCGTTGCCAAGGCCAGCCGGCGATCGTCGTCGGCCAGAGCGAGGATTGCTGCGGCGAAGTCTCCGGCCGCATCTACATGGTCCACCGCGCCGAGGCATTCGCGTTCTACCCCTTGCAGCGTTACGCTGGTGGCGACCACTGCCTTGCCCTGCGCCAGTGCCTCAACCAGTTTGATCTTGAGCCCGGACCCGAACGTGAGCGGAGACACGACGATGCCCGCCTGGCTATAGAAAGGTCCAAGATCGTCGACCATTCCGTGGAAGACTACGCCGTCCGGTCCGCCACGCGGAAAACCCGCAGCGACCGTGCCAGCAATATCGAGCGTGCAATCGGGCGAGTGCTGGCGAATCAGCGGCCATACTTTCTCGAACATCCATTCCAGTCCGATGACGTTCGGTGCCGTATTGCTGCCAACGAACAACAGTCGGTGCCTGTCGCCGGGTTGGGGGTGGGCCGTCGGGTGTGCTGCCATAGGG
>NZ_CACSJO010000017.1 GCF_902706195.1 Novosphingobium sp. 18050 | reverse complement strand
CTGCGCCCAAAGCGAGAAAGGAGAAGCCCGCATCTTGAACCTGCCGGTCAACGGCAGCACATAACTCATACCCACCCGGGTCAATTCTCAATGGTAATCCCGGGTCACATCTCAGTGGCAATCAACAGTCGGCCCTTATCCTCTGCTCGAGGACAACTCCGTGCGCGACCATGACAGCACCGTCGTCAACGTCCGCGCGGCCTGGAAGGGCGGGCACATCCATATTACAGCGCAGTGCTCAACACCGCTGGCAGCCGGGATAAAGATATAGTCTACTACCACTACCACTACCACTACCACTACCACTACCACTACCACTACCACTACCACTACCACTACCACTACCACTACCACTACCACCACTACTACTACTACTACTACTACTACTACGAATCCTACATTCCTTGTTACAACACCGGTGGCCCCTCAAGGGCAGACTGAGCCGCGTCGTCGAACCGCCTACCGTGAAGGTAGGAGCCAAATTCACGTTCTGACGGTGATCTGCCGCGAGACATCTGTTCTCGCGGCGAAAAAGCACGACTGAAGAACGTCGAAATTCGCTACCTCAGCCAGCGTGACAGCGTCTCCGGCGGGCGATTGACCAGCGTACGCGTGCTGTTGAGATCGTCCTCGGCACTGCGGTGAGTGCCGCAGGATTGGGCATCAGCGCGAAGTCGCCACGAACAATGCCGCTCAGGTGGTTGCTGCGCCATTAGCGAGGATGTGTGCGCTCGATACCCAACTTGCCGCCGGTGAAGCAAGGAAGGCGACTACCTCGGCTATCTCTTCTGCCTTGCCAACTCGCCCGAACGGCGATGCGTTGATGAACATCTCACGGTATGCTTCCGGAGTGCGGTCGAACATGCCGGGGCTGGTCGCACCTGGGATCACGGTGTTGACCGTCACTCCTTTGCGACCGAGTTCCTTCGCCCAACTTTCGGTGAAGCTCTTCAGCGCTGCCTTTGTCGCGGAATAGATGCCCGATCCGGCGACCGGAAACTCTGCCAAGGTCGAAGACAGATTGATAATCCGGCCGCCTTCGCCAAGGCGCTTTGCTGCTTCGGACGCGATGAAAAGCGGGCCGCGCAGGTTGACGCCGAGCAGCCAGTCGAGTTCCTCTATGTCGAGATTGGCGAGCGATCCTCCGGCACTGACGCCGGCCGAATTTACTACGACGTCAAGACCACCCATTTGCCGATCCAAGGCTGCAAACAGGGCGGCGACCTCACCATGTCGAGCGATGTCCGCTGCAAGCATGATCGCTTCGCCGCCGTTGGCCTGTATTTGCGAGACCGTCTCGCGTGCGCCTTGCTCGCTACCGCTATAGTGAACGACCAAAGCGAATCCGTCAGAAGCCAGCCGGAGCGCAATCTCCCGACCAATCCCGCGTCCCGCCCCGGTAACGAGCGCGACCCGCTTCATGAACTCGATAGCCATCACTCTCTCCCTTTGTTCGCCCTGTCGTCAGCGATGGGCGATGCCTTTGTTGCATCCCACACGCCTTTGTCGATCAACCGCTGAAGCACGCGGATTGTCAGTTGCTCGCACCGGGTAGAGGCACTCGTGATGAGTTTTGCATTGTTGCGTGCCAGGCAAAGATTTCGCCGTAGCATACCCCCACCGATGCGTACCGCGACAACCTTGTCCCCATCGTGGAGAGCCAGAGCCGAGCGGGGAAGGATCGAATAGCCGTGACCATGCGCAACAAGCGTCGGGATCAATGCGACCGCATCAACTTCGAGCTTAACTCTAAGCTCTATGCCAACCCGGGCCGCGGCCTGCTCAATGATTTGTCGCAGCCCGTGCTGTGGACCGGGTAGAATCAGCGGTATCTCGCCGAGCGCGCACAACTTGTCCTCTACTTCTGTACCGATTTCATCGGTCGTGCTGGCAGGCTTAACTAGCAAAAGCTCTTCTGCGGCGATCGGCCTTATCGCCAGTTCGCGAAACGTGTCCAGTTCATGAAAGATACCAAGGTCGATCTTGCCCTCTTCAAGCCATCCCCGGATCTGGCCGGTGGAGGCCTCGACCAATCGCAAGGCAACGCGGGGAGCGTGCTCGAGAAAAGCCTCTATCAGCGCGACTCCAGCGATGCGGCTGATCGAATACGGCACGGCCAGCACCACCGCTCCACTAGGCTCCGCAGCCTGCCGCACGTCATCGATGCCCTGTTCGACCGAACGCAGTATCCGCATGGCATGAGTGCGGAAAATCTCGCCCGCCTCGGTGAGAGTGATACCGCGCGCTGTACGCTTGAGCAGGGTTTGTCCAACCTCGTCCTCCAGGCGCAGGATGTGCTGGCTCAGGGAGGGCTGAGCGATGCCCAGAGACACCGCTGCACGACTGATCGATTTGGTTTCCGTCACGCGGAGGAAACTGCGAAGATGCCGTGTGTTCATGGCCCGCTCTCTCGTCGGCTGCCCGGATGGCGCCCTAATGAGCTTTGATGAACGTCTGGTGCGTGCGCGGCAACATCGTCTGTCATTCCGCAGCGATTTGGAGGATTTCGGGCTTTTTGACCGGCTGCATGTTGACCACCCAGCGCATTGAGCGGCGCATTGGTTCGATTCCGTCGTGGGGCGAGCCGGGCGGCATGTGGTGCGAATTTGCGTAGACGGTCAGGGGATCTCCACCAGCGAGCGAGACAAGGCGCTGGATGCCAGCGAGCGCAAACAGGTCAACGATGTTCGACCGCACGGATTCCGGGTAAATGCCGACCGTTTGAGTTGTATCGTCACACCATTTTAGCACGTCGGTAAGGTTGTCGACAGGTACGAAATTCACGACCCGGTTGTTGAGTTTGTCATAAAACTCTACTCGGTCGTTGAACTTCGAGACGATGAAGCCGCCACACAGCGTATCGCCCTCCACATGGTAGAAGTCGTCTTCGAGCGCAATGGCGGCCATCTCTGCTTCGAGTTCGCGGTTCGGCGTCGGGAAAGGCGTTGAAAGCAAAGGTGGCAGGCTTGCGTAGGCAGCTACCATCTTGCGCCCAAGCACTACCACCTGCTCGATCGAGGCGTCGTCCGTGCCGCTTTCCACATAGACAATGCGCGTATTGGCGCAGGCGGTCTGGTTGTAGAAGCCCGCGAGCGTGGCAAGCCCGACGGCCGCCTCATCCACCGCTGCCTCGCTCGCGAAGGTGGCTCGTCCGATCATCGACATCGAATACTTAGGGTTGAGTGCCGTCAGGTCGATGCCGGGTGTCAGGAACTTCTGGATGTGTTTGACGGAACTCATGCCGCCCCAGGCGGTAATCTTGTCGATCCTGCTGGTACGGATAACCTGCGAGTCCATGTAGTCGTCGCCGCCCTTCCAGTAGGCTACTGCCACATGCTTCGTCACCGGATGGTCCGGCGCGATCTCGATCAGTGTCCGCGCGATCGCATTGGCGGTCAGCGGATCGTTAGAGGGCGACTTGATCAAAATGTCTGACTTGGTCAGCCCGGCCCGCGCGATGGTCATCGCGGCAACGACTGGCACGTTGCCAGCCGTGATATGCAACTGGCGGGTGCCGACTGCGCGGATGCTCACGCTCTCGTAATCGCCTCCGCTTGCCACCCAGCCGTCGAGATAAGCCAGGCCGATTGTTTTATCGACAAGGGCCGTCATCATGGCCGGGTCGAACATGCGTGGCAGGGCGTCATAGACGCCATGCAGGATCGGTTCGGCAAGCCCTCCGGCCTTCAAGGCCAACGCGAAGCTCTCCTGCAGCAGCGCGTTGTCATCCAGGTGTAGGCGCTTACCCAGCTCGGCCAGGAGATCGATGATCTGGGCCATCGGTGTGTCGTGCAGATCGCGCATGCGCGACGTGTCGCCCAGGACCAGATCATGGATGTGTTTGTGAGGGTCTGCCTGGCGAAAGTCGGCACCACCGCGGCCCTTGTAGTGGACGCCATCGTCGCCCGGCATGATGACCCTGCCGCGTGCGATAATGGGAATGTCGAAAACCTGGGCCATCAGGCCTCTCCCGCCACGAAAGCCATGAATTCGTTATATGCTTGCTGGGAGCCGGCGCAGGTGATCTTGTCGTCGCCGCCTTCGGCTTCAGAAAAGCGGCGAATGGTCTTCGCGATGCGCGGCGCTTTCCAGCCAGTTTCCGACTGATCATCATCCCAATGGATTGTCACTTCGTCGCCCGACGTGAAGCCCCCCCAGTACGACTGAGGCACGAGGTCCACCAGCACAAGTCTACCAGTCTGTACACCTTCGCGCGGCAGCGCCTCGCCGTTCGGCCCCATCAGCAGCGGCACCGAATAGGGCGGCAGATAGAAGAAATCGTCCTCGCCAAGAGGCGCATTGCCGATGCACTCGGAGAACCCGTATTGATTGCCCATGCGGTCAATGCCGAAGAAAGATTTGATCTGGGCCTCCCAGTCTGCGGGCGCATCTTTGTAGCCCTTCATGCCGCCGCCGCCCATGAGGATCGAACCAGGCGCGAACTCGCACGTGACACCGCGATCGAGACCAGCACGGGCAACACGATACATATCGGCGAAGGTGCCGCCGATCTTCACTTTCTGGCCTCGAAAACGCTCGATCAGCTGACCGAACCATGCGTCGAGATCTCCGTCCCGGGATCGTCCCTGAGCAAGCATCTGTTGCCGCTGCTCAAGGAGCGCCGGATCGAGGCCCAAGGCAGCGATATCGCCCTTGTCCTCAGCCGCCTGCAGCCGTCCCGACAACGCCATCAGGTCGGCGGGTATGTGGGTGTCGTAGAGCGTATAATAATTGTCCGCCCCGCCCGCCATCTCGACGTTGAACAGGCTCATCATCTTGAGCATCGTCTGGTAGCCGCCCCGGTATCCGGGGAAGAATGTCGGCAGTTTAGTCGTCCATGGGTCCACACCGCTCGCCGCGTAATTGACGTTGAAAAAGTGGAACTTCCAGGGGCCAAGCTCGTCGTAACTGCGCGGCACGAACGAGAGCTTGCCAGTAGTTCCGCTCGAGTAGGTGACAAGCATGCCGTATGCTTCAAGGCGCTTTAGCCATTCCTCGATGGTGGTGATCCCGCTCAAATCCACACGCGTAAGGTCATGCGCCGTAAGCTTGTCGAGCCAACCGGTGAGCTTCTTAAAGTCGCGATTTTCGATGATCTGTATGGGGTAGTTCTTCAGGACCCGATGATCGAAGCACACGGGCAGGACATCCTCGATCTTGTCGATGACATCTGTGCCTTGCCGATCTGCCAGCTTCTTCAGTGCCGGGATACGATCGCGCAGGCGGCCAAACGCGATCCGAACCGCTTCGAGCTGGAGCGCGTCCCGCTCCTCGCGGGGGATAGACATCAGTTCGTCCCAACTGCGATACGTCCATGCCGCCGGGTTGTCGGGTAGAAAACTGCCAGCCACCAGCCGTTCCTCTCATGTGCTATTCGTCTCCAACTTACTCCAGGACCGACGCCGCAGAACGTCCAAAAGGCTTCTCGTTGCTATAGGAAAAACCTGTAACTGATTCTAACGCGGCTTCGAGTGTCAGGAACTCCTAAAGGAATGACGCTTTTGCCAGAATGTCTGCAAAAGGCGCGTTGCTCAGCGGTGCGCGAACGGTGGACCGAGGCATGGCTGGTGGTGGCGAAACGGGTCATCCGCTGCCCTGACATGCGACAGTCTTGCCACTGGGCTCGACGCGGCCCACTTCCGCGAGCACGTTGCGGGGTAGCATGCCTCAACCGACGTTGCCCGATGCCACTCCGCCGGATGCTTGCGCTTGGCGGCCCCACTGACATTCAACAAACACCTTTCGTCACGGGATCGGACTTGTACTTTACTCGCAGTAGCAAAATAGTTATCCGCCTTGGCATCACGGAAAATAGTTTTGTTGACGCGCTCGCTTTTCACGGCCGCCGCATAGGTCCTTGCAGTCACGCCCTGATGAAGGGCGATGTCGCACCGATGGAGGACGGCGGCAAAAGCGACTTCAACTATGGCAAAGATTGGCGGGTCATGGGCTGGCCGCCCGCCAAAGTTGACCAGATTCTCCGGAACAGCGACGTGATCCGCCTTGGCGCAGTCGCCATCATGGTGCTCGGTATGCCCGGCCATACACGCGGCCGGCTCGCATTGCTCAGGCCCGACATCTGGCTCGGATCACATGGCGAGCGCTTTGAAGTGTCGGAGCGCATCACCCAAGCGAAGGGCCGCCAGTTTGCCTTACGCGGCCAGGCATTTCTCGCGAGCGGTCCGGAATTGTCGATCGGGTCCACGCCTTTCTAGGCCAAGGCATGCGATCAGGAAGGAAGTAGGTGGTGGCCCAATTTTTCAGCACGCCGCATGCAGTCCCGGTCCAATAGGATGGGTAGGTCGACCATCTCGCCGATCAAGGGTGCCGGCGCAAGAATAGCCGGCTCGGGCCGGATCGAGCATCCTTGGGTCCACATCAACGAGGCCTATGTCAGCCTGATTAACGACGATGCGCCGGACAATGCACTCACCAGCTTCATCATGCACGCCCCTCGGGGTAGCGCCTGCGGTGACCTGCACGTCGGCAATTTCGGCGTCTACGGTTTCGCGAACCCCGCCCACGTCACGACATACGTGAAGTCGGAAACCCATAGCATGTTCTGCGCCGGGGCATGGGACTGGCGGTTGACCTGATCGAGCAGGCGCGGTGCCGCATTGCCGCAATCGTGGTGCGGCCTCGGATAACCCGTTTCAGGCCATGCTCTCCCATCAGCTGCACGGTGCAGCGCACCAGGTCACCCGCCCCCTCCCTCGTCGGAGCACCTCCAGCCTGACCGCCCCGGAATTTGCCGCGGTTACGTTTTTATGGACCCACGTCATTGGCTCCGATCCACTCTTCCCGGCATCCGTTGACAGTCGGCGCATTTACCAATTAGAGATTTCAGAATGGCAGTCCGTCAAACGGAACGCACGGATTTCGCTGGTAGCGTTATCATGATAAAATTCCGGGAAGGTTAGCAGCGAAATATGCAATTTGATTTCATAATTGTTGGAGCGGGTTCGGCTGGATCCGTGATCGCCAATCGCTTAAGCGCTGATCCAAAGGTCACCATTTTGCTGCTCGAAGCAGGCGGCGAAGCGGATCATCCTTACATCCAGATGCCTGTCGGCTTCCTCCAGGCCCTACGCAATCCCAAATTCACATGGGCCTTCCAGTCCGAGCCCGAACCCCATGCGGGCAACCGCCGCTTCCCTGTCCCGCGTGGCCGGGTGCTCGGCGGTTCTTCGTCCATCAATGGCATGGTCCACTTTCGCGGGCATCCAGCAGATTTCGACCAGTGGGCCGAGAACGGCTGCACGGGTTGGGACTATTCCAGTGTCCTGCCCTATTTCAAGCGTTCGGAGGACCATTGGACGGGCGGAAATACCTGGCGCGGCAAAGGCGGCCCGATCGGTGTTCAACCCGTCAACACGCGCAAACTCATGGCAACCGAACTACGGGCTTCGGCCGCACTGAGCGGATACGAATACAATCCCGATTACGACGGAGAATCAAACGAAGGCTGCGCCGATGTGCAAGTGGCGCTTCGTGACGGAAAGCGCTGCGGTTCGGCCCGTGCCTACCTGAAGCCCATCCGGTCCCGCCCCAACCTGACAATCCTGACAGGGGCGCAGGTACACCGCATCCTGCTCACCGATCGCCGCGCGACGGGCGTCAGCTTTGAGCGGAACGGACTGATGCACACGGCCACCGCCACGCGGGAAATCATACTGAGCGCAGGAACCTACGGTTCACCGCAGCTACTCATGCTGTCAGGCATCGGGCCCGGCCGGCAGCTCGTTGAACATGGCATCCAGGTTGTTTACGACCTGGAAAGCGTCGGCGCCAACCTGCAGGAGCATGTCAGGCTCGCCCATCAATACGACGCAACACCGCCACACAGCTTCGCCCGCGAACTCCGCTTCGACCGCGCGGCACTGTCGTTCGTTCGGTGGTATCTGACCGGAACCGGGACTTTCGCCAACCAGATCGCCACCGCCTGCACTCTGGTCCGATCCGATCCGACCATCGATCGCCCCGATCTTCAGATCATGACTAGCCCGGTGCGGGTGGACGCGAACATTTGGTTTCCAGGTTTCAGCAAGCCCAAGAAAGACTGCTTCTTCAACTCGATCTGCCTGCTACGCCCCAAGAGCCGTGGGTCGATTGGCCTGCTCGACGCGGACCCGCGATCCCCGCCACGCATTCAATTCAATCTTCTTCAGCACGAGGACGACTGGGCGACGCTCAAGAAGGGTCTGGCAATATCCCGCCGGATTTTTTCCGACGGGCCCATCGCCCGCTATTTGGACGGAGAAGTGCTTCCGGGAGCCGGAAAGACCAGCGATGCCGATCTCGACGCCATGAAAAGCGAATTGACCGGCATCGTCCACCATCCGGTGGGGACCTGCAGCATGGGCGTGGGCGCCCGCGCCGTCGTCGACCCGCAACTGCGCGTCTATGGGATCGATGGCCTTCGCGTTGCGGACGCTTCGATCATGCCTTTCCTGGTAGGCGCCAACACCAACGCGGCAGCCGTCATGATCGGGGAAAAGGCATCGGATCTGATCCTTGGCCAAACTGCTTAACTAAGGAAAAAGTGATGCCGTCCACCGACACAAATGCCATCTTCGACCGCGCTCGGGCCCGTATTGCCCGTCCGTTCGGTCATTTCATCGCGGGCACATGGGAAGACCAACGAAATGAGCCGATCGAGGTACTGAACCCAGCAACCGCGCAACCCATTGGCACGATTGCGTCGGGCGACACCGACGACATTGACCGAGCAGTGGCAGCCGCCCGTCGCGCTTTTGAGAATCCGTCGTGGGCGAAGATGCCTGCGGCCGAGCGTGAACGAATGTTGCTTCGCCTTGCCGACCTGATCGAACGTGATGGCGACGAAATCGCCGCGATCGAAACACTCGACAACGGCATGCCCTTCGCCGCATCGCGGGGTATGGCTGTAGGCGCAGCAGTGAGCGCGGTCCGGTACAACGCCGGGTGGGTTCGCCGCATGACCGGCGAGGAAGTTCCGATTTCGGTGCCCGGTCGGTGGCATGGCTATACCACGCACGAACCATTAGGCGTCGCCGCGCTGATCGTGCCGTGGAACGCGCCTTTCGGCATTACCTGCAACAAAGTTTCTGCGGCACTTGCCGCTGGCTGCACGATCGTCCTCAAGCCGGCCGAGCTTGCCCCCATGTCGGGACTTCGTCTGGCTGAGCTGGTGCAGGAAGCCGGCTTCCCTGACGGTTGCCTGAATGTGGTAACGGGGTTGGGCGCAACCGCCGGCGCCGCACTGGTGCGTCATCCGGGCATCGACAAGATTTCCTTCACGGGCTCTACCGCAACCGGCCAATCGATTCTTCGCGGAGCTGCGGAATCGCTAACCCGCGTCTCATTGGAGCTAGGTGGAAAATCAGCCTCCGTGGTATTCCCGGACGCTGACCTTCAACGCGCCATCCCTGCCGTCGCGATGGGCATCTTCGGCAACAGCGGACAGGTATGCGCCGCGGGATCGCGCCTGTTTGTCCACGACACCATCTTCGACCGCTTTATTACCGGCTTGGCCGAATTTGGCGAAAAACTCGTCGTCGGGCCGGGCGACCAGCCGGGCGTTACCATGGGACCTCTGATTTCAGCCCCGCAAAAGGCACGCGTGCTGGGATACGTAGAGGCAGGCAAGGCCGAAGGCGCAACGCTGCTCATGGGCGGCGATGCGGAGGGGCCAGGATACTTCGTGAAGCCGACCATCTTCATCAACGCCCAGCCTGAGATGCAGATCGTTCGCGAGGAAATTTTTGGCCCGGTATTGAGCGTCATGCGTTTCTCGAACGAGAGCCTGGACGAGGTGGTGCGCCGTGCCAACGACAGCATCTATGGCCTATCGGCTTATATCTGGACTCAAAATCTGTCGACTGCACACGCGATGGCCAGCGGCCTGCGTACGGGCTCGGTAAAGGTCAACGGATCGGGGATGGAGTTCGCGCTACCCTTCGGCGGCTTCAAGCAGTCCGGCCTAGGACGCGAAAACGGACGTGCGGGCGTGGAGGCGTTTACGGAGAAAAAGTCAGTGATGATCGGGTACTAGCCGTCATCCATTTAGATGACGACGCCGAACGAGACGCGTGCTCAGCAAGAGGCACCCGCCTCGTTCATATGTCGCGTTTGGTATGTTCGCTCTCTGAACGAAGCTGGATTTTCACCCGCAGGTTGGCTCACAAAGGGCCACTCCGGAACGTGGCCCATCGGGTGGTGTAGGATCGCGGGTGCGGCCACGTCGATCTCCGGCTAAACCGGGTTGATCCATCTTCATCGGCCACTGCGCCGCAAAGCCGATCGCCTTGCGCAAGAAGCCGCCATCGGCAGTCTGTCCAATCACAGACTGCGCATCCATCGTATCCTTGGTCATCGGCGTCTCCGTAAGTTGAGCCTCGCAGCCCAAGCTCATCCGAAGTTCGCCGATGACCACTCGCGAAACAGACCGGCCGCCACAGCGCTCTTTGGGTCAGCGTCCCGTCAGCACCGCTTTCCAAAATCTACACCACTCGGCGGGACAAGACGCCGCCCTGCGGATGTTAAGCTTCGTGAACCGCCTTGGTAACGAGGCACGCTTCCAGACCTTCGGGACCATCTTCCGAGCCGTGGCCGGACCACTTCACCCCGCCGAAAGGAGAATCCGCGCCGCCGACCGCAGTGGTGTTGATGGTGACCATCCCCGCTTCCAACTCGCGGGCAAGCCGGCGCTGGCGCGAGGCATTTTCCGTCCAATTGTAGGCAGCCAGGCCATATGGCAGACGGTTGGCCTCGGCGACCATATCGTCTTGGCCTACGTAGGGATTGATGATGGCAATCGGGCCGAACGGCTCCTCATTCATCAGTTCCGCATCGAGCGGCACGTTCGACAGGACCGTCGGGGCGAAAAAGAAGCCCTGATTGCCGATCCGGTCGCCGCCCGCGTGGAGCCGCGCGCCGCGGGCCACTGCGTCGGCAATCATGCGCTCCATCGCCTCCGGCCGACGCGCGTTGGCCATCGGGCCCATGCGCGTTACGGGGTCGAGGCCATTGCCGACCTTAATCGCGGCAGCACGCTCGGCAAAACCGCGCACGAAGTCGTCGAAAATTCCTTCCTGTACAATGAAGCGTGTCGGCGCGACGCAGACCTGACCGGCATTGCGGAACTTGTAGGGCACCATGGCATCAAGCACGCGGGAAGTGTCGACGTCGTCGAAAACCAGGACCGGCCCATGGCCGCCCAGCTCCATCGTCGTGCGCTTAAGGTCCTCGGCGGCGAGCTTCATCAAGTGACGGCCGATGACGGTCGAGCCAGTGAAACTGAGCTTGCGGATAATCGGGCTTGCCAACAAATGACGCGACACATGGTCGGGCACACCGAACACCGCCTGACCCACCTCGGGGGGCAGACCGGCATCGAGCAGACACTGCAGCACGCCCAGCGCCGACGCCGGCGTCTCTTCCGCAGACTTCAGGATTACCGAGCAGCCTGCCGCAATAGGAGCTCCCAGTTTGCGGCCGGGGTTTGAAAGCGGGAAATTCCAAGGCGCAAATGCGGCGACGGGGCCGACTGGCTCTTTCGTGACGGTTGACCGCATTCCAACCGGACGCACCAGCGTACGGCCGTAGATGCGCTGGCATTCGCCGGCATAGAAATTGAACAGGCCTGCGACCATGCCCACTTCGCTTTTGGCCTCCGCGAAAGTTTTGCCCTCTTCCAGCGTGGCGATACGGGCAAGGGCGTCGGCGCGTTCGTGCAGCAAGCGCGCAGCGCCCTGCAACACTGCGGCGCGTTCGTGCGCGGTGGAATGACGCCACCGCCGAAAGCCGCGCTGGGCTGCGTCAAGCGCACGGTCGAGGTCATCGTTCGTTGCCAACGGCAGCTCGCCCAACGTCTCCCCGGTTGCCGGATTGACAACCCTGTGCGTTGCGCGATCGCCGCCGGAGACGCGCTCTCCGTCGATCATCATGTGAAGTTGCGGGTACGCAGTCATAGGCTCCATCTCTGTTCTATGCTTTTCTGTTCTGGAAATACGGCACTGTCGGCGCCTTGCGGGATCAGGAAGCTGCGGACAGCTGCCGCTCGCCGACCACCTCGAGACCAAAGCCTTCGAGGCCCACGATGTGCCTGTGCAACGTGGTCAGGAGCACCATCTTCTGAACACCGAGGTCAGCCAATATCTGCGCGCCGGTGCCATAATGCCGCAGCTCCATTTCGGATACATGGTCGCCAGCCGCGATGGCCCGCGAGAACATGTCCGAAGCGCCGGTTCGGACGAGCACGATAACTCCCCTCCCCTCCCGCGCGATCTCTTCCATGCAGCGTTGCAGAAGACGGCTACGGGGACCGCTCATCCCAAGCAGATCATACAGCGGCAGGCTCCCGTGCATGCGAACAAGTACCGGCTCGCCCGATGCGACATCGCCTTTTTGGAGCACGAGGCTTTCCACCCCGTCTATCCTGCTTCGATAGACAGTGACCGCGAATTCGCCGCCAAAATCGGAGTGCAACACCGATCGATCCACTGGCTCGACCACTTTGTCAAAGCGACGGCGATAGTGAATCAGGTCGCGAATAGTGCCGATCTTCAGTTCGTGCAGCCGGGCCAATCCGAACAGGTCGTCCAGACGCGCCATCGTCCCGTCTTCGTTCATGATCTCGCAGATCACTCCGGATGGGTTTAGTCCTGCCAGGCGGGCGACGTCGACGGCGGCTTCGGTATGGCCCGCGCGGACCAGCACACCACCGTCGCGGGCGATCAGTGGGAACACATGGCCGGGAGTAACGATGTCGTCGGCCCCCGTGCGCGCGTCGATGGCGGTCGTGATCGTGCGCGACCTGTCGGCGGCGGAGATCCCCGTAGTAACCCCTTCGCGTGCCTCGATCGAAACGGTGAAGGCAGTCTCATACTGAGCACCGTTGGAGGGACTCATCGGTTTGAGCCCCAACGCCTCGCCCCGCTGCCGGGAGAGCGCAAGGCAGATCAGGCCCCGCCCGTGAGTGGCCATGAAGTTGACCTTCTCTGGCGTCACCATCTGCGCCGGAATTACGAGGTCGCCCTCGTTTTCGCGATCTTCGTCGTCAACGAGGATGAACATTCGCCCCTGGCGGGCCTCCTCGATAATCTCCTCGGCGCTGGCAATAATACGGGGTACTTGGGTTTCCTGCATGATTACAGTTCCTGCCGTAAACCGGCTTCGAGAAAGCGAGGAATGATGAGTGCTGCCTCGGCCCAGTCGATTGCCTGGAACTCCACGCCCATGATTTCGGCCAACCTGGGGCCATTCACCTGGGGGTAGATATAGGCGCCAAGGACAGTCGCCATCGCGAGAAAGAAGCGGGTTTCGTCCAGTTGCGGCAGCGCTTGACGCAGCAGCCCGATCAGGCGTTCGCGGGTGGCGCGCACCAACGGCCGGGTGATCGTACGGGCCTCGTTGGATGGATCCATCAGCGCCCGGCAGTAGACGAGGTGGCTGGTGCGCTGTTCGAGCGGCCCGATGTTGCCGGCCAGCGCCGGGCTGAAGAACGCTTCAAGCACCGCGCGCAGATCGGGAGGCCCCTGCGCCTCCAGGATATCGAAGCGGCTCTGTTGGGCAGAATGAATTGGCTCGAAATGCCGTCGGAATACTTCCTCAAAAAGCTGATGCTTGCTGTCCCAGTGCCGGCTGAGCAGGGCTAGGCTGGTGCCTGCTGTTGCACTGATCGCGCGGATCGTACAGCGATCGTAGCCTTCTCGAATGAACAACTGGTCGGCCGCATCCAGGAAGCGATCCCGGCTGCTTTCCCCTCCACGCTCGGCCGCGCCAGGGTCCGCCTTACGCCGCACCCTGGGCTGAGATGCTAGGCCCAGCTTGCCTTCGTTCGTTCCCGCCACGTCAGGCCATCGCGCCATAGCGACCATCCACGAAGATCAGCGGCTTGATCTCGTCGTGGTTGAAGACCGCGCTCGCCAGTCCGACGATCACATCGTGCGAACCCGAAGGCTGATGGCTGTCCAGCGTGCAGAAAATATTCGCCTGCGCCCCACGCAGATAAGGAATGCCGCCAGAATCCGCCAGCCATTCGCCCACACCGAAGCGATCGCGCGATGGACGGGCCGCGAAATCGCGACAAAGCGCTTCCTGGTCCGCAGCAAGCACATTGACGCAGAACGCGCCGATGCACAGCAGCGGGGCGTGGATCGATGCAGTGCGGTTGACGGCCATGACCAGCGATGGCGGTTCGAAGCTGAGTGACATGAACGCGGTCATGGCGATGCCGTAGCGATTACCCTCGCCGTCAGCGGTCGTGACTAGCGCGACGCCGCCTGCAACCCGGCGCATAGCATGGCGAAAATCGTCGAGGACGGGTTGAGCCGCCTCTTTCACGTTGGGAGTACTCATCCCGCGTATTCCTCCTGCCGGTGTGGCTTGCGGCTCAGATCGGATAATGACCGGGCTGGGTCTCGACGGTGATCCAGCGAAGGTCGGTGAAGCTGTCGATACCAGCCTTCCCACCGAAGCGTCCATATCCCGAAGCGCCGACACCGCCGAACGGCATCTGCGCCTCGTCGTGTACCGTCGGTCCATTGACGTGACAGATCCCGGAGCGGATCTGGCGGGCGACACGCAATCCGCGCGCGGCATCCCCCGTAAAGACCGCTGCCGACAAACCGTACTCGCTGTCGTTCGCCAGCCGTACCGCATCCGCTTCGTCGCGGGCACGGATCACCGCGACCACGGGGCCGAAGCTTTCATCGCGGTAAATGTTCATGTCGGAGGTCACGCCATCAATGACGGTAGCGGACATCAGCACGCTTTCGCCCTTACCGCCCGCAACCAGCCTAGCACCCTTGGCGAGCGCATCGTCGATCAACGCGTTTACGTGATGCACTGTCTTGATGTCCACCACGGCGCCCAGCGGCGAATTACCCAGACGCGGGTCGCCGGTAGCGAGGCCGGCAGCCTTGGCAGCAAATTGGTCGACGAATGCATCCGCAATGGCATCCACCACGATGATACGCTCGGTCGACATGCAGATCTGGCCCTGATTCATGAACGCACCGAAAGCTGCTGCCTTCACCGCCTCGTCCAGATCTGCGTCGTCGAGTACAACGAAGGGAGCCTTGCCGCCCAGTTCGAGCAAGACCGGCTTCAGGCACTCCGCCGCCCGTTTGGCGATGATGCGACCCACGCCGGTCGAGCCGGTGAAGTTGATGCGGCGCACGGCAGGATGTTCGATGAGAGCGCCGACGATTTCTCCGGCGTCCTCGGGGGCGTTTGTGACGCTATTGACAGTCCCTTCCGGGAAGCCTGCGTCGGCAAAGGCCTCGATGATGAGGCTATGAGTGCGTGGGCACGTTTCCGACGCCTTGAGTACGACCGTGTTGCCGCACGCGAGAGGCACCGCAATCGCGCGGACGCCCAGGATGATCGGCGCGTTCCAGGGCGCGATGCCGAGCACAACGCCTGCAGGTTCGCGGACTGCCATCGACAAGCAACCGGGCTTGTCGGACGGAATGACGTCGCCGCCGATCTGCGTGGTCAAGGCGGCAGCTTCGCGGATCATCCCGACAGCCAGACTGACGTTGAACCGAGCCCAGCCCTCCGTGGCGCCGATCTCGGTCTTCATGGCATCGACCAGCGCATCACCGCGAGCGTTGAGCGCGTCGCCGGCCTTGGTCAATACCGCCCGACGTGCATTGGGGCCTAGCGCCGACCAAACTGGCAAAGCCGCCGCCGCCCGATCGGCCGCCGCAATCGCATCAGCCACGGTGGCGCGCGGCGACGAACTGGCGACAGTGCCGTCGAGCGGGTTAAGGCGCTCGAAAGTCGCTTGTGATGCCATGATAACCTCTCCTTGGTGACTTCAGGACGGGACGGGCGAAACGCCCGCCCCGAAGTATCTTTTCCAGCTGTGAGGCTGAGACCTCACTTGATGCCGACGCCGGACTTCTGAAGGAATTCCTTCACCTGACCTCCGAACCCGTTGCGCTGCGCGATCATGTGATCACCGGCACGAGCGCGGTTCAGACTGCCGAGATAGAACATCTCGTACAATTCCACACGCCCCCCCAGAGACGAGATCGCGAAGTCTCGCGCTGTGCGCATGATCTGAGCGCGATCCTCGGCAGAGATGCCGTTCGCGCCGGGGAGATACTTGCGCAGCATGTCACCCACTTCGGGGTTCTCGAACAAGTCCATCGAAGGCGTTGCGAGCATATTGTGCGATCCCAAAGCACAGATGATCTGGTTCACGCGAACCATCCATTCAGGCATGATCGAACGCAGCACGGCAATGTCGGCGTGCGGGAAGAATGCGCCAGAAGTACCCCACTCATGCGCATTGGCTTCGGCCGCAGCGATCGCAGACTTGGTCAACTTCATGTACGTGTGGATCTCGCCGAGCATGGCGGCCACGTCCGAACGGCCCTCGCTGTTGGTGATCCGCGCCATCAGGGTGCACAGGTCGTAGGCGAACTCGAGTTTCACCATCGCGCGGATGGCGGTTTGCTGCAACGTGTTGCCCGGCGAAACGCCGCGCGTGACGTTGTTGTAGACGTCGAGATTGCCGTCGATGAACAGGCGCTCGTACGGCACTTCCACGTCGTCGAAGACAACGAAAACATCCTGCTCGTCGAAGCGCGAAGAGAACGGAGCGTCGGCTACGGTTGCTTCGGTGCCGTAATGGTCACGGCAGAACATCGTGAGCCCCTTGGTATTCGACGGCACGGAGAAGCTGAGCGCATAGTCTTCGGCACCCGAGGGGATCGGCGAAGACGGGTAGACGTAAAATTCGTCGGAGAACGGGCCCAAGGTCGCCAGCATCTTGCCACCACGAACCACGACGCCGGTTTCCGTGCGCTTCACAACATGCAGCGTAAGATCGGCGTTCATGCCGGAGAGGTCGCCAGTGCCTTTGTCAATGTTGGCGTGTGCAATCGCGTGAGTAAGAGACAGATCGCCATCGATCACTTCACGGTGGAACCTGGTCAGCCGGTCATGAAATTCGATATCGCCCTTTTCCCAGATATCCCGCCGCGCGACATGTCCGGACAGAACCACGTTCACGTAGTCAGGCGTGCGGCCCAGCATGCCGTAGGAATAACGCGCGAAGCGATCGAGCGCGCGGTGGCGAATATCGAGGTCTTCTTTGGAACGGGGCACGATGAGGCTTGCGCTCATCTTTTCGCCCGACTTCTCCGGATCGGCGACGATGCAGTCGTCAGCATGAGCGATCTGATAATCGAAATAGTCTGCCATGCCCTTGAGCGAACCCTGGAACTTGGGTTCGTCGAGCACGTCGACCTTCTTGTCTCCCAGCCAGACTACGCGGTCGTCCTTCAGACCGGCACGGAACTGCTGCCCGTTACGAATTGCCATACATCCTGCTCCTGATTCGGGAATTTGTTGAATACGTCTGTATTCTGAATACATGTGTATTCACCAATTTCGAGGTCCGCAAGTTGAAAATTTTTCGCGAAAAATGGACGGATTTGCGAAGGTTCTCGCGTGTAGCTGTGCGAAAGCGTTTGACAGCGCGCGCCTGACTCAGGCAATGAAAGGAACGGCGTTCTGGCAAACAGAACCATCGGGGAAAAGATGCGAAGGGAATGCGGTACTCGCTTGAGCTGCTCGCCGCCCAACGATCAACCTCCAGACGGTACGGCCCGCGCAAAAAGATATCTTTGCCGATATCTCATCAGTAACCGCACTGCCATTATCGGTCATCTGGCGCCTGCCGGCCCCAATGGCCCGAGATCGAAAGGGTCACTATCGTGCTCGAAACTGCAAGGCTGCCCCTCGAGACAGTCAGGCGATACGCTTATCTCAATGTCCTC
The DNA here is from genome assembly GCF_902706195.1 of Novosphingobium sp. 18050. Classification (GTDB taxonomy): domain Bacteria; phylum Pseudomonadota; class Alphaproteobacteria; order Sphingomonadales; family Sphingomonadaceae; genus Novosphingobium. The sequence continues at coordinate 109,035 of NZ_CACSJO010000017.1, read as the reverse complement.
GCCAGCTTCCTGGTATGGGGATTCGCCCTGGCCGGAATTTCGATGATGATGCCGGTGATGTACGATAGCATCGCCAAGGACACGGGCTGGACTCTTGGCCAGACAACTACTTTCATGGTCGTCAAATCGCTGGTGTCCGCGCTGACGGGCCTGCTCGTCGGCTCAATGTTCATTAAATTCGGACTTAAGCGGGTCTATATCATTTCGCTCGCAGCCATCGGCATCTCCACTAGCATGTTGTATTTTGCACATAGCTTGCCGGTCTATTATGCCGCAGCCGCACTTTCGGGTTTCTTCAGCATCAATTGCAACATCGCCTTCCAAGTGACGCTCGCACGGTGGTTTTCGGCTCGGCTTGGCTCATTCACGGGCCTTGCGCTTCTTGGTGGTGCGGTTGCAGGCGCGATCATACCGCTGACCACCACATATATGGTGCAGCACTACGGCTGGCGCCTGACCTCCGGCGTCGCCGGGCTTCTGGTGCTGGTGGTGCTGACCACCCTCGTCGGGCTGCTGGCTCATGAGTCACCGGAAAAGTACGGCTATACTGCGGACGACATCGACCCGCCCAAGGACGGCGCCGTAAAGACCCCTGTTGGCGGCCCCGCTCCCGGCGAAGAATTCAGCGAGATGCTGCGATCGCCACGCTTCTACGTCCTGCTCGGCGCAGTATTCTGCTCGGGCGCGTTCAGCAACGGTATCAATGAGCATACCGCACTGTTTCTTGCGCACCATGCAGACCTCAGCAAGTATATGGCAGCGCTGGGCTTTACTCTTGTCATGGTTATCTCCGCTTTCGGCAAGATCGCGTTTGGCTGGATTCTTGACCGCATCTCTACGCGTGGAGTTGCGCTGTGCTGGGCGCTTTGTGCCGTTGCGGTCGCGCTGGCCTTCCCCGTAGCCGGTCCTGTCACCTTCCTCACCTTTACGCTCTTCCGAGGCTTAGCCCAGGGCGGTGTCGTGGTGCAGCAACCGATCCTGGCCCGTCATATGTTTGGTATCCGGCCTGTCGCGCAGACCATCGCTTTCCTGATGGCTGCCTTCCACCTCGGGGCAGCCACAGGCATCGGCCTGATCGGTCTAGGGTATGACCTGACCGGCGGATACACGGTGCCTTTCGTCGGCGTCATCATTACCGCACTGGCCGCAAGCACCGTCGCCCTGACGTTCAAGCCGAAGTACTGGGCCAAGTACAAGGGCGCCTGATCACCGGACCAATAACGATGGCAAAAGTGCCGCTTCCACATCGATGGAAGCGGCACTTTTCGCGTCTGGATATCACGCCCCGTCTCCGCTCCGGTTGAATATCTTGAGACGGCCGGCCGCCAAGTTCACGGGCACGGCCCAAGGTGAGAACCATCTAGCCCAGCATCATGCCGGTAAAGGTGCCCTGACGTGGGAGACGGCCTCCTGCATGGGCGGCATTTCGCTGAAGGCCGGTGCCTTGCCGGGGGAGCGCTTCGCAAACCGTCAGGATCATCACTGCTCCGGATAGCCTCAGCAACCCGATCAGCATGAAGGGCGTGCGCAAGCCTTCGGTATCGACGAGCGCCAGCGCGCCGGTCGTTCTCATATTATTTATAGCGATAGCCTTCCATGGTCGTCAGGCTTTTTGAACCTTCGTCGTGGAAGCCATCTTGGCCGGCGTTCATATGCGAACACACCAAAAGGTCAGACATATCAATGCAAACGGTAAGGTCGAATCACTGCCGAAGTCTTCAAAGGGGGGCAGCGTCCCCTTTGGCATGACCCATGAAAAAAGCGGCCGATCTGATGGATCGGCCGCTTTTTTCATGGCTCGCTTCTACGACTGCGAGGTCACGACTGGATGATCCAGACTATCCCACCGTTGCTGCACGCACTCGACACCGCGTTCAACAGGCTGCGCATGCGCGCCGTGAGCCTGTCATTTTGGGGCAAAACAAGTTCACGGCAAGGGCCTGTCTTGCTGACCATGGCCGCTTGGGTAATCCTCGTTCCCGCTTTCGCACGCGCGAGTTCGCTCATCATGTGGAAGTCGGACCATCTAGTGTAGCCGATGACCGGCACATCGCCACCCAGCCACGATGCTGCCGGACCATGAAACAACTGTACGATTTCGCCCTGAGGGTCGAGCACATCGCAACCGGCAGATAGCGCCGCGTCCTGCAACGCACGTCCTCCGGCAAGCTTCAGGTCGCAAACCGCGCGAAACGGCGGACGCTGCAGCCCCACCGCAGCCGCGAAGCCTGGCACGGCGATGGCAGACGCAGCACCCATCGCCCCGATCATTTGGCGCCGCGTGATCACCGTGCCACTGCCTGCGGCTTGGTGTTACGCGCGAGATAGTCGGCAATCTGCCTTAACTCGTCATCCGTCGCGTCTACGCGAGAGATGGCCGGCATGCTCATCAACCCCGCGCGGGCAACGCTAACCACATAGTCCGCTTCCAGATCAGTCCGCTTGGCCAGTTCGCCATTCCCGGCGCCCAATCTCCGCTCCAACATCATCGTACCGGTGTTCTTAGCAATGTGGCAGAAGCCGCACTTGCGCGTATACAGCGCTTCGCCGGGCGACATGGCAAGCTTCGGCTCGAGAGCGTTTGCTTTCGCCGAGTCGTGCCTTGCCGGACTGCCGCAAGCGGCCAGCATTGTGCCAAGGCCCAGCGCGCTGATGATGCCCAAATGCCAATGTCGCAGCTTCATGCGCCGTTCCTTTCCCGGCCGATGCCGTTGCGGCCTGGCGCGATGATACCGTTGGGATCAAGCGCTTTCTTTACCTTGTCGTTCAGGCGCCCAATCGCCCCGCCATTATAGTCAAATGTGTCTGCGACGACGTCCATGTAACTGATATGCCCGCGGTATTCGGCGTAACCTTCGGCCGCGGCACGCTGCACCAGGGTCCGGTAAAGCTTATCCACGCGGGTTGTCATCGCAACATCGTCGCGGTCGTACAGGATCAGACTGACATTGTTGATGTGCCGCTTGCCGATGGTGAAGCTAGCGTAATAATCATGGCCGACTTCGTCGTAGAGGCGCTTGGTGCGCTTCGCGTAATCGAGGATCAACTCGCCGTCCGGCGGCATGACCGGCGCAAAACTCAAGTGGCCGCCGCGCCCACCGTACCAATTGACGGATTGGAGCGCCATGGTTGACGGAATTCCTTTCGCGGATTTTTCAGGTGAATCTCCCCGCGTCCAGATTTCGAATTGTATGCTATCTCCCAACCTGGGTTCAAAAAGTTCCCGGATAAGCTTAACGTGTGCCCTTACTGTACCTAAGTGGCCAAAGAGCGACAGCTTGCAGTTCCACCAGCCTATCTTGAGCTTATCAATCATCTCCTCACTGACCGAATCCGGCAGCGCCCCCGGCCCGTCGTACCAGTCCTTGCGCTGAGACTGCACCGAGGCTGCCCGTACAGGGCTTCCGAAGACGATGTTATGCTGAATCACGTCGCGCCGACGCAGATCGGTGAGTATGTCCAAAGCCCAGCTGGCATCGTCAAAATTCGGGAAGGTCAACGTGATTTTTGCGGACATTTCCGGTTCTGGCTGTAGCCACATGCCGGCCTTGGTCACAACACCCAGGTTGGATTGCACGAACATCTGGTCCCAGCCCGGACCATAGCCATAACGATAGGCCTGCCACACCTTGCTGTTGCCCATCGCGCCCATGCCAGTACGCACCATCTCGCCTTCCGGAAGTACGACTTCCAGCCCGCACAAGGTATCCGTGTGGTCGCCGAAAGGCGTATAGCCGATGCCGCGGTCGAGCGCATTGCCCACGACGCTGCCCCAGCCATTGCCTGGCACCGACATCCATAATGGTATCTCGTTGTCTTTGAGATGGTTATAGAGATCAAAGTAGCTCACACCTGGCTCCAGGAGACAGTGCGCATACTTCTCGTCGACCTCGATGATCTTCTTCATCCGCCCCAAGTCGAGGATGACATTGCCCCGCATGGCCGGCGCAGCGCCCCCGTAGCCGAAGTTCTTGCCGCGGCTCACCGGCCACAGCGGCACCTTGAACTCGTTGGCGATGCGTACCAGCGCCTGCACTTCCTCGGCCGAGGAAGGCGCGATCGTCGCGGAAGCCTCGTGCTCCAGTCCAGCGCCCAGAGCGTAGGGATCAAGGTAGCCGGCCCGATCCTCTTCACTGGTGAGGACCCATTGCTTGCCGATCGCGGCTCCGAAACTGTCGAGCGCGCGGCCGAAGGCGGCTTCACTGACGTTGGAGGGAGTGAGGGTTGTCATGTCATCCTGCTGCGGTTTGCGGGTAAGGAGCGAACGGCTGTATATGGGATTGTCCGCGCGAACGCCGCGCACATGTTAGCCAGCGCGGGCCTAACACGTGCGCGGGGCTGAGCGGTTAGACGGCTTCGAGAACCGCCAGGTCCTTGGCACTCGCCCAGTTGCCGTGAAGGCCGAAGCGCAGGCGAACTGGAATACTCACACTGGCGATCGGCCCTTCGGCTATGCGAGTGGCCTCGAAGATCAGCAGTTCGCTAGAATGGGTTTCCAGCCTGTTGCAGACCATGACGATCCAGCCATCACCTTCCGGAGCATCCTTGGAACGCGGAATGAAGCAAGGCTCCTGCACGCTCGACGTCGGGCCAACCCAGTACTTCTGCTCCTCCCCCATTCCCAGGTCGACCATACCCAGAGTATTCATCACCCAACCACCGGCGCTGCCACCCTTAAGTTCCACCGGTTGCGAAGGGTCAATTACTACCATCCAACCATAGCGATAGGTCTCACCCATCCGGCGCTCGTCAAAGCGCGGGAAATCACCAATCATGTCGGAAAGGCGCTCCGAACGATATTCTTCTCCGTTCTGGTTCATGTCGACGGTCCAGCGCGTGAGGAACGTGCGGCCGGCCATGGGATCGAACGGCTTGTCATTGATGTCCGGAAAAAAGGGCATCATGTTATTTTCTGCGACCGGCATGTCGATGTGGATCTGCGTCCCTTCCTGGTACGCATTCATGACGTGCGCGGTGAAGCAACTTCCGCCCCTGAACCAGCGGATGTCAGCAGCACTCGTGCCAGGTTTGCGCGGCATGACCGCGAGATAGCTCGGCAAGGAAGTATCGAAACCGAAATGCGGCTTACCCGCTTCCAGACGCTCACGACTGCTCGTCATCGGCATGACGGAAAACACCGCGTAGTCCTTGGTAATGCCAAAGTCATGCATCATGCAGTAGTATGGTGTTTCGAACCACACATCGTAGAGCAATTCACCATCGGGACTGATCTCGTAATAGGTCATGTCCCGGGTGAGGACGCCTTTCGATGCATAGCCAAAGCCGCACATATTGCCGGTTTGCGGATCAGTTTTGGGGTGGGCCGTGAAAGTCTCACCCTTCATCTTTCCGCCGAAGTCGGTGTAACCGTCGGTTTCAAGCGTCGCCGGGTCCATTGCCAGCGCGGGTGAATCCTCCTTGAGGCCATAGAGCCGGCCACCATGGATGTAGGCGTTGGTATTCGCAGTGCCGCGGATCTTGCCCTGCACCCCGGGTTCGTCGGTCAGGGGGTTGCGGTAGGCGCCAAAGAGCGCCCGGCCCGCTTCATTCTCCAACTTCCACTTGTCCGTTTTCGCCCAGCGCTGGCGGAAGTCGACTTTGCCGCCCTTGATGCGGAACATGCTGATCATGCCATCGCCATTGAACGAGATGTCGTCGCCCAGCAGTGGCGGGAACTGGTGCTCGGGCTGCACGCGGTAAAATGCCCCGTCAATTTCTGCGGGGATGACACCATCGACATGCAGGTCCTGTACCTCGGCCTCGACGCGCGACGGCGTGTTGAAGCCGGTGAAGGCCCGAGTCTGTGGGAACGTGGTCATCGTCATCTCCTGTCGGGCGGTAGCAACCGGGCGTTTTTCGCTCATCCGGATACATCCACGCTCTAATTCCGTCAGGAAGAATTATGTTCTAATTTCGTGTTGGTCAAGCCGGAGAAATTACGGGGCCGTGGGGTACCTGAGGATCGGGAAACGCAGTTCCGCCATGGACCGCGAGATGCCGCCTTCGGATGTTTATCGCCCTTACCCCAAATTTGGCCGCTTGACCCAAATCAATGATCGATCTAAAAAAGAACCACGTTCTGCTTGACGGAACGTAAAAAGATGGGCTGGACGAACGGCAGGGAGCCAAACCCGCCACGCCGGCACCTTTGTCAGGAGGGATCCCTATGCTTCGAAATTCGCTCTATTATTCATTGCTCGGCGGCATCGCAGCGAGCGCCCTGATGCCGATGGCTGCGTCCGCTCAGGACAGTGCATCTGCCGCCGCACCGCAAGAAGGCGGCCTTGGCGACATCATCGTCACTGCGCAGCGCCGCACCGAGAGCTCGCAAAGCTTGCCTCTCTCGATCGAGGTGCTGTCTGCCGATTCGCTGCGCAAGTCGGGGATCACGCAGGCGACCGACATCAACCGGATCGCTCCCGGCGTGCAGATTGCCCAGGGCGGAACCGCGACCCAGGTCTACATCCGCGGCTCCGGAACGCCCACGACCACGCCGCTTAGCGATCCTTCAGTTTCCCTCAATCTGGACGGTGTCTACGTTGCGCGATCGCAGTCATTCTCTGGAACCTTCTTCGACATTCAGCGCGTAGAAGTGCTGAAAGGCCCTCAGGGCACTCTTTACGGTCGCAACTCCAGCGGCGGTGCGCTCAACGTTGTCGCAGCCATGCCGAAGCTGGGTGAAACGAGCGGCTATGTGCAGCTTGGCGCCCAGAACTATTCCGGGGTGAACAGCGAAGCAGCCATCAACCTTCCCATCGGCGACACCATTGCCATCCGCGCCGCTGGCCAGATCGTTACCCGCGACGGCTACATCTCGGACGGCTCGGACGACGACAAGCATGAGTCCGCGCGGCTCCAGATCCTGTTCAAGCCCAGTGATATCTTCTCGCTGCGCCTGTGGGGCAGCTATCAGCACCTGGGCGGGCGCGGGCCAGGTTCAGTCAGTCACAACCCCAGCGAAGACACCCCTCTGGGCGGCCCCGACGTCCCCGGTGACCGCTGGACCAGCGTTATCCCCGAGCTCAACGCGCGACTGGCGGTCCTTCCGGGCACGCGGCAGTTCGATTCCTCGGACAGCTACCAGAACATCAATTCGTGGAACGTCCATGCCCAGGCAGACGTCGACCTTGGCTTCGGCACCCTGACCGTCATTCCCGCCTATCAGCGCGTTTCCGTTCGCGCGAAGAATTACCCCGGCATCATGTACAGCTCGGTTTCGGCCCTGACGGACGAAGGCCAGGTATCCAAGGCCAAGTCGCTTGAGGCGCGCATCAGCGACAATGGCGGCAGCCCACTGACCTACACGCTGGGACTGTTCTACTTCGACGAGAATCAGACCAACGCGTCGACCGTCGACATCGGCAACACGGCGCTGGCATATTCCGCGACGCTCAAGACCAAGAGCTATGCAGCCTTCGGTCAGGTCAGCTACGAACTGTTCGACGGCTTCAAGCTTATCGGCGGCCTGCGCTATACGGACGAGAAGCGAGAAGTCGTGAATGGCCAGCAGTTTCTGCTGCCCAACTATCCCAACATCAACTGCTCGGCTACCGTCTCCACACCCTGCGCTTCCTCGCTCAACGTCAACACCAGCATGAAGGATAGCCGGGTCAACTTCCGCGCCGGTGCCGAATATCAGTTCGGTCCGCAGAACATGGCTTACGCGACAGTTTCGACCGGCTTTAAATCGGGCGGGCAAACGGTAGCCAATGTAGACCCGTACAAGGCGGAAACCATCACGGCTTACACGGTCGGCACCAAGAATCGCTTCTTCGGCGGCTTCCTGCAGGCCAACCTTGAACTGTTCTACTGGAAGTACAACGACCTCCAGCAGAGCCTTCAGCGCCTTGATCGCAACGGGCGCAGCGTGTCCAGCATCATTAACGCGGGCAAGGCGACCTCCAAGGGCGCCAACCTGGACATCGTCGGCAAGCTAAGCAACAACGACACGCTCAACTTCGCGGTCGAGTACAACAAGGCGAAGTACGCCGATTTCGTGTGGACTGCCTTTGCGCGCCTGCCTTCGACCGGTTGTGGCATCACCCCGATCTCCGGCACGGCGAACTACAGCGTCGATTGCTCCGGCTACCAGATGTCCCGTTCTCCGACGTGGTCGGGCGGCGGTGGCTATACGCACACGTTCGACCTTGCCGATGGTGGCACCATCGACGCCGGTGTGAATGCGACGTTCGCATCAAGCCGCTGGCTCCATGCCTCATTCATTCCGAACGCACGCACCGGTGGCTACGCACTCGTCAACCTCAATGCCACCTACACGTCACCTGGCGGCGGCCTCACCGTCGATGGCTTCGTGCAGAACCTGACCAAGAAGGCGGTATACACCGGCGGGGACCAGAGCCCCGTCATCGGCGGCTTCTACGCAGCCACCATCGGCGCACCCCGCGTCTACGGCGTTCGCGTTCGCCACACCTTCTAATGACGGAAGGGGGCGGGAAGTCCCGCCCCCGTCTTAATGGCGCCGAACATTTCGCGCAGATCCCCTTTTGCGCCCAAAATTTGAAACAGAACAATGTTCTGTTTGGCAGAATAAATTGGAGACAGCGGTGAAGATTGCAAGTTTCGACGGAGGCAAGATCGGCGTTGTCGTTGATGACGACATCGTCGACGTTAGCGAAGCCTGCGGTGTGGTTCCGGGCGAATGGCCGCCGGTCGGTCCTGTCCGACTGATCCGCGATTTCGATCGGCTTCGACCGGTAATCGAAGCTGCTATCGAAAGCGGCGAGCGCCAGCCGCTCGCTTCGGTCCGCCTGGAGACGCCGGTTCCTTGGCCGAACAAGGTCATTGCCTATCCTGTGAATTATCATGCGCACGGCCGCGAAATGCAGGCCGGCTACCGGGCGACCAACCAGGGCTTCTTCCTCAAGCCGAACTCGTCGCTTTCCGGCCCGGCCGATGCAGTGATGCTTCCCAATGTTCCAGGCCGCGAAGTCCATCACGAAGCGGAACTGGGCATCATCATCGGCCGCACTGCCCGCGGCGTGAAGCGCGAGGACTGGGCCGATTACGTGTTCGGGTATGCGTGCCTCATGGACATGGTTGTGCGTGGCCGCGAGGAACGCGTCTTCCGCAAGGCCTACGACACCTTCTGCCCGGTCGGCCCCTGGATTACGACGGCGGATGAAGTGGGCGACGCCGAGGCGATCGATTTCAAGCTCTGGGTGAACGGCGAGTTGCGCCAGTCGGCGAACACTCGCGATCTGGTACTCGACATTCCAGGCATGATCGCCACCGCATCGGCAGTGATGACCCTGCAGCCGGGCGACATCATCGCTACCGGAACGCCCGAAGGCGTGGGCGAGATCAGGGACGGCGACAAGGTCCGCATCTGGATCGAGCGCGTCGGCGAGATGACCGTCGAGGTCGTACAGGGGACCGAGGGCGAAACCGAAGTCTTCTCCCAGCCTTACGTTCCCCCCATCATCAAGCAGGCCTGAGGTCATGGTTGCGCAGATCGGCTCCCTGGAGGATCTCTATGCGGCCTTTACGGGCCTGAACATGGAAGGCGGCTGGCATCGGCTCCGCCCGGCACTGTGGCGCGAACCGGCGGCGAATTTCCTGCCTGCCCAGTGGCGGTACATTGAGGTCAAACCGATCCTGGCGGCGGCGGGCCTCCTGATCGGCACCGACAAGGCCGAGCGGCGCAACCTCACCATGTTCAATCCGGTGGAGGGGAACATCTATCCCACAGTCCGGACCATGGTTGCCGCGTATCAGCTGGTAAAGCCTGGCGAAGTGGCCCGGGCCCATCGGCATACTGCCAATGCGTTGCGACTGATCCTTGAAGGTAACGGAACCTACACTGTCGTTGACGGCGCCCGGGTCGAAATGCGCCCGGGTGACGTCCTGCTCACGCCCAATTGGACGTGGCATTCGCACGATAACGTCGGCGCGGAAGACTGTTACTGGATGGACTTCCTGGATGTGCCGCTAGTGCACCTGCTGGAGCCGATGTTCTTTGAGCCGCATCCGGACGGCCTCGAAAAACAAAGCGTACCCAGCGACGGCGGCACACTGGCCTTTCGATGGGAAGATACCCTGGCCCGCCTCGAAGCGGACCAGGGCAACGACCATGCCGACGCGCACGCCTCGGTACAGCTGGGCGATCCCGCGCTCAACACGATCAGGCTCGACATGCAGCAGCTCGACGCCGGAAGGCCCACCGGTGTCTGCCGGACGACGGCCAACATCATCTATGCCGTCGTGCGCGGCAGCGGTCGCACCGAGATCGACGGCCAGTCCATCGACTGGAACTTCGGCGACACCGTCTGCGTGCCCGCCTGGCGCCCTTACAGCCATCTCGCGAACGAGGACGCCGTGCTCCTCAAGGTTTCGGATGCGCCGGTGATGGACGCTTTCGGCTGGCTACGAACCCAGGCTGGCTGACCCCGCCGCCGACCAGACCACAAGATAACCCTTTAGGGAGACATGACATGAGCAAGTCCAAGAAAATCCTGATCGCAGGTGGCGGCATCGGCGGCATGTCTGCGGCGCTGGCGCTCCTGCGCCGGGGCTTCGAAGTCGAAGTGTACGAACAGGCTACGGAGTTGGGCGAAGTCGGCGCCGGTGTACAGATCAGCCCCAACGGTGCACGCGCCCTCGACGAACTGGGTGTCTACGGACGCCTGCATGCCGCCTCGTGTGCACCGCGCCGCAAGGAGTTCCGACTCTGGAACACCGGTAAGGCCTGGCCAATGTTCGACCTGGGCGACAGTGCCATCGACAAATATGGCTATCCCTACCTCACCATCTACCGTCCCGACCTGCTCGGCGCACTGGTGGACGGCGTCTGCGCCATCGATCCCACGGCTATCCGGCTAAACGCGACCGCTACCGGGTTCGAACAGGACGAAAGCGGTGTACGGCTCACACTGGCGGATGGCACTGTCGCCACCGGTGACGCCCTGATCGGGGCTGACGGCGTGAAATCGGCGATCCGGCGCGAGATGTGGGGAGACGAAGAGCCCAAGTTCTACGGCCTCGTCGCGTGGCGTTCGGTAATTCCCATGGATCATCTGCCCAGCCACATGCAGGCGATGGTCGGTTCGACATGGATCGGCCCGGGCGGACACATGGTCAACTATCCGCTGCGTGGCGGCAAACTGATGAACATGATCGGCACCATCGAACGGGATGACTGGCAGGTAGAATCCTGGCGGGTCGAAGGGTCGAAGGAAGAGTGCGCCCAAGATTTTGCCGGGTGGCACGAAGACGTCCAGACGCTGATCCAGACCGCGCCCTCGCTGATGAAGTGGGCGTTCATGGAACGCACCCCGCGCCAGACCTGGGGCAAGGGCCGGGTCACCCTGATGGGCGACGCATGCCATGCTACGCTGCCCTTCCTGGCGCAGGGCGCGGTCATGTCGATTGAGGACGGCGTTATTCTGGGACGCTGTCTCGAAACCTTCGACGATGTCGAAACCGCGCTCCAGCGCTACGAAGGTGCGCGCGTCGAACGCACCACGAAGATGGTGCAGGGCGCACGCGAGAACACCGGACGCTTCCACGAAAAGGCGCTGGCTACCGAAGAGGGCGCCATCGCCTACATGGAAAGCGAATGGAGTCGCGCCCCCATCACCGATCGCTACGACTGGCTCTATCGCTATGACGTGATGACGGCCGAAATCTGATGACCGACGCACGCTCCCGGCAGGCAACCGACCTGCCACCGGCCGACCTGCTCGCCTCCGTCAGGGTGCTGGATCTTACCAACGTCCTTTCTGGGCCCTACTGCACGTACCAGATGGCGATGCTCGGCGCGGAGATCATCAAGGTTGAAAATCCCGACGGCGGTGATCTCGCGCGGCAGCTGGGAGCGTCGCCGGACCTCAACAAACACATGTTGGGAACTTCTTTCCTGGCGCAGAACGCGGGAAAGAAGTCCGTTTCGCTCAATCTCAAGTCACCGGAAGGCGCAGCTTTGTTCCGCCAAATGGTGCAGACCGCCGATGTGGTGGTGGAGAACTTCCGTCCCGGCGTGATGCAACGCCTGGGTTTGGGATACGACGAATTAAGCGAGATCAACCCCGCGATCATCTACTGCGCCATTTCTGGGTTCGGGCAGGAAGGTCCACTGCGCGGTAATCCCGCTTACGATCAGATCGTGCAAGGCATGTCGGGGGTGATGAGCATCACGGGCGACAAGGATTCGGCGCCGTTGCGTGTCGGTTATCCCCTGTGCGACACCCTGGGCGGGTTGTCGGCGGCGTTTGCAGTCGTGTCCGCCCTTTATGCGCGCAAGGAATCCGGCAAAGGTCGATTCATCGACGTCTCGATGCTTGATTCCACGCTTTCCGCACTTGGCTGGGCGGTGTCGAACTATCTGCTCGCCGGTGTCGAGCCGCGGCCCATCGGCAACCAGAACATGACGGCAGCCCCGTCAGGCGTGTTCACCGCCGCCGACGGTCCGCTCAACATCGCCGCGAACAAACAGGAGCAATTCGAAACCCTGTGCAGGCTGATCCAGCGTGAACACCTGCTATCCGATCCCCGCTTCGCAGGGCGCGAAGATCGCAAGCTCAATCGGGATGCCTTGAACGCCGAAATCGATGCCGCGCTTCTGGGCCGGACGGCTGCGGAGTGGGAAACACTGCTTAACGAGGCCGGCGTTCCCAGCGGCCGTGTTTTGACGATACCCGAAGTGCTGGCGTCGGAACAGGTCCGTTCGCGCCGGCTGGTACAGGAACTTCCGTATGAACATGGCGGCCTCGACAGCATCCGGGTCGTGCGCGGCGGCTATCGTCTTGGTGACAGCGAACCCGGCGCACGCTGCGCCCCTCCCCTGCTCGGCGAACACAACGCACAGATCTATGCAGAAATAGGGCTCGACGCCGAAGCTATCGCGGCGCTCAAGGACCGGAGAATCGTGTGAGACCGGTCGCCGCCTTCACGGCCGGCAGACTGTCCGGACCGAGGCATCCTGCAACAACGCCGGCCCCGATGCACAGCGTGCACCGGGGCCGGCGATCAGCCCTGCAATTCGTGCCCGTCGGTCGAGAAGTTGTCCGGGTCCATCCCCAGCGCAATCGAAAGCGCGACGCTTGCCTCGGTGCCGACCGTTTTCAACAGTTCGACACGGTCATCACCGAAACGGGCGATCGGGCTGGAAATCTGCAGTGCTCCGACCAGTTCATTCCGCGCGCCAAAAATCGGTGCCGAGATCGCCGCCATCTCGCCATTCACTTCTCCGCGCGAGATCGCGAAATAACGCGGCAACGGGCGTGGGAGATTTGCGGTGTCGCCCAGCTTGCGGAAAATCCGCGCCGATGCACCGCTGTCGAAGGTGAGACGGGTCCCGACGCGAATGTGATAATCCCTGACCGCCTGCCTGCCGTCCTGACGGAACAGGCACAGTTGAGTATCGCCGTCGCGAATAAGGAAGGACACTCCCTCCTGGGTCTGGTTGACGACTTCCTTCAGCACCGGCTCGACGTAATCGCGCAAGTCGAAGGCATCCTGGAAAATCGAAGACAGAACCGCAAGCTTCGGACCCAGCTGGTAATTGCCGTCCGTCATCTGCCGGATGTAGCCAAACCCTTCCAACGAACCGAGCAGTCGCAAGATCGTGCTTTTGTACAAGCCAGTATTCTGGGCGATTTCCGCCAGCGATTGGACCGGTTGTTCATGGGTAAAAGCTCCAAGAATGGTGAAAGCGCGGTCTACCGCCGCCACGCCGGATTTGGAGTTACTCTGACTTTCGTCTTGCTCGCGCTTGACCACAATGTTCCTCTTGGTTCCGCCTATCAGAACATAGTTCTTATGGGTGCGCTAATTTCGAATGTCGAGCCTTCATTACATCGCGGAGACAATGATGACTGATCTGCCAAGCAAGATCCATATCAAGGAAGAAGGCCCTCGCGAGGGCTTCCAGATTGAATCCGCCGACATCCGTACCGCCGATAAGATCGCGCTGATCGACGCCTTGTCGCAGACCGGCCTCAAACACATCCAGATCGTGTCGTTCGTCAACCCCAAGCGTGTGCCCGGTATGGCTGATGCGGCCGAAGTGGTGGCTGGTATCATGCCTGTCCCGGGCGTTCAGTATGCCGGACTTTGGCTGAACCAACAGGGTTTTCTGCGCGCGCTCGATACAGGCCGCCTCTACATGGCCGGCAAGCTGACGCTATACGCCTCTCAGGCGTTCCTCATGCGCAACCAGAACCGCACTCCGGAACAACAGCTGGCCGCCCAGCCAGACCTGATCCGGCTGTACCAGGCCAATGGTGTCTCGACGTCTACCGGCTTCGTCACCGCGGCGTTCGGCTGCAACTTCGAAGGCGACGTAAACCCCTCATATGTGGTTCAACTCGTGGGCGAAATGCGCTGCATTGCCGCCGAGCAGGGAGAAACTCTGAAGGTCATCGGGCTGGGCGATACGATGGCCTGGGCCACACCCGAGAAGATCAAAAAGGTCGTAGGTGCCGTTCGCGACGCCAATCCCGATCTCGCGATCTCGTTACACCTGCATGATACGCGAGGCATGGGCCTGGCAAATGCTTATGCTGGCCTGCAGATGGGCGTAACTCATTTCGACGCCGCCGTAGCCGGGTTGGGTGGTTGTCCCTTCGCCAAGCACGCCGGAGCCGCCGGCAACGTCTGCACCGAGGATCTGGTGCTGATGTGCGAGGAGATGGGCATCGATACTGGCGTGGATCTGGAAGCGCTCATCGAATGCGCAACACTTGCCGAAACCATCGTCAAGCACCCGCTTCCCGGCAAGGCGAAGTCGGGCGGCAGCCTCGCAGCGCTGCGACGTGCCCGCACCGCCGCTTCCGCATGACAAACCGCTCGATGGCAACGGCAATGAACAGTTTCGACGCGCGCGCGACCTTGCGCATCGGCGCACGGGAATACGAGTACGTGTCCCTTGCCAAGGCGGAAGAACGGCTAGGCAGCCTCTCCGGGCTTCCCTATTCGCTGCGAGTCCTGCTGGAGAATCTCCTGCGCAAGGAAGACGGTGTCCACGTCACGGCCGCCGATATCGCCGCATTTGCAATGCCGCCCGGACGCTCGGCCCGCGAAGTCCAGTTCTACCCGGCGCGCGTGTTGATGCAGGACTTCTCAGGCACCGCCTGCCTGGCCGACCTCGCCGCCATGCGCGACGCGATGCCTGCGCTGGGGCAGGAGCCGGGCTGCGTGAACCCTGCCATTCCGGTCCACCTCGTCATCGATCACTCGGTTATGGTCGACCATGCCGGCACCCCGCAGGCGTTCGAGCAGAACCTTGCCCTGGATTACGACCGCAACGCGGAGCGATATGCGTTCCTGCGCTGGGGGGCGCAGTCGCTCGCCAATTTCCACGTTGTTCCGCCGGGCCAGGGCATCTGCCATCAGATCAACATCGAGAACATCGCGCGCGTTGTGTGGAGCGAGGAAACCGAGAATGGCGGCACGCTGATCTACCCCGACAGCTGCGTGGGCACCGACAGCCATACTACGATGGTGAACGGCCTGGGAGTACTGGCATGGGGTGTCGGCGGAATCGAGGCGGAAGCCGCGATGCTGGGTCATCCGGTGTCGATGCTCCGACCACCTGTCACCGGATTGCGCCTGACCGGCGCCCTGCCGGAAGGTACGACCGCAACCGACCTCGTCCTCGCCGTGACGCAGGTGCTGCGCGCGACAGGCGTAGTAGGGCACTTTGTGGAGTTCTGTGGCCCCAGTCTGGCCGCCCTCCCCGTCGCAGATCGCGCCACGCTGGCGAACATGGCTCCCGAATACGGCGCCACCTGCGGCTTCTGGCCGATCGATGCCCAGACGATCGCCTATCTGCGCCTCACGGGCCGTGACGAAGCACAGGCACAACTGGTCGAAGCCTATGCCAAGGCGCAGGGCCTCTGGCGCGATCCCGAATCCCCCGAACCGACGTTCGATCATCTGTTGGAACTCGACCTTTCGTCGATCGTGCCCTCGCTTTCGGGCCCGCGGCGGCCACAGGACAGGGTTGCCTTGACCTCGCTCGCCGCCAATTTCACTGAGGGACTGCCCAGCTTCGGCGTGACCGCCGGGGCCGCCGCTCGCCATCCGGTGACGGGATCGGACTTCGACCTGGGACATGGCGATGTCGTGATCGCCGCCATTACCAGTTGCACGAACACCTCCAATCCGGTTTCGCTTGTCACGGCAGGACTTGTCGCCCGCAAGGCGCGCGCGTTGGGCATAAATTGCAAGCCGTGGGTGAAATGCTCCTTTGCGCCCGGTAGCCGGGTCGTGACCGACTATCTTGTCAGCGCGGGACTTCAGGAAGACCTCGACGCTCTCGGGTTTCATCTGGTGGGTTACGGTTGCGGGACCTGCGTGGGCAACTCAGGACCTCTGCCCGACAACCTCGGCGCGGCGATAACCGAACACGGGATCGTCGCATCCGCAGTGCTGTCAGGCAACCGCAACTTCGAAGGCCGCATCTCGCCACTCGTTCGGGCCAATTATCTCGCGTCTCCGGCCCTCGTCGTAGCTTATGCCCTTTTCGGGTCAACGGCGCGTGACATTGCCAGCGAACCGTTGGGAATCGGCACGGACGGCAGCCCCGTCCACCTGCGCGATGTCTGGCCCAGTTCAGCGGAAGTGGCCGAAATCGTGGGCCGTTTCGTCACCCGGGCCCGCTTTTCAAAACGTGCCGGGGATGTATTTACCGGCGACGCTCGCTGGAATGCGCTGCCTGCCGAAACCGCCGATCGCTTCGACTGGCAGGCCGGCTCTACGTACGTTGCCCGTCCCGACTTTTTCGATGCCATGTCGCCCGAACCGACACCGCCGACGGATATTCGCAGCGCCGCGCCCCTTGCCATCCTCGGAGATTCCATCACGACCGACCATATCTCCCCCGTCGGTCAGATCGCGACCGACAGTCCAGCCGGACGATATCTGCAAGCCCTCGGCGTCGAGCCGCGTGACTTCAATTCCTACGGCACGCGCAGGGGCAATCACGACGTCATGGTGCGAGGGACGTTCGCGAATATCAGGGTGCGCAACGAAATGCTGCCCAACACCGAGGGCGGTGTGACCCTTTACGAGGGCGAGGTCATGCCGATCCACGATGCAGCGATACGTTTCCGGGCGCAGGACGTCCCCCTCGTCATTATCGCAGGCAAGGAATACGGTACGGGATCGGCGCGAGACTGGGCCGCCAAGGGAACCGCTGCGATCGGCGTCCGCGCTGTCATCGCCGAAAGTTTCGAGCGCATTCACAGGTCAAATCTGGTCGGCATGGGTGTTCTGCCGCTGCAGTTCATGCCGGGCGAAGACCGTCACTGGGCAGGCCTAACCAGCGAAGACAGGTTAACGATAGTCGGCTTGTCCGACGTCCAGCCCGGTGAACGCGTGAGTGTTCGTGTGGATCGCTCGGATGGTTCAGCCTTTTGTTTCGATACCTTTTGCCGGATCGATACCAGCATGGAGCAGCGCTATTTCCTGAACGGAGGCATTCTCACGACCATCGCGCGGTCCTTTGCGCACGACGAAATCAGCCTGACAGCCTGATGGTTCTTCCGCCGGATAAACAAAACTGAATTTGGAAACGCACGATGAAACAGACAGCTTTCTCCCTTGCCGCGCTGACGCTTGCGGCCATTGCGGCAATAGCCGGAGGCACTGCGGCCGACGCCAAGCCGGCCGGCAATCCGTCGAAAGGCAGACAGATTTTCGTGAGATGCCAAGCATGC
The DNA here is from genome assembly GCF_902706195.1 of Novosphingobium sp. 18050. Lineage (GTDB taxonomy): Bacteria > Pseudomonadota > Alphaproteobacteria > Sphingomonadales > Sphingomonadaceae > Novosphingobium. Next base: position 91,357 of record NZ_CACSJO010000017.1, on the reverse strand, counting down.
CACAAAATCGACGCAACCGGCCGCTCCGGCATGGGGCCCAACCTTGCCCATGTCATGGGCCGAAAGGCAGGCACCCTCACCGGATTCAGATATTCCCCGGCCATGGCCAAATCCGGCCTCGTCTGGAACGATGCCGAGCTTACCGCCTTCCTGGCGGCCCCTTCGCGAAAGGTCCCGGGCAACCGGATGCCATTCCCAGGCCTTGGCAATCCTGGCGATCGTGACGATGTCATCGCCTACATCCGCTCAGCGCCGAGGTAATCTGAGCATCATGCGGCACCGCCCCAAAAGAGCGCCGCTTGATGCCTTTCATCTGCTGCGATCAGAGTGAAGTTTCACAGCTCCTCGGGCCAATAAAGGCGCATCGGGTTGGTGACCAGCAACTTGGTCTGCAGTGCTTTCGTCGGAGCGATCCCGGGGATCATGTCGACGAGATGACCGTCGTCGGGTACGGCATCCTGCATGTTGGGATGCGGCCAGTCGGTGCCCCAAAGCACACGATCCTGGTAGTCGGCGACCAAAGGCGCGATCGCATTCGCAAACGCGTTCCACGGATCGCCAGTCTGGTCGAGGCGATCCGGGCAAGTCGCCTTGAACCAGATGTCGTCTCGGCTGTCGAGAAGCGTACGAAAGGCTTTGAGGTCCGCGCCGTCAGGACCCTGGCTCACATCGGGACGGCCCATGTGATCAATCACCAGGGGCACTGGGATCGCATCGATGAACTGCCGCAGTTCCTCGAGGATGTCCGCTTCGAAATAGATGACTACATGCCATCCCTTCGGCAGCCGCGAGGCGACGTCGAGGAACTTGTCCTTTGGGGCATCGTCCACCAGGCGCTTCAGAAAGTTGAAGCGGATGCCGCGGATGCCGCCATCGTCGAGCCGGGTCAATTCCGCTTGCGAAATCGCCGGATCGACGACCGCGACGCCCCTCGCTTTACCATTGCTTTTTGCTATGGCATCCAAGGTGGCAGCGTTGTCGGTCCCGTGGCAACTGGCCTGAACGATGACGTTGCGCGCAAACCCGAGATGATCACGCAAGGCAAACAGTTGGTCCGGCCCCGCATCCTCGGGAACATACTTTGCCTTGGTACTGAAAGGGAACTGCGCCATCGGCCCAAAGACGTGGCAATGCGCGTCGATCGCACCGGCCGGCGGAACATAGGCGGGCTTGCTCGGGCTGCCATGCCAAGAAACGATCCGATCAGACATACACTGTTCCATCCATGAGTTTGCGTGCGGTACGCAGCAGTGCCGAACTGACAACCGCGCCGGATTCTTCGGTTTCAAGCACACAGCTCATCTCGCCGGTCGGATGCTCGACCGACAGGGTCTTGCGCCGGCCGGACGGAACCTGTGCCACCTCGGCAGCGGGCGAGCCCGGGATGAGGCAGGCGGTGGCCACCGACACGGCGCCCAGCACGCCGATCGTGGCGTGAGCACGGTGCGGAATGAAACTGCGCACGGTCACGGCACCGCCGTTCCTGGGCGGCGCGACAAGCATCATCTTCGGCACTGATTTATCAGCCACGTCGCCAAGGTTCATGGCTTGTCCCACGGCCAGCCGGATCGCCTCGATCCGGGCCTTGAGCTGCGTGTCTGCATCGAGGGTGTCCCGGTCCTCATAGCCCGTGATGCCGACATCCTGCGCCTTCATCACCACGCAGGGCATGCCGTTGTCGATCAGCGTCACCGGTACGCCGTTAACCACATCGACCGCGTTGCCCGAGGGCAGCAGCGCCCCGCACGAGGAACCGGCGGTATCGCGAAACTCCAGCGGGATCGGCGCGTAGGTGCCCGGAACGCCGTCAATCGCGGCGTCGCCCCTGTAAGTCACCGCCCCGCCGGGCGTCTGCACGGTGGCCACGGCGACCTGCCCGGTGTTCTCCATGAAGATGGCGACGCGGGTTTCATCGTCGGCGGGCTCGACCAGCCCGCGTTCGATTGCGAAGGGGCCGATACCGGCGAGGATGTTGCCGCAGTTCTGCTGATCCGAAACCAGGGCCTTATCGACAAAAACCTGCAGGAACAGGTAGTTCACGTCGATACCTTCACGCGTGGACTTGCTCACGACGGCGACTTTACTGGTCAGCGGGTCCGCGCCGCCCATGCCGTCGATCTGGCGCGGGTCGGGAGAGCCCATCACGCCGAGCAGGAAAGCATCACGCTCGGCGGTGTCCGCAGGCAGGTCATCCCTGAGGAAATACCCCCCTTTAGATGTCCCTCCCCGCATCCACATGCACGGGGCTTCAGACATACTTAAGCCCTTCTTTTTCAAGACGTTCGCGCATCTTGTACATGTCGAGGCCGAGCACGCCGGAGGCCAGCTTGTCGCGCTTTTCGCCCTCGTTGGCTTCGCGGGCCTGCGCTGCAGCTAGGACTTCGGCCGCTTTTGCGCGAGGCACCACGCAGACGCCGTCATCATCTGCAACGATGACATCGCCCGGCTGCACCGCCGCATTGGCGCACACGAGGGGTACATTGACGCTACCTAGCGTGTTCTTGACCGTACCCTGGGCGTAGATGGCCTTGGACCAGACGGGGAATTCCATCTCGGTCAGATCACGCATGTCGCGCACGCCGGCATCGATCACCAGACCCCGGCAACCACGCGCGATCGCGCTGGTGGCGAGCAGGTCGCCGAAGTAGCCATCCTCGCAAGGGGAGGTCGGGGCGAGCACCATGATATCGCCTTCCTTGAGCTGTTCGATGGCGACGTGGACCATCCAGTTGTCGCCCGGCGCTGCGCTGATGGTGACGGCCGAGCCGGCGATGCGTGCGCCGCGATAGATCGGGCGCATGTAGCTGGCGAGCAGGCCGGTGCGGCCCTGCGCTTCGTGGACGGTCGCGACGCCGCACTGGGCGAGGCCGTCGATCACTGCGGGGTCCGCGCGATCGATGTTCTGGACGACGATACCACTCATGCCATGCACTCCTTCTCTTTCCCGTGAGATGGCGGACGCAGGGCCGAGGGGGAAAGAGAACTTTGGCAAGTGCGATAGGATTTGGCTAAGAGTGAAATCATGGAGATATGGAGTCTGAACCTGCGGCACCTGCGTGCCGTGGGAAAAATCGCGCGATTGGGGACGGTGAATGCTGCTGCCCTGGCCGTGAACCTCAGCCAGCCTGCGATAACACAGGCGTTGGGCCGACTCGAAGCGCAGCTGGGCCTGCCACTGTTCGAACGGCGCCACGACGGCATGATCACGACCCGCGCCGGAGAAATCCTCAGCCCCCGGATCGAGGCCGCACTGGCGCATGTCCGCAGCCCGCATGTCACGATGTCGCGCCTGCGCGCCATGCTCGCGCTGGCGGAAACCGGCAGCTATGCGGGCGCCAGCATCGCGACGGGACTGTCGCTGCCCTCGATCCACCGCGCGGTGAACGATCTGGCGCTGGCGCTGCGCCGTCCGCTGGTGGTGCGGCGCGGCAAGTCGGTCGTCACGACAGAGGCCGGCACCCAGCTCGCGCGTGAGTTCCGGCTGGCACAAGTCGAGCTGGAAGCCGGCCTCTCCGAAATCGAGGCCCTTCGCGGTCATGAGACGCGCCGCATTTCCATCGGCGCCATGCCGCTGTCCCGCGCACGGATCCTGCCTGCCGCCGTCGCCCGCTTCCTCGCCCGGCGGCCGCAAGTGCGCCTCACCATCGTCGAGGGATCGCGCGCGGAACTGGTCGAGCCGCTGCGCAGCGGCATCCTTGACGTGATGGTCGGCGCGCTGCGCGATCCGCTGGTGGAGACCGACCTCGTGCAGCATCCCTTGTTCGAGGACGTGCCCGCCGTCTTTGCCCGGCGCGGCCATCCGCTGGCGGGCACCTTGCCCGGAACCCCCATCACTCCGGCGGAAATGGCGCGCTATCCCTTCACCCTGCCCCCGCGCGGCACGCCGCTGCGCGACAGTTTCGACCGCTACTTCACCGCGCACGACCTGCCGCTGCCGCAAGTCCCGGTCGAATGCGGCTCGGTGATGATGATCCGGCAGGTGATGATGGGCGGCAATTCCCTGGCGCTATTATCGCCCGATCAGGTGCAGGTGGAGATCGAGGCCGGATGGCTCAGCGAACTCGCACGCCTGCCCGCCCAGTTCGCCCGCACCATCGGCATGACCACCCGCGCCTCCCTGCGCCCGACCGAGGTTCAAGCGGAGTTTTTCGCTGATCTGGAGGCTGCTGCGAAAGACGTTTGAGCGTGAGGTAATGACGAAAGACGTTGTCACGCATCAATTAGGCATACCTTATCGCCAATAGGCAGTTCCGATTTGTCCCGAATGCGCCATCGGGGCAGGCAGGCAACATGAGAGGTTCCATAGCCCTGATCGGTTTCGGCGAGGCCGGATCGACATTCGCCCGCGCCGCTGGCTGGGGTTCGCGCGCCACCGCCTTCGATGCCGCCCCCGCCCGCCGCGCCGAGATCGAAGCGCACGGCGTCATACCCCATGCCAATGCCGCCGAGGCGCTTGCCGGCGCCGCCATCGTGCTCTCGCTGGTGACGGCGGACCAGGCCCTCGCGGTCGCCTGCGAATGCGCCGGACTTATCGCTGCCGACGCCCTGTTCTGCGACATGAATTCGGTCGCGCCGGGCACCAAGCGCAGCGCGGCGCAGGCCTTCGCCAATGCCGGTCGGGGCTACGTCGACGTGGCGGTGATGGCGCCGGTCAACCCCGCGCATATGGCCGTGCCGCTCAACATTTCAGGGCCGGACGCCGCCGAGGCCAACGAACGCCTGCGCGAGATCGGCTTTACGAAAACCACGGTGGTCGGGGATGCAATCGGCCGTGCCTCGGCGATCAAGCTAGTGCGGTCGGTCATGGTCAAGGGCCTCGAAGCCCTGACCGCCGAGATGATGATGGCCGCCCATGCCGAGGGCGTGGCGGACGACGTTCTGGCCTCGCTCGACGCCAGCGAGAAGTCCACCGGATGGGCCGAGCGCACCGATTACAACCTTGATCGCATGATGGTCCACGGCCGCCGCCGCGCCGCCGAAATGGCCGAAGCGGCGCAGATGCTGCGCGATCTCGGCATTGCGCCGATGATGACCGAAAACACCGTGAACTGGCAGCAAATGCTGGGTGATCGCGGCATCAATCCGCCGCCCGCAGGCTACGCCGCCAAACTGGCCGCATTCCATGAAACATCGACCGGAGAGAACTGAGCCATGAGCCTCGTCATCGATTGCCACGGCCACTACACCGTGCTGCCCAAGGCGCACGACGCCTGGCGCGAGGCGCAGGTCGCCGCCTTCAAGGCGGGCAATCCGATCCCCGCCTACCCCGAAATTTCCGACGCCGAAATCCGCGAGACGATCGAGCAGAACCAGCTGAAACTCATCAAGGAACGCGGCGCCGACCTGACGATCTTTTCGCCGCGTGCCAGCGCGATGGCGCACCACGTCGGCGACCAGGCGATCTCCGAGGAATGGGCGTTCCATTGCAACAATCTTATCGCCCGCGTGGTGGCGATGTTCCCCGAAACGTTCGTGGGCGTATGCATGTTGCCGCAGTCGCCCAAAGCGGACCTGACCGCGAGCATCAAGGAACTGCGCCGCTGCGTGGAGGAACTGGGCTTCATCGGCTGCAACCTCAACCCCGATCCGGGCGGCGGCCATTTCGAGCATCCGCCGCTGACCGACGAATACTGGTTCCCGCTCTATGAGGTGATGTGCGAACTGGACGTGCCGGCGATGATCCACGTCTCGGGTTCGTGCAACCCGGCGATGCACGCCACCGGCGGCTTCTACATCGCGGCGGATACTATCGCCTTCATGCAGCTGATGCAGGGCGATCTTTTCGCGAAGTTCCCGGCCCTGCGCTTCATCATCCCGCACGGCGGCGGCGCGGTGCCGTATCACTGGGGCCGTTACCGGGGCCTTGCCGACATGCTGAAGAAGCCCAGCCTTGACGAATACATCATGAACAACGTGTTCTTCGACACCTGCGTCTACCATCAGCCCGGCGTGGACCTGCTGGCCGACGTGATCGCCAACAAGAACATCCTGTTCGGCTCGGAGATGGTCGGCGCGGTGCGCGGGATCGACCCGCAGACCGGCCATTACTTCGACGACACCAAGCGCTATGTCGACGCGCTGGACATCAGTGACGAGGAGCGCCGCGCCATTTTCGAAGGCAATACCCGCACGGTCTTCCCGCGCCTCCACGCGCAGCTCAAGGCGCGCGGGCTGTGAGCGGGCCGCGCGATATCCACGAATACCTCGGCGCGTTCGAGGATATTCCCGGCACCCGCGTCTATACCGCCGCGCGGGCACGGCAGGGCTATCACCTCAACCAGTTCGCGATGAGCCTGATGAAGGCAGAGAACCGCACCCGCTGGCTGGCCGACGAAGCCACCTATCTCGACGAATGGCCGATGACGCCGGACCAAAAGGCAGCCGTACTTGCGCGCGATTACAACCTGCTGCTGGACCTTGGCGGCAACATCTATTTTCTGGCAAAAGTCTTCTCGACCGATGGCCTCAGCTTCCTGCAGGCGGTCAGCACCATGACCGGCATGAGCGTGGAAGAATACTCGGCGATGATGAACGCCGGCGGCCGCTCGCCCGAAGGTGTGCGGTCGATAAAGGAGAACCGCTGACATGGCCCGGATCACCGCAGGCATCGCATCGAGTCATGTGCCGCTGCTCGGCGTCGCCGCCGACATGGGCAAGGACCGGGACGCCTATTTCACTCCGATCTTCGAAGGTTACGACTGGACGCGCGAATGGATCGCCCGGCCCGAAGTAAAACCCGATGTCGTGATCCTGGTCTACAACGACCACGCATCCGCCTTCGACATGAAGATCATCCCGACTTTCGCGATCGGCTGCGGCGAACGCTACAAGCCCGCCGACGAAGGCTGGGGCCCGCGCAAGGTCGCCGACGTGGAAGGCCACCCCGACCTCGCCTGGCACATCGCGCAGAGCCTGATCCTCGACGAATTCGACATGACCATCATCAACGAGATGGACGTCGACCACGGCCTCACCGTGCCGCTGACGATGATGTACGATGCGCCAGATGCCTGGCCGGTCAAGGTGATCCCGCTGGCGGTCAACGTGGTCACCTATCCGCCGCCCTCGGGCAACCGCTGCTGGGCGCTGGGCGAAGCGATCGCACGCGCCGTTCAGTCCTACGGTGAGGATCTCAACGTGCAGATCTGGGGCACCGGCGGCATGAGCCACCAGCTTCAGGGCCCGCGCGCCGGCCTCATCAATGCCGAATGGGACGCCATGTTCCTCGACGGCATGGTCGGCACCACGCAGAAACTGCGGACGATCCCGCATATCGAATACCTGCGCGAGACCGGCTCGGAAGGTATCGAGATGGTCATGTGGCTAATCATGCGCGGTGCCCTGGGGCGCGAGACACGGGCCCTCCACAGACACTACCACGTGCCCTGCTCCAACACCGCCATCGGGCACATCGTGCTTGAGCCGGTCGATGGCACGGTGCCGCCCAGCCCCACGGTGGAAGGCAACAACGCCGCCGCGCAGGCCGCGATCTGAACCCTGCAAGAATCCAAGGAGAATATCATGCGCATTGCCCTCGTGGGCGCCGGTGCCTTCGGAGAGAAGCACCTCGACGGCCTCAAGAACATCGACGGTGTCGAGATCGCTTCCGTCATCAGCCGCTCGGCCGAGCAGGCCGCCGAAGTCGCCGCCAAATACGGCGCGCCGCACTCCGGCACCGACCTTGTTGAAGCGCTTGCCCTCCCCGATGTCGACGCGGTGATCCTGTGCACCCCCACGCAGGTGCACGCCGAGCAGGCGATCGCCTGCATGAACGCGGGCAAGCACGTACAGGTTGAAATCCCGCTGTCGGACAGCTGGGCCGATGCCGAAGCAGTGGTAGCCAAGGCGAATGAAACCGGCCTCGTCTGCATGGTCGGCCATACCCGCCGCTTCAATCCTTCACACCAGTATGTGCATAACAGGATCGTCGCGGGTGAATTCGCGGTCCAGCAGATGGACGTACAGACGTATTTTTTCCGCCGCAAGAACATGAACGCCAAGGGCCAGCCCCGCTCGTGGACGGACCACCTGCTCTGGCACCACGCCGCGCACACGATCGACCTGTTCGCCTATCAGAGTGGCAGGATCGTCGCCGCCAACGTCATGCAAGGGCCCAAGCACCCGGAACTGGGCATCGCCATGGACATGTCGATCCAGCTCAAGGCAGAGACCGGCGCGATCTGCACCCTTTCGCTCTCCTTCAATAACAACGGGCCGCTCGGCACTTTCTTCCGCTACATCGGCGATAGCGATACCTATATCGCCCGCTACAACGACCTTGTGAACGGCAAGGAAGAGCCGATCGACCTGACCGGCATCACCGTCTCGACCAACGGCATCGAACTGCAGGACCGCGAATTCGTCGCCGCCATCCGCGAAGGCCGCGAGCCAAACTCGTCGGTACGCGATGTGCTTGATTGCTACCGCGTGATCGGAGAACTCGCCGCCAGCCTGGAGGCGCAGGACGGCTGGAGCTGATGGCCACGCACATCCTCGCAGGCCGGATGGTCTCGACCCAGCGTTGCAGTTGGATATTGATTTGAACTCTGAACTAATAGGTCTCCAAGATATAGAGACTGTGGATGGGAAGCGGATCGATCAACGACCCAGGAACCGTGGGCTAATTGGTTGCAGGATTTGAAGGCCGGCATGCGGGGGCTGTTTACGCAAAACGTGTAGCAGTCTCTGCAAGTTTGGTTTTCGACGGCATGCTGGGCGACGAATGGTGTAAACTAAGCCGGGTATGGCCCGTCGCCGTTTCCGGCGCCGGTGGTGAAAATCGGCTTCCCCAGAGGTCAAGCTAATCGTCGTAGTCACCATCCTCGGCCTCATCCTCGTCTTCGGACGCAAGATGCTCGAGCGGATCGAGGTCGAGTTCAGCAACAACCTCGATCGCGGTCGCCGCCACAACCACTTCTTGTCCATTGTCTAGTTCAATAACTGTCGTCTCAGGCTCCTCGCCTGCGCCGATGCGCACGACGTCGTCGCCGTCGATCTCGATTTCCTCCCCGTCGGGGGTTTCAAACGTTGCTTCTGCCATGGAATCCTCCGGTAATAGACGCCTGTCGAACTCGGCATGGTAGAATTCGTTCCGCGGTGCCGTTCGTATTTCATCAACATCAGATGCACGCCGGCTTTGGCGCCCACGTTCTGGTTCACGCGTCCTCGTACCCCATGGCAGCAACCGGCAGCGCATCGGCAATCTGCTGTTGGGAAAAGCCCTCATGCTATTCACAGTATTGTCGTTTCCGCCGCTTTGGGCCACTACGCTGCCACCAGCAGCAGGAGGGTAATGGCTTGTCAGCTACAGCGGATACCTTGACGAAAGCGGGGATCGCCGAAGCGCTTCGCCGCGATACGGCTCTTTCCCATATCGCCTCATTGGCTATCGTAGACGCAATCATCGAGCATATGCGTGCTGCTTTGGGCAACGGCGAAAGCGTGAAGATTGCCGGTTTCGGAACCTTTCTCCTGCGCGACAAAAATGAGCGGATCGGCCGCAATCCAAAAACCGGCGTGGAAGTGCCGATCGCACAGCGGCGCGTCACCACATTCCGGGCAAGCGGAATGTTGAAGGATAAAGTTGCAGGTAACCAGCTTTCAAGTGGCAGTCTCTAGGCCAGCACCTGGAAGCACCTTATTCACCCAAATAGCTCCATGCCGGTCGATTACATGCAAGCCGATCGCGGTCAGTCGAGACCTTCTTCGCTCAGCGCCTTTCGGACACCCTCCCGCTTCGACAGGCGGTCAAAATAGCTTGTGAGATTTGGCGGCAAGTCGAGGTCCACCTTACCCTTGGCCCAGAACAGCATGACGAACAGGTAGCAGTCGGCAACGCTCATTTCCGGCCCAAGGATGAACTCCTGCCCGTCGATCTGCTCTTCGAACAATGCAAAACGGTTGCCGAGTGTCTTGCGCGCAGCGGCTTTGTCCTCGTCACTCGATCCCGGTTTGAAGAATGGCGCGAACCCCTTGTGAAGCTCAGTCGAAATATAGGCCAAGGCTTCCAAAAGGCGATAGCGCCCCAGATCGCCTCCCGGCATCAGCCGGCCAGAACGGTCGGAGATGTAGGTCAGGATCGCAACATTCTCGGTGAGAACACCGCCATCGTCGAGCCCCAGCGCCGGTACGTACCCTTTGGGATTGATGGCAGCATAATCGCCGCCGTTCTCGGTCGTCTTATCCTTGAGGTCTACCTTATCCGCTTCGAACGAAAGCCCGCTCTCGGTAAGGGCGATATGATCGGCGAGACTACAGGCGCCGGGCGTATAATAGAGTTTCATGACGGTTTCCTAAATCTGCAGGGTCTGCGTCTCACGGTTGGCCCAGTGATTACCCGAGCAACGCGCGGCATCTCTCACTAATATTCCCGATCAGATGCTCTTCGCCATGTTGAGATGCGCTGCCACGGTTGGAATCAGTTTTGAAGCGAACTCCTTCAGAGACGCGACTTCGCCTCCGGCGGCATACCCCTTCAGCGTATCAAGCGCCTCTTCATGTGCGGAAACCTGAGCGGCCGCATAGGCACGGTCGAAGTCGGTGCCGGACTTGGCACCCAGTTGATCAAGCGTGGCCTTCTGTGCTGCGGACAGCGCGGCGTCCGGCGTAATGGCCGGCGATGCTGCACCTGCAACTGCCTTCAGTTGAGCCGTCGATTTAGTATGAGCCTCGACCATATCATTGGCGAAGGCCTTTATCTTGGCTGTCGTCGCCTTGGTGATCGCGAGCTTGGAGCTTTCGATCTCGAACGCATCGCTGGCCGCAGCTATGTTTGCGAAAGCCTGGCCTTTGTCCACGGCTGCCACGGCGCCGGCTTCCGCGGCGCTGCTTGGGGTTGCGACGCTGACGGCCGGCTCGACCGGCTCATCCGACTGTTTGTTGCAGCCCGCCAAGCCGAGGGCTGCCAATGATACTGCGAGCAGCAGAGACTGCTTCATGATCGTCGCTCCACGTTGAAAAGTTCCAGATGCCGGTTGAACGACCCGGCGCACGCAAACGTTCCGCAACGCCTTTCTCGCCGGAGCGTTGCCCTCTCGCAGACGTACCGCCGAAACCCGTCGGCGCCCGGCAGGAGAACGACATGAGCATCTTCGGAAACATCATGGGCAAGATCTTTCATCACGACATGACCAAGGCAGCACCCAGTCCTTCACCCGCCCCCGGGGCCATATCCCCCGCTCCGACATCTACCCCGGCGCCGCAGCCTGCTCCCGTCACAGCCACCACCCCAGCCTCAGCCGCGCAGAGCGTCGACGTCGGTGCGGTTCTCCAGGCAATGGCAGACATGAATGACGATCATGGGGGCAACTACAGGACCTCGATCGTCGACCTGCTGAAGCTCCTGAATCTCGATTCAAGCCTCGCTGCCCGCAAGGAACTCGGCGAGGAACTGAGCGTGCACGCCGGCGCCGATGGATCCGCCGAGCAGAACATCGCCCTCCATCGCGCCGTAATGGACAAGCTGGCCGAAAATGGGGGTGTGGTGCCCGACAGCTTGCGCACTTGAGAGCTGATAAAGGCTTGCCTCAGGCTTCTCGGGGATAATGATCTTCGGGTCAGCCACCAGTTCGCCGGGGGCCGCGAGGGTTTGCCAAACAACCGCCGTCAGGCTGCCCGTTTTGCGACGTCAGTAGCCTCGCGCTGTGCCTGCCGCATCGCTGCATAAGCCGCCAACGCGGCGGACCCCAGCAGCGATAGCGCATCCTCTGCAAACGCAACCGGCCGATCACTTCCGAGCGCCCGAGACAGGCGCATGCGTAAACGATAACTTATATACCCTCCGCCCAGAGCCGCTGCAGCGCCGATGCCGGCAGATAGCCATGCCCTGCCCGGCCGCGCAGCAGCGGCGCCTGATAGCGCGCCGCCCAGCGCCCGCCCGGTAAGGCCCGGCGCGGAGATACGCGCCGGAATGCCCGGCTGCTTGTCCGCAACATATTCACCGATCGCCGCCGCTCCGAGCAGGGCGCCTGTCCACTTGGAGTTAAGCAGCGCGAGAGGCGTGCCTTTGAGACCCAGTCCGCTACCTGCTGCGGCGATCGTGATCGCAGCCGGCGGAGTGAAGGTACGCTGGCCATTGGCAAGACCCAGAAGCACTGGCACCAAAACATCTTCCAGAGTGATCGTATCGATCTTTCCTTGCGGCCCTCCGTCGAACCGAGCCCGCAAAAACTTGCGCAGGCTCTCAGTGGCGAGTCCGAAAACGAGATGCGACGCATACCCGTAAAAATGAGTTCGCAGCGTGTAGCGCCAAGGTGGTTTCGCCAGACCCGAAAGCGGCACGGCGATCTGGTCGACCAATGTCGCAGCAGCGAGACCAAGCGCAAAGCCATGCCAACGCGTGACGCCGGGGCGTACTTCGGCAAGCGCGCCATATAGCGCGCCCGTCATTGTTCCCACGACATAGTGCACCGCCGTACCACCGGCTTGCCTGTCCTCTTTGCCAAGTCGCTTGCCGACGACGCGCAACGACATCGAGTCCGCCGCCAGTTCCGTCGCCGGTGGCCCTGCGCTGCCGGAAGGCTGAAAGAGCGGCGTTACCAGCGATTGGAATCCGTTCATCACCGCGGAAGCCGCAAGGCCGCTGACGGCTCCCGCTGCAGCACCGCGCTCCAGATTAATGAAGGTATTTACGGCGGAGGTAGCTGTGCGATGGGTTACTGGCATGGTTAGGTGGACCTCACATATGCACGAATGTTCTCATTTATTGACGAACATGGCGGCCCCGGGTTCCATATCGGTACCCGCCGCAGACGCAGACTGGCCGTCACGGACGCCGGGCTGCGGATCGTCACTCGCCTTTCCCGCCTGCCGCCACCCTCAGGTCCCGGCGAGAAACCCGTCGTCGCGCTCCATGGGCACTGAACTACCGACTGCCTTGCAGATCGCTCGAAAAGCAGGTTTCAGCCCCTCCTCATATGTCGGGTGGTAATATGGCAGGGCCAGCATCTGGCTCGCGGTCATGCCATGCTGAATCGCCCAGGCGAGAAGATGTGCCGTGTGTTCGGCCGCAGGCGCAGCGAGGACAGCACCGAGGAGCTTACCGTCGAGGAGGTCAGCACGGATATGCGCCAGACCATGGTTCGTCGCGAAGACCTTCGCCCTCCCCTGATCTTCGAAGGACGCGATTCCAAGCACTGTAGATGAACCCCCGGAAATGTCGCCCAACACCGCCATCGGGGGGTCCGTGAACATAATCGAAAGCGGGACCATTCGTTTTCCCGGAAGCACATCGGGATAGCGTGCCGCGTTATGTCCAGCGATAGCGCCTTCTGCTTGCGCCTCATGCAATACCGGACGACCGTGCTCGGCATCACCCGCCAGGAAAATCGGCGCAGCACCGCATTGCAAGCTGAACGGGTCTGCTTCCGGCGCACCGTGTTCGTTGAGGACTAGACCCGTCTTCTCAAGGCCCAAGCCCCTCAGGCGCGAGGGTCGACCAGCTGCGGCAAGTATGTGGTCGAAGCGTTCCGACCCTTCACTTCGACCGGACCAGGACAGAAGTACCTTGCCCGCATCGAGCTTCGCCGAAAGCTGCACTTTCAGGTGAATGGGAAACTCAGCGCAAAGGATGTGCGCCAGTTGCCCGCTCACCTCCTCATCTTCCAGGGAAGCGAGCCTATCCCCTTGATCGAAGACGTGCGTCTCGACACCAAGCCGTGACAACGCCTGCGCAAGTTCGAGCCCTAATGGGCCTGCGCCGATGACGGCGACCGAAGCCGGTAGCGTCTCCAGGTCGAAAAGCGTCTCGTTGGTGAGTACCGCCATCTTTACCGGATCGAGGAACTCGGGGATCGAGGGCGCCGCTCCCACGGCGATGACCACGGCCTTGGCTTCGACCAGGGTGCCATCGTCGATTTCCAGAGTGGTTGGTCCCGTAAATCGGGCGCGCCCTTCCCATTTCAACTCGTCGGGGATTTTGGCGATCGATTTATCCACCCCTGCAATGAAGCGGTCGCGTTCAAAGCGCAGGCGTTGCAGGACCGCTACTCCGTCAACCACCGGCTCGGCGGTGACGCCGAACGTGCGGGCATGACGGGCGCCATGTGCTGCCGCCGCTGCGGCGATAAGCAGTTTGGAAGGCATGCAGCCCACATTCGTGCAGGTCGTGCCACTGAAGCTCTCATCAATCAGCAGCGTGCTGGCGCCGTGACGGCGCGCACTGCGCTCGGCTGCCAGGCCCGCCGTGCCGGCACCGATGATTGCGACATCACATATCCTTGTGGTCATTCGTTTACCCGGATTTCTTGGCCGCCCCCATCATCAACGGCCGAGCCGACACACCGTTCCGCGCGGTTTTCCGGCTTTATGGACGTGCCTCCCGAAACGACGGGCGTGCTTAGCCGCACCAAGACCTGAACGACCGTGGCGCCAGCAGGAGGCATAGCGGCTCAGATGTTACCCTGATCTTTCAAGGGGACATCGTCGTCCGGTCCGAAATAGAGCCCGGCGCACTCTTCGGCCAGGCAGCCGCCTTCAAGGATCAGGTCCTCGCGCCAGGCGTCGCGAATGAAGTCCATGGTATCGAGGTGCCGGTCCTCGAAATACATGGAGTGGACGTCCTCCCGGCCAGCCCCATAGACGATACGGCCAACCTTTGCCCAGATCGAGGCCATCGTGCACATGCCGCAGGGCTGCAGCGTCGAGTAGAGCGTTGCACCGCGCAGATCCATGTCGCTGTGGGCAGCGCCGCCCCGGCGAAAAGCCACCATCTCGGCATGGGCGGTCGCGTCGTTTTGTTCTTCCGTTTCATTGACCGCGCTCGCCAGCATCCGACCCTCCATGACGACGACTGCTGCGATCGGGGTGTCCCGGGGGCTCGTGCCTTTCTGCCGTGCGAGGTCGATCGCCAGGCGCATCCATGAACGGTCTGCATCATCGATCATCTCGCCGCCTCCTTTTGCGAAATTGCATTTCTCGACCGAACTGACGTTCTTCGGCGCCTGCGGTTCCAGAAGCGCTGCGCAGCACGGGAAGATTTCTGCGCACCGCTGATCCCTTGAAGACGCACCTTTGGCTTTCTCAGCGCGCCCGGACTTCCCCGGAACACAAGACCAATCGGCGCGCTCTTCAAGCTGGCAGTTCGGGCAATTGCCGGAAGGAATGGGCCAGCCACCTCGGACGCAATTTGCGATACCGTCACCAGAGAGGCTTTGGGAAGATGACCAGATGACCAGACGACCCGGCGGTTCGGCACCGCATGACGGCGGCAATCCGCATCAGGACGATCACGAGCCGGACGAGAGCCTCGACGCCCAGGAAGCCAGAGACGTGCAGGATCGCCGCGCCAGTTCCAGCAAGATCGTCCACGAAGTCGTGCGCCTGCAAGGCGAGGAGGAACTCGCCAGGCCCATGCTCGCGCTGTGCCTGTCCGGCCTTGCCGCCGGCCTTGCGATCGCCCTTTCGCTCATGTGCGAACTGTTCCTTCGCAGTCATCTCCCCGATAGCGACTGGGCACCCCTGATCTATTTCCTGGGATATCCTATCGGATATGTCATCGTCATCATGGGGCGGCTGCAACTCTTCACGGAAAGCACCGTCACAGCGGTCCTGCCGGTTGCGACTTCTCCAACATGGCGCAACTTCGGCCGCCTCTCCCGGCTCTGGATATGCGTACTCGCCGGCAATCTCGTGGGAGTGACCCTGGTCAGTGCGCTGATGGCCAGCGAAATCATCATTACCCACGAGCAGAGGCTGATCGCGCTCGACATTCTGGACAAGCTGGAACTGCAGCATTGGTCGCGGACATTGACGCTGGGCATTCCTGCCGGCTTCATCATGGCTGCCATAGCGTGGGTCCTGCCCAATTCTCGCGGCAGCGAATTCTGGGTGATTTTCTCGCTCACCTACGCCATTGCACTGGGGGGCTTCGCGCACGTCGTCACGGGTTCATCCCAAGCCACCTTCCTGTGGCTGAGCGGGAGCATCGGGTTCTCAGAGGCCTGGCTCGAATTCACTCTACCGGCGCTGCTGGGCAATATCATCGGCGGAACAGGGCTGTTCGCTGTTCTGGCGCACGGACAGATGCGCAGCGATCTGAGCGCTGATCCATAAACCGGCTTCGCATCCGCAGGACTTTCCAAATACGACTGGGGAATGGAACCACGATGACAGTTGCAACCTCGCCCACGTCTTCGGCGTTGCCCCTGCTCCATCAGGAGTGATCCCATGAAGCCTTCTTTTTTCCTCCTCGTCGCCCTCGCCGGCGTTGCTGCCTGTGGCGGTCCGAAAGAACAGGCCGGCAAAAAGCAGGACGAAGCCGCTGCCACCGCTGCTGGTGTCGAATACACCGGTTCAGGCCCGGCCGAACGGGCGGGCAAGGTCCAGGACGAGGCGGATGCTGCATCCCGCAAAGCAAAGAACGCATCGGCCGATGCGCTGAAGGCACAGGCCGGTAGCGTAAAAAAACAGGCGGATGTGGCAGCAGAGAAGCTCGAAGAAGAAGCCGAACGCGTTCGAGCCGCGGCGAAAAAGCGCGCTGATGATCTGAAGCAGGAAGCCGATGCAATCAAACAAAGCGCCAATTGAGGCGGCGGCGCATCGCCCTCTCTTCGGAACTATCGGCGAGCACCGCCTTTTTGACTAAAAGGAGATTTCAAATGATTGGCAAGATTATCGGAGCAGTCGCCGGCAACCAGGCCGCCAAGCACGTACAGGGCATCGATGGAACCGGCGGCGCCGTATTGGGCGTTGTGGCCACGTCCGTGCTGAAGCGCCTGGGTCCGGTTGGCCTCGTTGCAGCGGCCGTCGGCGGCTACGCTCTGAAGCGGTACTCAGATCGCCGCCGCGCCGCGCAGCCTGCATTTACGGGAGCGGAGCATCCGTAAGAAGAACGCGTCTAACCTGGATAGGAGGAAAATGCGATGACCCGAACGCTTGCTGATCTTTCGAAGAAAATGCGCGACATCGACTTTACGATGCTGTCGACATCATCCAGCGGCGGAGCCATCGCTGCGCGACCGATGAGCAACAACCGCGAAGTCGACTACGCGGGCGAATCCTGGTTCTTCACCCAGGACGATACGCGCATGGTGACTGACATCGCTGCCCACCCCCGCATCGGTCTGAGCTACCAAGGCAATTTGGGCCTCCTCGGCATGCGGCCATTTTTCCTTCACGTCGAAGGCGATGCGGAACTTATCCGAGATAAAACCCTGTTTGCCGATCACTGGACCAAGGGCCTTGAACGTTGGTGGCCGGAAGGCATCGACACTCCGGGTCTCATCCTGATCAAGGTGTTGGGTGAGCGCGTGCATTACTGGGATGGCGAAGAAGAAGGGGAGTTGGTCATTCCACCCCGCTAACGTTATAGTAAAAATGACGACAGCGGGATTCAGCGCGTTGTAAAACCTTGGATTTTCGAGCAAACTAAAAATTAGAAAGAAACTCAAGAAACCGTTATGAACAAAAGTGTTCATATCCTGTTCAGCCACCACATCTTTCATCCTACCCCATTTTGCATCGCAACATGAAACCGAATTGGTCGGCGGGAATTGAACCTTAATACGGTTCAATTTTCGCTATCGGAGCAAGTATGGCTCACATGACCTATTTTCCCACCTCCAACGATTCTGATAGCGCAAACGGCCTCGCCGACGTTCATTCCATCTTTGAGGGCCTTTCCCCGGCCCCCAACTGCTCGATGCGCGTCGCCCTTGTCGGCAGCTTTGCACCTCGCAAGTGCGGCATAGCGACGTTTACGACCGATGTGTTTGAGCAACTTCGCCGTTATTACCCGGACATAGGCGTTGACGTTCATGCCCTTGACGATCCGGAGGCGCCTCTGGACTATCCCGGAGTGGCCGGGGTTATCGCCAGCCAGAATCCTGAATCCTATATGACGGCAGCCCGGAAAATTAATGAATCCGGGGTGGATGCGGTTTGGCTTCAACACGAATATGGCATTTTCGGCGGGCCTGATGGCGAAATGGTGGTAAGCTTCATCGACAGACTTGCAGCACCGCTCGTAATCACGCTTCATACAGTGCTAAGCGCGCCATCCGATCGGCAACGTACGATCCTGCGCCATCTTGTAACGCGGGCTTCGCGGATCATGGTTATGTCCCGCCATTCTCGGGATTTACTGGAACGCGAATATGGCGCCCCCAAACACATCCTTGAAATCATCGATCATGGCGCGCCTGATCGTCCGTTCGGTCGGCAGGCAGAATTCAAGGATCGACTGGGCCTGACCGGCCGTAAGGTGCTCATGACTTTCGGACTGCTAGGGCCTGATAAGGGATTGGAGCATGCCATCCGGGCAATGCCGGCCATCGTGGCGCGACATCCAGATGCATTATACCGCATCGTTGGCGCCACCCATCCCAATCTGGTCGCGCGCGAGGGCGAATCTTATCGAGAAACGCTTATCACGCTCGCCGAGCAATTGGGAGTCGCCGAAAACATCACTTGGGACAACCGCTTCGTTGATACGCCGGACCTGCTCGACCAGTTGGAAGCTTGCGACATCTATCTCACCCCTTACCCCGGCCTGCAACAATCCACTTCGGGAACCCTCAGCTATGCTGTCGCAATGGGGAAAGCCGTAGTTTCAACACCTTATGTCCACGCCCGCGAACTTCTTGCGCAGGATGTCGGCCGATTGATCGATCCCCATTCCAGCCAGGCAATTTCGGACGCGGTAAGTGCTCTATTCGACTCTCCGCAGGAAATGGCGGCCCTGCAACGGCGCGCGTATGCTCGTGGCCGCGAAACAATCTGGCCTCGTTTTGCGGATGCGTCGGCACGGCTCGTTGCCGCCGCGCGGGTAGCCGAGGCCAAGGTTCCCGCGCCCACGGCAGTTCCCGATATCTCGGCTGTGCTCGCAATGAGCGATGCAACCGGAATGCTCCAACATTCTGTCGGCGTGGTGCCTGACAGGCGGCATGGCTATTGCCTGGATGACAATGCGCGCGCGTTGATGCTGATGAACATGACGCGAGGACTACCTGCTGCCGAGCTTATGAAATGGAGCCTCGTTTATGCGGCTTTCATTCAATCGGCCTGGAACCCGGACCTTGGTCGATTTCGCAACTTCATGCGTTTCGACCGAACCTGGTGCGAGGATGAAGGCTCGGAAGATGCGAACGGCCGCGCTGTCTGGTCCCTCGGCCATGCCTATGAACGGGCACCAGACAAAGGCGTCGCGCAGTGGGGCCTAGGCCTTTTTGAAGAAGTCCTTGCGTCTATCGATGCGCTGGAATCGCCGCGCGCCATTGCTTTCAGCATGCTCGGCGCCTGCGCCGTGCTGCGACGGGATGCAGATCACGAAGCCTCCCGCAAATTTTTGGAAAGAGGCGGCGAATTTCTCATGCGCCTGCTTGCCGATGGGCGCCGCCCGGACTGGGCTTGGTTCGAGGCGGTCCTAGGGTACGACAACCCTCGTCTGTCGCAGGCATTGATAGAGTCAGGCGCGGTACTCCGCCGTGGGGCCTGGACAAGTGCGGGTCTTGAAACCCTGCGATGGATTTGCAAGCAGCAGGTTTCCGCCAAGGGCCACTTCCGCCCCATCGGTTCCGAGAGCTTTAACCGCGAACATAGCTACTTGCCCTTTGACCAGCAGCCCCTGGAAGCGCAGGCCGCGATTGATGCCGCACAGTCTGCCTGGGCTGCCACCAACGATCAATTCTGGCGCGAACATGCCTTGGTATCCTGGCGCTGGTTCTTCGGTGGTAACGATCGCGGCGCCGTTCTGGCCGACCTTGCCACGGGGCGGTGCCGAGATGGCGTGACGCCGCGGGGAGCAAACACCAACTGCGGTGCAGAATCGATCCTGGCCTTCCAGTTGTCGCATTATGCGTTTATAGCTTTCGCCCAAGAGCCGGTAACATCGGCCCCACTATCGCGGGAAGGAATACCGCTTGAACCGGCCCGAGAACGCTTGGTCTGAACCGCTTCGCATTTTTGACACGCGCCTGCACGCCGATCCCGCGCGAGTCGTGTTGCGACCTTTTCACTTGGGCTGGCAGGCTAAAAACGCACCGGGCGGGCGGGCCCTTCGATTGGTAGCGGACGTTGCTGCGCTGGCAGAACCGCGCGCCGCTGCGGAATACGAGCGTGTGCTACGGGACTTCAAGGAACGGCACTGGCAGACCGAGCGCATCTTCGCAGATCGTTTTGCAGAGGTCGCAGCCAATCTCGGTCTTGATCCCGAAGCATTCTCCGAAACCAAGCGGAGGCTCATCGGCTCATATTTCTGCCACGAATATACGTTTGCAGCGGCTGCGCTGATGAACCCTTCCATTGTTCCGTCACCGGACCAGTCAGGGCTTAATAAAGGCTGCCTGCGCTTTATCATGTCGCTACGCGCTGTTGGTGAAGGGCACATCAGTTCGATTGCATTTCGCGAAGGAGTGGTAGAACCCAGCGGTGAATTCTGCCTCTGGCCGCAAGCCTCCTTCGCAACTTCGGTAGAGCTTGACGAAGAGGACCAGTTCGACGCCGACGGAACCGTGTCCGTCCATCGTCACGTCGACTCGAGTCTTTCAAATACGGTCATCTTTCCTATCACCGAGCAACAAAGCGGTGGACTGGAGGATTTGAGGCTTGTCCGGTTCGATCATGGCGGCGGCGACTTTGAATGGGTGGGAACCTATACCGCCTATTCCGGCAGTTCCATCCGCTCCGAACTGCTGCGGACGCGCGACTTTCGCAAGTTCGACCTCGAACCCATCCGCGGGAAAGCTGGGCGTAACAAGGGCATGGCGCTGTTTCCCGAGAAGATAGACGGCAGTTTCGCAATGGTCGGACGGCAGGATGGGAAGAACCTTTTCCTCCTTCGGTCCAATACGATAGACCACTGGGACGACGAAGGCGTCTTACTGATGGAGCCCAAGTACCCCTGGGAATTCATTCAGATCGGCAACTGCGGCAGCCCGATCCTGACCGACGAAGGTTGGCTGCTGTTTACACACGGTGTCGGCGCGATGCGCAAATATTCGCTGGGCTGCGCACTGCTCGACAGGGACGATCCCAGCAAGATACTGGCGCGGAGCGTTGAACCTGTCCTCACTGCCGAAAATGCCGACCGTTCCGGTTACGTGCCCAACGTAGTCTATACCTGCGGTGCACTTAAAGTGGGGGAGAACCTGCTACTGCCCTACGGGATCTCGGATAGTGCGGTAGGGTTTGCTACGTGCGGAATTAAGACATTGCTTGAAATGATGGAATAAGCGCAATCGTCCTGAATTCATAACCCATTGATTGTTGGTGCGATTCTTTCGTTGGACGGAAGGAAGCCGAATAAGCCGCAGTCGTGGTGTGGTCATTTCATATCGCGACCGTGGATGAGAGCCTCTATTCCCTGCGATCGTCGATCTGCCTGTCCATCCCGAGACCCCGGCGACGGCAAAAACACCTCAGCATCCCATCATGTCCCTGCTCGCATGTTGCAATGCCTGGAACCGTGCGCCCCTCCCGCCACTTGTGTGAGCGAGGAAGGACACGAACATGGCCGCACGCGCATATTGGCAGGGACAGATCCGACTTGCCCTCGTCTCGATCCCGATCGAGGTCTATCCGGCGACTCGCTCCGGCGCGGCGATCTCCTTTCACCAGATTCACGAACCGAGCGGCAAGCGCATCCGCTATGAGAAAGTCGCCCCTGGCGTCGGTCCCGTCGACCGCGACGAGATCATCAAGGGTTACGAAGTCTCGAAAGGCAACTATGTCCTGCTCGACGAGGAGGAAATCGAGGCGGTCAAGATCGAGAGCCGTAAGACCCTCGAACTGGTGCAGTTCGTCGACGCCGACGAGATCGACGTGCTCTATTACGAAAAGCCCTACTTCGTAGTCCCGGCGGACGACCTCGCAGAAGAAGCCTACGTTGTCCTGCGCGAGGCGCTGCGGGCCAGCCGCAAGGTGGGGCTTGGGCAACTGGCGGTGCGCGGACGCGAACAACTGGTATCGATCAAGCCGTGCGGGCGCGGCCTTGTCATGGAAGTCTTGCGATACGCCGATGAGGTCCACAAGGCTCAAGGCTACTTTCGCGACATCGAGGATACCAAGCCAGACAAGGACCTGCTCGACCTCGCCGCCACGCTGATCGACAAGAAAACCGCCCCCTTCAAACCCGCTGAATTCCATGATCGCTACGTCGATGCCCTTCATCGCCTGATCGACAAGAAAGCCAAATCGAAGTCGAACAAACGGATCATCGAAGACGACGGCGAACCCGCTTCCGGCGGGAAGGGCAATGTCATCGACCTGATGGCTGCGCTAAAGAAATCCGTCGGCGACGACGGCGCCCGGAGCCCGGCCAAGCCTGCCGCGAAATCCACACCCGCGCGCAAGTCGGCAGCCAGGAAGACCGCGGCCACCCGCTCGCGCAAGAGCGCATGAGCAAGGTCAATCCCAGGCAGGACCTACTGGCCGAATACAACCGCAAGCGCGACTTCGCAAAGACGGCCGAGCCAACAGGCAAACGCGCAGGCGGCAAAGGCGGCAGCAGTTTCGTGGTGCAGAAGCATGCCGCACGCCGACTGCATTGGGACTTCCGCCTGGAGGTGGACGGGGTGCTCAAGTCCTGGGCGGTCACCAGGGGCCCCAGCGCCGATCCCGCCGACAAACGCCTCGCCGTGCGGACAGAGGACCATCCGCTGACTTATGGCGGCTTTGAAGGAATAATCCCCCAAGGAGAATACGGCGGAGGCACTGTGATGTTGTGGGACCGGGGAACCTGGGCGCCAATCGCGGGCAAGAGCGCGAGGGACATAGAGGACGGGCATCTCCACTTCACTCTTCACGGCGAGCGGATGAAGGGCGAATGGTTGCTCGTGCGGATGAAGGGGCAACCCGGCGAAAAGCGCGAAAACTGGTTGCTGCGCAAGGCAAGCGATGCCCACGCAGACACAGGCGATACGCTGGTCGAACAGGGCCTGACCAGCGTGCTGACCGGCCGTACCATGGCCGAAATCGAGTCTGACAAGGACGGCACCCATGCGCTCGCAGGCAAGAAGGGCGAGGCCTTTGCGCAGATCATGGAGCAGGCGGCAACGCGCAACGAACGCAAGGCGAAACCGCGCCGCAAGACATCCGGCAAGCCGCCCGCCTTCCGTACGCCGCAGCTTGCTACGCTGGTCGATGCTGTGCCCACCGGGAACCTGTGGATGCACGAGATCAAGTTCGACGGCTACCGCGCGCTTGTCTCGGCAATGGGTGACAAGGTACGCGTATTTACCCGGAGCGGCCTCGACTGGACCGACAAGTTCGCCCCCCTCGTGGCGCATCTTGCCGCGCTCGACCTGCCGCCGTGCCTGATCGATGGAGAAATCATCGCCCGCAATGCCGGCGGCAACCCCGATTTTTCCACCCTGCAATCCGTACTCAAGCGCGGCCACGGCAGCCAGGCTGAGGACGACGCGTTGGAACTCCATGCCTTCGACCTGCTGGAACTGGACGGCGAGAATTATGCATCGCTGCCGCAAATCGAGCGCAAGGAACGGCTGGAAGCCCTGCTCGCAAGCGCCGAGCCGCCCGTCTTCGTTGCCGATCATGTCATCGGCGCTGGCGAGGCGCTCTATTCCGCGATGTGCGAGGCCGGTCAGGAAGGAATCATCGCCAAACGCGTCGATGCACCTTACGCGGGCCGCCGCACGCGAAGCTGGGTCAAGGTCAAGTGCACACGGCGACAGGAATTCGTGATTGTCGGCTGGTCCAGATCCCGCGCCAGGGGGCGGCCTTTCTCCTCGCTGCTACTGGGGCAGTACGAAGAGAAGACGCTGGTCTATCGCGGCAAGGTCGGCACCGGGTTCGATGCGGACACTCTGGCCGACATGGCCGCAAGACTCGAAAAGCTTGCGCGCAAGACCCCGCCGCTGGAGGTCGACAGCGCCGACGCACGCGCCGCCAGTTGGGTTACACCCAAGCTCGTCGCCGAGATCGCCTTCGCCGAACTGACCCCCGAAGGCCGTGTGCGGCACGGCAGCTTCCTGGGCCTGCGTACCGACAAGTCGGCAAGAGCCGTAACGCCCGAGAAGGCAAAGGCCACCCCGAAAGCCACCATCGACGTGAAAATCACGAACCGAGAGCGCACAATCTTTCCCGAAAGCGGCCAGACCAAGGGTAACCTAGCCGACTACTACGCCGCCGTCGCGCCGCTCATGCTGCCCTTCGCCGCAAATCGCCCAATCAGCCTAGTCAGGTGTCCCCAGGGACGCGCGAAAAAGTGTTTTTTCCAGAAGCACGACAGCGGCTCATTCGGTCCCCACGTCTCGCATGTGCCGATCCGCGAGAAGGACGGCGGGTCCGAAGATTACATCTATCTTGACGATGCGGACGGGCTGCTCGCCTGCGTGCAAATGGGCACCATAGAGTTCCACGGCTGGGCTGCTCGGGCCGACGCGGTGGAACGGCCTGACCGCATGATCTTCGACCTCGATCCCGACGAAGGTCTTGCCTTCAAGGAGTGCGTGCGCGCTGCGCAGGACATTCGCGCCCACCTTGCCGATATCGGCCTCGTCAGTTTCGCGATGCTTTCGGGCGGAAAAGGTGTGCACGTCGTGGTGCCATTGAAACCCGGCCATGACTGGGACGTGCACAAGGACTTCGCCCGCCGCTTTGCCGAAGCGATTAGCCTGGCTGAACCCGACCGCTATGTCGCGACGATGAGCAAGGCCAAGCGCAAGGGCCGCATCTTCATCGACTGGCTGCGCAACCAGCGCGGCGCCACTGCGGTGCTGCCCTACTCTGCCCGCGCGCGCGCAGGGGCCCCGGTCGCTGTTCCGATAGCCTGGGACGAACTGGGCGGCATGAAGAACGCCCATCCCTATTCGATCAACGATGCGCAAAAGCTAGTCGAACGCGCTCGCCAGTTGCGCGGCTGGGGCTTTGCCGACCAGGTCCTGCCGGAACTCTGATACCCCTACGAAACACGGCTGACCGGCGCCGCCGGGGCTTGAACGACCGCGCGCGCGAACGGCATGCCCGGCGCGCAATCCGCACTGGCCGCGAAATCTGCCGGTGCGTGTCCCTGTTTTCAGACCATAATCTTGAATAGGACGGAACATTGCGCGCCTCCGGCAATTACACGAGGCGCAGCCCCAATTATTGCCGGAGTGTAAACGATGGATGCTTCCCGCCCCAACCGCAGAGCGTGGCCGCTTCCTCCGTTGATCCTTGGCGCGGTTATCGCGCTGATCGGGGTTGTCCTTACAATCGGCGGGGCTTGGCTCGCGATCCTTGGCGGCTCGGCCTATTACCTGCTGGCAGGCGTGGCCATGATCGTGTCCGGCACCCTGCTGTTTCGGCGGCGTATTATCGGCGGATGGCTGTACTGCGCAATTTTCGTGCTGACCGTGATCTGGGCCTTTGCCGAAGTAGGCGCCAACAACTGGGCGCTGGTGCCCCGCGTGATCGCGCCGCTGGTGCTGCTAATCGCGGTGCTGCTGGTGATGCCAACGCTTTCGATCCGGCGCGGCCGCTGGAAGCTGGGGCTTGCAGCAAGCGGCGCAGTCCTGGCGCTCACGGCGGTGACGGCGTTTATCTTCGCGCAGATGGCAGACACGCCGCCCGCTTTCGACCTCCCCGGTCTGGGTGCGGAGATGGCCGATCCCTCGTTGGCGGCGGCCGGGAACGACTGGCCCGCCTATGGCGGCTCCGACAGCGCGCGGCGCTTTTCCCCGCTCGGGCAGATCACGGCGGCCAACGTCAAGGATCTCAAGCGCGCGTGGCTGGTCCATACCGGTGACATGCCCTCCTCGCCCAAGATCGCCAAGACCTATGGAGGTGAGAACACCCCGCTCAAGGTCGGCAACATGCTTTATGTCTGCACGCCCAAGAACATCGTGCTGGCCCTCGATCCGGCGAGCGGCAAGCAGATCTGGCGCTTCGACCCGAAGGTTTCGGACGACGCGATCCCCTACACCGCCGCCTGCCGGGGCGTGAGCTATTACGCTGTGCCCAATGCACCGGCCGACCAGCCCTGCGCCGCGCGCCTGATATTCGGCACGCTGGATGCGCGCATGTTCGCCATCGACGCCCGCACCGGAGCGCGCTGCAACTCGTTCGGTGCCAATGGAGAAGTCGATACCAAGATCGGGATGGGCAATACGCCTCCGGGCTATGTCTCGATCAATTCGCCCCCCACCATCGTGCGCGGCGTGGTCGTCACCGGGCATCAGGTACTCGACGGGCAGGACCGCTGGGCGCCCTCGGGCGTGATCCGCGGCTACGATGCCGTCACCGGCAAGCTGCGGTGGGCCTGGGACATGATGCACCCGGATTGGAACGGCTACCCGCCGACCGGAAAGATCTGGGAACGGGGCACCCCTAACATGTGGACCATCGCCAGCGGCGACGAGCAACTCGGCCTTGTCTACCTGCCGATGGGCAACGCGGCGGCAGACTATTATTCCAGCCTGCGCCGCCCGCTGGAGAAGGAGTTCGCAACTTCGCTGGTCGCGCTGGACGTCACCACCGGCAAGCCGCGCTGGAAGTTTCAGGCCGTGCGCAATGATGTGTGGGACTATGATTTCGGTGCCCAGGCCAGCCTTGTCGATTATCGCGGCACGCCCGCATTGGTGCTGCCGTCGAAGCAGGGCGACATCTATGTCCTCGATCGCAGGACAGGCAAGCCGCTGACCCCGATCGGTGAAATCAAGGCCCCCAGCGGCGGCGTGGAGCCCGAGCAACGGGCAAAGACGCAGCGCGTGTCCTTGTGGCATACCCTGCGTAAGCCCACTTTGACCGAGCGTGATATGTGGGGCATGTCGCCAATCGACCAGATGGTCTGCCGCATCCAGTTCAGGAAGGCGAGCTACAAGGGGTTCTTCACCCCGCCCGAAAGCGATCGCCGTTCGATCGAATATCCCGGCTATAACGGTGGCACCGACTGGGGCGGCGTGGCGATCGACCCACGCCGGGGCGTGATCGTCGCCAACTACAACGACATGCCCAACTACGTGCGCCTCGTCCCCCGCGCGGAAGCCAACAAGAAGGGCTGGGCTCCGCGCGATCAGGCACGCGGAAACATCGGCGGGGCCGAAGGCGCGGGCGACCCGCAGGCACACACGCCTTACGCCATCGACGTCAACGCCGGTTGGCGCCTGCCCTTCACCGGAATGTTGTGCAAGCAGCCGCCCTATGGCGGTATCCGCGCCATCGATATGAAGAGCGGGCGCACGATCTGGGATCGCCCGCTCGGCACCGCGCGCACAAATGGGCCCTTCGGTATTCCCTCGATGCTGCCGTTCAACATCGGCACGCCCAACAACGGCGGCTCGGTAGTGACGGCGGGCGGTGTGATCTTCGTTGCCGCTGCCACCGACAACCTGATCCGCGCGATCGACCTCAAGACCGGCAAGACGCTGTGGAGCGACGTGCTGCCGGCCGGAGGACAGGCCACGCCGATGACCTATTCGATGAACGGCAAGCAGTACCTAGTCATCGTGCCGGGCGGCCACCACTTCATGGAGACGCCCATCGGCGATGAAGTGATCGCCTACGCCTTGCCTTGATGATTAAGCCCGGTTCTATTGCCAACTCCGGATAATCTTGGGAAATTCAGTCTCGACATTTGGTGGATTGGATCGACGAAGCAATTGTCCGTTGGTCCAACCGACGCCGCCTGCTCGCCTTGCCTACGCGCCTCTCGGAACCTGCCGCCTGATTGACTTCAGGTACTGCGAGAACGAATAATCGATACGCAGGCAGGTCTTGGGGGTAAAAGGCGTCGGGGGGCGCAATGAGGAGACCTGCCAGTGATTCGTAACCTCCTGACCGCAGTGGCCGTAGCCGGCATTCTTGCCGCATCGCCAACACTTGCAGCGCCGTGCAAGGACGCAAAGGGCAAATTCATCAAGTGCGCGAATATGCCCGCCGCGATGAAGCCGGGTGTGGTGAAGGGCAAGGACGGCAAGTGCCGCCTCTCCGCCGGTCCGAAGAAGGGCCAGTTCACCAAGTGCTGATCTCAGCTTGGGGGCGTAGCTATTTCTGCTGCGCCCTCTTGCTCGCCACGGCCCCTCTGCATCGGACCCGTCCACGACGACGACATACTTCGCCTGTACACTGGCGAACCCGTGCGGTCGCGTAGCTGGCCGAAGGCCTTGTCTGCGCCCTCCTCCGCATGACTGACGCCGATGTCAGTGACAGCGATTTTGGCGCCTTGTTCGGCAAAGGCAACCGCCATGCCGCCTCCGAAATGCACGCGGCTTTTACTGTAACGTCCGTGTCGGCACTCCCTTGTTCAAATTGATCCGAAATCCTGCGGCGCGCGCGTAAGGCTCATCGCCCTACACAGTGGCCGGTCCGTGGCCGAACGCCCGCGGCCGAATATGGCTTGGTACTGCCAAGCTCCCACATCACCGGCGTTTTACAACGGTAATACTGAGAAAAACTCATCCCTATAGGACTGCGTTCTCGCAGTTCTGATGCTCACGGCCGCTGGCGATCCATCGAAGCCAGGGCTGGCCCAGGAGAGCGATATCCGGGATGAGGATGCGCATACATAACCAGGCACCCAGAAATTATTACGATGGTCCATATCTCGTCACTGAAATCGCGGTCTCATAGGCACGTCCGCAGTTCTTGCCTCCTCGCTTTCCTGGCGCGGGCACCGATGCGGTACACACCCACATTTCTGATCTTATACAGAGTGTAAAAGATACCGTATTTCGTATACGGTATTTGACTCATATCTCTAGATGACGCATTCATTGCAGATCAACAAGGGAGTCACACTCATGAGGGGTCACCACAGGAAGCTGTATTGCGCGGTCGCGCTTGCAGCACTCGTCGCGGGAAATGCGCAGGCCCAGGAAGCGCCCGCGTCAGCAGATTCTCCGGCCAACGACATCGTCGTCACCGGAACGCGCATCAAGCGCGCCGACCTGGAGAGCAACAGCCCGCAGACGGTCGTCAACTCGGACGAATTCCGTTATCAGGGCGCAACCACGGTCGAGCAGGTGCTGAACCGCCTGCCGCAGTTCACCGCCGACGCTAACGAGAACGTCTCCAACGGCTCTGACGGCACGTCGAAGATCAACCTTCGCAATCTCGGCTCGAACCGTGTGCTGACGCTGCTTGACGGACAGCGCCTGATGCCGGCGCAGGCCGTTAACCTCAGCCTCATCCCCAGTAGCCTGGTCGAGCGCGTAGACGTGCTCTCGGGAGGTGCTTCGGCGGTCTATGGTTCGGATGCGCTCTCGGGCGTCGTCAACTTCGTGATCAAGAAGGATCTCGACGGCGTCCGCATCGACGCGCAGACCGGCTTTGCGCAACATGACAACAACAACCGCGCCGCGCGCAGTCTGCAAAGTGCAAAGGGCTACGACCTGGCACCGTCCTCCGTCATCGACGGCGGCAAGCAGGACATTACCGTCTCTGCAGGCAAGAACTTCGCCGACGGACGCGGAAACATCACCGTCTATGGCGGCTACCGCAGCTTCAGCCCGGTCCGCCAGTCGAGCCGGGACGTGTCCGCCTGCGCGATCCAGGACCAGAACAACGGCACCCAGCTGTTCTGCGGCGGTTCGAGCAACACCCCCTTCGGCTCGTTCCTTCCCCTGTCGGACAAGAGTGCGTTCCTGGGCCAGACGCTCATCAACAACCGCAACAACGACGGCACGCTGGTCCCCTACGACGCCTCGTATGCCTACAACTATGCGCCCGACAACTACTTCCAGCGTTCGGACGAGCGCATCACCGCAGGCGGGTTCGCGCATTTCGAGATCAGCCCGGCGGCCGAAGTCTACGGCAGCTTCATGTATATGCGCGACCATACTTTCTCGCAGGTGGCGCCTTCCGGCATCTGGCTGGGCCGCTCCTTCGCGATGCCCTGCAACCACCCTTTCGCCAGCGCCGCACAGCTTGACGCGTTCTGCGGTTCGGCTGCGGGAACCAACACCACCGAGGACGTGCAGGTCGCCTACCGGATGGCCACCGCGCCGCGCCGGGACGACATCAAGTTCAATGACTATCGCTATTCGGCGGGCGTTCGCGGCGATCTCGGAAAGGGCTTCAGCTACGACGTCAACTACCTCTACTCGCTCGTCCGCATGAGCGAGACCTATCTCAACGACGTCGATCAGGACAAGGCGGCGCTGGCGCTCGACGTGGTCAACGTGGGCGGCGTGCCGACCTGCCGCGCGGTGGTGAACGGCACCGATCCCAACTGCGTACCGATCAACGTCTTCCAGCCCAACGGCGTCACCGCAGAGCAGGCACAGTACCTGTTCACGCCGAGCCGCAGTTCGTCGCGCAACTCGATCAGCGTGATTTCGGGCGCACTGAGCGGCGACCTGGGTGAAATGGGCATTATCGTTCCCTGGGCCAACCACGGTGTCGGCATCGCTCTGGGCGTGGAGCGTCGCCGAGAAACGCTGGACTTCAAGGCTGACCGGATCAAACAGCAGGGCGGAACCGTGCCTTCCGACGGCATCATCAGCGTCACCGAAGCCTTCGGCGAAATCGAAATTCCGCTGATCGAGGACAAGCCGTTCTTCCGCTCGCTGACCATCAACGGCGGCCTGCGCTATTCGTCCTACGACAACGAACAGAAGTCGACCGGCTTCAAGTCAGGCTACAACGTCTGGACCTACAAGGGCGAAATCTCGTGGGCGCCAGTCGACGACCTACGTCTGCGCGCCAGCTACAACCGCGCCATCCGCGCGCCGAACGTGGCCGAACTGTTCAATTCGCAGGGTGTCGGCAACGTGGCCGGCAACGATCCCTGCGCCGGTGCAAACCCCGCAGCCTCTTTCGAAATCTGCCAGCTTACCGGCGTGACCCAGGCCCAGTACGGCCGGATTCCCGACTGTCCTTCGGCCCAGTGCTCCGGCCTTGGCGGTGGCAACATCGCGCTGAAGCCGGAAACCGCCGATACCTGGACCGCAGGCGTCGTTATCACGCCCAAGGCGGTGCGCCGCTTCTCGCTGTCGATCGACTACTACAACATCAAGGTGAAGGACTACATCGGCTCGATCGCGCCTTCGCTCATCATGGGCCAGTGTGCAGAAACGGGCGATCCGTACTTCTGCGGGCTGTTCCGCCGCGACCCGCGTTCGGGTTCGATCTTCGGGCAGAACTCGGGCTATATCGTCTCCACGACGATGAACACGGGCTTCCTCAAGACCTCGGGCATCGACGTCAACGCAGACTACACCTTCGACGTCGGCAATGCCGGCAGCATCAACGTCGGCGTCGTGGGCACCTACCTCATCGATCAGGTTTCGCAGCCGGTTCCGGGCCTTGGCTCTTACGACTGCAAGGGCCTGTTCGGCTACACCTGCGGCCAGCCCACTCCCGAGTGGCGCCATGTCGCGCGGTTCAGCTGGATGGCTCCGAGCGACACCACCGTCTCGGTTTCCTGGCGCCACATCGGCGGCAGCAAGCTGTCGAGCCTTTCCGACAACCCGCTGCTGGGTGCACCGGAAACCGTCGTCAACCGCAAGATCAATGCCTACAATTACATCGATCTTTCGCTGACCCAGGTGATCGACAAGCGCATGACCCTGCGCGCAGGCGTGAACAACCTGTTCGACAAGGATCCGCCGCTGCTGTCCTCGAACCTGCTGCAGACGTTCGGCAACGGCAACACCTACCCCGGCATCTACGATGCGCTGGGCCGCACGATCTTCGTGGGCGCAACCGTCAACTTCTAATTCCGCAGGAAAGGCGGCGGCTCTCTCCCATCCACCGGGGGCCGCCGCTGACGGAACGGCCCGCCCGGTGTCACGACCGGGCGGGTCTTTTTTTGCCGGGAATGCCTAGGCCCGCAGCGGCAAAAGCACACAGCCAAAAGCCCGGAGCAGCGTGTTGCTGCTCCGGGCTTTTTGCTGCGGGTAACGTAGGGTTTACCGCCCGGTCTTGCCGATGGTGAAGGACCACGTCACCGGCTTCAGCGCGATACGGTCCGGCATGTGCGCCCGGCCATCGAGGTTCCACCCGGTATCGCCGCCCACGCCCGCCTGCGCCGCATCGACCAGCAGCGTGCCGTTGCCGCGAGGCCGAATGTCTGAGCTATGCGCCTGTCCCGGCAGATTCATCGCCAGATCGGCATAGGGAAATGCCAGCGCGTTGACCGACAGCGGCTGCGCGCCGGTGACGCGAAGGCCGGCACTGCCGCCGGTCAGCTCGATCCAGCGCACCTCAGTCTTGTTACCGCTTTCCTGCGGGCGGGCGTAATCGTGGTACTGGTCCGCGATGCTGCCGCTCCAGCGCGCGATCAAGCCGCCGGTATTCCGATCCGCATAGGTCTCCTGCGGCCCGCGCCCGTACCAGCGCACGCTATCCAGCACCGGCAGCGTCTCGAACGCCAGGCCGATGCGCAGGGGATCGGGCAGCGTGTCGCGCAGCGGATCGAAGCGCACTGTAACGCCGACCGTCCCATCCGCACCCATGGTCCAGCGCGTCTCGACCTTGACCGAGCCGACACCCATGTCGTGCCGGACTACGATGGCGTCCCCTTCGGCCACCACCGCATCAACGCGGCGATTGTCCGAGAAGTGCTGCCACATTGCATGGCTTTTGGGCACGCCCGCGCCGACGTCGTTATCGGTCGGCGCCCGCCAGAAGTTTGGCGCGCCGCCGGTCAGAAGCAGCTTGCCGCTGCGCGCATAACGCCGGACAAGGCCCGTGGTACGGTCTATCTCCAGCACGGCATCACCGGCGGCAAGACGCAGTGCGCCATCGGCTTCGGCTGGCACGGCTGCCCCCTGCACCGCGTTTACCGAGGGGCCAGGCGACAGCGCGAACTGCTCCCAGCCCACGACATGCCCGGCAGGCTGCGTCGGCACCGTACCTGCCTTGGCCCGCGCGCGCAGGACCAGAAAACGCTCAGTGCCCGCAGTCTTGCCCGCAGGCACCGGCACCGAAAGCGGCGCGCCCATGCCAGCGGCGACCGCCGGGACGGCCAGCGTGCCATGGGCCACGTCAACGCCGTCCTCCAGAACCGCCCAGTCCAACGTAAAGCCGGAAAGGTCAATGTGATCGTGGCGGTTCATGACGCGGTAGCCATCGCCGTCGCGGGCGAAAGTGACCGGCGCCTGCACGTGGGCCAATTCGAAATACTCAGGATCAGGCGTGCGATCAGACTGGATCACGCCGTCGCCCACCGGGCTGTCATCGCCGTGGATGCCCGGCGCCTTGGGATCGGGATCGAAGTCCACGCCCTGCCCCCAATAAGCCCTGCCGTCCTTGTCCGTCATCAGCATGGTCTGGTCCACCCAGTCCCACACGAAGCCGCCCTGCAGCTTGGGATGGCTGCGCATCGCCTGCCAGTAGCCGGCGATATCGCCCAGACTGTTCCCCATCGCATGGGCATATTCGCACAGGATCAGCGGCTGCGTGAACGCCGGGTCTTTCGCATAGTCCAGCATCTTGGGCACATCATCGTACATCGGCGCGAAGATATCGACGTAGCTGTTCACCGGATGGCGCCAGTTGCTCATGCTCCAGCCCAGGAAGCTAACCAGACGCGAGGGATCGCTCTGCTTCACCCACCTGGCCGCCGCCTCGAAGCTGTCGCCGATGCCGGTCTCATTTCCGAGCGACCAGAAAATGATCGAGGGGTGGTTTCGGTCGCGCTGGACCATGCGCATGACCCGGTCGACATGCGCGGTGCGCCACTTTGGGTCGTTACCCAGAAGCAGCGAGGGGTCGTTGTCGTTCTGCTGTGAATAGCCGAGGTAGCCGTGGCTCTCGATATTGGCCTCGTCCATCACGTAAAGACCGTATTCGTCCGCCAGTTCGTACCAGCGCGGATCGTTGGGGTAGTGGCTGGTGCGCACGGCGTTGACGTTGGCGGCCTTCATCAGCTCGATGTCGCGCCGCATGGTCGCCTCGGAAACGATGCGGAAGGTCTTGGGATCATGCTCGTGCCGGTTGACCCCGCGGATCATGATGCGTTTGCCGTTGACGCGCACCTCGCCTCCCGCGATCTCGACCGTTCGGAAGCCGATGCGGCGGCTCGTGGCCTCCACCAGCTTGCCCTTGTCGTCGAACAGTTCGACCAGCAGGGTGTAGAGGTTGGGCGCTTCCGCCGTCCATGTGCGCACCGCAGGCAGCGCCGCGCCCAGTTCGACCGTGCCCTGGCCCCTGCCCTCCCGCATGAGCACCTGGCGCTTGCCATCGAGCACGGTGGCGCGCACCCGCATCGCGGCCGCCTTGCCGCCGATATCCACCTTCACGGCCAGCTTGCCGCTGCGGTAATCGCTTTCAAGTCCCGCATCGACCACCAGATCGCGGATATGCGTCTGCGGCGCGGCGTAGAGCGTAACGCTGCGCTCGATGCCATTGACGCGCCAGAAGTCCTGATCCTCCAGATAGCTGCCGTCCGCAAAACGGTAGAGTTCGATCGCCACAGTGTTGCGTCCCGGACGGGCATAGGCAGTGACATCGAACTCGGCGGGGAGCTTGGAATCCTCCGAATAGCCCACGCGCTGGCCGTTCACCCAGATGTAGTATGCCGCGCCCGCCGCGCCCACGGTCAGTAGCAGGCGGCGCCCCGCGAAATGAGCCGGCACGGCGAAGTCGCGGCGGTAGGAGCCGACTTCGGCCAGCGCGTGGTCGATCCTGGGCTGATCGCGCGGGAACGGATAGCCGCTGCCCACGAAGACGGCGCGGCCATGCCCCTCCGCCTGCAGGATACCGGGGACTTTCATGGTGCCCCATCCGCTGACGTCGAAGTCGTTCCTGAAGAACTCCACCGGACGGCTCTCGGGCGTAGGGGAAAGCCTGAACTTCCAGTCCCCGTCGAGCGAAAGGTGGTAGCGCGATTTCGCCGCGTCGCGCGAAAGCGCACCGGCGCGGGTATCGAAACCGTCGAAAGTGGTGTGCATCGGCTCGGCACCCTGACGCACGATCTCCGGCTGCTCCCATTCCGCGGCCGGCGCCTGAGCATGTGCGCTGCCCGAGGCGAGGAGGCTGACAGCAAGCGCCGCCACGCTGGTGTGGATGGTGCGTCGCATATGTCTCTCCTCAATCCGCCAATTCGGTCGCGCAGCGCATCATTGCTGCTGCAGCGCCCGCACGAAGAAATCGAACTGGCGCCGCGTGATGTAGTCGATTGGGCCGGTGGAGCGCCCGACGCTGTGCTCGCCGCCGGGGACGACGAGAAGGTCGAAATCCTTGTCCGCCTTGATGAGCGCGTCGACCACCTGCATGGTAGAGGCCGGGTCGACATTGCTGTCCTGCTCTCCCACGATCAGGAACAGCTTGCCGGTAAGGCGCGTGGCATTGTCCACGCCCGATGCGGCGGCATAGCTGGCATCGACCGGCCAGCCCAGCCACTGCTCATTCCAGCTGATCTTGTCCATGCGGTTGTCGTAGCAGCCCGCATAGGCAACCCCCGCCTTGTAGAAATCGCCGTGGAACAACAGTGCGTTGAGCGTGCTCTGCCCGCCCGCCGAAGCGCCATAGATGCCCACGCGGCTGATGTCATAGGCGGGATCTTTTGCCGCCAGGGCCTTGTGCCAGAGGATACGGTCGGGGAAGCCGGAATCCTGCAGGTTCTTCCACGCAACGTCCTGGAACGCCTTGGAGCGGTTGGCTGTCCCCATCCCGTCGATCTGCACGACGATAAAGCCAAGGTCGGCCAGCGCCTGCATGCCGATCACCTTGTCCCCGCCGGAGTGATAGCCGAAAGGCCAGAACTGCTTGGGCACGAAACTGTCGTGCGGGCCGGCATAGATGTTCTCGATCACCGGGTACTTCTTCGCCGGATCGTAGTCGCGCGGGCGCACCACGAGACCCCATATATCGGTTTTT
The DNA here is from genome assembly GCF_902706195.1 of Novosphingobium sp. 18050. Lineage (GTDB taxonomy): Bacteria > Pseudomonadota > Alphaproteobacteria > Sphingomonadales > Sphingomonadaceae > Novosphingobium. The sequence goes on along the minus strand of NZ_CACSJO010000017.1, from coordinate 55,660 downwards.
CCATCGCGGCCCTTGGCGGTGAAGACTTCCGGCGCGCGGAAACCGGCGGCGGTAAGGGCGCCGATCTCGCCGGTGGTCACCGTGGCCACCGGGGCGCCATTGCCCGCGCGGCGCAGGACGCTGACGTTCGGCAGGTCCACACGTGAATAGTTGTCGATCAGCAAAGTCATGTCGGGAGACAGGCTGGCGACATGGTCTGCTTTCTCCGGGGTCAGCGCGGTCAGGTTCCGCCCGTCGAAATCGATGCGGTAGTAATGGCGGAAATACGGGTCTTCGCTGCCGCCCTTCGCGGCATCCATGCCGCTGGCGACGAACCAGACCTGCCGCTTCGCGTCGTCCACCCTGACCACTTCGCGCACGGTCCAGTTGCCGGTGGTGATCCGGTTCTTCACGCGCCCGCTGCGCCCGTCCATCAGGTACAGGTGGTTCCAGCCGTCCCGCTCGGAGGCCCAGACGATCTCGTCGCCGGCCTTGCCCGCTTCCCATGCGAAACGGCGGTCGGCGTAGACGAAAGTGCGCGCATCTTCGGTAACGGCAGCATGGGCCTTGCCGGTGGCCGCATCGACCGCGATCACCTTGGCCTGCCCGAAACCGCGCGCCACGTAATCGAACGCAACGCTGCGACCGTCTGGCCGCCAGCGGGGCGCGGACAGTTGGTAGGCATTGGGGATCAGGCCGGGGTCCACTTCCGTCTGCCGCCCTGTGTCCAGATCGAACAGCACCGGCTGCTCCATGTCCACCGCATCGCCGGGCTTGGGATAGAGCTGGCGGCGCAACCCAGGCTGGATCTGGCCTTCCGGCGCCGCCTCCACGCGCAGGACGTGGCGGGCGTAGCCGGGCCGCACGCGGTAGATCATCAGGTGCCGACCGTCCGGCGACCAGGCGATCGTCTCCGGATCGTAGAAATTCCCCGCCGATCCGTCGGTGCTAAGGCGAACGAAATCGCCACCGCCCCTGCTGCGCACGACAAGGTTATCACCCTCGACAAGGGCCTCGCGCAGGCCATCGGGGGAGAGGCGCGGATGATTGTCGGCAGGCACCGACAAGTCACGCACCACCCCGAAGCCACGTGGACGGCCCTGTTCGGTCCGCTCCTCGCAGGCATATTCGACCAGCGTGCAGCGCCAGCCCTGCTCGCCCGCCGAGAACAGGATCGCCTGACGGGAACCGTCATAACCGAACTCGGCAAAAGGAAGGCGCAGCGCCTGCACTGGCCGCTTCATCGCCTGAGCCAGAGCGCGGGCAAGGCGTTCATGATCGAAGGCGGGAGACTTGGCCAGGGTTCCAGCATCCACGGTTTCAAAGGCAAAGCCTCCCTTCACCGTCTTGCGATACGAGAAAGCCGTGCCATCCGGCGTCCACGTCGCCGGCCATGCGATCTCCCGCGTAAGGTACTGCCAGTCCTCGCGTAGCACCACGGAACGGTCGACCTGTTCACGCGTGGGTTCGGCCAGTGCGGGACATGACAACAACACTCCCGCCAAGGCGCCAGACAGGAATAGGCGGCGCAGCTCACTGGGCATGGCAAACCTCTTGAAAATGGAAAGCACCAATCAGCCGCAGGAGGAGCGGCCGATTTTTGTCGTCTCGGGCGGTGGTGCGAACTTGATCCTTCGCTGACCTGGCACTCAGTCGGCAAGGCGATCTACGGATGCCTGCGGCAGCGTGAACCACTGCGCTCCGGTTTCCGTAACGAACATATGATCCTCCAACCGCACGCCGAAACGCTGCGGCACGACGATCATCGGCTCATTCGAGAAGCACATGCCCGGCTCCAGCAGGGTACGGTCACCGCGTACCAGATAGGCCGGCTCGTGGATCGAAAGCCCGATACCGTGCCCGGTACGGTGCGGCAGCCCGGGGAGCGCGTAGTCCGGCCCAAGCCCAGCCTTGACCAGCACCGCGCGGGCGGCGGCATCGACGCTTTCGCAGGTTTCGCCGGGGCGCACCGCGTCGAAGGCGGCCTGCTGGGCTTCCTTCTCGATGTCCCAGATGTCGCGGATATTCTGCGAAACCGCGCCGAACCCGTAAGTGCGGGTTATGTCGGAGTGATAGCCCTGGATCGTGCAGCCGGTATCGATCAGCACGAGTTGCCCCTCCTCCAGCGCGCGGTCACCCGGGAGGCCGTGGGGATAGGCGGTCGCCTCGCCGAACTGGACGATGCAGAAACTGGAACCGCTGGCACCCAGCTTGCGATGCGCGGCGTCGATAAAATGTACCACCTCGCTCTGGCGGATACCCGGCGCAAGAATGCGCGCCGCAGCGTGGTGGATGGACAGCGTCATATTCTTCGCCTGCTGCATCAGTGCAAGTTCGGCCGCCGATTTGACCATGCGACACTGCTTCACCACCGGCATGGCGTCGACCAGCGCGGCGGCGCCCTGGCGGATGCGTTCGGCGAAGTGGAACGGCAGTTCGGGATCGATGGCCAGTGTCTTCGCGCCGACCTGCGCCAGAACATCGATCACAAGCGCGGCCGGATCTTCGTCTTCCTGCCACGAACGGATACCCACCGGGATCGCGAGGTCCGCTTCCAGCGTGCCGATCTCGAAATGCGGGCAGATCATGATCGGCTCGCGCCCCGGCACCAGCAGCATCGCGACGAGACGCTCGCTCTGGCCCCATGGCAAGCCCGAGAAGTAGCGCAGCGAGGCGCCTGCGTTGATCAGTAGCGCGTCGGCGCCGAGCGCCTCGGTCAGTTCGTGTGCGCGGGCGATACGTGCCTTGCGCTCACTCACACCAATCGCCGGAGCATGCTCGGCCCAGGGCCGGAGGCGATCCAGTTCGATCTGCGCGGTCGATCCACCAATCATCATATATGTCCTTATGCGAAGCGCTGGATGTCGAACGGCGCGAGCGGCAGTTCCGTCTGCCCGCCCATCACCATCGACCTGACCAACCGCGCGGTAATCGGTGCGAGGGTAAGCCCGAGGTGCTGATGCCCGAAAGCATAGTAGAGGTTGTCCGCCCGCGTCGAGCGTCCGATCGCCGGCAGATAGTCCGGCAGCGTCGGCCGGCAACCCATCCAGCGGCGGAACGGCCCGGAAATAGGCAGACCGAGCTGCGCCACATGGCGTTCGAGCCGCTCCCACTTGCGAGGATCGGCAGGCGCATCGAGCCGGCTGAATTCCACGAAGCTGGCGGCCTGCACGGTCGGCCCATAGCGGGTCACGATCATCGAACGCTCCTCGAACACTACTGGCGGCAGATCCTCCGGCCAGCCCGAAGAATTGGCGCGGATGTGATAACCACGCTCGGCGATCATCGGCACCTTGTGGCCTAGAACCTCCATCAGTCCGCGCGAGTGCACGCCCGCGCAGACAATCACCCGGTCGGCGTCCAACCCGGCAATCCGGGCGCGACCATGATCCAGGCCGAGAACGGCGGAGGCTTCGTGGATCGTGCCCCCGCGCGCGATAAAAGCCGCGCGGAGGGCGCCGCGCAGAGCGCCGAGATCGGCAATCTGGCCGCTACCTGAAAAGCGGATCGCCCCGGCCACGCCCCGATTGCCGAGGGCCGAGAGCATACTGCGCTCATCGGGCGTTGCACCGCGTACTTGCGCAGTGCCGGTACGGGCCATTTCCCAGGAAGCACGCCCGGCGCTGGCTGCATCGTCACCATGCCACACCACGAAGTGCCCGTCCCGACGTAGCAGTTCCGGCGCGCCGATGCGCTCCGCTATGGACTCCCAGGCCGGCATCGAACGCTCCAGCAGCGGCCCCAGCGCCGCGCAGCCGCTGCGAAAACGCGAAGGACTCGCCGCCCCAAGCAGGCGCAGGCCAAATGGCAACCATGCGGGCAAGGACAAAGTCGGCAGCGCCAGCGCACCGCCGCGAATGAACAGGCGCCGGGGCATCGTGCGCAGCGTATTCATCGAGGCCAGCGGCTCGACCTGCTCGACTGCGATGTGTCCGGCATTACCCCAGGACGGAGCCTGCGCAGCAGCGTCATCGTCGATGATCGCCACGCACTCCCCTGCCTCCAGCAGTTCGATGCCGGCGCAAAGGCCGACCACCCCGCCGCCGACGATCCCGATTAGTCCCACAAAAACTCCGTTGCAATGAACGAGATATCGTATACGGTATATACACCGATCAGCGCCAGCACAAGGCTCCGCATCAGCGATGACCCTAACCTCAGCCCGCCCTCAAAACAGTTGCCTTTATAGGGTCACTGTTCGCGCGGCGACGAGTTCTCGGGCCTTGAAACCAAGGCGCAGATTGCAGGCGCATTCCGGATCATCTACCGTATACGTTAGCGCAGCCGCGTTTGACCCGGCCGCTATCGATATGGAGATACACTGGTGACGATCGTCGTCCGCACACTTGCCGAACGGATTTTCGACGTGATCCGCGAAAGGATCGTCGAAGGGAAGCTCCCCGTCATGGAGCCGGTCCGCCAGGACGCGCTCGCGGCCGAGCTGGGCGTCAGCAAAATCCCGCTGCGCGAGGCGCTGACCCGCCTTGAACATGAGGGCCTGCTGACCAGCCAGGCCAATCGCGGCTGGTTCGTCCGGCCGATGTCGAGCGACCAGGCCGAGGAAATCTACCTTCTGCGCCTGGCGATAGAGCCGGCCGCCGCAGCCTATGCCTGCGGCCACGCCGACGAGGCCGACAAGCGCGCCGCTCTGGAAGCGTTCGAACGGCTCGACGAAGCGGCTCGAGGCGACCTCACAAATGTTGGTCTGCGAAACCGTGAATTCCACGTCGCGCTGGTGCGGCCCGGCAAGCGGCTGCTGACCACCCAGCATGTCGAACGCCTCGAGGTTCTCGCCGAACGCTACGTGATCGCACACCTCGAACCGGCAGGACGCGGCGATCGCGCGCATTCCGAACACCGTGACCTGCTCGACGCCTGGCTCGCCGGAGAGGCAGACAAGGTGAAGGGCCTGCTCACGCAGCACATTGCCAGCACGCTCGACGACTTGCGCGCTCATTTCACAGCCAGCCTGACCGGCTGATCCAGACTTCACAAGGGGGACACATGCTCGGACCGCGTAAATCCATAGACTCGTTGCTGAAACGCGAATCCGGGCACTCCCTCGCCAAGACCCTTAGCTGGCCGCACCTGATCGCCTTGGGAGTCGGCGCAATCGTCGGCACCGGCATCTATACTCTGACCGGCGTGGGGGCCGACCGCGCCGGGCCCGCGGTGATTCTGGCCTTCGCGATCGCCGGAGCCGTTTGCGCCTGCGCCGCCCTCGCCTACGCCGAAATGGCGACGATGATCCCGGCGGCGGGCAGCGCTTATACCTTCAGCTATGCCGCGATGGGCGAATCGATTGCCTGGATAGTGGGCTGGAGCCTCATCCTCGAATATTCCCTGGCTTGCTCCACAGTGGCGGTCGGCTGGTCGGGCTACCTGGTCGGCTGGATACAGTCGGCGGGCATCCACCTGCCGCATGCACTGCTCGTCGGCCCGCACGGCGGCGGTATCGTCAACCTGCCCGCCGTGGCCGTGGCGCTGGCGGTAATGGGCATGCTGATTGCAGGCACGCGCGAAAGCGCGACGCTCAACATCGTGCTGGTCATCATCAAGCTCGTCGCACTTTCGGTCTTCGTGGCCATGGCGATGCCGGCATTCCAGTCCGGCAACCTTGAACCTTTCATGCCTTACGGCTTCATCAGCACCGAGGTCGGCGGCCAGCAGCGCGGTGTCATGGCCGCAGCCGCCATCGTGTTCTTCGCGTTCTATGGCTTCGACGCCGTGGCGACTTCTGCCGAGGAAGCCAAGAATCCGGGCCGTGACCTGACCATCGGCATTGTCGGCTCCATGGTCGTCTGCACGGTGATCTACATGGCCGTCGCCTTCGCCGCGATCGGCGCCCTGCCCTTCCAGCAGCTTGCCAATTCGCCCGAGCCGCTGGCCCTCGTGCTGCGCCAGCTTGGCCAGCCGGTTGCCGCGCACCTGATCGCCCTTGCCGCCGTGCTGGCCCTGCCCTCGGTCATCCTGGTGATGATGTATGGCCAGAGCCGCGTATTCTTCGTCATGGCGCGCGACGGCTTGCTGCCGCGCAGCCTTGCCAAGATCAGCCCGAGCACCGGCGCACCCACGCGTATCACCCTGATGACCGGCATCTCCATCGCGATTGTCGCGGGCATCTTCCGCCTCGACGAGATCGCCGAACTGGCCAATGCCGGCACCCTGATCGCGTTCATCTCGGTCGGTGCCTGCCTGATGATCCTGCGCCGCCGCATGCCTGAACTGCCGCGCCTGTTTCGCTGCCCCAAGCCGTACCTTGTCGGCACCTTGACGATCCTGGGCTGCGCCTATCTGCTGTTCAGCCTGCCCGCCTCCACGCTGGTGCGCTTCGGGGCGTGGAACGTCATCGGTCTGCTGGTCTATTATCTCTACGGCCGGAGCCGCAGCGATGCCGGACGCGAAGCGGCGAACGCCGCCGCCTGACCGGCGCACTTTTCCACCTGACATGTCTCATCCAAGATCAAAGGAGATCGCGATGTCGCGCGCCCTTTTCACGGCTGCCGTACTTCTGGGAACCAGCCTGTCGCTGGCCGCCCCCGCGCTTGCCAAGACCGCCTATGACGGTGTCTGGCTGTTCGACGACACCCCGCCGACACCCGGCGTTACGATGATGCAGGTCACCTCGAAAGGCGGCAAGATCGAGGGCACCGTGACCACCCGGTGGTACGGCCCCGTCGAAATGCTGAACCCGCATCTCGAAGGCGGCATGCTGAAATTCGACACCCGTAACATCAACGACCGCGAACACCCCACCCGCCCCTGGAGCGTCACCATCGAAGGCGGTAAAACCAACCTCAGGGCCCGCCTCAAGGGCCGCATCTGGGAGTCGGAAGTCGACGCTTCGGGCTATCGCGGCAAGGCGAAGGACGCGCAGGCCCGTGCCTTCAAGTTCTCGCCCCCGCTGCCCGCGCTTGGTACGCCGATCCCCAGCAAGCTGGCCGCCACGCCGCCGATGGGCTGGAGCAGCTGGAACAAGTTCGCCGAGCATATCGACGACAAGACCGTGCGCGCCATGGCCGATGCGATGGTCTCGACGGGCCTGCGCGATGCCGGCTACCTCTACGTCAACATCGACGATGGCTGGCAGGGCAAGCGCGACGTCAATGGCGTGCTTCAGCCCAACGAGAAGTTCCCGGACATGAAGGCGCTGACCGACTACGTCCATTCCAAAGGACTGAAGATCGGCATCTATTCCTCGCAGGGGCCACGCACCTGCGCAGGCTATGAGGGCAGCTACGGCCACGTCAAACAGGACGCCCAGACTTATGCGGACTGGGGCTTCGACTACCTCAAGTACGACTTGTGTTCGGGCGAATGGTTCTACGACGATGCCGATACGGTAAAGCGCAGCTACTACGAAATGGGCGCTGCGCTTCAGGCGACGGGGCGCGATTTCATCTTCTCGCTGTGTGAATACGGGCGTTTCGACGTGGGATCGTGGGGCCGCGACGTCGGCGGCCAGCTCTGGCGCACCACCGGCGACATCACCGACGATTATCAGACAATGGCCAGGATTGGCTTCGACAAGAACGGCCAGCCCGAATGGGCCCGTCCGCACGGGTTCAACGACCCCGACATGCTCGAAATCGGCAACGGCGGCATGAGCGCGGACGAATACCGCACCCACATGACCCTGTGGGCAATGTCCGCCGCGCCGCTGATGATGGGCCATGACCTGCGGGAATCCACGCCCGAGACGCTCGCCATGCTCACCAACCCGCGCGTGATCGCTGTCGATCAGGACGCGAAAGGCGTGCAGGCCAAGGCGCTGCGCAAGCAGGGCACGATGGAAGTCTGGACCAAGCCCCTGGCCGATGGCCGCGTGGCGCTGGCGCTGTTCAACCGCGGCGATGCGGCGGGTTCGCTGGCGCTTACGCCCGGCGACGCGGGGCTGACGGCCGTGAAGCAGGTTGAGGACGTATGGAGCGGCGCAAAGTCCGTAAGCCTGCCTGCCAGCTACACCGTCCCGGCGCGCGGCGCGGTGATGGTCGTCGTGGGAGGCTGAGGTTGTAGGGGAGCAGCGTGAAAACGCGGCTCCCCTACAACCTCACAACCCTGACAACCCCGCTCAGCCTGAGCGGAGTTTGAGATATTGCGGGTGGTGGTAACGCCTACACCTCCCCGTTCCGAAGGAATGGGGAGGGGACGAAGGGGTCACTTGACCTGAAAGCCTTCCCAGAAGGTATCGGCCTTGTCGATCCAGATCGTGTTGAACCCGGTGGCTATCGCCGAACCCTCGATCGAGGGAATGATCGCCGGCTGGTCGCCCAGCATCACAGATTGCTCCACGCGGCCGGTGAAACGGCTGCAGATGTAGCTCTCGTGCACGAAGCTATCCCCAACGGACAGCCGCTCGGACGCCGCCAGATGCGCCAGGCGCGCCGAGGTGCCAGTGCCGCAGGGGCTGCGGTCGATGGCCTTGTCACCGTAGAACACGGCATTACGGCCATCGGCGCCCTCATGTTTGGGCTTGTCCGTCCAAAGCACGTGGCTGACACCCCGGATCGTGGGATCGAGCGGATGAACCGGCTCGAACTTCGCCCGAACCGCCTCGCGCACTCGGCCGCTAAGGTCGATGATCCGTGCCGCACCAAGATCGTCAAGGCCGGTGTAGGCGCCCTGCGGCTCGACGATGGCATAGTAGTTGCCGCCATAGGACACGTCGATCGAAAGCGGCCCGATGCCCTCCACGTCCACCTTGATGCCGCGCGCGGCGACATAGGCGGGGACGTTGGTGATGCGCACCGAAGTGACCTTCGGCCCCTCGGTCTCATAGGCGATCTCGATCACGCCCGCCGGCACTTCCACGCGCAGGCGGCCCGGCGTGGCGGGCTGGATCAGCCCGTGCTCGAGACCGAAGGTGACAATGCCGATGGTGCCGTGGCCGCACATCGGCAGGCAGCCGCTGGTCTCGATGAACAGGATACCGATGTCGTTCGCAGCGTCGGTCGGCGGATAGAGGAACCCGCCCGACATCATGTCGTGCCCGCGAGGTTCGAAGCACAGGCCGGTGCGGATCCAGTCGAAGCGCTCCAGGAAATCCTGACGCCGTTCGGACATGGACGCGCCCTTCAACAGCGGAACCCCGCCCGCTATCAAGCGGACGGGGTTACCGGCTGTGTGACCGTCGATGCAGAAGAATGTGTGCCGCATCGAGACTCCTTCAGGCTGCCTTTGCGGCGGAAAGTTCCGGCCGGGTTGCGGCGGCCTTCTCGACCATCGCGATCACTTCGGCGCGGCGCTCGCCCTGAAGCACGTAGCGTGGAGGCAGAACGCGCTCCGAACCGCGGCCCATCACTTCTTCGGCCAGCTTGATCGACTGGACAAGATCGTGCTCGGCATCGAGGTGCAGCAGCGGCATGAACCAACGGTAGATTTCCATGGCCTTGGCATGGTCGCCGCGCTCGAACGCTGCAACCAGTTCCACCGATTCCTTGGGGAAAGCGTTGGTAAGACCGGAAACCCAGCCCTGCGCGCCAAGGTACAGCCCTTCCAGCGCAACGTCGTCGAGACCGGCGAACAGCACGTAGCGATCACCGAAGGCATTGCGGAAATCGGTGAAGCGGCGCGTATCGGGTGCCGATTCCTTGACCGCAACGATGTTCGGCACATCGATCAACTGCGTCAGCACTTCCTGGTCAATCACGGTGCGATAGGCCGGGGGGTTGTTGTAGAGCATGATCGGCAGGTCGGTCTGCTCCGCCACGCCCTTGAAGTGGGCGACGAGTTCATGCGCCTTGGGTACGTAGACCATCGGGGGCAGCAGCATCAGGCCGTCCGCACCGGCCTTTTCAGCGGCCTGAGCATAACGCACGGCGCGGCGGGTGTCGTATTCGGAAACGCCGGTGATGACGGGCACGCGGCCGTTCACAACCTCGACGATAGCCGAGAGAACCTGAACCTTTTCGTCATATTCCAGGGAGTTGTTTTCGCCAACCGTGCCCAGCGCGATTACGCCGGTAACACCGTCACGGATCAGATCGTCAACGACGCGCTGTGTGTCCGCGATGTCGATCGACAAGTCAGCGCGAAGCTGCGTGGTGACTGCCGGGAAAACACCCTTCCAACCGATTGCCATGAATTTCGTCCTGTTATGCGTTAACTTGAGATATCGTATACGATATTATTTAGTCGGTTGCAATCGGATTTTTCGCATCTGCACATCGCTCACTTCGGCCCAGTCGGCCGGGAGCGCATCTTCGACATCCCGGGAAAACGGCAGGAGACGGGCGATCACGCAAGAGGGGCCGGGGATCTGGCTAACACTCATCGCAGAGCGTACCTTGTCGCCTTCGCAGACGCGGTCGCCGTCTGACGCCAGATTTACGATCGCAAGCGGGTTAAGCTTGTGGCGCATTCCCTTTAAAGACAGCGATATAGGACTGTCGAACATCAGGCTCCCCGGAAGCGCAGCCTTTGGCGCCGCAGCGCCAGTTCCCAGAAGTACCGCCATGAGAGCGCCGCCGAACCTAACGCCGCCGGTAAAGCGAGATGGTCCGATCATGACAGAAGCTCCGCTCGTTGAAATAGCTGCGGAAACGAAAACAGCCGCGCCATTGGGATGGCGCGGCTGTCGGTCATGTTGACTAAGGCGCCGATCCGATCAGAAGCGGAAGCGAACACTGCCTTGAAGCGTGCGTGCCAGAGTGCGCACACCCAGCGGCAGCAGGTTCTGGTTGGCGTGGTAGCGGAACACGTCATTACCCAGGATATTCGAAGCCTCAAGCGAAAGGGTCATGAACGGAACCGGTGTATAGTTCAGCGCCGCATCCAGCTTGGAAGTGCTTCCATTGTAGGGTGAATACTCCGGATTTTCCTGCCAGATACTCAAACGGTAGGAAGAGCGATAGTTATAGGCGACGCGTGCGCTGAACTTGGGCGTATCGTAGAACAGCGTAGCGTTGGCAGTCCACTTCGACGTATTCGGCGAATCGAATGCACCGGGGAAATCCTCGGGGTAAGGATATTCGATCCGAGCCTTCAAGATATGGCTAGCGTTCATGCTGGCACCGAAATTCTTCAGGATACCCGGCAGGAAGTCGAAGAACGACTGCACCGTACCTTCGAGACCAACGAATGTACCGTCACCTGCGTTACGCAGCTGTTCGACATAACCGGTGCTCAAACCATAGTCCGCAAGGTTAATGCCGTAGGCCGCCATCTCGGTCGCGCTCGCCTGCTCGCGGCTGTAGTAGAGGAAGCCGGTTGCCTTCTTGTAGTAACCGGCAAGAGATACTTGGCCGCCCCGACCGAAGTAGTATTCCGCGCTGACATCGAACGCCTGCTCGCGCTGTGCCTTCAGTGCCGGGTTGCCGGCAAAGACCACAGCTGAAGTAGCGCCGACATCCACCGTATAGAACGGGCGTGAATCGTAGAATCCGGGCCGCTGCACGTTTGTGGAATAGGACAGGCGCAGCTGAGCCTTGGGTGTAAAGTGGACCACTGCCGTCACGGTAGGCAACACGTCAAAGTAATTTCCCGCGCCGGGCGATGCCTCGACGATACCTCCCGGCCGGAAATTGAAGCTGCTCGATGTACCCCAGGTATTGGTATAGCGCACACCGGCAAGTCCATCGACCGGGATCGAGCCAATGTCGAAGCCGTAGTTGAACTGGGCATAAGCCGCGAAGTTCTTCTCGTTCGAGCTGAACGTCTGCCCCCGATCGCTCGACGGATAGACGCTGGCGAAATTATTCGCATTGGCCGGATCGGTCTGCTGGATCAGCGCACGGATCTCATCGATATTGCTCAGGACCGATGCACCGGGAATGCGATACCACTGCGTGGTTGCACCGCCGATGTCAGGCCCGACCATCGATGCAGCATCGAATCCGGGGAACATGCTGAGCGGGGCAAACGTGCCGCCGACACGCGGGAAACCGTCGCGGTAGCCGTAGTAACGGCTGGTCCGGCGCTGGTTGAAGCGGCCACCCACCTGCAGATTGCGCAGGAAGCCGGTGTCGCTCAACTGCAGGGTCAGGTCAGTCTGGGCGGCGAATTCCTTGTTCTTCGAGCCGCCACGATTGTCCTGGAACCGCTCGACCCCGTAGGAGGACAGGTTATTCAGGTCGACACCGTTGAAGGTGATCGACGGCGCGCCCTTGCTATAGAGGTCGGATGCGAAATCGACGCTGGCCGAGGTAATCTTACCGGGCTTGAGAATGGTTTCGACGAAGTAGTTGCCTTCGTTTGACCAGTTGTACTGGGCGGCCGCATTGATCTGGACCCGGTCCGAATGCCAGTGCGCTTCGAGGTTGGTCGTGTAAAGGTTCGAGTGGATCGAGTTGTACAGACTGTCGATACCCGCTGCCAATCCATTCGGATTGCTCAGCGTCACGGACTTAACGGTCTTGCCGTCCGGCATGAACACCAGGTCGCTGTAATTCGGGACCACCTGCATGTCCTGCACGTAAAGGCGCTCCACCGAACGCTTCTCGCGTGAGCCGAGGTAGCTGCCTTCCAGCACGAAATCGAGTTTGTCGCTGGCCCGCCATTGCAGCACACCGTTGATCGAGGGACGCTTCACGCTGCCCTGTTCGAGGCCGTACTGGGCGCGGTAAGGGATCACCATCTCGCTGCCGCCGGTCGGCGTGACCGAGAACGGGGATTCGCTTTCGATGAAGTTTTCGCGGTAGTTGGTCTTGGTCATCGACGCGTTAATAAGGAAACCGATCTCACCGATGCCGGTTTCGAAACGGTTAGCGACCAGAAGGCTGCCGTAGGGACTGACCTTTTCAGAGATGTCGTCGTAGGAACCGCGCGCACTGCCTGCGATCGTCCAGCCCTTCTTCATGTCGAACGGACGGCGCAGCTCGACGTTCACGGCGCCAGCGATGCTGCCTTCCACTTGATCGGCCGAGCGCGTCTTGTAGACATCGACCTGCTTGAGCAATTCAGCAGGAATGTCCGACAAGTTAAGCGAGCGACCGTCACCGAGATTGGTGTTGTTGCCGTTGACTGTGGTCTGGACGCCGGAAAGGCCGCGGATCGTAACGTCCTGCCCCTGACCGCGCGCACGGTCAATCTGCACGCCAGTTACGCGAGCAAGCGCTTCGGGGACGTTATTGTCCGGCAATTTTCCGACATCCTCGGCCACGATGGAATCGACGATCTGCTTGGAATTCTTCTTCTTTGTGACAGCCGCCTCGACGCTGCCACGCACGCCGGTTACGACGATATCGTTTCTGACCGCCTCATCAACGGCTACATCAGTAGTCTGTGCGATGGCTGGCGCGCCAATGGCGATTATCATGATGGAAGAGAGCGCAGTCGAAAGCTTCAAGGCTTTTAAAGATGTCATCACAAACCCCCTGTTTGAATACCCCGGCGCCTTTGATCCGACACCTTAACGTTATATCGTATACTTCTTATCATATCCAAGGCGAGTCAAGCCGATTATGGCTGATTTGTGAATTTTATGTCTGACTAATGAAAGGCGGAGGATACCGCTGAAAATAAAGAATTTCGGGGCGCCGGTTGCTAGCCCGCGCCCCGTTCAGGCTTTCATCGGCGATGCCGCAAGGTGCCTAATTGCAACGGGTAGCGGCTTCGGCTTGTCCGCGTACACGAACCGGTGCTGCTTCGGGTGCCAGTGCTTCCCACTCCTGCACGGCCAAGGCAGCGTGGGTTTTGCCGTCCGTCGAGGCGTCCATCACCGCGCGTAGGCAGCGGGTGGTTACGGGTCGGAACGAGACCTCCTGATAGGCTCCGGTGGCGACGCCGTAGCCGCTGGCGCCGCGAACCGGCTTCCAACCCTTTTGCCAATATTCCAGGTGCCAAGCAGCCGGCGGGGCAACGCCCATACCCGAACCGGCAGGCTGGTCGTTCCAGAACCAGATACGCGAGGCGTTGAGCGTGACCGGCTTGTCCCAACGATATTCGATCCACTGGCGCGGCGGGTTACTCTGCGTCCAACTGCCCCACATGTCGGGCGGCAGGGGCGCGGATTTGGTGATCCCGTCGTTGAGCGACTTGATCCAGAACTGCACCGGCACCGGATAGTTCGAAGCGGTGGCCCAGGCCGAGCGGGCGATGTTGCGGCTGGGAACGGGTGCTGGCTGCGGGCGCAGGGTCGGCACTACGGTGCGGATACGCGCAGGGCTGACGCTGTCGTCCCACTCCATTTTGTCCAGCGCGACACTGCGGCGGAAGTGGCCGCCGCCTGCCGCATCGGCGGTATGATAGGCCATGTACCACTGGCCCTCGAACTCCACCGCGCCGGGGTGCGAGGTGGTCGAGGATACCGGCTTCAGCGCCACGCCGCGATAAGTCCACGGACCCAGTGGCGATGGCGCGCTGCCATAGGCGATGCAGGCATGGTACACCGCCGGGGTACAGTCCGAGGTCGGCCCCGCCTTGTTACCCGCGTAGAGCATGTAATAAGTGCCCTTGCGCTTCATGATCCACGGCGCTTCGAAAAAGCCGTCCAGCCCTTCGACCTTCTGCTCCGGGCCTTTGGGGGTGATCATGTCGCGCGCCAGTTCCATACCGCGCAACTTTCCGAACGTGCCCCAATAGATGTAGACCTTGCCGTCATCGTCGATCAGCACAGTGGGGTCGATGTTCTGGATATCGTTGGCGACGGGCACTCGTTGCGAGATGATCGGCCCTGCCGGATGGGCATCACGCCATGGTCCGGTGGGCCTGTCCGCCACCGCCACGCCGATGGCGAAACGGTCTGCGGCATCGCTGTTCTTCTCCATCACGGGCGCATAGAAGTAATAGCGTTTGTCCGCCCCCTGCACGATCTGGCCGGCATAGGCGCGGTCCGGCTCGGCCCACGCGAAGATGTTAGCGGGCCTGGCTACGGCGGGGTAATGCGTCCACTTGCCAGAGGCCGGGTCTTCGGTCCTGAGCAGTTGCCATTCGCTCATGACGAAGTCGTTCACGTCGCTCGGTGCCTGATCGCGCCCGGCGACAATCCACAGCGCTCCGTCCGCCACGAATGGCGCTGGATCGGCCGAATAGTAGTCGCCGTCCGCAAGGATCGGATTGCCCGGTATCGACAGTTCCCGCGCTTCCTGCGCGGTGGCGGGAGCGGCCAGCGCAGTGGCCCCCAGAACGGCGGCGAGGATGCGGATCATCGGATCATTCCTCATCGGGGTAAGGCCCCTTGCCGCCGTCCTTGATGAGTTGGTCGACGCGGGTGTCGAGCAGCGGCAGCGGCACCCCGCCCAGTTCAAGCGCGGCATCGTGGAAGGCGCGGATGTTGAACTTCTGACCCAGCGCCTTCTCGGCCTTACTGCGCGCATCTACGAAGGCCAGCTGGCCCATATAGTAGGACAAAGCCTGGCCCGGCCAAGAGATGTAGCGATCGACTTCGGTCTCGATCTCGTGGTCGGACAGCGCGGTATTTTCGCGCAGGTACGCCTGCGCCTGTTCGCGCGACCAGCCCATCGCGTGGACGCCCGTATCAACGACAAGTCGCGAGGCGCGCCAGGCCTGATAGCTCAGCATTCCGAAGCGGTCGTAGGGCGTTTCGTACATGCCCATGTCCTCGCCCAGCGCCTCGCAGTAGAGCGCCCAGCCCTCGCCATAGGCGGGGAGGTAGGTGTCGCGGCGGAAGGCCGGAAGGTCGCCGTTCTCGGCGGCAAGCGGCATCTGCATCGCGTGGCCCGGCGCACTTTCGTGCAGGGTCAGCGCGATCTGCGAGTAGAACGGGCGCGAAGGCAGGTTGTAGGTATTGACCAGATAGATACCCGGACCGCCTCGCCCGCCGGTGTAGAACGGCGCGATATCGTCTGGAACCGGCTTGATCGCGAAGCGGCTGCGCGGCATCCGTCCGAAGAACTGCGAGGCCTTGCCGTCGAACGTCTTGGCAATCCACGCGGCGCGGTACAGCAGCTCGTTCGGCGTCTTGGGATAGAACTGCGGATCGGTGCGCAGGAAATGCAGGAAGGCCTTGAGGTCGCCCTTGAATTCCACCTGCTGCATCACTTCGGCCATCTGCGTGCGGATGCGCGCCATCTCGGACAGGCCGATCTGGTGGATTTCCTCAGGGCTTTTGTCGAGCGTCACGAATTCGCGGATCTTCGAGCGGTAGTAGGCCTCACCGTCAGGCAGGGCATAGGCGGCGAGGGTCTTGCGCGCGCCGGTATCGTACTCGCCGCGCATGAAGGCCAGCAGCTTGACGTGCGCCGGGGCCACGCCCTGCGTAATCAGCTTGCGCGCTTCGCTGCGCAGCTTTTCCTGCTCGGCAGCGGGGATAGTGGGGGGCAGAACCTTGAACGGCTCGTAGAAGGGTGAGGCTTCCGGCGTCTTCGCCTGCGCCACCAGTTCGATCCCCTTGTCACGCCCGGCCAGCGTGACATGCGGCGCCGAAAAACCACGGGCAAGGCCGGCGCGCATGTTCTCGATCTGCTGCTCGTAATAGCGCGGGATCTCGCGCAGCATTTCGAGGTAGTCGTCGGCCGCTGCCTTGTCCTTCAGCGGATTACGCGCCCAGTCGCCCAGATCGCCCCAAAAGCTGGTGTCGGCATTGAACGGCTTTTCGAAGTCACGGTAACGCTGCGATGCCAGCAGCGCATCGACCTGCCCCTTGTAAACCGCGAAGTTGACGCGGTTGGCGGGCGAAAGCCGGTCCTGACGGATCGCGCCGAGTTGCTTCTCGACCTTTTCCCAGCAGGCAAGGCGCTCAGCCTGTGCCTTGGGGCTGAGATCGGGGAGAACGACCTTGCTGTTCTTGGGCGTGTCCTCGCAAGGGCCGACCTGCTTCTGGCGCCATTCGTATTCGGCGGTGTAGATCGCCTCGAATGCCTTGTCCGCGCCGGTTTCCTTTGCCTGCTCCGCGACCTGGGCGGCGGGGGCAGCGGCAGTTACGGTTGGCGTGCCGGCAAGGGCAGCGCCGGCCAGCAACATCGCGCGGGCAACCGTTTTGTTCACGTCATTTCCCCTTTCGAGAACCTCGATAATATCCTGATGGAGCTTCGCGGGTATCCGCAGCCCCTCTACGGCAGAGCGTGCTCGGGCGACGAGGCGACGCGATCCGGGAAGGCGTGCGCCCTGCTCCTCGATCGCGGCGAACATGGCTTCAGCTCGGCTCAGGTGCGCGTTTAGTCCGGTGCCGAGGAACCCGGCCGGGTCGATGACAACGATCAGTTCGCCGCCCAGCGGCGCCCCGCCGCGCCCTTCATCCGCTGCAAGTGATTCCGCGCTCGTCATGTCGCCAATCAATGGCCCGGAGACCAGTTCGACCATCGCCGCCAGCGCCGATCCCTTATGGGCGCCGAATGTACGCATCGCGCCGTCCAGCACCGCCTTGGCATCCGCAGAAGGATTGCCGCCCGCGTCATAGCCCCAGTCCAGCGGGATCGCCTTGCCCGCGCGGCGGTGCAGTTCGATCTCCCCGCGCGCGACGGCGCTGGTGGCGAAATCGAACACGAACGGCGCTCGGCCGGGTCGCGGCCAGCCGAAAGCGATCGGGTTAGTGCCGAACACCGGCAGGGTGCCGCCCTCCGGTGCAACCCAGGCATGGCTGGGGGTAAAGGCCAGCACGACCAGCCCTTGCTCCGCCAGCGCCTCAACCTCGGGCCAGAGCGCGGCGAAGTGGACCACGTTGTTCAGCGCCATGGCAGCGATGCCGTAGCGGCGCGCCTTCTCGACCAGCAGCGGCATACCCTGCTGGAAGGGCAGCTGCGCAAAGCCGCCCTTCCCGTCGACGCGCACCAGCGCAGTGGCCGGCTCGCTCACTTCCGGCACCGCATCGGGCACGACGACGCCGCGCTCGACCGAGTTCGCCGCCACCAGCAGCCGGTACAGCCCGTGCGAGGTGCAACCGTCACGTTCGCCAGAGACCATCGTTTGCGCCACGGCGGCGGCATGGTCTGGCGCCAGCCCCCATGCCTGCAGCACGGTGCGCGCCAGTTCATCGGCCTCGGCCAGCGTCAGCGCAACCTCGTCCGTCATGCTCATTTCGCCGTGAACAGGCGCACGCCGAAGACCGGGCCGGCGGAACTGCGATCATGCGGCACGAAGCGCACCTTCACGCTGCTCTTGCCCTTGGTCACAGCCTCGGGCAGCGGATAATCGACGTCGAAGAACTTGCCCGGGCGATCGTTTTCAAGACGCTGCGTGGCGACCTTCACATTGTCGACGAGAATATCGAAAATGCGCGACCGCTCATCGCCCCAGTAACTGGCCTGAAGCAGCAGCGGACCGGGCTTCACCTTCATCGTGAACTCGAAGAACCCGCCCGAACGCGCATCGCGGCCATTACGGCCCCGGTACGATGCGGGGTATGAGAGTTCCGATGTCAGGGCGTGGTCACGCTCGGGCTGCATTTCACCCAGGTGCATGAAGTCGATCGAGCGTGCCGCGAGGTCCTTCTGGCGGGCCTGTTCGGCGAGGAAGGCGGCTTCCTCGGTCTTCCAGCCAGCCTCGGTGAAGCGCTTGAAGTAGACTGCGCTGCGCCGGTCGTACTGGCTGTAGAACGGCACGAAGGTCAGGTTGCCCGGACGGATGATCCCAGCGGTCTGGAAGCGCGGGCGATCCGAAACCATCGGCGCGAAGGCGGCGAGCGGGCTATCGCCGACCATTGCCGGCTCCGCGCCCGTCCACTCCGTCTCGGACGGCCCAAGGTCGGCGGCGAGGACCAGCGGGCCGCGCACCACGGCAACGACATCCTGCGCGCCGGGCGCGGATTCCAGACGCAGATCCAGCGGCAGGTGCAGCGCGACGACGTCGCCCTTCTTCCACCGGCGTTCGATGAAGGCATAGCCGTTGGTCGGCGTCGAAGGCACCGGCGCACCGTTGACGGTGATCGCCGCCTTGCCGCCCGACCATGCCGGAATGCGCAGCGCCAGCGCGAACTTGCCCTGCTTCACTGCATCCAGCGTGAAGCGCACATCGGACTTGAACGGATATTCGGTGTCGATCGTCGCAGCGACGCCCTTGGCCTGCCACTGCACGCTGGAGGGGATGTAGAGGTTGACGAACAAGGTATCGTCGCCCTCCCAGTAGATGGAATCGCCATGCTTGGCATGGCTTTCCATGCCCGAGCCGACGCAGCACCAGAACGAATCCTCGTTCGGCTGCGAATAGCCGCGCGCAGTGCCGCTCATCATCGGGGTCATGTAAGTGAAGCCGCCCGTCGCCGGGTTCTGCGCCGACATGACGTGGTTCAGATGCGCGCGCTCGTAATAATCGAACGCGGCGCCGTCGGGCTGCCAGCTGTAGAGCTGGCGGGTCAGCTTGAGCATGTTGTAGGTGTTGCAGTGCTCGCAGGTCGATTCCGTGAGATGCAGCGCCACCGTGTCCGGCTCGAAGAAATATTCGCGGTCGGCATTGCCGCCGATCACGTAGCTGTGGTGCCCGGTCACGCGCTCCCAGAAAAAGCGTGCGGCCTTGCCCGGCGCTTCCTTGCCGGTCAGTTCGTGGATGCGCCCAAGGCCGATCAGCTTGGGCACCTGGGTGTTGGCGTGAAAGTTGGAGAGCTTGTCCTCCTGCGCTTCCAGCGGCGCCAGAACGCGGCGGTCGAAGATGCTCTCGGCAACCTTCAGCCAGCGCAGGTCGCCGGTGCGGGCGTAGAGTTCGGCATAGCTCTCGTTCAGGCCGCCATATTCGCACCCCAGCAGCTCCTGCATCTGCTTGTCGTCGAGCGCAGCGAAGACCTTCTCGAAATACCCGCCAAGGCCGATCACCACTTCCAGCGCCCTGGCATTACCCCAGGCGGCATGGACATCGAGCAATCCGGCGAAATACTTGTGCACCGTATAAAGCGGCGACCACGATCCGTTGAGGTCGAACCCGCCGGACTTGATCTCGCCGCGCATGACTTCTGGGAAGATCGCCTCGCCGTCGACGATCGTGCCGTCCTTGGTCTTGCGGCCCAGCGCGCCGATGTAGCCATCGCTGCGCTTCGACTGGCATAGCGCCAGTTCCTCGACGATATAGTCGGCGCGCTTGCGGCATTCCGGGTTGCCGGTCTGCTGCCAGCCCAGCACCAGCGCCGTCATGTAGTGGCCAAGGGTGTGACCGGCGATGGTGTCCGATTCCCAGCCGCCATAGATCGGCGCCTTCGGCTCAAGCCCGGCATACTTGCGGAAATTGTGCAGGAAACGGTCGGGACTGAGCGACATCAGGTAGTCGATGTTGACTTCCACCGCAGTCGCATAGGCCGAGGGACGCAGGCGCACGTCGGTCAGCGGCAGAGGCTTCGCCTTGAGCGGCACCTTGGGCGCCACTATCGCGGCAAAACCCTTCAAGGGAACAGAGCAAAGCGCCAGTGCCGCAACACCCGCCATCCATTCGCGCCGACTGGCCTTCATGCCCTCAAAACTCCTATCGAATATCGTATACGTTATTGATAGAAGCCGGGTGGGCAGAGTCAACCCCGCTTGGCAGCCTTGCCCGTCAGCGCTTGAGGGCGATCTTCGTGTCGGAATGGGCAAGTTCAATCAGCGTGATCATCGCCCTGCGCGCCTGCCTGGGGTTGCGATCCGCGATCTGGGTATAGAGCGCATAATGCTCCGGCATCGCATCGCGAGGCGATCCGTCGCGGCTCTGCTTGATCGCCGTGGTCGAGGCGATGGCAGTGGAAATCGAGTTCGATAGCGCCAGCAGCATCTCGTTGCGGGTCGCCTCCATCAGCAGTTCGTGGAACCGGATATCTGCCGCGCGGCCTTTGGGGGTGGAAAGTGTGAAGCGCTCCATAGCGTCGAGCGCGTTGGCCATGTCGACCAGTTGCCTTTCGTCACGGCGCATGGCGGCCATCTCGGCGGCCTGGGGCTCCACGACCATGCGCAGTTCGAACAGGTCACGCAGGAATTCATCGCTAGCCCCGCACTGGATCTGCCAACCCAGCACATCGGGATCGAGCAGGTTCCACTTGCGCCGCTCGTTGATGCGCGTCCCCGCCTTGGGCCGACTGCTGACCAGGCCCTTGGCAGTGAGCACCCGGAACGCCTCGCGCAGGACCGAGCGCGAAACGCCGAGCATCTCGGCATGTTCGACCTCAGCGGGGAAGACATGCCCGCAAGGCGTGTCGCCGCTGACGATCTGGGTCGCCAGCCGCTGAGCCACGACATGGTGCAACCGCCCACTCGGCAATGGCAGCCCTTCGATCTCTTCGCCCAATCCCAAATCGGCCATCGTGCTTTCTTTCTTCATGCGTCCGGTCGTGTAACACGCATATAGCGCAAGAGGACCCGAAAAAGCGCAGATCATATATCGTATATTCTTCTTGACGCTTTCTTAAGCGGCGGTCATGACAAAGGCGTCTCCCCTGAAATAATCGACGGGCCGTCAGCCGTGAGCTCACCACTTTCTCGCATGTCCCGTTCCGTCAGCCTGTTCGCATTCGCATGGGCAACCGTTGGTGCCAGTCTTGGAGCCGCCATGACGGTGACGCCCACCGCCCATGCCGCAACCTCGCGCACTGCCACGTCGCCTTCGCAGCCCAGTATTGCCCAGCGCTATGCAGCGGCCGATGCGTTTCTCGGCAATGCGCTTGGCGACCTTATCGACAATGCCGATATCGCCCCGCGCTTCGTTGAGGGCGGGCTGTTCTATCGCATCGGCAACCGCCTCGACCAGCGCTACCAGTTGCTTAACCTCGCTACGCGGGAAACGCGGGAGGTGACGACGACCGCGAAACTCCTCGCTGCGTTGTCTGCCACGAAGGGCAAGAATGTGACGATCGACGAGGCGCGGATCACCGACGTCGATTACGATCCGGCCAGGGATGAGCTGAAGTTCAAAGCCTTCGACGGTGCCCTGTGGAGCGTCGATGCCGCCGGCAAGGCCGCGCAGATAGAAGAAGCCGACCACCGCGAATACGACCTGCTTTCTCCCGATGGCAAGACGAAGATCATCGCGCGTGATTTCAACCTGATAGCGGTCGATGTTGAAAGCGGACATGAAGTGCCGCTGACCACCGACGGCACGCGAGAGCAGCCCTATGGCCGTTCGATCCCTGAGCTAGCGGACATCCTGCGCGAAGGCACCGAGGAACCGGCGATGCCAGTCTCGGCCCAGTGGTCGCCCGATGGCCGCTATCTGCTCAGCTGGCGGCTCGACACGCGCGAGGTGAAGAAGCTTTCGATCACCCAGCAGAACCCACCGGGCAGCTTCTATCCGCGCAGCTTCTCCTATGTCTATCCGCTGGCAGGGGCCGAGAAACTGCCGCAGGCGTCGCGCTTCGTCATCGACATGCGCGCGGCTATGAAAGCGCGCAAGGCGAAGCTGGTGCCGATCCAGATGCCGGCCGAATCCCTGCTCTACCCCGCCGCGCCCGACATGGGCTGGGTGGATGGTAAGCTCCGGATGCTCTGGACCGAGCGCGGCTATAAGCAGCAGGCCGTCTACATCGCCGATCCCGCAACCGGCGCCGCCCGCATCGTGGCGCATGAAGCGGTCAAGCCGGTGGTCACGGTGACCTCCAGCATGATGATGCCCTCGCCCGAGCTTGGCGGCGAACTGTCGATTTCCGAGCGGAGCGGGTGGGCGCAGCTTTACCTCGTCAGCCCCGATGCGCCGGACGGCGGCACCGCGCTGACGCAGGGGGCGTGGGAAGTCCTCTCCGTCGACCACATGGACGAAGACAAGTCCGCGCTTGTAGTGACCGGCGTGGGCCGCGAAGCGCAGCGCAACCCTTACTGGCGGGCGCTCTACCGCGTGCCGACCAAGGGCGGCACCCTTACCGAACTGACGCCCGAGCCGCTCGATCACGATGCCAAGGTATCGCCCGACGGAAAGTGGATCGTCGACCAGATGTCCAGCCCCACCTCGCCCACCCGCGCGGTGCTGCGCGACGGCAGGACCGGCAGGATCGTCAAGGAACTGGCGAAGGCCGACGACAGCCGCCTGATGGCCAGGGGCTTCACCGCGCCCGAACCGTTCAAGGGCCTGGCCGCAGACGGCACGACGCCGATCTACGGCATGATCCTGCGCCCCGCGAACTTCGACCCGAAGCGTACCTACCCGGTCATAGACAACGTCTACACCGGCCCGACGACCACCGATGTGCCTGCCACATGGTCCGATGCGCGGCGCGTGGGCGGCAACAGCCTTGCCCAGATCGGTGCCATCGTCGTCATGATCGACGGCACCGGTACATCGCGGCGCGGACAGGCCTTCCGCCTTCCCGCTTTCCAAAACCTTGGCGAAGTCGGGCTCGACGATCACATCGCCCTGATCCGCCAGATGGCCGCGAAGTACCCCTACATGGACGTGAACCGCGTCGGCGTGTTCGGCGGTTCGGCGGGCGGCTATGACACCGCGCGTTTCGTGCTGCGGCGGCCGGACTTCTTCAAGGTCGGCGTATCGTCATCTGGCAACCACGACCTCAGGCTGGACAAGACCTGGTGGCCCGAAGTGTCGATGGGCAACCCGGACGAGGCGACCTGGGAGCGTAATTCCAACATGTCAGTGGCGGGGCAGCTCAAGGGCCACCTGCTGCTGATCCACGGCGATATCGACGACAACGTGCCCGTTACCGAGAGCTTCCGTCTTGCCAAGGCGCTGATGGATGCCGGGCGCGATGTCGACCTCGTCGTGCTGCCCAACACCACTCACCGAGTGAACCAGCCGTTCTTCTTCAAGAAGCAGCGGGACTATTTCACCCAATACCTTCTGGGCGAAACCCCGCCCCCGCTTGGCCCGGTCACCCCGGCCAGGCCTGCCGCCCCCGCGGCCCAGTGAAATCTTGCGTGCGAGGATCTGAAATGAAGCGTCTCCTGAAGCCCCTGCCCCTTGTCGCACTGATGCTGGCTGCCGTTCCGGCCATGCTGCCGATGGCTGCAGCGAGGGCCGAAGAAGGCGCCGAACAGCCCAAGCCGGTGTTCCCACCGATCCAGACCACCGGCATGACCACGCCGACCTTCGACCTATCCCTGCGCGCCGATACCCAGACCCTTGCGCACCTGTCCCCCACCGCCGACGCCGCGTTCGACTTCGTGCCCGCATCGCGCGAACCGGAGCGCGCCGGCGACGGCTACGTCCACATCGGCGACATCCACATCCGCCTGAAGACCGCCGGGTCCGACTGGCAGGACTTCTCCTCCGCCCACGCGCGCAAGCAGATCACCGCGCTTCCGGGCGGCGGCGACGTGCTTGCCGCTGCCGACATCACCGCCTCGATGGGCAGTGCGATGCCGCTGCGCGTCGAGCGCCGCTGGGTGAACGATTCCGGCGTGCTTGCAATGCGCTTCACGCTGGTGAACACGTCGGACGCGGCGGTAGAGATCGGCGGCCTCGGCATGCCGATGGTGTTCGACAACATCATCCTCGACCGCGATCTGGATCAGGCGCACGCGCAGGCCAGCTTCGTCGATCCCTATATCGGGCGCGATGCCGGCTACCTTCAGGTCACCCGCCTGAACGGGCAAGGCCCGGCGCTGCTGGTGCTGCCCGAAAAGGGCACCCCGCTCGAAGCCTATCGCCCGGTTCTGGAAAAGCGCGCCGCGCCCAGGGACGATATCTTCACCGACCGCAGCCCGCGCACCCAGGTTTCCGAGGGCTTTTACGACTGGACCGTCGCCAGCAAGGGCTTTGCCGAGAAGGAATGGGCCAAGGCCGGCCAGCAGTGGAACGAGGCGACCAGCATCACCCTCGCCCCCGGTGAAAGCCGCACCATCGGCCTGCGCTTCGTGACCGCCCCCAGCGTGCGCGCGATCGAGGACACGCTGGTCGCCAACAAGCGCCCCGTCGCGGTCGGCATTCCCGGCTACGTGGTCCCCACCGACCAGACCGCCAGCCTCTTCCTTAAGACGCCGAGCAAGGTCGCCAGGATCGAATCCTTCCCGCTCGGCGCGTTGACCGCGACCACCGAAAAGGCCGGAAACGGCTGGGCGCGCTATCAGGTGAAGGCCAGCGGCTGGGGTCAGGCCCGCCTGACCGTCACGTATGCCGACGGGCAGAAGCAGACGGTGAGCTATTACATCACCAAGCCGCTCGATCAGGTCATGGCCGATATCGGCAACTTCACTACCACGAAGCAGTGGTTCGAAGGTAAGGACGACCCGTTCCACCGCTCTCCCGCGATCCTCTCCTACGACCGCGAGGACAACAAGATCCTCACGCAGGACGGCCGCGTCTGGGTTTCGGGCATGAGCGATGAAGGCGGCGCCGGATCGTGGGTGGCAGCAGCTATCAAGCAGCTCGACAACCCGAATGCCGAGGAAGTCGCCAAGCTGGAACGCCTCGTCAACGAGACCGTGATCGGCCACCTCCAGATCGCCGAAGGCCCGCAGGCCGGCGCGGTCAAGAAGAGCCTGTTCTACTACGACCCCAAGGAATTTCCGGACTATTACGACCCCAAGATCAACTGGAAGAACTGGACCGCGTGGTCGAAAAAGGATTCGGACGATCTGGGCCGGTCCTACAACTATCCCCACGTCGCGATCGGCCACTGGGTGCTCTACCGCCTTGCCCGCGACAGCCAGGGTCTGGTCAAGCAGCACGACTGGAAGTTCTACCTTGAGTGGGCCTATCGCACCTCGGTGGCGATGATGCGCGATGCGCCGTATTACGCGCAGTTCGGGCAGATGGAGGGCGACATCTTCCTCGACGTCCTCAAGGATCTGAAGCGCGAGGGCCTGACTGCCGAAGCCACCCAGATGGAAGGCCTGATGAAGGGCCGCGCCGATCACTGGCGCACGCTGAAATTCCCCTTCGGCAGCGAGATGGCATGGGATTCCACCGGCCAGCCCGAAGTCTATGCGTGGATGCGCTATTTCAACTACCAGCCGCAGGCGGACGTGACCCGCGAAGTGATCCTGGGCTATGATCCCACGATCCCCAGCTGGGGCTACAACGGCAATGCCCGCCGTTACTGGGACTTCCTATACGGCGGCAAGGTTTCGCGCATCGAGCGGCAGATCCACCATTACGGCTCGGCGCTGAACGCCGTTCCGCTGTTCGATGCCTATCGCCAGAACCCCACCGACCTGCACCTGCTGCGCGTCGCTTACGGCGGCATGATGGGCGGCGTGACCAACATCGATCAGGAGGGCTTCGGCTCGGCCGCGTTCCACTCGTGGCCCGACATGATGAAATGGGACGTCATCACCGGCGATTACGGCATGGGCTTCTACGGCCATGCGATCACCTCGGCCAGCTACATGGTCAACGATGCGCAGCTGGGCTGGGTGGGCTTTGGCGGAGACCTCAAGGCCAAGGGCACGCAGGTCAGCATGGTTCCGAAGGACGGCGCCCGCCGCCGCCTGTTCGTGGCGCCCGCAGGCCTGTGGATCACGCTGGAGGCAGGCCGCATCCAGAGCGCGCAGTACGATACGAAGTCCGGCAAGGTCGTGCTCACCCTCGACCCTGCCAGCACCGCCGCGCCCACCGCACGTCTGCTGTTCGAAACCACCGCGCAGGGCGCCCGCGTCTATACCACGCAAACCGGCACGGCGGACCGGGGCGGTTATGCGATCCCGCTGGGTAGCGGCGTCACCACCGTCACGCTGAACCCGCGCTGATATGAAGAATCTGCTTCAGGCATCGGCGCTGGCGCTCATCCTTTCCGGCGCCCTCCTCCCCCCCGCAGCGATCGCCGCGCCGGTGCCTGAGGCCCCCGCCGCGCCTTCCGGTCAGGCCTGCGCGGCCGGACCGTGGGGCGTGGCGGATACCGACCCGTCCGACGCGGTCAATTCCGCCCTGCCCCTGCAGATGCAGAGCGCCCACTTCGCGCTGCACTGGAAGCCGGGCACCGTCACCCAGGCCGATGCGCAAGGGGCGGTGAAACGCCTTGAATACGTGTGGGACTATTTCATCGGCACCCTGCACTTCCCCGAACCGCACTGCGGCTCGGCCGAGAAGTTCAAGGTCAACGCCTATATCGGCGTCGATTACGGGTTGACCGGCGGCACCGATCAGCTCGGCCACATGGGCATGTGGATCGGCCCCGGCGCGCTGAGGGACCGTTTCGGGCTGGCGCATGAACTGACCCACGCGCTGCAGGCCGCAACCGGCCACCTAATGGACTCACCCTTCACCGGCTGGCTGTTCGAAAGCCACGCCAACTGGATGACCGTACAACTGCCGGAATTCCGCGAGAATACTCATTGCTCGGTCCTGCTCAAGCAGTACCCGCACCTCTATTACGGCTCCACGCGATCGCGCTACTGCAACTGGCAGTTCCTTGAATACATCAAGGACAAGCACGGTTTCGAGGCGATCAACGACATCTGGCGCAAGGCTCCCGGCACCGCCGACCCCGCACACCTGACCGCCGATCCGATCAGCGTCCTGAAGCAGAACATGGGCTGGAGCCAGTCACAGCTCAACGACGCTTTCGGCGACTGGGCGCTGCACAATGCCAACTGGGATTACACCAACCCGGACGGCTCGGACCAGGGCGCGGTCTTCCGCAAGAACTACGGCACATACGACCAGACCACCGACGCCGGCATCCTCTCCGCCACCGTGCTGGACCCCATCGACCTGGCCAAACGGCGCTTCGCCGTGCCCGAGATGTGGGCGCCGCAGCGCTGGGGCTACAACATGGTCAAGCTCTACCCCGACGCGGGCAGCAGCCGCGTGACCGTGTCGTTCCGGGGCATGGTACAGCAGACCAGCGACGCCGCCTCCCTCCCCGGCCTCGCCGACGAGCCTTCAGCGATCCCGCCGCCGTCATCGGGCTGGCGCTGGGGCCTCGTGGCCGTGGGCGCGGACGGCAAGAGCCGCTACGCCCCGCTGCAGCGCGGCGCCAAGGCCGAAGCCTCGATCGACGTGCAGCCGGGCGACACCGGGCTGTTCCTGATGGTCATGGCGGCGCCGTCGCAGATGCAGCAGATCCGGTGGGACCAGCCCTGGTATTCGATCTACCGATACCCGTGGATGGCCCAGTTCGAGGGCGCCATGCCCGAACGCTACCAGCCCGGTGCGCCCGCAGCGATCCCCGGCGGCCACCGCCACGGGAACGGCGGCGGCTGGGTCGGCCCGAACGCGCAGGTAGCAGCCTGCGCCTACATAGGCCCCTATGCGCGGGTCATCTCCGGCACTGTTACCGGCAACGCGAGGATCGAGGATCACGCCGTCGTGCTCGATCAGGCGCAAGTTCGCGACAATGCCGTAGTGGGTGGGCTGAGCGTCCTTAGAGGGGACACCATCCTTCGCGAATCCGCCCGCACGAACACCGTGATGCTGGGTATCGGCGAATATGAAAAGGGCATCGTGTTGTCCGGCAACGCCCATCTGATCGGCGATATCGAGCAGCGCGGAGCCTCGCCGTCGCAAGGGATCTTCTACGGTTTTGTGGATCCCGCCACGATCACCGATCCAGAGCACGGAGCCCAGCTCCGCAGCCCGGTCCGCGAAATAACGGCCAAGCAGGCAAACACCTGGCCTCGCTGATAGGCGTTTAATTCTCACCCAACGCTCGCAAGTGGCCTGTTTTTCTTCAAGCCTGAAGTGCGGCGTTGAGGGGAACGGCCGCCCTCTCAAATCAACCGTTCAGCTTGTCCTTCATCGCCTTGGCGGGAGCGCGGCCTTCACGCTTTCGGGCCGCCCTTGATCTCGAACTTGCCGAAACCGTTGAGCG
Source organism: Novosphingobium sp. 18050 (assembly GCF_902706195.1). Taxonomy (GTDB): domain Bacteria; phylum Pseudomonadota; class Alphaproteobacteria; order Sphingomonadales; family Sphingomonadaceae; genus Novosphingobium. The sequence continues at coordinate 27,198 of NZ_CACSJO010000017.1, read as the reverse complement.
CCGAAAGCCCCCGCTGCTCGGTGATCAGTCTCCCGAAGTTGCTGACGAAACCGGCATATTGTCAGCCGGCACAGCGAGTGCGCCCTCCCATTTCGAGACTACCGCTGTCGCGATCGCATTCCCCAGCACGTTGGTTGCTGTCCGGCCCATGTCCATGAAATGATCGACGGCGAGGATAAAGGCGATGCCCTCCACCGGAAGGTCAAACTGTCCCAAAGTCGCTGCCACCACCACCAAAGAGGCGCGGGGGACCGCAGCGATGCCTTTGCTGGTCACCATAAGGACCAGGAGGATGGTAATCTGCGTGAGGATCGGCAGGTCTATGCCGTAGGCCTGTGCGATAAATAGCGTAGCGAAGGTCGCGTACATCATCGAGCCGTCGAGGTTGAAACTGTAGCCCAGCGGCAGGATGAAGCTGTAGATGCGGCGCGGCACGCCGAAGCGATCGAGCTGTTCGAGCATCTTGGGATAGGCGGCTTCCGAAGATGCGGTGGAGAACGCCAGCAGTACCGGCTCGCGGACGTGGCGCAGCAGATCGAAGATGCGCTTGCCAAGGAACAGCGCTCCTGCTGCGATGAGCAGCAGCCACAGTGCGCCCAGCGCAAGGTAGAATTCTCCGACGAGCCGTCCGAAGGTGCGCAGCACGCCGAGCCCCTCGGTGGTGATCGCGGCTGCCAGCGCGCCGAACACCGCGAGCGGCGCCATTCGCATGACGTAGCCGGTGACGGTGAGCATCATCTTCACCATCGCTTCGATGAGGGTGACGATCGGTTTCGCCTCCTCGCCGATGGCCGTGAGGGCAACGCCCACGAATATCGAGAAGACGACGATCTGCAGGATCGAATTCTCCGCCATCGCGCCGACCATCGAGGTCGGGAACACGTGCAGCACGAAGTCGCGGAAATTGAGCGCCTGTGCATCCACGGCGGCAGCGGCTCCGGTCCGCACCAGATGCAGTCCATCCCCCGGCGCCAGCACATTCACGAAGACGAGGCCCAGTGCCAGCGACAACAGGCTGGCGGTGAGGAACCACGCCATGGCCCGCCCGCCGATGCGGCCCAGCGCGCCGCTGTCCCCCATATGCGCCATGCCCGCCACCAGCGTGGAGAAGACGAGCGGGGCGATTATCATCTTGATGAGATGAAGGAAGATGTCGGCAAGGAGGTGAAAGTATCCCGCGACCTCCTTCGCCGCCGCCTGCGTGTCACCGACGAGCTGGTTTGCGGCGAACCCCGCGCAGATGCCGGAGACCATCCCGGCGACGATGAAGGTCGTCAGGCGACGCGACATGAGTGATGTAATTCCGCTTGAGCCGGACAATGCCCGGGCATGACCAAAAAAAGCCCCGGTTCCGCCCAAGTTATTGGGGCGGAACCGGGTTCAGGATGGGTTCGGTCAATTCCTGGAAGCGGGCGCCTTGCGGTAATCGAGCGAAGGAGCCTTGTCGCCGAGCAGCGAGTGGTAGACGAAGTCGGCCCCGCGCCGTTCATCCAGCTCCTTCTTCGCTGCCGCCAGCGTGTCGGGGCTCTGAAACAGCTGCGCTGCCGTCAGGGCCAGGGTCTTGGCGGCGACTTCAGCGCCCTTGGTGCCGATGCTGGTGCCGCTGGCGGCGACCGCCTGCCAGCTGTGCGGCGGCGTACCGGGAACCCAGGTGCCGGTGGAAAGCCCTGCCGTGGGGGTGGTGTAGCTGACATCGCCGACGTCGGTGGAGGCCGACATGATCTCGCCGCTGGAATAGGGCGCCACGCCCGTCTCGCGCTTGCGCCCGCCCTTGGGCAGCGTGACCGCGAGCTTGTCGATGAAGGCCTGTTCCTGCGCGGTGTAGGTGGGCAGCGGAACCTGCTTGAGATTGTCGTACATCACATGGCCCAGCGTGTCGTTCGGCAGCAGGTCGAAGGTTCCGCCGATCTGGTCATAGGTCACCGTGGTGCCGGTGCCCAGCGCAGCGCCTTCAGCGGCCTTTTTCACGCGCTCCATGATATCGGCGACCTGCTGCTGGTCGGGATGCCGCACGTAGTAGTAGACCTCGGCGGTGTCGGGCACCACATTGGGGGCCTTGCCGCCATCGGTGATGACGTAGTGAATGCGCGTTTCCTGCGGCACGTGCTCGCGCATCATGTTGACCATGTTGTCCATCGCCTCGACCCCGTCGAGCGCGGAACGGCCACGCTCAGGGGCGGCGGCGGCGTGGGAGGCCAGGCCGTGGAAGCGGAACTTGGCGCTGACATTGGCAAGGGCATGGCCCTGCATGGCGCTATAGCCATCGCCTGCATGCCAGTGCAGCATGGCGGATACGTCCTTCGTCAGCCCGGACCGGACGAGGAACACCTTGCCCGAACCGCCCTCTTCGGCCGGCGCGCCGTAGACGCGCAGTTCGCCCTTGATGCCGTGGGCGACCATCCATTCCTTGGTGGCGATCGCTGCAGCAACGGAAGCGGCACCGAACAGGTTGTGGCCGCAGGCATGGCCGGCGATGCCGTCGAGGGCATGGCGTTCCGGTTCGGCCGCCTGGGCAAGGCCGGGCAGCGCATCGTACTCAGCAAGAATGCCGATGACCGGGCCGTCGCCCGTCCTGAAGCTGGCGACGAAGGCGGTGGGCATGCCGGCGACCCCAGGCGTCACCTTGAACCCGGCGGCCTTGAGATCCTTCTGGAGCAGGCCCGAACTTTTGGTCTCCTGGAAGCCGACTTCGGCCCAAGACCAGATCTGCAGCGCATTGCGCGCCATTGCGGGTGCGCCGCGATCGACTTCGGCGAGGATCGCGGCGCGATCGGCATCGGCCAGCGGCTCGGCCAGTGCGGGGGTGGCGGCAAGCGCGGAAAAGGTGAGCAAAGCGGTACGCAGGCTGAGTTTCATGGGGCTACATCCTCGTCGTAAGATCGCATCGAAACGGGTGCCCGCGCGGATCGGCTCGATCCGCGCGGGCGGGTGTCGGATCAGCGCTTGCCGAACGACATGCGCAGCTGGGCGCCGAACACGCGCGGCTCGTTGTAGACGAGCGTGGTCGAGGTAATCGACGGCGTGACGACGCCGCCAGCCGCAGCATAAGTCACGTCGAACACATTGCGCACGAAGAACCCGAGGTCGATGCCTCGGTTCTCGAGGTTGTTGAAGTCCAGCTTCAGGTTGACGGTGTCATACGCCTTCTGGATGCCGTTGGTGTCCAGCGGACGCTCGACATACCAGACCTTGGCGCTGTGGAACCAGTTCGCGTTGAACACCATCTCCGCGAAATCGCCCAGATACGTCGCATAACGCGCGCCGCCGCCGACCGTCCACTTCGGGGTGTAGGAGAACTTGTTGTTCACCGGGTTGTTGCCCAGCAGCGTGACGAACGCGGCAGGAGCATCATACTCGTCGTACTGGGCGTCTGTGTAGGCGCCGAAGCCGGACAGGGTGAAGCCGCTGACCGGGGTGACCGAGAAGTCGAACTCTGTGCCCTTGATCGTCGCCTTGGCGGCGTTGATGATCAGGCTGCTGGGATCATTGCCGGGATTGCCGTCACCGTCGAAGTCCGCACCCGGGAAGATCGAGCGCTGGATGTTGCTGTACTTGCTGGTGTAGGCCGCGATGTTGAAGCGGCCCTTCACGTCGCCGATGTGCCAGCTGCTCTTGATGCCGGCCTCATAGTCGGTGACCTTCTCCGGCTTGAACGTCTCGAAGCCGTCGAAGTAAGGGGACATGCCGCTCTGGTTGTACCCTGCCGAACGGTATCCGCGCCGGTTGGTGACGTAGAGGAACAGGTCGTCGTTGACCTTGTAGTCGAAGCCTAGCGTCCAGGTCGGCGCCTTGGAGCTTTCCGAGCCGGTCTTGCCGCCCTGTGATGCACAGGCATCAGGCCCGATGCGCGCCGCCGTATCGAGCACGGCGACCGAGCACCCGCTCGACTTGTCCCAGGTGTAGCGGAAACCGCCGTTGAAGCGCAGGCCGTCCGCGAAACCGCCAAAGGCATAGCCGACCTGACCGAACAGCGCCTTGCTGGTCGAGGAGTTGTAGTTCTCGTTGTAGGTGAAGGTCTTGCCCGGAATCACCGCCGAGTAGGTGGCGCTGCCGTTCACCCCGGTCGGGTCGCTTTTGAGGTAGAAGGCGCCGACGATCCAGTCGAGGCGGTCATTCAGCAGCGAACCCAGGATCTGGAACTCGTTCGAATACTGCTCGACTTCGGTGTTCGAGACACCGTCGTAAAGGCGCAGGTACGTGCCGTCCATGTCGCGGGCGGCGGCAACCTTGCTGCTGCGGTAGCCGAAGATGTTCTTGAAAGTGACCGCGCCCACTTCCAGTTCGGTGGTGTTGGCCACGCCCCAGAACGTGCGGTTGGAATAGGGATCGATGCTGGTGCTGACGTCGCGCACGCCTGCGGCCTGCTGCTCGGCCAGGGCGATGTCGATATCGCAGCCGGCAACGCCGCAGTCGAAGTAGGGACGGTTCGCTGCCGTACGCGCGGTGCCGCCGCCGGGAACGGCCGGGTTCGGATAGACGCCGTTGAGCACGGTGCCGGTGCCGTTTTCGCGGGCGCGATACCAGTCGAACACGGTGGTGTTCTTCAGCCCGTCGATCGGTTCGACCAGCAGCGAAGCGCGGAAGGCGTCGTTGTGGCGATCATCGAGGTCGCCGCCGTTGCCGTGGTTCTTGGTATAGCCTTCGCGGCGGGCGATCTGGCCGGCGACGCGCAGTGCCACGCGGTCAGCGACGATCGGCACGTTGACGGCGCCTTCGAAGGTCTTCTCATTGTACGAACCCAGCGTGATCTGGCCGTAGCCTGCCAGGTCATAGTCGGGTGAAACCGGGTAGAGCAGCAGCGCGCCGCCGGTGGTGTTGCGGCCGAACAGGGTGCCCTGCGGCCCCTTGAGCACCTGAATCGAACTGATGTCGAAAGTGGGCACGATGCTGCCCTCGTTCGGCAGCGGCACGTCGGCAAAGTAGGTCACGACAGAAGGTGCAGAGGCGCCTGCGGTGGCGCGGCGCTGGCCGCGGATGACGATGCTGGGCGTATCGCGCGATGTCTGCGGGGCCACGTTCAGGCCCGGCGTGGTGTAGGTCAGGTCCTGCGTGCTGACGATGGCCTTTTCGCGCAGCATCTCGGAGTTGAACGCGGTCACCGAGACGGGAACCGTCTGGGCGCTTTCCTCGCGGCGACGCGCGGTGACGACGATATCGCCGCCGGGCTGGTCGAGCGACTGGGCCGAAGTGTCGTTCTGGGCCTGCACGGGCGCGGCGATTGAGAGGACCGAGGATGCGAGAAGCAATGCGGCAAGGCTGCGACAGGTCATGTTTTTATTACCCCTTTAGGTCTTTCGGCCCGTCCCTGATCGCAGGCCGATATGTGCAAGACGCAAGTCCGCGTGGATCATTCGCTTTTTTCGAAAAAATATTCTGGATGACGCCATCAAGCGTCGGGCGCTAAAGAGAGCCCCGTATTCCAACCGAAAGCCGAGCCCATTTTCTCGTTACGCAGGACATCGTCGGCAAAGCAGGAACAGGCTCGCCTCGACGCCGCAGACCTGTCGTCGCACGTCCCCGCGCTGCGTCGCTATATCGCAAAACGCGCCGTCCCCGCAGACGTCGACGATCTGGTTCAGGACGTATTGGTGCGCATGCACGTACGCGGGCAGGCAGACCCCATCGCCAACGTCGAGGGCTATCTGTTCCAGGTCGCCGCCAGCGTCCTTACCGACCGAGCCCGCCGCGACACCGTGCGCCACCGCGGCGCCCATCACGAACTGACCGAGGCGCTGCACCCCGTCGACGAACTCACGCCCGAACGCGTGCTGCGCGGACGCGAGGACGTGAACCGGCTGGCCTGCGCGCTGGAGGAAATGCCCGACCTGACGCGCGACGCCTTCGTGCTCCACCGCTTTGAGGAAATGTCCTACGACGCGATCGGGGAGCATCTGGGCATCTCGACCAGCGCGGTCGGACGCCATATCATGAAGGCGATCCGATTTCTGGCGGCGAGGGACCTGCCATGAGCAAACCTTTCGACGCCCTTGCGCTGGAAAAGATCGACTCACCGGAAGCTACGGCGGCCGCCTACTTCAGCATCTTCCGTTCGCCCAAGGCGACCGCGCAGGACTATCAAGACTTCGAAAGCTGGCACGCCCGCGACGAGGCCAACCGCATCGCCTGGGCCAAGGTTGAGCATTCGTGGGATGGCTCGGGCGCCATGCGCGCCGATGCCCGCATTCTCGAGATCCGCGAACGTGCGCTCGCCAACCGGCGGGGCCGCAAGGCCTGGGCGCGCCCGGCAATCGCCGCCTGCGCGGTGCTGGCGGTGCTTGGCGGAGGCATCGCCTTTCAGCGACAGCGCGACGCCGTGGGCGCGGCGCTGGCCGTTACCGACAGCCGCGTGATCTCAACCGGGGTGGGCCAGCAGGGCACGTTCCGCATGACCGACGGCTCGATCGTGACCGCAAACACGGCGACCGTCCTCACCGTTGCCGAGAGCGATACCGGCCGCAGTACCGCCATTCGCGATGGCGAGGCGTTTTTCGAAGTCGCCAAGAACCCGCGCAAACCGTTCGTGGTGACCGCAGGTGGGCTTACCGTGACAGCGCTTGGCACGCAGTTCGCGGTTCGCGAGGCGCAAGGCAAAGTTGACGTGACGCTGGCGGAGGGACGGGTCCGTGTCGACATGCCCGCAATCAATGGCCATGCGGCGCAATCGACCGTTCTACAGCCGGGGCAGGAACTGGCTTGGGATGGCCAGGGCTATCGTACCGGCGCCGTGGAAGTCGAACGACGTCTCGCCTGGCGCAAGGGTATCGTCGATTTCGACCGGGTTCCGCTGGCGCAGGCCGTGGCGGAGATCAATCGCTACAGCCCGCAGGAGATCATCATTTCCAGCCCGACGCTCGGCCGCCGTCCGATCAGCGGCACATTCCGCATCGGAGTGACGCGCGGGTTCCTGCAAAGTCTGGAGGCAGCAGGGATCGCCCGCGTGGAAAACGAAAGTGCAACGCGGGCCGAACTCGTCGCACCGTGAAGCTGATCGCCGAAGGCGACTGTTCGGCTAATCGAAAGTGTAGCGCAGCCGAAGTCCAATCGTGCGGGGCACCCCCGGGATAATGGTCGCGGCCGTATAGGACGGATTGAGAGTGCCGCCGCCGCCCGCGTAGAAGCGGTTCGTAAGGTTGCGCCCCCACAGTTGCAGTTCCAACGGCAGGCTTGCCGGACGCATCCAGGTGACGGAAGCACCAAGCAGACCGTAGGCGGACTGCTTTGCGAAGCTCTCGGTGACGCGCTCGGTAAAGCGAACACTGCTGACGTGGGCATAGTCTGCCTGCAGCTCAAGCGTGCCGAGGCGCTCCGGCAGGCTGATCTCGTGCGTAAATGATACGGTGCCGCTGAATGTCGGCGTATAGGTAAAGCGGTTATGCAGTGGATCGCTGCCCAACAGGCTCGTCAAAGCCATCGGCACGATGAGCCGGGTATAGCGCGCATCGATCCACGAAGCGCTCAGCGTGGCACGCGTTTGCTTGCCCATGTCGAGTGATAGGTCGCTGTCGAACCCTGCCACCCGCGCCCTGGCGCTGTTGACGTAAAGCGTTATCGGGTCCGTCGCAGGATCGCCGTCTCCGTCGTGATTGACGTTGGGGAACAGTGCCCGCTGCACATCGTCATAGATGCCAACATAGGCTGCGGCAGCATAGGAACCGGAAAACGCGCCCATATTCCAGCGGCCCTTGGCGCCAAGCTCCAGGTCGGTAAGCATTTCCGGCCGAAAGGTCTGGTAGGCACGCAGCGTGCCGCCCAGGGCCGGGGTGTTGTATCCACCGGACCGAAAAGCCCTGCGGGTGGTGATAAAAATGCTGCTGTCGCCACGCTTGCGCATAAGCGACAAGGTCCAGGTAAGGCGGCCGGAGCTGGATTGTGCCTGGGTTCCGCCATCCTCGATGCATTGCCGTGTGCTCAACGGCTTTGCTTCGACCGACCGCAGCGAGCACCCGGCGATCTTCTCGCTCGTGTAGCGCAGGCCGAAATCGGCGACATAGCCGTTCCCAAGCGTCGCCGTAATCTGGCCGAAGACCGCGCCGCTGCGAAAGATCTGATAGCTGGCGATGTGCGACGCAGGATTGTCGGGGCGAACGAAGCGCGACACCGTCTGGATCACCGGCCCGTCCGGTGCGCTGTCGAGATAGAACAGCCCGGCGATGTAGCGCAGGTTTCCGGTGCGACCCTGCACCTGCAACTCCTCCGTTAATTGCCGCAGGTGAGAGGTGTTGACGGAATCGTTTATCCGCAGCGGCGTACCGTCGCCGTCGAGTTGGTAATGCACTTTCGTCGAGCGCAGCCCGACAATATTTCTAACGAGAAAGGCATCGTCACCATATTCGGTGACATTGCCAAGGCCCTGGAACCGCCGCCCAAACGTCAGGGCCGGGCTCGACTGCGACGTGCGCCGCCCCAAAGCCTTCTGCGCCTCGTAATAACTGTCGACGTCGCAAGCGCCGGCGCCGCAATCGTAATAGGGCCCGTTCTGCGCATCCCAGTCGCTGCCTGCAGGATAGACACCGGCGAGGACCAGGGCAGCTCCCTTCTCGTCCGCACGGAGCATGTCGAAGCTGGTGGTCGATCGCAGCGGCCCTGCCGGATCGAACAGCAAAACCGCACGCACCGCGTCACTGTGAACATCGTCAGCGCGCCCGCCGGCCAGAAGCCGTGTATACCCGTCCCGGCGCATGCGCTGGCCCGAAACCCGGAGCGTAAACGGCCCGCTTACGGGTAGTTCGACTGCGCCTTCCACCCGTGCGAGGCCGTAGCTGCCGGCTTCCGCTTCCAGGTAGCCAGGAACGCCCTGCCCCGGTTGCACGGAGCGCAGCAACACGGCCCCACTGGTGGCATTTCTTCCAAACAGGGTGCCTTGCGGGCCTCTCAGAACTTCGACTGTTGCTACGTCGAAAAGCGGCGACAGTGCTGCCTGGTTAGGCAGCGGAACTTCGTCCTGATAGATGACCAGCGGCAGTCGGTTTTCGTCGCTGATGGAGCGCCGCTGCCCCCGCAGTACCAGCAATGGAGTGGCGCTGCTCGTCTGCCCGGTCGCGATGAAACCGGGTGTCAGTCGGGCAACGTCGGCGATCGTCCGCACCGCAGCATTTTTGAGGGCACCGGCATCGAGTTTGGTGACGAGGAGCGGCACGTCTTCCTCCCGCTCGGGACGGCGGCGGGCTGAGACCAGAATTTCCTGCGCTTCGGCAGCAGACGATGGCTTGGTCCGGAGCTTGCTGCGCCGGCTGACAGGTGCTTCGACGACAACATAAACGCGCGGGGACACGCGACGGATGGCAAGGCCCAAGCCGCGGATCATCCTTGCCAGCGCGTCACTGGCGGAGATGTTTCCATGCACAGGCGTGGTCTGCAGGCGCTCACGGCCGGGTGCGTTGAGCAGGATCTCGACCCCAGCCTGTCGGCCCAGCATGCCGATCGCGCTGGAAAGGGGCAGCGCAGGCACATCGATCTGCGCTGCATGCGCGCCGCTCCCGCAAGCGACAAGGCCGGACACCACACCGAGACAGCTTGCAATGTGGCGGCCCAACCAGACTTCCCCGGCAATTTATGCGTCACGCCCCGAGGGGGCCCCTTAGCTTCGGCTGCGTATGGATATTACCGCCAAAGTTCAAGCAGACGCAAAACCACTTTCAGGGCCATATGGGCGACTAACGCCTCCAGAAATTGCAGCAGCAAAACTGCTTAACAATACTTAACCCTTACCCGGATTGCCGGACCTGCGGGTTGCGCGTAGCGAGCGGTGCCATTCGGATATCCGATAACGCATCAGGAACCAGGCATGAAGATCGGGAACGCCGCTTCGGAACGGCTTCGAAATGCCGATGAGCTCGATATAGTCTTGGCAATGGAAGGCGCTTCGTTCGGAAGCTGGCCCCAGGATGAGGCTGCCCTGCTCGAATTCTTCAACCGGATGATCGACCTGAAGCTGGGCGATGGTGCAGACGAGGGACAATGACCGACTGCATCGCCAGCGAGACGGCCCGATGCGCTTGCTGTCGCTGAAGTAAAACTTCTTTGCGACGAATGGGCCCTCAATGAATGTCACTTAACTAGTCGACTAGCTAAAATTCTGCTAGCGACTGTGATGGCTTGAACGGGTACGCCAATGTATCGGCGCCCTTGAAAACAGACCCGGCACCGATTGAAATCGGGGCGGGCCTTGAGTTGTTAAAAGGCGCTGTCGCTCCCTTCGGGTCGCACCGAGTTGCGGTGGGTAAAACCAAATCCAGTGGCATCAGATATAGCTGCATTACCCCTTCATTCGCGCGGCAATGCGAGCTTCCCCATGCCTCCGCTCCTCTGCGCGCAACTTGCACGCGATGCTGTAATGCAACCAATGGAGTACGTTACGCATTGCGATCAGCGAAGGTGTCCGCCACCGGGCGCCCAGGAGTTTCATCTTGCCGGCTGCCCTTTCACCCCGTGCCTCGTCTGCGATGCATCCTTTGCATTCATTGCTCCTCGCCTTTCCCGTGGCCCTGTTTCCGGGCGCGCTGCTATCGGACATCACCTATCTTCAGAGTTCCGAGATGCAGTGGTCGAATTTCTCGGCCTGGCTCATCACCGGCGCGCTCGTTTTCGGAGGTCTGGCACTGGTATGGTCCATCGCTGCGCTCGTACTTGGCAAGCCGCTCCATTTTCTTGCTCTCGTGCTGGCACTGATGTGGGTCGCTGGCCTCTTGAATGCTTTCCAGCATAGCCATGACGGTTGGAGTTCGGTCGGAACGACCGGGCTGACCCTCTCGATCGTGTCGAGCGTGCTGGCGCTTGCCGCCGGGTGGAACGGTTACTCCCCAAGCAGGGAGGCGCGCACATGATCGCCCTGCGCACGTTTGCCGCCTCCGCCGCACTCTCGCTTGCCCTGTGCGCCTGCGGGACCGAACCTGCCGCCGACCAGACCGGACCGCGCCCCACCCTGCCCGGCCAGAAGGAAACCCTGCTGCCCCCGATGAAGATCGCGCGGCCCGCCGAATGGGAAGGCGCGAAGCCGACTGTGCCCAAGGGCTTTTCGATAACGCCCATCGCCACCGGCCTGAAAGTGCCCCGCCAGATGCTCGTTCTTCCCAATGGCGACATCCTCGTTGCCGAAGGCAGCGGCGGCGGCGCGCCCAAGTTGCGCCCCAAGGACGTGATCGCGGGCTATATCAAAAGTCTCGGCAAAACCGGCGTGAAGGGCGGCAACCGCATTACCCTGCTGCGTGACGCCGACCGCGATGGCGCCTTCGAATTCAAGTCCGTGCTCATCGACGGCCTCAATGCTCCCTACGGGCTCGCGCTGGTGGGCGGGGACCTGTACGTCGCCAACCAGGATGCCCTGCTGCGCTTCCCCTATAGCGGCGGAACCACGCGCATCGACACTGCCGGACAAGTGGTGACAAAGCTGCCGTCCAAGCCCAACCATCACTGGACCAAATCCCTCGCCGCCAGCGCAGACGGATCGAAACTATACGTCGGTATTGGCTCGAACAGCAACGTGGGTGAACGCGGCATGGCGGTGGAAGAAGACCGCGCCGTGGTGTGGGAGATCGATCGCGAGACCGGCGCGCACCGCACGTACGCTTCGGGCATACGCAATCCCACGGCTCTGGCGGTGAATCCCGCAACGCAGGCGCTGTGGGCCGTCGCCAATGAGCGTGACGAACTGGGCGCACAACTGGTGCCGGATTACCTGACCTCAGTCCGCCCCGGCGCGTTCTACGGCTGGCCTTACAGCTACTGGGGTGCGAACGTCGATCCGCGCGTCCATCCGCAGGACCCGGAGATGGTGAAGAAAGCCATCGCTCCCGATTATGCGCTGGGTTCTCACGTTGCAGCTCTGGGCCTCGGCTTCGTCACCGAGGGCGGGTTCGGCGGGACATATGCCGACGGCGCCTTCGTCGGTGAACATGGCAGCTGGAACCGGCAGGATCTGGCGGGCTACAAGGTGGTCTGGATTCCGTTCACTAACGGGCAGCCGAGCGGCAAACCCCAGAATTTCGTTACCGGCTTCATCGGCAAGGACGGCAAGGCGCGCGGGCGGCCGGTCGGCGTGACTTTCGACCCGGTCGGCAAAGCCCTGCTGGTGGCGGACGATCTGTCAAACACCGTCTGGCGCATCGCTCCAACGCGCAGTGTACGATGAGGGGTGTACATGGAACCGAGGGGCGGCTTTGGCGCTGATGACGATCGTCGCGAGCCTGCCGCACCCGCCATCGCCGATCCGATGTTGGCGGACTTCTCCTAAGAGCGGCCGGTCCGGCAATACGCTTTCACCAGCCAGGGCGAGGTCATGAAAATGGCCTATCTCGATGTACCAGCGACGCACCTTCCACCGGTTGCCTCAGACTCGAAGAGCATCGCCGAAACGATCCAGTCTGCCCACCGTGGCTAGGTGCGAGCCTTCTTTTTCCTAAACTACCGCAGTCGCCGATTGGCCGGTACGGTAGCCAGGCTGCGCGGGTTCACCGAAAGCCGACATGATTTGCTCGAACCGGGCCTTGGTTGCCTCGGCGTATTCGGGATGGGTGATAATGTAGGGCTCATTCGCTTCGACAGCGCGCACCACCGCGCGGCCGAGCCACACCGGCTCCATCATGTTCGCCCGGATCGCCGCCGCCCGTGCTTCGTCGAGGGCGACCGGGCCGGACGACATCGATTCCGACATGCGGCTCCGCGTCAGGCCGGGGAACAAAGTGGAGACGCCCACGCCGGAAGGCGCGAGTTCAGCCCGGACGGCGTCGGACAGGCCGAGCACCGCGAACTTGCTCGCCGAATAGGCCGCGAAACTGGCGAAGGGATTGAGCCCGTTCATCGACGAGGTGTTGACGATGTGCCCCCGGCCGCGCTCGATCATGCCGGGCGCGAAAGCGGCGATCCCGTGGTATACGCCGGTCACGTTGATGCTCATCAGCCGTTCGAAGTCGGCCGCGCGCGTCTCGACGATTGGCCGGAAGCCCGATGAAATACCCGCATTGTTGCAAAGCACTTCCACCGCGCCGAAGCGATCCTCGGCGGCCGATCGTGCCGCCGCCCAGCTGTCGGGGTCGGTGACGTCGAGCTGCACAACCGCCACGTCGCTGCCGGCAGGGAGCCTGTCTGCTTCTTCCTGCGCGTGTCCCACGTCGATATCGGCAAGGACGATCTTGGCACCGCGCTCGGCGAACGCCATCGCCATGCCGCCGCCGATCCCGCCGCCGCCTCCCGATATGAAGACAACCTTTTCGGTTACGTCCATCTTGGTCTTCCCACTTTCGAATTGATCAGAAATCGACCGGCGCGCGAGTCACGCGCATCGCCTCTCGCAGCGGTCGGTGCCTGTCCTCGTCGGACGCCTGCACGTCAATCGCGAGCGAGACGTGGGCGTAAGTCAGGAACAGGTCCAGCAAGCGGCGCTCGCCCTCATCGAGGTCACGGAGCGGCTTGGCGTCGAGTTGCCTGAGCCCTCTTTCGATAAGAGGCGCGCAGGCCGCATGGAACGCGGCGCGTTCGGCCGGCGGATATGCTCCTCGCAGGGCGGCGCGGTCCGCCGCAGTGCGGCCGGCCCAGTTCGCGACAAAGGGTTCGAGGGCCTCGAAGCCGGCGGGAAGGTTCGCGGTCATCGCGCATTCTCCGCCTGATGACGCTCTACCGCCGCGGCGACCTGCTGGTAGAGGTGGCGGCACAGCACTTCCTGCGTCTGGAAATGGATGTTCTTGAGTGCGCCGCTGCTTAGGCCTTTCTGCCCAGCCTCGATGACGGCGCGGTCCTCGGCGTGGATGTCGCGCGCGGTAGCCATTAGAAATTCGCGCGCGAAGCTCTCGCTGGCTGACGTATCCTCGCCGATCCAGTAGATCCGGATCACCCCACGCGACCGCGTTGCGTCGATCGGCATGATAACGTGGGAGAAATGCTGAACCGGTGATCCGAACAGGAAGAAGTTCGGGAACAGCGCGATGTAATCCTTCGCGTCATTCACGCCAAGGCCGTTAACCGCCGCAGCCCGGCCCGCAGCTGCGTAGGCCAGCATGGCGGCCGGGGGCGGCGGCGGCGCGGAGGCATTGGACCAGATCGTCTGGGTCCGGTGTTGTCCATGGAAGCCGTAGCGAACGGGATATCCGAAAGGATTTTCCGGGCCGGTCCCTGCCCCGCCGGAGCGCGGGTGAATGAAGCGGAGATGGTAGTTCTCCTGGAAGTTGTCGTAAGTCAGTTTCCAGTTGGCGTCGATTTCATAGACGTATTCGTGAAACGCCGTCGCACGGGCCACGAGCAGCGTGTCGAGCCGGTCGGCGAGATCGCCTAGCCACTCGCGCAGCGGCGGCGGGCGGTCGGCGAAGTTGATGAAAATGAGCCCTGCGCAGACCTCGACCGCCACCTTCGGCAGAGAGCAGTCCTCCTTGGCCACGTGGAACTGACCGAAATCCGGCGCCGAGATCAGTCCGCCGTCGGTGCCGAAGGTCCACATGTGATAGGGGCAACTGAACGTTGACTGCCGCCCGGCTTCGGCTTCGACCAGCTGCGTGCCCCGGTGCGTGCAGACGTTGTGAAAAGCCCGGATCGTGCCGTCCTTACCGCGTACGATCAGGATCGATGCCTTGGCGAACTCGATCTCGCGGCGGATGAAGCTGCCAGAATCCGGCAGCTCGCAGACGTGGCCGACCTCGATCCAGCTTTTTAAGAAAACCGCCTGTCGCTCAAGCTCGTAAAAGGCTGGGTCATAGTAAGGCTCGGCAGGAATGGGATCGGTGCCCAGCCAATCGAGATGTGATTGCGATACCGGACTGAATGCGGTGGCTTGTCCTGCCATGGCGCCTTGGCTCCTCTCCATCGCGGCCGCCGGATGACTCGACTGGTCCGCTGTGAAGCCATCTAAACCTTCTTCACCGACAATTGCAACACATGTGTCGAAATTTTATCTCATTCGTCCATGAGACCATCGCGTCGGAGAACGCGCAGGTGCTCCTTGCTGAACCGGTCGACCACCTCATCCACCGGCATGTCCGGACGCACGCTGCCTATGAACACTCGAGGCGCGATGAAGGCGGCGGTCAGCATGATCAGCGAGTAGATCTCCGCGTCGAAGTCGTCGGCTCCCGCACCCCGCGCATCACGTCCGATGCCGGAGACGAGGTCGTCCCAGCGCGGATAGCGCGCGCGGATGTCACCGGGCGCCAGGAAGTCGTCGATGAACAGTTTGGCGACTTCATTGTTCTCCAGCACGAAACGGGTGATGTGCGCGGTCCGCTCGTCCCGCGGCAGGTCGTCGCTGAACCCGCGCGTCAGTTGCTGCGCGGACCAGTCCTTGACCGCCTCGACAAGCGCCTCGCGGTTGGCGAAATGGTAATAAAGCGTAGTCCGGTTGACGCCGGCCGCACGGGAAATCGCCGCCATCGACAGCGCTTCGATCCCTTTGTCCGAGATGAGGCGAACCGCCGTTTCGATGATGACCTGATGCGTTGCCTCGAAGCCTTTGTTACGCGTGTTACCATTGTCTTTTCGTATCGTCGTCAAAATCAGACCCTTCGTGGAGCGCCGGGCTATTAACAGATGATTGAAAATCCGAGGAGTCGTTACAGCAAATGACCTGCCCCCCGAAAGCTCCCTCATTCTAATGTAGGGCCTTCCCACGGGAAGGAGCAGACGTATGAGGAAGAACCGTTTTACCGAGGCGCAGATCATCGGGATGCTCAAAGAGCAGGAGGCCGGGCTGCCGACGGTCGAGATTTGCCGTAAGCATGGGCTGAGCACTGCAACGTTTTACGAGTTGAAGGGCAAGTACGGCGGCATGGAAGTGTCTGATGCCCGCCGGCTGCGCCAGCTTGAGGATGAGAATGGGAAGCTGAACCGCTTGCTGGCGGACAGCATGCTCGACAACGTCATCCTCACGTATCTGCTGGGAAAAGCCTGACGACGCCAAGCCAGCGGCGGGATGCAGTGCTCAAGGTGTTGGGACGCTATGCAATCTCCCAGCGCCGGACCTGCGTGCTGATGAGCGTCGATCCCAAGACGGTCCGGCGCGAACGTCCGCCAGGCCATGGTGCCATCCGGGCCGCCATGCGTGAGGTCGCGGGTAAGCGGCGACGCTTTGGCTATCGCCGGATCGGCATCATGCCCGAGCGCGCCTACTAATGAGAGCGTGTCGTTGCTCCACCCCAGCTCACCTCGCGCCCGGAAATGAGGTGGATTGAAGATGGTCTCCGCCATGACAGTGGTAGGCTGCCCGGAGCTGATCTTCTGCCGGCTCCTGATATAGCTGCCATTGGCGAGAGCCCTCACAGTTCCCCCGAACGCCGCAAGTTCGTAGCTGGCCAGAATGTCGAGCCCATGCACGGTCTGGCGGCCGGCATTGACGTTGGAATTGTCGACAAGCGCAACGACGCTGGCTGGATCGTAGGCCGTGTCGGAATAGTTGGTGAAGGTCGTTCCCTTCGCAATTGCTGCGGTCTGGTCCGTAGCACTCGGATCCGCCTCAAAATATTCGGCGTAAACCGAATTGGAGAGAGCTTGCGAAACGTAGGCCACCGGCGTCACGATCCGGTCGCGATACCGAATAGCGAAGTAGCTCACGACGAGTTTCGCGCCGACAAGCCACCGGGGATGCAGCTCGAACGTGCCGGACCAGTTACTTGATCGTTCCGGACAAAGGTCGGCATTGCCTCCCCAAACGTAAATTGCCGTGGCGCCGGCACTGCCGCCGAAGCTCGAAGCCGCATAATGAGCCGTGGTCGCTGGCCGGTACTGCTCGTAGAGTGTCGGGGTACGGAAGGATCGTCCCCAGCTTCCCTTGATGGAAAAGTCCGGGCTCGGGGCATAGATCACCCCCAGCTTCGGGGTCACGACTGAATCGACATCCGGATAGCGTTCGTAACGCGCTGCCAGGCTCAGATCGAGACTCCGACCGAGTGCCGGTAGCTGGCCGGGCCAGAATATGGGGACACTCAGCTCGCCAAAGGCGTAATAACTGTCCTGCGATGCATCGATAACTGCGCTGGCGGTCGATCCTGACCGTCTGAACAGATTGCGCCGGTAGCCGGCGCCCAACGCCGCCTTCACGTTGCCGCCGGGAATCTCGATCAGCTTGCCATTGCCCGACAGTTCGACGTTCTGTGCGATGTTGCGATAAATGCCTGCTGCGGCGGGGAATCGGTCCGCACCGTAAGTGTAGACGCCGCCAAATTCCGAAGTGTTCCAGCCATAGCTACCGCCCAGTGTCACCAGCCATTCGGCGGGCAGCGCAAGGGCAATCGACGGCGCCGCGCTCCAGGATTGGGAAGTTCGCGCAAAGTTGACCCGGCTGACGGAAAGATCTCCGGCCCTGTTGAGGGGCAGCGCCTGCCCCCACCACCGTTTGTTGCAGAGCAGGTCGATGTCGAACGTCAGGCTGTCCGCCACCGTCTGTCGCACCACCAGAGCTGCATTGTGGTGCCGTAAATAGGGTGTCAGCGTTACACCAGGCGTACGGTCCTCGGCATGCCTGCGCTCGTTCGCCTGGACCGACGTGGTGCGGGCATATTCATATGAAAGCATCGCACTTCCCGACCTCCAACGTCTTCCGGCGGTCGCCCCGTACTGCTGCTGGAAATTTCCCCCGTCAGTCGACCCACCAAGCCGAGCGCTCGTCTCCAGTCCATTGAAATCGCGGCGCAGGATCACGTTGACGACCCCCGCGACCGCATCCGAACCGAAGAGCGCCGACGCTCCGGGCACGACATCAATGCGCTCGACCGCACCGAATGGGATTGCCGAGAGGTCTATTCCCTGGGTCGCGCCTGCGTAACTCATCCTTCGGCCATCGAGCAGCGTCAGGGTTGCATCGCTTCCCAGTCCCCTGAGATTGATCGATAACCCGCCATCGAGATCTAAACCGCTGCCGGCGGGGACGTGGTAGCCGACACCCGCATTCTGCCCGCCACCGAAGTTCGGCGGGATAGTCCGAATAACATCGGCAAACGAAGACTGCCCGGCATCACGCATGGCCTCGCGACGGTATGACAGCGTGGTCGATGCGATCGGTGCGCCTCTATACGCGACCCCGTGACAACGATACCGCCGCCATCGTCCTGGCCAGTCTTGTCTTCCCGGATCACCGCACCATTATCTGCAAAGTCGGCCATCAGCCCGCTACCGGCGAGCACGGATGCAAGCGCCTCCTCGAACGTCAGGTTCGCGTCGATCGCCGGGGCGGCACGGCTCGCGACGAGCGCGTCGTCGACGCTCACGTTGCGCCCAAACGACCGGCCGATGTCCCGGATCGAAACCGCAAGAGCCTGCGCCGGAAGATGGAGGCTCGCTCGTCCCTCGTTTTGCGCTGATGCCGGCATGCTCAGAACCGTCGCGGCTGCAGCCATGCTGCAGCACGCCAGAAATTGGTAACGCACTGGTAACCTCCTTCCCTGGGACCTGCTCCAAGCAGTATCCTCAGGGCCGAAACGCCGTTCGCGAAAAGTACCCTACGATTATTTTGCCAATTCTTTCTGCGCAGGCTGCAGCAAGGCGAAACTCCCGTCGGAGCGGGCTACCATTGTAAGTCCGAAGTTCGCCGCCAGATGATGTGCGAACCCTCGCGCATCAGATCGCCGGAAAGTGCCGGTGACCTTGAGCGGACAGGAGGATGACCCTTCCAACACCACCGGCGATGCGCTGGTGCGGTTGAAGGCGGCAATAGCATCGACGACATCCGCCCCGTCGAGGGCGAGCATATCCGCCGTCCACTTGCGATCGGCGGGGTCCAGACGAGTTAACCGACCGATCGAGCCGTCGCACACCTCAACCCCGTGCCCGGCAAACAGCTCGATGTGCGTCCGGCGGCCGGCGATGCCCGAATGGCTGCTCACATCGACGACGCCTTTCAACAGGGCAACGCCAATGCTCGCCGGCAGGAACTCCACGTCGAACAGGGTTCCATGGGCGATGACATCGGCTGCTCCCGCCTCGACGATGAAAGGCCGACGATCATCGTGGGCGACGGAAAATCTCCCCCTTCCTGCCAGCAGGCGCAGGGCTCTTTTTTCACCATTGTAGGAAATCTGCAGCCTTGCTCCGCGGTCGAGAATCGCGCTCGAACCATCGGGCAAACGGATGCCGCGCGGCGGCCGATCGAGTGCGGCGATTTCCATTCGCGCCAGGTCACCGGCAGGATTCCTGGTTGACCTGATGTGGACGAATGCCGCCGCGCCCACCACGAGAACCAATGCCGCCGATGCTACGAAGGCCCCCCGCGTGCCGACCAGCAGCTTTGCCCTGGCCCGGTCAAGGTCCCTGCCCTTGCCGGTGGTTGTATTGGCAAGGAACATCGTGGTGTCCCAGGCTCTGATATGGCGCTCATAGGCCTGCGCATGGTCTTGCACGCTGTACCAGGCGTCAAAATCCGCCCGATGATCCTCGGCCTGCGGTCCGCGCATCCTGGAGAACCAGTCGGCGGCTTCTTTTTCGAGTCTCATTCAGCCCCCATGGCGAAACATCCTCGCATCATACATTCAAGTGCCGGGAGACATGCGCAATCGCGCGGCTCATGTGTTTCTCGACCGCCTTGACGCTCAACCCCGTGCGAGCAGCTATCTCCCCATAACTGAAACCATCAATGCGGTGCGCCAGAAAAATTTCACGCGTCCGCGGTTTCAGTAGAGCCATGGTCGCCTCCAGGCGGGCCAGAATGTCCCTGGCTTCGAGAGTCGCGACCGGATCGCCTGCCGAAAGCGGCACGTCCTCTGCGCAAACATGCAAGTTGCCGGAGCGCCGTCTGGCTTGGCGAGTTTCATCCCGGATGAGGTTTATAGCCGCCTTACGCAGATAGGCATCGGGCGCCGCAAGAGTCCATTCGCCATGAAGACACTTGGCCGCCATACGGGCGAACAACAGGTGGACGATATCGGTAGAGCGGTCGACAGGCGTGTGACGACCGACAAACCGCAGGAGCTTATCACGATGGCACCGGTAAAGGCGCTCCAGTCCGCCATACCCGCCATCTATAACTTTGTCCTCCGGCGGCAATGGTTCGCATTCATCGACGGTATATCAGAGATCGCCGCCAGTACTATCTATCTTCACCTGCACGGAGGCACCGCCGAACCGGTGCGACCACCGATATGGTCAGTATGCTTCGCATCCACAAAAGAGCGGCCCATGCGAATGGGCTAATTCCTGTATATATATACCACTCGACGAGGCCGGGAAGTGCCGATCAGTTCGGAAACGATTACCGGCGCCTTTAACCCTTAGAGCCTGGACATTCGCGCCAGCGGCCCGGATGCAAGCACCGAGCGATTATTCCAAGGCGGATGGCTCACCTGATCGCGCAGACAACGCTGTTTCCAACTTAGGGCGCTCGGCGGCCATGGCAAGCTTCGAGTGTCTGCAATAGTCCGGGCGTGAGGGCACCATCGCCTTGAGACAAGGGTCGAGGCCTTTAGCCGTATTCGGCCTGGACATGCGCCTCAACCGCCTGGACGAGCATCAGATCAAGTTCCGATAAATCGATAATGCGACTGGTATGCAACATCATACTATAAATTTAAGTATTTTTCTCAAGGCAAAGACATTGTGATTTATTCTGATTAGCCCAGCAAATGGAATATTAGGAGCGTGAAGGTTTATCCGCTACAGTGGATACCTTGACGAAAGCGGGCATCGCCGAGGCGCTTCGTCGCGACATGGCCCTGATTGAGCAACCTCACGTATGGAAATTGAATCTGGGCGGGATCACGCATTCCGGCATTCCCATTTGATGTAGGCCTTGTTATCGCATTCCCATGGCTCATCGTTTTCGACGAAAACGACGGAGACGAGGCGCAGGAGCGCCTGGTCGTTGGGGAAGACCTTGACGGTACGGCGCTCGACTTCCTGCTGGACGGCGCGCTCGATCGGGTTGGAGGTGCGCAGGCGGCGGCGATGGTGCTCAGGTAGGCCGAAGACGGCCAGGCCTTCGGAAATGGCGTTTTCCAGCCACGTGGCGAGCTTAGGTGCGCTTGTGCTATAGCCTGTGACAAGCTCCTCGAGCGCGGCTTTTGCCTTTGCCAGCGAGCTGGCGTTCCAGACGCTGCGCAGTTCGGCGCCGATGCGAGCGCGGATGGCCACATTGGGAGCGTGATGGATAACATTGGCGGCGAGATGGAACTGGCAGCGCTGCCAGGTGGCCGATCCAAGTGCCGCCCGGCGCGCAGCGCGCAGGTCTGCATGATAGTTAGAGACGATAAATTCGACGCCTCGCATCCCGCGCGACCAAGTCATCGCGGAAGCTGCGCCAGTGGACCTCAGCCTCCGACAGGACAACGCTGACGCCGATCACCCGGCGGCTCTCGTCTGACCCGATCCCGATCGCAGAGAATACCGCAGCATCGTGCACACCGCCGCCCTGGCGCATTTTCCCGTATCGCGCGTCGAGGATGAGGTAGCGGATCTCGACCAGGGGGCGGCTCCGCCATGCTTCCAGTTCGTCATCCAGCAGGGCTGCAGCGCGGCTGACCTGCGAAGAGGATATGCCTTCGATACCAAACTCGCGCAGCACCGCTCCGGTCTGCCGGGTGGAGACCCTTTGACGTACATCTCCGCCAGAGCCAGCAGGACTGCACGCACCGAGCGGCGCCCGCGCTCCAGCGAGTGCGGATAGAAAAGCTGCCCGTCATGGCCGGCGGTCTTGGGAACCGCCACGTTCACCGTGCCCGCCGTCGCGGATCTCATCGTGGCCAGCGGTCAATGACCGCATCGACAGGTCGGACATATGACTACACCGTCCAAAGGTAATTTACGCAGCAAACATCTTGCTAACCGAGGCGGTCCACATATGCGTCAGAGCCAATCCTCAATGGTAAGACCGGGTCACATCTCAGTGGCAATCAGCAGCCGGGGTTAACCCCGGTCGATGAAATGCCGGAACTCCCAAGCTGGCTGGTGGCAAAACTGGAAGAGAGTCAAAAGCATGGCCAATCGGCTAATGACGATGCGCCAATGTGGGTGTCGGTTGCCCGTTGTAATAATTGACAGTCGCGCAGATTGAGCCGCGCTGCCTGCTATTTGAACGTAAATAAGACGTGGGGAATATCACCTTCAATTTCCCCCAGCATCCGAATGTATGAAGTAACGGTGACTCCCGTATCACGCCCGATGTCGAGCATCTCGCCAATGCCTGCTGGTATCGGGGTCGTGTGGGCAATCGTACCCGATCCTACGACGTTACCATCCACCAATATCTCCACTGTCGCTTTTCCAAGTGGACGTTCAAGGTTGAAGTTCAGTCCCACCTCCGACGCCCCCGCAGGAAGTGCATGCCCAGAACCTATCACCACGATATCCTCCGGCCTGGTCGAGCGCGCATAAGTCAATACCGGCTTTCCCTTGTCGAGATGGAAGCTCCACCCGCCGAAGTGGCTGCCGTATGCGACGATGACCCCGGATGCCTCAGATTTATCGAGCTGCAGGTCGGCATCAAGGTGGAACGACTTGGCCGGTGGCAAGCTGGTGGTCGCCGGGATACTGACGTTCTTGCCCCAGAACTCCAGATGCTCGGCAGGCTTGCCCAGACTTTCCGCCCCGGCCCGTGCAAAGTAGAAGCGGTGGTCGAGTGGGAAGACATTGTTCCTGGTCGCTTCGCTAGTCCAGAGCGCAACGAGTTCCTTCAGCTTTTCCGGATTCTCTGCTGCCACATCATCATTTTGCGAAAAGTCCTTGCGCAGATCGTAGAGTGTCCAGGGGTTTTCCGGTCGCGGTCCGCCCGGCGGCATGCTTTCCCAAGGCTTTCGGCCATCCTCGTTACTGGCGAACCAACCGTTGTGGTAAAGGCCAGCCTTGCCCGTCATCTCGAAGTATTGCGTGCGAGGCTTGTCACGCTCACAGCCATTCAGGCTGCCGAGCAGGCTTTGGCCGTCCAGCGGTTTCTGCGTAGTGCCCAGGACCGAGGTAGGCGCCGGAACGCCTGCAGCCTCGAAGAATGTTGGGGCAATGTCGATGACGTGACTGAACTGCGCACAGACCTTTCCTGGCTTTGCGATGCGTCCCGGCCACGACAGGATCATGCCATTGCGTATGCCACCAAGCATTGATGCATACTGCTTCATCTGCCGCAAAGGCGAGTTGAGCGCCCATGCCCAACCAGCGGGATAAGTGCCGTAAGTCTGCTCGCCGCCGTACCCCTCGACGTTGGAAGCCAGCCAGGCATCATCTTCCTTTGTGCCGAGGAGGTGCTGCAATTCGTTCACCGAGCCACTGGGACCTACTTCGGCAGACGCACCGTTGTCGCCTTCGATGACCGCGACGAGCGTATCGTCCTGCAGTCCCATGCGTTCCAGTTCGTCGAGCACGCGTCCCAGTTGCTCGTCCTGGTAAGCGAGCATGGCCGCAGCGACTTCCATGGACTTGATTGCGAACGCCCTCGCATCCGCCGTCAGGTCTGCCCATGCCGGGATACCTTCTGGCCGCGGCGTCAGCTTCGTGCCGGCGGGAATGATGCCCAGCTTGAGCTGGCGCTTGTGGGTTTCCTCGCGGACCTTGTCCCAGCCCTGGTCGAACTTGCCTTTGAAGCGCGCAATATGTTCCGGCGACGCCTGATGCGGCGCATGCAGCGAACCAGAGGCATAGTAGATAAAGAACGGCTTGTCCGGAGCGGCGGCCTTCTGGTTGTGTATCCAGTTAATCGCGTCGTCGGCGAGCCGCTTATCAAGCAGGACAGACTCCTTCGCCGGTTCCGGAAGCATGCCGGTACCCCTGTAAAGCACCGGCCTGTACTGGTCGGAATCGCCGCCATTGAAACCGTAGAAATATTCGAAGCCCAGCCCCGTCGGCCAATTGTCGAACGGACCGGCGACTGAACGTTGATCGGAAGGGGTGTTGTGATGCTTGCCGAACATCGCCGTGTTGTAGCCATTCAGCTTCAAAACCTGCGCCATGGTGGCGGTTTCAGGCGAAATGGCACCGGTATAGCCGGGGAAGCCTGCAGGCATGTCGCTCAACATGCCCACGCTGGCGTTGTGGTGATTGCGACCCGTGAGCAATGCCGCACGCGTAGGCGAGCAGATGCCGGTGGTGTGAAAACGGTTGTATTTCTGCCCACGCGCCGCGAGCCGATCGTAGTTGGGTGTCGGTACCGGACCACCAAACGTGCTGGATGCGGAAAAGCCCACATCGTCGCTCATGAACACGAACAGGTTTGGTGCCTGTTGCGGGGCACGAAGAGGTGACAGCAGCGCAGGGCGCGCATCAAGCACATTGGGCGCGATCTGACCCGAGAATGCCGGCGCTGGAATCGGCAGGACCGTGCGGTCGGCCGTGCTTTGGGCATGGGCCAGCGGCGCGATCGCGAAAGACAAGATCGCGGCCGACAATTTCAAGTGGTATCGTGGCATGTGGACATCCCCTGTTTGTTTATTATTGGCGCCGGCCGGCACCTGCGCCGCATAGCGGTACTGGCAGAGCGCCGATTTAAAGGACATTCCTCAATGTCAGTCCATACGTGCGCGGCTCACCAATGATCCCCGTGGAGGAACCGGCGTTTCCGACATTTAGTGTTTGGAAGTACTGCTTGTCGGTCAGATTGCGAGCCCAGACGGACAGGTCCCAGCGGCGGTCATCGCTACGGATGCCAACGCGCCCGTTGAGCAGTCCGTACCCGTCCACCAGCGAATAGCGGCTGTTACTGATCGTGGTGAAGAACGACGAGCGATACGCGAAGTCCGCGTGCGCATAGCCGATCCACTCCCCGACGCCGAGAGGCTGAGAAGCGTCCGCGCTCAGTGAGTAGCTGTACTTGGACGAACCGGCGAGGCGATGGCCAGTCAGATCCTGCGATGGCCCCTGGTCGGCGTTTTCCGGCGCCTGGACAGCGTTTGCGTAGTCCAGATATTTGGGGTCCAGATACGTCCCGGACGCGGAAAAGCTCAGCCACTGCGAGGGTTGCCACGACACGTCTGCCTCGAGCCCGCGCGAACGGACCTTTGGAATTGTCCCCACGTACTGGTAAGTGATCAACGATCCGGGAGGCGCGTCGAACACCACCGTCTGGTAGTCCCTTACATTGGATTGAAACGCAGCGAGGTTCACAGTGAGCGTACGGTCGAACCACTGGGACTTGAGGCCCAGCTCGAAGGCGTCGACCGTTTCGGCCTTCACACGCCCCTCCACGCCAGCGGGCAAGACGCTCAGGTTCAGGCCGCCAGATTTGGCGCCGCGGGAATAGGTGGCGTATATCAGTCTGTCGGCGCCGGGCGCATAAGACGCCGTCAAAAGGCCCGATACGGCCCCCTCGGAGAAATCGATGCCGTAGTCGGTCAACGGCGCGAACTGGGTACGCAGCGCGAGCGCCGTGCCGGCGGCCTGCGCGGGCAGGCCGATCAGGTCTACATCGCCATTCGAATGAATCTGCCGATAGCTACCCGACTTTTCTTCATGTGTATAGCGCAGGCCGGCCGTGACTTTCAGCTTATCAGTGGCAGTCCAAGTCAACTGCCCGAACGCCGCATAGCTCTTGGTCGACGGGTCGGAGAACGCTTCCGTTCGGAAGCCGTCAAGCGCGAGGTTTCCGATGGCCTGCGGTACGGCCGCCGGCAACATCATGGCGGCAGCATCCGCGCCATATTCCATGGTATTGTGACCAGTGTTTCGCTGCCAGAAGTAGTAAAGCCCGGCTACATAGTCGAGGTTGTTGTCGCCTTCGGAGGCGAAGCGCAGTTCCTGGCTGAACTGCCGCTGGCGGTTAGTCATGGCCACCGTGCGCAGGCTGTCGAGCGCGGTGTTGTCGCTGTCGTTCTGTGGATTCCAATCCCACCAGCGATAGGCGGTGATTGATGTCAGCGTCGAGGCGCCTAGGTTCCAGTCGACTTGGCCCGAGACGCCATAGCTTTCCATTTCAACCTCGTAGCGGCCGTTGTAGTCCGTCAACCGCGCGAACGGATCAACCGACGGCGGTATGTAACCGGCCCGGGCGTTGCGATCGTAATAATTGTTCGGGATCGGCGCACCGCTGTCATAAGTAGCGAACACTGAGGCCACTTGGTTGACGCAGCAGCGTGTGCTCTGCCGTCCGAAATCACCGATCAGCCGCACATCCACATCCCCGCTCGGCTTCAGCAGCAGCTGGGAGCGCAAGGCAAAGTTGTCATAACTTTGCACGTCCTTCCCGGTCAGCACATTGTGTATGTATCCGTCCCGATGCGTGTCCGACACGCTGAGCCGCAGCGCCGCCCAGTCACTAAGCCCCGCGCTGCCCGATCCGCGAATCTGATGATATCCAAAGTTTCCAACGCTTAGCTCACCGCGAAACTCCGGCTCGAACGAAGGCGCGCGGCTGGTGATGTTGATGGCACCGGCGGTGGTGTTCTTGCCAAACAGGGTGCCCTGCGGACCGCGCAGCACTTCAACCCGTTCCAGGTCGACAAGGTCGAACTGCGACTGGCCAAAGCGCGAGTAATAGACATTGTCGATGTAGACGCCGACACCGTTCTCCAGACCGTCATTGGTGAATGCCACGTTGGAACCAAGGCCGCGGATGTTGATGTTGGTATTACGCGGGTTCGATGAGATGATCTGCAGGCTGGGAGCCAATTGCTGTATCTGCGACAGCGTATAGGCGCCGGTCTGGGCCAGCTTTTCAGCGCTCACCACGCTTAGCGCAATCGGCACTTCCTGCGCCCGCTCACTGCGCCGTCTCGCGGTCACCATGATGTCTGCGTCGGGTTCATACGCGCTTGCCTGGGCGGACTGAGCAGCATTTTCACCTGAAGAAACGACCTCATCCGCCATCGCCATCTGTACGGTCGAGAGCATTGCCGTGGCGAGGAAGGAAGCTTTGCATCGAAGTGCAAGGCTGTGTCGCGAAGAAGTCATGTTTGCCCCCTGACGCCAATCCTGAAACAAGATCGGCACTTTTCCTTGTTGTTCAGATACCCGGACGAGCCCGAAGACGCTGAAGCGCCGCGGAGACGTAAGGGTTACGATAAGGAATCCGGAGGTCCGGTGTTCGCGCATTTCCGCCTAAAGCGGCACAACCAATCAGTCTACCGTTTCAGTAGAGAATAATATGAAGAATTTCTACGCACCGCATTACCTCAGCTTCGGATGTCCTGGCCGCCGCGTCATAATGCGCCTTTTCTTAATTTTTCAAAGCTGACCGCTTCTCCTCTGGTTCCTAGCCCGGAAAATTCATCGTGTTGGTCAGCGCAGGCCAAGATTTGGATTTTGGGCAGGCGGCGGGCGCGTAGCGTCATTGCCGGAGATGAGCCGGATTTGAGGGTGATTGAGGTTTGCGGGTTGAAG
>NZ_CACSJO010000016.1 GCF_902706195.1 Novosphingobium sp. 18050 | reverse complement strand
GGACGGGGGTGTGGGCGCGGGCCGCGCGCTCTGCGGCGCAGTGGGGGAAACCGGCGGCGGAGGGACACAGGCGGACACGAGCAACGCCGCCATGGACGAAGTGAGTGCTGCCAGCGGGAGGGAGCGGGAAACGGTGGCGCGACTGCGCGGATTTGCCTTCATCCCCTTGGTATGGAATGGGGCGGGCTCCTTCTCAAGTGCGCACTGTCCCATGACCGACCCATCAAAGCCCCGTTCTGTCGAAAAGTCCCGAGCCTCGGGAGCCGCCAAGGCTGCAAAAGTGCGCGTCGACCAGTTGCTGGTCGATCGCGGGTTGGCCGAAAGCCGCACCCGCGCCCAGGCGCTGATCCTGGCCGGACTTGTTTTCTCTGGTGAGACCAAGATCGCCAAGTCGGGGCAAAGCCTCAAGGACGACGCGCCCCTGGAGGTGCGGGGGCGCGATCACCCCTGGGTTTCGCGCGGGGGGGTCAAGCTGGCCCATGCGATCGAGCATTTCGAACTCGATCCGGCCGGTGCGGTGGCGATGGACATCGGTAGCTCGACCGGCGGCTTCACCGATGTGCTGCTGACCAATGGGGCGGTAAGGGTCTTCGCGGTCGATTCGGGCACCAATCAGCTGGCGTGGAAATTGCGAAACGATGCGCGCGTCACCGTGTTGGAACAGACCAGCGCCCGCATCCTGACGCCCGCCGAGATCGACGCGCCTTGCGACTGGGTCGTGTGCGATGCCAGCTTCATCGGCCTCGCCAAAGTGCTTGACGTGCCGCTGCGACTGGCCGCGCCGCGCTGCCGGCTGGTGGCGCTTATCAAGCCGCAATTCGAGGTCGGGCGCGGTGAAGTGGGCAAGGGCGGCGTCGTGCGCGACCCGGTCCTGCACGAACGCGTCTGCGGCGAGGTGCGGGAGTGGTTGGAAGGCGCGGGCTGGACAATTCAGGGAATCGTCGAAAGCCCGATCAAAGGGCCGGAAGGAAATGTCGAGTTTCTCGTTTCGGCACAGAGGGGACAGTAAGGTAACGCGGCGATTGCGCCCGGGCCTGCGCCGTTCCACAAACTGCGCGGATTACTGGTTAAACCTTCGATTCGGAGAATTGCACGCTAATGAACCTGCTTGCCTCGTCAGGCCAGTTGCGTGCCAGTTTCATGCGTTGGCTGCTCGTATGCGTTCCTGTCATCGTATTGCTGGGCTTCCTGTCCGGCACCCTGTCGCAAAGCGGCCCTGAAAATCCCTGGTTCGCCGAACTGGTGAAGCCGGCCGGCTATCCGCCGCCGATCACATTCGCGGTCGTCTGGACGTTGCTCTATATCATGCTGGGCGTAGCGCTGGCACTGGTGCTGGCGGCACGCGGTGCGCACAGGCGCGCAATTGCCGGGGGGGGCTTTGCGGTGCAGTTCGCGCTCAACCTCGCGTGGTCGCCGATATTCTTCGGCGCACACCAGATGACGGCGGCGCTGGTCGTAATCCTGCTGATGCTGGGTGCGGCGGTCGTGACCACTGTGCTGTTCGCCCGGGTTCGGCCGCTGGCAGGGGCGCTGCTGGTGCCTTACCTGGTGTGGCTGGTATTCGCGACGTACCTCAATTTCGCCTTTCTGCACGAAAACCCCGGCCTCGATGGGGTGCAGCGTTCGGGCGCGGCGGCGCGTTTCGACATTTAAGCCTCTTGCGCGGCATCTGCACTCGTACCATTTAGGCGCCATGCAAAGCGAAAACCCCTTCGTCGCCGATTTCGTAAAGATGATGAACAGCGCCGCCGGCACGCTCGCGGGCGTCGGCCGCGAAGCGCGTGACGGTGCGCGTGAGCGGTTCAAGGAACTCATGGGCGACATGGACTTCGTCAGCCGCGAGGAATTCGACGCGGTCAAGGAACTGGCCGCAACCGCCCGCGCGGAGACAGAAAACCTCAAGGCCCGCATCGAGGCCCTCGAAGCCAAGCTCGGCAACTCCTGAACTGAACTTAGCCGTTTCAAGCTGACTGGCCGCTTGCCCATCGCGGGCTGAGCGGCCACAGCGGCAGCGATGCATTTTCGCGCGCCCGCCATCGTCTGTGCCGCCTTGCCGCACGGCGAGAACGGCATCATCGCGCGGCTCCTGACCGAGCAGCACGGCCTTGTCGCGGCCTATGTCGCAGGGGGCCGAGGGCGGCAACTGCGGCCGGTCCTGATCCCCGGTAACAGGGTGGACGCCGAAATCCGCTCGAAATCGGAAAGCCAGCTTCCTTTCGCCCGCGTCGAACTGGAACAGAGCCGCGCGCCGTGGTTGAGCGAGCCTCTACCCGCTGCGGCGATCGGCTGGGTCACGGCGCTGACCGCAACGGCGCTGCCCGACCGTCAGCCGTTTCCCGTGTTGTACGGTGCGCTGGAGGGGCTGTTGGAGGCGATCTGCGTGGCTCCGTCGGCACGCGGCTGGGCCTTGGCTCTGGTACGATATGAAGTGCTGCTGCTGCGCGAGCTGGGGTACGGCACCCCGGTATCACGCCCCCCGGATGACGATTGGACCGCACTTCTGGACACATTCGACCGGGTCGGACGCGAATTGGGCCGCTACCCGCTTGCCGATCGCCGCAGAGACGTTATGGCGGCGCGCGTCCAGCTGCGTGAGCGGCTGGGACGGATCGACACCTAGAAGCAGAGCGGAAAAACACCCATGCGCATCGCGGTTTTTGCTGGAGACGGAATCGGCCCCGAGGTTACCGAGCAGGCCCTGCGCGTGCTTGAGAAGCTCGAACTACCGGGCCTCGAACTCGTCAAGGGTGATGTCGGCGGCGCGGCTTACCGCAAACACGGCCATCCGCTTCCGGCCGAAACGCTGGAGATCGCACGCTCTGCTGATGCTATCCTGTTCGGCGCCGTTGGCGATTTCACGCTCGACCATCTCGAACGCGCGCTGCGCCCCGAACAGGCGGTTCTCGGCCTGCGCAAGGAACTCGGTCTGTTCGCGAACCTGCGCCCTGCGCAAGTGTTCGCCGGCCTTGAGGACCTCAGCACGCTGCGTCCGGAAGTGTCGGCCAGGATCGACCTGCTGATCGTGCGCGAACTCACGGGCGACGTGTACTTCGGCGAGAAGGGAACCCGAACGCTGGAAGACGGCCGCCGTCAGGGCTGGGACATGATGTCCTATGCAGAGGACGAAGTGCGCCGCATCGCCCATATTGGTTTCAAGGCCGCGCAGGGTCGTTCCGGCAAGCTGTGCTCGGTCGACAAGGCGAATGTGCTGGAGACCTCGCAGCTCTGGCGCGACGTGGTGATCGAGGTTTCGGCTGAATACCCGGATGTCGAACTGACCCACATGTACGTCGACAACGCGGCGATGCAGATGGTGAAGAACCCCGGCGCCTTCGACGTGATCGTCACCGGCAACCTGTTCGGCGATATTCTTTCGGACCAGGCCAGCATGTGTGTCGGCTCGATCGGCCTGCTGGCTTCGGCCAGCCTTTCTGAAGCAGGTGGGGCCGAGGGCACTTTCGGCCTTTACGAGCCGATCCATGGCTCCGCCCCGGACATTGCCGGCAAGGGCCTGGCCAATCCGATGGCGACGATTCTCTCGGCAGCCATGCTGCTGCGCCATTCCTTCGGTCTCGAAGAGCCGGCGGCGCGTATCGAGGCGGCGGTTGCGGCCGCGTTGGCGGCGGGCGTCAAGGGCGGCGACCTGGGCGGCAATGCCGGTACGAAGGAAATCGGTGACGCGGTCCTCGCACACCTCTAAAGACTCCATTTTTCGGAGTATGCCGGTGCGGCAGAATGGACATTTGCCCGTTCTGCCGCCCCGAGGCTAAAAAGCGATAAGGGTTTCTTGACCTTGACTACCTACAACCGGGGCGCATGAACATTACGAGTTCCGAAATTACGCAGGCAGCAGACGCAGGCGAGCGCTATGTAAAGCCGCTCGAACTGGCTGTGGTCCTGCCGACCTATAACGAGCGCAAGAACGTTGCGACGATGATCGCGCGCCTTGAAAAGGCGCTGGCCGGGATTGCCTGGGAAGTGATCTTCGTCGACGACAACAGCCCGGACGGCACCTCCGACGAGGCTCGTCGCCTGTCGCTGATCGATCCGCGTGTGCGCTGCATCCAGCGCATCGGCAGGCGAGGCCTTGCCAGCGCCGCCATCGAGGGCATGTGCTCCACGTCCGCGCCGATCGTTGCGGTGATGGACGCCGACCATCAGCATGATCCGGCCCTGCTGCCGGGGATGCTGCACGCGGTCGCCTCGGGCGAATTCGACATCTCCTATGCCTCCCGCTTCGCCGAAGGCGCCAGCACCGAAGCCTGGGGCCGTCCCGATCGCGTCAAGGCTTCGGGTCTGGCCAACCGGATCGCCAACAAGGTGACTGGCGTAGAGCTGACCGATCCGATGAGCGGCTTCTTCATGCTGCGCACGCAGACCCTTCGCGCCGACGCCCACCGCCTTTCCGGTGTGGGCTTCAAGATCCTTCTCGATATCCTGGCGACGGTCGATACGCCGCTTCGGGTCAAGGAATTCCCCCTGAACTTCGCCGCCCGCGCGGAAGGCGAGAGCAAGCTGGACCAGACCGTAGTGTTCGAATTCCTCGTAGGTCTTTACGACAAGTGGCTGGGCCGCATCATCCCGACCCGCTTCGCGCTGTTCGGCACGGTGGGCGCCATGGGCGTTCTGGTGCAGCTGGGCGCGCTGTGGATCATGCTCCACCTCGTCTTCGCCGAGCGTTTCGTTTACGGCAACTGGTCGGAAAGCACGACCTTCAACATCGCCAATACCCTAGCGGCGGTCGTGGCGATGAGCTTCAACTTCGTGCTCAACAACGAGCTGACCTATTCCGACAAGCGCCTGCGCGGTTTCGGTCCGGTGATGCGCGGCTGGGCACAGTTCGCGGTGACCTGTTCGCTGGGTCTCCTTACCAACATCGGTTCGGCCGCTGTACTCAAGACCATCGGCGTGCATGACGTGCTGGCGGTAATCACCGGTATCGTGCTGGGTTCTGTGTGGAACTTCGCGCTGTCCTCCAAGTTCGTCTGGGGCAAGTACTGAGCCTGCGCATCGCCGTACCGCGCCTGCAAGTCGTCCTCCTGGGGCTGACGGCGGCTGCGGCCCTGCTCAGCCTCGTCGATACGCCGTACCCCGACCTCGCGCCGCTGCAGAACCTGCCGACGCTCGCCATCGTCGGCGGCATCGGCCTGTCGCTGCGACGCTGGCCCATGCCGACCAGCACGGTGCTGTGCGTCTGCCTGTTCCTGTGGCTGCATACGCTGGGCGGGCGCTACATCTACTCCTTCGTGCCTTACGAGGACTGGGCGAGCGCGCTCGGCCTGCCGTCTCCTGCGCAGACGTTGGGCCTCTCGCGCAATTCTTGGGACCGGCTGGTCCATCTCAGCTTCGGGCTATGCTGGGTGCATCCGATTTCAACCTGGCTGGCGCGGCACAAGGGGCTGTCGGCCTCGCTCGCCGCCTATATCGCGGTGGAATTCGTGTTGGCCGGCAGCGCGGTCTATGAGATTTTCGAATGGCTGCTTACGGTCTTCATGGCCGGGCCGGATGGGGCGGCGTACAACGGACAGCAGGGCGACCTTTGGGACCCGCAGAAGGATATGGCGATGGCGGGATCGGGCGCGGTCATGGCCGTAGCCGTGCTGCGTCTGCGCGCCCGGCGCACCGCATCCTGATGTCTGCAACCATTTAGGTCGTAAGCTCGACATCCGGGTCGGCGTGTTGGGCTAAGATGTGGTTTAAAGCCGTTGCTACGGAAACCACGCGTCCGTTTTAGGGTTCGAACCGTCGCCCCGGCCCCGCATTAGGCCGTACTCTTCGGCGGAAGATCCTGCGACGGCGCCTTATCGCCAACTCGGCAGCCACATCCAGAAATTGTAGGCGCTCTTGAAGGGCAGTGGCCAGCCCGAGAGGATCGGGTAGAACAGCGCGAACAGCGCCAGCGCGAGTATCATCACTCCGGTAGCAACTTTGGGCCCGCGCCCCCGCCGGTCCCACAGCGAATCGAGTGCCAGCGCCAGCACCGCCATCAGGAAGGCGCCCGGCAGCAGGTAGTGATAATAGAATTGCACCGGCTTGCCATTGACGATCCACATGCCCAGGCATGCGGCGTAGAGCACGACAAAGGCCAGCACGTCCCACCGGCGTCGGAATGCCGATGCCCACAGACCCCACACCAGCGCGAAAAGGCCGGCGATCATCGAGAGCGGGTTGCCGATCATGACGATGCCGCGCTGGGCACCGTCGACGTTCTCGAACAGATACCAGATGCCCCGCCAGTCCGCGACCCACTGATACCAGTAGGTGCGGTAGGGGTGGGGCTTCTTCACGCTGTCCTGCAGGCGGATCATCAGTTCGTGCTGTTCGATCACGCCCCAGGGGGACACCGCGTGATGTGGGTAGAACATAGCCGGTAGATAGGTCGCCCAGTAGACCGCGAGTGGGAACAGCCCCAGCCAGAGCGCAGCTTCGGTCAGCGTAATGCCCTTGATCGGCCCGGCGCCCCGGCGGCCGATGCGCATGGCCCCCGTCTCTCGCAGGCGCAGGATCAGGAAGGCGAGGCCCGGCATCATCAGCGCCGGGGCCGCGCTCCATTTCGCGCCGAGGCACAGGCCAAGCGCCATTCCGCTCGCGATCAGATGCAGGCGGGCAGGTCCGGTTCTCCGGGCGCGCAGGGCGGCGGCGAACTGCCACAGCCCGACCATGCATAGCCCCGCCGAAATCATGTCGAGCATGGCGATGCGGCTCTGGACAAACCACATGAAATTGGTGGCGAGCAGCGCGGTCGCAGCGATCGTCGCCCGGCGGCGCTGGGTCAGGTGCCAGTTCAGCCGCGCAAAGGCGAAGAGGCCAAGGCCGCCGAACAGGGCAGGGCCCAGGCGCCAGGCCAGGGGCCGGTCGCCGAGCAGGTGGATCAGGCCGGCGATCACTTCCTTGCCCAGCAGCGGATGTTCGCGGTTGGCCGGGATAAGGTCCAGCAGCTTGAGGGCTGCTGGCACGTAGTGGATCTCGTCGAAGTAATAGCGGGTGGGTGTGCCGATGCGCCACAGCGCCAGGGCTTGGAACAGCGCAACGATGAGAAGGCACCAACCGAGCGGGTCGCGCTGCCCGCGTGGGCTGAGAGTTTGTAGGGCGTTCAACGGCATCGGAGCGGCGGGATAAGGGGGTTCGCAGGTTTCGGCAAGGGCGCCCGGCCGGTGCCTCGCGGGGGGTGTTCGCCATGCGCATCCGCTTGCGCTCGCAGCCCCGCGCTTCTAGAGGCTTGGGCCATGAAACGCACCACCGGACAGGACCGTACCCAGACCCGCAACTGGCGCCCCGCCACCCGCGCGATTCGCGGGGGAACCTGGCGTTCCGAGATGGGCGAAACGAGCGAGGCGCTGTTCCTCACCTCGGGCTATTCCTATGACGATGCGGCCACCGTCGCCGCGCGGTTTATGGGCGAAGAGGAAGGCATGACCTACTCGCGCCTGCAAAACCCCACGGTGGCGATGCTTGAGGAGCGCATAGCGCTGCTCGAAGGTGCAGAGGCGTGCCGGACGCAGGCCACCGGCATGGCGGCGATGACCGCCGCGCTGCTGTGCCAGCTGTCGGCGGGCGACCATATGGTTACCGCGCGCGCGGCCTTCGGTTCGTGCCGCTGGCTGGGCGACCATCTCCTGCCGCGCTTCGGCGTGGAAGTGACGGTGATCGATGCGGGCGACCTCGCGCAGTGGGAAGCGGCGATCCGCCCCAATACCAAGGTCTTCTTCTTCGAGACCCCGGCTAACCCGACTATGGACGTCGCCGACCTCGCCGGTGTCGCCGCGATCGCCAAGGCGCACGGGATCACTACCGTCGTCGACAACGCCTTCTGTTCGCCCGCTCTGCAGCGGCCGATGGAGTTCGGGATCGATGTCGTCGCCTATTCCGCGACTAAGCTGATGGACGGGCAGGGCCGTGTCCTCGCCGGCGCCGTCTGCGGTTCGGAAGAATTCATCAACGACAAGCTGCTGCCGTTCCAGCGCAACACCGGGCCGAACCTTTCGCCGTTCAACGCCTGGGTGGTGCTGAAGGGCCTCGAAACGCTCGACCTGCGCGCCAAAAAGCAGAGCGAGAACGCGCTCGCACTCGGCAAGTTCGTCGAAAGCCGCGTGCCGAAGATCCTGCACCCCTGGCTCGACAGCCACCCGCAGCAGGCACTGGCGATGAAGCAGATGGATGCCTGCGGGCCGATCTTCAGCTTCGTGCTGGACGGCGGGCGCGAGCAGGCCTGGGGCCTTCTCGATGGATTGAAGCTAATCGACATCTCGAACAACATCGGCGATTCGCGTTCGCTGATGTGCCACCCGGCTTCGACTACGCACCACAACATGGGCCCCGAAGGCCGCGAGGCGATGGGCATCGGCGAAGGCATGCTGCGCATCAACGTGGGCCTGGAAGACATCAATGACCTGATCGAGGACTTCGATCAGGCGCTGACGAAGGTGGGCCTCTGAGTTCCGTTCCCCCCGGGTGCGTCCCGTGGGGGAACTACGCCTTCTCAACACGGTTGTAGCCTTGTGGAATCGTCGTTAGGCTGCCTCTCGTCATGAAGGAACTGTTCCAGCATAGCGCCATCACCGATGGCCTCACGGTACGAGTTGCCGTCAATTTCCTGCCCGAGCAATCGCGCATCGAGGCGGGCA
The DNA here is from genome assembly GCF_902706195.1 of Novosphingobium sp. 18050. Taxonomy (GTDB): domain Bacteria; phylum Pseudomonadota; class Alphaproteobacteria; order Sphingomonadales; family Sphingomonadaceae; genus Novosphingobium. The sequence continues at coordinate 124,082 of NZ_CACSJO010000016.1, read as the reverse complement.
AGTGGTTCTGGGTCTATCACATCCGAATCGAGAACGAGACGGGTGAGACTCTCCAACTCGTCACCCGCCACTGGCGTATCACCGACGCCACCGGCAAAGTCGACGTGGTCGAGGGTGAGGGCGTCGTCGGCGAACAGCCGGTGCTCGCGCCGGGACGCAGTCACGATTACGTATCGGGCTGCCCGCTCTCCACGCCGCAGGGTTCGATGGAAGGGCACTACACCTTCCGTCGGCAGGACGGGCGGGAGTTCAAAGCACTGATTCCCTATTTCCCGCTGGCTGCGCCCGCTACCGCCGGTTGACGCCGCTGCAGTCTGGGCCATTGCCCCGCAGCGCGCCTGCGCATAGGGAAGCGCCATGAAGCGCACGCACCTGCCCCTCAACGCCCTGCGCGTCTTCGATGCGGCCGCCCGGCACCTGTCATTCACCCGCGCGGCGGACGAACTGGCAGTCACACCCGCCGCCGTCGGCCAGCAGATTCGCGCACTGGAAGACCTGATGGGGGTGGTGCTGTTCCGCCGCACCAGCAAGGGCTTGGAACTGACCGAGGAAGCGGGCGCAGGCCTTGCCGCGCTGCGTACCGGGTTCCTCCACTTCGAAGATGCGGTGCAGGCGATGCAGGCGGGCCAGTCCAGCCACGTCTACACCATCGCCGCCCCGCGTGAGTTCTTCGCTGCTTGGCTCGCCCCGCGCCTTGCCGCCTTCCGCGCGGTCAATCCGCAGGTGCGCTATATCCTCGTCGACGGCGAGATGACCGATTTCACCGAGGCGAACCTCGACCTCGCCGTGCGCTGGACCGAGGGGCCGGGCGACCTCGAAGGGATGCCGCTGGGCAGCGCCGAATGGGTCGAAGTGGGCAGCGGTGACTGGATCGGCTGGCCGGGCGATCCTACCCCTGACGCCGAGGCAGAGGCCGAGGACGCCAAGCCGCCGATCATGGTGGGTGATGCCGGACAGGCGATCGCCGCCGCGCTTGCCGGCATGGGCCGCGCGCATGTGCCGGCCTTGCTGGTGGCGGGTATCGGGGGCAACGGCCGCGACGAACTGGTAGGCGCCGCGGTATCCTGCCGGCGCGGCTATTGGCTGGTCGCTCCCTTGCCGCAGTGGCGGCAGAAGAAGGTCAAGGACCTTGTCGCGGCGCTGACTGCCGAGTCCTGACGGCGCGGTCCTTCGAAAAGCTCAGGACAAGCGAATCTCAGGATACGCCGCTTTCTCCGGCAATAGTCTTGCCCGAACCCCGCTCAGGCTAGGCCTGTGGAAGTTCGGGCGCGCAGTCAGCCGTCGACCTTTTCGGCCTCCATCGCGGCTTCCTTTTCCGCATGGATGCGGTCCAGTTCGGCGCGGCTCTTCTTTTCTGCAGCCGTCTTGAGCTGGCCGCAGGCGGCGTCGATGTCGCGGCCGCGCGGGGTGCGTACCGGGGCCGAGATACCACCCTGGAAGACGATGTCCGAGAACGAGCGGATACGCTCGGGCGTCGAGCATTCGTACTGCGCGCCGGGCCAGGGATTGAACGGGATCAGGTTCACCTTGGCGGGCAGGTCGTATTTGCGCAGGAGGCGGACGAGTTCGCGCGCGTCGGCGTCGGAATCGTTCTTGTCCTTTAGCATCACGTATTCGAACGTGATGCGCCGGGCGTTGGATGCGCCGGGATAGTCGGCGCAGGCCTGGAGCAGATCCTCAAGGCCGTACTTCTTGTTGATCGGCACGATCTCGTCGCGCACTTCCTTGGTCACCGCGTGGAGCGAAACCGCCAGGTTCACGCCGATCTCCTCGCCGCAGCGGGCCATCTGCGGGATCACGCCCGAAGTGGAGAGCGTGATCCGGCGCTTGGAAAGGGCCAGGCCTTCGCCGTCCATCACCAGCTTGAGCGCATCGCGCACGTTGTCGAAATTATACAGCGGCTCACCCATGCCCATCATCACGATGTTGGTAAGCAGGCGCCCGCCCGACGAGTAGGATCCTTCGTCTTCGTCCTCATCGAGGCCTGCCATGGTAGCGGGGCGGGTGTCGCTGATGCCATTGGGCCATTCGCCCAGCGCATCGCGTGCGAGCATGACCTGGCCGACGATTTCGCCCACCGTCAGGTTGCGCACCAGGCGCATGGTGCCGGTGTGGCAGAACCGGCAGTTGAGCGTGCAGCCCACCTGCGAGGAGACGCACAGCGTTCCCCGGTCCGCATCGGGGATGAAGACCATCTCGTAATCGTGCGCGTCATCGGTGCGCAGCAGCCACTTGCGGGTGCCGTCGCTGGAATGCTGGGCCTCGACGATCTCGGGGCGGCCGACGACAAAGCGCTGCGCCAGCCAGGGGCGCATGGTCTTCGCGATGTCGGTCATCGCGTCGAATTCGGTAACGCCGCGATGATAGAGCCAGTGATAGACCTGCTTGGCGCGCAGCTTTGCCGCCTTGGCGTCCAACCCGGCGCTTTCGAACAGTTCGGCGATGCGCTTCTTCGGCAGGCCGAGGAGGTCGATGCGGCCATCGTCGCGCGGGGTCACACCGTCTACGATGCCGGGGCGCGGCACCGGCATGGGGTCGATATGGCCCGGGATCGGCATGAGGCCGGCAGCGGCGGCTGCGCCGGCTGGGAGGTCGTTCGTGTCTGACATGATGGGCGGGCATATAGGGCATCCGGGGGCAAAACGGAAGATGGCCCCCCTCGCGCGGGCATGGCGGGCCTGCGCGAACGGTGCGGGCCACCATCCAGTTCCCTCGTCCCAGCGCGCAAAACATTCCATATGTCGACTGAGTGTTGCCGGAAAACATCAATGATTTCGTTGTGTTAGGTTCAGGAAACTCCGCCGCTCCGAGCGGCATTTCATCAGTCCAAGGCGGAGAAATCCGCTGGATGGAAAGGCGGAAAAACCGCCGCATGGAATGATCGGAGTACCTTTATGAAGAAGATCCTTGTCTGTCTCGCCGCCGGTTCCGCGATGGCTTCTGCCCCGGCCCTGGCGCAGGACGCGGGCCCGGCGGAATCGTTCTCGGGCTTCCACGTCGAGGCCCTGATGGGATATGACGTGTCCAAGGCCGGAAGCAGCGTCGACGACGACGTCAATGAAGACAACGATCAGTCGATCGACGGCTTCGCTTACGGGGTGGGCGCGGGTTACGATATGCGTTTCGGCAACGTGGTCGTCGGTCCCGAGGCGGAAGTGACTTGGTCCACCGCCAAGACAAAGTTCAACGACGGCGACTTCGAGGGCTTCGGCATCGGCAACGTCAAGACCAACCGCGACCTCTATGTCGGCGCGCGCCTCGGTTACGTCGTGAGCCCCAGGACGATGATCTACGCCAAGGGCGGCTATACCAACGCCAAGTTCGACGTGCGCAATGCCAGCGGCACTGTCACCACCAACAGGGACATCGACGCGGACGGCTGGCGCATCGGTGCTGGCGTTGAGCAGGCGGTGACCAACAACGTCTTCGCGAAGCTCGAGTACCGCTACTCGAACTACGAGAAGGGCGAACTCGACTATACCGGCGACTTCCCCGACGGCCAGCGCTTCGACCTGGACCTCGACCGTCACCAGGTGATGGCGGGCGTAGGCGTGCGTTTCTAAGCAGACTCACCTCGCGGCGAGGGAAGGGCGGCGCTGGGAGGCGCCGCCCTCTTCGTTTGGGTTAGTTCGGGGGACAGCGCGCCTATCGTATCCTTGCGCAGCCGATCAGCGCCGCATCCATCGCCGAGGCCGCGCCCGGAAGCGCCCAGGTATTGGCGAAAGGACGCCCCTTCGCATCGCGCGCATACACCGTCATCGATGGGGCCGAGCGCATGGCGGCGACGATCGCGGCGTTGTCGGTATCGCTGCTGGGCCAGGCGTCGCCGCCGCCGGCCGTCAGCACGATGCGTTGGCCGCCGATGCGCAAGGTGACCTGCTTGCCCTGCGCAAGCTTGCGCGAGAGACGCAGGTGTACCTGGCTGCGCGCGCCGCGCCGGGGCCAGCTGCCGATCGCGGCATAGGGCTGGTAGTCGCGGCTCATGGCGCTGGGGTCGGCCATGGCGATAGCATAGCAGCGCGGAACCAGCGGATCGCGAAACGCGCCCCAGTTGCCGTAAAGGCCAAGGCTCTCGCGGGCGAGGGCGGGCGACGCGGCGAGTGCCATCAGCACGGGCAACGCAAGCAGGCGTAAGGCGGATCGGCGCATAGCGGAGCCTATAGGGGCTATCCTCCCGCATTGGAAAGCGTTCCCCGCATTGAACCGGATGCGGCGGATTGGTTGTTGCGTTGCAACATGGGCGGCCGCACAGTTCACGCTTGGGCGTTGCTGCCGCGCTTTGCTGGAGTTGACCATGGCTTACGAGTTCATCGTGATCGGCAGCGGCCCTTCGGGGCGGCGCGCGGCGATTCAGGCGGCGAAGCTGGGCAAGTCCGTCCTTGTTATCGAAGGACGCCAGCGTGTCGGCGGAGTATCCGTGCATACCGGCACGATCCCCAGCAAGACCCTGCGCGAAACCGCGCTGAACCTTTCAGGCTGGCGCGAGCGAGGATTCTACGGGCGCTCCTACCGGGTCAAGAAGGAGATCGGTAGCGAGGACCTATCGATCCGTCTTGGCAAGACGCTGGACCACGAGGTCGATGTGCTGGAGCACCAGTTCCTGCGTAATGGCGTGGCGACGATGGCAGGCTTCGCGCGCTTCATGGATGCCAATCGGGTGGTCGTGACCTTCCCCGACGGCAGCGAGTTGATTGTCGAGGGGGAGCGCTTTCTCATCGCCGTGGGCACGGTGCCCTATCAACCTGACAATGTGGATTTTTCCGACCCCGACATCCTGGATTCGGACGAGGTCGTGAACATCCCGCGTCTGCCGCGCTCGCTGGCGGTCGTCGGCGCCGGGGTGATCGGGATCGAGTATGCGACGATCTTCTCGGCGCTCGACGTCGCCGTCACCGTGATAGAACCGCGCGAGACGTTCCTCGATTTCGTCGACCGGGAGATCATCGAGGAGTTCGTGAACCAGCTGCGCGACCGGGGCGTTACCTTCCGGCTCGGTTCTCCCGCCGCGAAAGTTGAGAAGGGCGCGGATGGGCGTGTCGTCACCACGCTGGGCGACGGGCGGACGGTGCGCAGCGAGATGCTGCTCTACTGCGCCGGGCGCATGGGCGCGACAACCGGGTTGGGGCTGGATGCCTGCGGGCTGAAGACCGACATGCGCGGGCGCCTATCCGTCAATCCCGAGACGTACCAGACCGCTGTGCCGCACATCTATGCCGCCGGCGATGTGATCGGTTTTCCCAGCCTCGCCTCGACCTCGATGGAGCAGGGGCGCATCGCTGCCTGCCATGCTTTTGGCCTGCCTTTGCCGCCGGCGCCCGCGTTCTTCCCTTATGGCATTTACGCGGTGCCCGAAATCTCGACAGTGGGCATGACCGAGCAGGAAGTGCGGGAACGGGGCATCAACTACGAGACAGGTATCGCCCGTTTCCGCGAGACCAGCCGGGGCCACATCATGGGCCTGCAGCAGGGCCTCATGAAGATGATCTTCTCGAACAAGACCCGTCGCCTGCTGGGCGTCCACATCATCGGCGAGGGCGCGACCGAACTGATCCACATCGGCCAGGCGGTGCTGAACCTGAAGGGCACGATCGACTATTTCATCGAGAACACCTTCAACTATCCGACGCTGGCGGAAGCCTACAAGATCGCCGCGCTCGACGCCTGGAACCGCATGGCGCGGTGAGGGAGTTTTCGGTTTGCCGCGTCATCATCTCCACCTGATTAGAAGACGCTTTAGAACAAGCTCCACAGCGGGTTGTCCGGGTCGGACAGCAGCTTGATCGTCAGCGCGAACGACATGACCACCAACAGGGGGCGCACGCCTTTTCCGCCGAAACGCATGGCCAGCCGCGCGCCGACCTGGTTTCCCGCGACGTTGGCGGCGGCCATCCCGGCCCCCAGCAGCCACAGCACCTTGCCGCCCGCGATCATCGCGGCAAGGCCGGCGATGTTGGTGGAAAGGTTCAGGAACTTGGTATTGGCGATGGCCCGGACCAGGCCGAGCCCGCCCAGCGCCACCAGCGCGGTGGTCATGAACGATCCGGTGCCGGGGCCGAAGAAACCGTCGTAGAAACCGATGCCGGTGGTGATCAGGGTCAGCCCGCGGCGGCCGATACGGGCATGGCGGTCCACTTCGCTCATCGGCGGGGCGAACAGGAAGTACAGGCCCATCGCGATCAGCAGGACCGGCACGAAGGCCGCCAGGAACGCCGGCTCGATGAACTGGACGGCGGTGCCTCCCGCCAGAGAGCCGAGGAAGGCACCCAGCGCCGGGACCGCAAAAGCCTTCAGGTCGACATGACCGGCGCGGTGGAAGGTCAGGAAAGCCGATGCGGTGCCGATGGTGCTTTGCAGCTTGTTTGTCGCCAGCGCCGAGACGGGCGGTATCCCGGCGGCCATGAGCGCCGGGATCGTCAGCAGTCCGCCGCCGCCTGCAAGCGCATCCACCCCGCCTGCGAGAAAGGCGATGGCGATCAGGAAGGAGAAGGCTTCGACGGTCAGTTCCATGCCGCCCGTTAAGCCGAGGTCGGCGCGAAAGGCAAAGTGAAGCTAAGGATAAGTGATCGCCATGATCTCCCATTCCTTCTCGCCGGAGGGCAGGCGCACGATGCGCAGGTCGCCCACGGCGGCGCCGCGCAGGGCGCGAGCGATGGGGGCGCTCCAGCCGATGCGGCCAGCGGAGGCGTCCTGTTCGTCATCGCCGACGATGGTGAGGGTGAGGCGCTCGTCCTCCTCGTCGGCCAGTTCCACGGTAGCGCCGAAGAAGACTTTGCCGCGCTCGCTCTGCGCGGAAGGATCGACCACGCGCAGCGCTTTCATGCGGCGGGCGAGGTAGGACAGTTCGCGGTCGATCTCGCGCATGCGCTTGCGGCCATATAGGTAGTCGCCGTTTTCCGAGCGGTCACCATTGCCCGCCGCCCATGATACGATCTCGACGATCGCCGGGCGCTCCGTGCCGAGCAGATGGTCGTAGCGGGCGCGCAGGGAAGACATCCCTGCGGGGCTGATCGGGGGACCGGTGAGATTCATATCGGATGCTTAGATAGCCGGGCGAGGCCGGCCAAGACCTGGAACATGTACTCTCCCCGGTTGCATTGCTTTCATTAGTCCGACAAATAACTCCGGCTATGAAGGCGGAGAGAGGGAGCACTGCCATGGATATGTCGCGCCGGACGGCGATTCTTGCGGCCACGGTTTCGCTGGGAGGGTTGGGTTTCGAGGCAGGCGCTGCGTCGGCGTCCGCTCCGGCGCCGGCCGGCTCCGCCCTGAAACCGACAGCCCTGCAACCGACGACCACGCTGGCGCCGCGCCCGCCGATGGGCTGGAACAGCTGGAACAGTTTCGCAGGCACAATCACCGAGACGCAGGCGCTCGAAACCGCAGCGATCATGCGCGATAAGCTGCTGCCCTCCGGCTACGACGTCTTCACCGTCGACATCCAGTGGTATGAGCCCGAGGCGAGCAGCTACACCTACAACGCCAACCCGGTCCCGGCGCTGGATGCCCACGGGCGGCTGGTGCCTGCGCCGAACCGCTTTCCCTCGGCGGCAGAGGGCAGGGGCTTTGCGCCGCTGGCGGCGAAGGTCCACGCGATGGGGCTGAAGTTCGGCATCCACGTAATGCGCGGCATCGCTCGACATGCGGTGAAGCAGAACCTGCCGGTGCTGGGCACCGCCTACCGTGCGCAGGACATCGCCGATACCTCCAGCATCTCTTCGTGGAATCCGGACATGTACGGCGTCGATATGACGAAGGCGGGTGCGCAGGACTACTACGACGGGCTGTTCCGGCTCTACGCCTCGTGGGGTGTGGACTTCGTCAAGATGGACGACATGAGCCGCCCCTACGATGCCCACGCGCCCGAGATCGAGGCGGCCGCCAAGGCCATCGCTCGTTGCGGCCGGCCGATGATGCTCAGCCTGTCACCGGGCGAAACGCCGGTGCTACGGGGCGAGCATGTTCGCCGGCATGCCCAGATGTGGCGCATTTCCGACGATTTCTGGGACGAATGGGCGCAGCTCGAAGCACAGTTCACGCGGCTGGAAAACTGGACGCCCTATCGCGGCCCCGGTTCCTGGCCCGATGCCGACATGCTGCCGCTGGGCCGACTGGCACTGGGTGAGCGCGATACCCGCTTCACGCCGGACGAACAGCGCACACTGATGACCTTGTGGTCGATCGCCCGCTCACCGTTGATCATGGGCGGCGATCTGCGTCACCTCGATGCCGCGACGCTGGCGCTGCTGACCAACCCGGAAGTGCTTGCCGTCAACCAGCGCAGCCAGGGTAATGCCCCGCATTTTCTGGAGGATGGCATCCGTGCCTGGTCGGCTTGGAGCGAGGACGGCAAGGCCCGTTATCTCGCCCTGTTCAACACCGGCGATAAGCCCCGCGATGTCACCGTGGCCTTGCGCGCCGTGGGCATGGCGGGACCGGCGAAGGTCCGCGACCTGTGGCAGCGCCGCGATCTGGCTCCGGTGCGGGATGCTGTGAGCACGCACCTTGCCGCCCATGCCGGAGTTCTGTTCCGACTGGACGGCATGGGCTGAAAGCTGATCAGCCCGGCTCGCGCTTGCCTGGCATCAGGCGGGTCAGCTTGTTGGCGCCAGTGTAGTCGGACTTGCCGGGATACATCGATTCGTAAACCACAGCGTTTTCCAGCACGCGCTGGACGTAGTTCTTGGTTTCATAGATGGGGATCTGCTCCATCCAGTCGATCCATTCGATAGCGCCGGTGCGCGGATCGCCGTTGGCGCGCAGCCACTTGTTCACGTTACCCGGACCGGCGTTGTAAGCCGCAACGGCAAGCGGGGTGGCGCCGCCGTAATAGTCCATCATCCGCGCGAAATAGCCGTCGCCGAGACGGATGTTGTATACCGGATCGCTGACCAGCGCCGATTGATCATAGGGTAGTCCCAGCTTGCCAGCCTGTTCGCGTGCGGTCCCGGGCATAAGCTGCATCAGGCCGCTGGCGCCCGCGTGGCTGAGCGCGTTTTGTGCGAACTGGCTTTCCTGCCGGGCCAAGGCGTGGACCATGGTCCAGTTGGTACCGGCGGGCGCGGGGATCAGCGGGAAGGCGATCTGGCCGAATTCCTCGTAACCGCTGGCATGGGCGCTCTGCCCCATGATCACCGCAAGGTCGCGGCGGCCGATCTGCTGCGCTAGGTCGGCGACAAGGACGTGATCCTCGGCGTCCTGCGCCTGATCGGAGATTTCGCGGAAGAACTGGACGCCGGTGCGCCAGTCGGCATCGCGGGCCACATCGCGCACCGCCAGAGTGATCGGCAGAGACTGGAACGACGTGCGCTGGGCTTGGCTAGGCACGGCAGTGGAGCGGGTATCGAGGTTCGGGATCGGCCGGCGCAGGCGTTCGAGCGAAAGCTGGCCGTAGAAGTACTGCGGGTACTGCGCTGCCATCTCGAAGTAGCGGTTCGCGCCAGCCATGTCGCCGCCCTGGGCCAGCGCGCGGCCTGCCCAGTAGAACCCCTTGGAGCGGGTGCCCGGAGTCTGCGCGGCGGCGCCGTAGCGGTAGAACAGCGGCGCGGCGCGGCGGGTGTCACCCAGCGACCAGAGCGCCTTGGTGCCGCCCAGCCACATCAGCGTCGTATAATCGTCCCGCAGGCGGAAGGAGAGTCGGCTGATGTCGGTGCCGGGGGCGAAACCGTCGTCGATGGAGGAGGCGATCCTAACCGCGCTACTGCCATCTGCTCCGCGCGCGGCGGTGAGCAGTTCCTTCACCCACAGTTCCTGTTCGGGCACCGGGCGGGCTAGCGGCGGGCGATTGGCGAGCAGGGCGATCGCGCCCTGCAGGTTGCCCGCCCGGCGCGCCTGCACCGCGCGGTTGTAGACATAGCCCGGATCGGAGGAAATCTGTGCGGGTAGAGTCACGCCCATGGTCCCCGGCGCCATGCCCTGCAGCAGCGAGAGGCGCTCCATGAACTCGGCACGGCGGGCGGGGGAGACGAACGAGATCTGCCGCTCTGCCTGCGCCGTTTCGCCCTGCCACAGCAATGCATCCATGCGCGCATCGTGGTCGGCGCTGGTCAGCCGGCTCTGATAGAGCGAGTACAGCGCGGTTTCGTCCTGCGGGGTCAGCCCGCCCTTGCGCCAGGCGGCAATGGCATTGGCGGCCGCATCGGCGCGGCGCATCGTCGAAAGCGCCACGGCGTAGCGTCCCGCGGCCCGGCTGCCCAGCGGCTCAAAGCGATCGAAGAAGGCTATGACCGAACCCGCATCGGGTGATTCTGTCAGCAGGGATTTTTCCGCGAATCCGCGCAATTTGTCCTGCTGGGGATAGCCGGGATAACGCAGCAGGAAGCTGGTATAGGCGGCGAAGCCCATGCGGTCGTTGGCGGAAAGCAGCTTCCAGCGGTCGATCGACTGATGGACCGCCATGTCGTGCGATTGCATCGACTGCGCGCGCGCCGTGTCCCACTCACGCCCGTCGGAAGACTGGGCCTGTGCAAGGGAGGGCGCGGCGAAAGCGAATGCCGCAAAAATGGCTGGGGAAATGCTCAGCAGCAGGTGAGGGGTGCGCAACATGCTGGACATTTTGGAAAGAGGCTCCTTATCAGGCGCTGAACGTGAAGTCCGGGCAGCGGGGTGGTTCCCCGTCAGGGCCGATCATTGAACACCACCAGAGGTAAAGTCCATGTTCTCCGGCTCCATTCCCGCGCTTGTCACACCGTTTCGCGACGGAGCGTTCGACGAACAGGCTTTTCGTCGCCTCGTCGACTGGCAGATCGAGTCGGGTTCGTCCGCTCTGGTCCCCTGCGGTACCACCGGCGAAAATTCGACGCTTTCCAACGCCGAACACCACCGCGTGATCGAAGTCTGCATCGAGCAGGCAGCGGGCCGGGTGCCGGTCATCGCCGGCTGCGGCAGCAACGACACCACCAACGCGCTGCTGCACATGACCTTCTCGAAGAAGTGCGGCGCCGCCGCGGCGCTGCTGGTGGCGCCTTATTACAATCGCCCGAGCCAGGAGGGCCTGCTCGCCCACTTCGGCTATCTGGCCGAAAATATCGACCTGCCGATCGTGCTTTACAACGTGCCGGGTCGCACGGTCACCGACCTGCTCCCTGAGACGGTGTGCGAACTGGCCCGCCGTCATCCCGGCCGCTTCATCGGCATCAAGGACGCCAGCGGCGACCTTTCGCGCGTGACCGACCACCGCATGGGCATCGGCAAGGACTTCGTGCAGCTTTGCGGCGACGATGAACTGGCGCTGCCGTTCAACGCGGCCGGCGGCGTGGGCTGCATTTCGGTGACTGCCAATGTCGCGCCGAAGCTCTGCGCCGAGTTCCAGGCCGCCTGCGCCGCTAACGACCTCGAGGAAGCGCGCCGCCTCAACGACCTGCTTTACCCGCTGCACTACGCCATGTTCGAGGACAGCTCGCCCGGTCCTTGCAAGTACGCGCTGGCGCAGGTCCACGACTGGATCGAGAACGAACTGCGCCTGCCGCTGGTCCCTTGTGGCGACAAGGCACGCCAGGCTGTGGACGATGCGCTGGTCCACGCAGGCCTGCTGTGATCCGCCGTGGGTTCAGCGCAGAGCCCGCGCGGAACCCACGCAATCCTGCGGGATCGAGCCCCGCCCTTGACCCCCGCCGCTTTCAGTCGACGGGGTTGTGTTTGAGGACGAAGCGCATCGTTTCGGCGAGCATCTGCTTGCGGGTGTCCCCGCGCGAGAGCCAGTGGTCCTCGCCATTGAGAACCACCATTTCGTAAGGCTTGCCGGCGTCCTTCAGGGCGTCGGCCATGGCCCGGCTCTGGGCTATCGGCACCACGGTATCGTCCTTGCCGTGGATCAGCAGTACGGGGGCATCGGCCTTGGCGGCAAAGCGCCGGGGCGAAATCTCGGCATAAGTCTTGGGATCGCCCAACTGCTCGCGCAGAGATTTCCACGTCATGCGCGAATTACCCGATTCGCGGACGTCGGTGTTGTACATGGACATCACGTCGGCGACCCCGGCGACCGAGACGGCGCAGCGGTACAGCCCCTGTTGCAGGGTGACCCCGGCCAATGCCGCATAACCGCCATAGCTTGCGCCGACAATGCAGGCGCGTTTGGGGTCGACCACGCCGCGCCGTGCCAGTTCGGCAAGCCCGTCCGAGATGTCGGTCTGCATCTTGCGGCCCCATTCGCCGAAGCCCGCGCGCCGAAAGACGTCGTCGCGATTGGTGGAGCCCCGGAAGTTGGGCTGCAGCACCGCATAGCCCCGCGACGCGAAAGCCTGTGCCCACCAGTCGAACCCGGGATCGCTGCGCGACGAGGGACCGCCGTGGGGCAGGAGGATCACCGGCAGGTTTTTCGCGTTGCGCCCCGGCGGCAGGGTAAGGACACCGTTCATCGTCAGCCCGTCCTGCGCGGTATAGTCGACCAGCGACACCGGCCCCACGGCGTCCGCAGGAATGGCGGTGCGCTCGAATCCGATCGGGCTGGCGTGGCGGGCCTTGACGTCCACCAGATACCAGGTCCCGCTGTCCCCATTGCCATCGGTGCGCACCAGGACCTCGGCGAAGTCGGGGCTCCAATCCACAAGATGGGTTTCGCGGCCCTTGAAGGCCTTCAGAATGCGGGTGACGGCGCTGTGGTGCGTGGGGTCGTAAAGCCGCGTCTCTGCGCCTTCGCCCGCGCTGCGATAGCCCAGCAGCCTGCCGGTTCCCCGGTCCACGAACAGCCGGTCGATCGCGATGCCGGGCAGGAATTCGCTGGTTTCGCCGCCAGCCAGCGGTGCTTCGAACCAGCGGGTGTTCTTGTCCTCGTCCTCGATGCTGTAGAGAATCGTGGTGCCATCCTTGCCGAAGCTTACGAGGCTGACGTTGCCGGTAGGGTCGACGCCGCGGGCCAATTGGCGCTTGTCGGGGCCGAGGATACGCCAGGTGCCGGTACTTTCCGACATGTCCATCGTCACTGCCACGTTGCCTGCGGCATCGATCAGCCAGTCGTTGTAGTGGTCCTCGCCGGCGGGACCGGCGACGTGGCGCGCGCGGTTCGTGGCGATGTCGACAGCGTAGAGTGTCGACCGGCCGTGGCGCCATTGGGGAGATGTGCCTCTGGTGTCCAGGGTGATGCCGCCGAAGTAGCCGACCGTCTTCCCGCCGATCGTGCGCACACCGAACCGCCCGCGGGTAGTATTGGCGATCTCCTTGTTCTTGCTGAAGATCATCCCCGAGGCTGCGCCGTTCAGCGATACGATAACCGTGCCCGTAAGCTCTGCCTTGCTGGCGATGAACTGCGAGCCCAGCGATACGGTGGCGGTGTTGGTGACGAGCAGCGTATCCTTGTCCGCCCAGTCGATCGAGCGGACTTTGGTCTCGCCCGTCGCTCCCCGCAAGTAGACCTCGTTGTCCCGGCCCACGACAAGGATGCTGCGCTTACCTTCGTCCTGCACGACACTCGCGATTCGGGCGCCGTCGGGTGAAATGGCAGCATCCTCGACCGAGGGCAGTTCGCCGTAAGCCTCCAGCGGTATGAGCTCGGCGGCCAGCGCGGCGGCGGGGGCAAGCCAGATGGCCGTGGCAGTCGGCAACAGTAAAACACCGGCCAGAACGGCCCTGAATTTAGATCGCACCTGAAGCATATCCCCCTGATTTACCGGTCGACTATTTCGCAGGCTCGGCGTCGGTGCAAGTCATGCGAGATCGACTTGGGGATTAATTGCATGTCACCGTGAAAAACGGATGCAGTCAGTTTGCAGGTATCGGCGTGGCGGGAAATCCCGCCTTCGCCGACCTCACCGGGCATGGCCGCCCACGCAGACATGGCGAAACGGCGGGCAATTCCTGCACCGTCCACCAGTTCGACGCGGGCGGCAAAATGGTGGACCCGAAGATATATCCGCGCCGCGATCGAACCGTCTGCCGGCTTTGTGCGATTTCCCGTCCGAAAGCGTCGAGATGGGGCGTTTTCTTTTGCCGCGCACATCCCTACATGCGGCTAATCATGGCACGCCCCCAAAACTCCCTTTTCGACAAAGCCAAGACCGTCGCGGAAAACCGCAAGGCTCGTTTCGATTACTTCATCGAGGACAAGTTCGAGGCGGGAATTGCGCTTACCGGTACCGAAGTGAAATCGCTCCGCTTCGGCGAGGGTTCGATTGTCGAATCCTTCGCGGAGATTCGCGGGGGCGAATGCTGGCTGGTCAACGCCAACGTGCCTGAGTTCAGCCACGGCAACCGCTTCAACCACGTTCCCAAGCGCCCCCGCAAACTCCTCCTGCATGAGCGCGAGATTTCGCGTCTTCAGGGCGCGGTAGAGCGCAAGGGCATGACACTGGTGCCGCTGTCGATCTACTTCAACAGCCGGGGCCGCGCCAAGGTCGAGCTGGCGCTTGCCAAGGGCAAGAACGCGGCTGACAAGCGCACCACCATCAAGGACCGCGAATGGAAGCGCGATCAGGCCCGCATCATGCGCGACCACGGATGATATGAGCGCGATGCTTTCTCGCATGGCGGCGTGGCTCCATCGGCAGATGCCGACGCATGAGCAGCTTGAGGGCAACCGTTTCACGGCGCCCCTTGCGCGCCGGCAGGAACTGTTCCGCTTCACCCGCCGCTCGGTCCCGCGCGGTGTTGCAGTCGGCCTCCTGGTGGGCATCTTCGCACTGATTCCCGGCATCCAGATCGTCGGCGCCGCGCTGATGTGCGTGCCGTTCCGCGGCAATATCCCGCTGGCTGCGGCGATGACTTTCCTGTCCAATCCGGCGACGACGCCCTTCATCCTCGCCGCGTCGATCTGGCTGGGCAACCATCTGGGCTATCACGCCGACCTGTCGACCTTCTACGCCCTGTACGAAAGCGGGGCAGGAGTGGGTGAGTGGGGCCGCTGGCTTCTGTCCGACGCCGCCCCGGCGCTGCTCGTGGGTCTCTTCGTGATTTCCACCGTATGCGCCGCACTGGGCTATGTCCTTTCGATGTGGTTCTGGCGCTGGTGGATCGGCCGCAAGCACCATGCCCGCCGCCTGCGTCCGCCGCGGCCCGACAGCGCTGTCGCCCGCGGCTCCGCTCCCGTCCCCACCAAGTCGGAAAACGCTGCATGAAGGTGAGCGCCGATCGGGCCGCCGATCGAGTAGGACCTGGCCCTGACCTTTTGGTCGTTGCCGTCGCCCTTCTGCTCAGCGCCGGGCTGGTCTGGCTGGTCTCGGGTGATGGGCTGCTGATGGCCGTCTTCGTTGCGGCTATGGCCGGACTGGGCGCTCTCGCATGGGCGCTCTCGCGCCGCCGCGCGCCGGTCACCGATGCCGATTTCGCCCAGCCTGACTGGTCCGTCACAGTAGCCGCTATCGAGCGGCCCGACATGGCGATCGCCGTCACGGACCGAGCCGGCCGCCTGACTTGCGGCAACCCCTGCTTCGAGGCGTGGTTCGGCGCCGGCAGCGCTCCACCGCGCCTGCCTGTCACCCATCCCTCGCTCGAACGCCTTGCCGACGCAACACGCCGCGCCTGGCGCGACGGCCACGGCACCGCCGATATCGCCGACGAGGAGGGCAGGCACTGGCGCGCCGACGTGCGCCGGGCCGGGCGCGGTGACGATTTTCTGGTCTGGCGCATCTCTGCCGAGAGCGCGACCGACGCTGTGGCCGAAATCGTCGGGCAGCTTGACGGCAAGCTTGGGCGCGGCCTCGCCAAGGCCGGTATCGCCGCAGCGCTTGTCGATCCCGACGGGACGATCCGCGCCGCGAGTACGGGCTTTGCCCAGCGCGCCGTCGGCGATGCCAAGGTCGACGTGACCGGCACCGATTTCGTCTCCCTGCTCAGCCAGGAGGAGGGCGAGCGCATCGGCTGGGCCCGTGACAGCGGACGCGGCGGGGCGCTGGTGCTCTATCACGTTCCCGTTGCCGACCCCGACAGTGCGAGCGAGCCTGACCCCAACACCACGCCTTCGCTGATGCTGGTCATCGAGGCAGGGCAGGGCATTGGCGCCAGCGCCGGCGGCACGGGCGCCGCGCCGCACCTTGAAGCGCTGCTCAGCCAGTTGCCGCTCGGCCTCGCCATGGCTGACCGCGATGGGCGATTGCTCTTCGCCAACCCCGCCTTCATGCGCGCAGCTGGCCACGAAGGCCATGAGCCGCCGACCTACCCCACCGACCTCGTCGTCAAGGACGACAAGCGCGCCCTGTCGGAAGCGATCCGCCGCTTCGCGCAGGGGCCTGCTGCTGCGGGCGACCTTGCCATCCGTCTGGTGGCGCAGCCCGAGGACCCGGTTTCGCTCAGCCTCGCGGGCGTGCGCGGGCTGGGAGAAGCTGCGGTCCTGCTGGGCCTGACCGATACTTCCGAGGAAATCCGCCTCAAGCGCCAGGTCGCGCAAGCCACCAAGATGCAGGCGGTCGGCCAGCTTGCGGGCGGCGTAGCGCACGATTTCAACAATGTACTCACCGCGATCCTGGGCACCTGCGACCTCATGCTGATGCGCCATACGCCCGGCGATTCGGACTATGACGACATCCAGCAGATCCGCGCGAATTCCAACCGTGCCGCCTCGCTGACCCGCCAGTTGCTGGCCTTCTCGCGCCAGCAGACGCTGCGCCCGGAAACGCTTCAGCTGCCTGATATCGTCGCCGACGTCTCGCAGATGCTGCGCCGCCTGATCGGCGAGAAGATCCAGCTTGTCGTCACCCACGACCGCGATCTTGGCCCGGTACGCGCCGATCCGACCCAGCTCGAACAGGTCATCGTCAACCTTGCCGTCAATGCGCGCGACGCCATGCAGTCGCGCGGGGACGCCTCGGGCCGCCTCGTCCTGGCCACCCGCAAGGTCACCACGACCGACGTGCGCGCGATGCGTAGCGAGATCATCCCGGCGGGCGAATATACCGCGCTCATCGTCGAGGATTCGGGCGGCGGCATTCCCCCTGAAATCCTTGGCAAGATTTTCGAACCCTTCTTTACCACCAAGGAACAGGGCAAGGGCACCGGTCTGGGCCTCTCGACCGTTTACGGCATCGTCAAGCAGTCCGGTGGCTTCATCTTCGCCGAGAGCGAAGTGGGCAAGGGAACGCGCTTCACGGTCTACCTGCCGGTCCACCACGTGGCCCCGGGCAGCACCCCCGAGATCGCACAGGCCAAGCCCGTACCCCCGCCGACCCAGTGGGCGGGCGGCGGCTCGATCCTTCTGGTCGAGGACGAGGATCCGGTACGCATCGTCGCCGAACGCGCGCTCACCCGCCAGGGCTATCAGGTCACCTGCGCACGCGACGGGGAGGAAGGGCTGGAACTGGTGCAGGAAGGCGGCAAGTTCGACATCGTGGTTTCGGATGTCGTCATGCCGACGATGGACGGCCCGGCCATGGCCCGCGAGATTCGCCGCTTCGCTCCGAATCTGCCGGTTCTGTTCATGTCGGGCTATGCCGAGGAGCAACTGCGCAAGCAGATTGGCATTCCCAATGCCTGGTTCATGCCCAAGCCTTTCTCGGTACAGCAGCTTTCAGAAAAAGTCGGGGAAGTTCTGGCGCATATGGCCCAGAGCTGATTCGCACCGCAGGCCGCCGTTAAAAAACGGAAATCCGCCGAAGTTCTCCTCTTGTTCTGTGAGAACAAAGAGAATACATACCCTTTCGTGACGTTGACCTTTCCGGTCAGCCCGGTAGCAAAAGGGAAGAGACATGGCTGCTCAGCTCAAGCTGATCCAGGAAGGCAAGGAAAAGGACGCAATGGACCGTCAAAAGGCGCTAGAGGCAGCGCTTGCCCAGATCGACAAGGCGTTCGGCAAGGGCTCGGCGATGAAGCTGGGCTCGAAGGAGACGATGCAGGTTGAGGCGATCTCAACTGGTTCGCTCGGCCTCGATATCGCGCTTGGCGTCGGCGGCTTGCCGCGCGGCCGCGTAATCGAGATTTACGGCCCGGAAAGTTCGGGCAAGACCACCCTGGCGCTGCACGTCATCGCCGAAGCGCAGAAGACCGGCGGCACCGCCGCGTTCATCGACGCAGAGCACGCGCTCGACCCGGTCTATGCCAAGAAGCTGGGTGTCAACATCGACGAACTGATCGTTTCGCAGCCCGATACGGGTGAGCAGGCGCTCGAAATCGTCGACACGCTGGTCCGCTCGAACGCGATCGATGTTCTGGTGGTGGACTCGGTGGCTGCACTGGTTCCCCGCGCGGAAATCGAAGGCGAGATGGGCGACAGCCACGTTGGTCTTCAGGCCCGCCTGATGAGCCAGTCGCTGCGTAAGCTCACCGGTTCAATCAGCCGTTCGCGCTGCATGGTGATCTTTATCAATCAGCTGCGCATGAAGATCGGCGTCATGTACGGCAACCCTGAGACGACGACGGGCGGCAACGCCCTGAAGTTCTACGCCTCGGTCCGTCTCGACATCCGCCGCACCGGCGCGATCAAGGACAAGGACGAGGTTGTCGGCAACGCAACCCGCGTGAAGGTGGTGAAGAACAAGGTCGCGCCGCCGTTCAAGCAGGTCGAATTCGACATCATGTACGGTGAAGGCGTCTCCAAGATCGGCGAAATCCTCGATCTCGGCGTCAAGGCAGGTATTGTCGAAAAGTCGGGCGCTTGGTTCAGCTACGATTCGATCCGCATTGGCCAGGGCCGTGAAAACTCCAAGACCTACCTGAAGGCGAACCCCGAGGTTGCAGACCGCCTCGAAAAGGCGATTCGCACCAAGACCGAAGGCCTCGCCGAAGAGATGATGGTCGGTCCGTCCGAAGGCGACGACGACTAAAAACCAATCCCTCCGCGAGCTTGCTCGGGGAGGGGCCATCTGCAAAATGGTGGGGTCTACGCAACTTGCCGTAGACCCCCGTGTCCATCCGCACATGGCGCACGATCGCTTCAGTGGGCTGTCTTCGCCACAGCGAGGCGGAATTCGACCGTCTTATCGTGATTCCCGAACAGTCTGACCGCAGACAAGCGCTTGCCGACCTCGCGCACGTGCATTATCGGCCCGAACTATGCAGACGACCAACGAAATCCGCCGGTCCTTCCTCGACTATTTCGCCAGCAATGGTCACGAGGCCGTTCAGTCAGCGCCGCTCGTTCCTTACAACGACCCGACGCTGATGTTCGTGAACGCCGGCATGGTGCCGTTCAAGAACGTGTTCACGGGCCTCGAGACCCGTTCTGTCCCGCGCGCCACGTCCTCGCAGAAGTGCGTGCGTGCAGGCGGCAAGCACAACGATCTGGACAATGTAGGGTACACCGCCCGCCACCACACCTTCTTCGAGATGCTGGGCAACTTCTCCTTCGGCGACTATTTCAAGGAGCAGGCGATCACCAACGCCTGGAACCTCCTGACCAGGGAATGGGCGCTCCCGGTCGAGAAGCTGCTGGTCACCGTCTACCACACCGACGACGAAGCGTTCGACCTGTGGAAGAAGATCGCCGGCCTGCCTGAGAGCAAGATCATCCGCATCCCCACGAAGGACAACTTCTGGGCGATGGGCGATGAAGGCCCGTGCGGACCCTGCTCGGAAATCTTCTTCGATCACGGCGACCATATCTGGGGTGGCCCTCCGGGGTCGCCGGAAGAGGACGGCGACCGCTTCATCGAGATCTGGAACCTTGTGTTCATGCAGTTCGAGCAGTCGGCCGGCGAGATCGTCGGCAACCTGCCCAAGCCTTCGATCGATACCGGCATGGGCCTGGAGCGCGTATCGGCGGTCATGCAGGGCGTGCATGACAACTACGACATTGACACTTTCAAGGCGCTCATTGCCGCGTCCGAAAGCCTGACCGGCGTGGCCGCGCAGGGCGACAGCCGTGCCAGCCACCGGGTCATCGCGGACCATTTGCGTTCGACCAGCTTCCTCCTGGCTGATGGCGTGCTGCCGTCCAACGAGGGTCGCGGCTACGTTCTTCGCCGCATCATGCGCCGTGCCATGCGCCACGCGCATCTGCTGGGCGCGCGTGATCCCCTGATGCACCGCCTGGTGCCGGCGCTCGTTGCGGAAATGGGCCAGGCCTATCCCGAACTTGGCCGCGCGCAGCCGCTGATCGAGGAAACGCTGGAGCGCGAGGAAATCCAGTTCCGCCGCACCCTCTCGAACGGCATCAAGCTGCTCGATGAAGCGACCGCAGACCTCGGTGAAGGCGGCGAGCTGCCTGGCGAAACCGCGTTCAAACTCTACGATACCTTCGGCTTCCCCTACGACCTGACCGAGGACGCGCTGCGTTCGCGCGGCATCGCCGTCGACAAGGCCGGCTTCGATGCCGCCATGGCGCAGCAGAAAGCTGCTGCCCGCGCTGCGTGGAAGGGCTCTGGCCAGGCCGCCGACAGTGAAGTGTGGTTCGACATTGCCGAGCGCGAAGGCGCCAGCGAGTTCACCGGTTACACCTCGACCAGCGGCGAAGGCCGCGTCGTTGCGCTGGTGCGGGACGGCAAGGAAGTGGAAACGGCCACTGCGGGCGAGAGCGTCATTGTCCTCACCAATCAGACTCCATTCTACGGCGAATCGGGCGGTCAGGTCGGCGATGCCGGTACCATTACTGGCGGCGCCGGTGCGGGCGGCAGTGCGCTTGCGATCACGATCGAGGATACTGCCAAACCGCTCGGCCGTCTTCATGCGATGAACGGACGTCTCGAAGCGGGCACGATCAAGGTGGGCGATGTCGTCAACCTCATGGTCGATGGCGAGCGCCGTGATGCGATCCGCGCCAACCACTCGGCCACGCACCTGCTGCATGCGGCATTGCGGAACCGTCTTGGCGATCATGTGACCCAGAAGGGCTCGATGGTCGGGGCGGAGCGACTTCGCTTCGACTATTCGCATCCGAAGCCGCTGACCGACGAGGACGTGGCGGTGATCGAAGCCGAAGTGAATGCCGAGATCCGGGCTAACGAACAGGTACTCACCCGCCTGATGGCACCCGATGATGCCGTTGCCGCTGGCGCGATGGCGCTGTTCGGCGAAAAGTACGGCGATGAAGTTCGCGTGCTCTCGATGGGCCGCAATTCGGGCGACCGCTCCTATTCGGTGGAGCTGTGCGGCGGCACCCACGTGCGCGCCACTGGCGACATTGGCGTGTTCCGCATCGTTGCGGAAAGCGCGGTGTCTTCGGGCGTGCGCCGTATCGAGGCGATGACTGGCGAAGGCGCGCGCCAGTGGCTGGTTGGCCGCGAGGACGCGCTCAAGAACGCTGCCGGGCTTCTGCGCACCACGCCGGAGGACGTCGAGGCCCGCGTTGCCGCGCTGCTCGACGAGCGCCGCAAGCTGGAGCGCGAATTGGCCGAAGCGAAAAAGGCGCTCGCGCTGGGCGGCGGTTCGGGCAAGGCTGAGGCTGCAGACGAGGAAGTGAATGGGGTAAGGTTCTCCGGGCAAGTCCTTGAAGGGCTCGATCCTAAGGAACTGCGCGGACTGCTCGATCAGGCCAAGCAGCGGCTTGGTTCGGGCGTTGCAGTGATCGTTGCAGTGAATGAGGGCAAGGCGAGCATCGCTGCCGCCGTTACCGAAGACCTCGTCGCCACCGTCAGCGCCGTCGAACTCGTCCGTAAGGGCGTCGAGGCTCTGGGCGGCAAGGGCGGCGGCGGCCGCGCGGACATGGCGCAAGGCGGCGGACCCGACGGCGACAAGGCGGCAGAGGCCATCGCGGCGGTCAAGGCGGCGCTGGCGGGGTGATCCGCCCTCGCATACCTCTGGCAGGGCTATTTGGTGTAATGCTGGCGTTGCTGTCTGCGCTGCCGGTTGCGGCCAAGCCGGCGGCAGCGGTTTGGCCTCAGGGGCTTTTCGGATCGGTTCGCATGTCGGAGGAAACCGGCGACCTTGGCGGCATGGAAATACGCTTCTTTGCGCAAGGCGGCCGGCCGATGGTCGAAGCGGTGATCTGCGAGGGCTGGTGCAACGCGTCGTACACTGCTCCGCTGGAACGTACTGCGGACGGGTTCGCATTCCGCTACGTCGAGCGTTACGAGAGTAGCAAGGGGGCGACCGAGGAGGTGCTTCGCGTCACCCTGGAGGCGGCGAAAGGCGGATTTCTCGCCAGCCTCGCGCCCGAGGGGGAGCCGCAGACGCTGCTTTGGGAAGAAGCCGCGCGGTTACGCCGGTTGAAGCAGCCTTTTGGCCTTGCCGTGGTACATGGCCAGAAGGACTGAGCGCATCGTTTGTGCCGGGCGAGGGGGATTTGGGTGCTAGTATCAGCCTCGTCGATTGCCGACATCGTCACCGAAATCGCCGAGGAGATGCGCGGGATTGAGGATCGCGGTACGGTCGCAAGCTATATTCCGCCGCTGGCCTCGGTCCCCGCCGACAAGTTTGGGCTGGCGGTGGTCATGGCCGATGGCGCGGTCCACACTGCGGGGGATGCCGAGGAAGCGTTCTCGATTCAGTCGATTTCCAAGGTTTTTGCTCTGACGCTGGCGCTGGGCGCGGTGGGGGACCAGTTGTGGCGGCGCGTGGGACGGGAGCCTTCTGGTAGCGCCTTCAACTCGATCGTTCAGCTTGAAACCGAGCAGGGAATCCCGCGTAATCCCTTCATCAACGCTGGCGCCATCGTCGTGTGCGACGTGCTGCTAGGAGGGCTGCGGCCGCGCGAGGCGATCGGGCAGATGCTGCGCTTCGTGCGCGAACTGGTGGGCGACGATACGATTCGCATCGACGAGGCCGTGGCACAGGCCGAGCATGACACTGGCTTTCGCAACATCGCGCTGGCCAACTACATGCGGGCCTTCGGGAATATCCACGGCGATATCGGCATGGTGCTGGGGACCTATTTCCATTTTTGCGCGCTGGCGATGAGTTGCCGGCAGTTGGCGCTTGCGGGGCGCTATCTGATGAACGGGGGCCGGGTCGAGGGGCACCGTCTCATTACCCAAAGCCGGGCGCGGCGTATCAATGCACTGATGATGTCCTGCGGGCATTACGACAATTCGGGCGACTTCGCGTTTCGCATCGGCCTGCCGGGGAAGTCCGGCGTGGGCGGGGGCATCCTTGCGGTCGCACCGGGGATCGCCAGCATTGCGGTGTGGTCGCCGGGGTTGAATGAGGAAGGCAATTCGCATCTGGGGCAATTGGCGCTGGAGCGGCTTGTCCAGCGCACCGGCTGGTCGGTGTTTGAGCCGAGGGTTGACGGGTAAGAAGCCTCGTCTTCTCAAGAGCAGGGAAAAGGGCCGCCTTCAGGCCTTTTTCGGCTCGCGCAGTTGCGCGGACTTGAGCGAGGGCTTTTCCGACAACCCGCCGCGTTCCATGATCATTTCGCGGTATTCGTCGCGCTTCTCATGGATCGAGGCGATGATCGGGCCCATCGCCACGCCTGTTTCCACCAGCGCCGCTTCCGATAGCTGCAGCGAGCTTTCGAGCGTTTCGGGCACGGCGTAACTGGCCCCGGCGCGGTAGAGCTGGGCGGCATGGTCGGCGTCGCGGGCGCGGGCGAGGATTGGCAGGTCGGGAAACTGCAGGCGCAGCTTGCGCACGATGCGCTGGGCGGTGACGGGCACGTCCATAGTCAGGATCACCGCCGCCGCTTCGCCCGCGCCGAGGCGCAGCAGAGCATCACCGCGTCCGGCATCGCAGAAGGCGACGTTGTAACCGCGCCGGCGGCCATCGGCGATCAGGTCCGTGTCACTATCTACCGCGAGGTAAGGGCGGCCATGATGGGCCAGCATGTCCGCGACGAGGTGCCCGATGCGCCCGAAGCCGACGATAAGGGTGCGCGGCTTACTGTCGTCTTCCACCGGAGGCTGACGCGGGGCATCGCCGGCGTCCACGCGCTTGCCCATGATCTTGCCGCCGAGCGCGAGCAGGGGGGTGATCGTCAGACCCAGGGCGGTGACGATCTGCCAGAACTGCGCGGTGCCGGGCTGGATGAGCTGCGCCGAAGTGGCCGCCGTCAGCACGATCAGCGTGGTTTCGGAAGGGCTGGACATCAGGATGCCAGTCTCGGTCGCGGTGCCGCGCCGGGCGCCCATGATGCGCAGCATCAACCCGGTGACGATGGCCTTGAGCACGATCACCACTACCGTCGCAATCAGGATCGAGCCGAGGTTTTCCCAGACCACCGCAAGGTCGATGCTCATGCCGATGGTGATGAGGAAGACGCCTAGCGCCAGGCCCTTGAACGGCTCGATGATCTGTTCGACCTCGGCGTGATATTCGGTCTCGGCGATGAGCAGGCCGGCAACCAGCGCCCCGACGATCGGTGAAAGACCCACCGCCGCCGTTGCGAGCGAGGAGAGGATCACTACCAGCAGGCTGGCGGCGAGGAACAGTTCCGGGCTCTTGGTGCGGGCGGCCTGGGCGAAGAGGGGGGGCAGCAGGTAGCGGCCCGCGATCAGCAGCGTGGCGATCACCACCGTGCCCCAGATCAGGGTGTGGAGCAGTTCATCCACACCGCTGCCCGCGTGGGGCGCCAGCGCGCCAAGCAGGAAGATGATCGGCACCAGCGCGATATCCTCGAACAATAGCATGGCCAGGGCGGCGCGGCCCACCGGCGTGGTCGTCTCGGTGATCTTGAGCACCAGCGCGGTCGAGGACAGCGCCAGCGCGAGACCGAGCGCCAGCGCGCCCGAAAAGCTTTGCCCGATCGCCGCGAGGATGAAGGTCAGCGAGCCGCCGATGACGAGAAGTTCCAGCGAGCCCAGTCCGAAGACCATTCGCCGCATTTCCCATAATCGGCCGAAGGAAAGTTCCAGCCCGATCGAGAACAGCAGCAGGATGATTCCGAATTCGGCGAAGAGGTCCAGCCCGTCAGGGTCGGTGATCGTGAAGTACGCCAGCCAGGGCACGTCGAACACGTGCCGGCCCAGCCCGAACGGGCCTACCAGCAATCCCACGAGGATGAAGCCGATGACCGGCGTGATGCGATAGCGGTTGAAGACCGGGATGACGATGCCTGCCGCGCCCAGGATGACCAAGGCATCGGACATGACGGGGGAATAGAGGTCGCTGCTGCCTGACATGGGTCGACACTAGGGCACGCAAAGGCGCGCAGGCAATGGCGCAGCACCGGCAAATCGCGCCGCATCGGGCGTTTTGTTCTGCCGTGATCCCCAAGCGAACGGCCAGGCTGTTGCACACTGCGACAAATGCACCGGCACAAGGCGCGGAACTTCACTTGGCGTTCAGCAAAGCGCTGGCTATAGACCCGTCCATGTTCGAACGTTCGCGCCTGAAGACCGCCCTCCTTGTCGCTGCCACCGGCGCGATCGTTTTGACCGCAGGCTGCGGGGGTGGCGGGGGCAAGAACCGCGACACCGCCTATGTCGCGCGCGATGTCGACACACTCTATGCCGCTGCCCAGCAGCGGCTGGAAACCGGCCGCACCAAGCAGGCCGCCGCGCTGTTCGACGAAGTCGAGCGCCAGCATCCCTATTCCCCGTGGGCCCGCCGCGCCCAGTTGATGAGCGCGTTCAGCTATTATGCAGCGCGCGATTACAACAAGGCGATCCAGTCGGCGCAGCGTTTCCTGTCGATCCATCCGGGCAATAAGGACGCGCCTTACGCCTATTACCTGATCTCGATCTGCTATTACGAACAGATCAGCGACGTGACGCGCGACCAGAAGACCACCGAGCAGGCCAAGCAGGCGCTGACCGACGTAATGCGCCGCTACCCCGGCACGTCTTATGCTTCGGATGCCAAGCTCAAGATCGACCTCGTGAACGATCACCTTGCCGGTAAGGAAATGACCATCGGTCGGTCCTACGAATATGGCGGCAAGTGGCTGGCGGCGACGCTGCGCTTCCGCAACGTGGTCGACAACTTCCAGACCACCAGCCACACGCCCGAGGCGCTGTACCGTCTGGTCGAGGGCTATCTGGCACTCGGCGTGCCGGAAGAGGCGCAGAAGGCTGCTGCCGTGCTGGAACGCAACTATCCCGGTAGCGACTGGTACGCCCGCGCCTACAAGCTGATGAACAAGAACGCGCCGCAGAACGTCGCAGCCTGAAGATGAAATTTCTCCCCGTCGCCATGCGACGGGGAGGCGCTTCGCGAACAAGCGAATGCCCCCTCTGACGAATGCGCAATAGCGCCGGGGAAGGCGTCCCTGCAGGGGCGCAAGGTTTCCATTGTCACATGCGAATGCCCGGCTAGCTAAGGGCTGCGCCGGCGCGCGGATCGGAGCCCCCCGCCACGGCACGCAAAGCTGCATTGATGGCACCGCTTCGCCCTCGCGATCCCTTTCTGCCGCGCAAGAGTTTCGCTTTATCGCCTGATAGCTGAAATCTATTGTCCACTAAATCAGTTGAGATTAGAGATGCTCAACAGGAGGCGAACCGGCCCGGAGGAAAAGTCATATGAAGGCTGCGCGGTGCCTGACCGGGCTTGCGGCTTTCATCTTCTCCACGGGCTGGACGGCGCAGGATCCGCATTCCTCAAGGAAGCGGGCCGGGGCCGACCTCAAATCCATACCGGGCGGTCCTGTGAGGGGGCAGGCTGCTCATGAGGTGCACACCGGACCGCCGGATGCATTCAATTCCCTGACAAAGGATTTGAATCAATGCATTCGTTCGTCCGCAGCAGTCTTTTTGCGACCACCATCCTTGCCTCCGCCGCGATCGGCCTGCCTTCGGCCAATGCCGAGGAGTTGCGCGAGGAGTCCGCAGCCCGCGACGTTCCGGCCACTTCCGCGGACGAGGATCAGGCGACGACCTCGATCGGCACCGGCGCCCGAGACCGGGGCGCCGACATCCTCGTCACCGCACGCCG
Source organism: Novosphingobium sp. 18050 (assembly GCF_902706195.1). Lineage (GTDB taxonomy): Bacteria > Pseudomonadota > Alphaproteobacteria > Sphingomonadales > Sphingomonadaceae > Novosphingobium. The sequence continues at coordinate 97,484 of NZ_CACSJO010000016.1, read as the reverse complement.
TCGCAACGAATCGAGCCAGGAGGTGCCGCTGGCGATCTCCGTCGTGGGCGGGGAGCACATCGATGCGACCGGCTCGTTCAACGTAGGCCGGTTGCAGCAGATCACGCCGACCCTGCAGTTCTATTCGTCAAACCCGCGCAACACCGCCGTCAACATCCGCGGCTTGGGCGTGCCGTTCGGCCTGACCAACGACGGCATAGAGCAGGGCGTGGGCATCTACGTCGACGACGTCTATAACTCGCGGGTCGCCTCGGCGACGTTCGATTTCCTGGATGTCGCCCAGGTCGAAGTGCTGCGCGGGCCGCAGGGCACGCTCTACGGCAAGAACACCACAGCCGGCGCCATCAACATCACCACCAACCAGCCGACCTTCGACTTCGAAGGCAAAGCGGAGGTTTCGGTCGGCAACTACAACTTCAAGCAGGCCAAGGCGGCGATTTCCGGCCCACTGTCGGAAACGCTGGCGGCGCGCCTTGCGATTTCGTCCACCAGCCGCAAGGGTACGATCTATAACGTTACCACGCATGAGCACATCCAGAGCCAGGACAACCTCGGCCTGCGCGGACAATTGCTATGGAAGCCCGCCGACACCGTCGAAGTGACGCTGGCAGGAGATTTCAGCGCTCAGGACGCCAACTGCTGCGGTTCGGTCTACGTGCGCACCGGTCTGACCCAGCGCGCGCTCAACCGCCAGTTTGCGGCGCTGGCCGCAGCTCAGAGCTATGCTCCGCCCAGCACCAACCCCTTCGACCGCCTGACTGATCTCGACACGCCGCTCAAGGCCAAGAACAAGATCGGCGGCGCTTCGCTGCGGGTGAAGTGGGAACTGGGCGAGGGCACTCTCACGTCGGTCAGCGCCTGGCGATTCTGGGACTGGGACCCGTCGAACGACCGTGATTTCACCGGCCTGCCGATCGTAGCGCTATCGCAGAACCCCTCGCAGCAGGACCAATACACGCAGGAGCTGCGCTACAACTACAGCGCCGACAAGTTCGACTTCGTGGTCGGCGCCTTCGGTTTCTACCAGCGCATCGACACGCAGGGGACCGAATCGCAGGGCTCTGCCGCCAGCCGCTGGAGCATCAACCCCGGCAGCGACACTGCGGCGCCTCCGGGATCGTCCGGCTGCGGCCCCACCGCGTCCAACCAGCTGGCCTGTACGCCCTCGGTGCTGAACGGCCTCGTCGCCTACAATACGCAGTATCTCAAAAACACGAGCGCGGCTCTGTTTGGTCAGCTGAGCTGGCACGTCACTCCCGAACTGACGCTGCAGCCCGGCGTGCGCCTGAACTATGACAAGAAGGAAGGCTACTATCAGCGCCGCGTGTTCAACGGGGCGGGCGATGAGCTTCTGCTTACCGGGCCGACCAGCGCGGTGAAGACGGCTCAGTTGGCGATCTACACCCCGCAGGAAATCTCGCCCGAGTTCAGCGACTGGAACTTCAGCTACGACTTCACCGCCAGCTACAAGGTGGCGCCGGACGTGCTGGTCTATGCAACTTATGCCAAGAGCTTCAAGTCGGGCGGCATCAACCAGAACGGCGTACCGGTCGACGCGCAGAACAACCCGATCCTTGCCTCGGCGACGGTAAAGCCCGAATCGGTCCACCATTACGAGGCCGGCATCAAGACCCAGTTCTGGGATCGCCGTGTCACCTTCAACCTATCGATCTTCCGCTCCGACATCGCCAACTACCAGGCCAATGTGAACAACGGCCAATACGGCGTGCTGCGCGGTTACCTCGCCAATGCCGGGGAAGTGCGTTCGCAAGGCGTGGAAGCCGACTTCTCCGTTCGCCCGAGCGAGCGCTTCAACGCCTACGTAAACGGCGCCTACACCGATGCGACTTACAGGAAGTTCGTCGACGCGCCGTGCCCGCCCGAGTTGTCCGGTGGCACCGTGGTGACCGGCACCCAGACTCCCGGCGCTGCGGGGGTTCCCAACTCGCTCAGCCCGGCCAACTGCGATATCTCGGGCCAGCGCCTGCCGGGCGTCTCGAAGTTCTCGTTCTCGTTCGGTGCCGAGGCCAATGCGCCTGCGACGATCCTCGGCAAGGAGGGCCAGGTCTACTTCGGCTACGACGGCAGCGTACGCACCAACTTCTCGTCGAACCCCTCGCCTTCGGCCTATACCTGGGTGGACGGCTATAGCCTGCACAATTTCCGGGCGGGGTTCCGTACCGAAGCAGGTTTCAACGTCTACGGCTGGGTGCGCAACGCCTTCGACCAGAACTATTTCGAGCAGCTTTTCGTCGGCCCGGGCAACACCGGCCTGATCGCCGGTCTGCCCGGTGATCCGCGCACCTGGGGCTTTACGGTGTCGTCGAACTTCTGAGAGCGGTGAGCGGTGATCTACGAAAGTGATTAAAACGATTGCAGTGTGAACCTTAAGTAATTTCTCAAAGCCTTGGAAAGCCCCTAATGCATGATTCACCAATGGGGGTGAGCCCGGATCGGCGACGCAGCACAGCAGCCTGCGAGCCGGTCCCGGGCGGGGTAAGGTCTTTCTTCGACATGGACATGAAGCACGATTTTCCGCACGATCCCGACATCCGGGTTCAGCAGGCCACCTCGCGCACCCTGCGGCCGGAAGCTTTTGTCATCGGCAGTATCGTGCTCGTGTTTTGGCTCATTTTCGCCCTGCATCTCCTGAAGATCAGCGGCGCCTGGTAAACCGCACCGGTTAACACGCGAAGCGGGGTGACGGCGGGAATTCCATCCGCTAGAACGATTCGCGAACATGCTGAGCCGGCTCTCCATTCGCAACATCGTGCTGATCGAAGCCCTCGATCTGGATTTCGCACGCGGTCTCGGTGTCCTCACGGGCGAAACCGGGGCGGGCAAGTCTATCCTGCTCGACGCGCTGGGGCTTGTCCTCGGCAATCGGGCGGATAGCGGCCTTGTCCGTAATGGGGAGGGCAAGGCGAACGTCACTGCCAGCTTCGACGTATCGGCGCTGCCGCCGCAGGTGCTGGCGGTTATCGACGAGGCCGGGCTCGAACTGGAGCCGGGCGAACAGTTGATCCTCAAGCGCCAACTGAAGGCGGACGGCGGTTCCAAGGCCTTCCTGAACGACCAGCCGGTGGGCGTGGCCCTGCTGCGGGAAATCGCACCGGCACTGGTGGAAATCCACGGCCAGCACGACGACCGCGGCCTCGTCAACGCACGCGGCCATCGCGCCCTGCTGGACCGATTCGCAGGCGGCGAAGTCGCCTGGGTCGAAGCCGCGTGGAAGGACTGGCGAGCCGCGCAGGATGCCCTCGACCTTGCCCGCAGCCGCGTTGCCCGTGCCGCCGAAGATCAGGACCTGATGCTCGCGCATCTCGCCGAATTGACCACCATCGCCCCGGAACCGGGGGAGGAAGACGAACTCGCTTCGGCTCGCGCCCAGATGCAGAAGGGCGAAAAGCTGGCGGACGATCTTGCAGCGCTCCAGCACTTGTGGACCGGATCCAATTCGGCACTGGCTGCTTTGCGCAGCGCATCGCGCCGGCTCGACCACATTGCCGGCGAACACGAACTTCTGGCGGAAGCTGCCGCCTCGCTGGACCGCGCCGTGATCGAGGCCAGCGAGACCGAGGACGCGCTGGGTCGCGCGGCCGATGCACTGGCCTTCGACCCGGCGGAGCTGGACCGTATCGAGACGCGCCTGTTCGAACTGCGCGCCGCTGCCCGCAAGCATAGCTGCCAGGTTGACGATCTCCCCGCCAAGATGGCCGAGATGCGCGCTGCGCTCGACGATATCGAGGGCGGCAACGAACATATAGCCGAACTGGAAAAGGCGGCGCAGAAAGGCGCTCTTCTCTATCGGGAGAAGGCCGGCGCGCTGCATGATATGCGCCGTGCTGCCGCCAAGCGGCTCGACGTGGCGGTGGCGGGAGAACTCGCGCCGCTCAAGCTGGACGCCGCGCGGTTCCGCACTTCGGTCCTTCGCTTACCCGAAGAGCGCTGGGGCGCTACCGGCATGGACGCGGTGGAATTCCTCATCAGTACCAACCCGGGCGCCGATTTCGCCCCGCTCGGAAAGATCGCGAGCGGCGGCGAACTGTCGCGCTTCATTCTCGCGCTCAAAGTGGCGCTGGCGGAAGAGGGCGGCGCGGCGACGGTGATATTCGACGAGATCGACCGCGGGGTCGGCGGTGCCGTGGCCGATGCCATCGGTGAGCGTCTGTCGCGGCTGGCCTCCAGCGGGCAGCTGCTGGCGGTCACCCACTCGCCGCAGGTCGCGGCTCGCGGTGACCGGCACTACATGATCGCCAAATCGAGCCAGGGCACGGTCACCCGCACTTCGGTCACCCCGCTCACCGCCGCCGAGCGCAAGGAGGAGATCGCCAGGATGCTTTCCGGCGCGCAAGTGACGGATGAGGCGCGCGCTCAGGCGGACAGGCTTCTTCAGGCCTGAGCGCGGCGCGATTGAAGGATTATCGATGACCCAGGATATCTCCGCAGCCTATCGCCGTGATGGCTATACGCCGCTTCGCGGTTTCGTGCCGCCTGAAGTGGCGAACGGCTTTCTCGCGCGGATGAAAGGCGATCTCGACCGGCAGGGCGTGCAGATGGAGCGGATGCGCCAGGAAAGCCCGCTGCTGGCCCGCGCCGCCAGCGAGCTTTACGGGTTCCATTACCCGCCGATGGCCACTTTCCATTGGGGCATGACCTCTGCGGTGGAGGCGCTGGTCGGCGAGCCGCTGCTGCCTTCCTACTCCTATTTCCGCCTCTACCGGGAAGGCGACATCTGCCGCGTCCACGGCGACCGCTATGCCTGCGAACATTCACTGTCGCTGACGCTGGCCTATTCGCACGACCGGCCCTGGGCGCTCGAAGTCTCGCCCGTGCGCACGGAGAAACCGTACCAGCGCGCCGACGCGGGGTTTCGTGAGGAAGAGCGCGGAGTTGCTGTTGCCATGGATGCGGGCGATGCGGTGCTGTATCAGGGCGTTCACCATCATCACGGGCGGACCACGCCCAATCCGAATGCCTGGTCCGCACATCTGTTTCTGCACTGGGTCGCGCGCGCCGGACCCTATGCGGCAGAAGCTTTCGACAAGCAGCCGCTGCCGCCGCGTGTGAGGTTCTGACGAAGGGCGACGAATCGGTCCCAATTCGGCGCGGGCTGTCCTAATAGCCGGACGATGGACAGTCAGATTCCGACCGGCCTTCCCAGTGAAGCCGAAGCCGCCAATGAACTGATGCGCCTGGCGCGTCAGATCAACCGTGCGAACCGCCTCTACCATGCCGAGGATGCGCCGGACATTTCCGACGCCGATTACGATGCGCTGGTGCGGCGCAATGCCGCGCTGGAAGCGGCCTATCCGCATCTCATCCGGCCCGACAGTCCGACCAATAAGGTAGGGCACGAAATCGCCGCCTCGCCGCTGGGCAAGGTGCCGCACGAGGTTCGCATGATGAGCCTCGACAATGCCTTCACCGATGAAGAAGTCGCAGAATTCGTCGCCCGTGTGCGGCGGTTCCTGTCGCTTTCCGCCGATGAGCCAGTGGCACTGACGGCCGAGGACAAGATCGACGGCCTCTCATGCTCGCTGCGCTATGAGAAGGGCAAGCTCGTGCGCGCCGCCACGCGCGGCGACGGGCAGGTGGGTGAGGATGTCACCGCCAATGTCGCGCATATCAAGGATATCGTTCCGGAACTCACCGGTGAGGACATCCCGGACGTGTTCGAGGTGCGCGGCGAGGTCTACATGGAGAAGGGCGCGTTCCTGGCGCTCAACACTCATTTGATGGACGAGGCGCGTGCCGCCGCAGAGGCCAAGGGCGAAGCTTTCGACGACTCCAAGGTCCGCCAGTTCGCCAATCCGCGTAATGCCGCCGCCGGGTCGCTGCGCCAGAAGGACGCCTCGGTCACCGCCAAGCGCCCCTTGCGGTTCTGGGCCCACGGCTGGGGTGCGGCAAGCCATGTACCAGGGACCACCCAGCATGAGGTAGTGCGCCGCATCGAGTCGTGGGGCCTGCCGGTTTCACCGCAGTTCCGCCTTTGCGGGTCGGTTGAGGAAATGCTCGCCGCTTACCGCGCCATTCGCGATGGCCGCGCCGCGCTGCCTTTTGAGATCGACGGGGTGGTCTACAAGGTGGACCGGCTCGACCTGCAGCAGCGTCTGGGCTTCGTCGCCAAGGCGCCGCGCTGGGCGCTGGCCCACAAGTTCCCCGCCGAGCGCGCCGAGACGGTGCTCGAATCGATCGACATCCAGGTCGGGCGTACCGGCAAGCTGACGCCGGTGGGGCGCCTCAAGCCGGTGCTGGTGGGCGGCGTCACCGTCACCAACGTCACCCTGCACAACCGCGACGAGATCGCGCGTCTTGGCGTGCGACCGGGCGACAGGGTGGTGCTGCAGCGCGCCGGGGACGTAATCCCGCAGGTGGTCGACAACCTCAGCCGCGAAGAGGATCGCCCCGCTTTCGCGTTCCCTGACCATTGCCCCGAGTGCGGTTCCGAAGCCGTAGCCGGGGAAGGCGAGGTCGATGTGCGCTGCACCGCGGGGCTGATCTGCCCGGCACAGCGCACGGAGCGCCTGAAACACTTCGTCAGCCGTACTGCGCTCGACATGGAGGGGCTGGGCGACAAGACCATCGACGAGTTCTTTGCGAAAGGCTGGCTGGAAAGCCCGGCCGACATCTTTCGCCTGCGCAGACGCCGCGAGGACATTCTCGCGCTCGACGGCTGGAAGGACAAGTCTGTGGACAACCTGTTGGCAGCTGTAGAGACCAAGCGCCGCCCCGATGCGGCGCGGCTGCTGTTTGGCCTTGGCATTCGGCACGTTGGCGTGGTCACCGCACGCGACCTCATGAAGCGTTTCACCACTTTGCCGGCCTTGCGCGCGCTGGCCGAGCAGGCCCACGTCAAGGAAGGCGAAGAGGCCGTGGTGGCTGCCAGCGACGCCTATTCCGAACTGATCTCGATCGACGGCGTCGGCCCGGTAGTGGTCAAGGCGCTGGGCGACTTCTTCCATGAAGACCACAACCGCGCGGTATGGGACGATCTGTTGAGTGAAGTTTCGCCGCCCGACTACGTGGTGGAAACCAAGGCCAGTGAGGTATCCGGCAAGACCGTGGTTTTCACCGGCAAGCTGGAGACGATGAGCCGCGACGAGGCGAAGGCGCAGGCAGAGCGGCTGGGCGCTAAGGCGGCAGGGACAGTCTCCGCCAAGACCGACCTGATCGTCGCGGGGCCGGGGGCTGGATCGAAGCTGAAGAAGGCGGCCGAACTGGGCATCGAGGTGATCGACGAGGCTGCCTGGGCCGAAATCGTCAAAGCTGCCGGGTAGGGCCGGCGGCGCTGGGAGCGGGTAACGCGATCGAGCCGCAAGCCCAGGGGCTTGCGGCTCATGCACGGGGTCCGTTCAAACATCGGCCGATGCCCGTCTCATGGGCGCCAATTCCCTTTGGGAACTAGCTGTAGCGACCCTTGCGCTCGTGTGCCTGTCGATAGTGCTGCACACGTGTCGCGCGCAGGCCTGCCATGCCTTCGCGTTCCACGGAGCGTTGCCACGAGGCCAGTTCCTCAAGCGTGAGGCCATAGCGCTCGCATGCCTCGGCGATCGTCAGCAGTCCGCCATTGACTGCCGAAACCACTTCGGCCTTGCGCCGCACCACCCAACGAGACGTATTGGCTGGTGGCAGCGTATCTTTACTTAGTGGCTCGCCAAGCGGGCCGGTTACCACCTTTGGCGGGGTGGTTTCAGTATCAATCATGGTTGGCCTCTCGAATGATTGTTGCCAACCCCCTGTCGTTCTCGGATTTTTGCCCCAAATCGTTAATTTGTGACCACCGATATTAGTTAACGTTCGTTTACGTTAAATCCCGTAAATTACGGGGATGACTATGCAAAAATTCCGATCAAAGGTTGATGCGGCGTTTACACATACTTCATCTCCGTTAATTACTTTTGCGTATGAGAGCATTAGCTAAATCGGACGGGGTAGGAGTGTCTACACGGCGCAAGCATTCAGCCTACGCATCTGCGGTGGCGCGGCACATCTCGTCGGAGGGGTGCCAGTTCGAAGTCGTGCGGGATGACATCGCCGAAGGGCAGCGCTTCAGCTTCGCCCTCGACGGCTATCCTCCGATTCGCGGAACCGTGCGCTGGGTGGTGAGCGATCGTGTAGGTTTCGCCTTCGACCGGCCGATCTCACGCGATGCGCAAAGCGCAATGCGCAAGCGGTGCGCCATTGTGGAGGGCGTGGAACTCTACCTCTCCTGAAGGACCGGATCAGCTATCGCAGCCGTTGCGGACATAACGAAACAGCTCGGGGCAGCGCGAACTGCTCCAAGCTGTTCGGTTATGTCTTCATGATGGCAGAGAAGGGCGGGCCGATCGGCCCTGCCGCTAAGCCCGCCGCTTGCGCATCCACAGGATCGACCAGTCGCCGTTGACCATGCGCGCGGCAAGACGAAGCCCGGCCCGGCGGCAGGCGGCGCGTACGGCGGCTTCCTGAGTCTCCAGCAGGCCGGCCAGCAGCAGGTGCCCGCCCGGAACCAGCGCCTTGCCGAAGTCCGGTGCCAGCGAAACCAGCGGTCCGGCAAGAATGTTCGCGAGGATGAGGTCGTAGGGCCCGCGTGCATCGAGCACGGGATGCTCCATGCCGTCTGCCACCGTCATCGCCAACTGACCCCGACCGGAGCCCATGGTGATGCCGTTGGCCGCTGCATTGTCATCCACTACGCCGACGCAGACTGCGTCGATGTCGCTCGCCGTTGCCAGCGTACGCGGCCAGAGCGAGAGCGCTGCGAAAGCGAGCAGGCCGGTGCCGGTGCCGATGTCCGCGCAGTTGCGGATGACCAGTCCCTGGGCCTTCATATGCGTGAGCATGGCGAGGCAGCCGGCGGTCGTCGCGTGCTGGCCGGTGCCGAAGGCCTGGCTGGCGGGGATTGCGAAGTCGAACACGCCCGCCTCGGTCGTGGCCGGGTGCTCAGGGGTGTGGACGTAGAAACGGCCTGCGCGGATCGGTTCGAGGCCCTCCTGGCTGGCGACCAGCCAGTCGGTCTCGGGCAGTTCCTCGACGGTCAGCTTGGGCGCGGTTCCCTCGAAGAGTGCGGCGATCGCGGCCTTGTCCGTGCGAGTCGGCTTGTGGTCGAGCCAGGCTTCGAGCTGCCAGTCTTCGGGCTTGTCCTCGGCGATTTCGCGGCCGGACAGGACTATCTCATGATCCCACTCCCACGCGTCCTCATGTGCGACGAGGGCGCCCTCGACGACGAGACGCGGGGCAAAGGCGGTGACTTTCCAGCTCATCGTGCTTCTTTCGCTTCTTTCTGGAGTCGCGCTGCGAACCGGTCTTCGGCTGCGGTCACGTAGGTGCGGCAGGCGCTTGTATCGGTGAGGGGCTTCGTGCCGGCGAAGCGCTCCATCATCGCGCTTTGCGAAGGGTGCGGGGTAAGGAGGATATCGCAAGGCAGGGCAGCGATCTTGGGCAGGCCCTGGCGGATCGCCGCGACTCGGTCCGGATGGTCGGTGAAACGGTAGCCGTCCGACGAGATAGTGGAGGTGCTGTCGGCATAGGCGATGCTGTGGCAATCGCTGGTGGAGGCGCAGGAGCGCCAGGTCCAGCTTGTCGATCCGGGGGCGTGGACGGGAGTCGCGTGGGCCGTGATGACGAGGGAGCCGACCACGACTGTGGCGCCGTCCTTCAGAACGCGGTCGATCTTCACTGGCGCGATGGAATCGAGGCCCGCGCCTTGCGGGTCCTCCTTGCTTGGCTTGCCGGTTTCGAACACCGCCTTCTGAGCGGGCAGCGCGGCGACTTTGGCACCGGTCTCGCGCTGCAGTGCGGCAAGAGCGCCCACATGGTCAAAATGCTCATGGCTGGCGACGATCCAGCGGACCTGTTTCGGATCGAATCCGGCCTTGCGGATGTTCGCCAGGACGAGCGGGGCGGCCTTGGCGACGCCGCCGTCGATCAGAATGTGGCCCTTGGCGCCGGTTACCAGGATCGCCGAGATGCCGCAGGTGCCGACATACCAGGTATTGCCGAAAATCCGTGCGGGCGGGGCAGGGTCGGCCCATTTGTCATGGCCCGCGCAGGCGGTCGCAAGCACTGCCTGCGTCCTGTCCCCCGGGGTCTGCGGGCGGCCGGGCGACGGGGCGCCTGCCGCGTCTGCTGCGATGGAAGAAAGCGCCAGCGCGGCGGCCAGCGTGATTGCCCTGGAGGTGCGACTCATGCGCGCTGCTTTAGGCTGCAGCTATGCGATAGGCCAGTACGGGCCGACAATGATGGCCTTGGGAACTTGCACCATGGCTCATTTTGTCTAAGGGGCATCAGTGAGGGCAGCTTGTTGCGCTGCCGCAGGCAAGGGATTAGTGAGAGCCATGGCAAACGCCGGGACCAAAAACCGTCCGCTTTCGCCGCACCTCCAGATCTGGAAGTGGGGCCCGCACATGTTCGTGTCGATCCTGCACCGCGTCACCGGCGATGGCATGGCCTTCGCGGGCCTTGGCGTGCTGCTGTGGTGGCTCGGCGCACTCGCTGGAGGCCCCGCTTCCTACGCGACCTTCCAATGGGCGATGTCGACCTGGATTGGCATGATCGTGCTGGTGGGCATTTCCTGGGCGTTCTTCAGTCACATGATGAGCGGCCTGCGTCACTTCGCGCTGGACGTTGGCGCCGGCTTCGAGCTGCGCACCAACCGTATGTGGTCGATCATCTGCCCGATCCTGGGCGTCGTACTCACCGCCGCCTTCTGGGCGCTCCTGCTGCTTCGCTGAGGTAAGGGAAACATGGGTAACGGAACTTCCATCGGCCGCGTACGCGGCCTCGGCGCGGCCAAGGGCGGCGTCGTTCATCACTGGCTGCTGCAGCGCTTCACTTCGATCGGCAACCTGCTGACCGTCCTGTTCCTGGCAGTCTCGCTCGTGCTGCTGCCGGACTACAGCTACGTCACCATGGTCGAATGGATCGCACGTCCGGTCCCGGCCGTGGCGATGATCCTGCTGGTGATCACCACCTTCTGGCATGCCCGCCTGGGCCTCCAGGTTCTGGTCGAGGACTATGTCCACGAGCACGGCAACAAGTTCGCCTGCATCGCTGCACTGAACCTCGCCGCCTGCGCAGGGATCGCCTTCGGCGTGTTCTGCATCGTTCGCCTCGCGCTGGGAGCCCACGCCTGATGTCCGCCGCCTACAAGATCATCGACCACCTCTACGACACCGTCGTCGTGGGTGCTGGCGGTTCGGGCCTGCGCGCCACCATGGGTTCGGCCGAAGCCGGCCTCAAGACCGCGTGCATCACCAAGGTCTTCCCGACCCGCTCGCACACCGTCGCGGCGCAGGGCGGCATTGCCGCCTCGCTGCAGAACAACTCGCCGGACCACTGGACCTGGCACATGTTCGACACCGTCAAGGGTTCGGACTGGCTGGGCGACCAGGACGCCATCGAGTACATGGTGCGCGAAGCCCCGCAGGCCGTTTATGAGCTGGAGCACGCAGGCGTGCCCTTCAGCCGCAATCCCGACGGCACGATCTACCAGCGCCCCTTCGGCGGCCACATGCAGAACATGGGCGAAGGCCCGCCGGTGCAGCGCACCTGCGCCGCCGCGGACCGTACCGGCCACGCCATGCTGCACGCGCTGTATCAGCAGTCGCTGAAGTACGCCGCCGACTTCTACATCGAATACTTCGCGATCGACCTCATCATGGAACCCGGCCCGGACGGCGTTCCGGTATGCCGCGGCGTGATCGCGCTGTGCATGGACGATGGTACGCTGCACCGTTTCCGTTCGCAGGCCGTTGTGCTGGCGACGGGCGGCTACGGCCGTTCGTACTTCACTGCGACTTCGGCCCACACCTGCACGGGTGATGGCGGCGGCATGGTGCTGCGCGCCGGCCTGCCGCTGCAGGACATGGAATTCGTTCAGTTCCACCCGACCGGCATCTACGGCGCCGGCGTTCTCATCACCGAGGGCGCACGCGGCGAGGGCGGCTACCTGACGAACTCCGAGGGCGAGCGCTTCATGGAGCGCTATGCACCTTCGGCCAAGGATCTCGCCAGCCGTGACGTCGTGTCGCGCTCGATGGCGCTGGAAATCCGTGAAGGCCGCGGCGTCGGCCCGCACAAGGACCATATCTACCTGCACCTCGATCACATCGATTCCAAGGTGCTGGGCGAGCGTCTTCCGGGCATCACCGAGAGCGGCAAGATCTTTGCCGGTGTCGACCTGACCCGCCAGCCGCTTCCCGTGGTTCCCACCGTCCACTACAACATGGGCGGTATTCCGACGAACTATCACGGCGAAGTCATGACCATCGGCGCCGACGGCAACCCCGAGACGGTCGTTCCGGGCCTGTTCGCAGTGGGCGAAGCGGCCTGCGTTTCGGTCCACGGCGCCAACCGCCTTGGTTCGAACTCGCTGATCGATCTCGTGGTGTTCGGCCGTGCAACCGGCCACCGCCTGCGCGACATCGTCAAGCCCGGCGCGGCCCAGGCCGAACTGCCCAAGGATTCGGCAGACCTGGCGCTCACGCGTCTGGACCACTTCCGCAATGCCAAGGGCGGCACGCCGACGGCGGAAATCCGCACCGAGATGCAGCGCACCATGTCGCTTCACGCGGCGGTGTTCCGTACCGATGAGCTGATGGTCGAAGGCAAGGAAAAGCTCGCCAGGACTTATGAGAAGTTCCAGGACGTGCATGTCACCGACACCGGCCTGATCTGGAACTCCGACCTCGTCGAGACGATGGAACTGGACAACCTGATCTCGCAGGCCACCGTCACGCTCCACGGCGCACAGAATCGCCAGGAAAGCCGCGGCGCTCACGCGCACGAGGATTATCCGACCCGCGACGATGTGAACTGGATGAAGCACACCGCAGCCTGGTTCAACGGCTGGGGCGGCAAGGGCGGCGAAGTGAAGATCGACTATCGCCCGGTCCACGAATTCACGCTCACCGACGACGTCGAGTACATCAAGCCCAAGGCCCGCGTGTACTGATACGCCGCATCGGCACCTGAACAACGAGAGGAGGGCGGCGCACCGGCAAGGGTGCGCCGCCCTTTTTCGTGGGTCTGCCTGAACGAGGTCAGGCAGGAACTGGCGGGAGTTCCATGCATTTGTAGGGGTAATTCGCTGCAAAGGAACTTCGCCGATGGAACGCACCACGCTCGACCCGTTGCTGGACCCCCATGTGGAGAGCGACCCGCTCGTCCGCTCGATGAACCGCGCTCCCGGCAATCCCTGGGGCTGGATCATGGGCTACGGCGTGTTGCTGCTGCTCGTGGCGCTGATCGTGCTGGTCAATCCGCTGGTCGCCGGAGTTGCCACCGGGCTGCTGCTCGGCGTCGTGCTGGTCGTCTACGGCGTGGCCGCCATCGCGGCGGGGTGGACCACGCTTTCCACGCGCGCGCGCTGGACGGAAATCCTGCTCGGCGCCCTCGCGCTGCTGGCGGGCATCTTCGCGATCGTCGACCCGGTGGCGGGCGCATTGTCGCTGGTATGGGCGATCGGCGTGTGGCTGGTGATCGCAGGTGCATTCCAGATCGCCTTTGCCCTCAAGGCCCTTCACGACCGCGGCTGGCGGCTGTTCATGGGTGTGCTGGACGTGGTGCTCGGGCTTGTCCTGCTGTTCTCCGGCCCGGTGGCGGGACTGGCTTTTCTGGCCATGGTCGTCGCGATCAGCCTCACCGTGCGCGCCGTTTTCCTGATCCAGCTAAGTCTCGCGCTTAAGAAAGCCTGACCCGCCGCATTCACCCGGCGTTCATGTTTACAAACGTAGTCGATTACGTATGTAAACGATGGAGGCCGGGATGTCGGACAAGTCTGGCGAAGGGGCTGGCGAACAGCCCGAGAGGATTTCCGAAGCCGAACATACAGTGATGGAAGCGCTGTGGCAGCGCAGCCCGCTCACCGCGCAGGAAGTTTGCGAGGAAGTCTGCGGCCCGCGCGGCTGGAGCCTTGCCACGGTCAAGACGCTGTTGTCGCGGCTCGTGGTGAAGCAGGCAGTCGGCACCGAGCCGGACGGCAAGCGCTTCCTCTACACTCCCCGCATCGCGCGTTCCGACTATGTCGGCACCGAAAGCCGCCGCCTGGTGGACCGCCTGTTCGGCGGGCGGGCGGCACCGCTTTTTGCGCATCTTGCGCAAAGCGAAGCACTCACCGAAGATGACATCACCGAGATCGAAGCCCTGCTGAGGGAGCTGAAGTCATGATCGAATGGCTGACCGATACGCTCGTTGCCACCGGCGCGCTGATGGCGCTCGTGCTTGCCGCCCGTCGCCCGGTGGCGCGCTGGTTCGGACCAGGCGCAGCGTATGCGTTGTGGGCGCTGCCGATGATCCGTTTGGTGCTGCCGCCGCTGGCCCTGCCGCGCGGGTTGCTGCCTTCAATCCGGTTCGGGGTTGAGCCTGTCACCGCCTCGGCTGCCGGGACGCACGTTGCCGCGCCGGTTGAGGCAATTGCTGCCGGGGGCTACGTACCTATCGAGGCTCCCATGAGCGCAGCGCCGCTCGTGGCGGAGCCGGGCCTGCTGGAGCAGGTGCCTTGGACTACGCTGGCCCTGAGCGTCTGGCTGGGCGGCGCAGTGCTTTTCCTGCTCTGGCGGACGGTTACCTATCGCTGGATGCGACGCGACCTGCTGGAAGGCGCGCGTCTGGTGGCGCGCTCAGGCGCGGTGCGTATCGTCGAGAGTCCAGCGATAACCGCGCCGCTGGCATTCGGTGTCACTGACAAGGTAGTGGCGCTGCCGATGGGCTTCCTCGCGGACGAGGACTCCGAGACATCGGACTTCGCCATCGCGCACGAGATGGAGCACCACGCCGGCGGCGATCTGCTGGCGCTGATCGCGATGCAGCCGCTGTTTGCGCTCCACTGGTTCAATCCGCTGGGCTGGGCAGGCTGGCGCGCCGTGCGCTCCGACCAGGAGGCTGCCTGCGATGCGCGGGTCATGCTGGGCCGCAGCCGCGAGGAACGCGCGCGGTATGGCCGCCTTATCGCCTCACTGGCGGGCGGCACCCGCCTTGGGCTTGCAGCGCCGATGGCCGGGCCGCTTTCGGGCGAGAAGCCGATAATCCACCGGCTGAAAGCACTGGCCCGCAAGGACGTGACGCCCGCGCGGCGCGTGCTGGCCCGCAGTCTGTTCGCGCTGGCTGTCGTCGCCGTGCCGGCGACCGCCACAGTCAGCTACGCCGCGATGGATGAGGCCGATGCGCCTGAGGTCCCGGCGATGCCGGCAACTCCTGCAGCGCCGTCTTCCATCAATGCGGAAATGCGCGCGGGCCCCCAGGTTTCGGAAGCTCTTCAAGCACCAAACGTCCCCGAAGAACCGGATGTATCGGCAGCGCCGGCGTGGGGGGATGTCGCAGGCGCGGTGCCTCCTGCTCCCCCGGTTCCGCCTATGCCACCCGTTCCTGGCGCGCCCTCTGCGCCGCCAGCGCCAGTGGCGCCCCGGAACACCATGTCGCAAGAGCACGCTCGCCGCGCCGCCGATGCTGATCGCCGAGCGGCCGACGCTGATCGCCGCGCCGCCGAAGCGATGGCGCGCGCGCCCCAAGTGGAGGAAAGGGTCTCCAGTGATGGAAAGCGCCGCACAATCAGCATCGTGCGCAGCGACGGCTCCGACGCGGGGAAGATCATCCGGCAGATGGTCCTCGACGAGGATTGCCCGGCCGACAGCCACCGCCGCGAGGCGCGCAGCGAAGCCAACGGCACTTCGGCGAGCGTGGTTATCTGCACAGGCGAGCCCAAGGCTGCGAAGCAGACTGCGGTGAATGCGATTCGCAGTGCGCGGGCTTCCATCGCCTCGAACCGCGATCTCGATACTCAGGTGCGGGCGGAGATCCTGTCGGACCTCGACCGCGAACTGGCGGATGCGATGAAAGAAGTGCGCGGTAGCTGATCCGCTACCCTCGTCATTGCGATCATAGCGAAGCACCCCAGGGCAGCATTACGCCGCCCTGGGGTGCTTCGCTATGATCGTAATGACAAATAAAGGGGCCAAAAAAGCAGGTGGACGAACTGTAGGGGACGATCCCGATTGCAGCTAATTCAGGCCCTTCGGCTGTAGCGACTGTCGCCGTTCCAGCGCGCAAGGATCGTTTCCAGTTCGACCGGGTCGAGCAGTTGGTCGAAGGCGCAGCCGACCAGGCCGTTGTCCCACCATACCACTTTGGCAGAAACCGTGTCCTTGCCCGGCAGTGTCAGCCAGCAGTTCGTGCGGGGAGGCACGCGGGTCATTGCGGTTGCGGAGAAGCCGGACAGCGAAAGATCGCGCACTGCCGTCTGGAACCCCTTGGAACCCGAGGGCCTGAGCGATGCGGGGATGGAAATCCGCAGGCGCGGTGCGCTGCGATCTTCCTGGGCAGCTGCCTCGTATCGTTCCTGCTGGGTGTGGACCATGGCGACCTCGCGCTTTCTAGGCACGGTGCGCATTTTCGGCACCGATTCGTCACCATGTGTCCCAGTTTGGGGTTACCTTCGGATTACGATGACTGGTTAACGGTTTCCCGGTGTCCTGTCATAAAGTCCTCTGTCAGCAAGGAAATCAGCCGATCGGCAACCACTTCGGGCGGTTTTACCGACGCCGGCGCCTCGCCGGGATAAGCCCTTGCGCGCATGGCGGTGCGAGTAGCACCGGGATTGACGATAGCGACTCGAATCTTCGAAATCTTGGCCGTTTCCTGTGCGTAGCAGTCCAGCAGAACCTCGAAGGCGGCCTTGGTGGCCCCGTAGGCGCCCCAATAGGCGCGGGGCGCCTGCGCGACCGTGGTGGTCATGCCGATTACGCGGGCGTTGCCGCTCTTGCGTAGCAGGGGGTCGAAGTTGGCGATCAGCGCCTGCGTGGCAAGGACGTTGGTGGTCAGCGCCTTGTTGAAGGCGCGCTGGTCGATGTCCGCAACGCTGGTCAGTTCAGGCAGGATCGCCGCGTTGACGACCATGATGTCGAGCTTGCCCCAGCGCTGCGACAGGGCAGTGGCAAGGCGGGCGATGCCGTCCGGCTCGACGAGATCGACAGGGGCGATCGTGGCCGAACCGCCGGCCTGAAAGATCGCGTCCTCGACTGCTTCGAGCGCCTTGGTGTCGCGCCCGGTCAGCACGACATGCGCGCCCTGAGCAGCCAGGGCGGCGGCCGTGGCCGCGCCGATGCCCCGGCTAGCGCCGGTTACCAGTGCGACCTGTCCTTCGAATGGCTTCTGTGTCACGCGGCGTTCAGCTCCGCCGGGAAACGGTCGGAGAAGTCGGTCAGCTTTGTGGGGTATTCGCCGGTGAAGCAGGCGTCGCAGAACTGCGGGCACTTGTTGGCGCGCTTTTCTTCACCGACCGCGCGGTAAAGCCCGTCGATCGAGACGAAGGCGAGGCTGTCGGCCTTGATGAAGTCGGCCATGGCCTGGGTATCCATGGTTGCGGCCAGCAGCTTCGAACGCTCGGGCGTGTCGACGCCGTAGAAGCATGAGTACTCGGTCGGCGGGCTGGCGATGCGCATGTGCACTTCGGCAGCGCCGGCATCGCGCATCATCTCGACGATCTTCTTGGACGTGGTGCCGCGCACGATCGAGTCGTCGATAAGGACGATCCGCTTGCCTTCCACGATGGCGCGGTTGGCGTTGTGCTTGCGCTTTACGTCGGCATGGCGGGCAGCATCGCCCGGCTGGATGAAGGTCCGGCCCACGTAATGCGAGCGGATGATGCCCAGTTCGAACGGGATGCCCGATTCCTGCGCATAGCCGATGGCGGCGGGGACGCCGCTGTCAGGCACCGGAATGACGACATCTGCGTCCGCGAAGGCTTCCTTGGCCAGCTCGACGCCGATCTGCTTGCGCACCTGATAGACCGAAAGGCCGTCCATCACCGAGTCGGGGCGCGAGAAGTAGACGTGTTCGAAGATGCAGGGGCGCGGCGACGGGTCCCCGAAGGGGCGGTGGCTGGAAATCGTGCCCTTGTGGTCGACCTGGACCAGTTCGCCCGGCTCGATCGAGCGGATGAACTCCGCGCCGACGATGTCGAATGCGACGGTTTCGGAGGCGAACACGGTGGCATCGCCGATGCGGCCCATCACCAGCGGGCGGATGCCCAGCGGATCGCGGCAGGCGATCATGCCTTCCGGGGTCATGCAGATCAGCGAGTAAGCGCCTTCCACCATGCGCAGCGCATCGACAAAGCGGTCGAGCAGCGTGGGGTAGCGGCTGGTCGCGACGAGGTGGATGATGACTTCGGTGTCCGAGGTCGACTGGAAGATCGACCCCTTCGACACAAGGTCATGCTTCAGCGTCATCGCGTTGGAAATGTTGCCGTTATGCGCGATGGCAAAGCCGCCCGCGGCAAGGTCGGCGAACAGCGGCTGGACGTTGCGCAGGCCCGATCCGCCGGTGGTGGCGTAGCGCACATGGCCCGAGGCCATGTTGCCGGGCAGGGTGTCCAGCTCCTTCTGGCTGAACACTTGCGCCACGTGGCCGATGCCTCGGTGCGAGTGGAACTCGTCGCCCGAGAAGCTGGTGATGCCCACCGCCTCCTGGCCGCGATGCTGAAGGGAATGGAGTCCGGCAGCGGTGATGGCCGCTGATTCTTTGGCTCCGATAACGCCGAAAATGCCGCACTCTTCGCGCAGCTTGTCCCCGTCCGAATCGAGAAAGGGATGAGTAATGTTCATGGATTTATGTCCAGCCCGCTGGCGCGTCATAACGCCCGCGCATTTGGCTGCGATTGTCGGCAAAAGCAAGGGGGAAGGGCACGACATGCAGCGGAACGCGTGATCCGGCGGGTTCCTGGGCCGTGCTTGTGACGCGGCGATGACAGGTGAGCGGGCGAATCGTTTGGACGGAGATGCCTGGACAAAGCCTCTGCTCAGCCGGACGGGGCCGGGTGGGGCGGCGCAGAGTCCTTATAGTATGTAGTATGCGGTGCGGGTTTTTCCGTGCCATGCTGCGTTCAGGTGTGGAACCTTACCCGGTCTCACTCGTCCTCAGCATGACGATGGGTGCTGGCGGGCACCGGGTTTTCCCGTGCCCCGGTTTTCTCGCCGTGCTTGCCAGCCTGTTCCCGCAACTCTAATGCCGCCCTACCTCCCAGATCACAGACGGACCCGTCGCTTGATCCTATCCCCTTTCGAATGGACTATCGCCAAGCGCTACATGCTGCCGGGCAAGGGCGAGCGCTTCATTGCGCTGGTCGCCGGTATCAGCCTTGTCGCGGTGGCGCTGGGCGTCGCCGCGCTGGTGATCGTCATGAGCGTGATGAACGGTTTCCGCGCGGAACTGTTCGACAAGATCGTCAATCTCAACGGCCATGCCATCATCCAGGCCTACGGTGGCCGGCTCGATGACTGGGAGCGCGTGCTCAAGGATGTGCGCGCCACCAAGGGCGTGGTCAGAGCCTCGCCGCTGATCGAGCAGCCGCTGCTGGCCAGCTTCAACGGCCGCGTCGAGGCGATCCTGGTACGCGGCAACACCGCCGAGGACATCGGACGTATCCAGGATAAGGTGAAAGCCGGAAGTCTGGCCGAACTCAAGCCCGGCAGCGACAATGTGGCGATCGGCAAGCAGCTTGCCCAGAACCTTGGCGCGCAAGTGGGCGACGTGATCACCATCATCAACCCGCAGGGGCGTTCCACCCCCTTCGGCACGGTGCCGCGCCAGATCGCCTACAAGGTGTCGGCGGTCTTCGAGATCGGCGTCTATGACTATGACAACGCCTTCGTGGTGATGCCGATGAAGGATGCGCAGACGCTTTTGCTGAGCGGCGATTCGATCGGTACGATCGAAGTGACCACCAACGATCCCGACAACGTAGGCACTATCCTCGCTCCCCTGACGCGTCAGCTACAGGGCAGGGCCGTAGTCACCGACTGGAAGACCATCAATGCCTCGCTGTTCGAGGCGCTGGCGGTGGAGCGGGTGGCGATGTTCGTGGTGCTTTCGATCATCGTGCTGGTGGCGGTGTTCAACATTCTGTCCTCGCTCATCATGCTGGTGCGCGCCAAGACCCGCGACATCGCGATCCTGCGCACGATGGGGGCCACGCGCCGCTCGCTGCTGAAGGTCTTCGTGACGGCGGGCTTCTGTATCGGCGCGATGGGGACGCTGGTGGGCCTCGCGCTCGGCTTCGTGTTCCTGTTCTTCCGCCAGCCGATCGTCCATGCGGTGGAGATCGTCACGGGCCAGAACCTGTGGGATCCCTCGATCCGCTTCCTGACAGAGCTGCCCTCGCGCTCCGACCCTGTCGAGATCATCACGATCTGCGGTATGGCGCTGGTGTTCAGCTTCCTTGCCACGCTCTACCCGGCCTACAGGGCGGCGAGCACCGATCCCGTGCAGGTGCTGCGTTATGAGTGAAACCATCGTTGCTTCCTCGACTGCGCCGGTGGCGCATCTCACCGAAGTTACCCGCAGTTTCGAGCAGGGCGGGGTGCGTATCGACGTGCTGCGCGGCGTGAACCTGACAGTGCGCCCCGGCGAGATCGTCGGCCTGCTTGGGCCATCCGGCTCGGGCAAGTCGACCATGCTGCAGGCAATCGGCCTGCTGGAAGGCGGCTTCGGCGGCAAGATCGAGATCGCCGGGATCGACGCCAGCAAGCTGGGCAAGGACCAGCGCGCTGCCGTGCGCCGCGATCACATTGGTTTCGTCTACCAGTTCCATCACCTGCTGCCGGACTTCAACGCGATCGAGAACGTTGTCCTGCCGCAGCTCATCACCGGCAGGCCCAGGGGTGAGTGTGACGAGCGGGCGCGTGAACTGCTGACCGCGCTGGGCCTCGGCCAGCGTCTGGAACACCGTCCCAGCAAGCTCTCGGGCGGCGAGCAGCAGCGCGTCGCAGTGGCGCGTGCGCTGGCCAACCGCCCCCATCTGGTGCTGGCCGACGAGCCGACCGGCAACCTCGACGAGGCGACCGCCGACAAGGTTTTCGCCCAGTTCCTCGCGCTTGTGCGGGGGGAGGGCAGCGCTGCGCTGGTGGCCACCCACAACGAACGGCTGGCCGCAGCAATGGACCGCGTGGTGCGTCTGCACGATGGTGTGCTGACATAGAGGGGCCGCGCAGGATTGTCGCGGAACCAGCGTTGACCTCGGGATTTTCTGTTCCCACATCGAATGTGTCAGTTTGAACAGAAAAGAAGGTCAGCGCCCATGAGCGACACCCCCTCCACCATCGAGACCAGCACCGGCCCGGCTAAGGGCTTTGGCTGGGACGATTCCGCTGAGCTTCACAAGTGCGAGGATGGCGGCGGTCTGTTCCACCGGTTCAAGACCATCCGGCGCGGCACGGTGGCCGAACTGATCCGTTTTGTCCTCGGCATGCCGGAGGAGCGACAGGACGATTATGCCATCCAGAAGGACGGCGACCACACATTCCGCATCGGCGAGATACGCAGGCTGTCGCGCCGCGCCGACTTCCCTCTGGCGTGATGGCCGTGGGTGTGAAGGCAAATCCGCAGACCATCGCCGACTTCACCGCCGTCCTGCCGAATGGCGAGACGGTGAGCCTTGCCGATCGCCTCGGCAAGGTGGTGCTGGTGGTCAACACCGCCAGCAAGTGCGGCTTCACTCCGCAGTACAGTGGTCTGGAGGAACTCTGGCAGAATTACCGTGAGCGTGGCTTCGAGGTGATGGCCTTCCCGTGTAACCAGTTCGGCGGGCAGGAGCCGGGAGAAGCTGACGAGATCGCCGCATTCTGCGAAGTGAATTTCGGCCTGTCGTTCCCGCTGATGGGCAAAGTCGAAGTCAACGGAGCCGGCACTGCGCCGCTCTACGAATGGCTGAAGGCGCAGGCGCCCGGACTGCTGGGGTCGAAGTCGATCAAATGGAATTTCACCAAGTTTCTCATCGACCGCGAAGGCAAGGTGGTCCGCCGCTATGCGCCCACCGACAAGCCGGCCGCGATGGCCCGCGATATCGAGGCGCTGCTCTAGCGCATTCGTCACCGGGAGCCTGTCCGGCTCTTAGTACGTCCGCGATGGATCGATACGGCGGGCGTTTCGGTCGACCCACGGCGTTCCCGCTTCCCCTCTCGGAGTCATCCCAAGATGCAGCGTCTGCGTTTTTCCTCGGCTCTTGCCGCCTCCGCGCTGGTATCGATCGCGCTTGCCTCGGCCGCCTGTGTGCCGGTGCTGGCAAAGGACCCCATCGCCGAGACGAAGACCGGCAAGGTCTCTGGCGTGATGGAGGAAGGCGTTATCAGCTGGAAGGGTATTCCCTTCGCCGCGCCGCCGGTGGGCGAGTTGCGCTGGCGGGCGCCGCAGCCGGCAGCGGCGTGGCAGGGCGTGCGCGCCGCCACCGCCTATGCGCATGACTGCATGCAAAAGCCGTTCCCCAGCGACGCCGCCCCGCTGGGCACCCCGCCGGCTGAGGATTGTCTCTACTTAAACGTCTGGAAGCCGGCCCATGCGACTGGCACGGCCAAAGGCAAGCTGCCGGTCGTCCTGTGGGTTTACGGTGGCGGCTTCGTGAATGGGGGGTCTTCTCCGCCGACTTATTCGGGCAGGGAACTCGCCGAAAAGGGCGTTGTCGTGGTCAGCTTCAACTACCGCCTCGGCCGTTTCGGGACGTTCGCCCATCCGCAGCTGAGCGCAAAGGATGCCGACGGCGGGATGCTGGGCAACTACGGCACGCTCGATCAGGTCGCCGCGCTCAAATGGGTGCATGACAACATCGCGGCTTTCGGCGGGGACCCCGGCAACGTTACCCTGATGGGCGAAAGCGCGGGCGGATTTTCGGTGCACATGCTGCTGACGTCGCCGCTGAGCCAGGGTCTGTTCCACCGGGCGGTCATCATGTCTGGCGGCAATGGCGACATGTTCGGCAAGGATGACATGGCGCAGGCCGAAAAATCCGGACAGGACTTCGCTGCCGCGCAGGGCATTGCGGCGGACGATCCTCGGGCGCTGGCGAAACTGCGTGCCTTGCCAGCGGAAAAGGTGGTCGACGGGCTTAATCTGGCAGCGCTGTTCGCTTCGCCGCGGCCGGCGTTCTCTTCGCCTTTCGCGGACGGCCGTATCGCGGTGGACATGCAGAAGGCCTATGCCGACGGAAAATTCAACAAGATCCCGGTCATGGTCGGTGCGACCAGCGATGATATCGGCGGCGCGGACGGCATGATGATCAAGGGTGCACGTGACGTCGCGGCGACGCTGACGAAGGCCGGTGTGCCTGTCTATGCCTATCGCTTCTCCTACGTGGCATCCTCGCTAAAGGCGAAGGGCGCGGGCCATGCCTCGGACATTCCGTTCTTCTTCGATACACAGGCTATCAAATACGCGGACACCACTACCGCACGCGATAATCATGTGGGTGAGATGATCAGCGACGCAGTTGTCGCTTTCGCGAAGAAGGGCGATCCGAACGGCGGGGTACTGCCGTTATGGCCGCGCTACGACGGCGCAAAGGACGAGATCATGGACTTCGCCGCCGACGGCGAGGCGCGGGTCGGGCGCGATCCGCTCACCCGCAAGCCCTGAAGGTGCGCCAAATGGAGGGGAGGGCGGGGCTATCCCCTGCCTTTTCCCCCGCGCGCTCTTGATCCCGCCCATGCCCAATGCCTAAATTTGGGCGATGGCCCATTCTCCCTTCGTACCGCTTCGCATCTTTTCCAGCTTCACCATGCTGGACGGCGCGATCGAGCCGAAGGCGATCGCCAAACTGGCCAAGGAGCGCAAGTTTCCCGCCGCCGCTATCTGCGATCGTAACGGTCTCTACGGCGCCCCGATCTTCGCGGGAGCGTGCAAGAGCGCGGGCGTGCAGCCGATCGTCGGCGCGTTCCTCGCCGTCGCCCGTCCCGGCGCTCAGGCGCAGGGGCAGGAACTGCCGATCGACTGGCTGGCCCTGTTCGCGCAGAACGAAGCGGGCTGGCTCAACTTGTGCCATCACGTCAGCCGCGCACACCTCAGCCGTCCGCTGGAACTGGACCCCCATGTCCAGCTCGAATCGCTGCGCGGTTACACCGACGGTTTGATCTGTCTTTCCGGCGGCAACGAAGGCGCGCTGGCGCGGCTTTTCGCGGGCGGCAAGTATGACGCTGCGGAAAGCTATTGCGACACGTTGCAGTCGCTGTTCGGTGATCGTCTTTACATCGAGATCACCCGCACCGGCGAGCCTGAGGAGGACGAGAGCGAGGAGGAGCTGATCGCGCTCGCCTACAGCCGCGATATCCCGCTGGTCGCCTCCAACCCGGCGCAGTACCCGGAAAAGACCTTCCACGCCGCGCATGACGCGCTGCTGTGCATCGCCAACTCCACCCAGATCGACGCCGGCGACCGCCCGCGCTCCTCGTCCGAGCGCTGGGTCAAGCCGATGCCGGTCATGCAGGAACTGTTTGCCGACCTGCCCGAGGCGCTGGCCAATACCCTCGTCGTTGCGCAGCGCTGCGCCTATGCGCCGCCCAAGCGCAAGCCGCTGCTGCCCAGCCTCGCCGGTGACCGCGAGGGTGAGGCACGGATGCTCGCCGACGATTCGCGCCTCGGCCTTGCCGTGCGTCTGGCGCCGTACTGGCCCGATGTAACCGTCGACGAACTCGACCAGGCCATGGCCCTCAAGGGCGACGAGCGCCGCGCCGCCTACGAAGGATTGCGCGAAAAAGGCGTCACCGAAGACTTCCTCGAATACGCCGACCGCCTCGATTTCGAGGTCGGTATCATCGTCGGCATGGGCTTCCCCGGCTACTTCCTGATCGTTGCCGACTTCATCAAGTGGTCGAACGACAACGGCATTCCCGTGGGTCCGGGGCGTGGTTCGGGCGCCGGCTCGCTGGTGGCATGGGCCTTGACCATCACCGGGCTAGATCCGCTCAAGCTGGGCCTGCTGTTCGAACGCTTCCTCAACCCGGAACGCGTCTCGATGCCTGACTTCGACATCGACTTCTGCGAAACCCGCCGCGGTGAGGTGATCCGCTACGTTCAGGCCAAGTACGGCGAGGACCACGTCGCCCAGATCATCACCTTCGGCAAGATGAAGGCCCGCGCGGTTCTGCGCGATTGCGGGCGCATCTTGCAGATGGGCTACGGCAAGGTCGACAGCCTGTGCAAGATGGTGCCCAACCATCCGACCGACCCCTGGACGCTGACCGAGACTATCAACGGGCGAAAGCAGCACGGCGTCACCAAGGACGGCCCGGTTCCGGAATTCCGCCGCGAATACGACAACGACGCCGAAGTGCGGCGGCTGGTCGATCTGGCGGTGCAGCTGGAAGGCCTGCCGCGCAACTCCTCCACCCACGCAGCGGGCGTCGTCATCGGTGACCGTCCGCTGGCGCAGCTTGTGCCGCTCTACCGCGATCCGCGCTCCGACATGCCGGTGACGCAGTTCGACATGAAATATGTCGAGGACACGGGCCTCGTCAAATTCGACTTCCTCGGCCTCAAGACGCTGTCGGTGCTGCACAAGGCGGGCGAATTGCTCCAGCGGCGCGGCATCACGATCAACCTTTCGACGCTGGGCTGGGACGATCCTGCGGTTTACGAACTGCTCAAGCGCGGTGACACCGTGGGCGTGTTCCAGTTGGAATCGGAAGGTATGCGCCGCACGCTGTCGGCGGTGAAGCCGACCAACTTCGGCGACATCATCGCGCTCGTTTCGCTCTACCGTCCGGGCCCGATGGACAACATCCCGCTGTTCGGCCAGCGCAAGAACGGCCTCGCCGCGATCGAGTATCCGCACGAGAAGCTCTCGGTGATCCTGGGGGAAACCTACGGGATTTTCGTTTATCAGGAGCAGGTCATGCAGGCCGCGCAGATCCTGGCGGGCTACTCGCTGGGCGACGCCGACCTTCTGCGCCGCGCCATGGGCAAGAAAGTCCAGGCCGAGATGGACGCGCAGCGCCTGCGCTTCGTCGAGGGCTGCAAGCGCGAATCCGGCATCGAAGCGGCCAAGGCCAACGAACTGTTCGACTTGATCGACAAGTTCGCCGGCTATGGCTTCAACAAATCGCACGCCGCCGCCTATGCGCTGCTTGCCTATCACACCGCCTGGTTCAAGGCGCATTACCCGCACGAATTCTACGCCGCCGCCATGTGCTTCGACATGCACCAGTCTGAAAAGCTGGCGATCTTCGTCGACGACGCGCGCCGCAATGGCATCGAACTGGCACCGCCCGACATCAACCGTTCGGAAGCGGAATTCATCGTCGAGGAAACCGCCGAAAGCCACGCGGTGCGCTATGCGCTGGCGGGCATTCGCAACGTCGGCGAAAAGGCGATGGACGCCATCGTCGCCGAGCGCGTGGCCAATGGCCCGTTCGTCAGCCTGGATGACGTGTTCCGGCGCGCGCCTGCCGGATCGATGAACCGCCGCCAGCTTGAAAGCCTCGGCGCGGCGGGCGGTTTCGATACGCTGGAGCCGAACCGCGCCAAAGTCCTCGCCAACGCGGACACCCTGCTGGCCGAGGCCGACCGCTCCTCCCGCGAACGCAATTCCACGCAGGCCGCGCTGTTCGGCGGCGATGACCATGCCGAACAGGGGCTGCGCCTTGTCGAAGCGGAACCCTGGAGCCGCATTGACCAGATGGCGAAGGAGCGCGAGAATTTCGGCTTCTACTTCGCCGCCCACCCGGTCGAGCAATACCGCGTGGTCGCCAGCGGCAACGGCGCGCGCACGTATTCCAGCCTGATGGCGGGCGGCGGCGGAGGCGGGCGCACCGGCGCGGTCATGGCGGCGATGGTGGAGAGCGTGCAGCGGCGCAAGACCAAGCGCGGCAAGGACTTCGTCATGGCCGATTTCTCGGACCAGTCGGGCAATTTCTCGGCCTCGTGCTTCGAGGAAAGCCTGGTCGAGAACTTTGTGAAGTGGGCCAAGGAAGGCACCTGCATCCTGCTCAACGTCGAGCTGGATTCGCCCAGTGTGGACGAGCCTCCGCGCGTTACGGTGCGCGGCGGGCGCCCTCTGGCGGAAGTAAAGGCCGATGCGCGGATGCTGCTGAAGCTCGATATCGACCGGGTCGAGGCAGTGCAGGAACTGGCGCTGCTGATGCGCCCCGGCCCCAAGGGCAGCGGCGAGGTGATTGCGACCCTGCATCTGGGAAATGGCCGCGAGCAGAAAGTACGCCTCGGTCGCGATTTTGCGCTGGATGGCGACTTTGCCGAACAATTGCAGAGCGTAACGGGCATATCGGGCATCGAGTTGACCGCGCGGCGCGGTCCTGAACGAGTGCCGATGGCTGCCTGACGCGGGTAGATCTCACGTTACTTTCCGCGCTAGCAGTGTCGCGCAGAGGTCCGCGGCAGCATGGAAACAGTGCGGCTTGGCTCGCCCAGTCTGCGGTCACTGATAATGGGCGCGACTTTACGAAGTAAACGGTTTGCTCCATCTGGCCGTGCTTCGCCCCGTCTTGTCCTTATTTTACATTCTTTTGCTGGAATAGCGCAAAAGTGCGCATAACTTGCCGGGACAGGAGAACGCTGCGATGCTGGGTGGGATGCAGGATTGGGAGCTGCGCGTCTCTGGTCTGATCGATCATGCCGCGCGGGCGCATCCTGAGCGTGAGATCGTCAGCCACTGGGCGGACGGCACCCAGACGCGGACCAACTGGCGTGACCTGCGCCGCGATGCGCTGCGCATGGTGCAGGCGCTGCGGCGGCTGGATATCTACGCTGGCGCGCGCGTCGCCACCCTGGCGATGAACCATTCACACCATCTTGCAAGCTGGTTCGGCATCACCGGCGCGGGCTGCGTGCTGCACACCATCAACCCGCGCCTGTTCGACGATCAGCTCGAATATATCGTCAATCACGCCGGCGACCGCGTACTGATCTACGATGCCCAGTTCCAGTCCATCGTCGACCGCATGCGCGCGCGCTGGCCGACGATCGAGCACTACATATGCTTCGACGATGCTCGCCATGCCGTGGCCTTCGCAGACTTGATCGCGGCCGAGGACGGCGATGCGGTGTGGGGCATGGGCGACGAGCGGGCGCCATGTATGCTGTGCTATACCAGCGGCACGACCGGCGATCCGAAGGGGGTGCTTTATTCGCACCGCTCAAACGTGCTGCATACGCTGGCGATGATCCAGCCGGCATGCCTGGCGATCGAACCGCGCTCCTGCGTGTTGCCGGTGGTGCCGATGTTCCACGCCAACAACTGGGGCCTGCCCTGGGCCTGCGCCGCGACGGGCGCGAAGATGGTTTATAGCCAAGTCAACGAACCTACCGTCCTCTGCGACCTGATCGCGGATGAGAAAGTCACCCATGTCGGCGGTGTGCCCACCGTCTGGTTTGCGATGTTCGAGCATCTCGACAGGACCGGACGCGCGATGCCGCCGTTCCGGCTGGCGCTTTCGGGCGGCTCGGCCGTGCCGTCCAGCGTGGTCGAGCGGTTGATGCGCGCGGGCGTGCGCGTAGTGCAGGCCTGGGGCATGACCGAGACTTCGCCGATCGCCACCGTCACTTACGAGCCGCCCGAATGGGATGAGATGACCTTCGAGCAGCAGGTCGAATGCAAGAGCCGTCAGGGCCGCCCGGTCTACGGCAGCGAAGTGCGCGTGATGTCGCTGGCCGACCCCAGATGCGAGGCTGCGCACGACGGCAAGACGAGCGGCCCGCTACAGGTGCGCGGCCCCTGGACGATCAAGCGCTACTTTGAGGCAGAGGAAGACGTGGTCGGTCCCGGCGACTGGTTCGATACCGGCGATGTCGCGGTTATCTCACCTGATGGCACGGTGCGGCTGACCGACCGGACCAAAGACCTCATCAAGTCGGGTGGAGAGTGGATCAGTTCGGTCGATCTGGAAAACGCTGCCATCGGCCATCCCGAAGTTCTGGAAGCGGCGGCGATCGGAATATTTCATCCCCGCTGGGACGAGCGACCGCTGCTGGTTGTCGTAAAGAAACCGGACACCGCGCTTTCGGCCGAAACCCTGCGCCATTACCTCGCTGCGCGGGTCGCCAAGTGGTGGGTGCCCGATGCGATCGAGTTCGTCGCCTCGCTGCCCCACACCGGCTCCGGCAAGATCAGCAAGAAAGACCTGCGTGTTCAGTTTCGCGATTATCGTCTGGACTGATCCATCGCTCTCACTTGTTGGTGTTAACCGCGTTTTCAGCAGCATTGCCGACCTTGGTGGCGGCATTGCCGACATCGCTCGCCGCGTCGGCAATGGCGTTGTCGCGGGCGTTCTCGCTTGAGGTCTTGCTGAAAAGATAGATGCCGCCGACCACGACGATGAGCAGGATCAGCGCCATGATGATGCCGATGCCGCTGCTGGAGCGCGGGGCTTCGTGAATGATCGTGGTGTGCGTCGCGGGGGCTTCCGACTGGCGCGCGGTTTCGCTGGTTTCGTCGGCCATGTATGGGCTCCTGTCCGTTATCTCGTTACCAACGGAACGCGCGTGCGGCGAAGCGGTTGCCGCGCGCAGGAAGCAGGGCTCAGCGGTCGCGGTAGCGGGGCGGGCGCTTCTCGCGGAAGGCGGCGACGCCTTCGGAAAAATCCTCGCTCATCAGAAGCATCACTTGCTGGCGGTCTTCCACCGCCATGGCATCCGCCAGCGAGCGCGCATCCAGGTTGCGGTTCAGCGCGTCCTTGCTGAGCCTGAGGCCCATCGGTGCGTTCGCGATCATCTCCCGCGCCAGCGCGAGGCCGGTTTCGAGCAGGTCTTCAGGCGCGGCGATCTGGCTCAGGAGGCCGCAGGAAAGCGCTTTGTCCGCCGTCATGAACCGTCCGGTGAGGATATATTCCGAAGCGATGGAAGCTCCGACGAGGCGCGGGAGAAAGTAGCTGCAGCCAAGGTCGCAACCGCCAAGACCAACCTTGATGTAGGCCGCATTCATCCTGAGGTCGGGCGCTGCGTACCGCACGTCGCTTGCGAGAAGCAGCGAAAAGCCGGCCCCGCAAGCTGCCCCGTGACCAAGAGCGACGATAGGCTGGGGGCAGGCGCGCATCGCCTCCAGAACGCCGGCGACCGCGCGTTGAAGGCGCCAGTAATGCTGCACCTCACCGCGCGCGCCGTCATTTTGCCAGCCGCCAAGGTCGAGCCCGGCGCAGAAGGCGCGGCCTTCGGCGCGAATGATCACCACGCGCACGTCGAGCCGCTCGGCAAGGCCCGTGAAATAGCCGCGCAGAGCGAAGGTCAGCGCCTCGTCGAAGGTGTTGAGCGCTTCCGGGCGATTGAGCGAGACGATCTCGATGGCGCCGCGCGATTCGATCAGGATCGGGTCGTCGGCCATGCGCGTTCCTTGCCTCCGGTTGCGGGCGGAAGTTCGGGGACAAAGGCCGTCCGTTCAAGGCCTGCAAGGGCGGCGCGGATTGCCTTTGCCGGAAAAGCGCTCTCCTTCCGGCGTTAACCGACGATCCGTACCCGCCCGGCATCGCCGACACGGACATGGATCTGATAGTAGTATTTACCGGTGGGCCTGCCGTCGTTGAGGAAATTGATGCGTACCTGTCGGGCGATCCCGTTCACGATCACGCGGCGGCTGCGCAGGCGCTCACGTATATCCGCAAGATCGGTGGTCCCGACCAGGTCATTCATGGCGCGGGGCGTCATGGCGACTGTCAGGCAGTTACGGTCCCGGTAGTCCGTTTCCGAGTTAAGGTAGAACATCCCGTTCTGCTGACCCACTTCCACCACCGGCATCTCGAAGATGCCGGCAACCCCGGCCTTGGTTCCCAGGTACGAAGCATAAGTCACCGCCTCGATGGCAGACATGCAGCCCGCCGCGCAGGAGGGCGCTCCTCGTTCAACGGATACGACCGGAGGCGGTGCGCCCGCCAGAGCCTGCTGATAGGATGCGGCAGGAGCCGCGACGAGGACCAGAAATGCAAGGGCTGCCGTTACCATCGTCACATGCGTCCTCGAAATGTCATTCGCGAAGTTATAGCAGCGAAAGTTGACCGTCCAGCGACGGGCGGCAAAATTGCGTGCAGTCCAGCACGGATCTGGGGCCGGTAATGCCCAGCCGCGTGGCGGCGATGCGGAAGCGGCTGCGGAACAGTTCTGCCCAAACACCCTTCGGCTTCATGCGGGTGAAGAAATCGGGATCGTTGTCGCGTCCGCCGCGCATCGATCGGATCGTTGCCATCACCTTGTCGGCGCGGCTCGGGAAGTGGGCCGCCAGCCATTCGCGGAAGAGCGGGGCGACTTCATGCGGCAGACGGACCATGATCCACGTCGCCGCGTGGATGCCGCGCGCTGCCGATTCCTCCAGAATCTCTTCCATGAAACTGTCGGTGATGGCCGGGATAACCGGCGCGACAGATACATGCGCGGGCACGCCCGCCTCGGCCAGCCGCCCCAGTGCCGCCATGCGCTTGGCCGGGGATGAGGCGCGGGGCTCCAACAGCTGCGAGAGTTTCGGATCAAGGCTGGTCACGGAAATGCCAACGCTCACGAGATCGCGCTGGGCCAGTGCCACCAGCAGGTCGAGGTCGCGCAGCACGCGGTCGGACTTGGTGGTGATCGTCACGGGGTGGCGCGTTTCCAGGCACAGTTCGAGCACGTCGCGGGTGATGCGGTAGGTGTTTTCGATCGGCTGGTAAGGGTCAGTATTGGTCCCCATTGCAATCGGAGCGGGTTTGTAGCCGCGCTTGGCCAGCGTTTCGCGCAGCAGTCTGGCGGCGGCAGGCTTGGCGAACAGCTTCGTTTCGAAATCGAGGCCGGGGGAGAGATCGTGATAGGCATGACTGGGCCGCGCAAAGCAGTAGATGCAACCGTGCTCACATCCGCGATAGGCGTTGACCGAGCGGTCGAACGGCACATCGGGAGACTTGTTGAACGAGAGGATCGAGCGGGGACGTTCCTCGATCACGGTGGTTGCCGGGTGGCGGGCAGGGCCGTCGACGGTTTCTGCATCGTCGAGCCAGTCGCCGTCCGCTTCGCGTGCAGGCAGATTGAAGCGTGCGCTTGCCGCTCCCGTAACCGCGCCTCTGCCCTTGATCGGTTCCATGAGTCGAGAATGAACAAAAAGAGAACAAAAGTCAATCCACCCTTCGCGGTTGATCTTGTATGCCTGCGCCCTTAGGCCAGCCGGCGAAGGGAATTACGATGGCAGGCGTAGCACGCAGGGTCGGAGCAGAGACGTCCGCGACGCGGGCCCTCATCGTCGAGGCTACCAACCAGTTGATCCGCGACGAAGGGTATGCATCCGTCAGCACTCGCCGGGTTGCCGCTTGCGCCGGGCTAAAGCCTTCGCTGGTGCACTATTATTTCCCGACCACCGATGATTTGCTGGTCGAAGTCTCGCGGCTTGGCGCATCGCAGAGCGACCTGATGATCGAGGAGGCATTGGCTTCCGATGATCCGCTACGCGCGCTCTGGGGGTTCTTCGTCGACACCAGCCGCACCGCCATGGCGCTCGAATTCATGGCGCTGGCCAACCATCGTCCGGCGGTGCGCGACTATATGGCGCAGCACAGCGAGGCGATGCGTGCGCGTCAGGTCGACATTCTCAAGCGCATCCTGGGCGACAGGATAAACCGCCTCGAAGGTTTCGATGCGGCGGGTCTCAGCCTCATTCTCGCCGGGATCGGCCGGGCCATCGTGATGGAAGAGGGGTTGGGCGTACGTACCGGCCACGCCGAGGCGATGCGCATCGTCGAAACCTGGCTGGAAAAGCTGGCACCGGCGAAGGACTGACTGGCCCTTCATATAGGGCCGACATACCGCATCGGCGCTGACTTGGCCTCACCGGGCCAGTCCGCTTGACGCTCAAGGAGCTTTGGTCCCAGACGCGGTAACAGCGTTCTCGCAGCCCAAACTTCGGGAGAAATCAACATGTCGGTCGCAACCAAGGCCCAATTCAAGGTCGAACACGTCAAGCCGAAGATCGGCAGCCGTATCCTCAATTCCAAGGAAGAACTGCTCTCCGGGGAATTTGCCGCCCAGATCCGCGAGGAACTGGAGGCGCGCGGGGTGCTCGTCTTCCCGCAGATCAACTTCTCCGACGAGGAGCAGATCGCCTTTACCAAGACGCTCGGCGAATATGCCTCGGAAAACCCCGACGGTTCGCCTTCCAAGATCACGCTCGACGTGAAGGAAAACCCCAGTAGCGCCGAGTATCTGAAGGGCTCGCTCTACTGGCATATCGACGGCACCCGTAACGAAGTGCCGATCCTGGCCTCGCTGCTTTCATGCAAGGTGCCCAGCCCGAAGGGGACCGGCAACACCGGGTTCTCGAATACCTATGCCGCCTATGACGACCTCTCGGACGAGGACAAGGCGCGTTACGAGGACATGCGTGTACTGCACGGGCCCTGGGCCTCGCTGTTCTACTATGAGGCGGAGCCGAGCCTGGCGAAGCTCAAGCTCATGCAGAGCATCGGCGAGAAAGTCCTGCCACTGGTGTGGAAGCACGCCTCGGGCCGCAAGTCGCTGGTTCTGGGATGCACTTGCCACCACGTGATCGACGTCGATTACGCCGAGAGCGCGCGGATCATCCATGGCCTGCGCGAATGGGCGACCAGCCCGGACTTCACCTATAGCCACGCTTGGACGGTGGGCGACCTGGTGATCTGGGACAACACCGGGACCATGCACCGGGCCGAGGCTTACGATCCCGACTGCGGGCGCATGATGCACCGCACCAAGCTGGAAGGCGAGGAAGCCTGGGCGGAGTGAGCCGCGAATTCCTTCCCGAGTAAGTTCGGGGAGGAATTAAGACCAACAAAAAGCCCGCCGGCTCTGACGAGTCGGCGGGCTTTTTGCTGTGTCGATCAGCCGGCGGCTCGCACCGCCGGCTGAAACGGGATCAGGCCCAGTTGGCCATTTCCGCGTCGAGGTTCTCGACGATAGCTTCGAAGAACTGCTCGGTGGTCATCCAGCTCTGGTCGGGGCCGATGAGCAGCGCGAGGTCCTTGGTCATCTTGCCGCTCTCGACGGTCTCGATGCAGATGCGCTCGATCGTCTCGGCGAACTTCACGACTTCCGGCGTGTTGTCGAACTTGCCGCGATAGGCCAGGCCGCGCGTCCAGGCGAAGATCGAGGCGATCGGGTTGGTCGAGGTCGCCTTGCCCTGCTGGTGCTGGCGGTAGTGACGGGTCACGGTGCCGTGGGCCGCTTCCGCTTCGACGGTCTTGCCGTCGGGCGAGAGGAGGACCGAGGTCATCAGGCCCAGCGAGCCGAAGCCCTGTGCAACGGTGTCCGACTGCACGTCGCCGTCGTAGTTCTTGCAGGCCCAGACGAACTTGCCCGACCACTTGAGCGCCGAGGCGACCATGTCGTCGATCAGACGGTGCTCGTAGGAAATGCCGGCAGCCTTGAACTTTTCGGCAAAGCCTTCGGTGTCGAACACTTCCTGGAACAGATCCTTGAAGCGGCCGTCATAGGCCTTCAGGATGGTGTTCTTGGTCGAGAGGTACACCGGCCAGCCGAGGTTGAGGCCGTAGTTGAACGAAGCGCGTGCGAAGTCGCGGATCGATTCGTCGAGGTTGTACATCGCCATGGCGACGCCCGGAGCCGGGAAGTCGAACACGTCGAGGTCGATCTTCTCGCCGTTCTCGCCGTCCCAGACCAGACGCAGCTTGCCCGGGCCGGGGATCAGGGTGTCGGTGGCCTTGTACTGGTCGCCGAAAGCGTGACGGCCAACCACGATCGGGTCGGTCCAGCCCGGAACCAGGCGGGGCACGTTCGAGATCACGATGGGTTCGCGGAAGACCACGCCGCCCAGGATGTTGCGGATGGTGCCGTTGGGCGACTTCCACATCTTCTTGAGGCTGAATTCGGTGACGCGCTGTTCGTCGGGGGTGATGGTGGCGCACTTGACTGCGACGCCGAATTCCTTGGTCGCATTGGCGGCGTCGATAGTGATCTGGTCGCCGGTCTCGTCGCGCTTCTCGACCGAGAGGTCGTAGTACTTGAGGTCGATATCGAGGTAGGGGAGGATCAGCCGTTCACGGATCCACTGCCAGATGATGCGGGTCATTTCATCGCCGTCCATTTCGACGACGGGGTTCGTAACCTTGATCTTTGCCATTCTAAAGGGACTCCCGTGGGGTGAGAATTGCGGCAGTCTCTAGGCAGCGCTGCGGCGCATGGCAAGGCTGCTACTCGGCAGTAATCGGCTTTACAGGCCGGGTTTGGCCCTCCAGCCTGTCACCAAACATGGGAGAAGCGACTGATGGAAGATGAGGTGCTGGTCACGGAGCGCGGCGGCGTACTGGAAGTGACGATCAACCGGCCCGCCCAGCGCAACGCGATGACCCGTGCTGCGGCGCAGGCGATCGGGGCGGCGATGGACAGGCTTGATTCGCAAGGTCACCTGCGCTGTGCGATCCTTACCGGAGCAGGGGGCAGCTTTTGCGCAGGAATGGACCTCAAAGGGTTCCTGCGCGGCGAACTGCCGGTCGACGAACGTGGTGGCTTCGGCGGCATCTGTACGTGGACACCGAAAAAGCCGGTCATCGCGGCGGTCGACGGTCCGGCGCTCGCCGGGGGATTCGAACTGGCGCTGGCCTGTGATCTGATCGTTGCCCATGTGGATGCGCGTTTCGGCATTCCCGAGGTGAAGCGCGGGCTGGTGGCGGCGGGCGGCGGCGTGGTGCAACTGCCCCGCCTCTTGCCGCGCGCGCTAGCGATGGAACTGGCGCTCACGGGTAATTCCATCGATGCGCGCCGGGCGCTGGAGTTGGGGCTCATCAACCGGGTCACCGATGGATCCGCGATCGAGGAAGCGCGCACGCTCGCGCTCGCGATCGCCGCAAATGGTCCTCTGGCGGTGGCCGCCTCCAAGGGTATCGTGCGCGATTCGTGGCTCTGGCCGGTGGAGGAGATCAACACGCATCAGACGCCTTACGTCGCGCATGTATTCGCCTCGGAGGATGCGCGCGAAGGTGCAAGGGCCTTTGCGGAGAAGCGTGCGCCCGAGTGGAAGGGGCGATAGGAAATCGCGGGGGCTGAAAAGCAGAAAACCCGCCGTTTTCACGGCGGGTTTTCAAGGAATGGTGGGCGTAGCAAGGATTGAACTTGCGACCCCTACGATGTCAACATAGTGCTCTACCACTGAGCTATACGCCCATTCCAATTCGGCGTCCCCGGTGAGTGTCCCCTCCGGAGGACTGGCCCTCTAGCTGCGGTTCATTACCGTGGCAAGAGGCTTCATGAAGATTTTTTGACTTAAAGAGTGGCGTGCTCGGTCAGGCCGAAAACGCGCTGCACTTCCATCACGATGTCGCGCAGGTGGAAGGGCTTGGACAGGACCTTGGCCTGGGGTGCCTCGCGGCTGGCGCGCAGGGTGACGGCGGCGAATCCGGTGATGAACATCACCTTCGTCATCGGCGAAATCTCCGCACACTTCTGGGCGAGTTCGATGCCGTCCATCTCGGGCATGACGATGTCCGAGAGCAGAAGATCGAAATCGTCGTTCTTGAGATGGGGGATCGCTGCGGTGCCCCGGTCGACCGCAACGACGCTGTAGCCTGCATTCTGCAGTGCACGCGCCAGATAGGTGCGCATGGCGTCGTCGTCTTCGGCGAGGAGGATGCGGATCATCGCGATATGTCCAGTTTCGTAGTGTTGTGCGAGGTTGCGACGCGTCGCGTTGTGGCGCGTGTCGTTCTGGGACTCGCCATAGCGCCTCACCGGTTAAAATTCTCGTCCGGATTTGGCGGTGACCGGGAACGGGACGCTTTGACTAAATTGCGGGAAACGCACAGCGTCGCCGGATGATTGATCTGCCGTATGAGAGTGATTCGCAACAGGAACTGGGGGGATGGATTCCCGGTGCTCCAGGCGTTGCAGCCTATATACTGGACGCAAAAGAGCCTTCTGCGATCCCTGTGGTGATCGCGGCGCCGCATGGTGGCCGGGTCTATCCACAATCGCTGGTTCGGGAACTGCGTCATGGGAGCGGTGTCGCCCTGCGGCTCGAAGATCGTTACGTCGACAGGTTGGCGCAGGGCGTGGCTACTGCGACGGGCGCAAACCTTCTGGTGGCAAATGCGCCGCGTGCGATGATCGACCTCAACCGTGCGCCTGACGACATCGACTGGGAAATGTTCTTGCGAGATGCACGGCCCGCTGGCGGCTTGCCGCTGCCCAGTCGCCGCGCGCGCAGCGGGCTGGGCCTCATTCCGCGCCGACTGGCAGGGATGGGCGAATTGTGGCGCCGCCGCTTCGGGGCTCAGGACCTGAACGACCGCCTTGAGGGCGTCCACGAGCCCTATCATGCCGCGCTCGCCCGCGTTTTGGCGGGACTGCGCGAGCGTTGGGGCGCAGCCTTGCTGATTGACCTGCATTCGATGCCGCCGCTTCCCTCGCGGCTCGGCGCGCCGGGGGCGCAAGTGGTGCTGGGTGACCGATTCGGCGCAAGTTGCCACGGCAGTATAGTCGACGCTGCCTTCGCGCATTTCGCGCAGGTAGGGCGCGAGGCGGCGCACAACCGGCCTTATGCCGGCGGCTATGTGCTGGAGCGCCATGCGGACCCGCGCGGCGGCGTCCACGCCCTGCAGATCGAGATCGACCGCGGCCGCTATCTCGATTCGGCGCTGGTTGAGCCGGGGCAGGGGATGGAGGAGATGATCGAGGATCTGGCGGGTCTGGTGCGACGCCTCGCCTCGGTTGTGGCTGACCTGGGGCAGAACACAGGCTGGCCGCTAGCAGCTGAATAGCCGTCGGGGGCAGCGATAACTTTACTCGTCATCGCTCGCGATGACGTTAGGTGAAATCGCGGGGTGTACCTGAAAACACTGTGGCCAATAAAAAACCACCTCGCGCGATGCGCGAGGTGGCCAAGGTTCAGGGAGGAGGTGCACGAAGTGCACCAACCCGAACGGGCCATGAGGGTAGCGCCGGCCGGGCAAGACCTACTTACGCACCCAAACTTCAAACTTCAAGCGATTCGTCATGCAGCGGATATGAAAAATGTCCAGAGACGTATCAGCGCCGCTCAGCGAATTGAGCGGGACTGTGACAAAAGTGTCATAAGGCCCGCTCAATACGTGGTGAATCAGCCGTTTACCGGAAGGTTCGGCACTTTGCCCTGGCCTGCCTGGCGACCGAAGATGTCCCGAACCAGGTCAAGCGAGAAGAGGTGCGCGTAAATCAGCGGCAGCATGCCGTTCTGGTTCCACGTGCGCAGTACGTCGCCGCGCACTTCACGCAGCTTGTTCTCGTCGACCATCTGGAAGCCGCGATAGTTGAAGGGCGGCTGGCCGTTGCCAAGGTCGATGTTCAGTTCGCCGTCCATGAGCAGCTTGTGCTTCTGCAGCTCGGCCATGAAGTTCGCGGTCTTGGTGCCGGCCATCTCGAAGTTCTCGCAGAACTTGAGCATGTTGGCGGTGGTGTCGCTCGGCTGGCCATCTTCGTTGAACAGAGCCTCGCCTTCCTCGATCTCGCCGATCAGGTCGCTGGTCGGATCGACGCAAAGCGACAGTTCGTCAGCGTCGGGACGCAGCTTGGCGAGCATGAAGGGATAGCGGCGCGCATAGGCCGGGATGTAGATCGGCGTGTTCACGATGCCGTCTTCGTCGACGAAAACGTTCACGCCCTCGTTCATGCCCATCAGCACGAGTGGGATCGGGTCCGGGCCAGCGGTGAAGATGATCGGGAAGTTGCGCTGGGCCTGAGGGAACTCCTCGACCGTGAGCGGCACCGAATTGATCCCCACGAGCCAGGTGGCCTTGTCGGTGGCGCGGGTCTTCCAGTTCGCATGCTGCTGCGAATTGAGCGGAATGAGGTCCTTGTAGAACAGGGGCAGTGCAGGATTCTGAGGCGCGCTGGCCATTGCGATACTCTCCGCGAGGTGGGGTAATCTGTCGAGGTCGCCGGCTTTAGTGACTAGGCCCTTGCCGCGCAAGCGCGGCTCCCCGCCGTTTCGGGGATTCCTGCCATGAATGCTCTAGATCAGCTTCCCGGGATTCAGCAGCCCCTGCGGATCGAGCGCCTGCTTCACCGCGCGCAGCATATGCAGCGCCACCGGATCTCCCAGCCGCACCAGTTCATCGCGCTTGAGCTGGCCGATGCCGTGCTCGGCCGAGATCGAGCCGCCCCACTGCGTCACCAGATCATGAACCCGGCGGCTGATCGCCTTGCCTTCGTTCGCGTTCCACGCTTTTCCATCGGTCACCTGCGGGGCGATGACGTGGTAGTGGACATTGCCGTCGCCGAGATGGCCGAAGGCGATCGCCTCGGTGCCGGGGAATTCGGCTTCCAGCATCGGCGCGGTGGTTTCGACGAAGGCGGGCATCTTTTCCACCGGAACGGAGATATCGTGTTGGACGGCCGGCCCGCGTGCGCGCTCGGCGGCAGGGACTGTCTCGCGGATCAGCCAGAACGCTTCGGCCTGCGCTTCGCTGGCGGACATCGCGGCGTCTTCCAGCAGTTCCTTTTCGAAGGCGTCGGCCATCATCGCCTCGCAGCGGTCACGCAGGGTCGCGGCCCCGGCGCGGTCGGCGACCACTTCGATGAGGACGTGCCAGGCGTGGCGACCCTCCAGCGGGGCGCGGGCGGCCGGCATATGCTCCTTCACCGCGTCGATGCTGGCCTGGGGCATGACCTCGAATCCTTCGAGCGCCTCGCCCTCCATAGCGTCGCAGTGGAGCAGCAGCGCGCGCGCGGCGGGCAGGGAGGAAACCCCGGCCCAGATCACCACGCGCTCGGTCACGGCGGGAAGCAGCCGCAGTGTGGCGGCAGTGACGATGCCGAGCGTGCCTTCAGAGCCGATCAGCAACTGCTTGAGGTCGAAGCCCCGATTGTCCTTCTTGAGCGGGGTGAGCATCGAGAACACCTGGCCATCGGCCAGCACCGCTTCCAGCCCCAGTACCAGCGCGCGCATGGAGCCGTGGCGCAGCACTTGCGATCCGCCGGCATTGGTGGATATCAGGCCGCCCACCGTCGCCGACCCCTTGCCGCCCAGAGTGAGCGGGAAACGCAGGTCCTTGGCTTCTGCCGCTTCGTGCAGCGTCTGGAGGACGACGCCGGCCTCGCAGGTGACGCGGCCTGCCTCGATGTCGATATCGCGGATACGGTTCATCCGGCGCAGCGACAGGAGTAGTGCCTCCCCGGTCTGGTCCGGGGTGGCACCGCCCGACATGCCGGAGTTGCCGCCCTGCGGCACGATTGGCACCCCATGCTGGCCGCAAAGCCGCACGAGCTGAGAAAGTTCCTCAACGTTCGCGGGCGAGGCGAGGGCGCAGGCTTCGCCGGTAAAACGCCCGCGCCAGTCGGTCAGCCAGGGCGACACGAGGTCGGGATCGCGTGTCAGCCCGCGCGGGCCGAGCAGGGCGAGGGCGTCTTCGAAAAACGGGTCGAGCGAGACGAGTGAAGCGGTCATGGCGCCGATATGGCACATGGTGCGGTCGGTTTCATCTCCTCCCGCTCTTTCTCGTCCAGTGGCATAAATGCACCGCCCCGCCAGGCAGTCGTGCGCGGAGAGTTAAGCGGCGGTTCAAGCTCTTGCGGTAAGGGGGGCATGTCGGCATGTCCGGCGTCCGGGGACATTATCGAGAATGAATTTCGCCTCAGTCCTGTTCTATCCCATCCTCCTGCTGCTTCCCGCAGCGGGCGCGACCGACGTTGCTCCACGTGCGGATGACGTCAGGGCGCAGGGCGAGCAGGTATCGAGGGAAGTCCCGCCAAAAGCCCATGCCTGGCCCAGGTACGATATTCCGGGGCTTTCTTCCGATTCGCCGTTTCCGGTAAGCCTGCTCAGTCATGCCCTGCCGCAGGACGCCTGGCAGGTGCGCATCGAACAGCGCATGATCATCCGCATCACCCCGCGCTCTGCCGTGCCGATGCGGGACATGTTCATGGGCATGCCCGATGGCGATGGCGGGATGCCGCAGATAACCGAGCGCAAGATCGGCAATTGCCTGTCTGTCGCGGGCATCGCCAGCGTGCGCCCCGATCGCGCCAATCGCCTGCTGCTTTTCATGCGTGACCGACGCGTGGTCAGCGCCGAACTCGACCGTTCCTGCCGCGCGCGCGACTTCTATTCGGGCTTCCTTCTGGAAGATATCCCGGATGGTCGCCTCTGCGTGGACCGCGACACATTGTTGTCGCGCAGCGGCATGAACTGCAAGCTTACCCGCATCCGCGAGCTGATCGAACAGGATCGCTGAGCGCGGGGCAGCACGGCATTCTAACCGGTAGACCCGGAATTCCTTGACTTTCGGGGCGTTTCCCGCAAAGGGCCCACTGTCGCGCTACAGGTGTCTTGGCGAGCGTTTGCTCATCCTGACCGCATGTCGCCCCATTGACCAAGTTTTTCCGGAAAAACCATACGCCTATGAGCTTTGCCGATCTCGGCCTGTCGAACGAATTGCTCCAAGCGGTCGAGACCGCGGGTTATACCGAGCCGACTCCGATCCAGGCGCAGACGATCCCGCCCGTGCTGATGATGAAGGACATCATCGGCATTGCGCAGACGGGAACCGGTAAGACCGCCGCTTTCGTGCTGCCGATGATCGACATCCTGGGTCATGGTCGCCGCCGCGCGCTGATGCCGCGCTCGCTGATTCTCGAACCGACGCGCGAACTCGCCGCGCAGGTGGCGGAGAACTTCGAGAAGTACGGCAAGAACCACGATCTCAAGATGGCACTGCTGATCGGTGGCGTGCAAATGGGTGATCAGCTGAAGGCGCTGTCCGCCGGTGTCGACGTGCTGATTGCCACGCCGGGCCGCCTGATGGACCTGTTCGAGCGCGGCAAGATCATGCTCACCGGCTGCGAACTGCTCGTCATCGACGAAGCCGACCGCATGCTCGACATGGGCTTCATCCCCGACATCGAGACGATCTGTTCGAAGCTGCCGGCCAATCGCCAGACGCTGCTGTTCTCGGCGACGATGCCGCCGGTCATCAAGAAACTGGCCGACCGTTTCCTGACGAACCCCAAGTACATCGAAGTCGCCCGTCCGGCGTCGAACAACACCAGCATCGTCCAGCACAAGGTGGCCGTGCCTTCGCGCAAGAAGCGTGAAGTCCTGCGTGAACTGCTGAAGACGGACAACGTCACCACCGCGATCATCTTCGCCAACCGTAAGACCACCGTACGCGAACTGGCCAAAAGCCTGAAGAGCTACGGTTTCTCGGCAGGCGAGATCCACGGCGACATGGACCAGGCTTCGCGCAATGCAGAGCTGGAACGGTTCAAGGCGGGTGAGATCAGCATCCTCTGCGCCTCCGACGTCGCCGCTCGCGGCCTCGACGTGAAGGGCGTGAGCCACGTCTTCAACTTCGACACGCCCTGGCACCCGGACGACTACGTCCACCGCATCGGCCGCACCGGACGCGGCGGAGCCACGGGCCGCGCTTTCACTTTCGTCGCTCCCGAGGACGCCGAGGCGATCGCCAATGTCGAAAAGCTGACCGGCGGTCCGATCCCGATCTATCAACTCGGCTCCAGCGAAGATGTCGATGTTCATGAGGACAAGGCTGTTCGCGAAGAAAAGCCGGCCCGCGAAGAGAAGCCTAAGCGTGCACCGCGCGGCAAGCGTCCGGCTCAGGCCGAAACCGAAGCGCCCGAGCCGCGCGCGGCCGCCGAAAAGCGCGAGGATCGTCCCGCCCGTGCGCCTCGCCGCGAGACCCGTAGCGAGGAACCCAAGCGCGAAGTGCGGGCGGAAACGCCGGCTCCCGCTCCCAGTGCTCCGGCCCGCGGCCCTGCTCGTGGCGGACGCCGCCGCGATGCCGAGCCCGTGACCCGCGACGACGGCAGCTGGAACGGCCCGGTGCCGAACTTCCTTCACGTCTCGGCGCTCTGATAGACTGTCGGCCGGGCGAAATGCCCGGCAACGGATGCGGGAAGGGCATGGGTTTGGAGAGGCCGGAGACGAACGCCAAGACGCCGAAACGGCGCCGGCGCTCGTCGGAGGAAGTGGCCGACCGCATTCTCGAAGCGGCGGCTGAGGAATTTGAGCTTTCCGGTTACGCCGGTGCTACCACGGCGGCTATCGCCCGGCGCGCGGATGTAACCGAGGCGCAGATATTCCGCTTCCATGCCTCCAAGCAGGACCTGTTCCACGCGGCGATCTTCACGCCGCTCAACCGTCATTTCGCGCAATTTCAGGCGCGCAGCGCCGCAGAACCGCCTTCGGTCCGCGACGGTAAGGATTTGGCGCGCAGCTATATCGCCGAATTGCAGGACTTCATGGCGAGCCATTCGCGCATGTTCCTCTCGCTCGTGGTCGCCAATGCCTATTCGCCGGAGGCCACCAAGGGTATCGATGCACTCGAAGGGCTACAGGCCTATTTCGAGCGCGGCGAGGCGATGATGGCCGCGCGGGTGGGCTCCGAAAGCCGCGTTGCGCCGGAACTCATGGTACGTGTGTCCTTCGCGGCGGTGCTGGCGAACCTGATGTTTCGCGACTGGCTATTCCCGGTCGGCATGGCGGATGAGGACGAGATCCGCCATGCCATCGCCGCCTTCGTGATCGAAGGTATCGAGGCGAATGGGCGCATCTAGCCGCCTCGGCAGCACCCCTTCCGCATTCGCTGCCACGATGGTCAAGCGCTTTGGCCGGGGAAGGGCTATCGCTGCCTTGAAGGCCTGCGCGCCTTCGCATAGCCCGGTTGCATGGCTTGGCCGGGTAAACGGCGGGCGCGTCTTCAGGGAGTTTACATAGCCATGGCATTCAAGACCCGTGTCACCGAGATGCTCGGCATCGAACATCCGATCGTCCAGGGCGGTATGCAGGGCGTGGGCTACGCCGAACTGGCGAGTGCGGTGTCGAACGCAGGCGGCCTCGGCACTCTGACCGCGCTAACCCAGCCAAGCCCCGAGGCCCTACGCGAGGAAATCGAACGCTGCCGCTCCATGACGGACAAGCCGTTCGCGGTGAACATCACCGTGTTTCCGACGATTTTGCCGCCCGACTACAAGGCTTATGCCCAGGCGGTAATCGACGGCGGCGTCAAGATCGTCGAGACGGCCGGCACCCAGCAGGTGCGCGAGATATGGGAGATGGTGAAGCCCCACGGAATCACCGTGCTGCACAAGTGCACCGCCGTGCGTCACGCGCTTTCGGCCGAGAAGCACGGCTGTGACATCATCTCCATCGACGGATTCGAATGTGCCGGCCATCCGGGCGAGGATGACATTCCCGGGCTGATCCTGATCCCCTCGGCGGCGGACAAGGTCAAGATCCCGATGCTCGCATCCGGCGGCATCGGCGACGGTCGCGGC
The DNA here is from genome assembly GCF_902706195.1 of Novosphingobium sp. 18050. Taxonomy (GTDB): domain Bacteria; phylum Pseudomonadota; class Alphaproteobacteria; order Sphingomonadales; family Sphingomonadaceae; genus Novosphingobium. The sequence goes on along the minus strand of NZ_CACSJO010000016.1, from coordinate 53,525 downwards.
CTTGTCGCGGCGCTGGCACTGGGGGCGGAAGGCATCAACATGGGCACGAGGTTCTGCGCGACCAGGGAAGCGCCGATCCACGACAACGTGAAGGCGAAATACGTCGAGAACGACGAGCGCGGCACCAACCTGATCTTCCGCAAGTTCAAGAACACCGCGCGCGTGGGCAAGAACTCCGTCTCTGACGAAGTGGTCGAGATTTCGGCGCGCCCGGATGCGCAGTTCGAGGACATCCGCCATCTGGTGGCCGGGGCCGTGGGACGCGAACTGCTTGCGAGCGGCGATCTCGACAAGGGCATCTTCTGGGCGGGAATGGTGCAGGGCTTGATCCATGACGTGCCCACCTGCAAGGAACTGATCGAAAGGATCGTTGGCGAAGCCGAGGAGATCGTGAAAACACGCTTCGGCAGAATGCTCGCCTGAACCCCGGCGATCACTGGAGAGGAGTTTCAATGACTTACGAGCACATCCTCTATTCCCTGGAGGACGGCGTCGCGCGCATTTCTCTGAATGACCCCAAGACCATGAACGGCGTGACCGAGGCGATGGGCCACGAAATGGTCCACGCGCTGGACGAAGCCGCGCGAGAGGCCCGCGCGGTGCTCCTGACGGGTGAGGGCAAGGCGTTTTGCTCGGGGGCCAATCTTTCGGCCGCGCAGGACATGCTTGCCGATCCGCTGCGCGACATCGGCGGCCAGCTCGACCGGGCGTTCAACCCCGTCATCATGGCGATCAAGACCATGGAGCAGCCGGTGGTGACCGCGATTCGCGGAGCGGCGGCGGGCTTCGGGGCGGGACTTGCCGCTGCGGGCGACGTGGTGCTGATGGCCGAGGGTTCGTACTTCTTCTGCGCGTTCTGCCATGTCGGCCTCGTGCCCGATGGCGGCGCCACGTATCTGCTCGCGCAGGCGGTTGGCCGGGTACGGGCGATGCAGATGATGCTGCTGGGCGAGAAGGTCGATGCGAAGACCGCGCTCGACTGGGGGCTGGCCACCAAGGTCGTGCCGGAAGCGGACCTCGACGGTGAGGCGATGAAGCTGGCGAAGGCTTTGGCGCGCGGGCCGCGTTCGCTGGGGCTTATCAAGCGGATGGCCTGGGACGCGCTCGATTCGAGCCTGGAGACGGCGCTTCAGGCGGAACGCCGAGGCCAGCGCGAGGCCGGGCGCACCGAGGATTTCCTTGAAGGCGTTAACTCGTTCCTCGAAAAGCGCAGACCGGTGTTCAAGGGGCAGTAACGCCCCTCCTGCATTACCCCCGTCCGTTCATCCTGAGCCTTTCGACGGATGAACGGACGGGGGCTTTATTTCAGCAGCACTTCCCTCCGCCAGCGCCGCTGAAGCGGGCGTTCTCGCGGTTCCGGAAGAATTCCACGCGGTTCAGCGGCGTAGCATCGGGGTGGTGCTTCGCCATGTGCGCGAGATACACCTCGTAAGGCGGCTGGCCGACCATGAGCCGGGCGGTTTCGCGCCCGATGGTGAGGATGCGGCGGACGAGGCTCATTCCGCCGGGACCATTTGCGCGGGCATCTCGTTCACCGTCGGCCGATCCTCACGCAAGGCGGCGAGGCAGGTTCGCACGGTGAAGCCCATCAGCGAGATCACCACGAACAGGAACAAGGCGCAAAGCCCCGCATCGACGCGGTCGTTGAAGACGATCGCCTCCATCTGCTCCATCGACTTGGCGGGGGCCAGCACCTGCCCCGCCGAAACCGCATCCGAAAACTTGCGGGCGTGGGCGAGGAAGCCGACCGTGGGGTCGCTGGACAGTAGTTTCAGGGTGCCTGCGCTCAGGGTGCAGATCAGCAGCCAGACCGTGGGCACTACCGTCACCCAGGCAAAACGCTGCTGCTTCATGCGGAACAGCACGACGGTGGAGAGCATCAGCGCCACGGCGGCCAGCATCTGGTTGGAAATGCCGAACACCGGCCAGAGCGTGTTCACCCCGCCCAGCGGATCGGTGACGCCCTGATAGAGGAAGAATCCCCAGCTCGCCACGCAAAGTCCGGTCGCCACGACGCCTGGCAGGAACGAGGTGCCCGCCCGGAACGAGGGCACGGCCAGCCCGATCAGGTCCTGCAGCATGAAGCGCCCGGCGCGGGTGCCGGCGTCGACAGCGGTGAGGATGAACAGCGCCTCGAACAGGATCGCGAAGTGATACCAGAAGGCTTTCATCGCCGAGCCGCCGGCGACGTGGCTGAAGATTTCGGCCATGGCGACCGCCAGCGTGGGCGCGCCGCCGGTGCGTGAGACGATGGTATGTTCGCCCACGTCGCGCGCGGTCTCGACCAGCAGGTCGGCGGAAACAGGGAAGCCCATCGCGGTCACAGCGTGGGCGGCGCTTACCGGGTCGGTGCCCAGTACGGCGGCGGGGCTGTTCATGGCGAAGTAGATGCCCGGATCGAGGATCGAGGCGCCCACCAGCGCCATGATCGCCACGAACGCCTCCATCAGCATCGCGCCGTAGCCGATGAAAGGCGCGTCGGTTTCGGTGGCGATCAGCTTGGGCGTGGTGCCGCTGGCGATTAGGGCGTGGAAGCCGGAGACCGCGCCGCAGGCGATGGTGATGAACAGGAACGGGAACAGCCCGCCCGACCACGCAGGCCCGCCGCCGCCGATGAACTGGGTGAGCGGCGGCATCCGCAGCGGCGGCGCCATGACGACGATGCCCACGGCCAGCGCGCTGATCGCGCCGATCTTGAGGAAGGTCGAAAGATAGTCACGCGGGGCCAGCAGCAGCCATACCGGCAGCAAAGAGGCGAGGGCGCCGTAGCCGATCAGGATCCAGCACAGCTGCTCGGGCGTGAAGGTGAACAGCGGTCCCCAGAATGGCGATGCGGCCACGGCCTGCCCGTAGACGATGGCCGCGATCAGTCCGACGAAGCCGAGGATCGACACTTCGCCCACCCGGCCCGGCCTGATCCAGCGCGTGTATGCGCCCATCATCAGCGCCAGCGGGATCGTGGCCGCCACCGTGAACATGCCCCAGGGGCTTTCCGCCAGTGCGCGCACGACGATCAGCGCCAGCACCGCCAGGATGATGACCATGATGAGGAAGGCGCCCGCCAGAGCGATGGTGCCGGCCACCGCGCCCATTTCCATGCGCACCAGTTCGCCCAGCGACTTGCCGTCGCGGCGCATCGAGATGAACAGGACCATGAAGTCCTGCACCGCGCCCGCCACAACGACGCCTGCGATGATCCAGAGCGTGCCCGGCAGATAGCCCATCTGTGCCGCCAGCACCGGGCCGACCAGCGGGCCAGCCCCGGCAATGGCGGCGAAGTGGTGGCCGAACAGGACGCGCCTGTCTGTGGGCACATAGTCCATGCCGTCTGCGCGGTAATGGGCCGGAGTGGCGCGCCTGCCGTCCAGTTTCATGACGTATCGGGCAATGAACAGGGCGTAATAGCGATAGGCGACAAGGAACGTGCTCACCGCCGCGACGACGATCCACAGCGCGTTGATCTGCTCGCCGCGCACCGTTGCCAGAACGGCAAGACACGCCGCGCCGATCAGGGCGAGGATGATCCACGGGATATGCTTCAAGTCACGCTCTCCTGTTAAGAGCCCTTGGGCCTAATGCGGGCCTTGGCACCTGCCTATGCCTTTAGAATCGGTTCTGCCCTGAGTGAACCGAAAAGGTCCGGTGTCTCACAGCAGCCACGCGATCGGCAGCCGTGAGGCGATGCCGATCAACACGCGGTCGAGCAGACCCATCCCGGGCTCGTCGGTCCGGGGTGCGGAGGCCGTGTCGTCGCTCCAGCGTAGTTCCCCGTCGGTGCCAAGAGTGACGGCATAAGAGGCTTGGGGGATGATGCTGTCGAAGGCGTCGGCGACGTGGGCCGCGAACAGCGGGCTGTGAATGACGAAGCCGAGTTCGGTGTTCAGCCGGTACGAGCGGGGGTCGAAGTTGAACGAGCCGATGAACAGCCGCGTCCGGTCGACGGTGATGGTCTTGGCGTGGACCGTCGATGCGCCTGAGCGCAAGGCCGCGAAGGAACCGCTGCCGGTGGCGCGCAGGCGGCTGCCGACGCCGAGCCGGTTGCCCTTGCGGCGTTCCTTCTTGGCGGCCTTTTTCGTGGGGGCGCTACGTGTCTGCCGCCCGGTTTCGAACAGCCGCACGCCTGCCTTGAGCAGTTGCTTGCGCCAGGGCGCATAGCCCGCGTGGACCAGAGCCACGTCGGTGGAGGCATAGCCGTTGGTCAGCACCGAAACCGCGATCCCCGATCTGGCGAGCGCGCTTAGTTGGTCGGTGGCCTGCTGGCCGGGGACGAAATACCCCGACACGATGGACAGTTCGTGCAGCGGCGCGCCGATCGTTTCGTCCAGTTTGCCGGCGAGCAGTTCCTTGTGATCGATGTCGCCCAGCGCCTTGGCGGGATCGTCGCTGATGACCTCTACCTTCGCCCATTCGAAATCGAGCTCGCCCTGGGCAAGCTCCCTGACCAGCGGCAGGCTGCGCAGGCGTTCGACATAGCGCCGCGCCGAGGCGTCGCTTTCCACGACCGATGCCCGCGATGCGAGCTTCGCGCGCTGGCGCTTGCCGACACGGGTCAGGATCTGCGCGGCGGGATAGGCTGATGGGCTGTTCCAGTAACGCTCGAAATCCTGTTCGACGTCGCGCACCACCGGCCCGATCGCCATGACGTCGAGGTCTGCGAACAGCGCGCCGTCGCCGGCGCCGAAATACTCGTCGCCCACGTTGCGCCCGCCAACGATTGTCACGGCGCCGTCGACCGTGAAGCTCTTGTTGTGCATCCGCCGGTTGAGGCGGCCGAATTCGGTGAGGAAACCGATGGTCTTGGGGAAGCGGATGCGGAACGGGTTGAACAGGCGGACCTCGATGTCCGGGTGATCGTTCAGCGCGGACAGCACATGGTCGAGTCCGGTGATGCCGTTGTCGTCCAGCAGCAGGCGCACCCGTACGCCGCGCCGCGCCGCTTCGTGTACGGCTTCGAGGAGAAGGGTGCCGGTGCGGTCGCCGTGCCAGATGTAATATTGCAGGTCGAGCGTGCGTTCAGACCTGCGGGCCAGCAGTAGCCGTGCCGCGAAAGCGTCGATGCCGTCGCTTAGCAAGTGGACGCCGGACAGGCCGGGATGCTCGGATGCCTGTGCCGCCACGGAACGGGATAGCGAACTGTCGCCGGGCAGGGGGAGCCGGGCGGGATCGGGCGCCGTTCTACGAGGCAGGCGGCTGGCGAGGCAAAGCGCCAGACCGGCGACGGCAATGCCGCCGAGACCCATCGCCCAGCTACGCCCGGTGCCGCGCCCAACGCCGCTCGGGGCCGTTTTTAACGGGCTCGCCCGTACCATTGCTACTCCTGGTGTTCGTTGCAGTCAGGCGTTCCTGAGACGGAATGCGAGCGGTGCAAGGCGTTGCCTGTGCCAGCGCTCGGAGATGTGTGGAACGGTTGAATAAGCCAACTTGATCCCCGTAAATTTCAAGCCATCTAAGGCACATGAACGATGCCCGTGCAATTGGGCAAAAACATGAAACCCGGCAGCAGCGCCAAATTGAAAGAGCGACGGGACGAGGCGCTGAACTTCCGGCGCTGCGAACTGACGCCGCAGGATTGATCGAGGGTGGTGCCCGCGTACGCATCGCTGCGCTTCAGGCGGGGGCGTCCTGCGGTTGAGGCACCCGGATGCGCACGATCAGCCCGCCTTCGGGCGAGGACGCGAAAGTAAGCTTGCCGTCGAAGCGCATCATCAGGCGGTGGGCAGTCGGAATGCCCAGCCCGAAACCCTTGGTGTCGCGCGCGCGGGCGGCATCGAGGCGGAAGAATGGGTCAAGGATCGCATCGAAGTAGCATGATGGGATGCCGGGGCCTGAATCCGCGATCTCGATGCACCAATGGCCATCGGCGCGGAGGATGGTGATGCGGGCTTCTCCGCCGAACTGGATCGCGTTTTCGATCAGGGCCTCAAGCGCCAGCGACAAAGGCTCGCGAAAGGTCTGGACGCTGGCAGTCCCCTCGACGGCGAACCGGGCCTTGCCACGATAGGGGAACAGCACAGCCCGCACCAGCTGGCCCAGTTCCACAGTCTCGGGCTCGGCATTGAGATGCTGCGCGCGCAGGAAGCGCTGGAGCGAAGCGAGCAGTGCTTCCATTTCGTCGACGCTGGTCAGGATCACGCCGCCAAGTTCGGCGTCGTCGATCAGTTCGGCGGCCACCTTCTGGCGCGAGAGAGGGGTGCGCAGGTCATGGCTGATCGCCTCGAACGACCTGGCCTGGTCCTGCAGGAGGCGTGCGATGCGTTCCTGCATGACGTTTATCGAATGGGCCAGCTTGCGCAGATCCGGCGATCCGGTTTCGCGCACGGTGACCTGACGGCCCTGGCCAATGGCATCGGCGGCGTCGCTCATGCGGCGCAGGGGGCGGGTCAGGACGTGCAGCGCGGCAAGGCCGATGGCGAGGCAGGCCAGCGTCGTCGCCAGCGTCAGCACGGTGGCGCGCAAGGCAACTGGCCACGCCGCGTTCATGTCGCGCGAGCGGAAGTTCAGCCAGTGCCCGTCGGTCAGCCGGATCGAACCGACAAGGTCGCGCTTGCCATGGCCGACATCGCGCACGGCAAGGCGCAGCGAACGACCGCTCAGCGAAGGTTCCCATTCGACGATGCGGGTGGCAATCGCCAGCAGCGCTTCAGTGTCCGCAGGCGCGGCAACGGTCGGCGCACCGGCCACGGCGGCGGCGAGATGGCGGGTGCTCATGGTGGGAGCAGTGAGCTGAGGGTCGAGCGCGTGGATGCGGTCGCTCACCACCAGCATCTCGGAGACGCGGCGAGCGTGATCCTCGCGCAGGGTCTGGCGGTCTATCGACTGGTAGAACACGAGGCTGGCCGCCAGCTGCATCACGCCCAGAAGCAGGAACACAAGCGCGACGTAGACCGCGAAGCGCGGGGCAAAGGATCGGGCCACCACTTATCCTCTCTCGCGTTGTATTTCCCACGTTCGGCGGCACGATACGGTGGGGATTTGATTTTGCGGTTCCACTCCGGCCCACCTGCGTCAACACAAGCGTCGCCTCCAGCAATCATTTGATACGTAATCAAGGGCTGGCGCAATGGTTCGCGAGCTTTCGCGCCCGTTTCGGCCGCTTGACAAGAAGACACCCCTTCTGGAAGCCCCGACCGGCAGTTTCGTGTAAAAGGCGGGGAGGGCCAAACGATGCCGATCATCGTCGACAAGCAGGAACGCCGCTCGCTGGTCCTGTCGGTCGCGTTCGACCTTGTCGCGGACCGCGGGATCGATGCGCTGACCTTCCGCGAGATCGCGGCGGCGACGGCGTGCAGCACCTCGATCGTGTCGCATTATTTCCGCAACAAGAACGAGCTGCTCTTCGGCGTCTACCAGCTTGCCAACGACCGCGCCCGCGAGCGGCTGGAGTCGGCCTTCGATGCGGGCCTGCCGCTGCTCGACTGTCTGGGCGAGATCATGCCGCTGAGCCCGGGCGCGCGGGCTAACTGGCGCGTCTGGATCGCGTTCTGGGGCAGGGCGCATCTTGAGCCGGAATACCTTGCGGAACGCCGCCGCGCTGCCGAGCAGAGCTTGGAACTCTACCGGATGATGCTGGTGCGGCGCAGTGCCCCCGCGGTCGGCGAGGGCGGCCTGCTGTTCGAGGCGCGGCGGCTGATCGCGTCCGTAGCGGGGATTTCGCTCGAAGCCTGCTTCGCACCCGATGACTGGACCGCCGAGCGCATGCAGGAGGTTCTGGCAGCGCAGCTGGCCGATATCGGATTTGCCCCTGACGCCTGAGGGCACCTGTTTAATCTGACAGGCACCAGATAAAAAATATCGGGTTAGTCTTCCTCCATAATCGGCGCTGAAAACGCAGGCGCTCGCTTGGGAGAGAACGATGATCCGCCACGTGGTGATGCTCAAGTTCAAGAAAGATGCCGATCCGGCCAAGATCGACCTCTTCATCGAGGAAGTGAAAAAGTTGTCCCACCTCAACCGCGAGGTGCGCGATTACAGCCACGGCAAGGTGGTTCACACCCGCTTCCATTCCGGCGATTTCGACTTCGCCAACTGCTGCGACATCGACACCTACGAGGCAATGGAGCGCTACATGTCGCACTGGTCGCACTTGCGCATGACGCCGTTCCTCCCCGATATTCTGGAGAACATGATGTCGTTCGACTGGGAGATCGACTACCACGGCCCCGCCTTCGACGAGGGCCTCGCCGCCGAGGAAGCCGAGCGCGAGAAAGCCCGCGTGCTCAGGCTCCACGAGGACCCCGCCAAGGCCTATGTCCCCGAAGTGCGCGGCCAGACCCGCGAGCGTGCGCTGGAAATGTGCGCGGCAGCCGGCGTCGAACTCGCTGCCGACGAGGAGGAGATCATCGGCTCGGTCTGGGCGCCGAACCGGATCATGTTCGTCACCCCCGATGCCGGGACCGAAGTGGCGAGGGGGTCTGAGATCAGGATCGGCATCACCGGCGACTGGCTGACCGGCCCGGCCGTGCCCGGAGGCGATGCGCCCGCCTGGTGAGCGAGCAGTGTGCCAGGCATGACCTGTCACAACGGACAGTGCCCGCGCGCCGTTCACGCGCCGATGAAACGGCGGGACAAGATAAAGAGGATTGCCACACCATGATCGTGCTCGCCGGACACCTGAAGACCGCGCCCGAACTCGTCGAAGAACTTGCCGATGCCTTGCGTTCGCTGGTCGCGGCGACGCTGAAGGAGGATGGCTGCCTGGGCTATCACTTCGCCGTCGACAGCCGTGAGCAAGGCACCGTGCTAGCCTATGAGCGCTGGCGCGACGAAGACGCGTTGGCGGTACATCTGGGCCAGCCTGCGGTGCAGGCCCTGCTGGGCGGCTGGGCCGACCGGATCGACACGGCCGGCGTTCGCAAGTTCGACGCCCTCAACGAACGCAGCTTTGCAGACTGAACCGTCGCGTAGTGCTGGGTTCGCGTCCCGCTGGCGTGCCTTCACCCGATAATTTCCGCATCGAGGAAGCCCGGCTGGCCGAGATGCGAGAGGGGCAGGTCCTGCCATTGGCTGGGAACGCATTCGGTGATCTCGCCCGGCAGCGTCGGGTTCGAGAACGTGCAGGTGGCCGATTACCTGCCGCTGACCGCCTACATGGGCGCCTGCGGCTGGTCGGGCATCGGGGCGGCCCGATGAACCTTTGGCGATGGCCTGTCCCCGGCGCATCCGCTGGTTGCCGGGCGGTAGCATTACCGCGGGCCGAAGAGAGGAAAAAAGCCGAGCGGGAACGGAGGAGTTTTCCGTTCCCGCTCACCCTGAGCCTGTCGAAAGGCTTTCGGCCGGCGCTATCCCCGCGTATCCCCCGGCCATGTCTTCTGCGCGGCCCATTCTTCGACTTCCAACTTGCGCAGTTGCTCCTCGACTGTGCGCATGATGGCGGAGCCTTCGGGGTCGCGGCAGCCCATGTCGTAATTCAACGCCGTGCGGGTGCCGTCGGCGGCGATCCATTCCAGTGTCACGCGCGACATGTCGCTGACGGCGACCTTGCACGCAAACTCCGTTTCGCTGCCGGTTTCGGGCCGTAGCGGCGCCAGTGCACGGCGCACCTCCTTATAAGTCCTGCGACCCACCGAATGGGCGCGCTGGCCCAGGACGGCGGTGTGCCGTTCGCCATTGAAATCGACCCGCCCGGCCGGGGTCACCGCCAGAGTATAGACCGGGCAGAAGCCGAAGCATGGCCCGCGAGAGATGCGGATTTCCTCCCCTCCCTGGGCCGCGACGGGAGGTGTGGGGGCACCGGACTGCACGCGGGGGGTGCAGCATATCAGCAGTCCGGTGCCCAGGACGATGGCGACGAAGAATATCGCGCGCATCGCCCTTTACCAGCCGACCGAGACCGACGCTCGCAGGGCCATATCGACCCGCCCGTGACGGTCTTCGGCGGAAACTTCCCCGCCCATCGTGAAGCCGGCTGACCCGCCGATCGCACGCAGACGCGCGAACCAGCCGCTGGTCGCATCGTCGCCGGTGACGGTGAAGTCCTTGCCGCCATCGAAGTGTGCTGTTGTCGAACCAAGGCCGCCCTTGACGATTTCGCGCCAGCCACCCTCGGTTTCCATGCGGAACCAGTTCTCGTCCCTGGCGCGCATGCCCAGGAAATCGACGCCCACGGTCATGCTGGGATTAACCGCCAGTTCGTCGCTGGTGCGGGCATCGACGATGAGGTTCAGCTTTTCGCCACCCTTTTCGGTATAGCCGCCTTCCTTCAGGCGCAGGTAGTCGACGGTGACGCCGGGCCGGAAGAAGAAGAACTGCCCGCCGCCCTCATAGGCGGCGCCGCCGGTGGCAGTGACGAAGTTGCCGTTCCAGCTGGCGTCCATCGTGCGGCGCACCGTTTCGGTGCCGATCACGCCGGTAAAGTTGCGCTCCCCATCGAAGTTTGCCTTGCCATATGAGCCGCGCGCGAAGGCGCTCAGGGGGCCGAACTTGCCGCGCCAGTGCGCTGCCAGTTCGAACGCAGTGGAGTCGACCTCGGAGACGTCGCCGTTCTTGTGGTTGTTCCACAGGTAGGCGAAGGTAGCGCCGAAGCGGCCCATCTTCGTTTCGTATTCGCCGGTGGCTGACCAGGCGTAGCCGCTCAGCTTGTAGGCCGCGCTCTGGCCGGTCTTCCGGTCGCTGCCCCATACCGTCATGTTGAGCGAGGTGGTGAAGCTGCCGCTGCGCGAGATGGGCCCTTGCGGGTCTTGCATCTGGCGGGCGAGGGCGCGGGTGCCCAGGCTCAGCCCCTCAAAGGCGCCGCCCGCGTGATCGGGCAGAAGCTGGCCCACGGCGGCGCGGAACTGGTCGCCATCGGTGATACCCAGGAACACGTCGCCGACCTTCTCGTCCTTGCCGAGTATGTCGAACACCGCGTCGTACGCCGCCGCGCCCGAGCGGTTGAGGCCCAGTTCGCTGACCGTGCGGCGGGATACGTCGACGACGATAGTATTGGCGGCGGCTTCCTTGTCCAGTTCGGCCTTGAATAGGAAGGGCACCAGATCGGTGTTGGTGGCCAGCTTGTCGCGCCCGGTCAGGTTGCCTGCGGTGAGGACCTGATAGCTGCCCTCTGCCGTTGCCACATCGGCAAGACGGATGGCCAGCCTGGAGCCTTCCGCGAAGCTGGCATTGCCCGAAACGGTGTAGGCCGAGCCTGCTCCGGCGGTCTTGTCGAGCGTCACCAGCACCACTCCGGCCGCCCCGACATCGAGCGAGGCGATCGAGGCGGGCTTGTTGATGTCGAGTGTACCACCCGCAACCTTGACCGCGAGGTTGGCTGAATTGGCGATCGAGCCACCGAAGTAGGCGGTCCCCGAAAGGTTGAGCGCATCGGCCCCGCCGCCAAAGTCCACCGCGCCGTTGTAGGCGCTGGTCCCAGCGAGCGAGATCGTGTCGCTTCCGGAGCCGAAACTTACCGCGCCGGTCTGCACCGCATCGCCCGAAAGGCTGAGCGCATTGTTGCCGCCGCCGAAGCTGACATCGCCGGTCAGCGTGCCGTCGGCCAGATCGACCACGTCGTTGCCGCCGCCAAGCCTTACGTCGCCGACGATGGCGGGAGCGGCGATGCCCGAGGCGACTTGCGTCTGCCTGATCGTGACACTGCCGGTGGCGGCGGTCAGGTCGATGGCGATGTTGCGCGCGCCCGGCACTTCGGTGCTGGCCTTGGCGCCGGTGGCGGAGATGGTCCCGGCGTTCTCAATCAGGTTCACGGTGCCGCTGGCGTCGGAAATAGCGGTGGCCGACCCCTTTTCGCCGGCGACCGCCTTGATCGTGCCGCTGTTGCGGATCGTCGGCAGGTTGCCGCCTGCATCGACGCGCACGGCGGTGGCAAGGGCGCCTAACGCATTGCCGCCGCTGGCCGAGATCGTGCCGGTGTTCTGGAGCTGCGGCGTCGTCGCGCCCGCCGCGATGCGAAGGGCCGTGGCGCTGGCGCCGTTCGAGGTAGCGCTTACCGTCCCCGAAACGCCGATGCCGTTGGCTATGCTAACCGCGCCGCCGCGTCCGCCGATGACCAGGCCGTTGGCGTTCACGCCTGCGTAAAGCCCCTGGCCGTCCACGGCGCCGTCGATGATGAGGCCGAACTGGCTGGCGGTTCCGGCGACCGGGCCGATGGTGACCGCGTGGTCGGTCGCGCCGATCTGCATGGCGGCGGCGGAGCCGTAGGAGACGACCTTGGCGTTTCCTTCCTTGGCGTCCTCGATGCCGTCGGCGTCCGAATCCGGCTTGGCGGCATCGGCCTTGGGCGCGACGGCGAGGATGATGCCGCCGCTGACGTTCCCCTCGACGATCAGCGCCGAGCCGCCCTGCAGCAGGTCGTCGGCGTCGAGCTTGGACGGGTCGGCAGGCGGGGTGGTGTAGCGGTAGCCGGTCGCGGCGATGGTGCCCTGAACCACCATGGCGCCGTTCACGTCGCCGGCGAAGCGCGCGCCGATGGCGTCCTTGCCCTGCGCCGAAACCGAGCCGGCGAGGCGCACGTTGCCGTCAATGGCCTGCGCCGAAACGCCCACGGTGCGGTCGCCCAGCACGGTGGTAGTGCCGTCATGGGTGAAGGCGCCGGTCAGCTTGCCGGCTAGCGCGATGCCGGCGGAATCGTTGCCCTTGATGGTGATCGTGCCGCTCTGGGTGATCTTGCCGGTGTGGTCGCCCTGGGTGCGGATACCATAGCGGTTGGAGCCGAGCGCGAAGGGACCGTCGAGGTCGCCGTCCTTGTCGGTGTCGGTGGGGACATAGGGTTCGTCGACGGTGATGGTGCCGGTGTTGACGATGTAGCCGTTGATACCCGCCAGCGAATCGATGCCTACCGCGCCGTTGGAGTTGCTGATCGCAAGCGCGCCTGCATTGGTGACGGCGTGGCCCGTGTCCTGCGTGATCGCGGTGCCGCTCGTGAGCGTGACGCCGCCGTCCTTGGTGACGTTGATCGCGTCGGCGGCGCCGGCCTTGATGGTCGAGGTCTTGAGCGGGGAGGTTCCCTTATTCTTCACGTCTTCGGCGTGCGCGGTGGCGGAAATCGCCAGCAGCGCGGTCGTGGCGAGAAGCGTCTTGGCAGACAGGTAGCGAGGCATCGTCGTCCCTTCAGGTCGGTAATGACCCTTGAGACGGAGGCAGGTGCGGGGAGCCTTGAAAAAATGTTCGAGGAATTGGCAGCATCCCTCGATAAGCTCAGGTTGAACGGAAGTCGCTCGATGCTTTCAACACCGCTCAGGCTGAGCTTGTCGAAGCCCCCGCCCCCTAAAATCGCGCGTCCAACCCCAGCCTGATCGTGCGAGGCCTGAGCGGCGTCACCTGATCGCGCCCGGTCCCGAAAGGGGTGCCCAGCGAAAAGCGGTTGCCGCGCGAATTGGTGAGGTTGTTCACCGTCAATGTCACGCCGTAACGCTCTGTGCCAACGCGGATATCCGCCCCGCTGTCGAGGTAGTCGCCCTGAGGCCGCCCCAGTTCCGGCCCAATACCCAGCCGCGATTCGCCCACGTAGCTGGCCCAGCTATTCGCGGTGAGGCGCAGGCGTTCGCCCAGTTCTCGGTTCCACCCGATGCCGATGCGGCCTGAAAACTGCGCGATATTCGGCACCTGCATCGAGCGCGCGAGCGTCGCATCGACAAGGCTCATGCCTGCAACGTCGTATGCCGGCGCCGTCCGCGCGACCAGCGCAAGGAGTTCGGTGGGCGGCGTATCGACCTTGCTCCGGTTCCACGTAGCCCCGGCCTCGACGCGGAGGCCGGTCATGAGCTGAACCCCGCCGCTTACGCTGGCCGACCAGACACGCCCGTCACCGATATTGGCGGTGGACGGCAGGCCGGAATTGTCGATGAAATCCGCTTGGATATCGCGCCAACGGGTGAAGGATATGCTGGCGGCAATATCGAAAGCACCCGCGCCGGGGCGTCCGTGGCGCAGGCCGAATTCCCATGTCCCGGTGCGGTCGCCTTTGAAGCGGCGGACGAAATCGCTCTCGATCGCGAAGCCGCCGGGGCGAAAGCCCTCCTGATAGCGCATGTAGAGCGCGGTTTCGTCAAACAGCTCTGCGTTCAGCGCGACCGAGGGCAGGACGGTGGTGGCCGAACGGTCGGCCGTCATTTCCTTGCGGGCCATGGCGATGAACGCGGCCGCGGCGGGCATCACGTCCTCGCCCGCGCCGCTCAGCTGCGAATGGGTAATGCGCCCGCCGGCCGTGGCGGTGAGACCGGGGCGGATGCGCAGGCTGGCCTCGGCGTAGAGCGTGGCCTCGTCGATGGTGTTGCGCACGCCGGTCGCGGCGGTGGTAGAAACTTCGGTCTCGAAACCGCGCCGCAGGACGGTGCGGTTATGGGTATAGCTGGCACCGACGATCCAGCTGAAGCCGCCGCGCTCGGGCTGCCACAGGCGGGTCTCGTGGGCGATCATGCGGGTGCGGTTTTCCTGCGCGAACACGCGCGGCGCATCGGCGGAGAGGCTGGCGTCGTACCGCTCCTCCAGATGCTGGCGCACAGCCCCGGTGGTGGAGCGCACGCGAATGTCGCCGATCCGCCCCGAAATCACGAACTGCCCCATCGCATAGTCCGCGTCGGAGCCTTCGCGCACCCGCGCATCGCTGGTCAGCGGCGGCTCGGCATAGCGAGTGGCGTACTGGCTGTCGCGGGCATGTGTGGACTGGCCCAGACCGATCAGATCGATTGTCCAGTCCGGCGCAAGTCGCGCGCGCAGGCTGGCCCGCCCGCCGAGGATGCGGGTGCGGTTGACGTCCTTGCGGCCCAGCAGCGGCTTGTCGATATAGCCGCCCAGCGTCGCCGCATCGAAGTTGGCGCGAAACGCGACATTCTCGCTCACCGGCAGATTGACGGTCGCGGCGCCGTCGCCGCCGGGCGAACCGTGCTGGGTCAGCGAACCGCCGATTGCCGCCGATCCGCTGGTCTCTCCCATGACCGGGGCATTGGGAACAAGGCGGATGATCCCGCCCAGCGACCCCGCGCCGTAAAGCGTGCCCTGCGGCCCCTCCAGCACCTCGACGCGGGCCATGTCGGACAGGCGCAGGTCCGGGTCGGGGGCATTGTAGGTAAGGCGCAGGTCGCCGAGGTACTGGCCCACGGTGGCCTGCGTCGGCCCGGTGAAGCTGGAATCGGCGATGCCCCTGATGAACAGCTTGTTGCGCCCGCTGCCCAGGTGCGTGGACGTGACCGTGGCGAGGCGCTGGGTGATCTTCTCGGTGCCCCCGATGCCGCCCACTTCCAGTGAAGTACCGTCGAGGATCGAGACCTGTCCCGGAATCTGCCCGATCGGAAGGTCGCGCTTGGATGCGATCACGACGATGGGTTTGGCCGCCGCTTCATCCGTTGGCGAGGGGCCGCGCGCTTGCG
Source organism: Novosphingobium sp. 18050 (assembly GCF_902706195.1). Taxonomy (GTDB): domain Bacteria; phylum Pseudomonadota; class Alphaproteobacteria; order Sphingomonadales; family Sphingomonadaceae; genus Novosphingobium. The sequence goes on along the minus strand of NZ_CACSJO010000016.1, from coordinate 38,226 downwards.
ACGGTGCGGGCCGGGCCGGGCCGGGCCGGGCAGAGGGGACAGCTTCGATCCGCCAGGCTCCGGGGCCGACCGCGATAGCGCGCGCTCCTGCCGAACGGGCGAGACGGCGCACGGCTTCGGCAGGGGCCATCCTTCCGCGGAGGGCGGTTACCGTGCGCCGCGCGATCTGCGGATCGGCGACGACGATGCTCGATCCGGTCTGCCGGGCCAGTTCAATGGCGACATCGGCCGCCGTCCCGGCACGCGTGGAGACCGCCACTTCCTGCGCGGAGGCTGCTGTCGGAACAGCCAGCGGCGCGGCCAGTACGGCCGCCAGGGTCAGGGGCGCCCGCCGCATCGTTCAGTTCGCGCCGATCACCCAACGATTGCCCTGCGTCTTCACAGACAGCCCGAGCAGCGCGCCGATGGCGGCGGGGTCCTTGCGCAGCGGCGCGACGAGGATCGAGCCGGAGATGGTGCCGCTGCCGCCCGGCGCGGCGGCATAGTCGATGCCGGTTGCACGCTTGAGCTGAGCGGCGACTTCGCTTGGCGATGCTGCTTCGAAAGTCAGCCGGCCTTCGCGCCATTCGCCGACTTGTGCGGGCGCGATCTTCGATAGCGTGTATGCGGCTGCGTTGCTGCGCAGGATTTCGCCCGGCGAGACGCGCACGTCCGCTCCGGACGGATCGAACTGCACCGCGCCTTCGGACACGGCTACGCTGAGGCCCCCGTCATCATGGCGCACGTCGAAGACGGTGCCGATATCTACCAGTCGCTTGTCGCCTACCGTGACCGCGAAGGGGTGGGCTTCATCGTGGCGCACGGTGAACAGCGCCTGGCCCTTGTCCAACTGCGCGAAACGGTGGTCGCGGCGGTCGAAAACGACAGTAGTGCCGCCGGCCAGCTCGATGCGTGTACCGGCGTCCAGCGTCACCGCGCGAGTTTCGCCCAGCGCCGTCTCGACCGTGTAGAGATCGCGCCCTTCGCCCTGGAACACCCAGACCGCACCCACCAGCGCAAGGCAGGCCGCGACCGTGCCGCCCAGCCACATGTGCTTTGGCCGCGCGGCTGGTGGAGTGTATTCTTCGACCATATCGTCGTTGGCGGGGCCGTATGCGGCGATGAGGCCGGCAGCATCCGTCACCGCAGCGGTTACTTCGCCATAGGCGCGTGCGTGGGCCGGATCGGCCTCCAGCCAGAGGGTGAACGCTTCCCAGTCGGCGAACGCGGGGTCGCCCGAGCGGACTGCCCAGTCAAGCGCCTGTTCCTGTATCGTGCCGTCACTCGCCATTACGCGCTCCTTCTGCGGCGAAGACGGAGACGATCGGCTGCGGCCTTGATATCCATTCGGCCAGCGGCTTCATGGGGCGCGTTCCTTCCATTCGGCCAGCGCCCGGTAGGCGACGCGAAGGTCGCTTTCCACCGTACTCAGGCTCAGGTTCATTTCCGCCGCGATGGTCCTTTGCGGCGCTCCGTCGATGCGGTGGCGGCGGAAGATCGCGGCGATGCGGGGACCCAATCCGTCGAGGAGTGCCAGTACGCTCGCCGCCTCCTGTGCGGCGGCGATATGCCGCTCGGCCGAGGGTTCGGCAGAAACGCCCGGAGGGTCACCGGCATTGAGGTCGGTCCAGTCGCGGTCGCGCACGCCGGCCTGCCTTTGCGAGCGGAAGCGGTCGATCATCAAAAGGTTGGCGGTGCGGAACAGGTAGGACAGCGGCGAGGCGACCGGGCCGGGGCTGCTTGCGGCGATCTTGAGCCAGACTTCCTGCACCAGATCCTCCGCCGCCTCGCCCGCGCCGCGAGCGCGCAGGAATCGGACCAGCTTCTCCCGGTTTTCGAGAAAAGCCGCTTCAAGCCCGGCGCTGGAGGGTTCTGCTGTCACTGGCTGCTTGGATTGCTGTAGTCGCCAGCGCAGATAGACGTTCGCAGCCTTGCGGGGAAGTACTCGATCACCAAGCGCGCGATTGCGGTGACGGCAGTGGGTTGGTGGGGCTTCGCTAGGCTCAGGTGGAGCCGGTTGGAGCCCCGCCCAGGACTCTGGCCAATCCCGCCAGATCCTGAGCAAACCTTGCATGTTCGCGCTCCCGAGCTTCGCCGTCGAGGCGCAGGAGGTAGCTGGGGTGGGCGGTCAGCCAGATTACCGTGCCGTCACCCTGTACGAGTGCCTGCCCGCGTTCGCGGCCGATGGAAGGCGTGCGGCCAATCAGCCCGCGCGCGGCGCTGGCGCCCAGTGCGAGGATAACTTTCGGCTTCACTAGCGCGCGCTCGCCGTCGAGCCACCAGCGGCAGATGTCGATTTCGCCGGCAGTGGGGTTCTGGTGCAGGCGGATTTTGCCGCGCGGCGCGAACTTGAAGTGCTTGACCGCATTCGTGACGTAAGCGGCCGAGCGGTCGATGCCTGCCTCGCCCAATGCACGGTCTAGGAGCTGTCCGGCCGGACCCACGAAGGGTCGGTTTTCGAGTTCCTCGTTATCACCGGGCTGTTCGCCCACGATCATGAGCCGCGCATTGCCCGCGCCTTCGCCCATCACTGCGCGGGTGCCGTTGCAGCCGATAGCGCAGCGGCGGCACTGCGCGATGCCTTCGGCAATCGCCTCCAGGCTGGCGGGCGCGGCATCCTCGAACAGACTGGCGCCGGTAGCGATCATCGCCGCTTCGCGCTTGTGGGCGCCGGCGATGAGATCGGCAATCTCGCGCGCTTCGGGCAGGTTCTTCCAGTATCGGCGCGGCATTTCCTTGACCATCATGCCCACCTTCAGCCGCGCCGGGTTGAAGATCGAGCGGTAGTAGCCGACCCACAATTCCTCGACGGCATCCTCGCCGGGAGCGTCTTCGCGCGAGCCGGGCGGACCTTCCAGCAGCACCATGCCGTCCCAGTGTAGCGAGAGGCGCGGGGTCAGGATCGACCAGCGCTGGCTGGCAAAGCGGTTGACGAAGAAGTCTGCGGTGGCGCGCTCGATATGGTGGTCGGGTTCGAACCAGGCCACGTAACATTCGACGCCGTCCTCGTCCGCCACCGAACGGAAGCGAACGAAGGCGTGCATCTTGTGAATGTCGCGCCGTACCTGCATCGCCATGCGCCGCAGCGCGCCCACGTCAGGGTCAGCGGCATCGTCAAGCAGGCGGGGGCGGTCCTGCATGCGCCAGAGCACGCGGTAGAGCAGATCGAGCCGCTCGGGCGCAGAGTGCAGGACTGCGCTTTGGGCAAGGTCCATGAACGCGCGGCTGGCGCGTACTTCGCGCGGCGTGGCGGGAGCGGCTGGCGGCGGAGCGGGAAGCGCGAAAAGATCGGCTGTTCCGCCGCCATCGCTCCATGCGACCGTTTCGGGCGGTGTCCCGCTGGCGATCAACTGCCGGGCCTGGGTGCGCCACGCCTCGAAGTCGTCGGGTTCCGCAAGGTCCGCCGCGATCATCCGAACAGTTCCATCTGTTCCGCCTTTGGCGCTAGCTGCGCGCGCAGGTCGGCGCGGTCGGTGAGCAGGGTGGGGCGCCAGTCGGCAGTGACGATGAAGGGCCGCAGCTTCTTCACCGAGACGGTCAGGCGCGCCACGTCCTCCAGCCGGATCGTGCGGTGGCGGCGCGCGGCGAGGAGGGCGTCTATCGCCTTGGTCCCCAGCCCGGGAACGCGCAGCAGCGCTTCGCGCGGAGCCCGGTTGATGTCGACCGGGAAGCTCTCACGGAATTTCAGCGCCCATGCCAGCTTGGGATCGATATCGAGAGGTAACATCCCGTCTGCATCCGCCGCCGCCTGCACTTCCTGTGGGGCGAAACCGTAGAAGCGCATCAACCAGTCGGATTGGTAGAGGCGGTGTTCGCGCATCAACGGCGGGCGCTTGAGCGGCAGCACGGCGCTTGCCTCGGGGATCGGGCTGAAGGCGGAGTAGTAAACGCGGCGCAGGGCAAACCTGTCGTAGAGCGTGCTGGCCTTGCCGACGATCTGCGCATCGCTTGCACCGTCGGCGCCGACGATCATCTGCGTGGACTGGCCCGCAGGCGCAAAGCGGGGCGCCTTGGTGAAACGCTTTTGCGAATCGCGGGCTTCATCGATCGCAGTGGACAGGTTGGCCATCGCGCCTTCGATTGTGGTGCTGCTCTTGTCGGGAGCGAGGCGGGCGAGGCCTGCGTCGGTGGGCAGTTCGACATTGATCGAGACGCGGTCAGCCCACAGCCCTGCCTGCACGACCAGTTCGGGGTCGGCCTCGGGTATGGTCTTGAGATGGATGTAGCCGCGAAAATCGTGTTCTTCCCGCAGGATACGGGCGACTTCTATGAGCTGTTCCATCGTATGGCTGGACGATTTGATGATGCCCGAAGACAGGAACAACCCTTCGATATAATTGCGCCGGTAGAACGAGAGGGTGAGGTCCACCACTTCCTGCGGCGTAAAACGAGCGCGGCGCACGTTCGAGCTTTTGCGGTTGATGCAATAATGGCAGTCGAACACGCAGTGATTGGTCAGCAGCAGCTTGAGCAGCGAGATGCAGCGGCCGTCCGGGGCATAGGCATGGCAGATGCCCATGCCTTCGGTCGTCGAACCCAGTCCCTTGCCGTCGCGGCTGTCGCGCTTCGTAGTGCCGGACGAGGCGCATGAAGCGTCGTACTTGGCGGCATCTGCGAGAATCGCGAGCCGCTCCATGACAGATGGGCGGGACATTTGTTCATCATATGTTCTTATGAAGGGCGGCGCAAGCCTTTAACATCCAGGTCCTCTCCAGCGCTGCGCGAGGGCGAAGAGGGCAATGTGCCCTGAACCAACCGAAACGCCCGGCGGTCTGAGAACAGACCGCCGGGATGGGCTCTCCGGGGGACGGGAGCCGAGTCGGCACGCCGCGTTTCGGCATGCCGGTGTCGGCGTCGTTCTGCGCTTAGCGCAGCAGCGACAGGACGTTCTGCTGGCTCTGGTTGGCCTGGGCGAGCATTGCGGTCGATGCCTGGCTCAGGATCTGGGCCTTGGCCATCGCGGTCGTTTCGGCCGAGTAGTCGGCGTCTTCGATGCGGCTCTTGGCGTCGGACAGGTTGGTGACGGTGTTGGTGAGGTTGTTGATCGCCGATTCCAGGCGGTTCTGGCCGGCACCCAGCGAAGCGCGGGTCGAGTTCACGTCCTTGAGCGCATTGTCCACGTTCGTCAGCGTGGCGGCCGCCTTGGTGGCATCGGTCACGTCCAGAGCCGAAGCGACGAGGTTGGTGCCGTCGATGGCCTTGGCGGTCAGCGTGACCTTCTCGCCCGAGTTCGAGCCGGTCTGGATGTCGAAGGTCAGGTCGGTGCCAAAGGTCGTCGAGATCAGCGTGTTGCCGTTGAACTTCACCTGCGTGAACGAGTCGCTGATCTGCGAGGTCAGTGCCGTGACTTCCTGCTGCATCGCCGCGCGGTCGGACGACTGGTAGGTGCCCGAGGCTGACTGGATCGCCAGTTCACGCACGCGCTGGAGCATGTTGCTGACTTCCGACAGCGTGCCTTCGGCGGTCTGCGCCAGCGAGATGCCGTCGTTGGCATTGCGGATGCCCTGGCTCATGCCGCGGATCTGCGAGGTCATCGAAGTCGAGATAGCGAGGCCGGCGGCGTCGTCCTTGGCCGAGTTGATGCGCTTGCCGGTCGACAGGCGTTCCATCGCGGTGCCGAGCATCTTGTTGGCGGAGTTCGAAGCGTTGGACGCGCGGATGGCGCTGATGTTCGTATTGATGACAGACATGATGTTTCCCCGGTAAAGCCTTATAAATGAAGACTCCGATCCTGGCGCCTTCTTCGTATGTGAAGGAGAACGGCGGGTGCAGGGACGATTTAAGGCTTTCGGAGCTTTTGCTTGATCGCCGGAACTTTCCCCCGCAATGCTCGCTCCGACTTAGCACCTGCAACCAAAGGATTTTAGATGCCATCCGGCCTTGTCGCACTTCTCGACGACATTTCGGTCATCGCCAAAGCTGCCGCCGCCTCGCTCGACGATGTCGGGGCAGGGGTGGCCAAGGCGGGCACCAAGGCAGCGGGCGTGGTGATCGACGACGCGGCGGTGACGCCTGGCTACGTCACCGGCTTCACGCCGGACCGCGAACTGCCGATCATCTGGAAGATCACCAAGGGTTCGCTGTTCAACAAGTTGGTGATCCTCCTGCCAATCGCGCTGCTGCTTAGTGCCTTCCTGCCGCAGGCGATTACGCCGATCCTGATGATGGGAGGTCTCTACCTCGCTTTCGAAGGCGCGGAGAAAGTGATCGAGAAGCTGGGCGGCGAGAAGCACGGCGAGACGCTGGATGATCCGATCGGTGACGTGGCGACTTTCGAGAAGACCCGCATTTCAGGCGCAGTGCGTACCGACCTGATCCTGTCGGCCGAAATCATGGCGATTGCACTGAACGAAGTCGCCGACGAGACGATTTTTGCTCGTGCGGTGACGCTGGCGCTGGTGGGCGTGGTCATCACTGTCGCGGTTTACGGCGCGGTGGCGCTGATCGTGAAGATGGACGACGTTGGCCTGCACCTGACGAAGAAGGCTTCCTCCACCGCTCAGGCGATCGGGCGGTTCCTGCTGCGGGCAATGCCGGTGGTGCTCAAGGTGCTTGGCAGCGTGGGTACGCTGGCGATGCTCTGGGTGGGCGGCGGCATCATCCTGCATGGCCTCGAGGAACTGGGCGTTCCTGCGCCTGCGCACTTTGCCCATGGTATCCAGCATACGCTGGCCGAAGCGACCGGGCCGCTTGGTCCGGTGGCGGGCTGGCTAGGCTATGCGGTGGCTTCGGCGATCGTGGGCCTGGTGCTGGGCGCGGTAGTGGCGGTGGTGGTCCACCTCGTCGCCAAAGCACGGGGCAAAGCGCACTGAATACTATCCGTCGTCCCGGATCACGTTCGGGACGACGCTTGTACGCTCATCCCAGCGCGGCGAGCAGATCCTGAGCGAAAACCGTCAGCGTATCGTCGCGGGCCCCCATGATGACCACGCGGTCTCCGGGGCGAGCGATCTGCGCGATCCTTGTCCCGCAATCGGCACGAGCGGGGATGTATTCGGCCTTGCCGCCATGTTCCCCGATCAGGCGCACGATCCTCTCGCTGCCCTCGCTGCGGTCGACGGTGCCGCCAAAGTAGACCGGATCGCACAGCACGGTGAGATCGTCGGCGTCCAGCTTACCGGCGAAAACTTCGGCCAATTCCGCGCCCATCTGGCGCAAGGGGCCGTAGCCGTGCGGCTGGAAGAAGGCGATGACGCGGCCGGGATGCGCCTTCAGGGTGGCGAGCGTTGCCGAGACCTTGTCGGGGTTATGGCCGAAGTCGTCGATTACGGTCACGCCGCCGGGCGAAGTACCGACTACGTCGAACCTCCGCGCGAGGCCCACGAACGAGGCGAGCGCCGTGACGGCATCGGCGACCGAAACCCCGGCGGCATTGGCGGCGGCGATGGCGGCAAGCGCATTGTAGAGGTTGTGACGCCCCGGCACTTTCAGCGCGAGGGCATGTGAAGTGCCGTCCCGCCGGTCAAGTACGGTGGCAGTAAGAGTGATGGGACCTTCGACGATATCGACGGCGCCGATCTGCGCTTCAGGCGAGGTGACGCCGAAGGTTACCAGCGCTTTGGCACGCGGCGCCAGTGCAGCGGTTTCCGCATCGTCGAGGTTGATTGCGGCGACTTCGGCGTGGGCAAGGAAATCGCCGAAGAGTTCGCGCAGTTCCTCAAGGCTTTTGTGGTCGAGGCTGACATTGCCCAGCACCGCCACCTTCGGGCGATAGAGTGCGATCGACCCGTCGCTCTCATCCACTTCCGAGACGAAGGCATCGCCCTGTCCAACGCGTGCGCTGGCGAAAGGCGCATCCGGCGAAGCGAAGTTCTTCATCACCGCGCCGTTCATGATAGTGGGGTCGGTGCCTGCATCGGTCATGATCCAGCCGGTCATCCCGGTGACGGTCGACTTGCCGCTGGTGCCGCCAATGGCGACGCCAAAGGGGGCGGCGTTGAACAGCGTGGCCAGTAGCTGCGCACGGCTCATGCGCGGGCAGCCGAGTGCGGCCGCGCGCACGACTTCGGGCACGGTGTCCTCGACGGCGGCTGAGGCCACCAGCGTCTGCTCGGCGGAAGTGATGCCGCTACCGTCCTGCGGGTGCAGGGCGAAGCCCAGCGATTCGAGCCAGCCGAACTTTTCCGGGCTGCGACCCTGGTCACGGCTGCGATCCGAACCGGCGATCTGCGCACCGTGTCCCTTGAGGATCAGCGCAAGCGGCAACATGCCCGAGCCGCCGATTCCGCAGAAGAACCAGGGATGGGCGGTAAGAGCAGTAGCGTCGGTCATGGGGGCTTGAGTATTTCGCGTGAAGCCCAAACACAACCGTCATCCCCGCAAAGGCAGTGCCCCCGTTTCACTGCGCCGGTGGAAAAAGCGTGATGCCCGCCTTCGCGGCGATGACGGGGAGGGGTAGCATGGCGGAATGACCCGTATCGCCGTCTGTGCTCCGTCCACTCCTATCACCCTTGAGGATGCCCGCGCCGTCCAGGCGCTGGCGGCCGCCGAGTTTCCCGACCTCGAACTGGTGATCCATGAACAGTGCTTTGCGGTGGACGGCCATTTTGCCGGCTCCGACGATGTGCGCAAGGCAGCCTTCGTGGAATGCGCGAACGACCCGTCTTTCGACGCGGTGTGGTTGGCCCGCGGGGGCTATGGCGCCTGCCGGATTGCGGAAGACGTGCTGGCGAGCCTCAACCATGCGGCGGAAGACAAGGCCTATCTCGGCTATTCGGACGGGGGCTATCTGCTGGGCGGCCTCTACCGCGCGAAAATCGGCAGGCCCGTTCACGCGCCGATGCTGGCCGACATCCGCCGTCCGGGCGGCGAGGATGCGGTGCGCCGCGCGCTTGGCTTCCTCAGCGGTGCGCGTGATGGTCTCGAACCTTCGCTGGCGAATGAACGCCATCCCGTCGTCGCCTTCAACCTGATGACGCTGGCGATGATGAGCGGCACCCGCCTGATGCCTGGCCTCGCGGGGCATGTCATCATGGTCGAGGAAGTGTCCGAATACCTTTACGCGATAGACCGCCTGTTCTTCCACGCCACCGCGCATCTCGGCGGCATCGCGGGCCTGCGCCTCGGCCGCATCAGCGACGTGCCCGAGAACGACCGCCCCTTCGGCACCGATGCGCAAGGCATCGCCCGCCACTGGTGCGAGCGGCACTCTATCGCGTTCCTTGGCGAGGCTGATATCGGTCACGACGCAGCCAATAGGATAGTTCCTTTCGGCTGATCGCCACGCCACTCTCCCGGCGATAACGACAAGAGGAGAGAGCCATGGCGCCATTGCCGATCCGCCAGATCGCCTATTTCGTGCCTGACGTGCGCGCTGCCGCACAGGCCCATTCGGCCACCTTCGGGTCTGGCCCCTATTACGTCGCAGAACATATCGCCCTGACCCGCGCGCTTCATCGCGGCACCCCGCGTGAACTCGACCATTCGAGCGCCTACGGCCAGTGGGGCGAGGTGATGATCGAGTTCTGCCAGCAGAACAATCCGGGGCCTTCCGCCTTCCATGACCTCTACCCCGAAGGTTCCGGCGGGCAGGGGCTGCACCACGTCGCGCTTTTCGTCGACGATCTCGACGAAGCAGTCGCCGGGTTCGCGGCGCAGGGACACCAGGTCGCGCTCGATGCCGAGATGACCGACGGGTTTCGCTATGTCTTCGTGGATGCGCGCGCCGCTTATGGCCATATGCTGGAACTCTACCAGCCCACCCCGGCGCTGACCGGTTTTTACGAAACGGTGCGCAAATGCGCGGGAGATTTCTCTAAAGGCGTCACTATCGACATCTCTTTCTAAGGCGCCTTCTACGACTGCATTTCCGCGTTAGGGGTTGCCGTAGGCCCGCAAGGTCAATAACCCGCCGCGCCACAATCGATTCGCAAGCGGCCAGTGACCAAACGCCCGCTTCAACAGAAGGAACGGTCGCAGATGCGTGCATTCGTTTTCCCCGGACAGGGTAGCCAGAAGGTCGGCATGGGCTTGGAACTGGCTGGCGCCAGCGCCGCCGCGCGGGAGGTGTTCCAGGAGGTCGACGACGCTCTTGGCCAGAATTTGTTCAAGATCATGACCGAGGGCCCCGAGGATCAACTGCTTCTCACCGCCAACGCCCAGCCTGCGATCATGGCCCACGCCATCGCCGTGCTGCGCGTGCTGGAGAAGGAAGGCGGCATCAGCCTCGCCGACAAGGCGGACTTCGTTGCCGGGCACTCACTGGGTGAATATACTGCGCTTTGCGCTGCGGGCGCCTTCAGCCTTGCCGATACCGCACGCCTTCTCAAGTTGCGCGGCGAATCGATGCAGGCTGCGGTGCCCGTGGGCGTAGGCGCCATGGCCGCTCTGCTGGGCGCCGACATCGAAAAGGCCACTGCGCTAGCCGAGGCTGCGGCTGAAGGTCAGGTCTGCACCGTCGCCAACGACAACGATCCGGGCCAGGTCGTGCTTTCGGGCCACCTCGAAGCGATCGAGCGCGCCATCGCCCTCGTCAAGGAACACGGCATCAAGCGCGGCATCGCGCTGCCGGTCTCGGCGCCGTTCCACTGCCCGCTGATGCAGCCTGCCGCCGACGCCATGGCCGAAGCGCTGGCTGCAACGCCGCCGGGCGCGCTTCGCATTGCCCTGTTCGCCAACGTCACCGCTGCCGTCGTCACCGATCCGGCCGAAGTCCAGCGCCTGCTGGTTGAGCAGGTCACCGGCCGCGTGCGCTGGCGTGAAAGCGCAATCGCCATGCATGCAGCGGGCGTGGAGCGCTTCGTCGAACTGGGCGGCAAGGTCGTCGGCCCGATGATCAAGCGCTCGGCCGGCGAGGTGGAAGTCGCCTCCGCCTCGACGATGGCCGAGATCGAGGAACTCGCAAAGAGCCTGTGACGGCGGTGCGCCGGGCTTGACCCGGCGCCGCTGGCGGCTTTGAAGTAGGTCCGCGCATCGGACCAAACGACTATCTAGGAGTTTCACATGTTCGACCTTCACGGAATGACTGCCCTGGTGACCGGCGCGAGCGGCGGTATCGGTTCGTCGGTGGCCCGCGCGCTCGCATCGCAGGGTGCGCGCCTCGCCATTTCCGGCTCCAACCCCGACAAGCTGCGCGCCTTCCGCGACGAGCTGGACGAGCACAGCCCGCAGGCACCGCAGGAAGTCGACCACGTCGCCATCGCCTGCAACCTCTCGGATCCCGAGCAGGTCGAGAAGCTGGTGCCCGCCGCGCTCGAGTCGCTGGGCAAGATCGACATTCTCATCAACAACGCCGGCATCACCCGCGATAACCTGGCGATGCGCATGAAGGACGAGGAATGGGACGCGGTGATCCGCGTGAACCTCGAATCGACCTTCCGCCTGATGCGCGCCGTCACCAAGCCGATGATGAAGGCGCGCTTCGGCCGGATCATCAACGTGACCTCGGTGGTCGGCACCACCGGCAACCCCGGCCAGATGAACTACTGCGCGGCCAAGGGCGGCATCACCGCCATGTCCAAGAGCCTTGCGCAGGAACTGGCCAGCCGCGGCGTGACGGTCAACTGCATCGCGCCCGGCTTCATCCGCACGGCGATGACCGACGTGCTGCCGGATGCCCAGAAGGACGCGCTCAACGGCCGCATCCCGATGGGCCGCATGGGCGAGGGCGAGGACATCGCCGCCGCCGCCGTATACCTTGCCAGCAAGCAGGCAGGTTACGTCACCGGACAGACCATCCACGTTAACGGCGGCATGGTGATGATCTGAGGTCAGGCAGGGGGAGAGGGGCCTCTCTCTCCTCCACCTGACCTGAACCCCCAAGTTTATCCCCAGATTCGCGGGTTTGCGGCCACATCGCGCTTGCCGCCGCACGGGCGGGCGTTAGAGATAGTCGTCCGATTTTCGGGTTTTCTCGAACCCTAACCCGACCAAGGGGGACTTTAGGCTGTCATGAAGGCCACCATTGAACGTTCCGCGCTCCTGCGCTGCCTTTCGCACGTGCAGTCCGTCGTCGAACGCCGCAATACCATTCCGATTCTTTCGAACGTCCTGATCGAAGCGTCTGCGGGCGGTTCGCTGCGTGTGATGGCGACCGACCTCGATCTGCAGGTCGTCGAATCGCTCGGCGCCGTCTCTGTCGAGGCTGCCGGTGCGATCACGGTTTCGGCGCACCTGCTGTTCGACATCGCGCGCAAGTTGCCCGAAGGCAGCCAGGTCAGCCTCGATGCGGCGGATAATCGCATGGTCGTGAAGGCCGGGCGCAGCCGCTTCCAGTTGCCGACCCTGCCGCGTGACGATTTCCCGATGATCGCGGAAGGCGAACTGCCGACCAGCTTCGAGATTTCGGCCGCCACGCTGGCGCAGCTTATCGACGCGACCCGTTTCGCGATCTCGACCGAGGAAACGCGGTACTATCTCAACGGCATCTTCTTCCACGTCAGCGACGAGGAACTGAAGGCCGCCGCCACCGATGGTCACCGCCTTGCGCGCTTTACCATCGCCCGTCCCGACGGAGCGGAGGGCATGCCCGACGTGATCGTGCCGCGTAAGTGCGTGGGCGAACTGCGCAAGCTGCTCGAAGAATCGCTCGACACCAACGTCCTCGTCGACCTTTCCGCGAGCAAGGTACGCTTCACCTTGGGCGGCGAGAACGGCGTAGTGCTGACCAGCAAGCTGATCGACGGCACTTTCCCGGACTACACGCGCGTCATCCCGACCGGCAACGACAAGCTTCTCAAGGTTGATCCCAAGAGCTTCTTCCAGGGCGTGGACCGCGTGGCGACCATCGCCACCGAAAAGACCCGCGCTGTGAAGATGGCGCTCGATACCGACCGCGTGACGCTTTCGGTCACCTCGCCGGACAACGGTACGGCGGCTGAGGAAGTGCCTGCGGATTACAGTTCGGAAGGTTTCGAGATCGGCTTCAACGCCAACTACCTCAAGGACATCCTGGGCCAGATCGAAGGCGACACGGTGGAACTCCACCTCGCCGATGCGGCTGCTCCCACGCTGATCCGCCAGGACGAGAAGAGCCCCGCGCTTTATGTTCTGATGCCGATGCGCGTCTGAACGGCCGCAAGACCTGTCTGAATAAGGAAAAAGGCCGGGGTGAAAGCCCCGGCCTTTTTGCTGTTCGCTTTCGGCGCGCGGCGGGATCAGGGGTTCTTCGCGCCGCCCTGCATCTTGCCGGCCGCAAGCTGTATGCGCTGCATCAAGGCGGGATCGGTGTTGGATGCGGTGGCGATCTCGTTGAACTTCTCGGGCGGCAGGCCCGATTGCTGAACGGCACCGGCCATCTTTGCCTGCTTGTCGGCGGCGGGGACGGCGGCGTCCTTCTGGATTGACTGAAGGGCCATCACTGCTTTGGTAAACTGATTGACCTCGGTATCGCTGTACTTTGCGGAACTGCTGCCGGGAGCGCTTGGCGCTGCACCGGAGGACGGCTGCTGGGCGATGGCGGGACCGGAGATCGTCGCCATCCCGAAAAGGGCAGCGCCAAGGGCGATCGCTTTGCTGGATTTCATATCGGTTTCTCCTGGAGTTGGCTTCCGCCGCAAAGCTCTCCAGCAGGCGCTGCCGGGTCAACCGGAGCCTTGCCGCACGGTGACTTAACCGGGGTGAACCGAAGTTCCGGGCCGCCATTTAAGCGCATAGTGCGATCCGCGAACGGCGCCGAATAACCCGGGAGGGCGAGGGCGATGGCCCTCGCATCCCCTTCCTTTCCTGCGCCTCAACCCCGGTGCGAAGCCTCGATCATCGTCTCGACAGCGACGAACTTTTCCCTGGGCGCGCCGCTTCGGGCATTGGCGACTTCGGCTTCGTCGATCTTCTGCCAGTCGGTGAACTTGACCACCTCGATCCCGCGTTCCTGAGCCAAGGCGTCGAAACCGGGGCGGCCGGGTTTGCCGCTATCGCCTGCCATGTCGGCGGCGATCTTTTCGACGATGGCGAAGCCGTCGGGGCGGTTGGTGCCGATGGTGCCGGTAGGGCCCCGGCGCGCCCAGCCCACGCAGTAGAGGCCGGGGCTGATCCGGCCTTCGACGTTGGCGAAGCGGCCGCCTTCCTCGTCGAATGGCACATCGGGGATCGGCGAGGTCTGGTAGCCGATGCAGGCGACGACCAGCCCGGCCGGGATGCGATAGGTCTCGCCGGTGCCGACCGCCTTGCCGCCTTCGAGCCGGGTGCGTTCTACTTCGACGCCCTCGACCCGGGCGTCGCCCAAAATTGCGCGAGGCGCGGCGAAGAAATCGAATTCGACGGTGACGGCGTCCTTGCCCGGCGCGGACTGGCCCGAGGCGAAACTACGCAGCAGGGCGACGGCCTTGCGTTGCCCGGTGTCGAGGTGGGCGTCTTCGGCCACGTCCGGCAGGTCGACGGGATCGACTTCGGGGTGCGCGCGCGACAGTTTGGCGAGTTCGCCCAGTTCCTTGGGCGTCATCGCCACCTGATGCGGCCCGCGCCGACCCAGGATGACGATCCGCCGCACGGCAGAACCTTTCAGCGCAGTGAGGGCATGGGCGACTATGTCCGAATCGGCAAATTCCTCCTCGGACTTGGCGAGGATGCGCGCCACGTCGAGCGCGACATTGCCATTGCCCACCACGACGGCAGTATCGTGGCCAAGTGCGGGATCGAGCCCGGTGAACTGCGGATGCCCGTTGTACCAACCCACGAAAGCGGCCGAGCCGAAAACATTGGCAAGATCTTCGCCGGGCAGGCCCAGCTTACGGTCGTGCGGCGCGCCGGTGGCAAGGATCACAGCGTCGTAAAGTTCTTGTAGTTCCGCCACCGAAAGGTCGCGGCCGAGCATGACATTGCCGACGAATCGCACGTTCTCGCTCAGCGCCGTCGCTTCGTAGCGGCGCGACACGCTCTTGATCGACTGATGGTCCGGAGCGACTCCGCTGCGGATCAGGCCGAAGGGAACGGGGAGGGCATCGAATATATCGACCCGCACGCCGCTTCCCCACTGCTTGAGCGCGGCTTCGGCGGTGTAATAGCCTGCAGGACCCGATCCGACGATGGCGATGTGGCGCACGGTCATATCTCCCATGGGCCGGCTTGATGGTCTGCCGGTCTGAGGGCAAGCAAGCATGGCGGCGGGGCGGGGGCAAGTGAAATGGTTACGCTTTTCGGTCGGAAGGTAGCGGCAACCGGACCGGGCACATTTAACCGTTTCGAAATGGGCGCGCGGCCATGGTGCGATCATGACGATTACGGGCTTGCGTGGAAAACGACGGGCGGCGCTCCCGGGTGCCGATAGCGGGGCTGTGCCCGAAGGCCGCGAAGGGAAGCAGGCGCCTGCTCCGGTCGCCGAACCTTCCTCTCCGCCAGCCGCAGCCCCGGCTGCATTTGGCGGATTTGCGCGTTTTCGTGCAGGTCCCGATGCCAGCGACGTCCTGCATTACTTCACATCGCCCCGCTGGGCGTTGATGGGGCCGACGATGCTGGTCTGCGCGCTGCTGATGGGAATCGTCTCGAAAGTGATGCCGGACCTGATCTCGGCACTGAGCATTGCGGCAGCAACGGTACTGTGCGTACCGGCCTCGCTTTATGCCAGGCTGGAGCGGCGAATCCTGCATGACGGCTGGCAACGCTATCCGTTGATGGCGCTGGCCGTCGTGCTGCCGATGGGCCTGTTCGGTTTTGGCGCAGCGCGCTGGACCGACCTTCATTCCGGTCTCGACTGGGATGTGACGGTCAATGTCTATGTCATCGCCGTGCTGATGGCGACGGCGCTGCTGGAAACCCGCCTTACCTCGATCATCGGCGCTACCGTCGGCCTGTGGGGCGGCGGTTCGATCTATGCAGGATCGCCGGCCTCGTTCGGCCTGCTGGCGGTAGGCGGGGCGACCGGCCTGATCCTCGCGATCAATCAGGCTCGCAGCGCGGTCTCGCAGTCGCAGGTCCACTCCGAGCGCGAGCGCGAGCAGCGCCGGGCCGAGCAATTGCTCCACGAATACGAGCAGACCGGGCAGGGCTGGTTCTGGGAAACTGACCGTCTGGGCAAGGTTACGTATGTATCTGAGCGAATCGCCGCGCTGCTGGGCAAGGGGGTGGGCGACCTCGAAGGACGGCCGTTCACCGGCCTGTTCATGCTGGAGGCGCAAGGCCAACAGAGCGAACGCACGCTTGTCTTCCATCTCAACACCCGCTCCTCGTTCCAGGATCTGGACGTGCGCGCGGCAAGCGCGGAGCAGGATGAGCGATGGTGGTCGATTTCCGGCCGGCCGGTGCTCGACCAGTTCAACAATTTCATGGGTTTTCGCGGGTCGGGCACGGACCTTACCGAAAAGCGCCGGTCGCAGCAGCATGTGACGCAGCTGGCGCGATTCGATTCGCTCACCAAGCTGGCGAACCGCTTCCAGATGGCGGAGTGGCTGGAGAAGATCCTCACCAGCCCGCGCATCGAGACGCGCGCCTGTGCGGTATTCCTGCTTGATCTCGACCGCTTCAAGCAGGTCAACGACACGATGGGCCATCCGGCTGGCGACGCCCTGCTCAAGCAGGTGGCGGAGCGCCTTGGCGGCACCGTGGGCGACCGCGGGCGTGTGGGCCGTCTGGGCGGCGATGAATTTCAGGTCGTCCTCCACGGCGCCCAGCAGCGCGAGGGCCTTGCGCATCTCGCGCGCCGGATCATCGAAAACCTTTCGCAGCCTTACTCGATCGACGGTGCGCGGGTGACCATCGGCGCCTCGGTCGGCATCGCGCTGTGCCCGGACGACGGCACCACTTCCGAAGCGCTGATCCGCAACGCCGACCTCGCGCTCTATGCCGCGAAGGGCAACGGGCGCGGGCGGCATCATTTTTACGACGAGGACCTGCACTCCAACGCGCGCGAGCGCCAGCAGCTCGAAGAAGACCTGCGCGATGCGATCGCCAATGGCTCGCTGGAGCTGCACTATCAGCCACAGGTGCGCACCACGACCGAGCGGATCACCGGCTTCGAGGCGCTGCTGCGCTGGAAGCACCCGATTCACGGCTACCTCTCGCCTGCCAAGTTCATACCGGTGGCGGAGGAGACCGGCCTCGTTGCGCAGATCGGCGAATGGGCGCTTCGTACCGCCTGCCGCGACCTTGCCGGGTGGCCCGAGGACGTGCGCGTGGCGGTCAACGTCTCGCCCTTGCAGTTCGCCAATCCGGCGCTCCCGGCAATCGTCACCAGCGCCATCGCCGCTGCCGGGATCAGCCCTGCGCGGCTGGAACTGGAGATCACCGAAAGCGTCTTCCTGGGTGAGGACAAGTCGACCGAATCGATGTTCACCGCGCTCAAGAGCATCGGCGTGCGGCTGGCGCTCGACGATTTCGGGACGGGGTATTCCTCGCTCGGCTATCTGAAGAAGGCGCCGTTCGACAAGATCAAGATCGACCAGAGCTTCGTGCGCGGCGCCACCGTGCCGGGCAGCCGCAACGGCGCGATCATTTCCTCGATCGTCAGCCTGGCCGAAGCCCTGGGTATGGAAACCACCGCCGAGGGCGTCGAGACGCTGGATGAGCTGGACCTGGTGCGGGTGCTGGGCTGCAGCCACGTCCAGGGCTTCATCTATGCCCGCCCGATTACCTGCGAGGCGGCTACGGCGAAACTGTCGGAAAGCCTTGTCGCGGTGGCGCAGGGGCCGCGATCGGCCCGCGCACCGCGTCAGACGATGCTGCGCAAGGTCGTGCTCGAGCATGGATCGCACACTTATCATGGCACGATTCGCAACATCTCGCTGTCCGGCGCGATGATCGAGGGGCTGTGGAATGTGCCCGAAGGGACCGTTTTCGGCGTCCATCTCGCGGAAGGATATGTGATGATGGCCAAGGCCCGCTGGTGCAAGGAAGACCGCATCGGCGTGGAGTTTGCGCAGGCGCTCGACGTAGACGGGAACGGCGCGGTGCTGTTCACACCAGCCGGCCAGCGGCGCGAGCGCAGCGAACAGTCGCAGCTTCGCCGTACCGCCTGATGGGGGCGGTGTGAAAATCACTGAAACGGGCAGGCTGACATAACCTCAAAGCACTGCTAACGGCGCATCATGACCGAACTCGCGCAAATCCGAAATTTCAGCATCATTGCCCACATCGACCATGGTAAGTCGACGCTCGCCGACCGCCTGATCCAGAGCACCGGCGGCCTGACCGAGCGCGAGATGAGCGCCCAGGTGCTCGACAACATGGATATCGAGAAAGAGCGCGGTATCACCATCAAGGCGCAGACCGTGCGCCTGAACTATACCGCCGCAGATGGGCTCACTTATGAGCTGAATCTGATGGACACGCCGGGCCACGTCGACTTCGCCTATGAAGTCAGCCGCAGCCTGGCCGCTTGCGAGGGCGCGCTGCTGGTGGTGGACGCGGCGCAGGGCGTGGAAGCGCAGACGCTCGCCAACGTTTATCAGTCGATCGAGCACGACCACGAGATCGTGCCCGTCATCAACAAGATCGATCTTCCTGCCGCTGAACCCGAAAAGGTCCGCGCCGAGATCGAGGAAGTGATCGGCATCGATGCGAGCGAGGCCGTGATGGCCAGCGCCAAGTCGGGTATCGGCATTGCCGAGGTGCTGGAAGCGATCGTCAAGAAGATCCCGCCGCCCAAGGGGGAGCGCGACAAGCCGCTGAAAGCGATGCTGGTCGATTCGTGGTACGATCCGTATCTCGGCGTCGTCATCCTGGTGCGCGTCATCGACGGCGTCATCAAGCGCGGCGTGAACGTAAAGTTCATGCAGGGCGGCACCGATCACCTGGTCGACCGCGTCGGCTGCTTCACGCCCAAGCGCGTGGACCTGCCCGAACTGGGCCCGGGCGAGATCGGATTCATCACCGCGCAGATCAAGGAAGTCGAGCAGGCCAAGGTCGGTGATACCATCACCACCCTGAAGGGCGGCGCAACGCAGGCCCTGCCGGGCTACAAGGAAGTCCAGCCGGTGGTCTTCTGCGGGCTGTTCCCGGTCGACGCCAACGACTTTGAGAAGCTCCGCGAATCGATCGGCAAGCTGCGTCTCAACGATGCCTCGTTCAGTTTCGAGATGGAATCGAGCGCGGCGCTGGGCTTCGGCTTCCGCTGCGGGTTCCTCGGCCTGCTGCACCTGGAAATCATTCAGGAGCGCCTGAGCCGTGAGTATGACCTCGACCTCATCACGACGGCGCCGTCGGTGGTCTATCGCCTGACGATGACCGATGGCAGCGTCAAGGAACTGCACAATCCTGCCGACATGCCCGATCCCGTGAAGATCGACTTCATGGAAGAGCCGTGGATCAAGGCGGTGATCTATACGCCCGACGAATACCTCGGCTCGATCCTCAAGCTTTGCCAGGATCGCCGCGGTATCCAGAAGGACCTGACTTACATCGGCGGCCGTGCGCAGGTGACTTACGAGCTGCCGCTGAACGAAGTGGTCTTCGATTTCTACGATCGCCTGAAGTCGATCAGCCGCGGCTATGCCAGCTTCGACTACGAGCAGACGGGCCTGCGCGAGGGTGACCTCGTGATGATGAACATTCTCGTCAACAACGAGCCGGTCGACGCGCTTTCAATGATCGTCCATCGAAATCAGGCCGAACCGCGCGGCCGCGGGCTGGTGGAGCGGCTCAAGGAGCTGATCCCGCGCCATATGTTCAAGGTGCCGATCCAGGCCGCCATTGGCGCCAAGGTGATCGCGCGCGAGACGATCAGCGCGATGCGCAAGGACGTTACCGCCAAGTGCTATGGCGGTGACATCAGCCGCAAGAAGAAGCTCCTCGACAAGCAGAAAGAGGGCAAGAAGCGCATGCGGGAATATGGCAACGTCCAGATTCCGCAGGAAGCCTTCATCGCTGCGCTGCGGATGGGCGAGGAATAGGCCCGCCAACGCGGCGCTTCACCTTTGCTTGCGTCATGCGGCGAGGGTGAAGCCTCGTACCGAACCTGATCTTCATCCCCGAAGCGAGCAAGCATTCTCGCTTCGGTGCAACTGCGCGTTTTTGTCGCGGGTGTGGAGACCATCGCCGGCCGCACGAGCGGTTTTTCTAATGGCTGTAATAATTTATTGGCTAATCGACCTAATTGTTGCACGAACCGCGTAGTGATGTTTAAATTCAGCACAGGCGCGAGTGGGCCTCTGACGGCATATGGCAGATTTAAGGCAACCTGATCAGTACGGAAATCGCGAGCAGGTCTCGCCGCTTTCGCTCGTCTTTCCTGTGTTAACTCCCAAGCAGCATGAAGTGCTTCGCTTCGTGGCCGAAAATCGCACTAGTAAGGAAATCGCCTGGGAGCTTGGGATTTCCGAAAGTGCGGTCAACCAGCGTATCGAGGGCGTGCGGACACGTGCCGGATCGCTCCCTCGTGCAGAGCTTGCTCGGGCTTACAGGCATTACCTGCAGGAACTGGAAGCAGCCTGTAATTCGATACCAGATAAGAATCCTCAGGTTTCTGATAGGGTAGCGGATATGGCAAACAGGGCGCGGGACGAGAATGCCGAACAGTTTGCTCTGGCAGATGCCACGACTTACACCGTGACGGCACCATGGCAGAGCAGCGCCACGTTCGACAGTATCGTCCCGGAGGTATTAGATGGGGCGAATGCTGGTCTTACGCGGACCGCTGCCATGGTCGCCATCGCCGGAGGAATGTTGCTCGTGGCGATGGTGGGTCTTGGAGTGGCGCGTGCGCTCAGTGACCTGATCTGAACGGGCTGAATTTGTTATATTGTACAGAATTGATTGCTTATGGTGCGCTGGCTGAGCCAGCGTTCCGCCAGGGGAATTTGCATGTCCATGACGATTGCCGTCGCTACCGCTCGTATCTCGCGGCAGCTACCCGAAGCCGAAGTGTCGCTCGATTCTGCTTTGCTTGCTTCGGCGCAGCTCATGGAAACGATACTGCTCACACCGCAGGAAGAGGGGCAGGAGCCTTATGTCCGTCAGGCCGCGCTGATGCGGCTTGCCCGGGCACAGCGCCTGCTGATCGAAAGCCAGAACGAAATGCTGCGCGTCCACGAGGAAGTGCTGGGCATCGGCAGGGAGATCGAGGCTGTTGGCGACGACGATGGCAATTGCCCGGAGCAGACGGGCCTGCTGGCCATGATGCCGCTGCGCCGGATCGCCTGAGATCGATACATTCGCGGCCAATGTGGCAAGGGTATCCACATGCCTGAACTGCCGTGGTCTTTTATCTTGTGGTCTATCAAGGACGAGGCACAGTTTGCAGCTTATCTCGTGCTTTTCCTCTATTCGATGGTTCGGGGCGCGGCGCCCGAGCGGCTGCTTTCCGGCGTGCTGTTCGCAATGCTCGCGTTCGACAAGATCCACCACGCCCTTCTCGGCGGGTCGATCATGTGGCGCCATGCCAACATGGGGCACTTCGTCATCGACCTGCTGGTCATGGCCTGCACGTTCGTTATCGCGCTCCATGCCAACCGGATCTATCCGCTATGGGTAGCCGGAGTAGAGATCATCTCGGTGTTCGGCCACATCTACCGGCTGGGGCTGGAGGAGATCAACCGGTTCGCCTACGACATGATGGTGGTAATGCCGTCCTACGTCCAACTGGTGGCGATGACCCTGGGCATCGCGTTTCACACGTCGCGGCGCAAGAGGCTGGGCAGCTATCCGTCCTGGCGGCGCTCCTTGCGCCCTATGCCGCCGGCCGGGGCGAGGATTTCGCCTACCAGCTGATTCGCCGCTTTGGTTCCCTGCGCACGATCTATTCCGCCTCGTTCGAGGCTCTGACCGAAGCCCTCGCCGATGCGGGGGAGCGCCGGGCCGATATCGCCGCCGCCATCGTGGGCGCCCGCCGCTTGGCCGAAGCCGCCTCCCGGGAGTCGCTGCTGGGCGTCCCCATTGAATCGTCCGCGCCCGCCTTTCGCCGCTACCTCGTCAACCGGCTCGGAAGCCGCCGTGAGGAATGCGTGATGGTCCTCTTCTTCACCGATGAAGGGCTCTACATCGCCGAGGACCTCTATGGCGGCGGGCAGCGCTCGGAAATACGGATACCGCTGCGCCGCACCGTGCGCCGGGCCTTCGATCTTGACGCGCGGCGACTGGTCATCGCGCACAACCATCCATCAGGTGTGCCGCAGGCCAGCGCTGCCGACATCGCCGCGACCAGGCGCTTTCGCGAGGTCGTCGAGGCGCTGGAAATCCGCCTCGACGACCACTGCATCGTCGCCGGCAACTCCGTCGCCAGCATGCATGCGATGGGTCTGCTCTAGTTCTTCAGGCGCAGGCTGACGAACAGCGTGCGGCCGCCCTCGGGATAGCCGTCGACGGTGGCGTAATTCTCGTCGAACAGGTTGCGCCCGCCGACGCCCAGCGTCGCCCAGTCGGTGACATCGAAGTCGACGCGCAGGTTCGCCAGCGCGTAGCTGCCGATCTTGTAATAGCGCGTGCCGGCGGTGTTGACCGTCCAGCGCTTCGAGGCGACGTCGAAGCTGGGCAGGATGCGCAGCGCCTCGATCGGCGACCACTCGGCCCAAACGAAGCCGGAATGCTCAGGTACGCCGGTAGCGTGGAATGCGGGAAGCGAGGGATCGTCCAGCTTGCGGTGTACCCAGCCATAATTCGCCCCGGCGCGCAGGCTCTCGGCAATCTGCGCGGTCGCCGAGAACTCGGCGCCGTAGTAGTCGCCCGAGCCGACGTTGCGGCTCTGCGCCGTGGCCTGCCCCTGGAAGATGAAGGGGAACGTGACGATCGCGTCATCAATCTTGGCGTACCAGCCCGATGCCTCGATCCGCAGCGGGCCGAACTGGCGGGCGCCGCCCAGTTCGATCTGGGTCGCGCGTTCGGCGTCGAGGTCCGGGTTCGAGGTGGCGCCGCCGAAGCGGGTGCTGAAGCGCTCGAAGATGGTCGGGAAGCGCGCGCGCGACGAGACTGCGAGGTGCAGGTTGGTCGCATCGTCAGGCGTCCACTGCAACTGGCCCTGGGCGTTCCAGGCATCGCCATTGCGCAAGTTGTAATAGACGAAGGCGCCGTTGGTGTAGTCTTCGGCCCGGCGCAGGTCGCGCCAGTCGTAGCTGGCACCCACCACCAGTTCGAGCTGGGGGGTCAGCTTGTAGCCGTTCTCGATCGCGGCGCTGTAGGTTTCCTCGATGGTGGTCTGCCACGGCTCGAACACGCCGCTGGGGAAGCTCTGCTGGATTTCGCGGTGGCGATCGTTGCGGTAGTGGAACGAGACGCTCAGACGTTCCGCATCGCTCGGCCGCAGATCCAGTTGGGCCGAGCCGCCATAGGCGCGGTCGCTATAGGCGCTGTTGAAAGAACTGCCGCGCGTCTGGGTAGTCAGCGTCTTGTCGTCGAAACTGTCGAGGCTGTTCTTGAAGGTGTTGTAATAGGCGCGCGTGCGCAGCGTGGCGATCTCGCCCAGCTGCGTGGTCGAGAGAAAGTAGACGTTCTGCAGGTTCCAGTACGGCCAGGTCCAGTAGCGCAGGCCGGTGCTGTCGGAGACGTGAGTTGGCGCCAGTTTCTCGCCTTCCTGGCGGGTATAGCTGATCGCATATTCGTCGGTCGCGTTGGGGGTGAAGCCGATCTTGGCGTTGACCCGCCAATCCTCGGTGCGCGACAGGTCGCGTGCGCCGCCGTCTTCGTTGCGGGTGGGCTTGAAGTCCTTCGACAGGTTCCAGTGATCGGTGAAATTGCGCGCGTAGCTGGCCTGTGCGTACCACATGTCATGTTTTGTGCCGAGCGAGGCGAAGCCGGTGTAGCCCGCATAGTCGGTGTCGTTGTCGAGGTTGAGGCTGAAGCGCGCCTCGGCATCGTATTCCTTCTGCGGCTTGCGGGTGACGAGGTTCACCGCGCCGCCCATCGCGCCGGGGCCGTTGAGCACCGAGACATAGCCCTTGGCGACCTGGATCTCGGCGACGTCGGGGGTCAGGAAACGGCCATAGTCGAGGCGACCGTCGGCAGGCAGATAGACGCGGATGCCATCGATCGAAAGCGGGACCTGGAAACGGTCGAAGCCGCGCACGAAGATCAGGCGCTCGTTACGCGAATTGCCCGAGATGCCGGAAGTAACGCCGGGGATCAGTTTTACGGCTTCGTCCAGCGTATCGCGCGAGAAGTCGTAGATGGCTTCGGCATTGACCGAGGAACTGCTGATGCCGCTTTCCTCGCTGCGGGGCGCGGTAACGACGATCTGGCCAAGACCGAAAGTGTTGCCGCCGTCGTCTGTGTCCGCCGCGAAGGCCGGTGCGCCGATGGCGCTGGCCAGCGATACGGCAAGTGCCGCCGTTACCCGATATTTCATGAAAACCCCCTTGAACCGTTGTATCATCCGCGCTTTGAGCGAACCTATATTCTGTCGTATATAAATGATGCATGGAGCCGCAAGCATGATACGAAAGTCCCGGGCGCTTTTTCTCGCTGGTGCAGCAATAATGACGCCCACAGTTCCGGCGCTTGCTGCTGAAGCAATGGGGGGGCACGAGCACGCGGCCTGCACGGCGCCTGCTCCCGTTCCCGCCGATCTTGCTGGCTGGAGCGCGCCGCATCGCCCGCTTAAGGCAGCGGTGAAACCAGCCGCTTCAGGCAAGGCGCTGCTTGTGATGGGCGCCGCTTTCGATGCTACGCTCGCACCCACACCCAAGGTCGATTACGTTCTCGAGCCGGGCAAGCCGGGCGGATCGGTCAGCTTCGGGGGCCTTTTCGCATTCGATGTGGCCAAGGCGGGCCGCTACCGCATTGCCCAGAACGGGCGTTCGTGGGTCGATGTGATCGTCGACGGCAAGGCCGTAGCCTCGGCTGCCCACGGACATGGGCCGGAGTGTTCGGGTATCACCAAGATGGTCGAGTACGATCTGCCTTCCGGCCGCCATCTTTTGCAAATCGCGGCGAACGGCGAAGCGGCGCTCACGGTGATGGTCGCTCCGGTTCGATGAACGGCATCCGATGAGCCGGGCAGGGTGCTGGGCGCTTCTGTTCGGAGGCCTCGTGCTTGCCGCCGGGGCGGGCATGGCGAAAGACAGCGGCGGTTCGGCCGAGGCGCAGGTCGCGCTGGGGCGGCGGCTCTTCCATGACGGGGATCTGTCGATCAACGGCACGCTTTCGTGCGCCACCTGTCACGATCCGCGCCACAGCTTTGCCGACGGCACCCGCGCCCATCCCGGAGCGCACGGAGAACCGGGACTGCGCAACGTGCCGTCGCTGGTGAACGTCGGCGCGTTCTCCCCGCTTACCTGGGGCAACGATGCGCTGACCACGCTGGAACTGCAGGCGCTTGTGCCCATCGCGGGCGAAGACCCGGTCGAGATGGGCATGAAGGGGCAGGAGGCCGAACTCGCACGGCGTCTGTCCGCTAACGGGTGTTACCGCAAGCTTTTCAAGGCCGCCTTTCCCAAGGCACGCGGACGGATCGACTTTGCCACCGTTTCCACGGCGCTCGCAGCGTTTCAGCGCACGATCGTCAGCCATGAAACGGCGTGGGACCGGGCGACCTCGGGCGGGGCGCCGCTCCCCGAAGCGGCGGTGCGGGGTGAGGCTGTGTTCCGGGGCGGGGCAGGGTGCGCCTCGTGCCATTCGGGCCGAGAATTCACCGACCTTGGGTTCCACCGACTGGCGGGGGAGCCTGCATCTGCTCCGAATGGCGACTTCGGGCTCGCCCGCGTCAGCGGCCGCAGCGAAGATCGCGGCCGTTTCCGGACGCCCTCGCTGCGTAACGTCGCCTTGACCGGGCCTTACCTCCACGATGGCAGTGCCGAGACCATGGCCGATGCCATCGTCCGGCACGGCATCGCCCTGTCCCCCGGTGACGCCGCCGATGTCGAGGCGTTTCTCGATGCTTTGACTGACACGGCCGTCACCACCGACACCCGCTATGCGCGCCCGGGCAAGACTTGCGAGATTTCATAGCGTTCACAGTGGTATCGTGACCCGGCGACGCATTTCCAGAGCCATAAGGTGGCAAAATCGCGACGGGTGCAACCTTGGCGGCTGTGCAGCATTGGCAAAAGCAACCATTTGACAACGCGCGCGTCGACACGAAAGTGTCGTCTTGTGCGCACATGCCGTCTACGGCCCCAGATCGTGATACTATTGGAGATGCTCGCTTGACCCAGATCGTCACTGTTCCGACCACGCCCTTCGACGGGCAGGCGCCCGGCACCTCGGGCCTGCGCAAGAAGGTGAAGGTCTTCCAGCAGCCGGGCTATGCCGAGAATTTCATCCAGTCGGTGTTCGACGTGGTGGAGCGTGCGCCGGGCGCGGTGCTGGTGATCGGCGGCGACGGGCGCTATCACAACCGAACTGTGATCCAGCAGGCGATCCGCATGGCGGCGGCCAACTGCTACGGCCGGGTGCTGGTGGGGCGGGGCGGTATACTTTCCACCCCGGCGGCAAGCCATGTGATCCGCAAGTACAACGCCAGCGGCGGCCTGATCCTTTCCGCAAGCCACAATCCCGCCGGGCCGGACGAGGATTTCGGCATCAAGTACAACATCGCCAACGGCGGCCCCGCGCCCGAAAGCGTCACCGGCGCCATGCTGGAGCGTACCAGGGTGATCGACCGCTGGCTGACGGTCGAAGCGTCCGACGTCGATCTCGACACGCTGGGCGAAACCCTGGTTGGCGGCGTGACGGTGGAGGTCCTCGATCCCGTGACCGACTATGCCGACCTGATGGAGGAACTGTTCGACTTCGACGCGATCCGCAAGGTCGTCGCCTCGGGCTTCACCATGCGCATGGATTCGATGAGCGCGGTGACCGGGCCATACGCTGTCGAGATCCTCGAACGCCGCCTGGGCTTCGCTCCGGGCACGGTGGTCAATGGCGTACCGCTGGAGGACTTTGGCGGGCATCACCCCGACCCGAACCTGATCCACGCCAAGGAACTCTACGACCTGATGATGTCGGAAGATGCGCCCGATCTCGGCGCGGCATCGGACGGCGACGGCGACCGCAACCTCATCATCGGGCGCGGGCGCTTCATCACGCCTTCGGATTCGCTGGCGATGCTGGCCGCGAACATCGAGATCGCCCCGGCCTATCGCGGCCGACTTGCCGGCATTGCCCGCTCGATGCCGACCAGCGCCGCCGCCGACCGCGTGGCCGAAGCGCTGGGCGTGCCGTGCTTCGAGACGCCGACCGGGTGGAAGTTCTTTGGCAACCTGCTCGACGCCGGCAAGGTCACCATCTGCGGCGAGGAAAGCGCCGGTACCGGATCGGACCACGTGCGTGAGAAGGACGGCCTCTGGGCAGTGCTGCTCTGGCTCAACGTGCTTGCCGTGCGCGGCATCAGCGTGGATGATCTTGCCCGTGAACACTGGGCGCGTTTCGGCCGCAATTACTACGCCCGCCACGACTTCGAGGGCATCGCTACCGAAGGCGCCAATGCACTGATGGATGGCCTCAGGGCGCAATTGGCCGACCTGCCCGGCAAGACCTTCGGCCCGCTGACCGTGCAGGTTGCCGACAGCTTTTCCTATACCGACCCCGTCGACGGTTCGGTCAGCGCCAACCAGGGCATCCGCGTGTTGTTCGAGGACGGCAGCCGCATCGTGTTCCGCCTTTCGGGCACCGGCACGCAGGGCGCGACCCTGCGCCTCTACCTCGAGCGCTACGAGGCCAGCTTCGGGGATCTGGACGCCGAGACCGGCGTGATGCTGGAAGCGCAGATAGCTGCGGCGGAAGCCATCGCCGGGATCATGCGTCATACCGGCCGAACCGCGCCCGACGTCATCACCTGATCCTTGTTCCGGCACGTCGCCTCGGACCGGGGCTGACGGATGCAGCCCCGCTCTGGCGATGAATTGGATATGGTGATTTACGAAAACCGCCGATTATGGCGGTTTAAACGGTTCCGTCTAACCATAGTGTATACATCATGATCTGAAACCGCTTGCCTCTCGCACCGACGCATTCCATCCGTCGGTTCGAGAGGAAGGTGCGCAAACGCCATGAGCAAGCATATCCACCTGGTCAGTTTCCTGATCAATTCGCCGATCAACCACACGGTTCTCAGCTGGGCGCAGCCGGGCGACAACCGGCTGGACGCCCTGCATGACCTCAAGGCATGGCAGGACCTGGCGCGCACGCTGGAGCGTGGCCGTTTCGACGCCATCTTCTTCGCCGACACGCCCGGCGTTTTCGACCGCTACCGTGGCACCCATGAAGACGCGGTGAAGTACGGCGTCTGCTGGCCTTGCCTCGACCCTGTCGTGCTGCTCTCGGCGCTCGCTGCCGCGACTACTCACCTGGGCCTCGCGGCAACGATGTCGACCAGTTCGTACCAGCCCTGGTCCATCGTGCGCCAGCTTGGCACTATCGACTATCTTTCCGGCGGGCGCGTGGGCTGGAACATCGTCACCGGCCACTTGCGGGGTGAACACCGTGCGCTGGGTCTCCACCAACTCGACCACGACCGCCGTTACGACCGCGCGGATGAGTATATGGAGGTCTGCTACAAGCTGTGGAATTCGGTGAAGCCG
The DNA here is from genome assembly GCF_902706195.1 of Novosphingobium sp. 18050. Taxonomy (GTDB): domain Bacteria; phylum Pseudomonadota; class Alphaproteobacteria; order Sphingomonadales; family Sphingomonadaceae; genus Novosphingobium. The sequence goes on along the minus strand of NZ_CACSJO010000016.1, from coordinate 9,934 downwards.
GGCGCCATCCTCGCCGACCGCGAGGCGGGTGTATACGCCGACCCGGCGAAGGTGGAATTCATCGACCATCAGGGAGAGTTCTTCTCCTGCCAGACGGTCTCGCCGGTGCCGCCTTCGCCGCAGGGACACCCGGTGCTGTTCCAGGCGGGCAGTTCCGGGCGCGGCCAGCAGTTCGCGGTGAGCCATGCCGACGTGGTCTTCTCCATCCAGCCCAACCTTGCTGGCATGAAGCGGTTCATGACGAACCTTGCGGATGCGGCGCGCGATGCGGACAAGACGGTGCCGGGCGTCAGCTTCGGCATCCAGCCCATCGTCGGCGGGACCGAGGAAGAGGCGAAGCGCAAGCTGGCGGACCTTGTCGAGAAGCTGCCGATCGATGCCTGCCTGGCGCGGCTTTCCGGTACCATGGGCGTGGATTTTGCAGGCATGGAACTAGATCAGCCGCTCGCTGATATCGAGACGCAGGCCTCGCAGGGGCTGATGAAGGCCTTCGCCAACATCGAGGGCGACAAGCCGCTGACCTTGCGCGAAGTCGCAATCCGCTGGGGCCTTGCGGTGGGCAAGCCGCAGATCGTCGGCACGCCCGAGCAGGTGGCTGCGGAAATGGAGCGTATCTGGCGTGAGACCGGCTGCTACGGCTATAATGTGACGCCCACCGTCATGGCCAGTTCGGTTACCGATTTTGTAGATCAGGTGGTGCCGATCCTTCAGGAAAAGGGCGTCTACCGCACCGAATACGAAGGCACGACCCTGCGCGAGAATCTGGGCCTGTCGTGATGCGCGATATAGCGAAGAAGACGCACAATATCGTGCAAGTGCGGGAACTTGCCCGTCGCCGCCTGCCGCGCGCGATCTGGGAATTCATCGAGCGCGGCACCGAGGACGACCTGCTGGTGAACCGTAACGTGGCAGCGCTGCAAGGAGTCCAGCTACTGCCGCGCACCTTGCGCGACGTTGCGCAGCGCTCGGCCGGGATCGAGCTGTTCGGCCGCCGCCAGCCCCTGCCGCTGGTGATCGCCCCTACCGGGGTGTCCGACCTGCTGTGGCACCGGGGCGAGCGGGCCATCGCCAGCGCAGCAGCCTCTGCGGGCATTCCCTTCACCCAGACCACTAGTTCCACCACGGCCTTCGCCGACATCGCCAAATGCGCGACCTCCGGCCACTGGATGCAGATGTATCTTTGGGAGCGGCGCGACCTTTCGTGGAAGGTCGTCGACGCGGCCTGCGAGAACGGCGCCGATGTCATCGTCCTCACCGTGGACACGCCGATGTGGCCGCTGCGCGAATTCAACAGGCGGGCCGGAATGTCCAACCCGATTCGCCCCAACCGGGCGCTGGTCTCGGACTTCCTCAAGCGGCCCTCGTGGTTCGCATCGGTGATCTGCCGGTACTACCTGCAGGGCGGGTTGCCGCAGTTTGCCAACTACCCGCCCGAGGTGGGCGGCAAGCTGACTGGCACTGTCAGCCGTGTGGCCAATTCGGCCTCGGTCAACTGGGCGGACGTGGACGAACTGCGCCGCCGCTGGCCGGGCAAGCTGGTCATCAAGGGCGTACTATCGGCCGAGGACGCAAGGATCGCACTGGACCACGGCGTCGACGGCATCGCGGTATCCAACCACGGCGGGCGCAATTTCGACAGCTCGCCGCCGGCCATCGACGTTCTGGCTGGCATCGTCGACGCGGTGGGGAGCCGCACCACCGTCCTGTTCGACAGCGGTGTGCGGCGCGGCGCGGACGTGGTGAAGGCCTTGGCGATCGGCGCGCATGCGGTCCTCATCGGCCGCGCCACACTCTACGGCTGCGCGGCGGGGGGAGAAGGGGGCGCCCGGCACGCAATCGATCTGCTGGCGAACGAGATCGACGTGGCTATGGCCATGGTGGGCGTGACGCGGCTGGAGGAACTCGACCGCAGTTATCTCATGCCGGGGACTTTTCGGGGGTAAGGCGCGAGGTCCATCGCCCCCCCCGCACTCCCGGGAATGCCCCGCTCCCGGGAATGTCGACGTATGGCGCCGGTCTGCGTCCTGCCGGATCACGCCGGTTTTTCCGAAGATCCGCTAACCCTTGCGGGCTTCGTCCAAGGCATGCACGCGCGCGGCGGTATCCGGTTCGGCCAGCAGGGCTGACAGGGGGGCATCCAGACGTCGGCGCCAGTTGGGATGTTCCGTGATCGTGCCGGGCAGGTTGGGCTGCTCGCGCTCCGCCAGAAGGTCTTCGAGCGGGGCTATGGCAAGGCCGCAAGGCGCGGCCCCGATGCGGCGCAGGGCTGCTTCGACTACCGGAGCCGGGTCGTTCGGCGCAGGGCGGGAGGAGGCGTCATGGGTCAGGCTGGCCCAGAGCAGGCCCCGGTCCCAGTCGCGCCGGTCGTCCGCCTCTACGCGGCTGGTGTGCTCGGGGAGGCGGCCCAGCTTCTCCGCCCAGTCGAGATCGCGCCCGGTCCACCAGCCGGCGACGGTGGCGGTATCGTGGGTGCCGGTCATGGCCACAGCCTGCGCGTCGTAGTCCTGAGTGCCGATGAAACCATCGTCGTCGGCGCGTTCGAACCACAGCACGCGCATGCCCAGCATTCCGCGCCGTGCGATCGCGGGGCCGAAGCCGTATGGCATCGTGCCAAGGTCCTCGGCCACGATCAGCGCCCCGGCAAGGTGTGCCTCCAGTGCAACAAGGCGGATGAGGTCGTCGAACGGATAGGTCAGGTATGCCCCCGCGCTCGAAGGCTGGCCTTCCGGGACTACCCAGAGGCGGGCAAGGCCGAAGGCATGGTCGATGCGCAGCGCGCCCGATGTCGCCAGAGCAGCGCGGATCGTAGCGATCCAAGGGGCGTAGCCGCTTCGCGCCAGGCCCCTTGGCGAGAACCCGGTGAGGTTCCAGTTCTGTCCGTGTGGGCCCAATGGATCGGGCGGAGCGCCGATGGTCAGGCCCTGCAACAAGGTGCCGCGCATCGCCCAGGCATCCGAACCGCCGGTGTGTACCCCCACGGCCAGATCGGCGAGCAGGCCCACCGCCATGCCCGATACCCGCGCCCGTTGCTGGACGCAGACAAGGCTTTCGCGCGCCAGCCATTGGGTAAAGAGGTGGAACTCGACCTCTTCGGCATTGTCGCGGGCGAACGCGGCCACAGCGTCACCTTCGGGGGCGTGGAAGGGGGCGGGCCAAGTCTGCCAGCCATGTAGGCCCTGCGCGCGAAAATGCACATCCAGCGCGTCGTATAGCGCCTGTCGTACCAGCCCCTCGCCGTGCGGCGCATTGCTGCGTGCGACGCGTTCGCGCGTGGCGGCGTCGAGGCGGGCGAACAGGCCGCGCATCTGAGCGAGGCGCTGGGGCAAGGCGGTTTCCCAGTCGATGAGGGCGGCTTCCTCCACCACCTCGTCCCCCTCCAGCGGCGGCAGGCCGAGCAGTACGGGATCGCCCATGGCGGCATTGAGATAGAGCCGGCTGGAGGGCGAATAGGGGCTGAAATCATGTCCGTATCCGGCGAAAAGCGCATGGACGGGGTTGATCGCCACCGCATCCGCGCCGCACGCGGCGAACGTGTCGATGGCTTCGGCAAGCTCGGCGAAAGTGCCGAAGGATTTTGGCGCCGCGCCGCGTAGAGCGGGGATCTGCACTGCCGGTCCCCAGATACGTCCTTTGCCTAGTGCTTCCACCGAAGGACATTGGCGCGGCGCGACCGCCAGCGTGAGCGCATGGCCGTTTATGGTGAGCGCGTGGTAGCCCGCCTCGTCCACGGGCGGCAGCATCCAATTCGATACGTCAAGCTCCCGCGCCGTGCCGTCATCTGCCGTGATCCGGGCATGGGCTAGGGCGGCTGGCAGCGGCGTGGGTCGGCCGACATCGGCCACGATCATCGCCGGAGGCTGGGCGCGCTCGCTGTCGACTTGGGCGAGGCTGGCCGCGATCTCCACTTCGGTTGCCGCAGGATAGCCGAGCGCGGCAGCGATCGTGGCCAGCGATGCGTCGCTGACGGTTTGCGGCGCGCCGTCCACGTCCCACCAGGTGCGGACCAGGCCGATCGCCTCGGCGAGGGCGTGCAACTGCTGCATCTGTGGCATCGCTCCGTGGGGCCGGTAGGAGCGCCGCCCATGCGCTGTGGCGGGAGGCTAGCGTGCCTGCATCGCGGGAGCAATCGCGCTTGCTCGCCGCCAACCGCGCGGGCGATCGTTCCCATGCGGGACTTGCGCGGACCGCAGGCGCGCTCGACGATGCGGCAAGCTGCGGGGCGGGCAAAGCCAAGCGCCGGCAAAAACAAAACGGAGAGTGATATGGCGAGGGTCGATGTCGGCGGGATCGGTATTGCGTTCGAACTGCTGGGCAGGGAAGGTGATCCAGCGATTGCGCTGACGCCGGGCGGGCGTTTCACGATGGATGTGCCGGGCCTGCGAGAGATGGCGCAGGAGCTTGTGCATGCCGGGCGCCGCGTGCTGATCTACGACCGGCCGAACTGCGGGCTCTCCGATGCCTCCCTGCTGGGCGACAGCGAATCCGAGATGCAGGCCGAGGCGCTTTCGGGCCTGATCCGGAAGCTGGACCTTGGCCCTACGGTGATCGCGGGGGGATCGGGTGGCAGCCGCGTCTCTATGCTGGCGGCGGCGCGCGATCCTGAGATTTGCTCGCATCTGGCGCTGTGGTGGATATCGGGCGATCCGATCGGCCTCATGCAATTGGCAACCTACTACTGCGGAGAGGCCGGCACGCTGGCCAGCGTCGGCGGCATGGAAGCCGTACTGCGCGCGACCAGTTGGGCCGAAAACTTCGCCAAGAACGAGCAGGCGCGCGATTTTATCCTGGCGCAGGACCCGGACAAGTTCATCGCAGTGATGCAGAAATGGGCCGCCGCTTATGCGCCTTCGCCCATTACCCCGGTGCCGGGCATGTCGCCGCGCGACTTCGCGCGACTGACGATGCCCACGCTAGTGTTCCGCAGCGGCAGGAGCGACCTTTCGCACACGCGGGCGACCTCGGAATGGGTGCACCGGCTGGTACCGCATTCGCAGATGGTCGATCCGCCGTGGAATGACGATGAGTGGAACTATCGCTCGGGCCAGACGATGGCGGGGACGGATGGCCATACTCTGTTCCGGTCATGGCCGAAACTGGTGCCGCAGCTGCTCGATTTTATCGGCGGCTGAGGGTACTTTTACCCAAGCTGTCCACCGCCTCTCCACCGCCTCTCCACCGGCTATGCCCGATCTGTCCACAGGCTTGCCCACCGTGCAGTCGCGCGCCTAGGAGGGCGGCATGGACCTCGACCGTTATCTTGCCCGCATCGGCCTTGCCGCACGTCCCGTTGCCGAACCCGAAGCCGTCGCGGCGCTGCAATCGGCGCACAGGCTCGGGATCGGGTTCGAGAACCTCGACATCATGCTTGGCCGGCCGATCCGCATCGATGCGCGAAGTGTGTTCGACAAGATCGTAGTGGACGGGCGAGGGGGCTATTGTTTCGAGCAGAACCGCCTCTTCGGCGATGTGCTGACGGCGCTTGGCGTGGCAAACCGGCCACTGCTGGCGCGCGTCAGGCTGGGCCTTGCCGAGGACGTCATTCCCCCGCGCACGCATGTCTGCCTGCTGGCCACCATCGCGGGCGAAGAGTGGCTGGTCGACGCAGGCTTCGGGGGCAGCGACCTTGCGCCCCTGCCACTTGTGGACGGGGCCGAGGCGCATACGGCGGACGGCGCCCGTCACCGTCTGCGCCGCACCGGGATGCGGGGCAGCCTGGAGGGGGAGTGGCTGCTGGAGCGCGCCGGGCCGGTTTCCGCCACCGACGGTCGCGCTACCGCGCATGGCGACTGGCAGGCGCAATACACTTTCGACCTTGCGCAAGCCGTGTCGGGCGATCTCGAGCAGGCAAATCACTGGACCTCCACCCGGCCCGATACTCGCTTCACCAGCCTGCACGTCGCGAGCATTCCGCTTGCCGGGGGCTTCGCTTCGATGGTGGAACGGGGCCTCACGGTGCATGGCCCGAACGGCACCGAACGGCGCATGATCGCCGATGCGGCTGACTATGCCCGCACCCTGCGCGAGGTATTCAGGATCGCGGTGAGCGAGCAGGAAACCGCGCGGTTGCCATTGTTTCTCTGACGGCGCTGGTTTCCGCGTGCTCCGTTGCGGAAGCGCGAACTTACACCTCCAGCAGGCGCGGCATTAGTTCAACGAAATTGCAGGGGCGATTGCGGCTGTCGAGTTGTTCGGCGAGGATGCCGTCCCAGCCGTCCTTCACCGCGCCGTTCGAACCGGGCAATGCGAAGATGTAAGTGCCCCGTGCGACCACGGCCATGGCGCGGCTCTGTACCGTGGAAGTGCCGATGGTCTGGTAGGACAGCCAGCGGAACAGCTCTCCGAAGCCGGGGATTTCCCGTGCGCCCGTCACCATTCCTAGTGCCTCGGGGGTGACGTCGCGGCCGGTCAGGCCGGTGCCGCCGGTGGAGACCACCGCATCCACCTCGGCATCGTCGATCCAGTTTTCGAGCAACGCCGCGATGGCAGCTGCGTCGTCGCGCTCTATCACGCGGCGCGCGAGCGTATGGCCCGCGTCCGTGATGCGCTGCGCGAGGATATCGCCCGAGGTATCGTTTTGCGCAGTGCGGGTGTCGGAAACCGTTAGCAGGGCGATGTTGATGGGCTTGAAAGTGCGGCTCGGGTCAACGGCCACGCACGATCGCTCCATTCGCGTTCATGCGCACGCCCTGCGATCCCGACAGGCCGGGGAAGGTCGGCCATTCGCCCTGCGCCAGTTCCATGCGGCTTTCCGATGCACCGCCAGCCTGGCGTTCGTACATCCAGTAGTTGCGCATGACGATGTTCACGTAGCCGCGCGTCTCCCAATAGGGCAGCGATTCGATCCACAGCAGCGGGTCGCCCTGGCTGTTCACGTCGGTGTTCCAGCGGCCCACCGGCAGGAGGCCCGCGTTATAGGCAGCCATGACCTTGGGCAGCAGGCCCTGCGTGGCGGAATTGTTCTGCAGCATTTGCAGATGGCGCTGGCCGAACGCCAGGTTGACTTCGGGCTTGTTGAGATCGGACGCATTGCCCGAGACGCCCAGCGACGAGGCATGGTCCTGCGCGGCGGCGGGCATGATCTGCATCAGTCCGCGCGCCCCCGCAGGGCTGACGACGCCGGCGCGGAAAACCGATTCCTGCAGCGCATGGGCAAAGACAAGTGCGGGGTCGACCTTCCAGCCGCCCACCGGGGTCCACTTTGGGGTGGGGAAGCGCGTCGCCGGTTCGGGCTTGCCGCCGTAAGGGGCGTTATAGGCCATCCAAAGCTGGGTGCCGGGCAGGCCGAGATCGCGCGCCAGGCGGGTCAGCGGCGCATATTGCGAGGCATCGCCGATGCGCGCCTGATGGCGCAGCACTTCGTCGGCGAGGCCGTCCTTCCCGATTTCCGCCAGTTCCACGGCGGCGCGCACGTTCGGATTGGCGCGCAGCTGCTGCCAGTCGGCCTGGGTGAAGTCGGCGGCGGAATGCTGCTCGGGCAGCTTCAGGCCAAGCTGTTCGGACGCAAGCATCCCGTAGAGCGTTTCGTCACGTGCGGCAGCGAGGCGCAGCGTGGCAGCGGCCAGTTCGGGCTTGCGGCAGCGCACGAGCGAGCGGCTTTTCCAGTAATGGGAGGCGCTGGTCAGTTCGGCGTTCTCGGAGGACTGGGCGGCCTTGCCGAACGCGTCGGCGGCCCCTTCGCAGTCTCCAAGGCGCCACGCCGCGAGCCCGGCGGTCCACCAGGCTTCACCCACCCACGGCCCCGTTCCGAGCGCGGCAAGCTGGGCCATTTGGTAGGCGTTGGCGTCCTGATTCTCTATGTAGAAGCTCCAGGCCACCTTCTGGCGCCATTCGGCCCGCGTCGAAGGGCTGAGGCTGGCGTCGATCCCGTCGAGCAGCACGCGCGCGCCCATCGGGTCGTCGTTCTTGATACGGTCGAGGATGCTGTTCGAGATCGAGCCGGGCATCGTGCCGTCTTCGATCGACGCTGGGCGAACCCGCTTCGACATCGAAGGCAGGCGCGCGAACGTCTGTTCGCTCGGCAGGCTGGGGACGGTTTCGGCACCCCGCTTCAGCGCAAGGCGGCTGATCTGGTCGGCGCCGGGCAGTTCCGCGCCTTGCGAGAGCCAGCCCTGAAGTTCGGCCAGTTCGATCTTGGGCGAACCGGCAGCCAGGTAATATTCGGCGCGGGCCTGCTGGTGCAGCGGGCCGTCGGTCCGCGAGGCGAGCATCCGCTGGACCGTCGACCAGTCCTTGGCATCGATCGCGTCGAAGACCTGCTTGTAATAGGTGCGGTCGTCCTGGCTGAGCAGCGAGGGGACGGCGGTACGGTCTGCGCGGGTGCGGAAGTAGTCGACCGCAGCGCTGTTAGCGAAGGCCGGAACCGCCGAAATACAGGAGGCGAGGGTAAATCCCGCCAACAGTCCGGCCCTGGTAATTCGTTTCAAGTGTTTATTCCCCGCGATCCTGTACGACGCCCCGGTTGCTTGGCCCATCTGTCTTTCGGGGACCGCTCAGGCGGCGGTCCACTCCAGCCAGGCCTTCCACAGGACCGGCTTTGCGCGCGGTTGTCCGAGCAGCGCAGGCAGGGCCCATGAGGCAAGCAGAGGTATCGATCCCCCTTCATGGTTGAAATTTCGTAAAACGGCAGGACGTTGCGGCGATTCGTGGCCGATTAGCGATAGGACGTTGCCGCCGAGTACGACGAGCCGTTTTGGCGCCACCAGAGTCACGTGATGCGCCAGTACCTGACCAAGACCGCGCTCCTGCAATGCGGCCCAATCGGGCGCCGGCGTATGACGAGGTAGCGCGCTGGCAAGATAGGCATCTTCGCGCCGTGTTCCGAAGGCTGACAGGATTGCGTCGAGCAGCTTTCCCTGAGGGCCGGAGAGCAGAGCCTCGCGGTCCTCCGCCTCCGGTTCCTCGACCACGATCATCAGGTCCGCGCCTGCGTGCCCCTGCGGCGCGATGCGGGTGGAAAGCTCACCGCCGCACAGCAGCGGTTCGGTCAGCCACCAGGCCGCGAAAGCGGCAAGGTCGGCGGGAAGGTTGGCCGGATCGAGGCGGGCAGGGAGCGGGGCTGCGTCCACGTCGGCGGCCGGCGCGCGCATGGGGCGGCGCTCCGCAGCGGGATTCGCACCGCCTTCCGGTTCGGGTGGAGCGAGCCAAGAGACGGGCTCGTCTACGAAGTCGAGATCCACGCCTGCGTCCCGCCACCAGTCGAGCGCACCTGTGATATCGTCTAGAAATGCAGGATTTGGAGGTTGATCCATCGCGGGGGTCTTGACCTGCCGCGCGGGAGCAATCAAGGCTCAAGACGATTTAATCGCTCGGCTAAGTCGCAAAAAAGGCGATTGAGCTAAAAAAGCGATGGGCAAAAAACGAATTTGGACGGGGCTTCCATGATTGAACGCGAAGAGATGCCTTATGACGTCGTCGTCGTCGGCGGTGGACCTGCCGGCCTGGCCACGGCGATCCGGCTCAAGCAGATCGATCCCGAATTGCAGGTCTGCGTATTGGAAAAAGGCTCCGAAATCGGCGCCCACATCCTCTCCGGCGCGACCATCGACCCCAAGGCGCTCGACGAACTTCTGCCGACCTGGCGTGAGGATGGCTGCCCGCTCGCCGAAACCCCGGTGACCGACAACTGGCACTGGCACATGACGAAGAAGGGCAAGTTCTCCCTTCCGCATGCGATCCAGCCGCCTTTCATGTCGAACAAGGGCAACTACACCGGATCGCTGGGCAACCTGTGCCGCTGGCTGGCGGAACAGGCCGAAGCGCTGGAGATCGAGATCTTCCCCGGCTTCCCCGCCGCCGAAATCCTCTACGGCGACAATGGCGCCGTGCTGGGCGTGCAGACCGGCGACATGGGCGTCGACCGCGAAGGCAACGAGAAGGGCGATTTCCAGCCGGGCATGAACCTGCTCGGCAAGTACACCGTCTTCTGCGAAGGCGC
>NZ_CACSJO010000015.1 GCF_902706195.1 Novosphingobium sp. 18050 | reverse complement strand
CATCCCTCCCTTCGAGACACGAATTCCACCCGGAGGGCACAATGGCATTTCATTCGATCGTACTACCCCTGATACTGGCGGCGGCACCGGCTGACGCCGCCGCAGAGCGTACCGTGAGCTTCGATATCCCGGCCCAGAACATGGCCACTTCGCTCAACGAATTCGGCCGCCAGGCCGGTGTCCAGATGGTGTTTCCCTACGACGTGGTCGTGGGTCAGCGCTCCGCCCCGCTCAAGGGCCGCTTCACGCGCAGCCAGGCGCTGCGCCGCCTGATCGCCGGGCGCGGCATGGCGATTTCGCTGGAGAGCCGCTCGATCATCTCGCTCGCCGCCGCCCCCGCATCGCCCGTGCGCGACATGTCTGGCGCCGATGCGCGTACCGGCGGGCAGGACATCGTCGTCACCGCGCAGAAGCGCCAAGAAGACCTTTCCAAGGTTCCGCAGGCGATCACCGTGGTTTCGGGTGAGGAAGTCGAAAAGCGCCGCATCGTCGACTTTGCCAGCATGGTCGATGAAGTTCCCGGCCTGTCGATCAACTACGGCTTCGGCGGCGAGAGCTACGGCCTGCTGAGCATTCGCGGCATCGGCGGCGCGGACGACTACAAGCCCAACGGCTCGCCCTCGGTCGCGCTGCATCTGGACGGGGTGTACCAGAGCTCGAACGCATATTTGGGCATGCCGCTGTTCGACATCGAGCGCATCGAAGTGCTGCGCGGGCCGCAGGGCACACTTTATGGCCGCAACTCCACCGCGGGCGTCGTCAATGCGATCACGCGCGGCGGCAGTGACAGCTTCGAAGGCTATGTCGATGCGCGTTACGGCAGCTACGACAGCATGCGCGCCGAAGCCGCGATCGGCGGTCCGGTGGGTGAGAACGTGCGCGTCCGGCTGGCGGTGATGACCGATCAGGGCGGCGGCTTCATGGATGGCAAGGGCGCAGGCGATCTGGCCGGTGCGCGCCTCAGCGTGGGCGGCGTGGTGCAGACACAGGTTCCTGCGATCACCGATCCCGGCGCGCGCAAGGGCTTTGGTGACAAGGACCTGTTCGCGGCGCGCGGCACCGTGGACATTGAATTCGCGCCGGAAACGACGCTGACGCTGAAAGCCTTTGGCAGCCGCGATCGGGGCGATGCCCGCCAGTACGACCGCCTCAGCGCGGCGCAGGACAGCAGCGTCCTGAACGCGGGCGAAGACAGCGATCCCTACAGCTTCTATTCCAGCCAGTATTACGACCAGAACATCGACATCAAGGGCGTTTCTGCCCAGTTCTCGCACCTGCTGAATGATGCTACTCGCCTGGATATGGTCGTCGGCGCCCAGTCCAGCCAGCGCAAAGTGGGTGGCAACGGCGATGGAACGCCTTACCCCCAGTACGAATACCTTTTCGACGAAGACCTGAGCCAGGATTCCTTCGAACTGCGCCTTCGTAATGAGCAGCAGGGCCGGTTCAACTGGCTGGTCGGCGGCTTCTTCATGAGCGACAAGATCGACTACACCAGCGAATGGAAGAGCTGGGCGGCGCGCACCATCTACCAGAACATCCACAACCAGCGTCGCCGCAGCGGCGCGCTGTTCGGCCAGGTCGATTATGAGGTGGTATCCGGCGTGCGCCTGACGGGCGGCCTGCGCTACACCAGCGATCAGGTGGACTCCAAGGGCCGCAACGTCGACCTTAATCCCTGGGGTATCTCCAACTATCAGGCCTTCTTCGCCACCACTCCCAACTTCAGCTGGGACAAGCAGTTCAAGGACGACGACGTCTCCGGCCGGGCCGCTGCGCAGTGGTTCATCAACGAGGACCTGAACGTCTTCGCATCGGTAGCGCGCGGCTATCGTTCGGGCGGCTTCGACGGCACCTCGATACTGACGCCGGAAGAGACCGAGCCCTTCCAGTCCGAGACGGTCTGGGCCTACGAAGCCGGCGTGCGTTACCTGAAGGGACCGCTGCGCCTCTCGCTTGACGCGTTCGCCAACGACTTCAGCAACCTGCAGGCGACCACGCGCCTTGCCAACGATACGAACGGACGCACCAACGTCGGCAAGGCCCGGACACGCGGCATCGAAGGCGCGCTGAACCTGCGCCTTATCAACAGCAGCGCGCACCAACTCGATTTCGATGCCTCGGGCACGTATCTCTATTCGGAGATCACCGAGTTCAAATCGAACCGCATCGCCGACGTAACCTCGACCGTGGGTGATCCGCTGCCGGGCGCGCCCAAGTGGACGGGCCGTGTTGGCCTGGTGCACACTTACAGCTTCGGCGATGGCTGGTCGCTCAGCAGCCGTGCGAACATCTTCTACCACGGCAAGGAATCCAACCGCCTCAACGCGCTGCCGGGTAACACGGCGCAGGCCTATACCCTGCTCAACGCGCGGATCGAATTGCAGTCGCCGCACGGGTGGTCGGTCTATGCGACGGGCCGCAACATCACCGACGAAGTCTACTTCCCGGAACTCAACGGTGCCTCGCGCATGGTCGGAGCGCCTGCCACTTATGCGGTGGGTGTACGCTTCAGCTTCTAAGCGAAATGTCCAGGACAGGCGGCCAGGCGTGGCCGCCTGTCAAAACCTCAACGCAGCAGCCACTGCCGCAGCAGGCGCGTGACTTCCTCGGGGCTTTCGAGTGCGGGGAGGTGGCCGCATTCACGGATGCGGTAAAGGCGCGAGCCGCGGATACGTGCGTGCATTTCCTCGGCATGCTCGGCAGGGGTTACCCGGTCGCCGTCGCCGACGACGATCATGGTGTCGGTGTCGATCGCCAGCAGGCTTTCCAGAAAGTCGGGGCGGTTCATGATCGCTTCCTGCTGGCGCAGGAACGCCGCTCCGCCAACCCGGCCCGCCATCGACCGCAGGTCTTCCGCGACCGCCCCCTCGACATGGCGGGGGTGGATGAGTTCCGTCAGCAGCCTATGGGTTATGCCCAGGAAACGGCCGCGCCGCAGGGATTCGATCCCGGCTTTCCGTTGCGCTGTCCGGGCCGGGGTATCGCCGCGCGCGCTGGTGTCGATCAGGGCCAGCCGGTCCACGCGCTCGGGCGCCTGGCGCATGATTTCCAGCGCGACATAACCGCCCATCGAAAGGCCGACGAGCGAAAAGCGCGCCGGTGCGACCGCCAGCGTCCTGCGGGCCATGGCTTCCACCGATCGGTCGAGCGTGAGATTGGCGATCATCGGAGCTGCAATGTCGGACAGGGCCTCTACCTGATGGCGCCACAATTGCTGGTCGCACAGCAGGCCGGGGAGGAAGACTACCGGCTCCAGATCGGTTTCCTCAGAAACCGCGAACTGCGGCATCCATGGCTGGGCCATGGAAGGGAGCGGATTGCTGTGAGGGGCCTGGTTCAACATCGGGATCACTCTTCATCGTTCTCTTGCCACAGAAATATGCTGACGCCCGGCCATCTGTCCAATATGTGGCATTGCGAAATGCCATAGCTTTTGGAGATACCAGTGGAACTGCGACATATCCGCTATTTTCTGGCTTTGGCGGAAGAGCTGAACTTCACCCGGGCCGCCCGGCGGCTGGGTATCGGTCAGCCGCCGCTCAGCCAGCAGATCAAGAATCTCGAACGGGAAGTCGGCACCGCGCTGTTCCACCGCCTGCCGCACGGGGCCGAGCTGACCGAAGCAGGCGCGGCTTTCCTGCAAAAGGTGAAGGACTTGCCGGCCCAGGCGGCTCTCGCAGTCAGGTCTGCGCAGCGCGCCGGGGCCGGGCAGACGGGGGCAATCCGTGTGGGCTTCACCGGGTCTGCGGCATTCAATCCCCGCGTCCCCGCCGTGATTCGAACCTACCGGCGGCGATTTCCCGATGTCGATCTTTCACTGCGGGAGGCCAATTCGAATGGCCTCGTTGCGTCGCTTCTGGACGAGTCGCTGGACGCGGCATTCCTGCGGCCCGGCGGCGTCAGCGAGGAAGGCCTGCGTTTCTATCAGATCGAGACTGAACCACTGATCGCCGCGCTGGCTTCCAGCCGCATGCCGCATAGCGATCCGATCGCATTGTCCGCGCTTGGCGACGACCCATTCATCATCACCCCGCGCCCCTTGGGGCCGACGCTGTTCGACGCGACCATAGCGGCGTGCCGCGATGCCGGTTTCGAACCCGTGCTGGGACAGCCCGCACCGCAGATCGCATCGATGCTGGCGCTGGTCGCGGCGGAACTGGGCGTGGCGCTCGTGCCGGACTCGATGCGCGAGGCCGCCATGAAAGGCATCACCTATCACGATATTCTGGGAGGCGGCCCGACGACTAGCCTCGCGATCGCGACCCGCCGGGATGACCGGTCGCCTACCGTCGCGGCATTCGTCAAGGAAGCCCGTTTTCAGGACGGCGCGGGGCGTACCGACGACTGACTAGCGGCGAGGCGGTCGTTCGGACCGTCTCGCCGCTGTTCTTGTCAGTCCATCAGCTTGCGCGTCAGGTAGGTCAGCCACAAGGCCGTGGTCTTGGCCGACTGCCGGATGTCCGCGCCCGATCCGTGACCGCCTTCGGTGTTCTCGTAGAAGTAGTAGGGCAGGCCCATTTCCTCCATACGCGCTGCGAACTTGCGGGCGTGCTGCGGCCCGGTGCGGTCGTCGCGCGTGGTGGTGAAGATGTAGGGCTCGGGGTATTTCACGTCCTTGCGCAGCGCGTGATAGGGCGACTTCTTCAGCCAGAAGGCCCGCGCCTCGGGATCGGCGTAAACATCGCCGTATTCACCCTGCCAGCTGGTCCCCGCCGCGATCTTGCTGATGCGGATCATGTCGAGCAGGGGCACCTGGATAACCACCGCGTTGTAGAGTTCGGGGAACTCGGTCATCTCGACGCCCATCAGCAGGCCGCCGTTCGACCCGCCGACGATACCCAGCCTGCGCGGCGAGGTGATCTTGCTGTCGATCATGTCGCGGGCAACGCTGGCGAAATCGTCATAGGCGACCTGCCGCTTCGTCTTCAGTGCGGCCTCGTGCCAGGCCGGGCCGAACTCGCCGCCGCCGCGGATGTTGGCAAGCGCGAAGGCGCCGCCCCGCTCCAGCCACAGTTTGCCAATCGTGCCCGAATAGGAGGGCGTCGAGCTGACCTGGAAGCCGCCGTAAGCGTCGAGCAGGACCGGCGTAGAACCGTCCAGCGGGATGTCTTTGCGGCGTACAAGGAAATAGGGGATTGCCGTCCCGTCTGTCGACTTCGCCTCGCGCTGTTCGACTACGAGGCCCTTGCTGTCGAAACGCGGCGGCAGGCTCTGGATAGGCTGCGCGGTGGCGGCGGCTGCGGCCACAAGGTACAGGCTGCTGGGCGTGGTGAACCCCTCGGCCCAGGCGAAGACGCGGTCCCCGTCCGTTTGTGCCGAACCGAAGCGCAGCGCTAGCTTGTCAGGCAGGGGCAGCGTTGCCGTCGTCCATGCGCCGCCCGCAGCCGGGGTCAGCGAAAGCAGGCGGCCGTTGACGTTGTCGAGAATGGAAACGAGCAGTCGGCCCTTGGTCGCAGAAACCGCTTCCAGTGCCTCGCGAGGACCGGGCTTCCACGCGAGCTTTGCGGAAAATCCTTCGGGACGCTGCATCACCTCGGTGAGCGGGGCGGTAGCGACCGAGCCGGAAGGTAGGTCGCCCCAGGCCTCATCCAGACGGAAAACGACGCGGCCTGCAACGAGCCCGGTAACGGAGACCTTCTGTGGGATCGCCAGTTCGTGCACCTTGCCATCGGCGGCGATCACGAAGCTGCGCTGGTGGAAGAAGTCGATTGCGCGCGTGATGACCTTCAGCGTATGGCCTTGACCGTCGTGCAGCACTGCCGGGAACACGCCGACATCGTTTTTGTCGCCCCGGAAGACTTCCACCGCTTCGGTGAATGGCCGTCCCCGTGTGACACGCTTTACCACATAGGGATAGCCGGAGGTCGTGACTTCGCCCGGCGTCCATTCGGTAGCGACGAGCAGGTGATCGCCGTCTTCCCATGTCACACCCTGCTTTGAACGCGGAATGTGGAAACCGCCCTCCACGAAGGTGCCCGAAGCCAGGTCGAACTCCCGCACTTCGACAGCATCTTCGCCGCCGTTCGACAGGGATATGAGGCAGCGCCTCTGTTCCGGCTCCAGGCAGTCTGCGCCCTTGTAGACCCAGCTCTTGCCCTCGGCCTTGCCCAGCGCATCGATGTCGAGAACGGTCTTCCATGCGGGCTTGCCGCTGCGATACGCCTCCAGCGAGGTCTTGCGCCAGATGCCGCGCAGATGCTGCTCGTCCTGCCAGAAGTTGTAGATCTGGCCGTTCAGGAAGCTCGGAGCGGGGATGCGGTCCTTGGCGCCGAGGATGGCCAGCGCGTCGTTGTAGAAGGGCTGGTAGTGCGGATTGGATTCCAGCCGCTGTTCGGTGGTGGCGTTATGGGATTTCACCCAGTCCATCACGCGTGGGCCGTTCGCGTCCTCCAGCCAGATCCAGGGGTCGGCAGGATCGCGCGGATCGGCGGGGGCGGGGCTTGCAGCAAAAGACATGGATGTGGAACTCAACAGGGCGAGAGTGGTGGCAAGCGCGATGCGCAGCGTCTTCTTCAAGGACGATTTCCTCGTTAACTGATGCCTTTGAAAGTAGTGGACGGCGTGGATGACGCAAGCCGCCGTGTCTTTTTGCAGGGGTATGAGGCTGCAAAGGTGAGAAGATGGGGAGGGAGCGGCATCCGGCCCCGTCTTCGGTTGACACTTTCCATGCGTTCGATAGCGCAGAAATCCATGAAAATATGGTTCAATCAATCGTTTTCGATGCGCAACGTCGTCAGCCGGATCGTTAGCGAGCGACCGCTGGTCAGCCTGTTCGTCAGCGCCGTCGACAGTCGCTCTCCAGTGCGCGATGTGGCGCCGGTATTCTGGCAAGAACCGGCACGCGGTACGGTCGATTATGCCACCTGGCTTCTCGATACCGCCATCGAACGCGGGGTCGATGCTCTGGTGCCGCAGCGCGGCAAACGCGGCGTTGCCCGGATGCTGGACCAGTTCTCGGCGAACGGCATCGCGGTGCATGTCGCGGCCGATGCCGATACCCTGGAACTGCTGGACAACAAGGCAGCTTTCGCCGTTTCGATGGCCAACGATCCCTACTTGTGCCCGACGTTCGCGGTGACTTGTGCGCAAGGCTTCGAGGATGCCGTGCAGGCATTGACGGCGAATGGCGCCAGCGCCTGCGTGAAGCCTTCACGCGGCGTTTACGGCGCGGGGTATTGGACACTGGATGCGCGGGGGCCGTTGACGCACCTTGCCGATCCCGACGCCCGCCGGATCTCGCCGCATGCCTACGCCGCCGCGCTCGTTGACGCGGAGCAGCGCGGCGAGGCTTTCTCGCTGCTGGTGATGGAGCACCTTTCAGGCCTCGAATGTTCAGTCGACATGGTCTGCGAACGCGGGACGGTGCTGCTGGCGGCAGTGCGCACGAAGCTGGATGTCAATCGCCAGCGAATTCAGACACGCCACTCCCTGATCTCGCACGCTGCCGAACTTGTCCGGCGGCACGGCCTGCACGGTGCGATCAACGTGCAGTACAAACAGGACCGGCACGGCGACTGGCGCATCCTCGAGATCAACTCACGCGCGGCGGGCGGGGCTTCCTATTGCGACGAGGTAGGCATTCCGTTCTGCACGACGTGGATCGACGTCGTCACCGGTAATGCCCGTCCTTTCGAGGCTGAGGTCGATGTGGAGATCATCGCCGTTACGCGCGCTGTCCCTGCCTTGGCGGCCGTAGCGGCCTAGAACGGATCGGCGGCAACCTGCCGGGCAAGCCACTGGATCGCCAAGTGGCGGTTGAGGCATGCCAGCGGCGAGCCTTACCGTCGTCCTCCCCGAGGTCGTACATCTCGTGTTTAAGTGCGTCGCCGTCGCGGGATTATCGCCGGTGCAGCGGAAGCCTTGATAGTCCGCCATATCCAGCACCGTCGGCAGGCGATCGCGCCCAGTCGCCTCGGCATAGTCGAGCGCGCCAGCAGTCGGTCAATTTTGACCATCATTGGTACAGTGGGTCTGCGGAAAAAGAGGAGCGGTCGCAAAACTACGTCAAAAAGACGCTGGAGCATGTCAAAAAATTGCCATGGTCGAGCCGCTAAGGAGACCGGAGGGATAATCGGTGAATGCCTGATCTGGAAAGCATAAATACGCCTCGCGGCTATTGCGGACGTGGGCGCAATCGTAATACTCGGGGGCGAATTTTGCATATTGGTTCGGAAACGGGAGCGTCGCGTGGTTAGTCTGCAAAAAGGCCAGTCGGTTCGTCTGGAAAAGTCTGGTGGAGGCTCGCTGACCCGTGTTTCGATGGGCCTTGGCTGGGACGTGCGCAAGGCCAAGGGCTTCTTCGCCAAACTGACCGGCGGTGGCGGCGGGGAGGTCGATCTCGACGCATCATGCCTGCTGTTCGATGCCCAGCGCAATCTGCTCGACCAGGTGTGGTTCCGCCAGCTCGCCAGCCAAGACGGCAGCATCGTCCACAGCGGTGACAACCGCACCGGCGCCGGAGACGGCGACGACGAGACGATCAATGTCGATCTCACGCGGTTACCAGCCAATGTCCACACGCTGCTGTTTACGGTGAACAGCTTTTTGGGCGATACTTTCGACCGCATCGAGAACGCTTATTGCCGCGTCGTCGATTCCACCAACCGCAAGGAACTGGCCCGTTACGACCTGACCGGCTCGGGTACGCATACCGGCCAGATCATGGCGAAGGTGGTGCGCGTCGGTGACGGCTGGGAAATGAAGGCGCTGGGCGAACGGACCACCGGCCGCACCTTCCAGGAAATGATGGACAAGATCATCGGCGCGTTGTGAAGCCCGTCGTCGCACTTGAGAGCACCTGCTACAGGGCATTGGGGCAAACATGAATGATCTCCAGCAGGGCGCCAACGCGCCCGTGCCGGCCGACCGGCTGACGGTGTCCTTTGCATGGACACCGGCTGCAGGGCGCGATGTCGATGCGGATGCCTCGGCCTATCTGCTGACGGCTTCGGGCAAGGTTCGCGGCGACGCCGACATGGTGTTCTACAACCAGCCGCAAGGCGGCGATGGCGGCGTCTGCTTCGTGAACGGGCCGGGGCAAGGCACGTTCGAGGTCGATTTTGCCCGCCTGCCATCCGAGATCGAGCGAGTGGTCTTCTGCGTGACCGTCCATGAAGCGCAGGCCAAGGGACAGACTCTGGCCTTGCTTGAGGGTGCCCGGATCGACGTGGCGCCTTCAAGCGGCGGGGCAGCCCTGCGCTTCGTGCCCGGCCTTGCCGGTGCCGCAGAGGCGGCGATGACCTTCGGTGAACTCTATCTTCGTAACGGGCAGTGGAAGTTTCGCGCCGTGGGGCAGGGCTTCACCGGGGGGCTGGCACCGCTCGCGCGTTCCTTCGGGATCGACGTGGCCGAAGATTCGCCCGCCGCACCGCCACCACCGCCGCCTCCCGCTCCCAAGCCGGTGAGCCTGAGCAAGGTGACGCTGGAAAAGGCAGGCCAGACTGTCAGCCTCGAAAAGCGCGGGACGAGCTTCGGCGAGATCACGATCAATCTAAACTGGTCGCGTGGGCGCAAAGGCTTCTTCGGCGGCGGTTCGGCTATCGACCTCGATCTGGGCTGCCTTTTCGAACTTTCGGATGGGCGAAAGGGTGTCGTGCAGGCACTGGGCAATGCCTTCGGGTCCTTCGCGCAGGAGCCTTTCATCGCCTTGTCCGGCGACGATCGCACCGGCGACGTCTCGCAGGGCGAGACGATGCGGATCAACGGCGCCCGCTGGGCCGATATCCGCCGCATCGCGATCTTCGCCAATATCTATGACGGTGTGCCAAACTGGCAGCAGACGGATGGCGTGGTGCTGGTTACCATGCCCGACCAGCCGCCGATCGAGGTCCGCATGACCGAAGGCCAGAACGACCGCCGCCTGTGCGGGATCGTGCTGATCGAGAACGATGCCGGCCGCCTGAAGGTTACGCGCATCGTCGACTACGTGCGGGACCAGAAGGACCTGGACGAGAGCCTCAGCTGGGGCCTGCGCTGGGTAGCCGGTCGCAAGGATTGAGCCGTACGCGGCGAAAGGGGTTAAAGTGTTTAAGTATTACAAGGGTTCGCTGCTGTTTACGGCGCTGTGCATGGTGCTGGCCGCATGGCTGGGCTGGGACATCACCGGCACGCTCGGCGGGACGCTGGGCATCCTGTGGATCGTCGCGGT
Source organism: Novosphingobium sp. 18050 (assembly GCF_902706195.1). Lineage (GTDB taxonomy): Bacteria > Pseudomonadota > Alphaproteobacteria > Sphingomonadales > Sphingomonadaceae > Novosphingobium. Next base: position 125,894 of record NZ_CACSJO010000015.1, on the reverse strand, counting down.
GCTCGGCGTGCTGGAGGTTTCGCTGTCGTTCGACAACGCGGTGGTCAACGCCACCGTGCTGCGCGACATGGACGCCGTGTGGCGTCGGCGCTTTCTGACCTGGGGCATCCTCATCGCCGTGTTCGGCATGCGCATCGTCTTCCCGCTGGCGATCGTCGCCATCGCCGCGAAGATGGGGCCGATCGATGCGGTGATCCTCGCGGCGACCGACTCGGTACGCTATGAAGAGATCATTACAGCTGCACATGTGGGCATATCCGGCTTCGGGGGCGCCTTTTTGGCGATGGTCGGGCTGAGTTTCTTCCTCGATGAGGAAAAGGAACTGCACTGGCTCGGCCTGATAGAGCGGCCGTTCGCCCAACTCTCGCGCATTTCCGGCCTCGCCATCGGCCTGGTCCTGCTGGCGCTCTACGGCCTGTCGCGCATGATCGACCCGGTGGAGGCGATGACCTTCATCACCTCGGGCATCTTCGGTCTGGTGACCTATATCGCCGTCCAGTCTGTCGGCGCGCTGCTAGAGCAGGGAGAGCATGCCAGCCATTCCGGGCAGGACGCCGCGGTAGCTGTCGCCAAGTCCGGCCTGGCCGGTTTCCTCTACCTCGAAGTGCTGGACGCTTCGTTCTCGTTCGACGGTGTGGTCGGCGCTTTCGCTTTGTCGAACAATCTGTTCATCATTGCTCTGGGCCTGGGCATCGGGGCGATGTTCGTGCGTTCGATGACGGTGATGCTGGTCGACAAGGGCACACTCGCCGAATACCGCTATCTCGAACACGGCGCTTTCTATGCGATCGTGGCGCTGGCCGCGATCATGCTGCTGTCGGTCCGTTTCGAGATCCCGGAGACGATCACCGGCCTGATCGGCGCGGCGTTGATCGGCCTGTCCCTGTACGATTCGCTGCGCAGTAATCGCAAGGACGCGAAGGCATCCTGAGCTGGCCGCATATACCGCACCATAACCCGGAAAGCAGGAGAACATCATGTCGGTAAGTCTGTCCAAGGGCGGCAACGTCAGCCTGTCCAAGGAAGAGCCGAACCTCTCGAAGATCCTCATCGGACTAGGCTGGGACACCCGCACCACCGACGGCGCGGACTTCGACCTTGACGCCAGTGCGTTTCTGCTGGGCGATGCAGGAAAGGTGCGCGGTGACAGCGACTTCATCTTCTACAACAACCTGCGCTCGCCGGAAGGTTCTGTGGAGCACACCGGCGATAACCGCACGGGTGAGGGCGATGGTGACGACGAAGCGCTGACGGTCGAACTGGGCCGCGTTCCGGCGGAAGTGCAGAAGATCGCGATTGCGGTCACCATTCACGACGGTGAGGGGCGGAGGCAGAGCTTCGGCATGGTGTCGAATGCCTTTATCCGCGTCGTCAACGCCGTGACCGGCCGTGAAATCTCGCGCTACGACCTGGCCGAGGACGCATCCACCGAAACCGCAATGGTTTTCGGCGAGGTCTATCGCCACAACGGCGAGTGGAAGTTCCGCGCGGTTGGACAGGGCTACAAGGGCGGCCTCGCGCCGCTCGCGCGCAATTACGGTGTCAGTGTCGGCTGAAGCCGACGGATTAGGAGAATCAAAATGGCAGTTTCGCTTTCCAAGGGCGGCAACGTCAGCCTCAGCAAGGAAGCTCCGGGCCTCAAGGGCGTACGGGTCGGCCTGGGTTGGGACACGCGCGTCACCGACGGTACCGATTTCGATCTCGACGCCAGCGTGTTCCTGCTGAACGACGCGGGCAAGGTTCGTTCGGACGCCGATTTCGTGTTCTACAACAACAAGAACGGCGCGAACGGTTCGGTCGTCCACCAGGGCGATAACCTGACCGGACAGGGCGACGGCGACGACGAAGTCGTAGCGGTGACGCTGGATCAGGTTCCGGCCGAAATCCTGCGCCTCAGCTTCGCCGTGACGATCCACGATGCCGATGCGCGCCGCCAGAACTTCGGCATGATTTCAAACGCCTTCATTCGCGTGCTGAACGCCGATGGCGGCACCGAGATCGCCCGCTACGACCTGTCCGAAGATGCTTCGACCGAGACGGCGATGATCTTCGGTGACCTCTATCGCCACAATGGCGAGTGGAAGTTCAAGGCCATCGGTCAGGGCTATGCAGGCGGTCTGGGGCCGCTGGCCTCGTCCTTCGGCGTGAATATCTGATACCCCATGACAGCGCCCGCTCATGCGTGATCTGATCGCGGGCGAACGGGTGCCCATCGCCGGTGAGCGAACGTTTTCGCTTGTCGGTGATGGGCAGGGCGGCGATCTGCCGATCCTGGCGCTGATCGCGCTGGGGGCGGATCGCCGCACCGCGCGGGCTTGCGGCCCGGTGCGGAGAACATCAACTTTGGCATCAACGGGGCCATCATCCTCAGTTTTCTGGATTCCTTCGGCATCGAACCGCCGATGGCTCAATATTGCCCCACTGGCCCAAGCCAGATCGGCCGCGCCGCCGCGGTGCGGCAGGCGCGTGACACGATTGCCCGGATAACCTGCGAATGCTGACCCCTGCCACCAATACCCGTTCGATCGTCCTGCCGACCGGGCAGATCGACATTACCGTAGACGAGGCTGTTTGGCCTCTCGACGATTTGTGCGACTTTGCCGCGCGCGAAAACCCGAAGCGCGGTTTCCTCGTCGTCTCGCGTGTGCTCGGGCGCCACCTGCCGGTTTCGCCGAAGGTGATGCGCCGCAGTGTGCGCGACCTTGCGGCACGTATCCCGTCAGACTTGCCGGGACCGGTTCTGGTACTCGGACTGGCGGAGACCGCCGTTTGTCTCGGCCAGACGGTGCATGAGGAACTGCGCCTCCAGACTGGGCGGGATGATATCCATTTTCTGCATTCGACACGCCAGCAACTGGGTGACCAGCCGCTGGACAGTGCGCTGCTCTGCCGCTTCGAGGAACCGCATAGCCACGCCTCTGCGCACCTGATCTATCGCAGCAATCTGCCTGCGCCGCGTTCGCTGGTCATCGTCGATGATGAAATTTCGACGGGCACCACCACCTGCAACCTCGCTCATGCGCTGGTTGCCACCTGTCCCGGCGTTGAAGAGATCGTCGTTGCCGTGCTGACGGACTGGTCTGCGGGCCGTGGCTGGCAGGAGCGGATGCCGCGCCCGACCAAGGTCGCTGCACTATTGAGTGGCCATCTCGAATGGACCCAGGGCGAGACTATTGCCGCCACTGCCGCGTTCGACATGGCCGCAGCCTCGCTTGGCCGGATGGCTACGCACCGCAATTTCGGGCGGCTCGGGCTGGAGGCCTCGGTCGCGCCGCTGCCGCAGACGCAGCTGCCGCCGGTAACAGGCCCCTTGCGCATCGTTGGCACCGGCGAGTTCACCTACCTTCCGTTTCGCCTTGCGGAACGTATGGAGGCAGAGGGGCACGATGTCGTCGTCCAGGCGACCAGCCGCAGTCCCGCGCGGGTCGGCGGGGCCATGAAAACAAAGCTGAGCTTCTCCGACAATTATGGAACCGGCGTGCCCAACTACCTCTACAATGCCGATCCGGCGGACGGGCGAACCACATGGATCGCGCATGAGACCGGCGCAGGCACGATCGATCCCGTGCTTGTCGCGGCGCTGGGTGCAAGCGTGATCGGCTGGAATGCCTGATGCGGGCCATTGCTCTTGTCGATCTCGACGACACGCTGTTCCAGACCCTGCGCAAATGTCCGCCCGACGTGCCGCATGACCGGCTGACGCCGCTCGGCTTCACCCGGGACGGTGATCCGCTGAGCTACGCGACGCCCCGCCAGATGCGCTTCATCGAATGGTTGGCCGAAACGACGCATATGGTCCCGGTTACCGCGCGCAGCCTCGATGCGCTGCGCCGCGCGCGGATTCCCTTTGCGGCGGCGGTCTGTGCCCATGGCGGCGTGGTGCTGGACGAGGCCGGCGAAGCGGATACGCAGTGGGCCGAGGGGATCGCCGCCCATGCCGCCCGTCATGCGCAGGAACTCGCCGGGCTGGCGCAGGCCATCGCCGCCGAGGCTGAGACGCGCGGGGTCGCGATCAACGCGCGCGTGCTGACCGAGGGGGGCGTGCCGCTCTACACCCTGGCCAAGCACGTTCATATGGATCACGAGGCGATGTACGCCGTCGTCGACGCAGCAGTGCCGTCGCTCCCGCCGGGCTGGACCGATCATCGCAACGGCAACAACGTGGCACTGATGCCGCCCTATCTGGGCAAACAGCATGCGGTGGCGCACATCCTGCCGGGCCTGCGCGCGCGGTTCCCCGATGCGACGGTGATCGGTATCGGCGACAGCATCACCGATGCGCCGTTCATGGGTCTGTGCGACTTCGCGATGATGCCGACGCGCTCGCAGCTTGCAGGAGACATGTTCGGTGTCCGCTGACATGTGTGAAGTGGCCGTACCCGCCTTTTCGGGCAGCTACGATCCGTCTGACGTCACCTTCCTGCTCAAGCCGGTTACGATGGCTCCGACTGCCGTTGCCGACAAGGAAGCGGCGATCCAGTCCGGCCGCCGCCACTATTCGGAGATGATCGCGCCCGAGCCGCTGCCGGATGCCGAATACCTTGCGCTGTACCATTCAGCTCTGGCGCGAAATGGTGCGCGGCTGGCTCAGGAAGTGGCGAACCTTACCGCCGGGTTGGCCGAGCGCCGGCCTGGGCGCGAGATCGTGCTGGTGTCGCTCGCGCGGGCAGGCACTCCGATCGGCGTTCTTCTGGCGCGGACGCTGCGCGCGTGGGGGCATAGCGCCGTTCACTATTCGGTCAGCATCATTCGCGATCGGGGCATCGACCAGACCGCGCTGGCTCATATCGCTGAACGGCACGATCCGCGCAGTGCGGTGTTCGTCGACGGGTGGACGGGCAAGGGCGCCATCGCGGGCGAACTGCGGGCTTCACTGGCGGCAAATGCGCTGGGCTTCGTGCCCGAACTGGCGGTGATCGCGGACCCCGCGGGCCAGGCCGATATCGCCGCGACGGATGACGACTATCTCATCGCCTCCGGGCTGCTCAACGGGATCGTATCGGGGCTGGTGAGCCGCTCGATCCTAAATCCGCAGTACGTGGGCGAGGGGGATTTTCATGCCTGTGTCACGTATCCCCACTATGCCCATGCCGACTTGTCGCGGGCTTTCGTGGATACCATTGCACCGCTCGCTGCGGCGGCCACGCCCTTGTCGATTAAGGGGCATGCCGTTCGGCGCGGTGGGCTGATGGCCGGGTGCGAGGCCATGCTGGAATCGCTGCTGGCGGGCTGCGCGGCGGGGGACCGCAACCGGATCAAGCCGGGCATAGCCGAAGCAACCCGGGCGCTGTTGCGGCGGGTTCCCGAGCGACTGCTGGTCCGCGATCCCGGCGATGGAGACGTTGCACATCTCCTCCACCTTGCCGCTCGCCACGGGGTTCCGGTGGAGCGCCTGGACAAGCAATCACAATATCGCGCCGTGGCGATCATCCGCGGCCTGGGAAACGAGTCATGAGCGTCACGGGTTCGATTTCGGCCATTTCGCTGGGCGCGACGCTCTACATGCCGTGTCTCCGCGACGATCTCTTCTCGGCGCTGATCGGGGTGCGGCGCATACCCGGCCTGCGTTCGGCGGTGCTCTGCCTTGAGGATTCGGTTCTCGAACGCGATCTGCAGCTTGCGCTGACGCATCTGGCGGCGCTGCTGCGCACGCTGGCCGCGCGCGAACCAAGCCAGGCCGATCCGCTGATTTTCATACGTCCGCGCTCCGCCGCGATGCTGGACCATATCCTGTGTATGCCCGGGGTGGAACAGATCGACGGCTTCGTGATCCCCAAGGCTCATGCCGATACCATGCCTGCCTATCTGGCCCTGCCGTTGCATGACCGGCACCGATTGATGCCGACGCTGGAAACACGCGAGGCGTGCGATGCTCAGGCGATGCGCCGGTTCCGGGATCAGTTGCTGGCGGTGCAGGACCGCATTCTGGCGCTGCGGATCGGCGGTAACGACCTGCTACAGGCGATGGGTCTGCGCCGGGCATCCCATCGTACCGCTTATGAGGGACCGCTGGGCAACATCATCGCCAACCTCGTTGCCGGTTTCGCGCCCTGGGGTTTTGCGCTCAGCGCGCCAGTAATGGAGCGTTTCGCCGATACTGCCCTGCTACGCGAGGAAGTGGCCCTCGACATCGAGCATGGGCTGTTGACCAAAACGGCCATCCATCCCGCCCAGATCGGCGTGATCCAGTCCGCGCTGGCGGTGCCGGCGGACCAGGCCGAGGAAGCGCGGATGATGCTGGCTGAAGATAGCCCGGCGGTCTTCGCACGTGAGGGCGTGATGTGCGAACCGGCCACCCACCGCGGCTGGGCGGGGCGGTTGCTTGAACGGGCGGACCTGTTCGGGATCGCCGATCCGTTGCCGCTGCGCGCCTGAGTAAGGAGATCATACGATGAGCGCGTATCGCACGAAGATCGACGAACAGAGTAGTTCCGGCGTCCGGTTCGAACTCTATCAGTTCGCCCGCAAGAGCCACGCGCTGGGGCCTTCGCTGCATCTTCCCGCCGCAGCGGCCAGCCAGGCCGCCCCGATGGCCCAGCTAGTGCTTCCGCACGCCGCCACCGCCCGGCAGGTGAGGATCATCCTGGAAGGCGGCGCTGCGCTGCTCGAACCCGGCGCCTTGCAGTACGCGCACGGCAAGCTGCAGGTCGACGTGCAGAAGAATGCCGGTGCCGGTAATTTCCTCAAGCGCGCGATCACTTCGGCCGGCTCGGGCGAGAGCGCGTTCGCCACGCGCTATTCGGGGCAGGGCGAAGTCTGGACCGAGGCGACCACCAAGCACTTCATTCTTGCCGCGATGGACGGGCCGCAGGATGCGCTGATCCTCGACGACGGCGCCTTCTACGCCTGCGATGCCAATATCGCGCTCTCGGCCCACGTGCACCGCTCGGTTCAGGGTATCCTCTCGGGTAATGGCCTGATGCAGCCCAAGCTCACCGGCTCCGGTGCTTTCGTGGTAGAAGCTCCCGTGCCGGTCGACGAGATCGAGGTCATCGAACTCGACGGGCAGAACGAGCTGATCGTCGACGGCGATCTGATGCTGATGTATTCTGCTACACTGCAGGTCGAATTGCGTCCGCTGGTGCGTGGCCTGCGCAACGCGATGCGCACGGGCGAAGGCCTCGTCTATTCGTTCAGGGGGTACGGCACCGTCTGGCTTACCCCGACGATGCGGCTGGGCTGACCCTAGCGCAGCGGGTCGTCGTCGCCATAACGGTGCTCGATGAAGCGCAGGTTGTCGGCGAAGCTGTCGAGGTCTTCCTGTGCCAGCGATCGTGAAAGCGTCTCCAGCCGAGAAATCATCCGCTCGAACCCCTGATTGAGGTTGTAGCTCGCGGACCGGCCGGTCTGGCGGAAGATTTCAGCGCGGTGCGAAGCGGGAATCTCGGCGTAGCTGGTGACCAGTTGCGGCAAATGGCTATCCCGCATCTGGCGCACCTCGGTGACCGCGGAAACCATCAGGCTATCGTCCTGCGTTCGCGCTTCTATGTCGGCGATCAGCGACAGCAGGCGCGCAACCAGCGGACGGGAGGCATCCGGCAGCCGGGGGTCCTCGGCCGATATCGCGGGCTTCGGCGCCTCTCGCGGTGCCGCGGGCGGCGCAGGAGGCGTTCCGCCGCCGAGCCAACCCGCCAATCGTTCCAGGAAACCGGCCACATTCACATCCTATTCGAGCGTCACGCCTGAGCCTAGACCAAGCCGACCGGGCCGCGCTAGGTTTCTTGGCGAGGAGATCGGGGATCGCGCGCCGTGGCCTGCGCGGCATTGATCGCGCGGCGGATCTGCGCGGCGGCATCCTCCAGCGCCCTCTCGACGTCACGGCCTGAGTTGGAGGCCTTGCCTGCCGCTTCCACCGTGTTTTCCAGCGCCTGCGCCTGCCGGGTGAGGTCGTGACTGCCAGCCACGGCCTGCCGGGCCGCCAGCGCGGTGCGCATAGCTGCAACGCTGGTGTCGCGGGCGCGGTCGATGGCCTGTGCCAACGCGCTCTGTCCGTCCGCCACGAGTTGCAGGGCAAGGATGCCCTGGCGCGTTACGGCGATCTGCGTGAGCAGATCCTGCTCCCGTGCCAGCAGCCGTTCGGGGACGGTTTCGCGAAGGAACACCGCCTGCGCCGGCTTGGCCAGCGCAAGTTCGCGTGCGGCCGATTCAGAGGCGAGCCCACATGCGCGGACCAGTTGCAGCGCCTCATCGAGCGCATCATCGGCGAGTTGCAGTTTTGCCCCGTCGCCCTCAATGCCGATCAATGTGCGGGCGATTGCATCCCGCTCCCGTTCGAGACTGGCCACCAGGGTATTCAGGCTCACCGGATCCGGCGCCTTGTCCGCTACGCGCGCGGAGAACCACAGGCGCCTGCGCGGGGCGGGGGCTTCGAACGTCTCGGCAAGGGCTTGAAGTTCCAGCAGGACACCATGCGCCGAAGTCGTGGATGAAGTGCTGCGCTCAAGCCGTCCGCTGGCCTGCGATGCGTCGCGGATGGCCTGTCGCCCCAGTCCGTCGATGGCGGCAAGGACGTCGTTTTCGCTGCGGACCAGCCATTGTCTCAGCAAAAGTCGGGCTTCGGCGCGGGCATCCGGGGGTCGTTTCGACTCAGAGGTCACTAATTACACTTCCTCGAACCGATCCTGACTTCGTACTTAGATAGGAAGGCGTGAAATTTCCATACCGCGTTGGGTGCAGGGCTGCGGGACGGCGAGGCGGTGGGCGGCGATGCCGACATTTCGAGAAAGTTGAACGGTTGGATCGATCTTATCGGTCTGCACTAGAACATCCGTGGTGGGTAAGACGGTTTCAAGAGGACGATCCCTCATCAAGACGTAATGCGAAAGGCTTGCTCCCATGACCGTTCACTCATCAGATATCGAAGGCGTAGATCTCGTGATCCTCCCCCCGGTCCGCGATTTGGGCGACGGTTTTCAGGTCCGCCGCGCGCTGCCCAGTGCGCAGCGCCGGATGGTCGGCCCGTTCATCTTCTTCGACCAGATGGGCGAGGCGGTGTTCCGTGGCGGCGAAGGTCTCGATGTTCGCCCCCATCCGCATATCGGCCTGTCCACACTGACCTACCTGATCGAGGGCGAGATCCTGCATCGCGATTCGCTCGGCTCGCTCCAGGCGATCCGGCCGGGTGAAGTGAACTGGATGACCGCGGGCAGCGGTATCGTCCATTCCGAGCGAACTTCGGCCGAAAACCGGGCAACGGGTGGCAAGCTGTTCGGCCTGCAGACATGGATCGCGCTCCCCCGCGAAGTTGAGGAGGTCGATCCCGCCTTTACGCATCACAAGGCACGGGAAATGCCCGTGACCGAAGACGCGGGAACGCGCCTGACCCTGCTTGCGGGTAGCAGCGACGGCATGGTTTCGCCGCTCAAGACCCATTCGGACATGGTCTATGCGGATATCGTGATGCAGCACGGCTCGCGCTACCGGGTAAAGGCGGAACATATCGAGCGCGCGGTCTACGTCGTGTCCGGCGCGGTCGAGGTGGAGGGCCAGACCGGCGCCTTCCCGGCCGGGCAACTTGTGGTGTTCAAGCCCGATGCCGAAGTAGTACTCCGCGCAGATGGAGCCACGCGGCTTATGCTGCTGGGCGGCGAGCCGCTGCCTGAAAAGCGCCACATCTTCTGGAATTTCGTATCTTCCTCGGCCGATCGCATCGAACAGGCCAAGGAAGACTGGAAGGCCCAGCGTTTCGCAGCCGTGCCCGAAGAGCACGAATTCATCCCCCTCCCGGCCTGAGGAACAAGACCATGGCACATGGAACCGCACATATCGGCGAAACTCCCTGGCGCACCGAGATCATCGTGGGCGGCCACGCTATCACCGCTGACGAACCAGCGGCGCTTGGCGGGCAGGGGGTTGGCCCCGCGCCTTACGATCTGCTGCTTGCCAGCCTCGGCGCTTGCACAGCGATCACCTTGAAGATGTACGCCGCCCGCAAGGGCTGGCCGCTGCAATCGATCGACGTTGAGCTGAGGCTATCGGGCGGCAAGGCAGGGATGAGCATCATGCGCCAGTTGGCGATTGTTGGTCTCGATGACGAGCAGGAGGCCCGGCTGGCCGATATCGCCGAACGCACGCCGGTAACGTTGACGCTCAAGGCGGGCCTGCCCATCGAGACGCATCTGGCGTGAGCCGCGCAAGAGTCCTTGCCGCTTGATGGGCAACGTCCGTTCTCAAACGGACTTTCAGCGCTTCGCCTTTTCCCCCGCGAGCCGCGACATGAGCAGGGCGGCACGCTTGGTCTGGCGCGGGAAGCTGGAGAGGTCGACGCGCTCCTCGGGTGTGTGGTCGCCGCTGCTTGCGGGTCCCAGTCCCGCCAGCCCGTCGACATATTGCGCTACGAAGCTGATGTCCCCGGCGCCGCGCTTCAGAGGATCGAGTGCGGGCATTCTTGCCAGGCCGAGATCGGCGTTGATCGTGTTGAGCCTGTCCAGCAACGCTTGGTTGCCGGGGGTCGGCGCCATTGGCGGGTAGCCGTCCTTGAAGACGATCCGCGCATCGGTTTGCGGCAGATGCCGGGCGACGATGGCTATCATCTTTGCTCTCACCCGGTCGACCTGCTCCGGCGTCAACCCGCGAAAGTCGCCTTTGGCGATGGCGACCGGCGGGATGATGTTGGTCTTGCCCGTCGCCTTGATCTCAGCCTCGTCGGGGCTGAGCGCGGCCGTCGCGCCGCCGCCGACGATGCCGATGTTGAAGGTGAGGTTGGGCTCGGGCAGTTCCTCGCGGAAGCTGTTGATTATCCGCGCCAGTTCATAAACCGCGCCGTAGCCTGTCTCTGCCGAGAAGATACCGCTGGAGTGTGCCGTCTGGCCGCTGGCTGTGATGGTGTAGTCGCCCGCTGAACGCCGTGCGACCGAGCCATTGTCCAGCCCGTCCGCGATCACAAGTCCTTCGAAGTCGAGCGCGACATCGGCGCGCTCGCCCGCTGCGATCAGGTCCGCCCGCGCGATATCGATCGGCTCGCCCGCCGCTTCCTCGTCCCCGGTCAACACGACCTCGACGTTGGCGCCGCGCAGGGTTCCGGCTGACTTCATTGCCCGCAGCGCTGCCAGCATCACGACGATCCCGCCCTTGTCGTCCGCCGCGCCGGGGCCGTGCAGCTTGTCGCCCTCCCGCTTTGCGATGTGGAAGGGCGAGCCAGGTTCGAAAACCGTGTCGAGGTGGCCGATGAGCAACATGCGGGTAGTCCCCGGCTTGCCCTTGTGCACTGCGATCAGATGGCCAGCACGGTTGACCGCGTCCATCGGCACCCATTTCACCGTGAAGCCGAGGCTTTCGAATTCGGGCGCCACCATGTCGCGGACTTTCCGCACGCCCTCGACATTGCGGGTGCCGCTATTCTGCGCGACCAGTTTTTCGAGTAGCGCAAGGTCGCGCGCCTGCCCTTCGTCGGACGCGGTGACGATGATCTGTTCAGGCGCCGAAAGCGCGGCGAGCGCCGGCGCCGGAGACAGGAGGAGCGTCAGGGCGGCGAGAGGGGCATGGTTCATTCGCCCACGATAGCCGGGCCGTCAGCGGGCGCAAGGATATGAAGTGAAAGCCAGACGTATGGCGCGCCTCAGAGCCGGATGCGGTTGCCCGGAACGTGGCGGAAGGCACGTTCGCGGCAGGTCAGCAGGATCACCTGCATGCGCTGCGAGGCTTCGACGATCAGCTCGATCATGGCGTCCAGACGGGTATCGTCGGCATAGACTAGCGGGTCGTCGAGGATCAGCGAGACCGGGCGGCCTTCCTCCAGCAACATATCGGCGAAAGCGAGGCGGGTGAGGATGGCGAGCTGTTCCTGCGTGCCGCGCGAAAGCTGCTCGCAAGCCTCCTCCGTGCCGCCGCGCCGGATTGCCGCAAGGCCCAGATCCTCGCCGAAAGCGGGTTCACCGCCGGGCAGGATGCGCCCGACATAACGTGCTGCGCGTGCCGCCACGGGGCCGGTGATGGTGCGCGCCGTTTCGATCTGCGCTTCGCCAAGAGTGTCGCGCAGAAGGCGCAGGGTTTCGGCCTCCTCCTCGATGCGGGCCAGAGCGGCGCGTGCGGCAAGGTCCTCCTCGCGTGCGGCGGCGGCGTGTTCGGCAAGGCCCTTGCCGCCTTCGCTCTCCACTTTTGCTTCGAGCGCGGCGATGCGGGAGGTCAATTCGCCGCGGCTGTCTTCGGCGGCCTTGCGGCGCGCGGCGAGCGTGGCAATGCGGCGACGCAGGGCGTCTTCGTCGAAGGCCTGTGCATTGATGCGGGCCTTTTCCAGTTCGACCGACGCAGTCGCCCCCGCTTCGCGCGCGGCGGGAAGCGCGGTATCGAGCGCCGCGAAATCGGAATGTGCGGCAAGCCGGGTCAGTTCATCGGTAATGCCGGCAAGGTCGTTGAGCGCGGTCTGCTCGTCGATGGCGAGCGGGGTTTCGGCCTTTTCAGCCGCGCGCAGGTCGTCGTCGGCCTGCTTCAGGAAGGCTTCTGCGCGGGCATATGCGGTTTCGCACGTCTCGGCCACCTGTTCGAGGTCTGCGACGGGCCGCGTCTCGGCGCTTTCGTCCGCGTCCGTCAGGGGGTGCGCGGCGACGAAGACCTTGAGCGCATCGGCTCCCGCGGGCAGGCCCAGATCGCGGTCGACCGGGGCGGCGGCGGCGATGCGCGCGGCGAGCGTTTCGGCGCTGCGCTGCGCTTCGCGGGCGGCCTCGTTGCGGGCATGGCCCTGGGCAAGGCTTTCCAATTGCCACTGTGCCAGCAGCGCAGCCTGCCGCGCGGCTGCCTTTTCGAGTGCAGCCTGCGCCCCGGCCAGCGCCTGCGAGGGACGCAGCACGAGTTCACCACCGCCCGGCAAGCCGATGCGGGTTTCGCGCGTCAGCGTCCATTCGCCGGGTGTCATCGGAGCGCCGTCACGGGTGAGTTGGGCGGCCGGGCCGACCAGTTCCACGTGGGTGCCGTCCGCCTCCAGCAGAGTGCGGTGGCGGATTGCCTCGCGCTCGCCCGCTTCCAGATCGGCGAGGACTTCGGTGGGCACGCGGTGCGCGGCGCTATCGCCCAGCGCTTCCCGCTCGGCCTCCAGCGCCAGAATACGGGCATGGCGTTCGTGCGCGGCGGCAACCGCCTCGCGGCGCTGGCGGGCCGCATTGCGGGTGCGCGCTTCGGCCAGCGCGGCGCGGGCATCGCTGCGTGCGGCACGCGCTGACGTCAGCGCTTCGCCGGCCTGAGCCGCCTTGTCCCGCGCTTCGTCAAGGCGTTGGGACAGGGCGCTGCGCTCGATCCGCGCCTTGTCGCGCCGTGTCTGCGCAGCGGCCTGCCGGGTGAGCGCCTGACTATTGCGGGCTGCGAGGTCTTCCAATGCGGCAAGACGCCCGGTCGCGCTGATGGCTTCGGCCTGCCGCGTGGCCAGCTGCTGGGCGGCGCTGCGGGCGGTATCGAGCCGCGCAAGCAGGGCAGCGCGTTCCTCAGCGTCGTGATCGTCTTCCAGTTCACGGCGCAAGGTAGCGAGCTGGGCACGCACTTTCGCCAGGTCGTCAAAAGCCGCTTCCAGCGCGGCTTCCCTCTGCTCTGCCTCGGTCAGTGCGGCAGTTGCTGCGGCGGCGCGCTGCTGCGCTGCCGTGTAGCGCCCGGTCGGTCGTCCGGTTGCGGTGAGGTATTCGCGAAATTGCCCCTCAATCCGACCACGCACGCGTTCGAAGGCGGCGCTGCCAAGGATGGTCCCGGCCTCGCCCTGCAGCGTGACGCCGATCAGGTCGCGCACGCGCTCGCCCGGCGGGGTTACCGAAAGGCCGTCCATCTGCGAAACCCAGAGCATGCCAAGCGCGCCGGCCATCCCGGTATCGAACCCGCGCCCCTGTTCGAAGCCGAGCAGCCGCTGCAGCGCGTCTTCCGCTTCAGACCCCTGACTGCGCCCGCGTGGGCCGGACAGTTCGGCCATGGAGCGGCTGATGAACCGCTTCTTCAAAGCGTAAGCCGCACCGTCGACCTCGAAATCGAGCGCGATTTCCGGGCCTACCTCGTCGCCGTGAGGCTGGAATGAGGTGATGAGCTGGGTCTTCGAATTGTGCTTGAGGAATAGTCCGGCGCGCACGGCTTCAAGCAGAGTGGACTTGCCGGTTTCGTTCGGTTCGATCACGATGTTAAGCCCGTCCGTCAGCCCGGCGATCTCATGCGGGGCGCGAAACTTGCGGAAGTTTTCCAGCGCGATGCGGCGCAGCAAAAGGCTCATGCCGCATTCTCTCCGGTAAGCGTTTCTTCACGCAGGGCTTCGACGAAAAGGCGCTCCAGCGCACGCCGCGCGCGCGGTGCATCGGCGCCGCCCGCTTCGACCCGTTCACGCAGCATGGCCCCGGCGCGGCCCAGCATCCCCTCGGTCGACAGCGCGGCGAGATCTTCTTCCGAAGGGCGGGCGACGACATCGGCGTCCCGCACGTCGAGATGCCGCAGTTGATGCATGAGATCGTCCTCGATCCGGCGCAGCATCGCCACGCGGTCGGTCAGCGGCACGATCCCCGCCAGCGAGAGCTGGAGCAGCGTGGCAGCAGGTTCGCAGCCTGCCAGCAGGTCGCCGCACAGGGCGGAAAAGCCTACCGCATCCGCTACCGTCCAGTCGCGTGTCAGCCACTGGAAGCGCCCGGTGCGCAAGGGAGTGACTATCGGGGCCGCGCGCGGTTGCACATCGACGAGGAGGCAGTGCCCCGGTTCGTCGCGGCCGAAACGGTCGGTCTCGGGCGTGCCGGAATACCATGTGCGCGCGTCCACCGTGAGCATGCCGTGCCAGTCGCCCAGCGCCAGATAGTCGAGGTTGGAGCGGCGGGCGCGGTCGGGTGCGATAAGGTTCTTGGCCTCGCCCTGCGTGCCGAAATCGCGGATCGAGCCGTGTCCCACGCCGATGCGCAGTCTTGCGCCGGGGGTGTCCATCCGGTCGAACGCCTCGGTCGGATCGTCGAGGGTGTGGCGGTGGATTAGGGGGGCGGGCAGCAGCCAGGCGCCGTCCTCGATTTCGTGGGGGAGCGCCTCGGCCAGCACGGTGACATTGGCCGCGCCGCGCCGACGAACGCGGTCCCACAGACCGCCGTTGCGGGCGAAATCGTGGTTGCCGGGAAGCAGCCACCAGCGGCAGTCGTGGCGTGCCATGCGCGTCACCGCCTGGACGATGGTGCGATCGTCAGGTCCTTCGGTGTCGAACACGTCGCCAGCGACGATGACGTGGCCCGCGCCGTGCTGCGCGGCGGCCCGGCCGATGGCGTCGATGGCGTCGAAGCGCGCCTCGGTGAGCGCGGCGCGGGTGACCGCATCGAAGCGGCCGAAGGGCTTGCCGAGCTGCCAGTCGGCGGTGTGGATGAAGCGCATGGGAAAGGCCTTAGCAGGGGATGAGGACAGGTGCAGGCCTTATCCACATCCCCGGTGCGTCAGGAACGGTCGTAGGTCCATGACAGGCCGGGCGATGGCGTTTTAGAAGCTCTCTTCGAAGAAGTTCACCATGGCCTGCCAGCTGCGGCGGTTGGTATCGGGCTGGAAGCCGAAGGTCTTTTCCGGGTTGAGCGGGTTGTTGTCGGCAGTGAAGCCGTGGCCGGTGTGGCCATAGGCGATGAGCTGCCAGTCGACACCCGCCTCGGTCAGTTCGGCAGCGAGATCGACGGTCGCTTCTGGCGAGCAGAGCGGATCGTTCCATCCGTGGCAGACCAGCAGCTTGGCGACCATCGGGGCATTGGCGAATTCGGGCGCGTCGTAGACGCCGTGGTTGACCACGCCCGCCAGATCGACACCGGCCCGCGAAAGGTCGAGGACGCATTTACCGCCCGCGCAGAAGCCCACCGCAGCCACGCGGCCGGCCTTGACGCCGGGCAGCTTGAACAGTTCGGCGTGGTGCGCCAGCAGCTTGTCACGCATCAACGCGCGGTCGGCGGTCAGTTCCTGCAGCAGCTTGCCGCCCGATTCCATGTCGGTGCCGCGCTTGCCCTGGCCGTAAAAGTCGACGACGAGTACCTTGAAGCCTAGCGCCGCGACCTTTTCTGCCTTGGCAAAATCCCATTCCTTGGTGCCGAGGAAGTTAGGGAAGAACAGAAGGCCGGGCTGCTCGGCCGCGGTCGGATCGTAGACCGCCATGGCCTCGTAAGTTCCGCCGGGAGCCTCGTATACGCGCATATGCCGTTCGATGGTCATCGTCGACCTTTCATTCGTGAGTGAACCGGAAGGCGTCGTACCATTTTATCGTCGCACGTCACCACCGCTTGCCGAGAAAGCAGCAGTTCGCCCTAGCCGGTCCTGAACGTGATGATCCTCCTACCTGCGCCGCGTTGGGGGCAAAAGAAAAGCCGGCCACAAGGGCCGGCTTTGAAAGTTTTGGGAGAGGATGCCTGAAAGGCGAGGTCCTTTTGGCGGATGCTGCGGTGCGTCACAAGTGCACGTTTTGCATGATGGAATTCGTTTTCTACAACACTAAAACGCAACTGCGTTTTTATGGGTCGGTGGGGTACAGGTGTCTTCCGCTATTTCGGCCCGTAGCGCTCGGCGAGATGGGCTGTGCTCGACTTGCCGAGCGGATTGCCCTCGTTAGCCACCCAGTTCGCAGCGGCGTCGCGGCCTTTGGCGTGCAGATGGATGAGCAGTTTCCACACCGGGATCATCTTCGATCGCGGGTGCATGGCGGACAGCGTCGGTTCGTCATGAATTTCATGGATGCGCAGTCGTTTGACCTTTGCGAGCAGGCCATTGCCGAACTGCAGGCGGCGGCCGACCGCGCTCTGCAACAGCACCAGTCCGCGCAGATCCTTGACCAGCGTCTGACTGAAATTCAGTTCGGTGAGCCGGTTGGAGATGTCGCCCGATGTGCGGGGCGTTATTTCGCGCGATGCCGGGTTTATCGTCACCAGCAGCAGGTCGTCGCTGGGGCTTTCCTGGACCAGTGAGAGGATCGGCGGATTGGCGCTATAGCCGCCGTCCCAATAGGTGGCGCCGTCGATCGTGACCGGCGGGAACATAAGGGGCAGGCAGGCTGAGGCGAGCAGGACGTCGACGGACATCTCCTCGTTGCGGAAGATGCGCGCGCCGCCGGTCCGCACGTCCGTCGCCGAGATGAACAGGCGCGGGGCCTTGTCGGAACACAGGGCATCGAAGTCCACGTGCTGTTCGAGAAGATCGCGCAGCAGTTTTTGCGCCGCGCTGCCCAGTTCGGGGGTGTTGGGCAGCGTGAAAGTGCCGAATGCGTTGGACCACCAGCTTGCAACCGCCTCGAACGACAGCGGGAACGCTTCGATCATCGGGATGAGGGGGCCGGCGTCTCGGCTCGAACGGCTGAGGGCTTTCCAGAAGGCCCATAGCGCCCGGCTTGCTCCCTGCCGCCCGCCAGTGGCAAGGCCGCTTGCCATAACGGCAGCGTTGATAGCGCCGGCGCTTGCCCCGCTTATCGCCGTGATCCAGATGCCATCTTCTTCGAGCAAACGTTCTATGACGCCCCAGGTAAAGGCGCCGTGGGCACCGCCGCCCTGAAGGGCGAGGTCCAGTTTGTGAAGGCGCGGTGCAGTCATGGGCGGTCGCTCGCTTTCCTTGCTGCGGCGCAGCATAAACGGTTAGGGCGATAGAGACAATCTTGGCCCGTCCAATTGTCGCGGCAGTGACGCAGAGCATTTGCCGGAGCCGCTTGTGCCGGTGCGTTTGCGCGAATTCGTCTTGCCAAAAGGCGACGATCCTGCCCGCTGGATGGTCAGTAAGGGCCGGATGTCCCAAAAACGCGTGTTTCTGGCGTCGAGTGGGAACTTGCCGGATGTCCGGGACATACTCCCTGGCGTACCGGGGAGGGAGATATGATGCGGATTGGCATAGTCGTTTTCGGAGCCCTTGCATTGTCGCCCATGGCGGCTAGCGCGCAGGAGCGTGAATTCTGCTCCGACCGGCCGGGTATGGGGACGCCCGCCTGTACGGTTTCGCCGGGGCAGGTCTATGTGGAAGCCGGTATTGGCGACTGGACGCTGGAGCGTAGTGCAGGGGAACGTGACGACACTTTCCTCGCAGGCGACTTTCTGGTCCGCTACGGGGTGGCAGACCATGCCGAAGTCCAGGTCGGCTGGACTGCCTTGGGGTTCTCGCGCGTACGGGACAGTGCGGCGGGCAGTGTCCAGCATCGCAGCGGCACGGGCGACGTGACGCTGGCCCTTCGCCGTAATCTGGCAGACCCGGACGGCTCCGGCTTTTCGGTTGCGGTAATGCCGTTCGTGACATTGCCTGTCGGACGGGAGCCGATCGGCGCCGGGGACTGGAGCGTCGGGGCGCTCGTGCCGCTTTCCTACGAACTGTCCGACAAGTTGAATATTGAGGCCACGACCGAGATTGATGCCGCCGTGGACGAAGACGGCAGTGGCCGACATCTGGCATTCAGCGAGGTGGTTGGCGCATCCCTGCAACTGGCGGAGACGCTGACGGCGACGGCCGAGTATCAGGTCATGGCCGACCACGACCCGCAGGGACACCAGGTGCAGCACCTCTCGGGACTGTCGCTGGCCTGGCAGCCGGGGAAGAACCTGCAGTTCGATGTGGGCGCCAATGCGGGACTGGACCGCGACGCGCCGGACGTGGAAGTGTATTTCGGCCTGTCCCGCCGCTTCTGACGGTGCTGCGAAAGCGAAGGCCTTCGGCAGCACCGCGAGAAACACGCAGGATCAGTCGAGCATGGTCGCCCGCAGCTTGGCGATGTCCTGATCGGTGAAGCCCAGTTGCTGCTTCAGGTAGCCTTCCGAGCCGCCGTATTCCTTGTCGATATAAGCGAAGAATTGCACGAGGTGCGAAGCGCCGCTCGGCGTGAACAGGGGCTCGGCACTATGCGGCTTGTCCTTGCCGCCCTTGAAGTAATACTGGACGATGAAGTTGCTTGGATAGTCCTTGGGATCGACCTTGGGCATCTCCCACTCTGTACGGCGCAGCGCGGTCGAGAGGTGATAGTCCTTGACGATGGTGTCGCGGTCTACGCCCAGCACGTCGTAGAGCAGCGCGGTGGCCATGCCAGTGCGGTCCTGCCCGGCCGAGCAGTGGTACACCACGGCGCCTTCGTCGGCGATCAGGCGGCGGAAGATGGAGCGGTACTGGGGGACCAGCATCTTCTCCATGCCCTTGTAGACGTTTTCGCCGTCACCCTTGCCGAAATTCGCCATGAGCGGCTTCATCGAATAATCGTTGGCGATGAACAGCGCGCCTGTGCGGTCGTCGAGCAGGTCGGGCGCTACCTCACGCTCTTCCAGCGAGCGCAGGTCGACGACGTTGCCGATGCCGAGCTGGCCGAGCAGGGCATAGTCCGCCTCGGTCAGGAGCGGCATTGCGCCGGAACGGAATGCCTTGTCCCACTTCACCGTCTTGCCGCTCTTGGTGACATAGCCGCCAATGTCGCGGAAGTTGCTGCCCTGCTGGAGCGGGAGCACGCGCTCTGCGACGACAGTGCGGTGCGCACCCTTACCTTCGAGGATGACGTAGCGGCGCTCCGTCACCGGGATCGGCAGGGTGAGCTTGCCGTCCTTGCTGGCGGCGGCGAACCGCGTGTCGCCCTTGTCGAGCAGGGTATCGGCGCTGATCCACACCGTGACGGGGGCGGTATCCTCGCGGGTAAGTTCGACGGTCCGGTCGTCAATCCGGGTGAGGACGGCCAACTCGCGCGCCGAGGCCGGTGAGGCTCCGAGCACGAGGGTTGCGGCGATAAGTGCGGTGCAGGTGGTCTTTTTCATTTTCAGGTCCTCCCTATCAGTAGCTGAAGCGGACGCCGAACAGGTAGCGCGCACCGATCTGCTCGACTTCCGTCGGGGTCGCGGTGGTGCCCTGATAGGCGATGTACTTTTCGTTCGTCAGATTGGCCAGATCGGCGAACAGAGTGAAGTTCTCGGTCAGCGCATAGCGCAGCGAGACGTCGACGTTCTCGTAGCCCTTGCGATATTCGCCGCTGCCCATGCCCCCCAATGTGTCCAGCCAGTCCGAGCGCCACTGGTAACTGACGCGGGCGGAAACGCCGTACTTTTCGTAGAAGACAGAGGCATTAGCGATGGTGTCCGACATGCCCTGGAAGGCAATGTTCTGCTCGGTGGGGGTGTCGAACTGGCCGTCGAGCAGGGTCAGGTTGCCCTGAAAGCCCAGGCCGTCCAGCGCGCCCGGCAGGAAGTCGAACTGCTTGAGCACGTTGAACTCGACGCCGTAGAGCTTGCCGCTCTTGCCGTTGTAAGTGCCGGAAAGCAGGTAGTTCGAACGGTCGACGCCGCCGAAGTTGTAGAAGTCGGAACCGACCGCAGCCTGCGTCTGGTACAGCACGTTGTCGACCCAGCGGCTGAAACCTGCGACCGAAATCATGCCGTTCCCGGGAAGGTAATATTCAATGCTGGCATCCGCCCCCCAGGTGTATTCCGGCTTGAGGAAGGGGTTGCCGCCGCCGACCGTGCCGGGATTGTTGCTATCGTTGATCGAGGCACCGACGCGGATCGCTCCATAAGCCGGGCGGGACACGCCGCGCTGGCCGGCAAGGCGCAGGACGAGGTTGTCGGTCGCATCGAACTTCAGGTTGAGGCTGGGGAAGAAGTCGGTCTTGCTGGTGCGGCGATCAAGCCCGGTATACGTGCCGCTGGCCAGCACCGAGCCGGAATTGTCGAGCACGTAATTCTCGACGCGCACGCCGCCCACTGCCGTCAGCTTGCCGGTTTCGAGGCGGGCCATGGCGTAGCCGGCCAGTGTCTGCTCGCGCTGGAAGTAGCGGTCGGTGCCGGGCACGTCGAGGTCCGGGTTGTAGAGGCCCGCCGTCTGCAGGCGGCCCAGCAGGCTGTCGATGTCGCGGCGCATCGCCACGTTGTCGACATAGTTGAGCTGGACGCCCAGCGGGAAACCCGTGTCCCAGGCCTTGTCGGTGACGTAGCTGTTGATGTTGAACGGCTGACCTACAGCGGCCCCGTTGGCGAGCATCGCCATGTTAGAGATCGACAGCGCATTGCCGCTGATGTCGCGGTCCACATAGAGGCCGCCGGCGGACAGGGTCAGGTCGCCCATCTGCTTCGACAGGTCGAGCTTGACGGTGTAGCTGTCGGAAATCGTCTTCTGGCGGCCGAGCAAAACATAGGCGCCGGCATTGCTGAGGCTCGCCTGGTTAAACGTGCCCGCGACATCGACGATGGGGAAGCGCGGGTCGCTGTTGTCATATGTGAAGTTGAGGTTGTTGGCGCCGCTGGTCGATGCCTGTACGAGCGGCAGGAACGTACTGTTTTCGGTGCGCGCATAGTTGAACTTGAACGAGGCGTT
The DNA here is from genome assembly GCF_902706195.1 of Novosphingobium sp. 18050. Classification (GTDB taxonomy): domain Bacteria; phylum Pseudomonadota; class Alphaproteobacteria; order Sphingomonadales; family Sphingomonadaceae; genus Novosphingobium. The sequence continues at coordinate 104,687 of NZ_CACSJO010000015.1, read as the reverse complement.
GAAGCCGTCGTCGCCTTCGTAGTCGCCGCCGATGGTGCCGATGTAGTTGCGGTTGCGGTATTCGCCAAAGTTGAAGCTGCCGCGCAGGGGCACGCCGGTCAGGTTGCCGCTGTCCTGTGTGCGGGTTCCGCTGGCCGCGCGGTCGAGGCGGAATTCGTACTGATTGCGCTGCTCGTTATCGTTGAATTCCGAGAAGATCGCCTTTGCATAGATGCGCTTGCCTTCTTCCGGCTGGTATTCGACGCCGGCGAAAAGGCCGTTGTTCCAGCGTTCGATCTCGTACTGGCGAACGTCGAATTCGGTCGGTCCCTTGGCGTCGTAGGCGCCGACTTCGCGGTTGTCGGTCAACTGCTTGCGGCGGTAGTGCGATCCGCCGACGACGAAACCGAACGTGTCGTTCGACCATGAAAGGCGTAGCGAACCTTGGCGTTGTTCGCCCTTGCCCAGGTCCATGAAGCCGTAACCCGCATCGCCCGAGACGTGCAGGCCCTTCTGCTCCATCGGCGAATAGGTCTTGAGGTCGATCGTGGCGACGACGGCGTCGGCTTGCAGGTTGGAGGTGAGCGACTTGTTGACCACCATCTGCGAGAGCAGCACGGCGGGGATCGCGTCGAAGCGGAAGGCGCGGGTATCGCCGCCTTCGTCGACGCCGACCATGGGCACGCCGTCGATGCTCACCGAAGTCCAGCGGTTGGGGGCGCCGCGCACCTGGATGTAGCGCTCCTGACCCTGATCGCGCTGCACGGCAACGGCCGGAAGGCGCGAAAGCGCGGCGGCGGCGTTCTGGTCGGGGAAGCGGCCCACTGCGTCGGAGGCGGCAATGTCCGAAAGGTTGTCTGCGCGGCGCTTGGCCGAAATCGAATCCTGCTGGGCCGACACGATCGAACCAGTGACGACGATGTCTTCGCCGACGTTCTCTTCCTCGTTTGCATGGGCAAGAGCGCTATTGGCGAAGGTGGCGGCAAAGGCGCCAGCAAGCGCGGTCGAACGCAAGAAGGTGGACATATGCAGTTTCACGATGTTTCCCCCGATTGGATGAGGGGCGGCTAGAACGGTTGTATGTAGCTATGGTGACACTATGGTCCGATTTGAATGCGGGCAAGGGGTGTACACTATTGCTCGATTGTGTCGCGGTGGTCTGCTAGGCGTTGCGTAGCAATCGGGTGCGCCGCCGTTTGCGAAATCTCGGGAAAGCGTGATGCCTTCGTCATATGATCGACTTGTCGCCACGGTTCAGGGGCAATGGGAGGAACAGGGCGGTGCGGCGATTTCAGCCCGCCGGATCAGCGTTGCGGCCGGAGTTCCGGTATCTTCCATCTATCATCACTTTGAATCTATGGAACACTTGTTGGCAGCGGCACAGCAGGCGCAGCTGGTCCGGGCAAAGGGCTGGTGCAAGGAAATGCTGGAGGAGGCGGAGGGGCTGCCGGGCCGTCCTGAGGCATTTGCCGGTTTCTTTGCCGAGGCAGTCGACGACTGGGCGATCCGTCAGCGTGACCTTGCGTTCGCCTGGCGCGAATGCGGGCTTCTTGCCGGAGAAAATGCCCTTTTCGATGCGGTCGGGCGCGAGTGGGAGCAGCTTTGGGCCGGGTTCTGGCAGGAGGTGGGTGAGCGATTCGCTTTGGGGGAGTTCGCCGGGATCGCGGACCGCATGTTTGAAAACGAGAGCTTCCTGCATATGATCCGCTGGCGCCGGCTGGTTGACCGTGCTGGGCTGGACGAGACGGCGCGCACGCTGGGCGCGTTGTTCTGCCGCAAGCCGGTACCGCCCGCGCCGTGGCGTGAATTCGCGCGTGAGGAGGCCATGCGCTCCATGCCTACGCTCCCTCAACGCGATCCCATGGCGGCGCAAATCGTTACTGCGGCCGCCGAATTGATCGGTACAAGCGGCGTTGCCAGCCTGACCCATCGCATGGTCGCCGAGCGCGCGGGGCTGACGCTGGGCATGGTTTCGCACAAGTTCAAAACCAAGTCGGCGCTGATCGAGGCGGCGTTCGAGGGGCTCTACAGCGCCAACCTCGAACGTATGCAGGCAGGCACTGGCGCAGCGGTGACCCACGATGCGCAGGACGTGGTGAACGGTATCGTAGATCTGCTATGCACCGGCACCAGCGCGCGGGGCAGCAACGAACTGTTCATCGCGGTGGCGCGCGATGCGTCACTGCGTCAATTCGGCCTGCAGCTGCGCTATCTGCGAGGGCGCGCATCGCGGCGAACTTTGCAGGGGCTGTTGGGGCCTGATCGGGCCGTGGGCATGGTCGAGGCGGCGCTGTTCTCGGGTTTCACCGCTTCGCTTATCAGGAGCTGTGCCGACCCTGCCACGAGACCGCCGGAAAAGGCCATTCGCGGCGAACTGGAGTCCGTGATTGCTTTGTTCGCGGGCTGAACCGGGCGATCGCGCGCTGGAACCCGGTATGTTCGGCGTTTGGCATCTCCGGCACCCGCTCTATCGCATGGCGCCGGAGATGCCCGTGCATCAGTGTCCGACGGTATCCATGGCTTCGTGGCCGTAGGCCGCGACGGTCTCGACCTCGGTCTTGTCGCCCAGTACCACGCCCACGCGTTCGTGCAGGCCGGTAGGGAGGATGTCGAGGATACGGTCCAAGCCGTTGTTGGCGGCGCCGCCGGCCTGCTCGATGAGCATGGCCATCGGGTTGGCTTCGTACATCAGGCGAAGGCGCGCCTTGCCGGGGGTGCGGTGGTCTGCCGGGTAGAGGAACACGCCGCCGCGCTTCAGGATACGGTGCACGTCGGCTACCATCGAGCCGGTCCAGCGCATGTTGTAGTCCTTGGCGCAGGGGCCGGTTTCACCCTCCATACGCTCGTCGATATAGCGCGTGATCGCGGGCGACCATTGCTTGTGACGGGCCATGTTGATGGCGAATTCGCAGTTACCCGCCGGGATCTTCAGCGGCCCGTCGGTCATCTTCCAGGCGCCGACTTCGCGGTCGAGAGTGAACTCGTAGACGCCGGTGCCCAGCGTCAGCACCAGCAGCGTCTGCGGGCCGTAGATCGCATAGCCCGATGCGACCTGCGTGGCGCCCGGCTGCATGAAATCCTCCTCGGTGATCTCGCGGCCCGAGGCGCTTGCAGGCGCGCGCAGGACCGAGAAGATCGTGCCCACCGAAAGGCCGACGTCGATGTTGCTGGACCCGTCGATGGGATCGAACAGCAGCAGGTATTCGCCCTTGGGATAACGGTTGGGGATGCGGTGGATCGTCTCCATTTCCTCGGACGCCATGGCGGCGAGGTGGCCGCCCCATTCGTTCGCTTCGAGGAGCAGTTCGTTGGCGATCACGTCCAGCTTCTTCTGGACCTCGCCCTGCACGTTCTCGCTGCCGAGGCTGCCCAGCACTTCACCCAGCGCACCCTTGCCGATGGAGTGGCTGATAGTCTTGCAGGCGCGCGCGACCGTCTCGATCAGCAGGCGAAGTTCGGGCCGCAGGACGCCGGAGCGACGCTGTTCCTCGATCATGAACCGGGTCAGGGTAAGGCGCTTCATCCTTGGCATACTCTCATTGGGGATGCGACGTTTCGCCGCGGACGCGCACGACATAAGCGGTTTGGGGGCGGATTCGGAAGCCCCCGCGAGCCGCTTTGACGGATACAACCGATTACATGAGCAATTTCACGAGGTATTTTACAGGATCAGCCGCTCCGCAACCTGCGGGCCGTGCGCTACGAGCACGGCATCGCGGATCATCTCCGGCTCCGGGCGGATGCCGGTGTAGAGCACGAACTGTTCCACCGCCTGAAGCACGATGACCTCCGCGCCTGAAATGATCGTCTTTCCAACCTTGTCCGCTGCGAGGATGAAAGGAGTGATGGCGGGCTGGGCGACCACGTCGAAAGCGACCTCGCAAGCGGCGATCTGCGTGTCGTCGAAGCTCATCGCGGCTTCGTCCGCACCGGCCATGCCCAGCGGGGTGACGTTGATAAGCAGCGGCGCGCCCTGCACGGGAACTTCGGCCTGCCATGCATAGCCGTACTGCTCCGCCAGCGCCTGCCCTGCCTCGCGGTTGCGGGCGACGACAACGCCTTCGCGGAAGCCGCAATCGCGCAGCGCGGCGACCACTGCCTTGGCCATGCCGCCGCTGCCGCGCACCACGAAGGGCAGGGCCGGGTCGATCGAACGCTGGACGAGGAGGTCGCGGACGGCCACGAAGTCGGTGTTGTATCCGGTCAGCCGGCCGTCATCGTTGACGATCGTATTCACGCTGTCGATCGCGCTGGCAGAGGGTTCCATGGCGTCGATCAGCGGGATCACCGCTTCCTTGAACGGCATCGAAACCGCGCAGCCGCGAATGCCCAGCGCCCGGATGCCGCCGATCGCGGCGGGCAGGTCGGCGGTGCTGAACGACTTGTAGACATAGTCCAGCCCCAGCAGTTCGTAGAGCCGGTTGTGCAGCATCGAGCCAGCATTGCCGGGCCGGGCCGAGAGCGACATGCACAGCTTCGTGTCACGGCCGATCGGTGGTTTCATGGGTTTATCTCCTGAATTTGCAGGCTTGTCGCGCGGGGCGGCGAACTGGATGCGCGGGCGACGAGCCGTCCGGCCAGCACCACCCGGCGCGCGGCGGCATCGGGGTGGTCGATACGTTCGAACAGCATGGACATCGCGGCGCGGCCGATCTCCTCCACCGGCTGCTCGATCACGGTGAGGCCACCGCCGACGAACTCCATCCAGTCCTCCTTGTCGAAGCCGACAAGCGCAACGTCGCCCGGCACCGAGAGGCCGAGGGCATGGAGCGCACGCAGCACCGCCATCAGCATCACGCCGTTGCTGGCGAGCAGGGCGGTGGGCGGGCAAGGCCCGGACATCGCGGCGACTGCGGCCTTTTCCGCCTCGCCCACGCCGTGGGGGACCGACAGCGCCTGCGTCTCGACGCCCAGCGCAGCAGCGGCGCGCTCGAAGCCGATGCGGCGCTGGACGCCCGTGGCGCTCAGTGCGCCGAACAGGCCGGCGATGCGGGCATGGCCCTGCTCGTGAAGGTGGGTGACCAGACCTGCCGCCATCGCCTCGTTGTCGAGTACCACGCAGTCGCGCGTTGCTCCCGGCACGGCGCGGTCGATCAGGACCATCGGGAAGTCGGTGCTGAACCGTCCGGCGGTTTCTGAGCCTGCGCGCGACGGGGCCAGCACTACGCCGGTGACGCGTTCCTCCTGCATCAGTTGCAGGTACATCGCCTCGCGCTCGGGGTCTTCGTCGGTGTTGCACAGGATGACGCGCAGGCCGCGTGTATAGGCGATGTCCTCGATCGCGCGCGAAACGGCGGTGAAGAACGGATTGCGGATATCGGCGACGATCAGGCCGATGGTGTTGCTGTGGCGCGAACGCAGTCGCCGCGCTGCCAGATTGGGGCGGTATCCAGTGGATTTGACCGCCGCCATCACCCGTTCCTGCATCGCCGGATCGACCGCACGGCCCGCCAGAACCCGTGAAACCGTGGCCGGGGAAACCTGCGCTACTTTCGCGACATCCTTGATTCCGACAGCCATCGGGAAATCGTTCTCCATCAAGTGCATTGGGAACTGCGCACCGTTTGGCCGCTTATGCTGGAATTGAGGGCGTCAACGCAAGACCCTTGACAATTTTGTGAGAAAACGTTTTCTAAGGCGAGAGAACAAAGACTGGAGAGGCTGTTTCATGTTCGCAGATGCCCGCAATCCGCTGGGATTGGACGATCTTGTGCGGATCGATGCCCATGCCGCCAACAAGGACGACGCGATTCGCCAGGCCGGGCAGTTGCTCGTCGCTGCTGGCTGCGTCGGGCCGGGTTATGAGGAAAGCATGATCCGGCGCGAGGCCGTGGCGAACACGTACCTCGGCTCCGGCGTGGCGATCCCGCACGGGTTGGGCGAGGACAAAGGGCTGGTGCGCAAGGACGGCATCGTCGTGCTGCAACTGCGCGAAGGTGTGGAGTGGAACCCCGGCCAGCGCGCTCATCTGGTGGTCGGTATCGCCGCCAGTTCGGACAGCCACATCGCCATCCTGCGCCGTCTTACCCGGCTGATCCAGGACGAGGTGCGGCTCGAAAGTTTGTTCACAACGGCCGATAAGGCGCTGATTTCAAGTGCCCTGCTCGAGGATGCGCCGCGTCCTTCCTCGGCAAAGCCTGCGCAGGATCTGGCCGAGCAGGTCAGCTGGACCGTCGATTATCCCACCGGCCTCCACGCCCGCCCGGCCACCGTGTGGAGCGAGGCGGCCAAGGCCGCAAGCGTGCCACTTCGCGTGCGTCACGGCGAGGAAATGGCCGATCCGCGCAGCATGGTCGCGCTGCTGCAACTGGGGCTGAAGGCGGGGGATACGCTAACGATCTCCGCTTCGGGCGAGGGTGCGAAGGGTGCGCTGGACCAGTTCGTCCAAGCGGTGACCCGGCTTTCCGCGCGGGAGAAGGCCGATGCCGCGCGCGCGGCCGAAAAGGCCAAGGCCCCTGTGCGCGGGTGGAAGCCGGACGGCGACACCGCGATGATCGCAGGCGTCGGGGCCAGCCCCGGCCTTGCCATCGGCAAAGTCCATGTCCTTGCCGCGACCCAGCTTGTGGTGCCCGATCAGCCGGTCGATCTTGCCGCGGGCGGGGCGCTGCTCGACGATGCGTTGGTGCGCACGCGCGCGCAAATGAAGGCGCTGGTCGATGATACAACGCGCCGTCTCGGTGCTTCGGAAGCCGCGATCTTCAAGGCGCAGGCCGCGCTGCTGGACGATACCGACCTTATCACCCTGACCTGCCAGATCATGGTGGAGAGCCACGGCGTCGCTTGGTCGTGGCATCAGGCGGTTGAGCGCATGGCGGGTCAGCTTTCGGCGCTGGGCAACCCGGTGCTGGCGGCCCGCGCGGCGGATTTCCAAGATATCGGCCGCCGGGTGCTGTCGCATATCGATCCGGGCCTTGGCATCGGCACGCTTTCGGACCTGCCGGACGAGCCGTGCATCCTCGTTGCCGCCGACCTTTCGCCTTCCGATACCGCGACGCTCGACATCGAAAAGGTGGCGGGGATCGCGACCGCGCTGGGCGGGCCGACTTCGCACAGCGCGATCCTTGCCCGTACCCTGGGGCTACCATCGATGGTCGCGGGCGGCACTGACCTGCTCTCGCTGGCGGCCGGAGCCACCGCCATCGTCGACGGAGACGGCGGGCGCATCTGGCTCAACCCTTCGGACGCAGACCTCGCCTCCGCGCGGGGCTGGATCGACGAAATCGCGCGCAAACGGGCGGAGGAGGAATCCGAACGCTCGAAGCCCGCGCGCACCGTCGACGGTCATGAAGTGGCGATCGGCGCAAACGTAAACCGCCCCGATCAGGTCTCCTTCGCGCTGGCGCAGGGCGGTGAGGGCGTGGGCCTGATGCGCACCGAGTTCCTGTTCCTCGAACGCGGCGACAGCCCGACCGAAGACGAGCAATATGCGATCTACCGTGAGATGATCGAGGCATTGGGCACCGAGCGTCCGCTGATCGTGCGCGCGCTCGACATTGGCGGCGACAAGCAGGTCCCGCACCTGGACCTGCCGCGTGAGGAGAACCCGTTCCTTGGCGTGCGCGGTGCGCGGCTTCTGCTGCGCCGCCCCGACCTGCTGGAGCCGCAGCTTCGTGCGCTTTACCGCGCGGCGAAGGACGGTGGCGACCTTTCGATCATGTTCCCGATGATTACCTCGGTCACCGAACTGCTGACCCTTCGCGAAATCTGCGAGAGCATCCGCGCCGAACTCGATGCCCCGGTGGTGCCCATCGGCATCATGATCGAGGTTCCCGCTGCCGCCGTGCAGTCGCATGTTCTGGCCGAGCATGCCGACTTTTTCTCCATAGGCACCAACGACCTGACGCAGTACGCCCTCGCCATCGACCGGCAGAACCCGGAACTTGCCAGCGAGGCCGACAGCCTGCACCCCGCCGTCCTGCGCCTGATCGCGATGACGGTGGCAGGCGCAGCGCGGCATGACCGCTGGGTCGGCGTGTGCGGCGGCATTGCCGGCGATCCCTTCGGCGCGGCGCTGCTTACCGGGCTTGGGGTCAGCGAACTGTCGATGACCCCGCGCGACATTCCGGCGGTCAAAGCGCGCATACGCAGCGCCAGCCTTGCCGACATGACCGCGCTGGCGGCGAAGGCGCTGGAGGCCGGAACCGCCGCCGAAGTGCGCGCGCTGAACGAGGAGGCGGCGTGATGCGCGTCGTTACCGTCACCTTCAACCCGGCGATCGACCAGACCGTCACGCTGGACCACCTCGTCCCCGGCGCCGTCCACCGCGCGGTTTCGGCGCGGCAGGATGCGGGCGGCAAGGGCGTCAACGTGGCAAGCTGCCTTGCTGACTGGGGCACCGATGTGTCGGTCCACGGACTGCTGGGCACCGACAACGCCGCTACGTTCGAGGCGCTGTTCGCGGGCAAGGGCATCGCGGATCGTTTCATCCGCCGCGCCGGGGAAACCCGCGTCAACCTCAAGCTGGTGGACGACGATGGCACCACCGACGTCAATATGGATGGCACCCCCGCCGATCCCTATCAGATCGAGGCGGTGATCGCCGCCGTCGTCGAGGAGGCCGGGCCGGACACGCTGGTGGTCCTTGCCGGCAGTCTGCCCCCCGGTTTCCCGCATGATATCTACGCCCGGATCGAGGGCCGTGTTCGCACCGCCGGCGCGATGGTCCTGCTCGACAGCAGCGGCGCCCCGTTTCGCGCTGCGCTTGAGGGTGACGCGCTGCCCGATATCGTCAAGCCCAACCGCCACGAGCTTTCCGAATGGCTGGGCGCACCGGTGGAAACCATGGCCGAGGTTCACCGCGTGGCGGCGGACCTGCATGGCCGCGGGGTAAGCCTTGTCGCGGTGTCGCTGGGCGAGGAGGGCGCGTTCTTCCTGTCCGGTGAGGGCGCGCTGACCGCAAGGCTTGCCGCCGCCGACGTCGCCAGCACCGTGGGCGCGGGCGACGCGATGGTGGCGGGCATCGCCGCTGCGCTTGCCGAAGGCGGCACGCTGGAGCGGATCGCGCGCCTGTCCACCGCCTTCGCGGTCGGCAAACTGGGCCGCGTGGGGCCGCACTTACCGAAAAAAGAGGCCGTGCAGGCGCTGGCAGACAGCGTCCTTATCGACACGGTTCTGGCGGGAGAAGAAAAGTGAGCAGGATTTTCGCCATCGTCCAGGCCGGTGCATCCGGGGTTACCGGCGTCCTTGCCGGTGAGGCCCTGCGCAAGGCGGCGCAGGCTGCCGGGCGCGAGATCGAGGTCGAAGTTCACACCGATCTCGGCGTGCTGAACCCGCTCGCTCCCGAAACCCTTTCGCCCGATGACGTGCTGCTGTTCGTCGCGCCGGAAACGGCCGACGACGGCGTCATGAAGGGCAAACCCTACCGCCGCGTCGATGTCGATGCGGTGCTCTCCGATCCGGCCGCAGTGCTGGACGGTGCCGGCGGCGATGCTGGCGCGCTACCCTCCTCCAGCGCGCCCAGCATCGTCGCCGTCACGACCGGCATCGCGCATACGTTTATGGCTGCAGAGGGCCTTCAAGAAGGCGCGCGCCAGCTCGGCTACCCGATCCGGGTGGAGACGCAGGGCTCGGTCGGCGCAGGCAACGAGCTGACGGACGCGGAAATAGCTGCAGCCGACGTGGTCATCATCGCCGCTGACCGCGAGGTCGATCGCGGCCGTTTTGCCGGCAAGCGCGTCTTCGCCAGCAACACCAAGCCCGCCATCACCGGCGGCGCGAAGCTGATCGAGCGGGCTCTGGCCGAGGCGAAAGTGCAGGGTGGTCAGGCCTCCGGCGCCGCCAAGGGGGACCGCGAGGAACGGGTGGGCCCCTACAAGCACCTGATGACCGGCGTGTCCTTCATGCTGCCGTTCGTGGTAGCGGGCGGGCTACTGATCGCACTGGCCTTCGCACTGGGCGGCATTCACGCCAATGAGGACGCGGCCAAGGGTACTCTTGCCCATGCGCTGTTCCAGATCGGCGCGAGCGGCGGCTTTGCGCTGATCGTTCCGGCTCTGGCAGGCTACATCGCCTTTTCCATCGCCGACCGGCCGGGCATCGCGCCGGGCATGATCGGCGGCATGCTGGCAGCCAACATCGGCGCGGGCTTCCTTGGCGGCATCGTCGCGGGCTTCATCGCGGGGTACGGCGTCCACTGGCTCAATCGCCTGATCCGGTTGCCCAAGAACCTGCAGGGCCTGAAGCCCGTGCTGATCCTGCCGCTGCTCGGCTCGCTGCTGACGGGTCTGCTGATGATCTATGCGGTCGGCACGCCGGTCGCCGCGCTGCTTGCGACCCTGACGGAAGCGCTGCGTTCCATGCAGGGATCGAGCGCCATCGTATTGGGGCTGATCCTGGGCGCGATGTCCGCTTTCGACATGGGCGGCCCGGTAAACAAAGCGGGTTACGCATTCTCGGTCGGCCTGATCGCGAGCGAGGTATACACGCCGATGGCCGCGACCATGGCGGCGGGCATGGTGCCGCCGCTGGGCCTTGCGCTGGCGACCCGCCTGTTCCGCAACCGTTTCACCACCGAGGAACTGGAGGCGAGCGGCGCGGCCGCCGTGCTGGGCCTCGCCTTCGTGACCGAGGGTGCGATCCCCTTCGCAGCGCGCGATCCCTTCCGTGTGATCCCGGCGCTGATGGCCGGGTCAGCAGTAGCCGGGGCGATCTCGATGGGCAGCGGCGTGGAACTGCGCGTGCCGCATGGCGGCGTGTTCGTCCTGCCGATCCCCGGCGCGGTGACGCACCTGCTGGCCTATGGCGCCGCGATCGTGGCCGGAACCGTGGTGACGGCGCTGGTGGTGGGGCTGCTGAAGCGCCCGATCGCGCAAGTTCCAGAGCGGGCTGAAATCGCCGCCGCCTGAAGGATAACGGCCGGCGCTGCCGGACCGCATGTACTGGGAGTTTTGTATGCAGGATCTTCTTCTGCGCGCGGCCTGCTGCCTGGGCGCCGCCGCCTCTTTCGCCGCGCCTGCGCTTGCCCGCGATGATGACGCCGCTGCGCCAGTCGAAGCCGCAGCGCCGAACTGGCAACCGCTGGCGGACGAGGGCATCACCGTCTCGCTCAGCTACACCGGCGAGGCTGCGACCAACGTTTCGGGCGGAGTGCGGCGAGACGCGGCCTATGCCGGGCAGGTCTACGTCGGCGCCGATTTCGACATGGACAGGATCGCCGGGATCAAGGGCGGTGCGATCCATGCCGCCGTCACCAACCGTCACGGCCAGAACCTTGCCGCCATCGCCATCGGCAACAACACCTCGGTCCAGGAAATCTATGGCACCCAGAACACCCATCTGGCGATCCTGACGTGGCAGCAGAAGCTGCTGAACGGCGCGCTGGACATCGAGGTGGGCCGCAGTCAGGCGAATATCCATTTCCTGAACTCGCCGCTCTACTGCAATTTCCAGAGCAATTCGGCTTGCGGGAACCCGACTTTCGTTTTCAAGAACAGCAACTTCACGTATTTTCCTGCGTCCAGCTGGATGGCCCACGCCAAAGTGAACCTGACGCCGAAGGTCTGGCTCCATGCCGGCGTTTATGAGGTCAACCCGGACCGCAAGCGCGCTACCGACGACGGCTTCAATCTCAGTACGAAGAACGCAACCGGCGTCATCGTGCCGTGGGAAATGGGCTACGGCACCGACTTCACCAACGACCGCCTGCCCCGCCACTACATTCTGGGCGGGTGGTTCGATCGGGGCGACTATGCCGATCCGCTGCGCGATGACCGGGGCGGGATCGCCGCCGTGTCGGGCCGTACGGCGCAGACCCGTCACGGCCGCTCGGGCATCTATTTCCGCTTCGACCAGATGCTGACCCGCCCGGACCCGATGAGCCAGCGCGGCCTCAGCCTGTTCGGCGTGGCGATGGCGAACCTGTCGGGCCGGGTCGAGGAAAGCCACTTTCTGGAACTCGGCCTTGTCCAGACCGGCACGTTCGCGGGGCGTGACAAGGATACGCTGGGCTTCGTGGTCAACGACCAGCGTTTCAGCGATCTGGCGATGGAGCGCATGCGCACCGCGCGCGTATTTGCCGGGGGCACGGACGGGATCGCGCGGCATCAGTACATGATGGAACTGGCTTACGGCGCGCAGATGGGCCCGGCGATCCGCCTGTCGCCCAACGTCCAGTACATCGTCCACCCCGACCAGTCCTCAGTCCCGTTCCGGACGAGTGATATCCCGAACGCCTGGGTGCTGGGCTTCAAGTTCACCGTGGACGCGAATGCGCTGGCAGGCCTCGCGATGCGGTGATGCAGCCGGTCCTCGCCTGATCGCCAGGGGGGGGGGAGCCTTAAAGCGTGACGCCGCGTTTCCAGATCCCGATGGCACGTTCGTCGTTGCTTTCGTTGCGCGCCGGTTCGCCGCTGGCGATGGCGACGATGCGGTCCAGCAGAGCAGCCGCCGCAGTTTCCATGCCGATGTCCAGCACCAGCGCCGCGTCGAAGTCTATCCAGCCGGGCTTGCGCTCCGCCAGCGAGTGGTTCGAGGCGATCTTCACCGTGGGCACCGGGCTGCCCAGCGGCGTACCGCGCCCGGTCGAGAACAGGGTGATGGTCGCCCCCGCCGCTGCCAGCGCGGTGGTGGAAACCGCGTCGTTGCCCGGCCCCTCCAGCACGGTCAGCCCGCCGGGCGACTGGCTGAGCGAGATCCGTTCGCCATAACCGATAACGTCGTTGATCGGCGCAAGTCCGCCCTTCTGCACCGCGCCGAGCGACTTTTCCTCCAGCGTGGTGATGCCGCCGGCGATGTTGCCGGGGCTGGGGTTCTCCGAAACCGGCTCGCCGTGGTCGAGGAAGTAGCGTTTGAAGGCGTTCACCAGTTCGGAGAGTTTGTCGAACACCTCCTGATTGGCCGCGCGCTCAAGCAGCAGGGTTTCCGCGCCGAACACCTCGGGGATTTCGGTGAGGATCGCCGCGCCCCCAGCCTGCGTAACGGCATCGGCCATCAGCCCGATCAGGGGGTTGGCGGTCAGCCCGCTCATCGCGTCTGAGCCGCCGCACTTCACGCCGAGGCGCAGTTTGGAGAGCGGCACGTCCTCGCGCCGGTCGCCGGCCATCAGGCCCATCAGTTCGGCGATCAGGGCCTCCCCGGCGGCGAATTCATCGCCTTCCGACTGGGCACGCAGTATGCGCAGGCGGGCGCGGCGTTCGGGCGGGATCCGCTCCAGCAGGGCATCGAGCTGGTTGGATTCGCAGCCCAGCCCCAGCAGCAGCACCCCGCCGGCATTGGGATTGAGCGCGAGCGAGGCGATGATCGCCGCCGTGCCGTCAAGATCGGCGCCGAGCTGCGAGCAGCCAAACGGGTGGTTGAAAGCGTGCACCCCGTCGACACCGGGCGCATCGCCCGCGCGCTGCGCCAGCCGCTCACCCAACCGCCCCACGCAGCCGACCGTGGGCAGGATCCATAGCTCGTTGCGGGTGCCGACAGTGCCGTCAGGCCGGACATAACCGCGAAAACTGCGCTCGGGGGCGGGGGAGGGTGCCTGCCCATCGGTTCCGGCTTGCGGCCCGGCAAAGGCATAGGCGTGCTCGCCGACAAGCGCGGTGGCGACATTGTGCGTGTGGACATGCTCGCCCACCGCGATGGCCCGCGTGGCCACGCCGATCGGCGCGCGGTAGCGGCGCACCGGCGCGCCCTTCGCGATGGGGGCCACGGCAAACTTGTGCCCCGCGCCGATCGCATCACGCAGACGCACCGTGTGCCCGCCCACCAGCACGTCTTCACCCGATTCGAGCGCGCGCAGGGCGACGGCGACATCGTCCTCCGCTGCGATCCTGACGGCGTCTGTGGTGCGTGCGGCGGTATTGGCAAGGCTTTTGGGCATGGTCGCCGAATACATCATTGCCAGCGCTGGCACAACTCGGTAATCGAGCCTCGTGAAAGGCCATGCGCCAAGGAGTCTCCCGTCGATGCCACAGCTCTCGCTTCACCCCGACCGCCTGTTTCCCGCCGATCCGACCACGCGCGCCATCGCCCGCGAACTCTATACGCAAGTGGCCGGCGCGCCGATCATCAGTCCGCATGGCCATACCGACCCGGAGTGGTTCGCCAGCGACGCCGCGTGGTCGAATGCGACCGAACTGCTGCTGGCGCCGGATCATTACCTGTTCCGCATGCTTTATTCGCAGGGCATTTCGCTCGATGCGCTGGGCGTGCCCCGGCGCGGCGGAGAGATGCCCGATACCGACCCGCGCGCGGCATGGCGCCTGTTCGCCGCGAACTGGAAGCTGTTCCGGGGCACGCCGTCCAGCATGTGGCTGGACCATGTCTTCGCGGAAGTCTTCGGGATTGAGGTCACGCTGGATGAAGGCACGGCGGATTATTACTTCGACGTGATCGGCGATGCGCTGGCTTCGCCTGTATTCCGTCCGCGCGCGCTGTTCGAGCGCTTCAACATCGAACTGCTCGCCACCACCGAAGGCGCGGGCGATGATCTGAAGCATCACAAGGCGATCCGCGCTTCGGATTGGGGCAAGGCGGGCGCGGTGGTGACCACTTATCGCCCCGATTCCGTGATCGACCCCGAGCACGATTCCTTCACGCGCGACATGGCCCGCTTCGCTGCGCTTTCGGGCGAGGACGTGGCGAGCTGGACCGGCTACCTCGCCGCGCATCGCCAGCGCCGCGCCGATTTCCGCGCGATGGGCGCCACGGCGACCGACCACGGTTTCCTGACGCCGCGCACCGCCAATCTCTCCAAGGCGGAATGCGAGGCGCTGTTCGGCAAGGTGATGAGCGGAAAGGCGGACGCCGATGAGGCGGAACTGTTCCGCGCGCAGATGCTCACCGAAATGGCGCGCATGAGCCTGGAGGACGGCATGGCCATGCAGATCCACCCCGGCGCCACGCGCAACCACAACGCCCGCCTGTTCGCCAGCCATGGCCGCGACAAGGGCGCCGACATCCCGCGCGGCACCGAATATGTCGAAGCGCTGCGCCCGATGCTGGACCTGTTTGGCAATGAAGCGGACCTCAAGGTGATCCTCTTCACCCTTGATGAGACGACTTATGCGCGCGAACTGGCGCCGCTGGCCGGGCATTATCCGTGCCTCAAGCTGGGTCCGGCGTGGTGGTTCCACGATAGCCCGGAGGGGATGCGCCGTTTCCGCGAGATGACCACGGAAAGCGCCGGATTCTACAACACTGTGGGCTTCAACGACGATACCCGCGCCTTCCTGTCGATCCCGGCGCGCCACGATGTGGCCCGGCGCATCGACTGCGGTTTCCTCGCCCGCCTCGTTGCCGAGCATCGTCTTGCGGACTGGGAAGCGGCGGAACTGGCGCAGGAACTGACCACCGGTCTGGTGCGCAAGGCTTACGGTCTGAACACCCCGGCGCGCGTGGCGGAACCGGCATGACGCGGCTTTTGCAAGACACACTGGCGGCGCTGCCCGCCGCCGTCGTTCGTCCGCAGTACGACCGGGCGGCGATGCGCGGCGGCGTGGTGCATTTCGGGCCGGGCGCGTTTCACCGGGCGCATCAGGCGGCGGCGTTCGATACCCTGCTGGGCCATGATCCGCGCTGGGGCATCACCGGCGTCAGCCTCAATTCGCGCGGGGTTGCCGATGCGTTGAACCCGCAGGATGGGCTCTACACGCTGGCGCTGCTGGAGGAGCAGACCGAATTTCGCGTCATCGGCAGCATCGGCCGGGTGCTGACACGCGACGAACCCGGCGCGATCCTGGCCGCGCTGGGGCATCCCGATACGCGCATCGTCAGTTCTACGGTGACCGAGAAGGGCTATTGCCTCGGCGCTGACGGCATGCTCGATTTTGCCCATCCGGCGATCCGCGCCGATCTCGATGCCGCCAGGTCCGGCGATTGGACGCCCGGCTCTTTCACCGGCTGGCTGGTTCATGGGCTGCGGGCGCGGCGCCTTGCGGGCCTGCCCGGCGTCACCGTGCTTTCGTGCGACAACCTGACCGACAACGGCCGCAAGCTGGAAGCCGCGACCACCGCGCTGGCCGAGGGAATCGACCCGGAAACCGCCCGCTGGATCGCAGGCGAAGTGCGCTTTCCCAACGCGATGGTCGATTCCATCACCCCCGCCACCGACGACGCCCTGCGCGCCCGCATCGCGACCGTGACCGGGCTTGAAGACGCCTGGCCGATCCAGCGCGAACGCTTCACGCAGTGGGTGATCGAGGACCGCTTCGCCGGGGAGCGTCCCGCGCTGGAATGCGCCGGGGTGACTTTCGCGAACGAGGTGCGCCCGTTCGAGACGGCCAAGCTGCGCCTCCTCAACGGCGCACATTCCTCGCTGGCCTATATCGGGCTGGGGCTGGGTTTCGAAACCGTGGCCGAGGCGATGGCCGACCGGAATCTTGCCGCGTTTGCCGAGCGGCTGATGCGCGAGGACATCGCGCCTTCGGTCAACGCGCCGCCGGGGCTGGACCTGTCAGCCTACATCGCCGACGTGTTGGCGCGGTTCGCCAATCCGGCGATCCGGCACCTGCTGTCGCAGATCGCTTGGGACGGGTCGCAGAAGCTGCCGTACCGCCTGCTCGATACCACGCGCGATGCGCTGGTCGCCGGGCGTCCGGTGGACCGGCTGGCGCTGCCGATCGCGGCATGGCTGCGCTTCCTTGACCGCGCAGCGCGCAGCGGGGGCAGCATCACCGATCCTCTGGCCGGACCGCTGCTGGAGCGCGCAGGCGACTGGCGCCGTGTCATCGGTATGCGGGAAATCTTCGGAGATCTGGGCGAGGATGCCCCCTTCCTGCGCGCCGTGGAAGGCGGGCTTGCCGCGCTGGAGGCTGGACGGCTGGAGCCGCTTCCGGCCTGAAAACAGGAGTTGGGCGGGCCGGTTACTGCGGTGCCGGTCCGGTCGATTCCGCCGCGACGATCTGCAATGTCGCCTGAAAGGGCAGGGGCGCGGCAAGTCCCTCGATGCGGGCGATCAACTGGTCGGCCGCTGCCGCCGCCATCTCGGCAAAGGGGCGCAATACCGAGGTCAGCGCGGGCGTCAGCATCTTCGTCAGCAGGCTGCCGTCGAAGCCAACGACCGACAGATCACCGGGCACCGCGATGCCCCGGCTGGCGGCGACCTTGAGCACGCCCGCCGCCATGATGTCGTTGGCGGCGAAGATCCCGGTGGGCCGCTGGGCAGCGCCGAGCAACTGCTCGGCAGCGCTCACCCCGGATGCGAAGCCGTAATCGCCTGCAGCCTCGGCAACGCTGACCCCGCCATGACGCGCGGCCTCCGCCAGAAATCCGGTGCGGCGTTCCATGGCCGATGCGGTGTCGGCCGGACCATTAATGATCGCCAGCCGCCGGTGGCCCAGGTCCAGCAGATGGCGCGCCACCTGCGCGCCTGCGGTCCGCTCCTCGCTGAGGATGACGCCCGCGAACCCCTCGATCGGCACGGAGGACAGCGCCACGGCGGGAACCTGCGCGTTCTCCAGCGCGGCGGCGAGGCCGGGCACGCCCGAGATCGGCGGCAGGATCACCAGCCCGTCCACCCGCGACCTTTCGGCAAAGTCCACCAGGTCGCGGATGGCGGCCTCGGCCTCCAGCGGCGCGGCGTGGACGATCAGTTCATAGCCGCGCGCGGAGGTCAGCGTGACGATGCCGCGCTGGATGGAATCGAGCACCAGCGCATTGCGGTCATTGTGCACCAGCCCGATCAGGAACGAGCGCCGCATTGCAAAGGCGCGCGCGCGCAGGCTGGGGCGGAAGTTCAGCTGCGCGATGGCATCCTCGATCCGTTCGCGTGTCTGGGCATTCACCTTGGGGGACTTGTTGAGCACACGCGAGACGGTGCGGATCGAAACGCCCGCCGCCGCTGCCACGTCCTCGATGGTGGGATCGTTCGCGCGGGGTTTGGCGGGGGTTTCGTCCATCGTCCCTGTCTATGGACTGCGGCGCGGCGATCAAGTCGGGCGGCAAGATTGTTTGCGATCGAAACCGAACAGATCAATTCCGTTGACACCGGTATCATTGGTGATAGCGTTACCACAAAATAGACAACAATGTGGAGAGAGACGCGTGAAAATCGATCGCCGCGAGGCGCTGTCCGCAGCATTGGGAGCCGTATCGCTGACTGCACTGGGCGCGGCTGCGCCTGCGTCAGCGCGGGTTGGCGCAGGCAGCAATGCCGGGACCGGCGGTAGTACCGGCAAGGCCCCGCCGCCCTACCGCCGGAGCTTCGACAATCAGCGCATGGCGGACCTTGGGGACGGCCGGTTCCTCAACCCGCTGATGGCCGGCGATCACCCCGACCCCTCGATCATGCGCGACGGGAAGGACTATTACATGACCTTCTCGACCTTCGATTCCTATCCGGGGCTGGTGATCTGGCACTCGCGCGATCTGCTGAACTGGCAGCCGATCACGGCGGCTCTGACGAAGAACGTCGGCGCGGTGTGGGCGCCGGATATCTGCAGGCACGGCGGGCGCTACTTCATCTATTTCCCCGCCAAGGCCAGCCCCAACGCCAACTACGTGATCTGGGCGGACCGGATCGAAGGCCCGTGGAGCGACCCGGTCGACCTGGGGCTGCCCGACCACATCGACCCCGGCCATGCCGTGGGCGAAGACGGATCGCGCTGGCTGTTCCTGTCGGGCGGCGACCGCATTCGCCTGAGCGAGGACGGGCTTTCCACCGTGGGCAAGGTGGAGCACGTTTACGATCCCTGGCATTACCCGGATGACTGGGACGTGGAGGGTTTCTCCCCCGAAGGCCCCAAGATCGTGCGTCACGGCGCGTACTATTACCTCATCACGGCGGTGGGCGGCACTGCCGGTCCGCCGACCGGGCACATGGTAATCGCGGCGCGTTCCAGATCGATCCACGGGCCTTGGGAAAACTGCCCGCACAACCCGATCGTGCGCACTGTCGATCTTGCCGAAAAGTGGTGGTCGCGCGGCCATGCCACGCTGTTCGAAGGGCCGGGCGGAGATTGGTGGTCGGTCTACCACGGCTATGAGCGTGATTTCTGGACACTGGGGCGTCAGACCCTGCTCGACCCGATCACCTGGACGGCGGACGGCTGGTTCCGGATGGACGGCGGCGATCTGTCGCAGCCGATCGCGGCGCCCAAAGGCGGGCAAAAGTCCGGGCCGCAGGGTATCGCGCTGTCCGACGATTTCACCACGCTTGAACTGGGCAAGCGCTGGAACTTCTTCAAGCCCTCCGCCGATGAGGCCGCCCGCGCGCGGGTTTCGGACAAGTGCCTGCATCTGGCCGCCAGCGGCAAGGCGCCTGTCGATTCCGCGCCGCTGCTGCTGGTGGCCGGAGATCAGGCCTATGAATTTCAGTGCGACATCGAGATCGACCCCGGCACCACGGCGGGCCTGCTGCTGTTCTACGACCAGCACCTCTACTGCGGGCTGGGCTTCGACGGCGAGAAGTTCGTCACTCACCAATATGGCATGGAGCGGGGCCGCCCGGCCAACCCGCATGGGCGCCGGATGCTGATGCGGGTGCGCAATGACCGGCACATCGTCTCGTTCCACACCAGCGGCGATGGCGGCAGGACGTGGAAGCGCTTCGACCGCGGCATGGAAGTATCGGGCTATCACCACAATGTGCGCGGCGGTTTCCTGATGCTGCGGCCGGGGCTCTATTGCGCCGGCAAGGGCAGCGCCCGTTTCCGCAATTTCACCTTCCGCGCGCTTTGAAGGACCAGCAGATGACCGCGATAGTTTCGATGCTCCCGCCGGACTGGCGAGAGGGCACGTTCCTTGGCCGCCTCGATCTGGGGGAGGGGCCGGTGCCGGTGCTGCTCGCAGGCGGTATGGTGCATGAGATGTCGGGCGCGGCGCCGACCGTGGCCGATCTTGTCGATCGGCGCGCCTTCGATCCGGCGCAGGGCAGCGCGCTGGGGTCTGCCGAGGATGTGCTGGCCCGCGCCGCGCTGCTCAGCCCGGTCGACCTGCAATGCATCAAGGCGGCCGGCGTCACGTTCGCCGTCTCCGCGCTGGAGCGCGTGATCGAGGAGCGCGCGCGCGGCGACGCCGATCAGGCGCAGGCGGTGCGCGGCGGGCTGGAGGAGCGTATCGGCGGCTCGATCCGCTCGGTGGTGCCCGGATCGGCGGAGGCGGCTGCGCTGAAGGCGGCCTTGATCGAGGATGGCATGTGGTCGCAGTACCTCGAAGTGGCCATTGGGCCGGACGCGGAGATCTTCACCAAGTCGCCGGTGCTTTCCACCGTGGGGTCGGGCGCGGTGATCGGCGTGCGTTCGGATTCCCATTGGAACAACCCCGAGCCGGAGATCGTCATCCTCTCGGACCGGCACGGCAACGCCGTCGGCGCGGCGCTGGGCAACGACGTCAACTTGCGCGATTTCGAAGGCCGCTCGGCGCTGCTGCTGGGCAAGGCCAAGGACAACAACGCAAGCTGCGCGATCGGCCCCTTTGTGCGCCTGTTCGATGCCGGCTACACGATGGCTGAAGTCGAGAATGCGAAAGTCCTGCTGCGCATCGAAGGGCCGGAAGGCTTCCTGCTCGAAGGCGAAAGCCGCATGGCCGAAATCAGCCGCCCGCCGCTGGATCTGCTGCGCCAGGCGTTCAGCGAGCATCAGTATCCGGACGGCATCGTGCTGTTCCTGGGCACCCTGTTCGCGCCGACGCAGGACCGCGATACGCAGGGGCGCGGCTTCACCCACAAGGTCGGCGATGTGGTGACGATCTCCAGCGAGCGGCTGGGCACGCTGGTCAACACCGTGGCAACATCGCGCGATGCGCCGGCATGGGAGACGGGCATCTCGGCGCTCTATCGCAGTCTTGCCGCTCGGGGTCTGCTTGGCGGCCGGGCATGAGTGTTTCGCAGATGGCAAGCTACCCCTCGCTCTCCGGTAAGGGCGTGTTCGTTTCGGGCGGCGGCTCGGGCATCGGCGCGGCGCTGGTGGAGGCCTTTGCCCGGCAGGGGGCGAGAGTCCTGTTCGTCGATATCGCGGACGAACCTTCGCGGGCGCTGGTCGCAAAGCTGGACGGCGAGGTGGACTTCACCCCGCGCTTCGTCTGCGGCGATCTGACCGATCTGGCGTTCGTCAAGGCGCAGGTAGAGGCCGCCCATGTGCAGTTAGGTGGCCTTCAGGTACTGGTGAACAACGCCGCCAACGACGATCGCCACGCCATTGCCGAAGTCACGCCAGAATACTGGGACGAGCGCATGGCGGTGAACCTGCGCCACCTGTTCTTCGCTGCGCAGGCCAGCGTGCCGTTCATGGAAAGCGCCGGCGGCGGGGTGATACTGAACTTCGGATCGATCAGCTGGCACCTCGCACTCGACCAGCTCTCGCTCTATCAAACCGCCAAGGCCGGGATCGAGGGCATGACCCGCGCGATGGCCCGCGAACTGGGCGGCAAGGGCATCCGCGTCTGCGCGATCGTGCCGGGCAACGTCCAGACCCCGCGTCAGGAGAAATGGTACACCCCCGAGGGTGAGCGCGAAATTCTGGATGCGCAGTGCCTGAAAAGCCGCGTGCAGCCGGACGATGTGGCGGCGCTGGCCCTGTTCCTGGCCTCGGACGATGCGCGCATGTGTACCGGGCACGAATACTTCGTCGACGCCGGCTGGCGCTGACGGCCTCCACCTGACCCGAAAAAAACAACAAGAGGATCGATGGGATGAGTGATGCGCGGGAAGGAGGCGAAGAGGGCAGGGTGAACCTTGCCTTCGTCGCCATGATCGTGGTCGTGGCGACGATCGGCGGCTTCATGTTCGGCTATGACAGCGGCGTCATCAACGGCACGCAGGACGGGCTGGAAAGCGCGTTCGGCCTGTCCAAGCTGGGCACCGGGCTGAACGTCGGTGCGATCCTGCTGGGCTGCGCGGTGGGCGCTTTTGTGGCCGCAAGGCTGGCGGACCTCATTGGGCGGCGCAGTGTCATGATGATTGGCGCGGCGCTGTTCGTGGTCAGCGCCATCGGCGCGGGCGCGGCGGGCAGTTCGCTGGTTTTCATCGTCGCCCGCTTCATCGGCGGGGTCGGCGTCGGCGCGGCTAGCGTGTTGGCACCGGTCTATATCAGCGAGGTGACCCCCGCCTCGATCCGGGGACGCCTGTCCAGCCTGCAGCAGATCATGATCATCACCGGGCTGACCGGGGCCTTCGTCGCCAATTACCTGCTGGCCCGGAACGCGGGCAGCAGCACCGATCCCTTGTGGTTCGACCTCCCTGCATGGCGCTGGATGTTCTGGATGCAGGTGATCCCGGCGCTGATCTATCTTTTCGCGCTGATGATGATCCCGGAAAGCCCGCGCTATCTGGTCGCGCGCGGCCGCGACGGCGAGGCACTGGCGATCCTGACGCGCATCTTCGGCCCGGCGCGCGCCGCTGCGCTGGTCGCGGAAATCCGGGCGAGCCTTGCCGCCGACCACCACCGCCCGCGCTTCGCCGACCTCGTCGATCCTGCGACCGGACGCCTGCGCAGGCTGGTATGGGCGGGCATCGGCATCGCCGTGTTCCAGCAGCTGGTGGGCATCAACATCGTCTTTTATTACGGCGCGGTGCTGTGGCAGTCGGTGGGCTTCAGCGAAAGCGACGCGCTGCTCATCAACATCCTGTCGGGCACGCTTTCGATCCTCGCCTGCTTCGTGACGGTGGCACTGATCGACAGACTGGGCCGCAAGCCGCTGCTGCTCGTCGGCTCGGCGGGCATGGCGGTGACGCTGGGAACGATGGCCGCCTGCTTCGGTACCGGCACATTCGCGGACGGGCACCTTGTCCTCTCGGACAACGTGGGCGTCGTTGCCCTGATCGCCGCCAACGCCTACGTCGTGTTCTTCAACCTGAGCTGGGGACCGGTGATGTGGGTGATGCTGGGGGAGATGTTCCCCAACCAGATCCGGGGCTCGGCGCTGGCCGTCTCGGGTTTTGCGCAATGGATCGCCAACTTCGGCATTTCGGTCAGCTTTCCGGCCATGGCGGCGGGGCTGGGCCTGATGGTAACTTACGGCTTCTACGCGGCAAGCGCGTTCCTTTCGTTCTTTTTCGTGCGCGCGATGGTGCATGAGACACGCGGCCGCACGTTGGAGGAAATGGCGGGATGAGCGATACGCTTGTCCTGCGCCGGGGTGGCTGCGAACTGGAACTCCTGCCCTGGCTGGGCGGGGCGATCGGGCGTTTCGATGTGGACGGCCGCCCCGTCCTGCGGCCAACGCCGCAGGGCGTGACCAACGTGCTGGAAACGGCGTCCTTCCCGCTGGTGCCCTATGCCAACCGCATCGCCGGGGGACGTTTCACGTTTGCCGGTGCCGGGTATGTGTTGCCGTCCAACTTTGCCGGTTTCGAGCATCCGCTGCACGGTCTGGGCTGGGTCAAGCGATGGGACGTGATCGAAGCGGATTTGACTAGCGCCGCGATCACCTGTTCGCATCTGGCGGACGAACACTGGCCATGGAATTGGTCCGCGACGCAGCACTTCGCGCTTACGGAGGGAGGGCTGAAAGTCTCGCTCGAACTAGTCAATACTTCGGCACAGGCGATGCCGTCCGGGCTGGGCCAGCATCCCTATATCGTGCGCGGGGGTACTGAAAGGCTGGCGTTCGCGGCTACCGGTGTCTGGGAGAACGACGAAGCGACGATCCCGGTGCGCGCTCTCCCCGCCGGGGCGTTTGGCGATTTTGTACAAGGGCATATCCTCGATGCGGAGCGGCTGATCGACAACTGCTATTTCGGCTGGCGCGGCGAGGTGGATTGGGGCCCGGCGATATCTCTCCATTCGCGCAGTGCAGGGTTCCTGCACGTTTTCGCGCCGCCGGGGGAGGATTTCATCTGCCTCGAACCCACCAGCCAGATGCCGGACGCGCTTAACCGCGCCGACTTCGCGGAGGCGGGCGGCGTATCGCTCGCACCGGGCGCGCGCCAGGTGCTCGACTTGGAAATAAGGGCGCGCCCGTCGCCTCGACCCTGACGGGCCGCTTGCTGGTCCTGCTCTTGAAGGGTAGCAGCAAAAATCGACGGCAAGGCAGGAGGACGGCACGAACGTGAGCGACGCAGAGCCGAGGAAGCCGAAGTCCGCGCGCCGTTCGCGCGCCGGGATCACCATCGCCGATGTTGCGCAGCATGCGGGCGTTTCTCTGATGACCGTTTCCCGGGTGATGAACGGCAAGGCGAATGTCCGGCCGGAGACGCGCGATCTGGTCGATGCGGCGATCAAGGCGCTGAACTATGCGCCCAGCATCGCCGCCCGCAATCTTGCCGGTGCGGGCGAAATCCGCATCGGGCTGCTCTATAGCAACCCCAGCGCGGGCTATCTCAACGAATTCCTGGTCGGCAGCCTCGACCGGGCGAGCCGGTTGAACGTGCAACTGGTGGTTCATCTCTGCGAGACGCCCGAGGAGCGCGTCGCCGCTATCCGGCGCATGATCGCCAGCGGGATCGACGGCCTGATCCTGCCACCGCCGCTGTGTGATGCGGGAGAGATACACGCCATGCTGGAAGAGGCGGACTTGCCCGGCGTCGTCGTCGCTTCGGGGCAGCCGCCGCTATCGCTGGCCTCGGTCAACATCGACGACCGCGCTGCTGCCCGCGCCATGACACGCCATCTTGCCGCGCTCGGCCACCGCCGGATCGGCTTCATCGAGGGAAGCCCCGATCAGACCGCCAGCGCGCTGCGGCGGCGGGGCTATCTCGATGCGCTGGAGGAAGCAGGGCTTGCTGCGGACGACGACCTCGTGGTGCCGGGGCTGTTTACCTATCGCTCGGGGCTGGACGCCGCGCGCCGGTTGATGGATCTTCCCGCTGCGCCCAGCGCGATTTTCGCCAGTAACGACGACATGGCGGCCGCTGCGGTTTCGGTCGCGCATCGCCGGGGGCTGGATGTGCCGCGCGACCTCTCGGTGGTGGGCTTCGACGATGCCCCCCAGGCGACCACGATCTGGCCCGAACTCACCACGATCCGCCAGCCCATCGCCGATATGTCACGAGAGGCGGTGGAACTGCTGGTCAGCGATATCCGCGCGCGCCGCGAAGGCGGGGGCGCCGCGCCGCTGCACAAGCAGATGGGTTTCGAGGTGATACGCCGCGAGTCGGACGGGCCGCCCGGCAAGAACGCACCATAAGGGCGGACAAGTAGCTGTTCAGCCCATAGTTCCGACCGTTCCGCCGCTGCACAGTAAGCCCGCGTATACCGGCTATTGCCTTGGGTATTTGTCGCTATGCTCCAGTTGTTCGGCTTGGTGTATGTAACCATTCATGCGTTATCCTTTTGCCATCGCCGCTGGTCTTGCCCTGCTCGCCCCGTCGGCGCTGGCGCAAGCTGGCTTGTCACCTGCCGAAAAGACGGCCGTTTTCCGCGCGGGCGGGTTCAAGCTGCAGGGCGGGAAATGGCGCGCTTGCGGTGATCCGGGGACGGCCAGCTATGCTGCCGGGGCTGTCGAGACAGTAAAGGACCTCAACGGAGATGGTCGCCCCGAAGTCGTCCTTACGGAAGGCAGCACTTACTGCTTCGGCAATACGGGCACGGGCTTCAAGCTCCTCAGCAAACAGGCGGACGGCACCTGGAAACTGATCACTGAAAGCGAGGGGATCGCTACTTTCCTCGCGACCAAAGGCGCGGGCGGATGGCCCGACATCGAAATCGGCGGCCCCGGCTTCTGCTTTCCGGTAGAGCGCTGGAACGGCCGGGCCTATGTGGTCAACCGGCACCAGTATGAGGGGAAACCTTGCCGGTCCTAGCAGCGCCGCACGCGGTTGCCCGACCATACGGCCGCCAGCCCACCGGGCAGGCCCTTGGCCAGATACGCTGCGATCTCGCTTGCAGAAGGGTGTTCGTCCGCCAGGCGTGAGCCTTGCAGCAACACCACGTTGCGCCGGATGGAGGGTTGGGTCAGCGGGACCACCGCCAGCGCTTCGTGATCGTGGCCACGCACGTAAAGGCGCGGCATGACGCCCGCCGCAAGGCCGCTTTCCACAAGACCAAACAGCGATTCCATGTGATCGACCCGGTAGCGGCGCGAATGGACGATGTTGTTTTCGCGCATGGCGGCGGCGCTGATCTCTCCGATGCTGCCGCTGGTGAAGTGTACCACTTCCATCGCGGCAAGGGCGCTCCACGGCAAATGCGCGGCGTCGGCCAGCGGGTGTTCGCGCGATAGCACCAGTGTCATCTCATCCTCAATCAGCGGGGTGGAGACCAGCCCCTCCTCGATCAGGCTGGCGACGCAGACCGCCATGTCCAGCGCGCCGCGACGCAGCTGTGCGATAAGAGCGTCGCTGGTGCCGTCCGTCAGATGCAGGTTCACACGGTGGGCGTCCTGATCGATCCCCGCAACGATCTGCGCCGTGGCGGGAAGGGCCGAGGGCACCGAGCCGATACGCACCGTCGCCCGGCTGCGCTGCAAGGTATCGCTCATGTCCTGGAAGGCGTTGTCGGCCGTCGTCAGCAGACGCCATGCGTGGGGGAGCAGGGACTGCCCGGCCTCTGTCAGGACGACGCTATGGGTGGTGCGGTCGAACAGGCGGGTATCGAGCAAATGTTCGATCTGCCGGATCGCGGCACTGAGTGCGGGCTGGGACACGGCCATGGTTTCTGCCGCCCGGCTGAAGTTGCCGCTCTGGCTCAAAGCCACGAAAAAGCGCAACTGCCGGATGGACAGCGGCATGCGGCCGGCGGGCAGCTGTCTGGAGGGCATGCGGAGAATTCCCTGACGGAGTTGCAACGTTCATAAGGCAATTTTATGAAATGATAAATATAAAGAGTTTCCATTGATAGAACGCCCGACATAGCCTCGTTCCTGTCCTGCCATTCGGGTCGTATGAGGCGAACCTGATCGGCTTTCGGCGCACCAACGCGGAAAATCCGTGGCGCTTGAAACACAAGGATAGTGGATGAACCTGGCGGGCTGCGAGATTTCTCAAGGGGGTTTTCCATGCTGTCGTCTGCCGTTGCCGCACGTTCACCGCATCAGGTTCCATCCAAAGGCCGGGCATCGCGCAGCCTTCGTCACGCATCGCTGCTGACTGCTTCGCTGCTGGCCCTGTCGCCGGCCATCGCCTTTGCGCAGGAAGCCGACGCTCCCCAAGCCGGCCCCACTGGCGGTAATGATATCGTTGTCACCGGATCGCGCATCCGCGTCCCCAACGCGACGAGCGTGAGCCCGATCACGACGGTGAACAGCGAAGACCTGGCCCAGCGCGGCGTCACCCGCCTTGAGGACATGCTGAACACCCTGCCGCAGGTCTATGCGGACCAGGGCGGCGGCAACCGGGGCGGCGCCGTCGGTGCCAGCGGCACCGCGACGATCAACCTGCGCAATCTCGGCAACCAGCGCACGCTTGTGCTTATCAACGGCCGCCGCCTGATGCAGGGCGATCCCGCGCGTTCGGCAGCGCAGGCCGCCGACATCAACAACGTGCCCTCCGCCCTGGTCGAGCGCATCGACGTGGTCACCGGCGGCGCTTCGGCGGTCTACGGTTCTGACGCGCTGGCAGGCGTGGTCAACTTCGAGCTGAAGAAGAACTTCGAAGGCGTGCAGTTCGATGCCAGTTCCGGCGTCTTCCAGCACGACAACAACAATTCGATCTCATCGGTGGCAGCAGCGGCCGGGCAGGACTATCCCACCGGCAACACCGTGGGCGGCCTGCAGCAGAGCTTCTCCGTCACCGCCGGCCACAACTTCGCCGATGGCCGGGGCAACGTCACTGCTTTCGTGAACTATCGCCACATCGAGGGCGTCGGCACGTCTGAGCGTGATTTTTCGACCTGCAACCTCAATGCTACGGCGGCAGGCTATTCCTGCTCGCTGTCCTCGACGACTTATCCGGCGCAGTTCCAGCTGACCAACCCCGCGACCGGCGCGACGCGCGGCAGCTATACGCTGGATCCCACCACCGGTAACACCTTCCGCACCTACCGCACGTCGGACGGCTTCAACAACGGCAACACCTACGACCTGCAGGCGCCGGACGAGCGTATCAACGCCGACCTGCTTGCCCATTTCGAGGTTTCCCCGGCCGTCGAACTCTACGGCGAACTGATGTACATGCGCGACAAGGCCGATATCCGCCTGTCGCCCACCGGCGTGTTCACTGTGCCGGAGAGCATCAACTGCTCGAACCCGTTCCTGTCGGCCCAGCAGAAGAATCTCATGTGCACCTCGGTCGGCCTGACCGACGCGCAGAGCGCCACCGTCAACGTGTCGCTGCGCAATGCGCCCGGCGGTTCGCGCCATGACTACACCAAGCACACCTCCTACCGCGCGGTGGGCGGCGTGCGCGGCGAGATCGCGCCCGGCTGGCGCTACGACGCCTATGCACAGTATGGCCGCACCAACTACAGCTCGCGCCTGACCGGCGACATTTCGCTCGCCAGCTTCGCCAATTCGCTGCGTGCAGTGACCAACAGCAGCGGCCAGATCGTCTGCGAGAACGCGGCGGACGGCTGCGTCCCGCTCAACATCTTCTCGACCACCGGCGTCACCGCCGATGCGCTGAACTACGTACAGGGCACTTTCACCCGCACCGGTTTTACCGAAGAAACGATCGTGAGCGGATCGGTCACCGGCGATATCGGCGTGTCCAGCCCCTTCGCCAGCAACCCGATCAGCGTCGCGCTGGGCACCGAATACCGCAAGGAGCGGATCGGTTTCACGCCGGATACCCACTACTCGAGCCGCGACGTGGCGGGTAACTCGGGCGGCGAATACCCGATCTCGGGCTCGTTCGACGTCAAGGAACTTTATGGCGAAGTCCGCGTGCCGCTGGTCGAGGATCGTCCTTTCTTCAAGAGCCTCGCCGTTGAAGGCGGCGCGCGTTATTCGCATTACAGCACTGCTGGCGACACCTTCGCTTGGAAGGCGGGGGCCGAGTGGTCGCCGGTCGACGCGATCCGCTTCCGGGGCAGTTTCCAGCACTCCGTCCGCGCGCCCAACCTGGTCGAGCTGTTCGGTCCGCAGCGCGTCACCACCGCGCGCCTGACCGATCCGTGCGAAGGCGCCAGCCCGACCGCGACGTTCACGCAGTGCGCCCAGTCCGGCGTCACCGCCACGCAGTACGGCGCGATCGAGCCTGCGGCAGGGCAGCTTTCCGGTGCGCTGGTTGGCGGCAACCCTAACCTGAAGCCGGAAAAGTCGAACACCAAGTCGTTCGGCGTGCAGATCGCCCCGCCGTTCCTGCGCGGCCTGACGCTGTCGGTCGATTATTTCGACATCAAGGTGGACGATCTCATCACCACCTTGCCGGCCACGATCACGCTGAGCCAGTGCATCAATGCGGGCACCTTCTGCGACCAGATCCAGCGCAATCCGGCCACCGGTTCGCTGGTGACCAGCGGCTACGTTCTGACCACGAACCTCAACGCCGGTTACCTCCAGACCACTGGCATCGACTTCTCGGCCAGCGCGAAGCAGGACCTTGGCGATCTTGTGAAGGCGGATCTGGGCACCGTGGGCTTCAACTTCTCGGGCACGCGCACCAACAAGTATGAAGTGCAGATCGTGCCGGGCACCCAGGCCTATCGCTGCGACGGCTACTTCGGCGTCACCTGCGGACAGCCGATCCCGACCTGGCGCCACCGCGCCGAAGTCAACTGGACTTCGCCCGGCGGCAATGTCCACCTTGCCGGCACCTGGCGCTACATTGGCAGCACCCACAACGACAAGTCGAGCAGCGCGACGTTCCTCGCCGGCACCTATCAGCCCTACGACTACAAGCTGAAGGCGGTGAATTACTTCGATCTGGCCGCTTCGTTCGATGTGTCCGGTTCGTACACGCTGCGCCTTGGCGTCAGCAACGTCTTCGACCGCGATCCCCCGATCACTGCCAGCACCAGCGGGCAGACGTCGAACGGCGCATTCTATGCCGGGATGTACGATTCGCTTGGTCGCTATCTTTTCGCCAGCGTGACCGCCAAGCTCTGATCTTGGACGATGGAGGCGGTCCCTTGCGGATCGCCTCCGTTCCAGCGGAAAACCGGGAAACTAGGGAACGTTCGCGCATGAAAAAACTGCTGACCATACTGCTTGCAGGCGCGGCGTTGCTGGGATCGGTGCCCGAGGCGCTGGCCGCCGAAGACGATCGGGTCATGATCTTTTTTGACAACGATTTCCTCGGCCCGGGGCAGAGCAATATCCAGTCGATGATCCCGCTGCTGCGGGACAAGCGGGTTAACCTGATCGGCGTCGGCGTCGTCACCGGCGATGCCTGGATGACCGAAGAGACGCAGCACCTGCTGCGCTTCCTCGAAATCGCAGGGCGCCCCGACGTTCCGGTGCACAAGGGCGCCTCGATGCCGCTGCTGCGCACGCAGGCGGAAATGGCGAACTGGGAGGCGCGCTACGGCCGCATTCCGTTCAAGGGTGCGTGGAATGCGCCGCGCCCGGGCCGTACCTATCATCCCGATGAGCCTGACCTTGTGCCGCCGATGCCCGAAGGCACGCCGCGCATCTCGGCTCGTCCCAACGGCGCGGTCGACGCGTTGATCGCGGCGGTTCGCGCCCATCCCGGCAAAGTGACGATCGTCTCTGCCGGGCCGCTCACCAATATTGCGCTGGCTCTTCGGGTCGCACCGGACATAGCGCAGCTGGCGAAGGAAATCGTGATAGAACCAGGAAAACTGGACACGGCCTTCGCCCGCACCACTTCCAACACCGACTATTCGACGGACTTCAACTTCCTGTTCGATCCCGAAGCGGCGCACATCGTCCTGACTGCGCCGTGGAAGTCGATCACGCTGGTCGGCAACGTCAGCTCGAAGGTCAAGGCAACGCCCGAGGTGGTCGACAGCATCGCCAGCGCCGGAACCCCGGTGGCGAAATACCTGAAGACCTATGCCCGCCTCGGCCAGCCGTTCTGGGACGAGGTGACCGTTGCCGTCGCCATCGACCGTTCGCTGGTCACCGAAGACCTCGTCGTGCGGATGGACGTCGATACGATGCCGGGCATGCACTACGGCGAACCGCAGGTCTGGACCGAGGAAATGGCGCCCAAGGCAGGCGAACGCCCCGTCCACATCGTGCGCGCCATCGATGAGGAACGCTTCCTCGCCGGCTTCGTGGCGCAGGCGCGAAAGTGACCGTTCCGACGCAAAGCCTGCTGGAACGCCGCTTCGCGATCTACGCACGGGGGACGAGCATCCCGCGCGAGATGATCGCGGGCATGACCACGTTCCTGGCGGCCGCTTATCTCATCGTCGTCATCCCTTCGCTGCTGGCCAGCGGCGGCATGGACCGCGCGGCCGTCACTGCCGGGGTTATCATTGTGATGGCGGTGGGCAGCATTGCCATGGCGCTTTACGCCAACCTACCGTTCATCGTCGGCCCCGGGATCGGTGGATCGGCGATCCTGGGTGTCACGCTGGCGCAGGTAGAGCATATCCCCTGGCAGACGGGCCTTGGCATCGCGATGATGTCGGGGATCGCTTTTGTCATCCTCACCCTGACGGGCGCGCGCGAGATGGTCGTGCGCATGATCCCGCCGCAGATCAAGCTGGGCCTTGGCGCCTCGATCGGGCTGTTCATCGCCATGCTCGGCTGCCGCGATGCGGGGCTGGTGTCGGTGGACGTGAAGCGCCATGCGCTGGCGCTGGGTGATTTCAGCCAGCCGGGGCCGGTCGTGGCCCTTATCGGCCTTGCCGTCGCCATCGCCCTGCAGGCCCGGCGTGTGCCCGGCGCAGTGCTGGTCGGGATCGTCGTGGCGGCGCTGGTCGGCGTGCCGCTTGGCATCACCAGCTTTACCGGCGGCCTGTCGCTGCCGCATTCTCCCATGCCGGTGACAGGCAAGGTCGACCTGCTGGGCGCGTTCACCCTGGTGGCGCTGCCCTACATGTTCACTTTCTTCGCAGCGGAGTTCTTTTCCACCCTCGGCACCACGCTGGCGATCGGTGCCAAGGCCGGGCTGACCGACGATCAGGGCAACCTTCCCGGCATCGAGCGTCCGTTCCTGGTGGACTCGCTGGCCGCCACGCTGGGCCCGCTGGTCGGCGTGCCGGGCGGAACCGCGCTGGTGGAATCCGCAGCCGGTGTGGAAGCGGGCGGACGTACCGGCCTGACGCCGCTGACTGCCGCCGGACTGTTCCTGCTGACCCTGCTGCTGATGCCGCTGGCGATGGCGATCCCGCGCGAGGCGACCGCGCCCGCGCTGATCCTCATCGGCATTTCCATGCTCGGCACGATCCGCAATGCCAAAGGCGACGATATCGTCGACCTGTTCCCGGCGATGGCGATGATGCTGCTGACGCTGATCTCGAACAGCTTCGGCACCGGCATCGCGGGCGGTCTGCTTGTTCACGTGATCGTTCAGGTGCTGGCGGGCCGCTGGCGGGAGATTCCGCTGGGCCTGTTCATCCTGACCCTGCCACTCGGCTACTATTTCTACGGCGCCGCCACCGCGCATTGAGCGCGGCGCGCGCGATCTTTCCAGGACTTTTATGTCAGACCAGACCCCAGCTTCCATTGGACCAGTCTCCATTGGATATGTTCCGTCGTCCCCGCTTGCCCGGACGTTGACGGATAGCCAGCGCAGTTTCTTCGAGCGCATTCCCAAAGTGGAGCTTCACTGCCACCTGCTGGGCGCGGTGCGCCGGGATACCTTCCTCGATCTGGCAGAGAAGCACGCCGCGCCGCTGAGCCGCGAGGATGTGGAGGGGTTCTACCACCGCGGCTCCAAGCCGGTCGGCGTCCTGCGCGTACTGCGGGCACTGGAAGCGCATCTGCTGCTGGAGCCCGAGGACTTCCACAGGATCGCCTACGAATATCTGGAGGACGCCGCCGCCGGAGGCATCCGCCACACCGAGTTCTTCTGGAACCCCACGGCGACGATCCGCGACGCCGGGCTGCCTTATGATGCGGCGGTTGCCGGCATCCTCTCCGGCATGCGCGCGGCACTGGCTGATTTCGGCATCGGCTCGCTGCTGATCCCCTCCATCGACCGGGAGGCCCCCGCCGCCGATGCACTGGCGATGGTAGAGCAGGTGGTCGCCCATCGCGATCCGCTGGTGGCCGGCATCGGCATCGACTACCGCGAGCCGGACGGCCCGCCCGAGATGTTCGCCCCGGCCTATGCCCTTGCCAAGCGGCACGGCTTGCGCGCCACCGCCCATGCGGGTGAATTCGGTATGCCCTGGACCAATGTGGCCACGGTCGTAGACGACATCGGGGTGGACCGGGTGGACCACGGCTATACCATCGTCGACAATCCCGACCTTGCCCGCAGCTATGCGCAGCGCGAACTGCTGTTCACCATCGTCCCGACCAATTCGTATTACTTGCGCACGCTCGACCCGGATCGCTGGGCGCTCGACCATCCGATCCGCCGGATGGCCGAACTGGGGCTGAAAATGCACCCCAATACCGACGATCCGACGCTGCACCACGTCAGCCCCGCGGGCGCGTGGGAACTGATGTACACGCACCTTGGGTTCGGCGTGGCGGACCTTCGCGCCATGATGCTCAACGGCATCGACGGGTCATGGGCCAGCGAGGCCCAGCGCGCGGAATGGCGCGCCGCGTGGCCGGGTGAATTCGACGCGATCGTAGCGGAAACGGGCATCTGTACTGTTTGAACCGGACCGGCCCTGTCTGGCCCGAAGGTTCCCGGCGAAGTTCTATCCCAGCCCTACCGTCCGGGCCCAGTTACGCCATAAGTCCGGCCAGACCTCAGCCGGTTTGCCGATGGCGCGGCGAAGACCGAAGCCGTGGCCGCCGTTGGCGAAAAGATGCGTTTCCACCGGCAGACCGCGCGCGCTGAGCGCGGCGCGCAGGCGCAAGGTATTCTCGGCGGGAACCACGTCGTCGTCCTCGGCATGGACGAGGAAATGCGGCGGTGCGTCTGCCGGTACATTGCGTTCAGGCGAGTGCGCGGCTTCCAGCGCCGGGGTGGGCGAGGGGCCGAGCAGCAATATACGCGAGCCGGGATGGGCAATGGCCGGGTCCATGCTGACCACCGGGTATATCGGCGCGGCGCAGACCGGCTTGGCGGAGAGCTTATCCGCTGCGTCGACGGGGGCATAGACGTTCGCCGCAAAGCGCGCGCCAAGGTCGGCGCAGACGTGTCCCCCGGCGGAAAAGCCCATCGCCGCGACGCGTTCCGGATCGATGGCGAATTCGCGGGCGCGGTGGCGGATCAGGCGCATGGCGCGCTGCGCGTCCGCCAGTGGCGTGTCGGGACCGCTGGCCCAGCCTTCGCCGGGCAGGCGGTAGAACAGGACGAAAGCGGTGAAGCCGCGCGCCGCCAGCCAACGGGCGATTTCATAGCCTTCCTTGTCTACCACGATCCATTTGTAGCCGCCGCCCGGCGTGATCATCACTGCGGCGCCGTTGGGCCGGTCGGGACGGAATACTGCCATACGTGGGCGGGTAACGCCGTAGACCGCGCGGTCAGTGACTAGCGCGTCGGTGGAGCGCTCGTTCACCTTCTCCGTAAGTGTGGCACGCGGCATGCCCGGCGCCCCTTTGGGCCACAGGTCGATCGTCTCGGTAGGCTGTGGCAGCCCCGGGGGGAGGGCCCCGGGGCTGCCTGGCGGCGCTGTCTGCGCCGCCGCGCTCGTGATGAGCCCCTTGCTCAGGGCTCCGGCAGCAAGGGAGCCGGCGATCAGGGTTCTGCGATCGAAATCCAAGGCCGTCTCCCGCGTTGCCGCTTACTCAGATCTTCGCGCGCGCACCGAACAGGATGGTGCGGCCGAAGTGGTTGTTCTCGTAGTTACGGGTCGCGTCGGCATCGTTGAAGCGATAGCGATACTCGTCGGTCAGGTTGTTGCCGTCGATCGACAGTTCCAGCCATTCCGTCGCCTTGTAGCGGATCGCCGCATCGACGCTGGTATACGAGCCGTAGCCTTCGAAGACGTTGCCGGTGGCGCTGGTGCCGTCCACGAAGGGCCCGCGATAGCTTACCGAACCGCGAATGCTGAACTTGCCGTCATCGTAGTAGAGCGTCGCGTTCCAGGCCTTCTTCGACACGCCTAGCAGCGTCTGGTTGTAAACCGCCGTAACGCCGGTGAGGGCGCAGGCGCCGGTCGTGGCATTGCGGGTGCAGGCCGAAGTCGCGGGGCCGGTAATCGTATAGTCGGCGTCGCTCTTGATGAAGGTGGCGTTACCCTGGAAGCCGGTGTGGCTGAGTAGGCCGGGCAGGAAGGTGAACGGCAGCTGCAAGGCCACTTCGACACCCTTGAGCGTGGCGCCCTGTCCATTGACCTGAGAGGATACCACGTATTCCTGGTTGGGATCGTAATTGATGTAGGCCGGAGTACTTGCGCCGAGAACCGAACGGTCGAGTCCAAGCTGAGGCAGCGTGGCGACATAAGTGCCGGCGACCGGGAAGCTATCGATCTTCTTGATGAACCCTGCCACCGAGAACAGCGACTGCGGGGCGAAGTACCACTCGGCCGAGACGTCGAAGTTGGTCGCGCGATAGGGATCGAGGAACGGGTTGCCGAAGGTGACGCGGTAGTTGAACCCGTCGACCGAACCGCCCGGATTGAGGTTGCCCAGCGAAGGACGGGTGATGACCTTGGCCACCGCTCCGCGCAGGATCACGTCGTGGCGCGGATAGAACGCCAGGTTCATTGAAGGCAGCCAGTCGTCGTAGCTGCGCTCGACAGTTGCGGCTATACCGGCGGTGTAACCGGTTGAGGACTGCTTGGTGTGCGCATAGCGCATACCGGCATTGCCCGCATATTCGAGGCCGAAGATATCACCCTTGACGTCGAACTGCACATAGCCGCCCGAAGTCGTCTCGCGCACTTTGCGGTTGGAGCCGAGGTCTTCGACCGCAGTACGCCCGTAAAGATTGGTATAGTCCGCAGCGTTGGCGATGTTGCCCACGATCCACGAACTGGTGGTGCCGCCCGACTGCCCGGCATCGCCAAGGTTGACCAGATCGGAAATGCCCGAAGTCACCGGCAGACCGTATACGCTGGACGAGCAGGTGACCGCGCCCAGGATCAGGTCGCGCGTACCGTTGGCGCCGCAGGCGGCGGTGTCACGCTGGAAAAGCTGGGTGCGGAAATCGTAGCGACGCCACATCGCGCCGGCCTTGACGGTGAATCCTTCCGTCAGGTCCCACTCGGTACGCAGTTGCCCGGTCTTGAAGCGGTTGCGCACATAGGACGGACGGTCGCGGATTTCGGCAAGCTGGAAGTTCGCCGGGTTGGTCACGTCCAGATCATAGCTGAGCACTGGCGACTTCATGTTCGAATAGTCGTAGCTGAATCCGTTCGCGTTGCGGTTGTCATAGGCGATGGTCGTTTCGACCGGGATGTCGGCCTTCGACTGCGACATGCCGCCCAGCACGGTGAAGCGGAAAGTATCGCCCACTTCCTGATCCCAGGTCGCGCCGATCTGGTGGAACTTGGTCTCGGATTTGCGCAAGTAGCTTTCGGTACGCACGTAGGCATTGTTGAAGGTCGCGCTGACCATGTTGCCCTTGTCGTCATAGGTCGGGTTGACGACATCGAAGCGGCGCTCGTTCGAGCGGGAAAGGACTTCGAGCCACTGCTCGGCGCGGTCTTCCTTGAACGAGGAGAACAGGCCGTCGACAGAGATCTTGGTACGGTCGGTGGGTTCGAACTGGATCGAGCCGGTCAGCCCCAGGCGACGGCGGTCATGCTCGATCACGCCATAGCGCGGGATGCGCGGGTGGAAGGAAAGCGAGGCCGCGTCGCACGCCTCGGACGGACGGTAACCGCCGCCCGAACTGACCGGAGTACCGCCGGTCGCACCGACGTTGGAATAGAAGCAGGGCGTGCCGCCGACCGAGTTGAAGTAGGCCTGCGACCAGCGCACCGAGTTGTTGCCGTTCTCGATCGTATCGGTGTGCGAATAGGCGGCCGAGACGTTGACGCCCAGCGTGCCCGCATCGTTCTTCCACGAAAGCAGGCCGGCAATGCGCGGGCCGACGTTGTCGGACAGGTCGTTATACGAACCCTGGACGTTGAGAACGGCGCTGAGGCCGGTCTTGCCCGCCAGCGGGTTGCCGGTGTTGAGGTCTACCACCGCGCCCAGCGACCCCTCGTCCAGCGTGGCCTCGGCGGTCTTGTGGACCACCAGGCTGCTGAACAGTTCCGAGGCGAAGACGTTGAAATCGAACGAGCGGTCGCGGTTGGCCGAAGCGCCGTCCGAGCTGGTGGCGATCGTCTCCAGCCCGTTCACGCGCACGCGGGTGAACTGCGCACCCAGGCCGCGCACGGTGATCGAGCGGCCTTCGCCGCCGTCCTTCTGGATCGAGATACCGGGAATGCGCTGGAGCGATTCCGCGAGGTTCTGGTCGGGGAACTTCGCCATGTCCTCGGCCACGATCGCATCGACCGCCGCGACCGAAGTGCGCTTCACGTTGAGCGCGGCCTCCAGCGACTGGCGAAAGCCGGTGACGATGATGTCCTGCGGCGTGGCTTCCGAGGGGGTCTCCGCGGCGGTGGTTTCAGCGGAGTCCTGTGCGAAGCCGACTTGCGGCATTGCCAGCGCGCTGCCTGCGAACAGGGCAATCTTCACAAGCGAAATTCTAGAAATGGTATGGCGCATCGTAACATCCCCTCCACGGCCTCTACGGACCGAATGATACCGGTGTCAATGATGCGCGCAATGGCTACGCATCCTATCCGGCAACACAACTCCCTTGCCCCTTGCGGGGCATCGCGGACGACCCTCCAAGATCGCCCGACCGTTCCCAAGTTCATCCTTGCGAGCTTTGGTAACCGGTGTCATGAATAGTTGCCGCAGGGAGAACGCCCTGTCAAGAACCACTGCCATTGGGAGATGCAAAGTGAAAATTCGCAGGCTGGCAGGCCAGTTCCTTCCTACAGTTCTCATGTTCTCGGCCGTGCCGCACGCAGCATTTGCTGCGCCGGCGGCGGTCGCCGCCACCGCTTCAGTCGAGCCGACTCGCGGCGGCGAAGGGGGGCGAATCATTCGCGTCACCACTCTGGCGAAGGACGGTCCCGGCTCGTTCAAGGAAGCTATCGAGGCCAAGGGCAAGCGCATCGTCGTCTTCGAGGTGGGCGGCGTGATCGACCTTGAGCGGTCGGTGCTGGAAATATCCGAACCTTACCTCACGATCGCCGGCCAGACAGCGCCTTCGCCGGGCGTGACGATCATTCGCGGCGGCATCGACCTGAAGGGCCACGACGTCATCATCAGCCACTTGCGGGTGATGACCGGGGTGGACGGGCAGCCCAAGCTTTCGGGCTGGGAGGCCGATGCCTTTTCCACCGTCGCCGCGCACAACGTGCTGATCGATCATTGCAGTTTCTTCTGGGCGATCGACGAGAACATGTCCGCCTCGGGCCCTCGCTTCGAAGGCAAGACGGTCAAGGATTGGCGCCAGGCCACCAGCCACGACGTGCTGTTCCGCGAAAACCTGCTCGCAGAAGGCCTCGCCGACGCGAGCCACCCCAAAGGTGAGCATTCCAAGGGTTCGCTGATCCACGACAACGCCACCGCCATCACTTTCTACCGCAACCTCTGGGCGCACAATATGGAGCGTTCGCCGCTGATAAAGGGCGGGGCGCAGGCGCTGATGATCAACAACATGATCTACGATCCGGGCGAACGCGCGGTGCACTACAACCTCATGAGCCTAGAATGGGCAGGGCACGATTACGTCACCGGCGAGATCACGGCGGTTGGCAATGTGATGCGCGCGGGCAATTCCACTGCGCCGGGCCTGCCGTTCCTGGCGCTGGGCGGCGACGGGGACCTTGCCTATTACGGGCGGGATAATATCGCGGTCGACAAATGGGGCAATCCGGGGCCGATGTTCGGCCGTTACGGGGTTACCAAGGCGAAATTGATCGAGAAAACCGCACCGCTCGCATCGCTGGACGGGTTCGCCATCCGGCCCGCCGCCGAT
This sequence comes from Novosphingobium sp. 18050, assembly GCF_902706195.1. Lineage (GTDB taxonomy): Bacteria > Pseudomonadota > Alphaproteobacteria > Sphingomonadales > Sphingomonadaceae > Novosphingobium. Next base: position 66,001 of record NZ_CACSJO010000015.1, on the reverse strand, counting down.
CTCGAAACCGACCTGATGGCTTCGGTCGGCGCGCGGCCATGGGACCGTGCGCCCGACGATATCCGCGTGCTGTTTTTCGTGGCCGAAGGACGCGGCGCGATTATCGACGATGAGAAGGTCGTCGGCGGTTATCCGCACCCCGCAGCGACCCGGGCGGCCTTTGTCGAGAAGGACTGGAACATGGCGGCGATGACGCCGAAGTCTGGTCGTTATCCGGGCCAGAAGGCCGGCGCGCAGGAAAAACTTTCCGAGCGCGACAAGGCCATGCGGCAGGAGACGGCGAAGTGATCGCGGTGCTGTTGCTCGCGGCGGCAGCGCCGGCCCCGTTGGCGGCGGTACCTGCCCCGCCGATGGCGGTGATCGACGAGCGTGACACCGTGCGCGAGGAAGCGCCTCCGCATGGTGAGATCGGCATGAGCACCGCCTATCGCATCTCCGATGCTGCGCCTGCACCGCGCGCAATGGAATTTCGCCGCCGCGTCCTGCACAAGGGCGCGGCAATCGGCGAACATCCCATCGACCATGACGAGATTTATTACGTCACGGCCGGGGAGGGGGAAGTCGTCTCGGATGGCCAGCGTGCCGCGCTCCGGCCGGGGATGGCGGCTTATCTCTATCGCGGTGCGGTAGTCGGCATCTGGCAAAAAGGGGCGGAGCCACTGGCGCTGATGATCGCTTACCCCAACCCGCCCAAGGTGAAGTGAATGAGCGGTGGGCTTGACAAATATAACCGTATAGGTTATATGACGCACCATCCGCTGATCTGACGTACAAGGGTTGGCGGTGTATCGGGTCGGCGCCGTGGGCCGGACGCGAGCGCAAGCCGTGGACCACGCCACCAGCGTCCGACCGGATCGGTTCTTCGATTCCCCTTCATTGGGGAAATCACTCAGGTCTTCCGCAATTGGCCCGCCTCCCACGAAGAGGGGGCTTCGCGGATGCCCTTTTCGAAGCGGCGGCTTTTGCGAGTCCGCGTTGCCGTTTCGAACCGATCCGTCAGGACCGAGCCGGGCTGTCGTAGCCGCTATCCGGCCGTTCGCATCAAAGGCCACCCCCCTCGCGTCCTTGCACAGGACGCCCCGACGCCGACCCGATGATCCTTTCGGCTTACGCGTTTTTCCTTGGCGTTACCCCGCACTCGCCAGCGGGCAATTCTTCGCGCCCGGTTGCTCTCGTCGCTTCGCGTCAGCCAGAAAGTCAGGTTCCCGGCTGGACGTAGGGTGCCGTCGCCCAAAGCTCGCGCTGCCAGCGGCGGGGGTCATTTTCGACGCGCACGGTATCGTCGAACACCATCGTCGCGCGGTCGGGCAGGCAATAGGCGGACCATTCGGGCAGGCCGGGTCGTCCAGTTTTTGCAAGGCCGGTGAAGGCCCGCATCATCGCCCCACTGAGCTTTCGCGCTGCCTCGTCCACCCCGGAAAAACTGCCCGGCGCATCCAGTGTGCCGAAGACATAGGGAATGTCATCGGTGTGCGCAGCCCCCCGCAAAGCGTCCAATGGCGAACTGCGGTCGAGCTGATAGACCCACGTAGCTGAAGCCCCCGCAGCAGCGCGTTCGTCCGCTTCTATAACTTGTCCTGGCCACGAACGACCGGCGGTGGTTGCGGCGTAGTAAATCTGCTCAGGTGACCAATTTGGTTCGTGGCTACGATATTGCTCAATCACCCAGACGGGATCGAGGTCGATCTTGATCTCGGGCAAGACGCGGGAAGCAAGGTTCTCCCACGAAAGTCCCTGCAGTTTGGGCCCGCGCGGGTTCAGGAAGGCGCGGGTCTCTTCACGCACGTTGCCCAGGATCATTGGAACAGCCAAGGATTGCTGCGCAGCATCCGGCCAGAAGGGATGCCGTGGCAGGTTGGTCATGTCGAGAACGGGGCCAAAATAGAGCCCGCCGCCCATCACCGGATCGCTTGCGTCCAAGCCTTCCATCAGGCGATCGACCGACATGGTGCGCAAACCTTCGACATCGTCCCGCTTCAGTTTGAGCGCGGCCATCAATGCCTGCGTGCGGCTCCATGCATGGGCCGGGCCGCTCGCCTGCACCTGCTGCCCGCTCATCGTCGCGGCGGAATGAAACAGGCCCTTTGCGGCGGGCATGGCCATCAAGGTGGCGATCTTGGCACCGCCGCCCGACTGACCAAAGACCATGACCCGCGCGGGATCGCCGCCGAATGCTGCAATGTGATCGCGCACCCATTGCAGGGCCAGGATCAGGTCCAGTTGGCCGAGGTTCCCGCTATCGGCATAGCGCGCGCCGAAAGGCTTGAGCCAAGCATAGCCCAGCGCATTGAGTCGGTGGTTGACCGTCACGACCACCACATCGCCTTCGGCGGCGAGGTTCGCGCCGTGGGTCAGCGGGTCGGTGACCGATCCGGTGGTGTAGGCGCCGCCGTGGAAATAGACCATCACCGCCCGGCCCGCGCGCGGGTTAGCGTCGGTTGTCCAGACGTTGAGGAACAGGCAGTGTTCCGATTGCGCTTCCTCGCCCATGCTGCGCTGCGGACAGATCGCACCGAACTTGTCGGCGTTGAGAGAAGGGCCGTCCCATGGCTCGGCCACAGGACGGGCGAACCGTGCTGCGCGGCCGTAGCGGATGCCCTTGAAGGCGTGGACGCCGTGTTCGGCGGTGCCGGTGTAGCGGCCGACGCGCGGCAGTTTGGCGCTGCGCGCCATGAGCGGCACCGGCGCGGCGGCGGCCAGCGCGGCAGCGGATTTGACGAGGGCGCGCCGGGTGATCCTGGCGTCGGTGCCGTTCATGGTACTCTCCTCCCATTCGAGTGCGGTGCTCGAAAACCCAGCCGGCTGCGGCGAGACGGCAAGGTGCCAAATCCTGCTACCCTTCCGCTTGCGACAAGGGGTAGGGAGTGGGCATTCTGCCCTTGGCACCTATCGTCTTACGTCGCCTCCGCTGGCGGAAAAGGCTTCCAGTTCTACAAGCCCAATCAGACACATGTCGCCGGGTTGGGTATGTTTGAGAACCGTGTATGCGAGCCCCGCCTGCGCCGTCGAAACGATGTCCGCACCTTCGAGCCACTTGTGCAGCACGCCTGCAGCAAAAGCATCACCGGTGCCTATGCGGTCGACGATACCGGTCACGTCGACTTCGGCGGTCTGGTGGGCTGCATCCCGTGCGTCGATCCGCGCGGCAATGCTGTGATGCCCCGCATTGACGATATGCCGTGCGGTCGAGGCGATCAGTTGTAGCTTGGGGAAAGCCTCGAAAGCCGCCAGTGCAGCTTCGCGGCGGCGGTCGGAACCGTCGCCGGAGAAAGCCTTGCCCAAGAGCAGCGATATGTCGCGGTGGTTGCCGATCATGACCGTGGCCGATTGCATCAGGTCGGTCAGGATGTTGCGTGGATCGCTGTCCCACGCATCCCATAACAGTGCGCGGTAATTGCCGTCGAAGCAGATCGGTACGCCTGCAGCATTGGCCGCAGCAACGGCGGCCTGCGCGAGCGCCACGCCGCCGGGACCGAGCGCCGGGGTGATGCCGGAAAGGTGCAGCAGCCGGGCGCCCTCAAGCGCGGAGGCGAAGTCGAAATCCTCCGGCGCGGAATTTGCGAACACGCTGCCCGCGCGATCATAGGTGATCGACGATGGCCTGAGCCCTGCGCCGCTCTCCAGAAAGTAGAGCCCCATGCGGCCTGCCGCGCGGCCGATGTGGGCGGTATCCACACCGGCTGCGCCCAGCGCCGCGCGGGCCTTGTCGCCGAGCGGGCTGGACGGCAGCCGGGTCAGCATCCTGACGTCGTGCCCGAGCGAGGCGAGGCCCGCGCCGACATTCGCTTCGGCGCCGCCCACCACCATGTCCAGTGCATCGCACTGTACGGTGAGGCGGGCGGCGGGGGTGGCGAAGCGGAGCAGCACTTCGCCGAAGCACAGGACATGCCCGGTCATCTCAGCGCGCCAGCCAGCCGCCGTCGACGGCCAGAACGTGGCCCGTCACGTAGTTTGAGGCGGGGGAGGCCAGGAACACCGCCGCGCCGGCGATGTCATCCGGGTTGCCCCAGCGCCCGGTCGGGATACGCTCCAGAATCTGGCGATTGCGCGTTTCGTCGCCTTGCAGCGCGGCCGTGTTGTTGGTCGAGATATAGCCCGGCGCGATTGCGTTGACCTGCACGCCCCTGGGCGCGAGTTCGTTGGCCATCGCCTTGGTTACGCCGCTGACGCCGGACTTGGCCGCGGCATAGCTGGGCACCCGGATGCCGCCCTGAAAGGTGAGCAGCGAGGCGATGTTGACGATTTTGCCGCAGCCCTGTTCGACCATGCCCTTTGCGGCGGCCTGGCTCAGGAAGAACAGCGTCTTGAGGTTGGTGTCCATTACCGCGTCCCAGTCCTCTTCGGAGAACTGGAGCAAATCGTCGCGCCGGATGATGCCGGCGTTATTGACGAGTACGTCCAGCTTGCCGAGACCGGCGACGGCCTCTTCGATGACGCGCTGAACGGGTTCGATGCTGGAGAAGTCGGCCTTGATGTTGACGGCCTTGCGGCCGGTCTGCGCGATCAGGTCGAGCGTTTCGGTCGGCTCGGACCGGCCGGCTACCGCAACGTCGGCGCCTGCCTGTGCGAGCGCCACGGCAATGGCCTGCCCGATCCCGGTGTTGGCACCGGTGACCAGGGCAGACTTGCCTTCGAGGCTGAAGGAGATTGCCATCGAACTACTGCAGCTGGCAGATGTCGAGGACGTTCATGTCGGTATAGTCGAGGTTTTCCCCGCCCATGGCCCAGATGAACGCGTACTTCTTGGTGCCCGAACCCATGTGGATCGACCACGGCGGGCTGATGACGGCCTCTTCGTTGGCGATGATGATGTGGCGCATCTGGTCCGGCTCTCCCATATAGTGGAAGATACGGTCGTTCTCTTCGGGCAGTTCGAAGTAGAGGTAGATCTCGCTGCGACGATCGTGAAGGTGCGGGGGCATGGTGTTCCATACCGAGCCTTCTTCCAGCACGGTCAGGCCGAGCAGAAGCTGGGCGCTTTCGCAGACGCCGGGGATGACCAGCTGGTAGATCGTGCGCTGGTTCGAATTGGCAAGGTCGCCGCGCGCCAGCGGGTTGGCCTGGTCCAGCGTGATGTGCTTGATCGGCAGCGCCTTGTGAGCGGGGACCGATGCGATGTAGAAACGTGCGCCCTGGCCTTCGAAAATTACCTCATTAGTGCCCATCGGCACGTAGAGGCATTCCTTGTTCTTCATCTCGAAGCGCTGGCCGTCGACGGTGATCGCGCCCGGTCCGCCGATGTTGGTGATGCCAGCTTCCCGGCGCTCGAAGAAGGACTTGCCCTCCGCGCTCTTCGGAACGGTCTGCAGCGGCAGGGGGAGCGGGGTCGCACCCGGAACCGCGCCGCCGATGATGAAACGCTCGTTGTGCGAGTAGTTGAGGTTGACTTCACCGTCCTTGAACATGCCTGTGACGAGGTAGCGGTCGCGCAGTTCCTCGTTGGAGACGCATTCCATCATGTCCGGATGGGTGGCGTGATAGGTCTTGCAGAACACTTGGAACTCTCCCGTTAAGCTCTCGGCGGTCTTGGTATCCGCATTAGGTAACCGGTGTCAACGCTCTGGATGGTGATCGGCTTTCTTTGCCTGACGGGACAAGGATTCAGGGCAGGTATTCGATGGCGGAGGCGCGGCGGACGAGATCCGAGAGGAAGAACGAAGGTTCGGACGCTGCCGTTTCCGGGCGCGTCAGCTTGGCGGCGGCCGTGGCTGCCATGGCGCGGATCGGCCAGCGTACGGTGGTCAGGGGAGGCCAGATATGCGCAGCAATCGCGGTATCGTCGAAGCCGATGATCGACAGGTCTTCGGGCACGCTCATGCCCCGTTCGCGCGCAGCGTGAAGCACGCCGGCGGCCATTTCATCGTTGCTGGAGAAGATCGCGGAGGGCGGGGACTTGGCCGAGAGCAGTTTCTGCCCGGCGGCGAGGCCCGATTCGAAACGGTAGTTGCCGCGTGCCGCGATTTTCGCGTCGGGCTTCAGTCCGGCGCGCGCCATGCCCTCGGCAAAGCCGAGTTCGCGTTCGCGGGCCGAGAGGAACCCCTCAGGCCCCGCGACGAAGCCGATGCGCTTGTGCCCCATCTCCGCCAGCCAGGCGACGGCGTCGCTAACCGCCTGCCGGTCATTCGAGGCCACTAGATGGGCGTCGTCATCGAGGCGGGCCGAGCCCATGCGTACCACTGTGCAGCCCAGATCGCGGCAGGCCTGCGCCAGTTCGTCGTTCTCGGAAATCGGCGGCAGCAGCATCACGCCGTAGAGCCGCTGCTGCTCGATAAAGCCCCGAATATCCTCGACCATCGAAGGCGAATGGCGGTCCACCGGACGAACGACCAACGCGAATTCGGTGTTGCGAATGGTGTCGAGAATGCCCTCCTGCACCCCGAGCACCATCTGGGCGTTCGGGTTGTCGTGGATCAGGCCGATCAGGAAATTGCGCCGCAGAGCCAGCGCGCGGGCCTGAGGGTTGGGAACGTATTCCAGTTCGGCAATGACCGATTCGACCTTCTCGCGCGTGGCCTGGTTTAGCAGCGGCGATTTGTTGATGACCCGGCTCACCGTCTTCTTCGACACACCCGAAAGGCGCGCGACGTCGTTGATGGTAGGTTTCTGCCCTTTTGCCATACGGCGTCCTTTTGACCTCGCGTCGTCCGCGATTTTCCGGCTTGCCTTCGGGGGAGGCAAAAGGCAAGATGACACCGGTTACCATTCTTTGGGGCGTGCATGTATCGGGTCCAGCAATAGACCCGATTCCCGCCTTCGGGATAGTCCGGCGAGCTTCGCCTGCGGTGATCCATCCGGAGAGCGATCTCTGAAAGTTTTGCGGGAAGCGATCGGGTTCTGTTTTGACACCGGTGTCCATAGCGGACGCAGGAGCAGGGCGGAACGCCGATGCGGTTGAGTATGGGGATTGGTTTGACTGATAAGGCAAGAGCAGTGGCCGAGGCTTTCGTAGCGGCCCGCCGCGAAAAGCGTGCGCTGGCGTCCTACCCCGGCGAGGCACCCGCCGATCTGGGCGGTGGCTATACGATCCAGGACTTCGCCATCGCCCTGGACGGCCGCGAGATCGCGGGATGGAAGGTCGGCAAGATCAACCCGCCTGACGATGAGCGCTTGGCCAGCAACCGCCTCGCGGGGCCAATTTTCACGGACAGCGTGGTGACGGTAAGCGTGGGTGAAGCGCCTGCGATGCCGGTTTTCGCAGAAGGCTTTGCGGCCGCAGAGGCGGAATTCCTGTTGCACGTCGCTGCCGGGTGGGACGGCACCGTTCCGCAGGACGATGACGCCACGCGCGCCGTTCTTGATGCGGTACACCTGGGCATCGAAGTTGCCAGTTCACCCTATCCGAACATCAACGCCGATGGGCCGCCGGTGACGGTATCGGACTATGGCAACAACTACGGGATGGTTGTCGGGCCGGCGCTCACCGGCTGGGAGACAATCGACTTTGCCAGTGTCGTCGTTCGCCTCGAGATCGACGGGACTGTCGCGGGGGAGAACACCACCGCCGCCATGCTCGACGGGCCGCTGGGCGCGGTACGATTCCTGCTCGGCAATCTTGCTGCCCGCGGCATCGACTGCACGGGGGGAACATGGGTATCCACAGGTGCGGTCACGGGGGTCCACCCGGTGGTGCCGGGAGAGCAGGTGCTCGCCACTTTCGAGGGGCAGGGGACCGTCGCTTGCGGCATCGTGGCGGCAATGCCTGCCTGAGAAGATACGAGCACGGCAGGATAACAAGGCCGCCGTTACGGGAGTTGGGAAATGGATGCGGAAACAGGCGGCGCGATTAAAGCCGGGGTCAAGGTAGGCCGCTATCGCTGGGTGGTCGTGGCACTGCTGTTTGCGGCCACCGCGATCAACTATATCGACCGCCAGATGATCGGCGTTCTGAAGCCCACGCTCGCCGCCGAGTTCCATTGGTCCGAAACCGACTTTGCGGGCATCGTGTTTTGGTTCCAGGTCGCCTACGCGATCGGGTACCTGTCATTCGGCAAGGTGGTCGACGCGCTGGGCGCAAGACTGGGTTACACGATCGCCATCGTGATCTGGACCGTCAGCCATATGGCGCACGGCTTCGCCACCGGCATGGTGTCGTTCGCACTGGCGCGCTTTGGCCTGGGTATCGGCGAATCGGGTAACTTCCCTGCCGGCATCCGCGCCGTGACCGACTGGTTCCCCCAGAAGGAGCGCGCTTTCGCCATCGGCGTATTCAACGCCGGGGCCAACGTCGGCGCCATCATCACCCCGCTGCTGGTGCCGCTGCTGGTGTTGTGGTTCGACTGGCGCATGGCCTTCTTCGTAACCGGCCTGTTCGGCATCGCCTGGCTGGCGGTGTGGTGGATGGTCTACCGCCATCCCAGCGAAAATGCCCGCGTCACTCCCGGCGAACTCGCCTGGATACGGCAGGACCCGGCCGACCCTGTCGAGCAGATCGGTTGGGCCCGCTTGCTCACGGTCAAGGAAACCTGGGCCTATGCCCTGGGCAAGTTCCTTATCGACCCGATCTGGTGGTTTTTCCTGTTCTGGCTGCCGGGCTACCTGTTCGACCGCTACGACCTAGACCTCAAGACTTTCGGCCTGCCGCTGGCCGCGATTTACCTGATCTCGGATCTGGGCAGTGTAGCAGGTGGCTGGCTTTCCTCGAAGCTCATCAAGAGCGGGCGCACGCCGAACTTTGCGCGCAAGGTGACGATGCTGATCTGCGCTGTCTGTGTACTGCCGATCTGGTTCGTGCAGGGCATCGACAACGTGTGGATGGCGGTGCTGGTGATCGGCCTAGCCACGGCGGCGCATCAGGCGTTTTCCGCGAACCTCTATACTCTGCCGTCGGACGTGTTCCCCCGCGGTGCGGTGGGTTCGGTGGTCGGCATCGGCGGGACCGTGGGCGCTTTTGGCGGTATGGGCATGGCTCTGTTCGCCGGGTACATTCTGGACGCGACCCATAGCTACGAGGTGCTCTTCGCGATCTGTGCGAGCGCTTACCTGCTGGCCCTGCTGGTGGTGCATATCCTCAGCCCCCGCCTTGCGCCGGTGCGGATCGAGGATGTGTCGCAGCGGTGACGACGCATGTGCGGCGGAGCCGGGTGCCCCGCCGCACATGACACGATGACGGGTAAATCGACGGCCAGCGTGTAGCTCCAACCATTTGAAGTATCTGCGCAAGGGCGCCGAGTATGGTGTTCAGGGACCAATGATCGCTCATGCGGTGAGATGGCCGAGAACCGAGTTGTCGATTGTCTAAAATAACTCACCCGCCTTATTATACGCGGCGGGAGAGCAAGATGAACACATCCAGACGCCAGCGTAATGATCCGCGACGAGAAGCCACACGCGATGCGCTGATCGACGCAGCCGAACGCCTGATTGCCGACGGCGGGCTGGAAACGACATCCACGCGGCAGATTGCGGCGGCCATCGGCGCGCTGAACACCAATGTCGTGGCCTACCATTTCGGTAGTAAGGATGATCTGGTCCAGGCCGTGCTTCACCGCCGGCTGCCCGAACTCGATCGGCGGCGCGGGGAATTGCTGGCTGTTGTCGATGCCCGAGGCGGAACGCCCACGATCCTCGAGTTGATGACCGTCTTCGCCCTGCCGTTGTTCGAACAGACCGGCGCCAACGGCCAGCACAGCTTCGCACGCTTCCTGGGAGGCCTGGAGCGTTCCGGCATGGCTTCGGCGCGAGGGCTCGTCGTCAAGGACTATCCGCAATCGGAGCGGGTCACCCAATTGCTCGTCTCCTGCCTGCCGCCGGATATCCGCGGTGAGGGCCATCGACGCCTGCGTCTGGTGCTGACCATGCTCACGACCGCCATGCAGGTCATGGATAACGACAGCGTCCCGTCCGTCGAAGCCCGCCGCCAGTTCGAAAATGCCATCATCATGGCCGCCGCTGCCTTCGGCGCGCCCGCAGCGAAGGAGCCCTTGTCATGAAGAGCCATCTCAAGTTCGCCTGTGCGGCGCTGGCAATAATTACGGGCGGCTCGGCTCTGGGCCAGGATCGTACGGTGCTGCCAGTCGCTGCGCCGCTGTTCACCGGCACCATAGCCGAGGAATCCGTGGACTCCACCCCCATGCAATTCCGACCCGTGCGGCCGCCGGAGGGCGCCCCCAACGTGTTGCTGTTCATGTCGGACGACACTGGCTTCTCGATGGCCAGTACGTTCGGTGGGCCGGTGCCGACTCCCAATTTCCAGCGGCTGGCGATGATGGGGCAGCGTTACAACCGCTTCCATACCACCGCGATCTGCTCGCCCAGCCGCGCGGCATTGCTTACCGGGCGCAACCACCACAACGCGGGTGTCGGATACCTTTCCGACTTGCGCCTGGGCTTTCCCGGATATGGCGGCGGTATTCTGCCCGAAACCGCCACCATCGCGCAGGTGCTAAGGCTTAACGGGTACAGCACTGCCATGATCGGCAAGCATCACAATACGCCTGCCGACGAGCGCAGCGAGGCCGGACCTTTCAACAACTGGCCGACGGGGCTTGGCTTCGAATACTTCTACGGCTTCAACGCGGGTGACAGCGACCAGTTCGCGCCCAACCTGTACCGGGGCACCAGTCGGGTGGACCCGGACGAAGGAGGTGTGGGCAACGGCGGGAAGATGCTTGATCGGCGGCTCGCAGACGACCTGATCCGCTGGGTCCACAACCAGAAGGCCGGGGCGCCCGACAGGCCGTTCATGATCTACTATGCGCCCGGTTCCACGCATGCGCCGCATCAGGCTCCGCCTGAATACATCGCCCGCTTCAAAGGGCAGTTCGACCAGGGCTGGGACAAGCTGCGCGAACAGACCCTGCGGCGGCAAATCGCGGCGGGTATCGTGCCCAAGGGCACCCGGCTGACGCCCCGGCCCGCGGAGATCCCTGCCTGGGCCGGCCTCTCGCCCGAAGAAAAAGCATATTCCGCGCGCGGAATGGAAGTCGCCGCGGCGCAGCTCGCCTATCAGGACGAGCAGTTCGGCCGCGTGCTGGACGAACTGGAGCGCATGGGTGAGCTTGGCCACACGTTGGTCGCGCTCGTTATCGGTGACAACGGGTCGAGCGCGGAAGGCGGCCCAAAGGGCGCGTTCAACGAACTGCGCGCGATGGGCGCGGATGATGAAAGCGAAGTCTACACGCATGCCAGCATTGACAAGCTGGGCGGTCCGACGAGCTACGAGAATTACGCCGCGGGCTGGGCGCTCGCGATGAATACGCCGCTGCGTTGGAGCAAACAGTATGCCTCGATGCTGGGCGGCATTCGCGACGGCATGATCCTTTCGTGGCCGGGGCACGTTGCTCACCCCGGCGGAGTATGTGGTCAGTTCGGGCATCTGATCGATATTGCCCCGACCGTGTTGGAAGCGGCGCACCTGCCTGCGCCCACAATGGTGCTGGGCACGGCGCAGAAGCCCATGGATGGACAGAGCCTGCTGTCCAGCCTTGCGCGGTGCGACGCGGCCAAACCGCGCACCCAATACTTCGAGATGAGCGGCAAGGTCGGGCTTTATCAGGATGGCTGGTTTCTGAGCGGCGAGGATGGGCGACTTTCCTGGGAGATGGCGCCCCGCAATGGCCTCAAGCCAGCGCTGCAGTGGTCGCTCTACGATCTCGATCATGATTTCAGCCAGTCGACGGACCTTGCGGCGAAGGAGCCTGCGCGCGTCGAGGCGATGATCGCTACATGGAGGCGAGAGGCGGAGCGGAACAACGTCTATCCGCTGTTCCATACCGCAGGGCGCGGCCGGGCGACCGCCGCCATGATGGGAGGCAGCGGGCGCAAGCAGTTCGATTTCTGGGGCAAGGACGTCAGCCTGCCGACCGCCGCCGAACCGCGCCTGGTCGGGCGTTCGTTCACTGTCGATGCAGATCTTGTGCTGGACAGGAACGGCGCTTCCGGCGCGGTGCTGGCGCTGGGCAGTCACTCAGGAGGCTGGAGCCTGTTCCTTGACGAGGGTCGTCCCACGTTTGTCTGGGCACGCTCTACCGACCCGGCTGAAATCATCCGCATCAAGGCTGATACGGCTTTGCCGAAGGGGGCGAACAAGCTGCGCCTGCGCTTCGCGGTGGAAGGCCGGGCCGGCCCCGCCGAGGTGATCCTCAGCAGCGGGACGCAGGAACTCGCACGCGGCAGGCTCGCCTCGAGCCTTCTCATGCCCAGCGGCAACACGGAAACGCTTGATGTCGGTCGCGACATCGGCGTCACCGTGACTGACTATCGAACGCCTCACGGTGTTCTCGAAGGCGACATTCCCCACGTAAGCATCAGCCTCGACTGAAGGGAAGGATGAAGCGTCCCGGGTTTTCCGCAGGCGGCCATTTGTCTTCAGATACCCGTGACAGGTATTGTGAGGGCGGACCTCGCCCTGCCCGCTGGAAAGCGAGATGAGCGAGGTCCGCGGTAACATTCAGGTTCCCGGATTACCTGTTGGCGAAGCGGGCAGGATCACGCCCTTGGCTTTGGCGTAGCTATCCCAATCGGCCACGAGTTCCGCCAGTTTGTCGGCATGGCTGGCCGCGAGGTCAACGCTTTCCGCCGGGTCGGTGGCGAGGTTGAACAGTTGCCACTTGCCTTCACCTGCGCCGTCGCGCGGGTAGGTGGAGCCGGTCTTGGGGATGTAGACCGCCTTCCAGTCGCCCTTTCGCAGCGCGCGGCGGTAGAAGAGTTCCGTGCCTACAGGCTCAGCGGGGCCTCGTACTTCGGTGGCCTTGTTTTCCAGCACCGCGACAAGGCTCTTGCCCTCGAACGGCAGGATCGGGCGGCCCTTGAAGCTGGCGGGTTGCGGCAGGCCGGCAAGGTCGAGCAGCGTCGGCGCCACATCGGTTACGCTGAGGTAGCCACGAGCGATCCTGTCTCCGACGACGCCCTTGCCGGAGGCGAAAGCAGTGACCCTGGTTCCGCCTTCGGTCGGGTAACCCTTGACCAGCCATGACGGGGAACTGTTCGCCTGCGCCCAGCCGGCGCCGTATCCGACGTAGGAGGTGGCGTTGCCGATGTTCTCCAGCCGGTTGTCGATGCCCAGCTTCTTCGCACCGTCTGCGACGCCGCGCACCTGGAACGGTGCGTCGATCTCGCTGCCTTCGGGACCGTTGTCGGCGAGGAAGACGATCACGGTGTCCTCGTATTTGCCAGTGCGCTTGAGTTCGGCGATCACCCGGCCGACGTTCTGGTCCATCCTGTCGACCATCGCGGCGTAGACTTCCATCTTGCGCGCTTCGAGGGCCCTCTCCTCAGGGCTCAGGCTGTCCCATGGTTTGACACCGTCGGGCGCATGGGGCTGCTGGTCGAGGGCGACGAGGCCCAGTTCCTTCTGCCGTGCGAGGCGCTTCTGGCGAAGGGCCTCGTAACCGGCGTCGTAGCGCCCTTTGTACTTGGCGATCGTCTCGGCCGGGGCCTGCATTGGCCAGTGCGGCGTAGTGAATGGCAGATAGGCGAAGAACGGGCGTTCGTCCGACGCGCCTTCGTCGAGGAATCCGATCAGGCGGTCGGCGAAATAGTCCGCTGAATAGCGTCCGATGGGGAAGCGGGTGATTTTCCCGTCGTCGCGGTAGACGCTGTTGGCCTTGGCCTTCTTCCAGGCACCGTCCTGGTCGCCGCCGAAGTGGTTGCCAAGGCCCTGGAGCAGCGCGAACGAACGCTCGAACCCGCGCGCGGCGGGGCCGCGTTCCGGGGTGAGGCCCAGGTGCCACTTGCCGGACATGACCGTGCGGTAGCCACCCTGCTGCAGCAGTTCCGCAATCGAGGCGACGCGGTCGTTGAGATAGCCTTCGTAACCCGGTCGGCCGATCTGCGACGGCCCCAGCGATTCCGCCATGGTTCCGATACCGGCCTCGTGGTTGTCGACCCCGCTCAACAGCATCGAGCGTGTGGGCGAGCAGGTGGGCGCGGTGTGGAAACCGGTGAAGCGCACCCCGCTGGTCGCCAGCGCGTCGAGGTTGGGGGTGGCGATCTCGCCGCCGAATGCGCCCAGATCCGACCAGCCAAGGTCATCGGCGACGATTACCAGGAAGTTGGGGCGCTTTGCTTCCTGCGGTGCGCTGGCGGGGGCTGCCGGTCCAGAGGGTGTCTGCGCTGCGAGCGGCGAGGTCAGAAGAGTGCTCATCAAGGCGGCGGCGATGAAGGCCGCCCTGCGCTTGATGGGGCGATCAGAGCGGTATTTGACGGGTCGGGTCACGAGCATTCCGTTGTGGCTGGAAGGGAAGTCACCAGCTTGGCGGCAAAGGAGCATGCGCCCAACAAAGATTCTCTATCTCAATGGTAGAGAATCTTTGTTGCCGGTCACGTGAGTATCTCTACCAATTCAATTGAGATTTCTCATGGCCGCCCGGCCGATGGTCGCATTCGCAAAAAGGTTTGAAGATGAAGAGAATTCTGCGCGCCACGACGCTTGCCCTGATCGGGACGACTGCGCTGGCCGCCATGCCCGTGCTGGCCGCCGAAGCCGATGGAACAGTCGCCGCTGACGATGCTGCGGCGGAGGATATCGGGTTCGATCGCGGTGCCAGCACGGACATCATGGTTACCGCACGCCGCCGCAACGAACGCATTCAGGACGTGCCGGTCGCGGCCAACGCTTTTGGCGGCGAACAACTTGCAGCCACGCGCACCTACAACTTGCGTGACTTGCAGCAGTTGACGCCCAGCCTCGTCGTCACCCAGACCAATCCGCGCAACACCAGCATCAACATTCGGGGCCTTGGCAACAACGTTTCGGTCTACAATGACGGGCTTGAGCCGGCGGTCGGCGTCTATGTCGATCAGGTCTACCTCGCGCGGCCGGGGCAGGCGGTGTTCGACCTTTCCGACGTTGAGAGGATCGAGGTCCTGCGCGGGCCGCAGGGCACGCTCTTCGGCAAGAATACGTCGGCCGGTGCCGTGGTCGTCACCACCAAGTCACCTACCTTCGAGCCTGAGGCCGGCGGCGACATCACGGTTGGAAACTACAACTTCCGGCAGCTCCACGCCTATGCCAGCGGCGCCCTGGTGGACGATTTGCTGGCTGCACGTATCTATGTCTCCAAGACCGACCGCGACGGCTACATGACCAACCGCTACGATGGCGACGATACGCAGGACTACCACGACTTCGGCCTGCGCGGGCAACTGCTGTTTACACCCTCCAGCAATTTCAAGCTGCGCCTCATCGGCGATTACGGGCGTCAGCACTCCAAGACATCCGCCTCGGTATTGACCGGGGTGATGGCCGAGTATGATAACGGCACCGTCTTCGCGAACAATTACTACGACCGCGCGGCACGGGTCGGCTATACGCCGGTCGCCGTCGATCCGGGCGCGCGCATCGTCGATACCAACGCCAATCCGCGGTACAAGATGAACCAGTGGGGTGTGAACTCGATCGCGGAACTATCGATCCCGGGTAATACGATCACGTCCGTCACCGCCTACCGCGCATGGAACTGGTATCCGCACAACGACGGCGATTCCACCCGCCTCGATGCCGGCACCGACTTCCACCAGAGCAATGAGCAGCGCCAGTTCAGTCAGGAACTGCGCATTGCTTCGGAGGGCACCCGCAAGATCGATTATGTGGCGGGCCTCTATTACCTGTGGCAGTCGATCGATGCTGAATCGGTGAACGCTTATGGGCAGGACGCAGCGGCATGGTTCGTCGCCCCCAGCGTCAATTCCACCGCCGCGGCGGCGGCGTTGAATGGCTACACCATCATCGGTCGTTCCAAGCCCGTTACGAACAGCTACGCGGCGTTCGGACAGGCTATCTGGCACGTCACGCCCACGATCGATTTTACCGGCGGGCTTCGCTACACATACGAAACCAAGACCGGCTATTTCGACCAGACCGCAACAGGCGCCAGTCTTGATGGTCTGACCGCTGCCCAGCTCACGGCCGCGAACACCATTCGCGGGCGTTACGGCGTCGCCAACTACTACAGCGCCAGCACCAGCGAGGGGCGCCTCTCAGGCAGCGCTACGCTGTCCTGGAAGGTGACGCCGGATTCGCTGATCTATGCGACTTATGCGCATGGCCACAAGTTCGGCGGCCTGAACTTGGCGAACATCACGACGACCGGCACTTATGCGGCCGATCCGGTCATCAAGCCGGAGACGATCGACAGCTACGAACTGGGCGTGAAGACCGCCTGGTTCGGGAACAGGCTGACCGCCAACCTCGCCGCGTTCTGGACCGACGATGCCGATTACCAGACCACGGTAGTCGATGTGGACCGGAACAACCTTTCGTACTTCACCAATGTCGGCAAAGTCCGCACACGCGGCTTTGAGGGCGACCTTCGCGCCAATCCTGCGCCGTGGCTCTCGCTTTACGCCTCGGGTGCCTATACCGATGCTAAATATGTCAATTATGCCGATGCACCTTGCCCTATCGAAATCACCGGCCAGTCCACCTGCGATATGAGCGGGAGGCGCCTGCCGGGCGTGTCGAAGTGGGCGATTTCCGCAGGCGGCGAGGCGCATTCCGAAGTGGGATCGGTGTTCGGACGTGACAGCGAGGTCTATGCGGGCGGCGACTACTCCTATCGCTCGAATTTCTACACTACCGTCAGTCTCTCGCGTTATTCCCAGATCCCGGCCTTTTCGCTGGTCAATGCGCGGCTTGGCGTAAGGGCGCTCGATGGCCTCGTCGACATTCAGGTGTGGGGGCGCAACCTGACCAACAAGCTCTACTATCTCAGCCTGTCGGCGGGAACGACCGGCTCGATCACCGGCACCCTCGGCGATCCCCGCACTTATGGCGTGACGGTGAAGACAAGGTTCTGACGAGGTATCGAAGGCGGAGAGCAGGAACGCGCTCCGCCGTTCGCCCGCTGCCAATAGAGGGCGTGCCGTTTATCCCCGGTGAGGCGCTAATTCGGCGATGGACGGACCGGTGCCTGCTCCAGCCATTCTCTGGCAACCAGCAACAGGGCCGCCATGATCACAGGGCCGACGAAAAGCCCGACCAGCCCCATCTCGGCAAGGCCGCCAAACGCGCCGACAAGTGCCATCAGGAATGGCAGTTCCACCGCGCTACCGATGATGCTCGGCTGCACGACATTGTCACCAACCGTCATCACGACAGCGCCGAATGCGAACAGCAACCCTCCGGCCAGGATATGGTCGGTGCCCATCAGGATCAGGCTGGCCAGGCCAAAGGCTGCCCAGGCTCCGAACGGGATCAGCGCGAGGATCATGGTGAACGTCGCGAAGAGGAGGGGCTGGGGCACGCCCGCGACAGCATAGCCAACGCCGAGGATGGAACCTTCGAGCACCGACACCATGATCGTGCCGTTGACTGTCGCGCGCACTGCACCCGCAATGCGCTGAACGAAATCAGCGCCGAAATTGCCGAACATGCCGATCGCGATCACCCGGGTTTTCTCGGCAATCTGCTGCCCCCGCGCCAGCAGGGATACGAGCGCAAGGAGAGTTATGAGAAACAGGGCCGATTCCCGTGCAACTTCGCTACCGATCGAGCGGGTCCAACTGATTACCGAAGCGGCGCTGACCGTCCCGAGAAGAGTGTGCGCGGCCTGCGGCGTCCCGAGATGTTGCTGCCAATAACTGGCAAGGCGGCTTCCCAGCAGGGGAAGGGCGGGCAACCAGGTCGGCATCTGGATGCCCGATTGCTGCGCGTGATTGAGCCAGGCAAGTGCGGTATCGCTTTCCTTCGCCAACGACACGGCCGCCAGCGACAGCGGCAGGATGACCAGCAATGCAGTGGCAGCCGTGAAAGCGAAAGCCAGCAGCCCCGCCCGTTCGGGATAGCGTGCCAGCGCACGGCGAAACAGGGGCCACTGTGCGATGGCGAGAACTGCTGCCCAAGCGATCGGTGTCAGAAACTCCAGCGCGACCCAGATCGACAACGCAACAATGAGGATGGTCAGCCAGACCTGTCGCTGGCGAACGCGTTCGTCTGTGCCCGCTGGCGAGGACGCCTGTTGCGTGTCGTTTGCTGCCATGGCCCGGCGTATCCTGCTTTTGAGGAACAAGCCGAATGGCTACGCCGATCACGCGGACTGGTCTAGCTGAAGTGGAAGCAGGCAGGAAAGGTCCGTCAGAAAGGAGCGGCCATGCTGTTTTCGTGCAGACCGCTCAGACGTAGACGGGAGCGGCGACGTGGCCGGCCGTGCCGAAGACGCGGCGATAGCGCGCGACCTGCTCGGGCAGGCCGGTCGCCTTCGACGGGTTGTCTGACAGTTTGACAGCCGGGCGGCCATTCGCGCTCGTCACCTTGCAGACGAGCGAGATCGGTTCGAGACCGGCAACGCCGTCCGGGTCGCAGCCGCGAAAATCGTTGGTGAGGTTGGTGCCCCAGCCAAAGCTCATGCGCACCCGGCCGTGGAAGTGGCGGTAGGTCTGCTCGATGGTATCGATGTCCATGCCGTCGGAGAAGATCAGCAGCCGCTTGGCGGGGTCGACGCCGCGATCCTGCCACCAGCGGATGATCTGTTCGCCGGCCTCTATCGGGGGCGCGCTGTCGGGGCGGAAGCCGGTCCAGTTGGCCAGCCAGTCCGGCGCGTTCTTCAGGAACGCAGTGGTGCCGAAGGCGTCGGGCAGGGCGATCAGGAGGTTGCCGTTGTAGTGGGCCTGCCACTCCTCCAGCACCTGATAGGGCGCGTTGAGGAGCGCTTCGTCGCTGTCGGCGAGGGCGGCGGCGACCATCGGCAGTTCGTGCGCATTGGTGCCGATCGCCTCAAGGTCTGCGTCCATCGCCAGCAGCACGTTGGAGGTGCCGATGAAGCGGTTGCCCAGCCCCTCCTTCAGGGCATCGACACACCAGCGCTGCCACAGGAAGCCATGGCGGCGACGCGTGCCGAAGTCCGAAATCACGAGGTCGGGCAGCTTGCGGAGCCGTTCCACCTTGTCCCACAGCTTGGTTTTGGCGCGGGCGTAGATCACGTCGAGCGCGAACTTGCCCCGGTCGCGCATCGCCGCGCGCGAGCGCAGCTCGTTGATGATCGCCAGCGCCGGGATTTCCCACATGGTGGTGTGAGTCCAGGGGCCGTCGAAGCGCAGTTCGTACTGCCCGTCGACCTTGCGCAGGTCATAGGCCGGGAGGCGAAACTCGGCCAGCCAGGCAATGAAATCGGGCGCGAACATCTGCTGCTTGCCGTAGAAGCTGTTGCCGGCCAGCCAGATCAGCTCCTTTTTGGAGAACCGCACGGAACGGGCATGGTCCAACTGCGCGCGCAGTTCCGCCTCGTCGATCACTTCAGCCAGTTTCACCGAGGTGGTGCGGTTGATGAGCGAAAAGGTCGCCTGCACGTCGGAATGGATGTGCCGGATCATCTGCAACATCAGCAGCTTGTAGAAGTCGGTGTCGAGAAGGCTGCGCACTATCGGGTCGAGCCGGAAATTGTGGTCGTAAGTGCGGGTTGCGAGATCTGTGACGGCCATGGAACTGTCCTTACCCGATGACGAGGTGGAGGCAACGGGGCGCGGGTGAAATGTGTACCCCGCGGCCCCGGTCGAGGCGATGATGGCCCCCTCTTTGAGGTCAGAGCGGTCTTTGGTAACGAAAGAGTTCGGCGGGGCGGTAGGACGTGCCTTCCTCTCGCGTGCCGGTAGCGGCGAGCCAGCCCCGGTCCTGCATCCGCCGCCGGAAGGCGGGCTTGTTTAGCGCGGTGCCCAGGATCGCCTCGTGTACGTCCTGAAGCTGGCGCAGGGTGAACAGTTCCGGCAGCAGCGCGAAGCCGACCTCGGAATAGTCCAGCTTGCCGCGCAGCCGCTGCACGGCAACGGCGATTATGGCGGCATGGTCGAACGCCAGGTCGATTTGAGCGCCGTTCGGCGTCGCCACCTTGATCGGGCCACCTGCCTCGCCCGTCCAGGTTACGTCGATGGCGGCGGGCAGAAGCGCCGGGTTTGCCGCCAGCGCGGCGGTGAAGTCCTGCTCATTCAGCAGGGCGAGCCAGACGACGGTTATGACCCGCATCCGAGGATCGCGGTCCACCGTACCGAAGGTGTAAAGCTGTTCCAGATGAGCTTTTTCAAGCCGGGCCTTTTCGTGAAGTGTCCGCACGGCCGCGCTCTCCAATGCCTCTTCCACGCCGACGAAGCTGCCGGGCAGCGCCCAGCGCCCGGCAAAGGGAGGATCGCGCCGTTCCTGCAGCAGCACCGCCGGACGGCCGCCGCGCAGTCCTATCAGGACGAGATCGACAGTGACCGATGGCCTTTCGTAGGCAGCGGGATCATACTCTTCGAGGAACTGGGATTCCGTCATCGAATAAGCCTTATATGCAAGATAAACTTTACTTATGTTCAATATAGATATATGTCAAGCGGCAGGTAATTAGGGATGGTTTGATGGCGCGCTTCGTGATCGCGGTGGATACCCAGAAGGACTTCATGAAGGCGCAGGGCGCGCTCGCGGTCGCCGGTGCGGAGGCTCTGGTGGAGCCCATGAACGCCTGGCTCTCGGCGCTTGATCCGCGCGATACCGCAGGGGTGCTGTTCACTTTCGACACGCACGAGCCTGCAATCTACGCCGGCTCGCCCGAGGCTGAGGCGTTTCCGATCCACTGCGTGCGCGGTAGCGACGGCTGGGCGAACCTGCTGGATGCGACGCTGATCGATCCCGCGATCGCGGCATGGCGCATCGAGAAGGGCGTGTTCGACATGTGGGCGGAGCCGGCCCTTGAAATAGAAAACGCGCGCGACCTGCAGGCAGTGCCGGTACCCCGCGAACAATTCTTCGCTGACCTGAAGGCGAGCGGGGTGGACGAGGTCACGGTGATCGGGGTCGCTGCCGACTACTGCGTGCGCTGGGCAATCGACGGTCTGATCGCACGCGGTTTCGCGGTTACCGTCCCGGCTGCGTTGACGCGCGGGATCGAACGGCAGATCGATACGGTGGCGGCGCAGGACTTCGCCGGAGCGCCCTTGCAGGTGACGGAAGCCTAGCATTCCAAACGCAGCGGGCCCCGGCACGATGTCGCGCCGGGGCCCGTATTGCATTCGGTAAGGCCGGTTCGTCAGCCGACGAAGGCGCGCTCGATAACGAAGTCGGCGGGCTTGTTGTTGGAGCCTTCCACGAAGCCGAGACCTTCGAGCATTGCGGCAATGTCCTTGTTCATGGCCATCGATCCGCACAGCATCACGCGGTCGCTTTCGGGGACGAGGCGGGCTTCACCCTTGAGTCCCTCGAACAGGCGGCCGTTGTCGATCAGCGTATTGATGCGGCCGGTGGTGTGGAATTCCTCACGCGTGACGGTGGGCACGTAGGTCAGCTGGAGCAGCGCCTGGTCCTCGACCAGCGGATCGCCGGCAAGCTGGCTTTCCAGCTCTTCGCGGAAGGCGAGGTCGGCGACGGTGCGTACCGAGTGGACCACGATCACCTGCTCGAACGCCTCATAGACGTCCGGGTCGCGGATCAGCGAGAGGAACGGCGCGAGGCCGGTGCCCGAGCCGAACAGGAACAGGCGCTTGCCCGGCGAAAGCGCGTCGGTCACCAGCGTACCGACCGGCTTGCGGCCGAGGTAGATGTGGTCACCCGGCTGGATCTTCTGCAGCTTGGAGGTCAGCGGACCGTCTTCGACCTTGATCGAGAGGAACTCGATTTCCTCTGCCCACGAGGGGCTGGCGATCGAATAGGCGCGCAGCAGCGGCTTGCCGTTGTCGCCCTGGAGGCCGATCATGATGAACTCGCCCGAGCGAAAGCGGAACGAGGCGGGCCGCGTGATCTTGAAGCTGAAGAGGTGGTCGTTCCAGTGGTGGACCGAGAGGACCTCTTCCACGGTCAGGGCGGCAGTAGGCTCAAGGACAATCGGCTCCAGCGTGGTGGAAGCCAGGGTAGCCGCCTCGGCCTTGTGATCGCTCATCAACTTCAGTCCTCGATATTCTGCGGGTTAATCAGGGATATGCCGAAGCCGGCGATAGTCATCGCGGCACTGGCACGGGACATTGCCTGCGCTACCGCGGCCACCGTGTCCGCCGGCACGACGTGCGACAGAGTCGCACGCACGTTCTCGCGGCGCCCTATACCGACATCGCGCCAAAGCGCAAGCAGCATGGCCTCGTGTTCGGCAATTCGGCAGCAACCCATGGGGGCCAGCATGACGCGTTCGCTGGCGCGGCGACTGAGCAGCGACATGGCGATATGGAAGTCAGGCAGGACGGCCTGGGCATTGAATCCGGCGAACGCCCGGCCGAGCGACTGGGCGGGACAGTTGCCTTTGGCAGCACAATGGGCCCAGCCGCGCATCGCCCAGAGCAGGAAGCGCCCGTCGTTGTCGAGTTCGGTGACGGGGCGGTCGATGAAGTCGTACATGGGGCGGGCGCTCCTGAACCTAGATTTTGCGGGTGTTGGCAGCGATCAGCTTGCGGGCTTCGGCCGCTGCCTTGGCGGTCTTGATCTTGCCTGCCTGGATATCGTCGGCGAGTTCCATCAGGCGGCCGCTGATGACAGTGCCGGTATCGGCCTTTTCGTCCACGGCGATGCCGCCGTTCGCCTCGGCCACGCGGGACCATTCGGCGCGGACTTGGGCCCAGTAGTCGCTGGTCGCGGCCCAGTAGTCGTCAGCTGCCTTGACGTCGTAGCCGTCGAAGCGGGTGTAGGTATTGAGCAGGTATTCCTGAACGATGGGGGCTAGCTTGCCGTCCTTGAGGCCCATCTTGGTGTTATCCTGCCAGTGAATCCACCCGTCGGGTGTGTTCTGGTGGCGGTTGATGGAGAGGTAGCGGTCATATACCGGATCGCGCACGGCATCGCGGCGGGCGAGCGGGCGCCAGGTCCAGCTGGAACGCCAGCGGCGCACCCCTCCCTGCGTCTCGAACTGACCCCAGCCGCTGTACCGCGGGGAATCGTCGACCTGAAAGACCGTCTGCGACCAGCGGCCGGTACGGAATTTCTCGGGTACATCTTCCCACTTCCAGGTGTTGCGGTCGGCATAGACGAGGACGCGAGTCGGCTCGAATTCCCAGTCCTGGCGCCAGTGCTTGATGACCATGGTCTGGCCGTCGTGTTCGGCCACCAGCATGTGCTGGAGCACGATCTTGCGGCCAGTATCCTCGACTACGCGGACCACTTCGTTGCCGCCGGAGATCTTGCGTTCCAGCGGGGTATAGCCCGTTGCCCAGGGGGTCGATTCCTGCATGTCGAAGCGCACCTTGAAGGTGCCTGCCATGGCGAGGATGTCGGCGCGGTCCTGCTCGAAACCGGCGGCGGCCTTCTCGGCACTGATCGGCGGATGAGCCAGCGCCGGGCTGGTGGCCAGGGCGATCGAGAGGAGGCCGGTTGCCAGAAAAGTCGTGATGCGGTTCATCGGTCTGTGGTTTCCTGTGATTTCAGTCGCATCCTACGTTCGAAGCGATTGCCTTGCCCCCCGCTGCGAAGCCCGACGCCCGGCTGCGCAATATGCCCCGAGAAGACCGATGTTCGGCAAAGGTATCGGCATGAAAAATCGTCGTCCCCATTGCTTCAATAACGCTATTGCGAGGCAATCGCATATAAAGCGTCTCTGCCTGTCCGGGACTAGGCAGTCAAGCCTTGTCGATGTGGGGAATGCGGTTGGGGGGCAGCTCGCCGGAGCCCGCAGGAAAAGTTGCGGGCCGACGCATCGCTGCGCCGGCCCGGCTTTTTACCAGTAGTTTAAAAGGAGGATCAGAAGTCGGCGGTAGCGCTGAAGATCATCGTGCGCGGGGTGCCGATCCAGGCGTAGTTGCCCGAGATACCGCCGAGGTAGCTCTCGTCCGTGAGGTTGGTGATGTTGAGCGAGAACTCCAGCGCCTTGAAACGGTCGCTCAGCGCCTCGCCCTTCACCGCGACCGAGAGGTCGGTGAGGAAGTAGTTTTTCGCGGTCCAGCTGTTGTCCGCATTGACGAAGCGATTGCCGGTGTACTTGCCGGTCAGGCCCAGCTTGACCGGTCCGTAGGTGTAGGTGCCCGAGAGTACCCACATGTCCTTGGGAATTCCGGCAACGCGGTTGCCGGCGGTCACGCCCTGCTCGGCGTCGAGTTCGGTGCTGCCCGTGCCGCGGTAGGTCGCGTCGATGTGGGTATAGGCACCGTAGAGGCTGACTCCCGCCACCGGCCGCACGTTGGCGAGCAGTTCGAAGCCTTCGGAGTCGATGCCGCCGGCATTGAAGAACCGGCCGTCGCCTTCGCTCAGGTAATCCGGCCCGGCCGAGGTCGAGGACGGGACGAAGATCACCTGATTGGAGAATTTGCTTTTGAACCAGGTGGCCGAGGCGTTGAAGATCGGGCTGGCGTAACGCACGCCCGCTTCCCAGTTCTCGGCGGTCTCCGGTTCGATGTTCTCGATGGCGTCGGCACTGTATTCGAGCAGGGTATCGCTCAGCGCCTTGAAGTTTTCCGAATAGCCGCCGAACACGTCGAGACCGTCGAGCGGTTCGACCTTGACGCCGCCGGACCACAGGACCTTTGACTTCGACTTGGTCTTCAGGTTCGGGGTTTCGCCGAACAGGTCCTCGCGGTCGATGTGGTTGATGAACTGCTTGGCGCCCACGTTGGCCGTCACCGGGCCGACTTGGACTTGCTCCTCGACGTACCATTTGAAGGTAGTCTGCGGATACTTGCGGTCGTACTGGGTCCAGTACGGTGCGGCGTCATAGGCCGGGCCGACACGGGTGTCGGTGAGGTGGTGCCAGTCGCGCCATTCGCGGCGGTTGGTGTCCTCGTACCACAGGCCGCCGCGCAGGGTGTTCTCGACCATCCCGAACTGCGCGTTCCATGCCGCGTCGGCGGTGCCGCCGAGGCGGTCCTTGCGGTAATGGGTATGGCGGTAGGACTGCTGCCACAGGAAGCTGGCCGCCGTGGTCGGATCGACCGCCGCGCCGGACGCATTGGTGGCATAATAAACCGGAGTGCCGGAGCCTGCGGGCAGGCCGGCCCACCATGCGGGTGTGCCCTTGACCGAGCCTCCAGAGATTTCGCTCTGCGGGCCGGCTCCGTCCTGAATCACATCGACGATGTAAGGCGGCGCCCAGTCACCGCGGCCAGCCATGTCGTGGTAGTAGACCGAGGCTTTGAGGTCGATCGTATTGGCGATCGTGGTTTCACCCTTGAGGTAGGCGAAGAAGTTCTTGCGCTTGGTGTTCCAGACCTTGCGGTACTGCTGGTCGGCCGCAGGCACGCCGGTCCACACGCCGACGAGCCCGTCGGAATTGGGATTGGCGGCGAACTGCGCCTGCGAGTACATCTGGTCGTAGTTGCTTTCGAACGCCTCGTCGTAATCGACGTAGCCGGTCAGCTTGACGGGCGTGTCGACGATGAACTTGGCGGCAAAATTGTCGCGGCGGTTGTTCGCCGAGCCTTCCATCCAGTCGGTGGCTTGCTGGTGCGAATAGGAAATCCACGCCTTGGCGACGCCGCCGATCAGGCCGGTGTCGACACGGCCGTAATAGCGGCTTGCGTCATAGTCGCCGACCGAGCCGGAGAGGCGTACGTTGAATTCGTCCTTAGGGTCCGAGGTTACGAAATTGATCGTGCCGCCCAGCGCTTCGTTCGAGCGCGAGGCGATGTCGGCAGTGCCCTGGAAGACTTCAACCGTGCCGATGTTCATGGTGTCGACGAAACGATTGGCCTTCGAGCCGCCGCCGTAGCCAGAGCCGCCGTTGGGCAGTCCGTCGATGGTCAGGCCGACCTGCTGCGTGTCGAGGTTGGTCTGGTAGCCGCGGATCGAATAGGTGGTCGACCAGTCGTCGAAACCGAAGGCGTCGCCCTCGTTCACCTGTACGCCGGGCAGGGTGCCGATGAGGTCGATCGCAGAGGCGACCGGCGACTTGTCGTCCAGCAGGTTCTCGTCGAGAGCGGCGTTGTTGTAGGTCGTGCGCTGGCCGGTGACGACGATGGCCTCGGCGTCTGCGTCTTCCGCTTCGTCGGCGAAAGCGGGCGTGGCGGCGGCGATTGCGGCGAGGCTGACGCCGAGAATACAGAAATTACGGATCGATGTAGTGCGCATGGCTGAAACCCCCTGTGCCAGTTCTTGTGCGACGCAGCATCTGGGCGTGTTTTCTGACGCGGTGCAGACAGTTTAGGGACAGTTCCGGGTCTTTATCTTGACGGCCTTCTGACATTTCGGTGACGACCGGCGTCTTCACACTGTAACTGGCTGAGCGCATTGGCTGCCGCGATCTGCATCGGGATAGCCATGACCGAAACCAAGCGCCTTCTTGCCTCGATCCATGATGTCGGCCCCGGTTTCGAGCGGGAGGTGGAACAGCTTGCCGCGCTGCTTGAGCGGCGGCTGGGCGGCCCGCGCTTTGCCATGCTGGTGGTTCCCGATCACTGGGGCCGCCACCCGCTGGACAGCGCTCCGGCGTTCAAGGCCCGGTTGCGGGCGTGGTCCGATGCGGGGGTCGAGATGTTCGTGCACGGCTGGTTCCACCGCGATTACGCCGAGCATCGCGGCCTTGCCCGCATCAAGGCACGGCACATGACGGCATCGGAGGGTGAGTTCCTGGGACTCGAGGAAGCCGAAGCGCTGCGCCGAATGCAAAAGGGCAGGGCACTTGTCGAGGACGTGACGGGCCGCGCAGCGGCGGGCTTTATCGCTCCGGCGTGGCTCTATGGTCCCGGTGCGCGCGCGGCGCTGCGCAGGAGCGGGCTGACGCTGGCGGAGGACCACTGGCGGGTCTGGGACACGGCCAGCGACAAAGTCCTGGTGCGCGGTCCGGTGATTACCTGGGCCAGTCGCAGTGCGGGGCGCACTGCCTCGTCGATCGCCTTTGCCGGGCTGGCGCGGCAGGTTTTGCCAATGCTTCCGACGGTGCGGATCGCGGTGCATCCGGGCGACGTCACCAAGCCCGAGCTGGTGGCCAGCATCGATGCCACGCTGGCTCGGTTCGCGCGCAGCCATGAGCCTTCCCGCTATGTGCAGATCCTTGTCTGACAGTCCCCATTACGGTTCAAAGGCGCTGGCGTGTCGGTGAGGCGACCGGCCGTATCGTCGTCACAAACCCGAAATCATCCTTCCATAGAGGGCCGCTGGTAACGAACTCATTCCCCTCCCGCCCGGTGCGGACTGGAGGGGCAAGGACGGCGGGGCGGCGTCTGACAAAATGCACGAAGCGCTTGGACATGGACCACTCAGGATCGCGATTCCGATCCACAGCCTGGAGCCGGGCGGCGTGGAGCGTGTCGCGCTGGGGCTGGCGACGCAGTGGCGCAGCGCCGGGCATCAGGTGACGGTTGTGCTTGGCCGTTCGGGAGGCTCGGGCCTGTGCAGCGCGCCTGCGCTCGATTACTGGAGCGTTCCCACGCGGCTATCGACCGCATCCTGGGAAACGCCGTGGATGATCCACAGCCTCTACAGCTTCCTGGTCGAGCGCCGCGTCGATGTACTGTTCTGCCCCGGTAATACCTATGCTGTTGTCGCCGCTGCGATGAAGCTGCTGCTGGGCGGTCATGCGCCGCCAATGATGCTCAAGGTCAGCAACGCGCTGCATCGGCCCGACATGCCGCAGCCAATCCGCAGCGGCTATGGCACCTGGCTGCGGGCACAGGGCGCCGTGTTCGATTCTCTTGTCGCCCTGTCCGAGCCGATGCGCCGCGAAATCCGGGAGTGCATGCTGGCCGACGCCCGGCAGGTCAGCGTCATCGCCAATCCGGTGCTGACCCGGCAGCGACTGCGCCAGTTGGGCCGGATCGAGCGGCGCGCGCCTTCTGCCTGGGGCATGCGCTATCTCGCTGCCGGGCGGCTGGTGGCGCAAAAGAATTATCCCCTGCTGCTGCGCGCCTTCGCAGGCGCAGCGCGGGCGGACGATCAACTGACCATCGCCGGGGAAGGGCCGGAGCGCGCCCGCCTTGAAGCGCTGGTGGACGGGCTGGGCATCGCCGGGCAGGTGCATTTCGCCGGTCACGTTACCAGCATCGATCCGCTGTTGGAAAAGGCCGATGCGATGGTCCTAAGCTCGGATTACGAGGGCCTTCCCGGCGTCGTCGTCGAGGCGCTGGCGGCTGGGTTGCCCGTGCTGGCGACCGACTGCTGCGTCAGCATGACCAGCCTTGTGGACCACGAACGCACCGGATTGATCGTTCCCCCCGGCTGTATCGAAACTTTCGCGCAAGGGCTGGTGCAGCTGCGCCAGATGCGCGGAGACCCGCAGCGCGCCCGCTCCGTGGCCTCGATCTACGAAGTCGAAGGCGCGGCGCATCGCTACATCGAACTCATGCAGGATGTTGCCCGGCGGCGCGATCATGACCGCAGGCTTGGCCTTGCCCTCAGCGCGCTGGCGCCATGTCGTTTGCTGCGGCGCTCACAGTAGTTCGGACCATCCAGGAGATGTCCTTGTCCCATACCGTTGCTGCAGGCAGCCTCGATCTGCCCGCGATCCAGCTTACCCCGCAGGACCGGCCCTCGCATCGCGGGCGCAACGCTGTGTTTTCGATCCTGCTCTCGCTCGCGGTGATCGCCGCCGTGGTGCACGAGACGAGCAGCCTCGAACTGCGCCGCCTGCCGGCGATGATCCCCTCGTCACCAGCGTTCTGGCTGGTTTTTGCCGCATCCTATCTCATCACTCCCGCCAGTGAGTGGCTGATCTTCCGCCGTCTCTGGGGCATTCCGGCGACGGGCTTCCTCGCGCTGGTGCGCAAGAAGGTCTATAACGAGCTTCTGCTTGGCTATCTGGGCGAGGCTTATTTCTACACCTGGGCGCGCCGACGGGTGACGCTGGCCGCTGCGCCTTTCGGGGCGGTCAAGGACGTCGCCATTCTGTCCGCGATGACCGGCAACCTAGTCACCGTGGTACTGCTGGCGCTGGTCCTGCCATTGCTGGGAACCCACGCGCTGGGCATTGATGCGCGGGTATTGATGCTCTCGCTGGGTGTGATCCTGGTGATCTCGATCGCGGCGATGGCGTTTCGCCGCCGGGTGTTCAGCCTTCCCAGGCCCGACCTCTGGATGATCGGGCGGATGCACCTGGCCCGCATCATACTGTCGACCCTGCTGTCGGCGATCCTGTGGCATCTGGTCCTGCCCGGCGTCGCGCTGTCATGGTGGTTCTACCTCGCGACGCTGCGCCTTCTTGTTTCGCGCCTGCCGCTTATCCCGAACAAGGACCTGCTCTTTGCCGGCATCACCGTCGTGGTGCTGGGCGAGGAGCGGGATATCGGCACGCTGATGGCCCTGATGGCGGGCCTGATCCTTGCCGCGCACCTTGTGCTGGGTGCGCTGGTGGCCCTGCACGATCTCGTCAACCTGGAGAGGCGCCCATGATTTCCGTCTTGTCCCTCGGTGTCGTACTGCCGCTGGCGGCAGCTGCGAGCGTGGCTTCCACCCCCGATCTCGGCAAGGCCGAAGCCCGCTGCCGGCCCGGCGAGAGCGGGTCTGCCTTCATCGTCGAGGTCGAAGGCCTCAAGGACCGCACCGGCAATCTCAAGCTGGAAATATACCCTGCCAACGACCGCGACTTCCTTGCCGACGACAACAAGCTCATTGGCGAGGGCAAGACATTCCGCCGCGTGGAATTGCCGGTCCCGGCGAGCGGCCCCGTGCGCCTGTGCGTGCGGGTGCCCGGCCCCGGGACATATGCGGTGAGCCTGCTCCACGACCGGGATGAGGACCGCAAGTTCAACTGGAAGGTCGACGGCATCGGTTTCGCGGGCAACCCCCGGTTGTTCCTCGGCAAGCCGCGCGCGGTCAACGCGGCCGCCAGCGCGGGCGGCGCACCGACCCGGCTTTCGATCGTGCTCAACTACCGCAGGGGCCTCGGTGTCGCCCCGCTAGCAGCAAGGTGACCGGGCGATGAGGATCGTGGATGTCTGCGCCTTTTACACCCCGCATGGCGGCGGTGTGCGCACTTATGTGGAACAGAAGCTGCGCATCGGGCCGCAACTAGGACACGAAATCGTGATCCTCGCCCCCGGAGACGAGGACGGCGTGGTCGAACGCGGACCGAACGCCCGCATCGTCACGCTGAAAAGCCCGCGCTTCCCGCTGGACCGCAAGTACGGCTACTTCGCTTCGGCCGAGCAATTGCACGGTGCCCTCGACGAACTGGCGCCCGATTTCGTCGAGGCGACCTCGCCCTGGCGCAGCGCCGGCCTCGTCGCCGACTGGGCGGGCGCCGCGCCGCGCAGTCTGGTGATGCATGCTGACCCGCTTTCCGCTTTCGCCTATCGCTGGTTCGGGCAGGTCTTCTCGCGCAGGACGATCGACTGGCAGTTCTCGGTCTACTGGGAGCATCTGCGCCGCCACTCCCGCCGCTTCGACCATGTCGTATGCGCCAACAGCGACCTTTCGCTTCGGTTGGCCGAAGGCGGCGTGCCGCGCACGGTGACGCTGCCGATGGGTGTCGAGCCGGGCCGCTTCTCGCCGGTCAACCGCGATCCTGCCTTGCGCGCACGGTTGCTGGCTGCCTGCGACCTGCCGGAAAGCGCCAGCCTGCTGCTCGGCTGCGGGCGCCTTTCGCCGGAAAAGCGCTGGCCGATGGTGATCGATGCGGTCAACGCCGCGGGCCAGCAGTCACCGATCGGTCTCGTCATGTTCGGCGAGGGGCGCGAGCGGCGCACGATCATCAAGCACATCGCCGGTAACCCGCATGTCCGCCTGTTCGAGCCCGAGCGCGACCGCGAGATGTTCGCGCGCATCCTCGCCAGCCCTGATGCGCTGATCCACGGCTGCGAGGCGGAAACCTACTGCATGGCCGCTGCCGAAGCGCGCGCGAGCGGTACGCCGGTCATCGTACCCGATGCTGGCGGGGCAGCGGATCATGCCGGCGACGGCGCGGGCATGACGTATGCCGCCTGCGACCCGGCGGCAGCTGCGCGTGCCATCGCGACTGTGTTGCGCAGCCCGCGGCAGCAGCCGCAGGAAGCGCGTACGATGACCCAGCATTTCACCGAGCTTTTTGCTCTGTACGAACAGACGCGCATCCGTCTGCGTGCGGCAGCCTGACGCAAAACCGGATGCCCCGGCAACGGGCACCCGCTATTGTAGGGCAGGGTCTCAAAACGATTAGCGCTGGCCGATCCCGAACCTCGAAGCTGCGCGTACAACCACCGCACGCCGGTGCGCGGGCTATCACGTTGCCATGGCGATTGGCTCAATATGGCCATTTTTACGGTTCAGGAGGACATCTGGGGGTTGTGTCTTTTGCATCGAGTCCCCTAAGTTGGGTGCACCGCAACATGGAGTGAAGTTTTGGAGACAGTTTCTATCGTGCTATTCCTCTTGCTGGCGGTAGTCGTCAGCGGAGCCTTCGCCCGAATGCTGCCGGTCTCCATTCCTACTCCTTTGGTCCAGATCGTCCTTGGCGCGGCGATCGGTCTGTCGACCTCGCACGGGGTCGAGCTTGATCCCGAGCTTTTCCTGTTCCTTTTCCTGCCGCCGTTGCTGTTCCTCGACGGCTGGCGCATCCCCAAGGATGAACTGCTCAAGGATGCCTCCACCGTCGTCGAACTGGCCCTCGGGCTGGTGCTGATGACCGTGGTGGGCATGGGTTTCTTCATCCACTGGATGATCCCGGCCATGCCGCTGGCGGTGGCATTCGCTCTTGCCGCTGTCGTCTCGCCGACAGACCCGATCGCGGTTTCCGCCATCGCCGCGCGTGTGCCGATCCCCAAGCGCATGATGCACATCCTCGAAGGCGAATCGCTGCTCAACGATGCCTCGGGCCTGGTCTGCCTGCGCTTCGCCGTGGCGGCGGCGCTTACGGGCACGTTCTCGGCCGGGGAAGCGGCGCTGAACTTCGCCTGGGTCGCGCTTGGCGGACTGGCGATCGGCGTTATCGTCACCCTCGCAGTCACGCGCGCCAAGGCCTGGGTGACCAAGCGCTGGGGTGAAGATACCGGATCGCAGATCCTCGTCAGCCTGCTAATCCCCTTCGGCTCCTATCTGCTGGCCGAACACATGCACGCATCGGGCATCCTTGCCGCGGTGAGCGCGGGCGTGACGATGAGCTTCGCGGAAATCTCGCGCCAGGCGCTTGCGGCCACGCGGATGCGCCGCAATTCGGTGTGGGACATGGTCCAGTTCACCCTCAACGGCATCATCTTCGTGCTGCTGGGTGAGCAGCTGCCGAGCATCCTTGCCGGTGCGAAGCAGACGGTCGCGCTGACCGGCCACGCCTCGCCGTGGTGGCTAAGCGCCTATGTTCTGGCGATTGTCGCGGGCCTTGCGGCGCTGCGGTTCATATGGGTGTGGGCCTCGCTCAAGTTCACCATCCTGCGCAAGGCGAAGAAGGGTGACGGTTTCCAGAGCCCGGACTGGCGTCTGGTCGCGGCGACATCCTTCGCCGGTGTGCGCGGCGCGATCACGCTGGCCGGTGTGCTTACGCTGCCGCTGGCGCTTAACGACGGAACCCCGTTCCCCGCGCGCGACCTTGCGATCTTCCTGGCTGCAGGCGTCATCGTCGTCTCGCTCGTGCTGGCCAGTGTCGCCCTGCCGATCCTGCTGAAGGGGCTGACGATGCCCGCCGAACCGGCCAAGCAAGCCGAGGAGGACAATGCCCGGATCGCCACTGCCGAAGCTGCCATTCAGGCGATCGAACGACACCAGCACGCTTTGGCGGCAGACAAGGTGGACGCGGATATCTACGCCGAAGCGGGCGGGCAGGTGATGAACCTCTACCGCGAGCGGGTTGAGGGGCTGAGCGGCAAGCAGTCCGCTGAAAGCCGCGCCGGTGACCGGCTCCTGCGCGAATTTCGCCTCGTGGGCGTCAAGGCGGAACGGGCGGCAGTACTCCAGCTCGTGCGGACCCGCCGTATCGGCAGCGAGACGGCCAAGAAGCTGACGCGGGAGCTGGACCTGTCAGAAACGCGCTACCAAGGCTGATGGAAAATTAACGAGGACTAACTTAGTCTGCGTTTAATCGTTGACTGCTATAACGCGGATAGAGTAACTCCGCGTTCATGGCTCACATAACTACCAGCGTCGAATATGGCATCCACGGATTGCTCTGGCTCGTCGGCAATGACGGCAAGGCGCTGAGCAGCCGTGAGATCGCCGAAATTCAGGGCATCTCACCCAGCTTTCTCGCAAAGATTTTCCCCAAGCTGGAGAAGGCCGGGATCGTCGCCGCCAGCGAAGGCGTGCGCGGTGGCTACCGGCTGGGGCGCGCGGC
Organism: Novosphingobium sp. 18050; assembly: GCF_902706195.1. Lineage (GTDB taxonomy): Bacteria > Pseudomonadota > Alphaproteobacteria > Sphingomonadales > Sphingomonadaceae > Novosphingobium. The sequence goes on along the minus strand of NZ_CACSJO010000015.1, from coordinate 33,020 downwards.
GGATGAGATCACGTTCCTCCAGATCGTCGATGCGATCGAAGGCGAGAAGCCGCTGTTCGACTGCCAGGAAGTGCGCGAACGCTGCGCTCTGTTCACAGGCGGCGTGCCGGGCTGGGCAACTTCGGGGACCTGCGCGATCCACGCGGTGATGAAGCAGGCCGAAAAGGCGATGCGCGATGCGCTTGCCGCCCAGACGCTGGGCGAAGTCGCCAGCCGTTTCAGCCGCAAGGCGCCGGAGAGCTTCTTTGCCGACTTCAAGGAATGGGCGGATGAGCGTCAGACGACGCGAACGGCCCGCACCGGGCGCCCTGTGCGTGACGGGCCTTCCTGATCCGCTTCAATTCCCCCTGAAAACCTGAACTTCTTTCTCGTCGTCCTCGCCGGACGCTGCCGGGAAAGCCGTGCCTCGCGCCTGCCTGACAGGGCATAGTGCCCGGCGGATCGAGACTTTGCGTCCGGTGAACCTGAAGGAGAACACCCATGAGCAAACAGACCATTCTTGTCGCCGGTTCCGGTTTTGCCGGTGTCTGGGCCGCGCTGTCCGCCGCCCGCGCCATTTCGCTGGCAGGGCGTGAGGGTAACCTGGAAGTGGTGATCGTATCGCCCGAACCCCGCCTGGTGATCCGCCCGCGCCTGTATGAAGCCGTACTCGAGAACATGGACCCGGACGTTTCCGAACTGCTGATCGCCGTGGGAGTGCGCCATATCGCCGGTCTGATCCAGGACATCGGCGTGGATGGCCGCGAGGCTACGGTACTGCACGGCGATGGTGCCGTGCAGTCGATCAAGTGGGACCGCTTCGTTCTTGCCACCGGCAGCCGCTTGTCGGCCCCTGCGATCCCCGGCCTTGCCGACCATGCCTTCGACGTCGACCAGCTTGCTTCCGCGCACCGTCTGGATGCTCACATCAAGTCGCTGGGAGCGCGGGCCGAAACGGCGGTGCGCAATACTGCGGTCGTCGTCGGCGGCGGTTTCACCGGCCTCGAAGGCGCTGCCGAAATGCCCGAACGGCTGCGCGCGGTACTGGGTGAGGACGCGGAGCCTCGTGTCGTCATCGTCGATCCGGCCCCGCAGATCGGCGCCGACATGGGCGATGAGGCAGGCGAGGCGGTTCGCGCCGCACTGGTGGAAATGGGTATCGAGCAGCGGCCCGGCGTGCGCGTCACGGCGGTCGATGCGGGCGGCGTCACGCTCTCCGACGGTTCGCGCATCGATGCCGGTACGGTGGTGTGGAGCGGGGGGCTGCGCGCCCATCCGCTTGCCGCGCAAGTCCCCGGCGAGCATGATGCGGTGGGCCGTGTGATCGGCGATGCCTTCCTGCGCGCTCCGGCGGCGGAGGGTATTTTCGTCACCGGCGATAGCGTCAAGGCGGCGACCGACGATGCCGGCAACTTCACGGTGATGTCCTGCCAGCACGCGCTCAGCCTTGGGCGGGTGGCGGGGCACAATGCTGCTGCCGAACTCGCCGGGCTGGAACTGCACCCCTACAGTCAGCCCAAGTACGTCACCTGCCTCGACCTGGGGGCCTGGGGCGCGCTCTATACCGAGGGCTGGGACCGGCAGGTCCGCCTCACGCGCGATGAGGGCAAGAAGGTGAAGCAGGAGATCAACGGCATCTGGATCTACCCGCCCGCACCGGACCGCGAAGCCGTGTTCGCGGTGTCCAACCCGGACTTCGTCATCGTTCCTTGATGGGATTTTCGCCGTGAATTGCGCGCGTCCCGGCCAGCAAGGGCAGCCGGGATGCGCGCTCCGTTTCAGTAGTCTTCGGTGTCGATGCTGGCCTGTGTGGCGTCGGGATAGCGGCGGCCGCTGATAGTATGCTCGCTGATCAGCGCCCCGGCCTGTTCCAGCACCGAGGCGGCGATGGCCAGCCCGGCAGCGGCATGGTTCTGGTCGAAGTGGGGGATGGTGCGGGTGCCGGGGATCGCGTGGACATGCTCCGCGCGCGACAGGGCCCAGGCCAGCGCTAGTTGAGCAGGCGTGACCTGCGCTTCGGCGGCGAGCGCGTTGAACTGGGTGATCAGTTCGATGTTGCGGGGCCAGTTTTCCGCCTGGAAGCGGGGCATGGAGCGGCGGATGTCCTTTTCGGCGAGCGCTGCTGCATCATGCAGCTCGCCGCCCAGCGCCCCGCGTGCGACGGGGGAGAAGGCGACCAGCGCGATGCCGAGTTCCCGCGTGGTTTCCAGCACGCCCAGTTCGACATTGCGGGTCCACAGCGAATATTCGGTCTGCACCGCCGCCATCGGGTGGACGGCGTGGGCTTCGCGGATATGGGCGCTGGACCATTCCGAGACGCCGTAGGAGCCGATCTTGCCCGCCTCGATCGCGCGGGCCATGGCGCCGACGGAATCGGCGATCGGCACCTTGGGGTCGAAACGGTGCATGTAGAACAGGTCGATATGATCGGTGCCGAGCCGCTTGAGGCTGCCGTCGAGCGAGGCGGTGATCGACTCCGGGCGGCAATCGATGCCGCGGTTCGGCCCCTCGACGACGATGCCGGTCTTGGTGGCGAGGAGGAATTCTCCGCGCCGGTCGATGATCGCTTCGCCGAGGATTTCCTCGCTTACGCCGGCGCCGTAGATGTTCGCGGTGTCGAAGTGATCGCAGCCGGCGTCCAGCGCATGGCGGAACAGCGCCACCGCATCCTCGCGGGAAGGGGCAGAGCCGTAGGCCCAAGCGACGTTCATGCACCCGAGGCCCACGGAATGGACCTGCCGGCCCGCGAGAATGCGTTGTGTCATCAGCTCCAGCCGTCCTGTTGTTCGAGATTGCAGGCGAGTTCGCCGATGACGACGTAGCAGTCAAGCACCTTGGCCGCCGACGAGTTCAGCCCGCTGCACCAAGCCCCTCTGCCTGCACGCAAGGCGTCGAACCGAGCGACACCATCGAGGTGGGCAGGGAGGACAAGGCTGCGCGGGTCATTCGGCTGATGCTGCCAAACGAAACGCGGCAGGCAGGGAATGCGCGCTGCTCGATCATGTCGATGTCATCGCCGGCGGGGCGTTCAGCTTCCTGCCGGGCTTTCAATCGCCGCAGGCGTTCATCGGCATGCTTACGTAGTCGATCTTCACGTCTGAGAGGGACACCGCCAGCGGACCGTTTGCGCTGAGCACAAACGGCGCGGTAATCGCGGCCATGTCTGCGCCGCGGCTGGCGAAGCACTGTAGCGGGACGGCGATGCGAGCCCATTCACCCAGAGGTGCGCGGGCAAGGGTGGTTGCGATGGGCACCGAAGTGGTCTTGCCGCCGCTCTCGATGCCCAACGCCACCGGCCCGTTGGGCCTGGCATCGACCCGGTATTCGATGACCAGACTGATCTCGCCATTGCTCTCCCGCGAAAGGTCGATGGCGCGAGGCGGCACCAAAGCGACTCGGCCCGCGTGAGGACCCGAGCCAAGCCACGTGAAGCGCAGCGCATCTTCCTGTGCGTGGCGGTCGACGCCGATCTGGGTGACCGTCTGCGTGTCGATCGACCATCCTGCGGGAACGCGTCCCTTGCCGTAGAAGACACCGGGCGTCGCCTCGGCCATGCCGGCGGGACGGGCCTCGTCCAGTTGCGCCACCTTGCCGGGGGCGGCGTAGGAAAGGCCGTAGCCGAAAGCGAACAGCGGATCGTACCCGGCATCGCGGCGGTTGAGGACATACTGGTCGGGCCGCTTGGGCCAGGAGAAACTGAGTTTGCCCCGGAAGTCGTGGGCCGGTTTGCCGTCCGCTCCTGCGAAAAGCACGTCGGCAACGCCGCCGCCCTCGCTGCCGGGGAGAAAGGCTGCCACAAAAGCGTCGGAGGCGTTCATTTCGGCATTCACCCATAGCGGACGGCCAGAAAGGAATACCGCCACAACCGGAATACCCGCTGCCCTGAGGCGGCGCAGCTTTTCGAGATCGGACTTGTCGCCGGGACTGTATTCCAGGTTCGGAATGTCGCCCTTGAATTCGGCATAGGGCTGCTCGCCGAAAACGACGATAGCGGCGTCGGGCTTGGCGCTGAACTTGCCATCGGGCGCATAAGTGGCGGTGCCGCCGCCGGCTTTCACGGTCTGCTCGATGCCCTTCCAGATCGAGGTGGCATTGGGGAATGCGGAATTGGGCAAGTCCGCGCCCTGCCAGGTGATCGACCAGCCGCCCGCCTGCTGGCTGATGCTGTCCGCTGCGCTGCCGACGACCAGGATGTTGGCAGCGGGCTTGAGGGGAAGCACGCCATCGTTCTTGAGCAGCACCATGGATTCGCGCACCGCCTCACGCGCGATGGCGCGGTGCTGAGGGGAGGCGATGACGTCGAACTTGGCCGCGAAGGCGCGCGAGGATGGCTGTCCGCGATCGAACGTTCCGGCGCGCAGTTTCACGCGCAGGATGCGCCGCACCGCATCGTCGAGCCGTGCGGCGGGGATGGTGCCCGCTTTTGCCTCGGCCAGGGTATTATCGTAGAGCTGCTTCCAGCCGGGGCCGGAATACATGAACATGTCGAGCCCTGCATTGATCGCCTGCGGGCAATCCTCGTTGCTGCAACCCTTTACCTGGCCGTGGCTGTTCCAGTCGCCCACGACGAAGCCGTCGAAGCCCATGCGCTCCTTGAGGACGCCTGTGAGCAGGCTCTTGTTGCCGCTCATCTTCTCGCCGTTCCAGCTGGAGAAGCTGGCCATGACCGACTGGGTGCCCGCCTCGATCGCAGCGGGATAGCCACCCAGATGAACATCGCGCAGTACCGTTTCGGGCACCCGCGTATCGCCCTGGTCGCGCCCGCCCGTGCCGCCGTCGCCAAGGAAATGCTTGGTCGTCGCGATCAGGTGGTTCGGGGCAAGGAAGTCATTCGTGCCGACCTTGCCCTGTACGCCCTCGATCATCGCGCCTGCATAGTCGGCAGGGATCTGCGGTTCCTCGGAATAGCTTTCGTAGGTGCGGCCCCAGCGGTCGTCCTGCACCACCGCAAGGGTCGGTGCGAAGGTCCAGTCGAGGCCGGCGGCGGCTGTTTCCAGCGCTGTCACTTCACCGATCTGGCGGATCAAGTCGCGATTCCTAGCGGCGCCAAGGCCGATATTGTGCGGGAAAAGGGTGGCGCCGACGATGTTGTTGTTGCCGTGGACCGAATCCGTGCCCCAGATGATCGGGATTTTCGGGCGGCTGTCGCTGCGGGTCATCGAGGCGTCGTAGAATTCGTCCGCCAGCTGCAGCCACTTGGCGGGGGAGGCATATTCGTCGTCATAAGGGCCGCTGTTGCCGCCGTTGAGGATGGAGCCCAGCTTGTACGTCACGACGTCGGCCGGCTTGATCGAGCCGATATCGACTTGGATGATCTGGCCGACCTTGTCCTCGATCGACATCGCGGCAAGCAGGGCGTCGATCTTCTTTTCGACCTTCGGATCGCGGCTGGGGCGGGCGCGGACTTTCGGCCAGATCCCGGGGTTCGCGATGGAAGCCGCGGGCTGGTCTGCTGACGCGGTTTCGGCCAGTCCGGCGCCCGGCATTCCCGTCAGCGTCAGGGCGAGGATCAGGAGAGAGGCGCTCGATCGGTTCGTTTTCATGGTCGCTCCTGTGCGCCGTAAAGCTGCGGCGGCGCATGTGGGATGTGAGGGGGATGGGCGCGCATGTCACGCAGCGCGCGCAGGATCGGGCCGGTCATAACAGTCGTGACGACCGCCATGACGACCAGTATCGTGAACATCGACCGGGGCAGGAAGCCCAGATCGTAGCCGACGTTGAGCACAATCAACTCCATCAGTCCGCGCGTGTTCATCAGCGCGCCGAGGGTGAGGCTTTCATGATGGGCGAAGCCATTGGCCCGTCCGGCGCAGTATACCGGGACGATCTTGGCCAGCACGGCGATTACGCAGACGGCGGCCAGCCAGGCCAGCTCCGGCCCGGATGAAAGCCCCAGCAAATTGGTGCGGAGGCCCGTGAACGTGAAGAAGATCGGCAGGAAGAAGACCAGCACGAACTGCCCGACTTGCGCGTTCCACGCCTCCACAAGCGGGCGATGGCGATGAAACAGCAGGCCGGCGGCGAAACCGCCGAAGATCGCGAAGATGCCCAGTGCGAAAGTACACAGCGCCAGCCCGAAGATGACGATCAGCAGGATCGCCAGAAGATGCGGCGGGATGGCGCCATCTTTCAGCGGCAGGCGGGCCACCAGCCGGTCGCACAGCGGCGCTGCCACGAAGCGCAGGGAGAACAGGAACAGCGCAAGGCCGCCCAGATGTAACGCCAGATAAGTCACGGAAAGCTGGGCGGCGGCGAATGCGGCGATCCCGGCGAGCAAAATCCAGCCGACTACATCGTTCACGGCGGCAGCGGAAATGGCGACGATGCCTACGTCGTTGCGGGTCAGCCCGTACTCGCCCAGGATACGGCCCAGGATCGGGACGGCGGTGATCGCCACAGCCACTCCGCAGAACAGGCTGTAGACGAACGGGTCGACATCCGGCGCCAGGCTGGCGGCCGAAAGCTGGCCGATGCCTACCCCGGCAAGGAACGGCGCAAGGATCGAGGCGAGGGCCACGGCGATGGTCGTTCGTTGCAGGCGAGGTATCTTCAGGCGGCCGAATTCGAACTCGCCGCCGATCTGGAACATCAGCAGGATCAGGCCGATTTGGCTCAGCACCGTGACGGCAGGCTCCGGCTTAGCCCCGAACAGGGCGAGGGAGACGCCAGGAAAGAAGTACCCGAACAGCGACGGGCCAAGCAGCAGCCCGGCGACGATCTCACCCACGACGCCGGGCTGTCCCATGCGCCGGAACAGCCCGTGCATCAGCCGCGCCGCGCCGATCATCACGATCAGTTGCAGTAGCACCGTGAAGAGCAGCATCTCGGTCTGGTGGGTGGAACCCGTCATGGCGGATCAGCGCGCTGGATCAGGGCCGCGCCGACAGCGCGTCTAGCATTGCGGTGCCCTTTAGCGCGGTATCGCCGGCGAAGTGGCCCACAACCACGGGATAGGCGCCCGCATCGACCTTCCAGCCCGGCGCGGCTTCATCAAAACGGGCGATCACGCGCGGGTCGACCGTGACGGAGACATGGCGTGTCTCGCCCGGCGCAAGGCTGACTTTCTCGAAGCCGGCCAGGCGGTAGGCGCGGGTTCCGGCTGCGCTTTTCGCCTCGACGTAGACTTGCGGGACATCGGCGCCCGCGCGCTTGCCGGTATTGGTGACGTCGAAGCCGACGGTCAGCCCTGCGCCGCCTTCGATCTTCAGGTTGGCATAGCTGAAGCGGGTGTAGGTTAGCCCGTAGCCGAAGGGGAACAGCGGTTTGCGCTGCTTCGCGGCGTACCAGCGATAGCCCACCTCGGCGCCTTCCGGGTAGTCGACGGTGAAGGGCGCGACGCCGCCGCTCATGCCGTAGACGGTCTTGTTACCGGCGCTGCGGCGCGCATCGGCGGCGTGCAGTTCGGCAAGGCCTGCGGGTTCGCTGCGCGGGGCCTGATCCACGCTGGCGGGGAAGGTGATCGGCAGGCGGCCGGAGGGATCGACTCCGCCAAACAGGATGCGAGCGATCGCCTCGCCGCCGCGCTGGCCGGGATACCATGCCGACAGGATGGCGGGCACGCGGTCTACCCAGGGCATTAGCACCGGCCCGCCGCTTTCGAGCACGACCAGCGTTTTCGCATTGGCGGCGGCGACGGCCTCGATCAGTGCGTCCTGCTGATCGGGCAGGGCCATGCTTTCGGGGTCCTGCGCCTCGGTACGCCAGGCCCAGGCGAAGACGATCGCCATGTCGGCGCCGCGAACCGCCTTGGCCGCCGCCTTGGGATCGCTGCCGTCGAGGTAGGTCACGCTGGCCTGCGGCGCCAGCGCGCGGATCGCCTGAAGCGGCGAGGATGCGTGCCAGGTGATGCGCGCAAAGGATGCGGCCGCGCCTTTGGTCAGGGGAATCTCCACCGGAGCGCCGCCCACCGAGCGGACCTGCGAGGAGCCGCCGCCCGAAAGCACGCCGACATCGGCATGGGCGCCGATCAGGACGATCTTCTTCGCGGTTTTGGCCAGCGGCAGCAGATCGCCCTTGTTCTTGAGCAGGACGATGCCTTCCTCGGCTGCGCGCTGGGCGACTTCAGCATGAGCGGCATAGTCGATCGGCTGGGCACTGTCCGGCACGGGCTTGTCCATCAAGCCGCTGTCGATAACCCCGAACAGTATGCGCCGGACCATATCGTCCAGCCGCGCCATCGGCACGCTGCCGTCCTTGACTGCGCCGGCAAGGGCCTTGTCGAAGTACATTGCATCGTCCAGTTCCTGACCGGAATCCTGGTCGAGGCCGTTCATCGCCGCTTTCTGTGTCGAATGGACTGCACCCCAGTCAGACATGACCCAGCCCTTGTAGCCCCAGTCCTGCTTCAGGACGGTATTGAGCAGCCAGTCGTTTTCGCAGGCATAGTCGCCGTTGACCTTGTTGTAGGCGCACATGACCGAGGCGGGCTTGCCGATTTCAGTGGCGATCTGGAACGCCAGCAGGTCGCTTTCGCGAAGCGCTGCCCTGTCGATCCGCGCGTCGAGAACGGTGCGGCCGGTCTCCTGCGAATTGAGCGCGAAGTGCTTGATGGTGGAGACGATGGCGTTGCTTTGCACGCCCTTGATATGTTCTCCGGCCATGACGCCTGCGAGCAGTGGATCTTCGCCCAGATATTCGAAGTTGCGGCCATTCCACGGATCGCGGGTCAGATTGATGCCGCCTGCGAGCAGGATGTTGAAGGTCTTGGCGCGCGCCTCTGCGCCGATCATCGCGCCGCCTTCATAGGCCAGGCGCGGGTTGAAGGTGGCGGCGGTGGCGATGCTGGCGGGCAGGGCGGTGGCGACATCGCCCTTGCGCTGCTCCACCTGGTTGGCCACGCCGAGGCTGGCGTCGCTTTCGCGCAGGGTGGGGATGCCGAGCCGGGGGATGCCGGGGACGTGCCCGGCAGACGGGATCATCGCGATCGGCGGCTGCGGCTTGGCGAGGGGCGGGAAATAGCTGTGAACCAGCTGCAGCTTCTCCTCCAGCGTCATCGCCCTGACCAGTGCGTCCGCCCGCGCTTCAGCCCCGGATGCGGAAGATGGCTGCGCGGAATTGGCCGCCTGCTGCTGTGCAAAGACGGGCGCGGCAAGCGATGCCCCGGCCAAGAGGGCGGCGATCAGGGCGGCGTGCTGGGGAAATCTCATCGGGAAACCTTGCTGGACGGGATGCCGGTGCGGGCATGATAGTGGTTCAGGAGCGCCCGGTGATCGGGCAGGCCGCCACGCGCGCCGGCATGGGCCGCGCGCACGCGGGCGAACACCTCGCGCGCCTGCGCAGCTCCGGGATAGCGGGCCGCGCCGAGGTGTGTCTCGAACCCCATGCCGTAGAGGATGTAGTGGTAGCTGGGCGGCAGGAACGTCTCGAGGTCGACCACGAAATCGAACCGCGAGGGCGGGCGATGGCGCCACTGTGCGAGCATGTCGCGCAGGGTTTCGGGAATGGTCGCGGGGTCTGCATTGTCGCGCCAGTATGCGGTGTCGGTGCGGCGGGTGATGCAGTAGTGGAGCTTGAGGAAGTGGACGATCCGCTCGAACCGTGCGCTCATCAGTCGGTTGAAGCTGCGCGCGGCGGCGTCACGGGCATCACGGGCAGCGCCTGCGAGAAGATCGGGAGCCAGAAAATCACCGACCATCCGAAGCGCGGCTTCGATCAGCATGATCCCGGTCGATTCCAGCGGCTCGAAGAATCCGGCGGAGAGGCCCACTGCCACGCAGTTGCCGATCCACTGGCGCTGACGGTAGCCGGTTTCGAAGCGTAGCTGGCGCGGGCTCAGCGCATCGCCCTGCGGCCCGACATAGCGGCGCAGCGTCGCCTCGGCTTCCTCGTCGGAGCAGTGGCGGCTGGAATAGACGTAGCCGATGCCGCGCCTCTCGGTCAGGCCGATATCCCAGGTCCAGCCGGCCTCGTGCGCCGTCGCCAGCGTATAGGGGCGCACCGGGGCGCCGGGCTGGGCATAGGGCACCTGCATCGCCAGTGCGCGGTCGTTGAACAGGCTGCCTGCGCAAGATGTGAAATCGGCGCCCAGCGTCTGCCCGATCAACAGGGCGCGAAAGCCTGAGCAATCGAGGAAGAAATTGCCGGAGACGGTGCGGCCGTCGGCCAGTTCCAGCGCGGCGATGTCGCCATCGGCCTTGCGCTGGACGCTGGCGACAGTGCCTTCGATCCGCTCGACCCCGGCGGCGATGGAGATTTCGCGCAAGTAATCGGCAAAGCGGGCCGCGTCGAAATGATAGGCGTAGTTCATCGGGCCGGAGAAGTCGGGGTCTTCGGGCCGCTTTGGCGCGCGTCCGGCGCGGATCACCTGCTCCTGTACGGTGACGGCATCGGCCCAGGCGAGCCGCTGCGGGCTGGTATCGGCCAGCCAGTGCGGCAGTAACGCCTCGTCCTCGCCGCCGATGGGCATGTTGAAGGGGTGGAAATAGCTGTCCGCCCCGGTGGCCCAGCCCTCGAACAGGACGCCCTGCTTGAAGGTGGCGTCGGCGCGCACGAGGAACTCCGCCTCGCTGATGCCCAGCCCGGCCAGGGTCGAGCGGATGGTCGGGAATGTACCTTCCCCCACGCCGATGATGCCAATCTCGCTGGATTCCACCAGCGTGATGCCCGTCATCTTCAGCGTTCGGGAAAGATAGGCGGCGGCCAGCCATCCGGCCGTGCCGCCGCCCAGTATGACGACACGACAGGAGGAGGGATTGTCGATCGTCATACCTTGCGCCTCTCTGGCTCAGGGTCAGAAGCTCGCGCGGGCGCGGACGCCCCAGGTGCGCGGCGGCTGAAGGTTGGACAGGAACACCGGATCGTAGCGCGGCGCGCCGAATGCGCTGGCATTCGTGCGAATCCTGCCGTTCTCGATGTTCTGGATGAACGCCTCGACCGTGTAGTTCTGGTCCGCCGAAGTGAAACGCAGCGATGCGTCCGAACGGAAGTAGGCCTTCTGGCGATCCCAGCTGGTGCCGTTGGTGCCGCGATCGGGCATGTTGTCCGCCGGATCGTTGGCGTTGACGAAGGGGTTGGCGTCGCCGTTGAAGTAGCTCAGCCAGCTCTTGGTCTCGTAGTGCGTGGTGAAGCGCGGGGTGATCGTGGCTCCGCTCGCCAGCTCGAAGTCGTGTTCGTAGCTGATGCTGGCCGAGAAGCGCGGTGCGTGCGCCAGTTCGTTGCCTTGGAGCTGCGCGATCGAGGACGCCTTGCCACCATCGTAAAGCCGTCCGTCGACGCTCTCCAGATATTCCAGCTTGGTCTTCTGGAGCGTGCCGGAGAACTGCAGGCGGTCGGCATTGGTCAGGTTGGCGTTGAGTTCCGCTTCGAGACCGTAAGCTTTCGCGCCCTTGGCGTTCTGGGTGACGATCTGGCTGCGTACCACGTTGCCCTCGGCATCGCGGAAAGTGACGGCCTGGTTGACCTGGTATCCCTTGAAGTCGGAATAGTAGGCAGCAAGGTTCAACGTCACGCGGCGATCGAGGAAGCGGGTCTTGAGGCCGACTTCGTAGTTGGTCAGGGTTTCCGGGTCGGTCAGGCCGGCGTTATCCTGGATGTTGCCCGACTTGAAGCCGGTGGAAAGGCTGGCATAGCCCAGCGTATCGGGGGCCAGGTCGGCGTCGACGCGGGCAAGATATGTCAGCTTGTCCCACTTGCCCTTCACGTCGTTGTTCGAGATCGAGAAGCCGGGCAGAAGGGCGACCAGTTCGGCAGCGCTCGCATTGGGATAGGCACCGAAGATGCCGCCCTGGCAGGCGTCGGCCGGCAGGGTTGCGGGGCAACTGTCGAAGGTGACATTGCGACCGCCGATGTCCTGCTTCTTGTCCGAGGTGTAGCGCAGGCCGCCGGTCAGGCGCAGCCAGTCAGTAGCGTGCCACACGGCCTGGCCGAACGCGGCGCGGCTGTCGATCTCGCGGTCGGCCTGGATGAAGCTGCCGGCCCAGCTGAAGGTGCCGTCGCGGTAGCCGTTGCGCTGGTCGATATCGAAGCGGATCTTGTTCTTTTCGTGGCTGTAGTAGGCACCCAGAATCCAGTCGACAGCCTGTTCGCCAGTTGACTTCAGCTGGACCTCGTGGCTCTGGAAATCATAGCGCGAGGACAGCGTGCGGTTCTCGTTGAAGGCGCCCAGCGGCAGGTCGTTGCCGTCGGCATCGATCAGGCCGGTCGGGGGCAGGGCGCCCGCATCGGCGTCGGTCCGGGTGCTGCCGCCGATGCGCGACCAGCCGGCGATGTAGCTCAGCTGGATCCCGTCGGTAAGGTCGTAGTTCATCGTGCTGCGCGCGGCGACCGAGTAGCGGTTGGTGTCGGGTGCGGTGTCGGAAAGTGTCGACCAGCGCTTGGTGCCTGCACGGGGCGTCTGCAGCAGGCCGATCACCGGGGCGCCGTTATCGAGGAAACCTTCGCCGGAGAGGTTCCAGCTGAAGCGGTCACTGGGCTGCCACAGCATCGAGACACGGCCTGATTGCTGGTCGGCGGCGTAGTACTTCTTGCCGGTGGTGACGAAGGCCGACCGGTTGATACCGGCGATCTCCGGCGCTGGCTGGTACGAGGCGTAGCCGTCGTGGCGGTCGCTGACGAAGGCGACACGGAAGGCCAGGGTGTCGGTCACGGGGATGTTGATCGCGCCGCGCACGCCGAAGCGGCGGTAATTGCCGGCGGTCAGCTCGACGTTGCCTTCGAACTTGCCGAGCTTGGGCTTGGCCGAGATCAGGCTGAGCGCGCCCACGGTGGCGTTGCGGCCGAACAGCGTGCCCTGGGGCCCGCGCAGCACTTCGACGCGCTCCATGTCGTACATCAGCACCGAGGCACCCTGCGAGCGGGGCGAATAGATCCCGTCGATGTAGATTGCCACTTCGGGATCGGCGACTTCGGTATAGGCGCTGTCGTTGCCGATGCCGCGAAGGGTCAGCAGCACGGCCGACTGGTCGCCCTGTTGGTTGAACTGCAGCGAGGGAACGAAGCGGGCCAGGTCGGTGACGTCCTTCACCTGGTTCTTGTTCAGCGTATCCTGGCTAAAGGCCGAAACCGCGATCGGGGTGGATTGCAGCGTGGTTTCGCGGCGCGTCGCAGTGACGATGATGTCACTGTCGGATGCAGCCTGCGGCGCGGCCTGCGGTGTGGCGGCGTCCTGTGCATGCGCGGCGGATACGGAAAATAGGCAAGTCGCAAGCGCTGTGCTCGCGACGAGTGCGTGCCTCGTCATGTTCATCCTCCCAGATGTGTCGTGTTGTCGCAGTGCAGAAACCAAATCCTGACATCGTTGTCAATGTGTGATTTGACATCGATGTCAGAAACTGTGTTCTATCCGCTTCGACCTTTTGCAATGCGGCCAAGGGTACTCTAGGTGTCTTCCATGACCGTTTCAAAGCCGTCGATTTTACCGCCTAAGTCCCCGGAGTGCGTGGCGAAACGGCTGTTCTGGCTGTCGATCGGGGTGTTCTTCATCGGCGGTTTTCTCAGCTCGGCGGTCAGCCTGCTGGTGCCCCAGCTCAAGGCGATCCTGACGCTGGATTACAAAGGCGCGCTGCTCATCCAGCTCGCTTTTCATTCCAGTTATCTGTTTTTCGCACTGCCTGCCGCACTGGCCGTGGTGCGAATCGGCTACATGCGGGCAATCGCTTTCGGGCTTTCGGTCATGACCGCTGGCTGCCTGGCGCTGGGAATTGCGCAGAGCGCGCGGCAGTTCGTGCTGGTGCTGGGCGCGCTGCTGCTGCTTTCGGCGGGGCAGACAGTGCTGCAGATCGCCTCCAACACCGTGGTTACCGTGATAGGGCCATCGCGCAGTGCGGCATTTCGGCTGACGCTGCTGCAGGGGTTCAATTCGCTCGGCACGGTGATGGGGCCGCTGGTGAGCGCGCCTTTCCTGCTGGCGGAAGTCGCGCCCGGTAGCGATGCGGCAGTCAGGGCGTCTTTGCCTTTCGTGTTTTCCGGAGTTGTGCTGGCGGCCCTCTCCACGTTTTATCTGGGCTACCGCGGATTGCTTCACGATGCCGCTGCTGCGTCCGACGGTCTGCCCGAAAGATCGAGCCGGCAGATATTCGCCGTGCTGGGTGATCCACGCCTGCTATGGGGAACCGTCGCCATCTTCGTCTATGTGGGCGCAGAAGTGACGATCGGGACATTGATGACCAACGTATTGATGCTGCCCGAGCGCCTGTCGCTATCCCCCGTCAGTGCCGGACGGATGGTGAGCCTGTACTGGGCCGGGGCGATGGTGGGCCGCTTCGCCGGGGCCTGGCTGATGACGCGCATGGGCGAAGCAGCGCTGCTGCTTTATGCTGCGCTGGGCGCGGTCCTGCTGACGGCTGCGGCGATCGTGCTGCCAGGCCTGGCCGGTTCCGCCGCCCTGATCGCGGTGGGGCTGTGCAATGCGATCATGTATCCGACGATCTATGCGATGGCGATGCCGCGCGATGCGAGGCTGGCTCCTCTGGCCTCGATGTGGCTGTGTATGGCGGTGGTGGGCGGGGCTGTCGTCCCCATGTTGACGGGGGTACTGGCCGACGCGATCGGCCTTCTGCCCGCACTGATGCTGCCGGCGGCGTGCTATGTCGCCATCGGGGCGTTTGCAGTATTCTGTGCCCCCCCGCGCGAGATGCCGGCATGAGCGTCATCACCATCAAGGACGTGGCTGCCCGGGCCGGCGTTTCGGCCAAGACCGTCTCACGCGTTATCAACGGCGAGGCGCATGTCCGCCCGGAGCTGCGCGAACGGGTGGAGCGGGTCGTTGCCGAACTCGATTACCGGCCCAATGCCTTTGCCCGCAGCCTGTCCAGTTCGCGGTCCTACCTGCTCGGCCTGTTCATCGACGATCCGGTTTCGGGCTATGCCGCCGATGTCCAGCATGGCGCGCTGATGCGCTGCCGTGAGCGCAGTTATCACCTCGTCGTTGAGCCGGTCGACCTTGCCGGCGCGGGCTGGGAGGGGCAGGTGCGCTCCAGCATCGCGGCGCTGCGCCTCGACGGTGCCATCATCGCCCCGCCCATCTGCGACGAAGCGGCGCTGACCGCCCTCTTCGCGGAGGCGGGGTTGCCGATGGTGCTCGTCGCGCCAGGCTCGAAGGCCTTGTCATCGGGCAGCGTGAGTATGGACGATCGCAGCGCAGCGCGCGAGATGACCGATTACCTGCTAGGGCTGGGGCACCGCCGCATCGCCTTCATTCAGGGGCCGGAGAGCCACCGCTCCTCGGTGAGGCGCGAGGATGGCTTTCGCGATGCCATGGTGCAGGCAGGTGTCGCAGTGGACGAAAACGCCATTCTGCGCGGCGATTTCACTTTTCGCGCCGGCTTGGAACTGGGCGAGCGGCTGCTAGCGGGCCCGGACCGACCGACCGCCATCTTCGCCGCGAACGACGACATGGCGCTGGGCGCCCTCATCACTGCGATGAAACTGGGAATCGCCGTGCCCGAGACACTGTCGATCTGCGGTTTCGACGATGCCGCCTCGTCGCGCGCAGCCTGGCCGCAGCTGACCACTATTCGCCAGCCCAAGGCGGAAATGGCCGGGGCGGCGGTCGACATTTTGGTGGACCCGCAGTTCCGCAAACAGGCTGGCGGCGCGCAGTCGCATCTGCTCTTGCCGCACGAACTGATAGTGCGGGGCAGTACTGCAAGGGCGCCTGCGGCGTAACGCCGCTTCTGGCGAGGAGCAGATGGCCCCCCAGGATGGGGCCAGATGTTTTCCACGTCCCGCGAACCATTTCACACCAGTCATGGCTATCTGCAAAGAATGTGCTATGGGCGTCGACGCTGATGTCGCCATCGACGGATATCGGGCCGCTTCAGCTGCTCCCTTTGTCCCTTAGTTGCTTCGCGAAGCCGGGATGCACCACGTTGGTGTATGCCCGCCAACCTCGGACAAGGAATGCGTCCCATGATTACCGGAAAAGTAAAGTTCTTCAACGCCGACAAGGGTTATGGTTTTATCGCGCCTGAGGGCGGCGGTGACGACGCTTTCGTGCACATCTCGGCCGTTGAGCGCGCTGGCATGCGCACGCTCGACAAGGAACAGCGCGTTTCTTACGAGCTGGAAACCGATCGCCGTGGCAAGACCTCGGCTGTCAACCTTCAGCCGGCCTGAACGGTTTAACGGAAGCGGCGCGCCTTTCAGGTGCGCCGCTTTTCCGATTCAAGATGATCAGAAGAGAATTAGGTAGCAGTTGATGGCAGGATACAAGGAACCGGGCATTCAGGACCGGGTGAATGCCGCCGCGCAGGCTCGGGCGAAAGCTCTTGAGCTGCTGAAGTCGAAGGCCCCGATCGACCCGGCCGTGCAGGCAGAGCGTCTGGCGAAGGCCGCCGAACGTGAGGCCGCTCAGGCCGCCAAGCGCGAGGCCTCCAAGGCCGCCCGCGAAGCGAAGATTGCCGAAAAGGCTGCGAAGGCCGAACAGGCGAAGCTTGACGCGATTGCGGCTGCTCCGCCCCCCGAACTTACCGAAGCCGAACGCAAGGCGGCTCGCGATGCGAAGTATGCTGCGCGTAAGGCACGCCGGAAGTAAACTGACACTTCCGAAAGGTGCCGTGATGATCGAGCCAATGCTGCAGCCAACGGCCGAAGATGAACTGATCGGCACCGCTCGCGTGCCCGATGGCGTGGAGCTTAAGCTCGTGCGCAATGGTGATGATTTCGCCATTCTTCTCGACCGTAACGAGCTGATGAGCACGGATATCATCGCGTCGGAAGAAGCGCTCGCGACGATGACGTGCGAGCGTCTGGGCGACCGCGCAGCGCCGCAGCTGTTGATCGGGGGTTACGGCATGGGCTTCACCCTGCGCGCTGCGCTCGCCGCCCTGGGTGACGATGCGAGCGTGACGGTGGTGGAGATCGTCCCCGAGATCATCGAATGGGCACGCGGCCCGATGCGGGAGCTGACCGGCAATTGCCTGGAAGATCCGCGAGTCGTGCTCGTCAGCGATGATGTCGCGATGCTGATCGACACGGCGCGGGACGCTTACGATGCGATCCTGCTTGACGTTGACAATGGGCCCGAAGGGCTGACGCGGCGCCTGAACGATCATCTTTATTCGCCGCATGGCCTGAAGGCTGCCATGGTGGCGCTCAAGCCGGGCGGTGTCCTTGCCATCTGGTCAGCTACTCCCGAGCCCAAGTTCACCGTGGAACTGGCGGAAGCCGGTTTTGAGGTGGAGGCTTTGGAAGTGAAGGCCTACACCAACGGCAAGGGCCACGATCACGTAATCTGGTTCGCCCGGAAGGCCTGAATATAGACGAGCCGGTGCGAACCGGCTCGCAAGACTTCAGACTTCGTTGAGTTCGGTCACGAATTCGTAGCGGTCGCCGCGATAGACCGATCGGGTGAATTCGACGATGCGCCCGTCGGGAATCCGCGTCTTGCGTTCGATCCGCAGCACTTCGGAATTCTGCTCTACGCAAAGAATGCCAGCTTCGGTGGGCGTCGCCAGCGAAGCGCGCACGCGCTGGGTGCCGGAGGTGGGGCGAAAACCGTGACTTTCCAAAGCTTGGTAAAGCGAATCTCCCAGGCTTTCGAGGTCGGGCATGAAGGTGGCGGGGATCACCGCATGTTCGATCGCCAGCGGCTCACCGCCGGCCAGGCGCACTCGGCCCAGACGAGCGACCTTTGCCGTCGTCGAGACATTGAGCGCGGCGGCTTCTTCTTCCGTGGGCTGGGCGTAGGACTTGTATATCCATACCACGCCGGGGTCTTCGCCGCGTGATCGTGTGTCGTCGGAAAAGCTGCTGAGTTTGGCGCCCGGTGCCTCGATGCGGCGCGCGACGAAAGTACCTGAGCCCTGTTTGCGGAACAGAACACCTTCGTCGATCAGCTGTTCGATGCCCTTGCGCACTGTAACGCGCGACATCCCCGCCATTTCGCTGAGATCGCGTTCGGAGGGAAGGGCGCTGCCCGGATCGATGCCGCCGCTGCTGATGTGCTCGCGCAGGGACCGCGCGAGCTGCAGGTACAGCGGCGTCCCTTCGTCACTGCGAGTCCAGGCAATGTCACGCATCTTCGGTCAATCTCGCCTTTCCAGGACCTTCAGGACTTCGCGCAGACTACCCCCGTGCGCCTCGAGGAGAGCGCGTCCGTCTTCGAGGGGAACCCCCATGGCAACGATCACGCCGAGCCGGATTTCGCTTCCTGCCGTCTCGAGTGCGCGGGCCGCCACACCGGCATCCACTCCGGCGATATCCTGAACCATGCCGCGCCCCCGTTGCAAGAGCTTCGCATTGGATATGCGCATGGCGACCATCCGGCCCTGATAGACGAGGCCCCGGCGGATCATGATCGCGGTGGAGAGCAGGTTGAGGACGGCCTTCTGCGCAGTGCCCGCCTTCATGCGGGTGGACCCGGCGACGACTTCGCTGCCGGTGACTGCGACGATCGCATGCTCTGCCTTTTCGCCCAGCACCGATCCTGCGTTGTTGGCGATGGCGATGGTCAGCGCGCCGGCCGCGCGGGCCTGCTCGATCGCGGCGACGGTGTAGGGCGTGCGGCCACTGGCGGCGACGCCGATCACCACGTCTGCCGGGCCGATCGCGTGACCGATGATCTCGGTGCGCCCCGCCTCGACATCGTCCTCGGCGTTTTCATAGGCTTCGGTCAGCGCGCCTGCGCCGCCGGCCATGAGGAAGATCATCCGCTCCATAGGCCAGCCGAACGTGGGGTACAATTCGGTGCCGTCCTGCACGGCGAGGCGGCCCGAAGTGCCGGCGCCGACGAAGACGAGCCTGCCGTTTTCGCCAAGGCGCTTCGCAGCCTCCTCAGCCGCGCGGGCGATGGCTGCGGTCTGCGACTGGATCGCCGCGATGGCTGCCATCTGGCCTTCGAGCATCGCTTCCACGGCCAGTTCGGTCGGCCAGAGGTCGAGGTCGAGGTAGCGGGCGTCGAGGGTTTCGGTCTTCATGATTTTCCTGGTGTCCCTGTGGGGCGCATCAATGTTTGGAGGTAAGCGCGCGCTGCCCCGTGCCCGCAGGCGCGGCGCAGACCACGAAGGCCACGACCGTACCGATGCAAAGCTGGAAGGGGAACGAAAGTCCGTTCAGGATGGTCGGCAGGCCCAGCGCATGGGCAATCCCCGGCTGCAGCAGCAGGATGGTGACGAAGCCCACCAGCAGCGAGGCGATGACCGAGCCGGTGTTGCCGCGATTGGTGAACAGCGCGGTGAAGTACACGCCCAGCAGGCCGGCATAGGTGAACACCATCACCTGCAGCGCGAATTCCAGCAGGCCCATGTCGGAATAGCGCTGCCAGTAGAACGAAACGATCGCCATCAGGAACATCGCAAAGCCGATCACGCCCATGCCGGCGCGTCCGGCCTGCACGTAGTGGTGTTCGGCCACCGGCGCGACATTGGCAGCGCGCTTCTCGCGCCAGGGGCGGTAGAAGTCCTGCACCAGCACCGAAGACATCGCGTTCAGCGCCGAGTTGGTGGTCGCCACTGCCGCCGCGCAGATACCCACGGTCACCAGACCGCGCAGGCCGCCGGGAAGCTGGGTGAGGATGTAGTGCATGAAGATCGAGATCTTCTCGCCGCCGAACTCGTTCCCCGCGGCGGCGGTGGCGCCGCCCATCAGGTCGGGCCGGTCGTAGAAGACGTAAAGCAGCAGGCCGATCACAATGAACATGCCCACCACCGGCACCGTCGCGATCACCGAAAGGTAAAGGCTGCGCGCGCCGGTCTTCGCGTCCTTGCACGAAAGCAGGCGCTGCGTGGTGTCCTGGTCCATGCCGGCATTGGCGATGTAAAGCAGCGCGAGGCCGGTCACGATCGCCAGCATCGAGAACGGACGCGACAGGTCGAACGAGAAGTCGAAGACCTTGAGCTTGTCGATCCCCTCGGGCGTGCTGGAAAGCCCTGCGATGATGTCGCCGGTCGAAGCCGGGATCGACATGCGCAGGAACACCAGCACTGCAATCGCCGATCCGAGATAGACGACGAACTGGATGAGGTCGTTCCACAGGACCGACTTGAGGCCGCCGACGAACGTGAACATCACGCTCGCCACGACCAGCACGGCCGCCGCGATCATGATCCCCTGCGCCTCGACGGTTCCGGTGATGACCATCGCCAGCGCAATCGCGGCAAGATACACGCGCGCACCGCCCGCAAACACACGGCCGACGAGGAACATGCCGCCCGCCCAGCGCGTAGCCTTCTCGCTGAAGCGCAGCGTCAGCAGTTCGTAGGCGGTGGTGGCCTTGATCGCGTAGAAACGCGGGATCATCACATGGGCCACGAAGATCGCGCCCATCAGGCCGCCGATGTTGCCGCTGAGGTAGGTGAGATCGCCGTGGTAGCCGTAGTCCGGGCCGCCCAGGAACGTCGCGGCGGACTGCGTGGCCGAAAGCACCGAGATCGCCGCCAGCCATGCGGGCACGTTGCCGCCGGCGAGGAAATAGTCGTTCGCGGTTTCGGTCTTGCGCGGCGTGAAGATCCAGCCCCCGGCAAGGAGCAGCAGGAGATAGGCGGCGATAACCAGCCAGTCCGCCATCGAGAACGGCAGCATCATCGAACTATTCTCCGGTCAGGCCAGAACTACGTCATCAGGCCCGCGAATAAAGAAGCGAGCGCCCGGCCGGAGGAGGATGACCGGGCGCTACGCAGGTTTGACGTCCTTAGATGTGCGCGGTCAGCGAGAAGCCGAACGTGCGTCCAAGGATATCGTACGTGTCGGGGAAGGTGTTGAACACGCCTCCCGTCGACACGCGGGGGGGATTCTTGTCGAACAGGTTGTAGACGCCCGCGCTCATCGTCACCGTGTCGGTGAAGTCATACGATGCCGAGAGGTCGAAGGTGTTCTGCGCCGAAATCGTCTCGGTGGAACCGGCCGTGCTCGACTTGACCTTGCCGATGCGCTGCCAGTCGAACTGGATCACGCCCTTGTCGAACAGCATGCCGACGCCGACCGTGTGGCGGTAGTCGGGCTGGACCAGCGTGGTGCCATCGCTCGAGCAGGTGGCGCCGAACGTGCCCTTGCACTGGATCGCGGCGACGGTGGAGTTCGCCTGGATCTTGTACGAGGTAACGATGTTGCCCTGATAGCTCAGGCGCAGGCCTTCACCCGGCAGCCAGTCCTGGCGCAGCGTGTAGCTGGCGCCGATGTCCAGACCGCGCTGCAGCAGGCGGCCCAGGTTCTGGTTGTTGACGTAGGCGTCCTTGAAGGTGCCGTCCGAGTTGCGCGTCACCAGTCCGCACAGCGGGTTACCGGCGGTGGGGTTGGTGATGTAGCAACTGGTGATCGCGGCGATGGGCTGGATCACGCCGACGGCGCCCTTGAGGTCCAGCTCGTACCAGTCGACCGTGATGTTCAGGCCGGGCAGGAACGTCGGGGTGAGTACGCCGCCGATGGTGGTGGTGTAGCCCGTCTCCGGCTTGATGTCCGGGTTGCCGCCGTAATAGTAGTTGCCCGTCAGGTAGCTGGCAGCGTTGGAGTTCGCCGAACCCGCTGCCGGCGCGCCCATGCGTGCGCACTGTGCGGCGTCGCCGGTGCCCAGAACGCAGGGGTCGCCGCCGTAACGGGGCTTCAGGCGGTCCACGGTGACCAGGTTGCTGAACGGCAGCGACGAAGTGCTGGCCGCGAACTCACCGAAGTTCGGGGTACGCAGCACGCGCTGGTAGGTGCCGCGCAGACGCAGATTGCGGTCGACTTCCCAGTTGCCCTCGACCTTCCAGGTGCCGTGGGTGCCGAACAGGTTGTAGTCGGACAGGCGGTAGGCGCCGCCCACGTCCAGCTTGCGGATCAGCGGCAGGTCGCGAAGGACCGGGATCAGCACTTCGCCGTAGAGTTCCTTGACGTCGAACGAGCCGCTGTAAGCAGCCTGCACGCCCTGGCGGTAGGTGTTGCCGGTCAGCAGCGCGGTGTCCTGATCGATGCTCGCGGTCTCGCGGCGGTACTCGGCGCCGATGGCGAAGCCGATCGGGCCGGCGGGGAGCGAGAACAGCTCTTCCAGCGTGCCGCTCAGGGTCGCCGCCGTCACGAACTGGTCGCGCTTGCGGTTGAAGCCGTTGATCGAGCTGCCCAGCGCATCGCCCAGCGCCGGGTTCGGGCCGAAGATGTTCACGGTGTTTACGATCGAGGCGAAGTTGTTCGCGCCCGCCGCGTTGCTGACAAGGCCGTCGCCGGTGATCAGCGTGTTCTCGGTCGAACGGCCGTACTGGGCGTAGACGTTCCACTTGATCGCGCTGGTCAGCGGACCGCGCAGGCCGGTCTGGAGCTGCAGGGTGTTGCGCTCGGTCTCGTAGTTGACGAGGCCCAGTTCACCCAGCGAGCGGGCAACGTTCACCTGCGCCGCGCCGTTGACGAACGTAAGCTGGTTGCGGATCGCGTCGGTGAGGAACGGGTTGCTCTCGCTGATCGAGACCGTGCGGTTGACCGAAGCCGGGGTAGCGCCGGGGGTGCCGGTCTCTTCGGTGCGCGAATTGGTGTACATCGCGCGGCCGTAGACTTCGATCTGCGGCGTGATCTCGTACTTGTAGAGCGCGGCGACGTTGATGCGCTTGAGCGGCGAAACCAGCGGATAGGTGTCGGAGACGTTCGAGGTCGCCGAAGGGTTTGTGCTGAACTCGCCGCTGTCGCTGAAGCCGAACTTGCGTCCGCTCGCCACGTCGGTGAAGACGCCGCCGAGGCTGGGGATGGTCTGGTTCGGGGTTGCCGCCCAGTCGCGCTTGCCGGCGCGGATCAAGTCGCGCTGGGTGTAGTCCGCCGCGATGACGATGTTGCCTCGGTCGCCAAGACCGGTGCCCATCATCAGCGAGCCGCCGTACTGCGCGCCGCCATGCTCGGACAGGCGCGAAGTCGCGCTGCCGCGAATGCCTACGAAATCGTCGTTGAGGATGAAGTTCACCACGCCAGCAACCGCGTCTGCGCCGTAGACTGCGGCGGCGCCGCCGGTCAGCACGTCGACGCGCTTGATGAGCGAGGCGGGGATGGCGTTCACGTCGACCGAGTTACGGAAGCTGAAAGGCGCAGCGCGAGTGCCGTCGATCAGGACGAGCGAGCGGCTCTGGCCGAAGTTGCGCAGTTCCAGCACCTGGGCGCCGAACGCGTCGCTGCCCTGCGAACCCTGGCGAACGCCGCCGGAAAGCTGGGGAATCTTGGTCGAGAAGTCTTCGACGGTCAGCGCCGACTGGAGCTTGATCTGCTGCTCGCTGGTCGAGGCCACGGGGCTGCTCGAAGTGAGGCCCGGAACCGCGATGCGGGTGCCGGTGACGACGATGTCGCCGCCTTGAGCTGCGTCGTCCGCTGATGCCGAAGCGGTATCGGATTGCGCGAAAGCAACGCCCGGCGCTTGCGCGAGAGCGAAGGCGAGCGCTGCCAATGCCACGGTTTGCCTGTTTGACTTAACCATTAGGAACTCCTCACTTTTCCATATTCCCTGAACCAGATCCTGCGTCGTTCCGGTGCGACCCGAAGACTCGACGGTGTGATCTTTTATCGTCGACACCTATGTAGACCTGTCATTGATTTGTAAATAGGTGGTATCAGACCAATTCAACAATCTTTGCAGGATGCCAAACCGTCCCGCCGGTCAGGGGGCGAGGCACCCCAGTAGTGCCGGGGAAGGTCAGTGGCAGTCCGCGCAGGCTGCGCGCTGCGAGGAAGGCCATGGCCTCGGCCTCGATGAAGTCGCCGCGCAGGCCGACGTCGTCTGCCGTGCGGCAATCGCCGAGGAGGTCGCGAAGCGCCTGCGTCAACGTGGGATTGTGGCTTCCGCCGCCGCAGACGATCCAGACCTTTGGCGGACTAGGCAGCGCCTGCGCCGTCAGCGCCACCGCCGCCGCCGTGAACGCCGTCAGCGTCGCCGCCGCATCCTCCAGCGACTTTGCGGCGGCCCATTCGAGCGGAAAGTCGTAGCGGTCAAGCGACTTCGGGCCTTCTCCCCGGAAATGCGGGTGGGAAAGCAGGTCCGCCAGCACGCCGGCGTCTACCGTTCCCGCCGCCGCGAAGCGCCCGCCGTCGTCGTAGCGCCCGGCGCCGCGGGCCTGCACGACCTGGTCGATCAGCCCGTTGCCGGGGCCGGTATCGAAGGCGACCAGTTCGCCGTCCACGCCGATCCAGGTGAGGTTCGCCACGCCGCCGACGTTGAGGAACGCCACAGGCCCAGCCCCGTTCAACTCTGGCCCGATCCGCTCCGCCAGCGCGGCATGATAGGCCGGAACCAGCGGTGCGCCTTGCCCGCCGGCCATGAGATCGTCCTGCCGCATCTGCGCGACGACCGAGGCCCCCAGCGCATCGGCAATGACCTGCGGATCGCCGATCTGCACGGTAATCTGCCGCTCGGGCCGGTGCAGCAGGGTCTGCCCGTGAAAGCCGATGAGGTCGGGTACACGCCCGGCCTGCGCGATCACCGCGCGCCCGGCGCGGACATGCGCGCCCTCGATAACCTGCGCCGCAGAGGCGAAGGAGGCGGGCCTGT
The DNA here is from genome assembly GCF_902706195.1 of Novosphingobium sp. 18050. Lineage (GTDB taxonomy): Bacteria > Pseudomonadota > Alphaproteobacteria > Sphingomonadales > Sphingomonadaceae > Novosphingobium. Next base: position 8,674 of record NZ_CACSJO010000015.1, on the reverse strand, counting down.
CGCCGTAGCCATTCCACGCCAGTGCATCGGCGGTCGCGCGCTCTATCGCGGCGCATTCGGCGGGCGAAAACGCCATCATCGCCGACGGTCCGAAGGCTTCGATCCGCTCCCCGTCGGTCTCGACCAGCGCGACATCGACGCCGTCGAGCGAGGTTCCGCTCATGTAACCCATGACCAGCATCAGTGCGTACCCTCCCAAATGCAGACGACGAGGCTGGCATCGTCATGCGGCTTCACCCGCGTGAAACGGCGCAGCGAATCGGGCTGCCGCTCGAGATCGCGCAGCCGTTCGATCCAGCCCGCCGCATCCCCGGCGCCGGAAATGGCGAGCATGTCGGCAGGCGTAGCGGCGCCGAAAAGCTCGACAAGCCGCAGGAAACCGTCGCTGGCGATGGCGAAGCGCTGCCCCGCGCGCAGCGGAACCCGTACCTGCCACACATGGTCGGCGGCGGCGGGCTCGGTGCCCAGCACCCAGTAGCCGCCTTCGCGGTTCATCAGGCTGCGATTGGCGCGCAGGCCCGGCATAAGCTGCGCCTTGAGGGCCTCAGGCGTGACAGCGGGGTTGGCATCGAGGATAGCCTTTGCCGCTGCCAGTGTGCGTGCCTCGATGGCGTCGAGCGTGGAAACACCGAAAAGCTGCGCATTACCGGCCTCGTCCAGCGCGGCGACCCGGCAGTCGGCCAAAGTTGTGAACTCGGCCTCGCCATCGATGATGCGCACCATGGCGAAAGCGGCGGAAGGGTGTTCGTGCGGCCAGTCTGCGGGGCGAACCTGCTCGCGTTCCAGCGCCTCGGCGCAGCGCGCCATGACGGTGCGCAGCACTTCGACGGTCGGCAGATCGGGGCTTTGCGCCAGCACTTCACCCAGCAGCCGGCTCGCGGTCTGTGCCAGCCATGCGGCGTCCGAGGGTGCATCCAGCAGCGAGGCGCCGATGCCGGTGGCGCCGTCGATCACCCAGGCCGCGTTGCCGTGGTGGCCCACCGCATCCTCGTTGACGCTGCCCTGTCCATCGGACACGGCGATTTCGATCTTCAGCATGGTTGCTCCCAAGGTTTGACCCTGATGTCGACCATACCGGTATCATCATGCGCTCGAAAAACAAAACCACTTTAATGCCACTTGTGCCAAAATCCTAAACTGGTATCTGTCTCGGATATGACATTGACGACACCTAACGCGACCTTGGAGGCACTTATGGACCAGACGCAGATGGCCCGCGAAGCCCGTGAAGCACCGGGGCTCTGTGCGCAGCAACTGCGCCTCAATGCTGATCTCGTGCGCGATGCCGGCCGGCAACTGCGCGATCTGGCCCCGCCTTTCGCGGCGACTCTGGCGCGCGGCAGTTCCGACCAGGCTGCCGCCTTCGCCAAGTTCCTGCTGGAAATCCATGCCAAGGTGCCGACGCTCAGCCATGCGCCTTCGATCGGCTCGCTTTACCATGCGACTTCGGCGAATTTCCGCAATGTTCCGCTGATCGCGATCTCGCAGTCCGGCCGCAGCCCCGACCTGCTGGCCGCCGCGAAGGATGCGCGCGAACAGGGCGCGATCGTCATCGCCGTGGTCAACGATGCGGGATCGCCGCTGGCCGAACTGGCGCAGATCGTCATTCCCGTCCACGCCGGACCCGAAACCAGTGTGGCCGCGACCAAGAGCTTTGTCTGCACGCTCGTCGCGCTCACCCACCTCGTGGCCGAGTGGAGCCAGGACGAAGCCCTGCTCGCGGCGCTGGAAAGCACCGGCGAAGTACTGGAAGCGGCCGCAACTGCCGACTGGACCGATGCCGTCACACTGTTGCAGGATGCCAGCGAGATGCTGGTGCTGGGCCGCGGCCCGACCCTTCCGATCGCGGGTGAAGCCGCGCTCAAGCTGAAGGAGACCTCGAGCCTGCACGCGGAAGCCTTCAGCATCGCCGAAGTAGCGCATGGCCCGATGACGCTGGTTGGCGAAGGCAGCGCCGTGCTGGCGCTGGCGCCGCTCGACGTGGCACGCACCGGCCTGCGGGACCGGCTTGCGGACTTTGCTGCGCGCGGTGCGCATGTGATCGCCGCCGGTGCGCCCGAGGACGTGGCACCTGCCGGTCTGGTGCTGCCTTCGCGCACCGACGTGCACCCGGTTCTGGGCGCCATCGCCCAGATCCAGAGCTTCTACGGCCTCGCCAACGCGCTTTCGCTGGCGCGCGGCCGCAACCCGGACAGCCCTCCGCATCTCAACAAGGTAACGCGCACCCTATGACCGTTCAGGCTCTTACCGGCGCGCGCATCGTTCTGGCCGACCGGGTGGTTGAGGGGCAGGCTCTGCTCTTCGACCAAGGCCGCATCGTCGGCCTCGCCGCGCAAGGCGCGCTGCCCGAGGGCTGCGAAGTGCAGGATCTGGGCGGAGGCTGGCTGCTGCCGGGCTTCATCGATACGCAGGTGAACGGCGGCGGCGACGTGCTGTTCAACGACATGCCCAATCTCGAGGGCATCCGCGCGATTGCCGCCGCGCACCGCCGCTATGGCACCACCGGCATCCTGCCCACGCTCATCAGCGACTATCCGCAGGTCGTCGAAGCCGCGATCGAAGCGGGCGAGGCGGCGCTGGAGGCCGGGGTTCCCGGCGTGCTGGGCGTGCATATCGAAGGCCCGCACCTCAACGCCGCGAAGAAGGGCATCCACGACCAGACGCGCTTTTCGGCGATCGACGCGGGTGTCATCGCACGGCTTACAGCGCCCACCACCGGCCGCCGGATCGTCACTATCGCGCCGGAACTGGCGCCCGAGGGCACCGTGCGCGCGCTGGCCGAGGCCGGGGTGCTGGTCTGCGCCGGGCACAGCCTTGCCGATTACGACCAGACCCGCGCGGCGCTGGCCGAAGGGCTGGTCGGCTTCACCCACCTGTTCAACGCGATGACGCAGTTCCTCAGCCGCGATCCCGGCATGGTCGGCGCGGCGCTGGAGGACCGGGCGAGCCACTTCGGCCTGATCGTCGACGGCCTTCACGTCCACCCCGCCGCCTTGCGCGTGGCGCTGCTGGCGCGCGGGATCGACGGCGCCATGCTGGTGACCGATGCGATGCCGCCGGTGGGCGGGCAGATGGGCCGGTTCTCGCTGATGGATCAGGATATCGCGGTGGTCGACGGCACCTGCCGCGGGCCGGGCGGCACTTTGGCCGGATCGGCGCTGAGCATGTCGCAGGCGCTGCGCAATGCGATGGACATGCTGGGTTGCGATATCGTCACCGCCTCGCGCATGGCCAGCGGCAACCCCGCGACGTTCCTGCGGCTCGATGACGAAACCGGCAGCATTGCGCCGGGCCTGCGCGCCGACCTCGTCCACCTCTCGGACGACCGGCTGGTACGGGCGACGTGGATCGGCGGCACGCGTGAGGATACCCGCGAATGACCTCTGAATTCAAAGTGCCCGAACTCGGGCTGATCGAAGGTCGTTTCGGCCGCATCTGGACCGATGCGGAGCGCAGCTATGTGGTGTCCTCGCTCGCTGAGGCGGGCTATGCTTTCTACCACTATGGCCCCAAGGCCGACCGCCCGATGCGCCGTGAATGGCGCACTGGCCACGACACCGCGAAAACCGATGCGCTGGTCCGTCTCTCGGCCGAGTGCCGGGGGCTGGGAATGCGGTTCGGCATGGCGATCACCCCGGTGGGATCGACCCACCCCTTCGACGACGAAGCCCGCGCCGACCTGACGCGCCGGGTGGCGGACCTCGACGCGATCGGGGTCGACGACCTTGCCGTGCTGTTCGACGACCTGCGCGGCGACATGCCGCAGCTTGCGGCGCGGCAGGCGGAAGTGGTGAACTTCTGCGCCGGGCTGACCCGGGCCACGCGCGTCTACACCTGCCCGACCTATTATTCCGACGATCCTGTGCTCGACCTGGTGTTCGGCGACCGGCCCGAGGACTATCTCGGCGATCTGGGCCGCGCGCTCGATCCCGCCGTGCAGGTCTACTGGACCGGCGAGGAGGTGTGCTCTCGCGAGATCGGGTCTTCTCACCTTGAGCGGGTGGCGGACGAACTCGGGCGGCCGGTGTGCCTTTGGGACAACTACCCGGTGAACGACGGCGCGCGCATGTCGCGTTTCCTGCACCTGCGCGCCTTCACCGGGCGTCCGGCGCGGATCGGGGAGCATGTCTCGGGCCATGCGATCAACCCGGCGATCCAGGCGCATCTCGGCTGCATCCCGGCGCTGACCCTGCCGATGCTCTACGCAGACGGTGACGACTATGCCTATGGCGAGGCGTTCGGCGTGGCGGCGCGGCACCTGCTGGGCGATGAATTCGCCGCGATGCTGCAGCAGGATCTTCCCGCGCTGCAGGACGTGGGCTACGAGCGATTGGGCACGCGGACCGAGCGCCTGCGCGCGCGCTATGGCGGCATCGACCACCCCGCCGCGCGCGAGATCATGACGTGGCTGGACGGCGAAGACCTGATGACCGACGACGAGGTCCAGACGCAGTGAAACCCCGCCTTCGCATCGGTGCGCGCAAAGCCTGCCCGCTGCGCAGGGCCGAAGTGACGCGTTCAGGCGGAGCATCCCGCCTCGTTGATCCGCCCGAAGGCATTACCGGATGACCCAACCTCAGCTCCTCGCCGCCTTGCGCACTGCCGTGGGAAAGCGCCATGTCCTCACATCTGCGCGCGCCACAGCGCGGTTCCGCAAGGGCTATCGCACCGGCGAGGGGCCTGCCATCGCAGTCGTGCGCCCCGGCAGCCTGGTCGAGCTTTGGCGCACGGCGAGCGCCTGCGTGGCGGCGGATGTCTCGATCATCATGCAGGCCTCGAACACGGGCCTGACTGGCGGATCGACGCCGGACGGCGCGGACTATCCCGGCGGACTGGTCATTATCAGCACCACGCGGCTCGGCACTCTCAAGGTCATCCGCGAGGGAGAGCAGGTATTGTGCCAGCCGGGCACCACGCTGCACCGGCTGGAGCAGGCGCTGCGTCCCTACGGCCGCGAGCCGCATTCGGTGATCGGATCGTCCTGCCTGGGCGCGTCCGTGGTGGGCGGCGTGTGCAACAATTCGGGCGGCTCGCTGATCCGGCGCGGGCCGGCCTATACCCAGCTTGCGCTGTTCGGCGAGGTCCTGCCGGATGGCACACTGCGTCTGGTCAACCACCTTGGCATCGCGCTGGGGGACGATCCCGAGACGATCCTTTCACGGTTGGACACCGGCACGTTCACCGAAGCCGATATAGACCCCGCCCAAGGCAAATGGGCGCACGACCACAGCTATGCCGATCACGTCCGCGACATCGAAAGCGAAGTGCCCGCCCGTTTCAACGCCGACCCGCGCTGCCTGTTCGAAGCCGCCGGAAGCGCGGGCAAGCTGATCGTCTTTGCCGTGCGCCTCGACACATTCGCGCGCGAGGACGAAACCACCACGTTCTATATCGGCACCACCGAGCCCGGCCGCCTGACCGAACTGCGCCGTACCATGCTGCGCGATTTCGATACGCTGCCGATCGCGGGCGAGTACATGCACCGTACTGCCTTCGACGTGGCTGACCGTTATGGGCGGGATATGTTCTTCGCCATCGAGCGCCTCGGCACCGATCGGCTGCCAGCGCTGTTTGCTGCCAAGGCACGGGTCGATGCGGCCATCGGCGGCGGCCTCAGCGACAGGCTGATGCAATGGTCGAGCGGTTTCATCCCGGACCATCTCCCCGAAATGATGCGCCTCTACCGCGACCGCTTCGCGCATCACCTGATCCTCAAAGTGCCGCGCGGGCAGGTGGAGGCCGCGCGCGAACTGCTGGGCCGCCTGTTCCCCGGCGGCGAAGAGGGCGACCATTTCGAATGCACCGCGAAGGAGGCTGCAAAGGCGTTCCTTCACCGTTTCGTCGCGGCGGGCGCCGCCGTGCGCTACCGCGCCGTCCACGCCGATGAGGTGGAGGATATCGTCGCGCTCGACATCGCTTTGCCGCGCAACACCCGCGAATGGGTAGAGCAACTGCCAGCCGCGCTCGAAGCGCAGACGATCCATGCGCTTTATTACGGCCACTTCTTCTGCCAGGTGTTCCATCAGGACTATGTCGTGAAGAAGGGGACCGATCCGCTGGCCTTCGAACATGCGCTGTGGGCGCTGCTCGACGAACGCGGCGCGCAGTATCCAGCCGAACACAATGTCGGCCACCTCTACGTCGCGCGGCCGAGCCTTCAGGAATTCTACCGCAGCATCGATCCGCACAACCAGCTCAACCCCGGAATCGGTCAAACATCACGCCAGCGCGACTGGGCCGAAACTGCCTCGCCCGCTGCGGCAACCGGAGACCATCCATGACCTATTTCCTCGGCATCGACGCAGGCGGCAGCAATTGCCGCGCCCGGTTGATCAATGCTGCCGGCGCGGTGATCGGTCATGGCAAGTCCGGCACCGCCAATGCCCGGATCGGCATGGATGCGCTGTACGAAACGCTGAAGGACACCGCTGACCAGGCCGTCGCCGAAGCGGGGCTGACCACTGCCCAGCGCGCGCAGATCCACGCCGGCATGGGCATCGCCGGCATGACCCGGCCCGGCGTGCGCGAGGCGCTGGAGGCGCTGGACTTCGGCTTCGCATCCGCAGCCTATTCCACCGATGCGCTGATCGCCAATCTGGGCGCACACGGCGGACAGGACGGCGCCATCCTCATCATCGGCACCGGCAGCGCCGCGCAGGTCCGCCTGAACGGCGAGGATTTCACCATAGGCGGCTACGGCTTCCCGATTTCCGATGAGGGCAGCGGCGCGGCGCTGGGCCTTTCCGCCATGCGCCACGCCCTGCGCGCGCTGGACGGGCGCACCCGCAAGACCCCGCTCAGCGCCGCCGTGACAGAACGTTTCGACCATGACACCGTCCGCGCCATCGCCTGGATGGACCATGCCAGCCCGCGCGATTATGGCACGTTCGCGCCGCTGGTAATGGATTATGCGGAGGCCGACGACGCCATCGCCCGCTCCATCGTCGAACACGCTGCTGGCCACATCGAGCGCTTCATCGAGACGATCTTCGAGCGCGGCGCCACCCGCTGCACGCTGGTCGGCGGCCTTGCCCCGCGCATGAGCCGCTGGCTGCGCTGGCGCACGGTGGAAAAGCTGAGCGATCCATTGGGCGATTCGCTGGACGGGGCAATGCGACTGGCCGGTTTCTCGCCCGCCTGACGCGGCGAGCGCGTCAGGGCGTATCCAGTTCGGGATATTTGTCGAGGATGGCGCTGGCGACGCCGTTGGTCCATCCGAAGCCGTCTTGAACCGGATACTCTCCGCCGCCGCCGGGCGTGCGGGTTTCGATGTTGTACTTCTCCAGCATCTTGCCGGTTTCGCTGTAAGCGCTGCGTACCGTGCCGATCCAGCGACCCGCGATGTCGCGGGCCAGATCGTCATAGCCGGTTTTCGAAAGCCCCTCGATCGCGACCCACTGCAGTGGCGCCCAGCCATTGGGTTCGTCCCACTGCTGGCCGGTGGAAAGGACGGTCGTGCGCAGGCCGCCTTCAGCCAGCAGCACGCGCTGCGTGGTTGCCGCGACGGCCCTGGCCTGCGCGGGAGAGGCAAGGCCGACGAACAGCGGCTGCAATGTGGCGGCGCTGGTCACGGCTGTGGCCTTGCGGGTGGTCATATCCCAATCGGCAAACCGCGATTCGCCGGGCTGCCACAGGTAGCGGTTGATCGCCTTCTTTCGCTTCACGGACAGCGCTTCGAACTGGCGGGCGCAGGGCTTGTCGCCTGCTATCGCGCATCGCTCCGAAATTCGGCGCTCCATCGCCCACATCAGGCTGTTGAGGTCGGCCGGTACGATGTCGGTGGTGTGGATCGTCGCCAGCGTGCCGGGCTTGGCGAGCCAGCGAGAGGAGAAGTCCCAGCCGCTTTCCGCCCCTGCGCGCAGATCCCGGTATACTTGCTCAGCGGGGCGGGGTGCAGCCTGCGCCGCCGTAGCCACATCTTCGGCCCAGGATTCGTCGCGCGGGGTGTCGCGGTCGTCGTAATAGCGATTGAGCAGGCTGCCGTCAGGCATGTTCACAACGCGCAGGCACGCTGGCTTGCCCTTCACGCATCCGGCGCCCTTCATCCAATACTGGTACTCGGCGCGCAGGGCGGCGAGGCGACGCGCGGCGACGATGGGGTCGCTGTCCTGTGACAAGTCCAGCATCAGCGCATAATACGGCGGCTGCGAGCGGCCGAGGTAATAGGTGCGCGTCCCGTTGGGGATATGGCCGACACGTTCGATCAGGCCGGTGAAGTTCTCGATCATGGATTCGACGAGGGGCTGCTGGCCGTCGAGCCGCAGGCCCAGCATCGTGAAGTAGCTGTCCCAGTAGTAGATTTCCTGGAACCGCCCGCCCGGCACCACGTAAGGCGCCGTCAGCGCAAGGGCGGAGCCGCCCACGGGCGCCGGTTCAGGCTGACGGACCAGCTGTGGCCACAGCTGTCGGACATGGTCGCGAAGGCTCCCGCGGTCGTTTTCGCCGCGCACGGTGAAGTTGGCAAGAACGAAGGCCTTCAGCGCCTCGCCAGCAGGTTTCTTGGCCAGATAGTCCGCCATGATCGCATCTGGATCGCGCCGGGGAACGGCATCGGCGAAGGTTTTGCCATCGGTAAAGATGTGCCCGCTCTGCACCGCCTCAAACAGCGCACCGTAACGTAGGGCCGGGCTATCCTGGGGCTCGACCGGGGAACCGGGGGGGGTCTCTACACGGG
>NZ_CACSJO010000014.1 GCF_902706195.1 Novosphingobium sp. 18050 | reverse complement strand
ATTACTGCCACCCCGAGCCCTGAAGCCCCGGGAGCAGGCGCCGTCGCCCACATGTCCCTTCATCTAAAACCTACAATGTCAAAAAGCACAACCAGACAAAAAACCCGGACAACCACTCATCCCCCGCGTCTTGCGATTAGGGAGAGAGCCAGATGCCCGTCCAATGTCGGCGACCACAACAACAACCAGATGGTCCGCTGCGGTGAACAGCCCTCTAAGAGCCACCCACGATTCGGTCAAACCCTAAATTCGAGAAACTTATCAACACCGCTTAGCTCGCTCTATCAGCCGGTACGCACCGCCCATGAGGCTCGTCACCTCATCCTGGCTCAGCACATATTGTGGTTCGTAGCTAAGGCCCTGACGGCGCGAACGCCGCCACTGGTCGACGTACAGCCCCTTGTCCTGGCCGAAGACCGAATGGACATGGCGCGCAAGTGCGGGAGGGCAATCGCTGGAGTAGGCAGCACGGAAGATGGAGATATCGGCGACATAGCCCCCGATCATCACCCACATGTGACCCTGCCACTGAAGTTCTTCGGCCTTGAAGGCGTTTGCGGCGGCAGATGGCCGGTCATCTTCGTAAACCGGCTCGCCGTCTACCGCCAAGGTCCCTGCGACGAGGTGGACCGGCGCTGAAAGATGTCGTTCGAGATGGACGACGAAGGCCGCGCTCAGGAATGCGGATGTGCCGGGTGCCTTGGGGAATACCTTCAGCAGGTCGACGGCGCATCCGGCTATGCGTGCCCGGTCGGCGTCGTTCAGTTCATAGGCCTTGAAGGCACGGGCGGCTGGCCATCCGTGGGTCGAGGCAACGAGCTTGCCGAGCTGAAGGAGGTCTTTTGCTGCTGTCGTCAAAGGGGGTCACTCACGGGCCGGTGTGGAGGCAAGGCTGAGCCCATAGGTCAGCCCGCCTCCATAGCCAAGCCGCGCTCAGGCCTTGGGAGTGACCCATACCTCTACCGGGGCCACGAACTTGCCCGGCGCGGGCTTGCCCACATGGACACGGTCTGCAGTTACCAGCTCGCCGGTTTCGAGGTTGAACGAGGCCCATGGCTTGGGCATGCGCCCGAAAGTCATCTTCTGGATGGGCTGGCCCGTGGCCGAATTCATGATGGTTGCGATGATGCTCATAAGGGGCCGGTAGCCAGAGCGGCACTGCCTCGTCCATGTGTGGTCGGCGGTTTTCCACGAGCGTCCGGGCCAGCGGTCAAGCCGGCTTCATTTCGCCCGTGCGAGCGGCTTCACCAGGCCGTGCGAACCCGGCTACGAAGACGAGCGCTGCGATCACCCCGAAGATGCCAGCCAGGACGAAAGCTGGGGCATAAGTGCCGGTCTGTTCGCGGATCACGCCGGCGCCGAACGCCGCCACCGCCGCGCCGATCTGGTGCGCGACGAGAATCCAGCCAAAGACGATGGGCGCATCGCGTTCACCGAACGACTGGTTGGCGAGCTTGACCGTGGGCGGCACGGTTGCGATCCAGTCCAGCCCGTAGAAGACGGCGAAAATGGTGAGGCTCACCTGCCCGAAGTCGATGAACGGCAGGGCGATCAGCGAAAGTCCGCGCAGGCCATAATAGACCATCAGCAGGCGGCGCGGGTCATAGCGATCGGTAAGCCAGCCCGAGGCGGTCGTGCCTATCAGGTCGAACAGGCCCATCAGCGACAACAGGCCCGCTGCTGCGACCGGGGCGATTCCATGGTCTCCGCAAAACGCGATCATATGCGTGCCCACCAGGCCGTTGGTCGTCAGGCCGCAGACAAAGAAGGTGCCCGACAGCAGCCAGAAGACTGGCTGGCGCACTGCCCGCACCAGCGCCTCGACGGCGAGCCAAGGCGTGGCCGCCTGCTTCATCGGCGGGGCAGGCGCGGTATCGGGGGCTTCGCCGAAGCGGCGCAGGCCGCGATCTTCCGGCCGCTCTGGTACGAGGAAGGCGACGGCAGGGATCAGCGCCGCGCAGCCAAGACTGACCGCCAGCGCCACCGGCTTCCACGCCCCCCCTTCCGTCAGCCAGGCCAGGAACGGCAGGAACACCAGCGCGCCCGTGGCAGTACTGGCGCTGAGCAGCCCCATGACCAGCCCCTGCCGCGTCGCGAACCAGCGGTTCACCACCGCCGCGCCCAGCACCGAGGCCACCGCGCCGGACCCGATGCCCGACAGGACGCCCCAGGTCAGGACATAGTGCCAAGGTGCGCTCATCCACTGGCTGATGAAAGTTGACACCGCCATCAGGGCAAGGCCCGCCAGCATCGTGCGCTTGATCCCCACGCTCATCATCAGCGCGGCGGCGAAGGGGCCGACCAACCCATAGAGCAGAATGCCCAGCGCCGCCGAAAACGAGATGGCCGCCAGGTCCCAACCGAAATGCAGCTGCAACGGCAGCATCATCACGCCCGGTGCAGACCGCAACCCCGCAGAAAACAGCAGCGCAAGGAACGTCACGGCGACGACCAGAATGGCGGGATGGCGGCGGAAGGCGCGGAAAGTCATCGGTATGCTCGGTTCCGTCATGGCTGGCCCGCAGGTTTGGGCCAAGGCTATCTACCGCTCTTTACTGCACGTCCCGGCACCGCGCGAACGATCAATATTGGCGGAGGTTGTGAATCCGGGTAACAACCGGGCATGTACCGTCCGCCCTCCATCCAGACCCTGCGCGCGCTGGAAGCTGCCGCCCGGCTCAGGAGCTTCTCACGCGCTGCCGAAGAACTCGGCGTCACCCACGGCGCGGTCAGCCACCGCATACGCGAAATCGAGGAACGTCTTGGCGCGGTGATGTTCGAGCGGCGCGGTAACACCATGGAGCCGACTGCCGCCGCCCGGCAGGTACTGCCGGTGATCCGCCAGTCGCTGGAACTGATCGCCAGCGTGTTCCCCGCGCCCGCCCATGACGGGCAGCAGGTGCTGCGGATCGGGGTGCTGCCCTCCTTCGCCGCGAACTGGCTCGTCCCCCGGCTGGCAGCATTTCATGCCGCCCATCCCAAGATCGCGATTGCGCTCGATCCACGACTGGAGGTCAGTCCGATCGGTCCGGGCGGGCTGGATGCGGCGATCCGCTATGGCAGCGGGCAGTGGCCGGACCTGACGACGCAGCGAATGATCGTCGACATGGTGTTTCCCGCTTGCTCACCGCACTATCGCAGGCACATGGAAATCCATGGCCCGCAGGATTTCGCCCGGTGCCACCTCATGCGCAACGTCTGGCAGCCATGGACACCATGGCTCCAGAAGGCCGGCATCGCGATGGCGGAACCTACCGGCTCGGTGCCGTTCGAGGATGCCGGACTGATGCTCGATGCCGCCGTCGCCGGACAGGGCGTGGCGCTGGTGCGCAAGGTAATCGCCCGTGACGCGATCGCCGAGGGGCGGCTCGTCCGACTCTCTGATATCGAGATTCCGTTCGAGGGTGCCTACCACTTCGCCTGGTCCCGCATCGCATCGGACAAGGACGCTGCGATCAGGTCATTCGGCGTATGGCTGGCGCAGCAATTGCACCAGGAATTTCCAGACTAGCAGGAGGCACGCAAGGCCGGGCGCCCCCCCCCTCACGCTCGCTCTAACAGCACGGCGAGGCCCTGGCCGACGCCGATGCACATGAACACCAGCGCGTGGCGTCCGCCGGTACGGTGCAGTTCCTCAACTGCCGAGAGCGCAATTCGCGCGCCCGACATGCCCAGCGGATGGCCAAGCGCGATGGCGCCGCCGTTGCGGTTCACCCGGGGATCGCCAAAGGGGTCGACGCCAAGATCGCGCAAGGTGGCGATCGCCTGGCTGGCGAAGGCTTCGTTGAGTTCGATCACGTCGATCCGGTCCATCGTCAGGCCGTGCCGGGCAAGCACCTTGCGCCCTGCCTCGACCGGGCCGACGCCCATGATCCGAGGCGCGATCCCTGCCGCCGCCATGCCAATCACCCGCGCGCGCGGGGTCAGGCCGTGCCTGGCCGCCGCCGCTTCAGAGGCGACGAGCATCGCCGCCGCGCCGTCGTTGAGGCCAGAGGCGTTGCCCGCGGTCACCGTGCCGTTCGCCATGACCACCGACTTCAGCTTCGCCAGCGCTTCAAGACTGGTGCCGCGCAGGTGTTCGTCCTGAGCAAAGAGAAGCGGGTCGCCCTTGCGCTGCGGAACCTGTACCGGGACAATCTCGGCAGCGAAACGTCCGCTGGTCTGGGCGCGGGCGGCCTTTTCCTGGCTGGCGAGGGCGAAGCGGTCCTGATCCTCGCGGCTGACCTGCCACTGCGCTGCGACGTTCTCGCCGGTTTGCGGCATCGTATCGACGCCATAAGCCGCCTTCATCGCCGGGTTAACGAAGCGCCAACCCAGTGTCGTGTCCTCGATCTTCTGGTCGCGGCCGAAGGCGCTGCCTGCCTTGCCCATCACATAGGGCGCGCGAGTCATGGATTCGACGCCGCCTGCGATCATGAAGTCGGCATCATCGCTGCGGATCGCGCGGGCCGCATCGCCCAGCGCGTTGAGCCCCGAGCCGCACAGACGGTTGACGGTCGCCCCCGGCGTGCTGTCCGGCAGGCCCGCCAAGAGCGCGGCCATGCGCGCGACGTTGCGATTGTCCTCGCCCGCCTGGTTGGCGCAGCCGAGGATCACGTCATCCACCGCGCCCCAGTCCGCGCCCGGATTGCGCGCCATAAGCGCCTTCAGGGGAAGCGCGGCGAGATCGTCGGCGCGCACGGTGGCAAGGCTGCCGCCGAGTTTGCCGATGGGGGTACGCACGGCGTCGCAGATGAAGGCTTCGGTCACGGTCAGGTCAACTTTCGAGAAACGAGACAAGCAGCCCGGCAAGCGCCTCGGGCGCTTCGAGCGGGGCGAGATGGGCTGCGCCGAGCGGGCAATGCACCGCGCCGGGAATGCGCGCTACGAGATGCTCGCCGTGCCCTTCATAAGGCGTCGAGGTGTCACGGGTGCCGGTGACGACCATTGTCGGGCACGCGATCCCGGCAATGCGCGTGGCCAGATCCATGTCCCGTATCGCCGCGCCGCAGCCGGCGTAGCCCGCCACGTCCATGCTCACGAGCTGGCGGCGAACCGTCTCGAACACCGCCGGATTGGCTGCGGCGAAGGCCTCCGACAGGAAGCGGCCCATCGCGAGATCAGCGATGGCGGCCATGCCCTCGGCGCGGATTTTGGCGATGCGGTCGTTCCACGAAGCAGCGTCCATCGTCGCGGAGGTGCAGACCAGCGCCAGCTTTTCCAGCCGCTCGGGCGCCTGCAGGGCCAGTTCCATGCCGATCATCCCGCCCAGCGAAACCCCGGCGAGCGAGAACCTGCCGAGGCCAGCCGCATCGGCCGCCGCCAGCACGTCCGAAGCCAGCTGCGACAGCGTCCAGTCGCCGGGCTCGGCTGTCGACGCGCCATGTCCGCGTGTATCGAGGCGCAGCAGCGCGAACCGTGTCCGCAGGTACGGCAGGGCCGCCTCCCACAGGTCCATGTCGGTGCCGATCGAGTTCAGCAGGACCAGCGCAGGCGCATCGTCGCGCCCTTCCCGCTTCCAGTAGAGGCTTGCGCCAGACACTTGGGTAAACGACATCAGGCCGTTCCCGCCCCGGCGAGGGAGCCGTGTTCGAACGGTGCGCCGGTCCTGGCGATCACTTCATCCAGGCTGACGCCGGGCGCGAGTTCTACCAGTGTCAGGCCGCCGGCCTTCCGGTCGATGGCAAAGACGGCAAGGTCGCTCACGATCATGTCGACCACGCGCTTGCCGGTGAGCGGCAGGGTGCATTCGGGCAGGATCTTGGGATCGCCGTGCTTGGAGACGTGGTCCATCACCACGATGACCTTCTTCACGCCCGCCACGAGGTCCATCGCCCCGCCCATCCCCTTCACCATCTTGCCCGGGATCGTCCAGTTGGCGAGGTCGCCTGCCGCAGAAACTTCCATCGCGCCCAGCACCGCCATGTCGATATGGCCGCCCCGGATCATCGCGAAGCTGTCCGCGCTGGAAAAGAAGCTGGACGTCGGCAGCGCCGTGATCGTCTGCTTGCCAGCGTTGATGAGATCGGGGTCGACCTCTTCGTCGTAGGGGAACGGGCCGATGCCCAGCATCCCGTTCTCGCTTTGCAGCGTGACCTTGATGCCTTCCGGCACATGGTTGGCGACCAGCGTGGGGATGCCGATGCCCAGGTTCACATAGTACCCGTTGCGCAGTTCCTTTGCCGCGCGGGCGGCCATTTCGTCGCGGGTCCATCCCTTTGTTTCTTGGGTCATCAGACGGATTCCCTTTCGCGCACGGTTCGCTTTTCGATGCGCTTCTCGTTGACGGTGGAGAGCACCACGCGGTCCACGTAGATGCCGGGGGTGTGGATGCAATCGGGATCGAACGTGCCTGCGGGCACGATCTCCTCCACCTCGACCACGGTAACCTTGCCGGCCGTCGCCATGTTCGGGTTGAAGTTGCGCGCGGTCTTGCGGAACATGAGGTTGCCCTCCTCGTCCGCCCGCCAGGCCTTGATGATCGAGAGGTCGGCGCGCAGCCAGGTTTCGCGCACGTATTCCTCACCCTCGAACTCTTCGACCGGCTTGCCCTCGGCGACCACGGTGCCCACGCCGGTCTTCGTATAGAACGCCGGGATGCCCGCGCCGCCGGCCCGGATGCGCTCGGCCAGAGTGCCTTGCGGGTTGAGTTCCAGCTCAAGCTCGCCGGAAAGATACTGCTGCTCGAACAGCTTGTTCTCACCCACGTAGGAGGAGATCATCTTCTTCACCTGCCGGCTTTCCAGCAACATCCACAGACCAAATCCATCGGCGCCCGCGTTGTTGGAAACCACCGTCAGGTCCTTCACGCCAGAGGCGCGGATTTCCGGGATCAGGCTCTCAGGGTTGCCCGAGAGGCCGAAACCGCCCGACATGATCGTCATGCCGTCGAACAGAAGACCTTCCAGCGCGGCCGCAGGGCTATCGTAGATTTTGGACATCGTGTTTTTCCTTATCCCAGATCGCCGCCGGCGACGGGCAGGATGGAACCGGTGACATAGCCGGCTTCATCCGAAGCGAGGAACAGAATCGGTGCGATCTGCTCCTCGAGAGTTCCGTAGCGCTTCATGAAGGCGGAGGAAGTTACCTGCTCGACCGCTTCGGCCATCCACGCCTGCTCCTGCGCATTGTCGCCCGCCGCATTACGGGGGACGCGGCGCGCAGGCGCCTCGGTTCCACCAGGCGCAGTGGCGACGACGCGGATGCCGGCCTCGGCATATTCCATTGCCAGGCTCTGCGTCAGGCCGTTGATGCCGCCCTTGGCCGCCGAGTAGGGCACGCGGCGAATACCGCGCGTGGCGTTGGACGAGAGATTGACGATCGTGCCGCGCCCCTGCGCCAGCATCGCCGGCAGCACCGCGTGGCAGCAATAGAGCGTAGGCATAAGCGAGCGGCGGATTTCCGCATCGATCTGCGCAGGCTCGAATTCGCCATAGGGGCGCATGCGGATCGCGCCGCCCACATTGTTGACGAGGATGTCGATGCGCCCGAATGCTTCGAGCGCCGCCGCCATGGCCTGGCTTGCGCCTTCATAGGTTTCGAGGTCGCAGCAGACCGACACGGCCCGCCCCGGATTATTTGGGCCGCCCGCCGCCACGATTGCCTGCTCCACCTCGGTCACGAAGTCCGCCCGATCGACGAGGACGAGGCTCGCCCCTTCCGCCGCCGCGCGCATGGCGATACCGGCGCCGATACCCTGCGCCGCGCCGGTCACGACCATGACCTTGCCAGCGAACCGTCCTGCGAAGATCATTCCCATCTCCTTAGACGTGATAAACGTCGATGACCTGGTGAATGTAGTCGTCCTTGAGGACGATCTTCTTCTTCAGGATCTTCGGCGTTTCGCCAGTGGTATCGAGCGTCAGGAACGTGGTTCCGAAGAACTGCGCCGTCTCCTGATAACGGTGGCTGAGCGTATGCCAGTTATAGCGCAGGTCGACCTGCCCCTCGCGGTTCGCCAGCACCTCGACATTGGCGATGAAGTGCGAGGTCCGCGCTTCCGGGGTGCTGGCCGAGGAACGCTCGGTATTGAGGCGATAGACACGGTCTTCCAGACCCTTGCGGTTGCCGTAGTAGATCAGCGAGATTTCTCGCTGGGGATCGGTGGTCAGCGCGTCGTCGTCGGTCCAGGAGGGCATCCAGTACTCGGCGCTGTCCGCATAGCATTCCAGCCATTCGTCCCATTCGCGGTCGTCGAGCAGCCGCGCCTCGCGATAGAGGAAGGCGCAGATGTCGCCGTAGGAGAGAGCCGCGCGGCTCTGTTCGAGAACGGCGGTCATTCTGCGGCCTCCAGCATCGGCTGCGCATCGCGTGCCAGCCCGTCCAACATGATCTGCGCCCAGAATTCATGCTGACGCACGAACAGGCCCTCATCCTCGCTGCGCTCGCTGGAGAGCAGCGGGTTCATGCCCATGGCCGCCGCATTGGCGTCCGGTCCGGCGATCCAGCGGGTGGCGCCGCGGCTGAGATCGTTCCACAGCTCGCCCGCGCCTTCGTAGGCAGACTGGCAGGAGCGGAACTCCTCCAGATCGTCGGGCGTGCCCATGCCGGTGACGTTGAAGAAGTCCTCGTACTGGCGGATGCGGTGGGCGCGGTCCTCGGCGCTCTCGCCCTTGGGGGCGTAGCAGTAGATCGTGATCTCGGTGGTGTGCACGTCGATCGGGCGCACCACGCGGATCTGGGTGGAGAACTGGTCCATCAGGAACACGTTGGGATAAAGCGCCAGGTTGCGCGTCTGTTCGAGGATGAACTTCGCGCGGGTTTCACCCAAACGCTCGGTCAGCTGGTCCTTCAGGCCCCAGACCGGCCGCACTTCAGGGTTGAGCACCTGGGTCCAGAGCAGGATGTGTCCATGTTCGAACCCGTAGACGCCGCTGGCCGGAGCCTTCGACCAGCCGTTGGCGTCGACCGCCTTGGTGCCGCCTTCGGCGCGGCGGCCCATGGTGGACTGGTAGTTCTCGTGAACGGAGCTGACGTGATAGCCGTCGCAGCCGTTCTCCATCTGCATCTTCCAGTTGCCGTCGAAGGTGTAGGTGGAATTGCCGGTCAGCACTTCCAGCCCCTCGGGCGCCTGGTCGACCATCTGGTCGATGATGACCCTGGCCTCACCGAGGTGCTCTTCCAGCGGCAACACGTCGTGGTTCAGCGAACCGAAGATGAAGCCGCGGTAGCTTTCCACGCGAACGCGGGTGAGATCGTGCGAACCTTCATGGTCGAAGCTCTCGGGATAGGCGCCGGTGCTGGCGTCCTTGGCCCGCAGCAGCGTGCCGTCCGTCTTGAAGCTCCAGCCATGGAAGGGGCACACGAACAGCGGCTGGGTGCCGCGCTTGCGGCGGCAAAGCTTGGCGCCGCGATGCGCGCAGGCGTTGACGACGCAGTTGAGGCCGCCGTCCTTGGCGCGGGTCAGGATCACCGGGGTGCGCCCGATATTGGTCGTGAAGTAGTCGTTCTTCTTCTCGACCTGGCTCTCGTGCGCGAGATAAACCCAGTTGCCTTCGAAGATGTATTTCATCTCGAGCTCGAACAGCTCGGGATCGGTGAAAACATCCCGGCGGCAGCGGAACACACCGGTAGCGGGGTCGTCGACGACGGCGGTCGAAACCCGGTCCATCAGATGTTCGTGCATGATCCTGTCTCCCGTATTTCTATCTAGCTCAGGCGGTTTCCGTTTCCGGGGCGGCGTCCACTTCGGCGCGGCTGCGCGAAGAGAACCCTTCGTCACCGTGATCGGCGGCGCGCTGGAGCTGGAAATCGAAGGCGATGTAGGCGCTGTCGCCTTGGCGGCTGGGGACCGGCAGAAGGCCGGCGCGGGTCGCGAAGGCGAAATCGTCGTTGGCGAAGGGATCGTCACCGAAGTTGATCTGCGTCGTCAGCGTGCGATAGCCCGGTGCTTCGATGAAGAAGTGGACGTGCGCCGGGCGATTGCCGTGACGGCCAAGCGCGGACATGAGCTGGTCGGTCGCGCCGCCCGGTGGCACCGAATAGCCGCTCGGCTGCTTGGAGTGGAAGGCATAGCAGCCGTCCTTGCCCAGCTTGATGCGGCGACGGTTGTTGAACGGCGTCTGCTCGCCGGTGGGGTCGAAGTGCGAGTACCAGCCCTTCGAATTGGCGTGCCAGACGTGGACGATGGCGTTCTCCACCGCTTCGCCGTCCGGCCCGGTGACGCTGCCGGTCATGTGCAGCACATGGGTGCCTTCGTCGGGATCGACGCTGAGGTTGGCATTGCCTTCCACCAGCGGCGCGCCGGCGACGTAAAGCGGACCTTCGATGGTGCGCGGGGTACCGCCCGACAGGCCGGCCTCGGCATCCTTGGCGTCCATGTAGAGGTCGAGGAAGTGCTCCATCCCGGTGCCGGGAACGATCAGGCCGATCTCCCCTGCGCCGTCAGCCAAGTACTTCATGGCCAGCCAGAACTCGTTCTCGGAAATGTCATGGCGGACGATCAGTTCCATCACCGATTCGGTGAGGTCGCGCATGATCGCCTTGAGGCGGGGGTTGCCGCCGCTCTCGTTAATACCGGCGGCCTTGTCGAGTAGCTGCTGGACTTCAGGGGTCTTTACGAAGCTGACGTTCATTTTTAGCTCTCCCGTATACAAGCGTGTGTGGCGATCAGTGATCAGCGATCGTCGTCATGGATTGAAGAGGGGTGCTGGCTCAGCGGCGTGATCTTCATGGTCATGAAGGGGTAGAGCGGCAGAGCCATCAGCGTGTCGTGCAGCGCGGCATTGCTCTCGACATCGAAGATCGAGACGTTGGAATAGAGCCCGACCTTGCGCCAGATATGCCGCCAAGTGCCTGCCTTCTGCAGTCCCTGGAAAAAGGCCTTCTCGGCAGCCTTGATCTGCGCTGCCTTTTCGGCATCGAAATCGAGGGGGATATTAATGTCCATTTCGACCATGAACAGCATAGCTCAGGCTCCTGCGCTGACGGTGTGAAGAAGGGGGGCGGTGCGGTCGCGCCGGAAGGAGGCGACCTTGTCCTCGTCGAGCGCGATGCCCAGGCCCGGCCCGGTGGGAACCGCCAGATTGAAGTCGGCGTACCCCAGCGGCTCGGTGAGGATTTCCTCAACCTGCAGCAGCGGACCGAACAGTTCGGTGCCCCAGGCAAGTTCGGGAACGGTGGCGAAAACGTGGGCCGAGGCGATCGTGCCGACCCCGCCTTCGAGCATGGTGCCGCCGTAAAGGCCGATACCTGCCGCAGTGCCGATCGCGGCGACTTCCGCAGTCGCGAAAAGCCCGCCGGACTGGGCAACCTTCAGCGCAAACACACCGGCGGCGCCGGTAGCGGCGATGCGCAGGGCGGTGCGCTGCCCGCGCAGCGCCTCGTCGGCCATTAGCGGCACGGCCTGCGCGGCGGAAAGACGGGCCATGCCGGCAATGTCGTCCCCGGGAATGGGCTGTTCGACAAGGTCGCAGCCCACATCCTGGAGCATCGCCATGCCCAGCTTCGCCTGCGCCTCGGACCAGTTCTGATTGACGTCGACCCGCACGCTGGCGCGGTCGCCCAGCGCCTTGCAGATCTCGCCGACGTGGGCGACGTCGGCACGCACGTCGCGCTTGCCGATCTTGAGCTTGAAGATCCGGTGACGGCGGAGCGACAGCATCTCCTCGCCCTCGGCGATGTCGCGGGCGGTATCGCCGCTGGCCAGGGTCCAGGCCACCGGCAGGGTGTCGCGCACCCGGCCGCCGCCGATCAGTTCGGAGACCGGCACGCCAAGGCGCTTGCCGACCATGTCGAGCAGGGCGGTTTCGATCGCGCACTTGGCGAAGTGATTGCCGCGCACGCTTTTCGCCACTTTCGCCATCGTCGCGCCGACATGGGCGATGTTACAGGTGCGCAGAACCGGCAGGATGTAGGTGTCGATGGCGGATTTGATGCTTTCAGGGCTCTCGTCGCCGTAGCTGAGGCCACCGATAGTCGTGCCTTCTCCGATACCTTCGACACCGTCGGAATCGGTCAGGCGCACGATCACCATCGCCTGCGAATACATGGTCGCCATGGCGAGCACATGAGGGCGGATCGTCGGCACATCGACGATGAAGGTATCGGCGCGATCCAGCGTAGCCATTGCAGCGACTCTCCCGAATGGTTAGACTTTATGGAATATGTCTAGTCCTGCAGCAGCACCCCTTCAAAGACTAATGTGGTCTGCGCAGCATACCTCGAAGGTATTTTGAATATGGACCTGCGCCTACTGCGCTATTTCGTCGCGGTCGCCGGTGAAGGCAATTTCAACCGCGCGGCAGAGCTTTTGCACATCGCCCAGCCGCCGCTCTCTCGCGCTATCCAGCAGCTGGAGGCCCAAGTGGGCACGCAGCTGCTGGACCGCACCACCCGCCCACTGCGACTGACCCCGGTAGGCAGGCTGCTCCACGCCCAGGCCATCCAGATGCTGGCGCGGATGGAGGACATGGAAGCAATGGTAAAGGCCGCCGCCGTCAGCGAGCGGCGGCGGCTGGTGATCGGCTTCGTGGCCTCCACCATCTATGCCCGCCTGCCCGAACTGATCCGGGAATTTCGCAAGGTGGCGGGCAATGTCGAACTGGTCATGGTGGAAAGCACCACGCTGGATCAGATCGCGGCGCTTAAGGAAGGCCGCATCGACGTGGGCTTCGGACGTATCCGCTTCAACGACCCCGCCGTACGCCGCTTCGTACTGCGCGAGGAGAAGATGGTGGCCGCCTTCTCCAGCGAACATCCCCTGGCGCAGGAGACCGGACCTGTCTCGCTCCACGAACTCGCCGCGGAGCCGCAGATCATCTATCCGCGTTCGCCGCGGCCCAGCTATGCCGATCAGGTACTGTCGATATTTCGCGACCACGCGATCGAACCCCGGATCGTCCACGAGGCGCGCGAATTGCAGATCGCCATCGGCCTCGTCGCCGCAGGCGAGGGCATGGCGATCGTACCCGATTCTGTGCGCCGCGCACGTAGCCACGACGTCGCCTTTCGCGATCTCGTCGAACCGGCAACCTCGCCGATCATCCTGAGCCACCGGGTAGGCGACCACTCGCCCGAACTGGGCATCCTGGCGCGGGTTACCGCCCGCAAATACGAGGAATGGGGCTACAGCGTGCCCACCGCCCTGCTCACCGACTACGGCTAGAGCCGATAAACCTCTTTGCTGCGAGCGGCGGGCAAAAAAATGGGGGCTCGAAGGCCCCCATATAGTCAGGGTATGTCTGTTGACTGCGCAGTTCAGGCCTTGACGACCGGGTGCGTCAGAGTGCCGATGCCGGCCACCGTCGCGACGATGGTGTCACCGGGCCAGACCCACTCCTGCGGGTCCATGCCGGCGCCGACGCCTGCCGGAGTGCCGGTGGCGATGATGTCGCCCGGCTCAAGGGTGATGCCCTTGGAAATGTCGGCCACCAGTTCGTCGACCTTGAACAGCATGAAAGCGGTGTTGCTGGACTGCTTGGTCACTCCATTGACGGTGAGGCTGAGGTCCAGCGTCTGCGGATCAGGAATCTCGTCGGCAGTGACGATGCATGGGCCCATCGGCGCGAAGGTGTCCTGGCCCTTGGAGTAGATCCACTGGCCCGCACGGCGGCAATCGCGCGCGCTCATGTCGATGCAGACGGTATAGCCGAACACATAGGCCAGTGCGTCCTCGCGGGCGACGCCCTTGGCCTTGGTGCCGATGATCGCGGCGAGTTCGACTTCCCAGTCGAGCTGCTGGGTGATCTCGGCGTTGTGACGGATCGGCTCACCGGGCGCGATCACGCTGGTCGGCGGCTTGGAGAAGATCACCGGCTGGCGCGGCAACTCGGCGGAGGTGTCGAGCGACTTGGCGCTCTCGGCGACGTGCTCGGTATAGTTGAGGCCGATGCCGAAGATGTTCTTGCGCGGGCGCGGAATCGGCGCGAGCAGCGTGACATTGGCGAAGGGGATCGCGGTGCCCAGCGGGAACAGGCCGTCGGCGTCCGAGATCAGCGCAGTCGCGATGGCGACCGCCTGCGGGCCGAGATCGATGAATTCGAGCATCGTGGCGGGAAAGGGAACGCCCATCTCCTCACCGAACAGTTCGAGGTCGAGGACGTGTTCGCCGCCGTGACCGGAGACGATCGCGCCAAGGCGACCTTCGGCTTCGACATTGGCGCGGTAAGTTACGAGACGCATGGGTGATCCCCTGTTTGGATGGGTCTAAGGTGTCGTTAAGGGCGGTCTAAGGTGGGCTTAAGACAGTACCGGTTGATGACCGTCGTTCTCGCCGAAAGCTTCCTCGCGGTAGAGGCCCAGCGCGCGCATCACGGGAAGGTCGTTGAACGTGAACAGGCACGCATCCTCGCTGGCCGAGGCATTGGCGTGTTCGTGGTAGGCCCATGCAGGCACCACGAAAATGTCGCGTTCCTGCCAGTCGAAGCGCTGACCGTTGATGATCGACCAGCCCTTCCCCTTGGCGCACTGGTAGACGAAGCTGCCGGTCTGCCGGTGCGCCCTGGTACGCTCTCCGGGACGCAGCATCTGCATGGATGCGCCGATGGTCTGCATGACCGGCCCGCCGGTATGCGGGTTGACGTATTCCATCATCACACCGTCGAAGGGCGACCCGTCGGTGGCTCGTGCATATTTCGTCAGCGCCTCGTAAGTGGGCGCCCATTCGTACTTGAAGAGCGGGGAATAGGGCTTGGACCAGACCATGCCCGCCGGACGCAGGCCGGTGCCGGCCCAGGTCGCGGTGGAATCGTCCACGGCATAGGAGACCGCCTGCTGCAGTTCCGGGTGGACCTCGTAGAAATTCGCCTCCAGCGCGTTCATCAGCGGAATGTCGAGGCCGTCCTGCCAGATGCACGGCGTGCCTTCCTCGGAAACGCCATGTTCGTGCCAGGTGCCATTGGGGGTCAGCACGAAGTCGTTGGCACCCAGGGTCATCTTGTGGCCGTCGACATTGGTGAAGGCGCCCTGCCCCTCCATGATGAAGCGCAGCGCCGAGGCCGAGTGGCGGTGGCTGGAGGCGACTTCGCCCGGTCCCATCACCTGAAGCCCGGAATAGAGCCAGCCCACCGCCGCAACCACGTCGGCGCGGCCCGGATTTTCGAGATAGACGACGCGGCGGCCAGCCTTTTCCGGGGTCACCAGATCAAGCGCCTTCATCACATCGTCGCGCAGGTCCTTGTAGCGCCACAGGTACGGGACCGAGGTGGAGATCGGCTCCCACGGCTCGATCTTGTTCGCAACGGTCCACAGCGCACCGGTCCCAAGCTGCTTGAGCCTCTGGTAATAGGCAACGAGTTCGGGAGTGTCCTCCACGTTCGCGCGGCCGATCATTTCCTCGCGGTACTGGTCGAAACTCTCAGTCGCCATGGCTTGCCTCCGGATCGAGATATTACGGACCTAAAATAATTTGAATAAACTGTCAAATGCAACTATTATCGCTGAGTGCAGCGCGCAGATTCCCTGCGGTTTCCCGGTTAAGGAGCGCCCCATGTCGCAGACCCCCGTGTCCCAGATTTCGCCCGCCCCGTTCAAGGCTGCGGTCATTCAGGCCGCGTCGATTCCCGCCGATTCTCTCGCCGCTGCCGAGAAGGCGGCAGGTCTCGTCCGCAAGGCGGCCGCGGGCGGCGCCAGCCTGCTGGTGTTCCCCGAGGCATTCCTGGGCGGCTATCCCAAGGGCGCATCCTTCGGCACGCCCGTAGGCATGCGCAAGCCGCAAGGCCGCGAGGACTTCAGGGTATACCACGAAGCCTCCATCGACCTCGACGGCCCCGAAGTGGAACTGCTGGCGCAGGCCACCGCCGAAACCGGCGTGTTCCTCGTCATCGGCGTGATCGAGCGGGACCGCGGCACGGTCTACTGTACGGCGCTGTTCTTCGACGGCAGGAAGGGCCTGATCGCCAAACACCGCAAACTTATGCCGACCGGCGCGGAGCGCCTGATCTGGGGCTTCGGCGATGGCTCCACCCTGCCCGTCATCGACACGCCCATGGGCAGGATCGGCGCGGTGATCTGCTGGGAAAACTACATGCCGATGATGCGCATGGCGATGTACGACCAGGGCATCACCCTTTACTGCGCCCCCACCGCCGACGACCGCGACGGCTGGGCGTCCACCATGCAGCACGTCGCGCTGGAAGGCCGTTGCTTCGTGCTCTCGTCGTGCCAGCACGTGACGCGCGGCGCCTATCCCGCCGATTTCGACTGCGCGCTGGGCGACGATCCCGAGACGGTGCTGCTGCGCGGCGGATCGATGATCGTCGACCCGCTTGGCCAGGTCCTTGCAGGCCCCGATTATTCCGGCGAAACAATCCTTTACGCCGATATCGATCCGGCGCAGGTAGTACGCGGCAAGTACGATTTCGATGTCGTCGGGCACTATGCCCGCGCCGACGTGTTCGAGCTTTCGGTTAATGTCGCACCGCGCCGTGCGGTGACGCGTACCGGCGGGGAGTGAAGTTTAAGTGGAATTCGACTTTTCCAAGGTTGCGACTCCCGATCGCTACAAGCTGATGGGTTCCTCCATCACCCCGCGCCCGATCGCGTGGGTAACGACGATCTCCGGTGAGGGGCTGCGCAATGCGGCCCCCTACAGCTTCTTCAACATGATGGGCGCAGAGCCGCCGCTGATCGCGCTGGGCATGATGCGCCGCGCCGACGGCACCCACAAGGACAGCGCCGCGAATATCCTGGAGACCGGGGAATTCGTGGTGAACCTGGTATCAGAAGCGGACAGCTCCGCGATGAACTTCACCTGCATCGACGGCCCGCCCGAGTTCGACGAACTGACCGCCGCCGGTCTGCAGACTTTCCCCTCGAGCGTGATCGGCGCCCCGCGCATTGCCTCTGCCCCGGTGGCGATGGAATGCCGCCTGTACCAGAGCATCGAGGCGGGCAAGACAACCATCGCATTGGGCGAAGTCCTGCGTTTCCACATCGACGATGCCTTCATCGATCCTGAGCGCCTCCACGTCGATACGCTGGCGATGAACCTCGTTGCCCGCGTCCACGGTGCGGGCTGGTATGCGCGCACGACCGACCTGTTCCAGATGACCCGCCCGACTTTCGAGCAGTGGCAAGGCGAACAGCAGGACGCCTGAAGATGACGTAATAAGGGCCCCGCCGCGATTTGCGGCGGGGCCCTTTTTCGTTGAAGTCCGGGAGAAGTCAGACCCTGGTAGTCGCGATCGCCTCGATCTCGATCAGGAACTCCGGCATCGCCAGCGACTGGACGCCGACCACCGTGTTCGCAGCCGGCATCGCGTCGCCATAGAACGCGCCCAGTTCCGGGCCGATCGCGGCCAGCATCGAGACGTCGTAGTTCACGATGAAAGTGCGCAGGCGCAGCACCTGCTCCGATCCGATGCCGAGCGAATCGAGCACGGCCTTGATGTTGGCCAGCGCCTGGCGTGCCTGAAGGCCGACGTCGCCAGCGCCCACCACGTTGTAGTCCTTGTCCCAGGCCACCTGGCCCGAGAGGTGGACGGTGCCGGTCGCCTCGTCCAGCGTGGCGTGGGAAAAACCGTACTGGACGCTGGGATAGAGTGTTTCGGGATTGATGCGGGTGCTGGTCATGTCAGGCTCCGAAAGTGATGCAGGTCAGTCGACGAGTTCGAGCTGGTGGCCCCAGGGGTCTTGAATATAGAGGTTCTTCTTGCCGGCGAGCGGGCCTTCGGTGATGTCGATGACCTCCATCGGCGTGCAGCCACGCGCGGCGAGATAACGCGCCGCCTTCTCCACATCGTCGACCTTGAGGCCGAGATGATGGCCGCCCCAGTCGCAATTGCGCGGCAGGGTGGAGGTACGGTCGGCGGGCTTGTCATACTGGACGAGCTGGAAATTGAGGTTGGCGGTCAGCTTGAGCATGATGAGCGTCAGGCGGGCGCCGGGCACGTTGACGTGGCTTGCCATCCAGTCGCGCCCATCCGCGCCGACGGGGATGTCGGCAGCATCGAGCGGCCCCATGCGGAAGAGTTCGACTGCGCCCAGCACGTCGATGTAGAACTTCGCTACGGCATCGGCATCCTGGACGGTCCATGAAACATGGTCGGCCTCGATGAAAACAGGACGATCTTGGGCGGCGTCGGTCATGCACATCTCCGAGCTGGGAATTGCCGCCAGCCTAGGCCGCGCATCGCCTGCGGCAATGGCGTGGACGATGCGAAGATGTTGCGCTGCGCGCAACGAATCGCCAACTACCCGGCGTCGTCGAGCAAATCAGCAATAGCGAGCGAGCGCGCCGGGAAACGCGGGCGGAAGCCGTCCACCTCTTCCTCAGCACAGCTGCGCGCAGCCGCGATACGGCGAATAACCGCATGTTCGCAGCTTCGGCCCTGACAAAGCCCCATGCCCGCCCGGCAGCGCAACTTGATCGCGCTGGCGCCAAAGGAAGGCCCCACGGCAAGGGCGTCGGCGATGGCCTTGTCGACTGCCCCCGCCGGGATATCCTCGCACCGGCACAGCAGCGTCTCAGCGCTTGCTGCGGGGAGCCAGGGGCGCGGATCGCCAACGGCGCGCAGCAGGTCGATGAAGCCCTGCATCGCCTTTCGGGCTGATCGGGGGCCGCGCATCGCCGCAGAGGCGTCGCGCGCGGTCAAGACGCCTGCGTCCTGCGCAATGGCGAGGCCAGCGATAGCGCCCTCAGCCATGGCGGCATCGCTGCCCGCCACGCCCGTCGTTTCGCCCGCCACGTATAGGCCGGGAACGGTGGAGCGCATCGCGTCGTCGTGGACGGCCTCCCACCCTCCGGCGGGGTTTGACCACCGGACGCCCGCGCCCACCTGCCGGACAAGGTCCGCCTGCGGAAGAAAGCCGTAGCACATGGCGGCGAGGTCGCAGGCGATTGCTTCCTCGCCTTTCGGCCCCGCGATGACAACCTGTTCGACACCGCCCAAGCCCTCGCCTTCGCTGCGTAGCACCGGGGCGCCGTAGCGAACCTGCACTCCGGCACGGCGGAGCACGGCCATTCCGCCAGCGGCTGCGATGAGCGGCGCGGGCATGGTTATCGCGCGGGGGAGATGAGCCAGCGCAGCCTTGGCCATCTGCGCGAAGGATTGGGCGAAGCACACCGCCTCGACCTGTCCGCCTGCTTCGATGATCTGCTGGGCCAGCACGATCATCAGCGGATGCGTGCCGAACAGGACGACGCGCTGCCCGGGCAGGACCTGCTGCGCCTTGACCATGGTCTGCACCGCACCTGCGCTCATCACGCCCGGTAGGGTCCAGCCCGGCAGCGCCACCGGCATGTCGTAGCAGCCGCCCGCCACCAGCACGCGCTTCGCCTGCACTTCGCTAACGCCGCCCATGGTGCCGGACAAGGCCAGGGTAAACCCGGCCTCGCCTGCAGGATCGGGGGTGATGCCAAGGACGGAGTGTCCGCCCAGCCAGTTCAGCTTTGCATCATCGCTGACTTTGTCCAGCAAGGCCCGGCCCTTGCGATAGGGCGCCCCGGAAAGCCAGCCCGGCACCGAGAACCCGGCGGGAGGCTGGCGCAATATCTGGCCGCCCGGCCGCTGCTGCTCGTCGATCACGCAAGTGGAGAGACCTGCCGCCAACGTGCGCTCGGCAGCGGCGAGGCCCGCCGGACCGCCGCCGACGATGGCGATATCGAACACGGTCATGGCCTGGATTCCGGATCGCGGGTACTGATGCGCAGGCTCGGTTCCACAGGCACGAGGCACCCACGCAGGCGCCGCCATGGACTTGTCCCGACCGCGGCCCAAACCGTGCATTCGGAGCAGGTTCCCATATTGCAGAACATCCCCCGCGCCGCGCCCGAGCGGTCGTCGCGGAAACGCTGCGAGGCAGAGGCCAGCACCGCTACCGCCACCGTCTCACCGGGATGGACCATTACCCGCGCACCGTCGATTTCGACGGCGATCTGCGCGGGGCGGGTCACACCTTGCTCAATGCGCTTCATGGCAGCACCGCGAAAGCGTCGAGATGGGCGAAACGGCGGGGCAGGAACATCGACAGTTCTTCCGGCGGGCTTCCCTCGGCGATCGTGCGCGCCAGCAGACGTGCCAGCACCGGGCCGAGCGTGAACAGCGAGCCGCCCGCAGCCACGAACAGCCCCGGCGCTGCAGGTATTTCGCCAACGATGGGCAACTGATCGGCGGAGATGCAGGTCGTGCCGGTCCATGTCCGCAGCAGCGAGCGCTGCGCCAGCCCCGGCAGCACCCGCGCTGCGACCGCAAGGTTCGCGCGCAGGTTCTTCATCTCCACCGTAGCGGGACGGTCCAGATCGGGCGTTCCGTCGGCGCGCCGGACAAGGCGTGAAGGCCATCCGCCGCCGATCAGCAGGTTGCCGTCCTCGGTCTGCTTCATGGAGAGCCGCGCGCCGACGTGCTGGACGAGATACGGCAGCACCGGCTCCGTGCGGTCGGTAACGCTCATCATCAGCGGCGCGGCGTAGAGCGGCACGTTCAGCCCGAGCAGCCCGGCAAGGCGCGCCGTCCAGTGCCCCGATGCCAGCAGCACGCGCGGGGTGTTGACCCGCAGTTCGCCGTCGGGACCGGACAGCACCGCGCGGTAAGTCCCATCACGGGCCATCGAGAGGCCGGTCAGCGCGGTGCCGGTGCGGATTTGTGCGCCCTGCTCCACTGCGCCCTCGGCAAAGGCATCCACAAGAATACGCGGGTTGGCGTGGCCTTCGTCCGCCAGCCACGCCGCGCCTGCGAGATGCGGCGAGAGGGACGGCGCCCGCTCCCGCAACTGCGCGCTATCCAGCACCTGCGTCGACAGGCCCAGCTCGTTTTCCCGCGCGACCTTGAAGGCGAGCAGCGCCATCTGCTCTTCGGTCTCGGCGACCATCAGCCCGCCGTGCATGGCGACGTCGAGCGGGCGGCCGAGCATATGCTCGATCCCGCGCCATTCCTCGATTGCGAGGCGGTTCAGCGTGACGATGCGCGCGCCGTCGGCGGCAGCCTTCTCCCCCTGTTCGAGAAAGCGGCGCTCTATCTGGAAGTGCAGCGATCCGGCGTTCTGGCCCGAAGCACCGGAATTGAGATGACCCCGTTCGGCCACCAGCACCTTGAGTCCAAGCCTTGCAAGGTGCCAGGCCGACGCACAGCCGACGAGACCGCCACCGACGATCAGAATGTCGAAGTTGGAAGTCTCGCCCCGGCTGTTCAAACTCGTCATCATCAAATCATATCGAGCTTTCGCAAGGTCTCGGCAATGCTTTCGCGGTCGGCCTCGCTGACACCCCGCAAAGGCTTGCGCACGGTGCCGCCCGGCAGGCCCATCGCGTCGAACGCGGCCTTGAGGATCGCCGGACCCGAACCGAAGCGGCCGACGAGTTCAGGCGTGTACCATTCCTCCATCAGCACGCGGTCCTTCAAACCGCATTCGCGCGCGCCGTCGATGTCGCCGGCCCAGAGCTTGTCGTAGAAGCCGGTCTGGTTGCGGCCCAGCACGCCGCCTGCGCCCATCGTGCCGTCGCCGCCGTGGACGCGCAGCATGGTGAGGCCCAGTTCGTCCATCGGGAAGCCGAACACGCGGACCTGTTCGCGCAGGGCGAAGAACGTCTCTGCGAAGTGGGTGAAGCGCGGGGTCGACTGCTTGATGGCAACCACGGCATCGATCTCTGCCAGACGGCGCAGCAGTTCCAGCGGCATGTCGATGCCGGTGCCCGGAGGCCAGTTGTAGACGCAGATCGGCAGGTCGATGGCCGCGCCGACTTCTTCGTAGAAGGCGACGATCTCGTCCGCGCCGGGGCGCACGTAAGGCGGCGGCGTGATGAGCACGCCTTCGAAGCCGCACTGGCCGGCGTGCTGGGCGTAAGCGATCGTCTCGCGCGCGGTGAAGCTGGAGCAGCCTGCGATCAGCGGCACGCGCTTGCCCATCTGCTCACCGGCGACGGTGAAGAGGCGTGCGCGCTCCTCACGGGTCATGCTGGTCCACTCGCCGGTGGTGCCGGCAAGGACGAGGCCGTGCATGCCCTGGTCTACCAACCATTCGAGGAGGAGGCCGATGCCCTTTTCGTCGAGAGTGTCCTCGTCGATGAACGGCGTCGTGATGGCGGGGATGTACCCCTGCCAGTTGACCCGCGACCGCTTGCTGGCTGCCATGCTAACGTCCTTATTCCTGACTTGCGTTTGTCCTGCTGCGGCAGCGTGGTCTGTGCCCGCTTCCCGCCTTGCCCTCGATCGATGCCAGCCAGTGTGCTTTGCAACAATGGCGCGTACCGGGCGAATACGTTGCGCTGGATGCAACGAAGTGGAGGTGGTGGCAGACGCGCAAACGCCGCGCCCGGACGAACCGGACGCGGCGTTTGATTGTACCTCTGAATGTACGTCAGGCCATTTGCAGGCTCGGCGTCTTGCGTGGAACCGCAAGCGACAGACCGACCGTGACCGCCGCATTGGCGAGGAGCGCGACGAGGCCCGCCTCCCAATGCGGGAACCAACCCGAGGCAAGGCTCGACAGCGCTGGCACCCACATCACCGAATAGCCCGTCAGCAATCCTGCGAGGACGGCCACGGCGCTGACCCGGCGCATCAGGAAGGCGCAGTAAACGCCCGGCGCCAGCATGCCGATCGCGGCATAGGCGGACAGCCCGATCTCGACCAGCGAGCCACTCGCCCCCAGCGTCAGGTAAAGCGCGATGGCGGCGAAGATGACCATCGCCAGCCGTGAGGCCAGCAGTTCCGTCCTGTCGTCGATCAAGGGCATCAGCGGGCGCACGATGTTGCGCCCGAAAATGGCGCCGCAGGTCAGCAGCAGCACCGACCCCGGCACCAGCGCGAGCAGCGAGGCCGTGCCTGCCAGGACGCCGAGCATCCAGGCCGGATATCGCTCGCCCACGAAAGCCAGCAACAACGCATTAGGGTCGCCGCCGGGGGCCTGCGTGCCGGCAAGCAGCGCCGCGAAGCCAAGCAGGATGATGAAGAAGTACGACAGCGAGTAGATCGGCTGGAACACCGCGTTGCGGCGGATCGTGTCGCCGCTGTCGGCCGAATAGCAGAGCTGGAACATATGAGGGAACACGTATGTCCCCAGCGCGACGTTAAGCGCCGAAGTCACCAGCCACGTCACGTCGAGGCCGAGTTCGGGCTTGAGGCCGGGGAAGCGAACGG
The DNA here is from genome assembly GCF_902706195.1 of Novosphingobium sp. 18050. Classification (GTDB taxonomy): domain Bacteria; phylum Pseudomonadota; class Alphaproteobacteria; order Sphingomonadales; family Sphingomonadaceae; genus Novosphingobium. The sequence continues at coordinate 117,492 of NZ_CACSJO010000014.1, read as the reverse complement.
CTTCGGGGAAGCGCTCGCCCACGGTACGGAACAGGTCGAGGACGGAGGTTTCACCGACCACACCCGCCACGGTCCAGGCCAGCGCGATAACCACCACCAGCATCAGGATGTCCTTCACGCCCGCCGCAAAAGCAGCCGAGCGCAGGCCGGCGAGGAACACGAACAGCAGCATCAGCACCACGGCCACCAGCGCAGCGGCACCCTGCCCGACGCCGGGCGCGGCAAGGCGCACCACCAGCGTCAGCGCCGTCACCTGGATCTGCACGTATACCACCAGCGCGACCAGCCCGGCAGCGGCGATGCAGACGCCCAGCCAGCGCGAATTGTAGCGGTGGGCGAAGAAGTCGGCCTGGGTGACGAGCCTGTGCTTGCGCCCATAGGCGTGGATCAGCGGGGTCAGCCAGTAACCTATCGCCGCAGCCAGTGAGACCGAGCAGAATGCGAGATAGGCGGGCGCACCGTAAGCCCAGGCGAAACCCGATATGCCCAGCACCGCAAAGGTGGTGTAGATTTCGCCCGCATTGAGGAACCAGAACACCAGCGTGCCCAGCTTGCGGCCGCCCAGCGCCCATTCCTCCATGTTCTGTGCGCGCTTCTGCTTGCGGCGACCGTAAAGCATGGACCCGGCGACAGTACCGCCGACGATCAGCAGAATGAGGGCGAGGATCATGCCGCGTCCTCCAGCTTGCGGTCGAGCATGTAGCGAAGCCCCAGCACGGCGGTCGCGAAGACAATTCCGGCCATTTGCCATACCATCCCGAACGGCAGGCCCAGCGGGCGCCACTCGACACCGTTGGCCCAGGGCGCGAAGCCCAGTTGCCAGACGAACGGCAGCAGGAGAAGCAGGTCGGCCTTCTTGAGGCCGGGCGGGGTCTCGATGTCGTCAGGTTCGGTCATGGCTCGGCTCTCGGATAATCCAGTGGGCAGCGTGAACGGGCGATGCGTTGCGTTCAATGACGAACTGGAACCAGATGCGTTGCGTTTTAAGGAACGTACCGCCGTTCGTGGACCCTTGCCGTCAGCGCTGAAAAGGGCGGTTCCACTGGCGCAGCTGAGCCTCGATGCGCTTGAGCAGACGCAGCGGGGCGCCTTCGAGTTGGCGGCCTGAGCGCAGGACGAGACTGGTGGTCGTCTCCTCGATCTGGTCGTCGGCGATCGGTACGCTGACCATCGCGCCTTCCGTCAGTTCCGACCAGACCGAAATCTGCGGCAGGATCGCCAGCGCAATGCCCGAACGCACCGCGTCCTGCATCACATGGATCGAATTCGAGGTGATCGCGGGTTGCAGATAGATCTTCGCGTTCGCCTCGGCAGCGCTGAGGATCTGGCGGATGCGAAAGTTCGTAGGCGGCAGGCACAGTGGCACCTGGCCGAGTTCCGCGATGGTCACACTGGCCTTCGAGGCGAAAGGATGGTCCGGCAGCATGATCGCCATCAACGGCTGGGCGATCACCGAGCGGACGTGGATCTTCATGTCGTTAGGAGTGGAAAAGACGAGGCCGAAATGCGCCTCGTCGTCGGCGATCATGCGCAGGATTTCCTGCGTCGAGCCGGTCAGGATTTCGAGAGTAATCTGCGGATTGGCTTCAGAAAACTGGCTGACGAGGCTGGTGAAGGCCTTGCCCGCAAAGCCCTCTCCTATCGCCGCCGTCACCTGTCCGGTGCGGACCGAGCGCAGTTCCTCCAGCTTGGAACGCAGCGCCTCACGGTCCGCAAGCTGGTTGCGGTAGTGGGCGATGACGATCTCGCCCGCGTGGGTCAGGCGCACCCCGCGCCGGCCCTTTTCGATCAGCGCGAGGCCGTACTGGCTTTCAAGCTGGGCTATCTGCCGGCTGATCGAGGAGGGGGCGACGTTGAGCCGATCCCCCGCCGCCCGCATCGAGCCGGCATTAAGCGCTTCCAGCAGGTATCGCATTCCGGCTTCGGACAAGGCTTTCTCCTTCTACGCCCCCACCTAGCAGGTCAGCGCGCCGGATCGAAGTCCTTGCCCAGCGGCAGGTCGCGCGAACTCGAACCGACCTGAAGGCGGTACGTACCCTTGGCCATGCGCCAATCCTTCGCAGTCTCGTCCCAATAGGACAGCGCGCGGGCGTCGAGGGGAAATTCCACCGTGGCCGACTTGCCGGGCTGGAGCGAAACGCGCGCGAAACCTCTAAGCTGGCGCGGCGGTTCACCGGCAGCGGCGGGCATCGAGAGATAAAGTTGCGCCACTTCGTCGCCTGCAACCTTGCCGGTGTTGCTGACCTTTGCAGTGACCGTCCAGCCCTGCCTTGCCTTGGTCACCTTCAGCTTGTCGTATCCGAAGGTGGTGTAAGACAGCCCGTGGCCGAAAGGATAGAGCGGCGCGATGCCTTTGGCGTCGTACCAGCGGTAACCCACGAAGATGCCCTCGTCGTAGCGCGCTGTGGTGCCGATGCCGGGGTAGCGAGCGGGCTGGTCGGCCGGACCGTTCACCTCGTCGGCCGGGAAAGTCACCGGCAGCTTGCCCGAGGGGTTAGCCTTGCCGGTCAGCAGCGCGGCGATGGAATCCGCAGCCTGCTCGCCCGGATACCAGGCGGCGAGAATGCCGGCGACCTTGCCCTGCCACGGCATCAGGACCGGCCCCACCGTGTGCAACACGACGACAGTATTGGGGTTGGCGGCGGCGACGGCCTCGATCAATGCGTCCTGATCGCCGGGCAGTTTGAGGTCGGTGCGGTCCGCGCCTTCGGAAACGTGATCGGCGACAAAGACGACCGCGACCTTGGCCTTCTTCGCAGCGGCAACGGCCTCGTCGATCAGCGTGCTGTCGGGGGCCTCCCAACCAAGGCGCAGTTCGTTGGCCGAAAGCGTCGGCGCGTTGGAATAGGCGAGTTCGAGCGAAACGCGCTTGCCCGCTTCAAGCTGCACCGTGCCGTGAGTTGCAAGGCGGAAGCTCTGCTTGGGAACATAGGCGACGCGCTTGCCGTCGATGTTCAGCGCGATTTCGCCGCCACCGTTGAGCGAGAAGCGGTAGACGCCCGATTTCGCGGGTACGAAGCTGGCCGTCCAGCGGGCAGACCACAGAGCCGGCAGGCCTGTAACGCCGGCCTTGGGGCCGGCTTCGGCGTAATCGATCGCGGCTTCTTTGCGGACTGCAACCGGTTTGCCGGTCCAGTCGGGCGAGGCGTAGTAGGTGGCGGTCAGGTTCTCGAACGCAGCAGCAGGCATAGCCGGCAAGGGCAGGATGCCCAGAGTCCCGCGTGCGTAAGTGACCGAAGTATCCGGCCCCAGCGCGGCCTTGACGGCATCGAGCGGGGTCTTGAGCGTACCCACGTCCTCGGTCTTCACGAAGCCGCCGTAGCGCTCGGAAGTCTGGACGTTGGCGCCGGCATCGTCGCCGATGATCGCCACGCTGGCCAGCTTGCCCGGCAGGAGCGGCAGCACGCCGCGCTCATTGCGCAGCAGCACGGTGCCTTCTTCGGCGATCTTCTCTGAAAGGACGAGGTGTGCGGGGTTGCGCACGTCTGCGGTGGCGCTTCCGGGAAGCGGCTTGTCGACGAGGCCAAGGCGGAACATCGGCGTGACTATCCGCGATACCATGCCGTCGATATCGGCCTGCGCAATCTCACCCTTGGCGCGCGCGGCCTTGAGTTCCTTTACGCCATAGAATTCGGCGAAACCGAAAGGGCTGACCCCTCCCGGCATCGAGATATCCAGCCCGGCCTTGACGGAGGCCACGGTGCTGCGATGGGCGAAGTACCAGTCGGCAACCACGAAACCGTCGAAGCCCCAGTCCTTGAGATGGCCCATTATCGCCGGGTTCTCGCAGGCGTAGTGCCCGTTGACGCGGTTGTACGCACACATGATCGAGCCGGCCCTGGCCGTCTTCACCACGGCTTCGAACGCCGGGTAATAGATTTCGCGCAGCGCCCGCTCGGGGATCACGGCGTCGACTGCCTCGTAGGTAGGGCCATCGCCCAGACGCAGCCATTCCTGGTTGTTCGCGGCGAAGTGCTTTGGGGTTGCGATCAGGCCCAGCGACTGGATACCGGTGGTGATCGCGGTGCCAAGCTGCGCGGTGAGGAACGGGTCTTCGCTCAGCGTTTCGGCGAGGCGGCCCCACTTGGGGGTTCGGATGATGTTGATCGTGGGGGCGAGCACGACATTGCGCCCCTTGCCCGCGTGTTCGGCACCCAGCGCCTTGCCGTAGCCTTCCATGAGCGCCCGGTCGAAAGTCGCCGCGCCCATGATCGGGGCGGGGAACTGGGTCACGCCCTTCATGCCGTTGCCGACACCGGCGGGACCGTCGCCCATGCACAGACCGGGCAGCCCCAGCCGGGTAATACCGCTGATGTGACCGACGCAGGCGTTGACGCCGGTGCCGTTAGCATCGAGTTCGGTATCGCCCTGAAGCAGTTGTAGCTTCTCGTCGTCCGTCATCGCGGCGACCGCCAGCTGGGCCCGCTCCTGCGGGCTGCGGGCGGCATCGAGCCAGGGCTTGTCCGCCTCGGCGGCGAGTGCTGGCATGCTCCACAGAGCGGCGACGGAAATCCCGGAGAGCAAAGCTCTCCGGGACGTTGCCGCCTGGTACGACCCGAGGGCGAACTTCGAGACAGCGGCAATCATAATCAGAACTTGACCATTCCCGAGAGGCTGACGGTACGCGGACGGTTGGTGTAGTAGCCCAGCGGATAAACCCCCGGCACGATCTCGTTGTAGTTGATCGTGGTCTGGTTGTTGAACAGGTTGGTGACGTTGAGATTCACCGACCATGGGCCATTGTTCACGCCCGCGCGCAGCCCGACCAGCCAGTACGAACCGAGCGTCTGGTAGTTGTCGATAGTCGGGTTGAACTTGGTGGCCATGGCGCCCTGATAGCTGGCATCGGCACCGAACGAGGCCTCCACGCCCAGCGCCTCGACGGGGGTGGAGTAGTTGACGCTGGCCGAGCCGGTCCACTCCGGCACGTAGGGAATGCGATCGCCCTTACGGCCAGTAGCGGGGAGCGGATTGTCCTGCGCCAGTTTGGCGGTGTTGTAGTTACCCGACAGGTTGATGTCGAGGCCGGGGATCGGACGCGCTTCGAGCGTCATTTCCACGCCCTTCACTTCAGCCTTGCCGCCGTTGCCGGTGTAACCGAACGAAAGCGTGCCGTTGCTCGCCTGCTGCGAGACCTGAATATCCGACCAGTCGATGTAATAAAGCGCGCCGTTCAGGAACAGCTTGCGGTCCATCAGCGTGGTCTTCACGCCCCACTCGTAGGACCACAGCGAGTCCGAACCGTAGCCGTCGGGGATGACGACATTGGCGATGGCTGCTGCGGTCTGGTCGTTGGTGCCGCCCGAACGGTAGCCCTGCGCGACCTGGATATAGGTGTTGACCTGATCGCTCAGCTTGTACGCCAGATTGAAGCGGCCAATCAGGCCGTTGTCTTTGGTCTTCAGTTTGGGACCAACGCCGGCGCCGGTGCCGCCGCCGGCCGAGACGATGGCGGTGGAAACCTGCTCAAGCTTGAAGTCGAACAAACGGCCGCCGGCGGTGAAGGTCAGGTCGGGCACGATTTCGTAGCTGACTTCACCGAACAGCGCGCGCTCCTTGATCCGGGTGGCGACAGTGCGGTCGAGGAGCAGGTCGGCGCTGGCATCGGACAAGTTGCCGGAGGCATCGGCCTTAGGCCACGAGCTGCGGTAATCGCGGTTTTCATTCTGGAAGAACCCGCCGACCAGGATCTGGAACGGGCCGCCGAAGTCCGAAGCGAAGCGAAGTTCGCCGCTGTCCACCCGGCGGTGCTTGTCCTGCTTCAGCGCGCTGCGGCCGGTGCCGGCGTGGGGCAGGCCGAAGAAGGCCTGTGCCGCCAGCGAGGCGTCGCGCACGAATTCGGTGTCACGCACGAAGCGCGAAACGGTACCGGTGAACGTACCGAAGGGCTGCTTGTAGTTGACGGTCGCGTTGTAGATTTCGCTCTTGTCATTGTAAGGCGCGCGCACTTCGTCGGCCTGGTAGTCCGAGGGCAGCGTGTTACCGTCGTAGTCGACCTTGTTGTAGAAGTTCTTCGCGTCCTGATGGACGTCCTGATACATCGCGGTCAGGTCGACGGTCAGGTCAGGCGTGGCCTGCAAGCGCGCGGTAAGGCGTCCGGCCTTGCTCTTTTCGGCGTTGGCGCCCTTTTCGAAGCGGTTGTCGATCCAGCCCGGCAGATCGGCATAGAAGCCCGATGCGCGCACCGCAAGAACGCCGGGGATGATCGGCAGGTTGACGGCGCCGTCGGTCTGCATCCCCAGCGATGCGCCCTTGGTGGCGCGCAGGGCGGACTGGACGTAGCCGTTCACACCGGCATCGGGATCGGCTTTCTTGGTGATGTAGCGGATCGTACCGGCCATCGAGCTGGCGCCGAAAGTGGTGCCCTGCGGCCCCTTGAGCACTTCCACGCGGTCGATGTCGAACAACTTGATATCAGGGGCCTGACCGCCACCATCCTGCGAGTTCTCGCCGGTGATGACGGTTTCGTCGAGGTAAAGGCCGACGGTGCTCGCACCTGCCGAGTTGATGCCGCGGATCACGTAACGCTTGTCGCCCGGACCCTCATCCTGAACCGAAAGCGCGGGGATCGCATGGTAGAAATCGGCGAAGTCGACTGCGCCCTTGTCCTTGAGCGCGTCGCCGCCCAGCGCCTGGACGGCGATCGGGGTGTCCTGAATGGTCGAGGAGGTACGCTTGGAAGCCGTGACGACGATGTCACCGCCGGTTCCGCTGGCGGCGCCGGCATCCTGCGCCAACGCAGGCACGGCGCAGAGAGCGGTGCCGGCCATGATGCCGGATACAAAAAGCCTGAGCGACCCGTTCTTCTTGATGTTCATGGAACCCCTTTCAACCACTTTTGTTGTAGCCGGCGCGACAGCAAGTGTCCCCGCATTCACCGGATGAAAGGAACGTCACACGCACCCGGTTGCGCTTCAATGAAGCCAATCGGCGAACTTCGTTGCGATCAAAGCAACACTGGTGGTAACGATTTCATGAATAGCTGGCCCGCGTGTTCCCCACAAACGGCGCAAATCCGTGGGGTTATCGCGGGAAACACCGATGCAGCGGCAGCGCTCGGTCAAATCGCTTCGGGCCCAGTGGCAGGCCGTGATGTCAGGACAATGACGCTGAATGCTCCAGCCGGTAGGCAGATCTGTACCTCGCCGCACCCCGATTCCAGCCCGGCCCGAGTACATTGCCCTAACGAAGGCACCGCCTTTCGCAATGATCCGTACGAGCGCATTTGATCTGGCGGCGGTTCATTCTAAGTATCGTTCATGGCTGCTGCTCCACCATCCCGCGAAATCGAACCGCCTGTGCGTATACTCACGCCGCGCCAGCGCGAACGGCGTGAGCGCATTCAGGCCGCCACGTTCGAACTGCTTGCCCGCCACGGCGGCGAGATGCTGTCGATGAAGCTCATCGCCCAGACCGCCGGAGTGGCAGAGCGCACCTTATTCAACATCTACGGATCTAAGGATCGCCTCTTCGCCTTCAGCGCCCGCGAACGCAGCGAGGAGACCATCTCGGAGGCCCACCGGGACGGCGGCATGGGCATCGGATTTTTCAACATCCTGCCCCGCAAGCTGGCGAACAAGACTTTCGAGGCCCCTGAGCTTGCCCGCGCCTTCGCCCCGATCCTTGTCGAACATGCCGACATGGTGGGCCTGCCCGAAGTCTACGAACACTTCGCGGGCGGCGCATTGCGGGCGATGCGGGCGAACGGACAGGTCGCGGTGGACGACATTGCCTTCGTCTCGCGCCTCATCTGCATGAGCATGGTGGGCACCGTCGTTTTGTGGGCCAAGCGCGAGATCGCCGACTCCGCCCTGGAGACGTACCTGCGCCTTGCGATCTGTCAGGTGCTGCTGCCCTATGCCGAGCCGTCACTCGACGATGCGTTACGCGAAGAAGCCCGAAAACACACCCGCGTGCTGTCGCAGTCGGCAAGTGACCGCCTAGCATAAATTGCAGTCCACTGCATTTATTTCCGGGTGTAGTCTGATGCCTACCTCAGAAAAGAGGCACCGGGGGGCGACCAAGTAGAAAAGGCCCTTTTGCCGGTTTAAGGGGAAAGGATCTTTTTCATGTCTTTACTGGCAGGACCAACTGCGCGCGCCGCTCTTATGGCTGGCGCCGTCATCTCGGCTTTCGCACTCACACCCGCCTACGCCCAGGACGCCGCCGCTGAGGCAGCGCCTGCACCGCAGGCCGCACCGGCAGCGCCCCAGGACCACGCCATCGAAGGCGGCCTCGGCGATATCGTCGTCACCGCCCGCCGCCGCGCGGAAAGCCTGCAGGACGTGCCGGTCGCCGTCACCGCGATCACCGCAGAGCAACTCCAGAAATACGACATGACCAGCCTGGAGAAGATCTCCACCCAAACCCCGCAGTTCACCATCGGCCGCTCATCGAACGGATCGGGCGCACAGCTGACGCTTCGCGGCATCGGCTCGTCCTCCACTTCGATCGGCATCGAACAGTCGGTCGCCGTAGTCGTCGACGGCGTCTATTACGGCCAGGGCCGCGTCATCAACGAAGGCTTCCTCGACCTTGACGGCGTCGAAGTGCTGAAGGGCCCGCAATCGCTGTTCTTCGGCAAGAACGCGACCGCAGGTGTGATCTCGCTGCGCACCGCCAATCCCACCGCCACGCCGGAATTCAAGGCGAAGATGGGCTATGAATTCCGCTCCAAGGAACTGGTCGGTGAATTCGTCGGCTCGGGTCCGATCACCGATACGCTGGGCGTGCGCGTCGCACTACGCGCTTCCAACATGTTCGGCGGCTATTTCAAAAACGGCGGCATCGACAAGACGTACAACACCTTCGACGTCGCCACCGGCGTCACCACTCCGCATTTCGCGCCTGCGTATGACGGCGACAACCCCGGCTCACAGGAATTGCTGGGCCGCGTGACGCTGGTCTACGATCCGGGCAACGACTTCAAGTTCACCGTCAAGGCCAACGGTTCACGCTCCAGGGTCAACAACAACTCGTGGAACTATGTGCCTTACGGATGCGCCACCGGGACCTATTCAACCAACCCGGCAATCGCCTGCAAGAAGGACTTCACGGTCTACCAGAACTACTTCCCCAAGGATCTCGCGGGCACAAACCCGTGGTCGCGTGACGACGGGGCGCTTTACAACAAGTACACCAGCTGGGCCGTGACCGGCACGGCAGAATATGCCTTCAAGGACGTCGACGTCACCTGGGTCAACAACTACAACCGCAACGTCAACCAGTGGGCCTGCGACTGTACGTTCGTGTCGAGCGACATCGCCGCCGCGCCTTCCACCGAGCACTCGGTCTACCACGCCTTCTCCAGTGAACTGCGCGCGCAGACCAAGCTGGACGGCCCGATTAACCTCCTGGCCGGCGCCTATTACCAGAAGACCCACCGCAACCACCAGCAGACCGGCTCGTTCGGCAATATCGAGGATTCGACCGCGCCGGCGCAGTACCGTTACCTCGGCTATTACAAGCATTCGGAAACCCACGGCGAGACGCTTTCCGCCTATGGCCAGGTCAGTTGGAAGATCCTGCCGAAGCTGGAAGCCACCGCAGGCGTGCGCTATATTCACGAGACCAAGGACAGCTACCTCATCCAGCCTTACGTGAATGCGGCGCTGCAAGGCCTGTTCCTGCAGAATACTCCGGTCGCCGCCGACCAGACCTTCAGCAACTGGTCACCCGAAGCTACCCTCAGCTGGAAAGCCACCGACGACGTCACCATCTACGGCGCCTACAAGACCGCCTACAAATCGGGCGGATTCTCCAACTCGGGCTTCGTCAGCGCCAGCACCGTGCCCAGCGATGTCGCGTTCCAACCCGAAAAAGCGCGCGGCTTCGAGGTGGGTATCAAGTCCAAGGTCCTCGACAACCAGCTACGCCTCAACTTCGACGTCTACAGCTACAAGTACGTCAACCTGCAGGTTGACTTCTTCAACGCCCAGACGTTCGCCTTCATCACCACCAATGCCGGGTCCGCGCGCACAAAGGGCGCGGAGCTGGAATTCGAATTCGCACCTTACGCGGTGCCGGGCCTGAACCTGCACGGCTCGATCAACTACAACAAGGCGCGCTACCTCGATTACGTTGCGCCATGTTACGGCGGCCAGTCGATCGCTCAGGGCTGCAACACTACCTTCCAGGGGGCTCCGGGCCAGGACCTGAGCGGCGCGCCCACCGCCGTCGCACCCAAGTGGACCGGTTCGCTGGGCATCGGCTATGAAACCGAAGTCGGCCAGGGCACGGTGTTCGGGGCGACGCTCGACAGCCGTTATTCCAGCTCCTACCTCGCCTCCAGCTTCGCTCACCCGCTTTCGGGACAGACGAAGTACCTGACCCTCGACGGCACGCTGCGCCTCAAGTTCAACGACGAGCGTTTCGAAATCGCGCTGATCGGCAAGAACCTGACCAACCAGTTCATCGTCGGCGGTTCGGTCGATGGGCCCAACACGGGCTCGGGCACCGGCACCAACGCCGCCGTCATGTCCGACGAGATCGGCTTCGTGAACCTGCCGCGCACGGTCCAGATCCAGGCCAGCGTCAAGTTCTGACAAGGCAGGCCGGCGGCGGAAAAGTCCGTCGCCGGCCCTCCCCCTCCAGACGAAGGAACCGGCATGACCGATCTTGCCACCCTGATCGCCAAGGACGCAATCCGCGACCTCGCTTCGCGTTACATGCGCGGCCAGGACCGTCTCGACCACGCGCTGCAACTGGCCACCTTCTGGCCGGATTCGACCACCGACTACGGCATCTTCAAAGGCAGCGGCCCCGCCTTCGTGGATTTCGCGCAAAGCCTGCTGACTGAACATCTCGCCAACCAGCACATCATCGGCCAGCACCTGATCGAGTTCGATCCCGCCGATCCCACGCGCGCTTTCGGCGAGGTCTACTACTACGCGTTCCACCGCATCCTCGACGGCGAGGTGCCCACCGACATGGTGATCTCCGGCCGCTACCTCGACCGCTACGAGCAGCGCGGCGGCGAGTGGCGCTTCGCCCACCGCTCCGAATTCGTCGACTGGGCCCGCAAGGAACCTGCCGCCGACGCCGTGCTCACCACCGATCTCGCAGCCTGCCTGATGGGCCGTCACGACATGCAGGACCGGTCCTACGACCGCGCCTGGCTCGCCTCAGCCTGAACCGGAGACATTCATCGTGACCCAGAAAAGCATCATCGTCACCGGCGCCGCATCGGCAGGCGGGCTCGGCTTCGCGGCCGCCCGGCTGCTCGCCCGCGAAGGCCATGCCGTAACCCTCACCGACCTTGACGGTGGCAACGCTGCCGCCCGCGCCGAAGAACTGCGCGCGGAAGGCCTGACCGCCACCGGCCTTGCCCAGAACGTCACCGACGAAGCCGGCTGGGCCGCGCTGGCCGAGCGCGTGAAGAACGACACCGGCCGCATCGACGGCCTCGTCAACAATGCGGGCATCGCCGTGCTGAAGTGGACCGCAGACCTCGACGTCGACGCCTGGGACCGCCAGATCAACGTCAACCTCAAGAGCGTCTACCTGGGCTGCCGCGCAGTGCTGCCGGTGATGCAGGCGCAGGCGGCGGGATCGATCGTGAACCTTTCTTCCATCGCCGGCCTCGTCGGTGTTCCCGGAGCGTCCGCCTATGCCGCCAGCAAGGGCGGGGTACGGCTTTACTCCAAGGCGTTGGCGCTCGAAGTCGCCAAGCAGGGCATTCGCGTCAATTCGGTGCACCCCGGCGTCATCTGGACCGACATGCAGAAAGTCGCGATCGAGGACAATCCCGACCAGTACGACGCCATCAACGCCGCGATCCCGATGGGCCGCATGGGCGAACCCGACGACATCGGCAATATGATCGCTTTTCTCATCTCCGACCGCGCCAAATACGTGACCGGCGGCGAATTCGTCGTCGACGGCGGGTTGACGGCACAATGACCGCCGCCCTGTCCCTGCGGGCCATCGTCCTGTTCGTCATCGTCGTCGCCGGGCAGATCGGCGGCAGTGTGCTGCTGGCGCGCACGGCCGGGTTCACCAGCCCCGGCTGGTCACTGCTCTGCGCCGCCGTCTACGCGGTATCGCTCTACTGCCTGGCGCTGCTGCTCCACGAAGGCGCAGCCCTCAGCCTGCTGATGCCGCTGATGGCCGCCGTGGTGCCGATGGGCGCGATCCTGCTTGCCGTTGTACTGCTGGGCGAGGGCGCGTCCTGGGCTCGTCTCGGGCTCCTCACGCTGTCCTGCGCGGTCGTCGCACTGGCCAGCCGGGTCTGAATTCACCCCGCCGGGGCAAGAGCGAAACGACTTTACTATTGCCGGAACCCGCGAGTTGGTTGCAGGAGGGCTTTCAATCCTGTCTTACCAGTCTTCCGGGAGCCCAATTTGGCCGTCAGTCCTGCCCCCAAGCGCGCCCCACGCACCGCGCCGCGCATAACGACCCCCAAAACTGCCGCTCCCAAGTCCGCCGAAAGCGCCGCCCCCACTCGCCAGTCGCTCAAGAGCGCGCAGACGCGCGGGCGGCTGATCGAGGCCACGATCCAGTGCCTCGTCAAAGTCGGCTATTCGGGCACGACCACCCCCCTCGTCGCTACCGAGGCCGGCCTATCGCGCGGGGCGATGCTCCACCACTTCGAGAACAGCGCCACGCTGATCCGCGCCACCATCGTGGAACTGCACGAAAGGCGCCTGCGCGCTTTTCGCCGCTCGTCGGAAGTGACGCACCACGATCCCTCGGCAATGGTCGGCGCCTATTGGCGCCAGGTCCAGAAACCCGCGTTCGTCGCATTCCAGGAACTGGCGCTGGCCGCGCGTACGAATGCCGACCTTGCCCAGATAATGCAGCCCTTGCAGGTTGAGTACCGCGAACGCTTCCACGCCGAAGCCTTCACCCTGTTCCCCGAATGGCACTCCGCACCGGAACAGTTCGCGCAGGCCATGGCCCTCTCGCAGACGCTGATGGAAGGCATGGCGATGAGCCTGCTGACCGGCGCGCTCGACGAAGCCATGGTCCCCGCCCTGCTCGCCATGCTGGAAGAAAAGATCAGGGCCCTGCGGCCTGCCTGATCAACGCGCCGCGCGGTCGCCGTCCGCATCGAAGTAAGTGGCCTGCCGCGCGTAGTACGAGGCATCGAGACGGCACTCCACCAGCCCGGCGTCGGGGGCGATCACCTGCCCGGTGATGTTGATAGCGTCGTCGCTGGCGAGATAGGCAAAAGCCCCGGCGATTTCGTCCGCCTCGACCACCCGGCCCAGCGGATTGCGCGCCTGTGCCGCCTTGCGCATGGCCTCCGCGTCGCCATAGGCCAGTTCGGTCATCCGCGTTGGCACGTTACCCGGCGCCACGGCATTCACCCGGATACCGTCTCCCGCCAGTTCCGCTGCGACCGAGCGGGTCAACCCGATCACCGCGTGCTTGGCCGCCGTATAGGCGTGCGGCCCCAGCGGCGCGAGGCCCGCCGCGCTGGAGGTGGAAAGGATCACCCCCTGCCCGCGCGGCCGCATCGCCCTGGCCGCGTGCTTCATGCCGTAGAACACGCTGTCGAGCAGCACCGCCAGAGTATCGCGCCAGGCCCAGTCCTCGATCTCCTCCACCCGGCCCACCGCGCCCAGTTGCCCGGCATTGTTGATCATGCAGTCAAGCCGCCCGTGCACCTCGCTCGCCCGCGCGACCAGTGCTGCCACATCCACTTCGCGGGTCACGTCGCAAGGCACGAACTGCGCACCGAGTTCATCGGCCAGAGCCAGGCCCGCATCCTCGCGAATGTCGCCCAACACCAACAACGCACCCTCGCGAGCGAAGCGCCGCGCCGTCGCCTCGCCGAGCCCGCTGGAGGCGCCTGTGATCACCGTGACCTTGCCGCCGAGCCGCATCATCATCTCTCCATTTTTTTACATTCAGTGATGCTTGTTTTATATCGATCTTATGCAGTGTTGCAACCCGCAGGCACCAGATGCTTCCCGGCTCGTTCCACCGCGTGCGCACATAGAAAATTGCCTCTGCAGCCCGACGCTACGCTCATTCTCAGGGACTATTTCACGTATCCGATGAGTATCATGCAGCAAGGTGGACGCATCCGACACCATCAATTATAATACAGTCTTGACTGCTTGTTTTACAGGCATGACAAAGAGGTGGTCGGAACCGCGACAAAGAGAGAGGTCCATGAGCAGGCTCTACGGAAATGCCATTCAGGCAGGCTACCTTGTCGAAGCCCTGGAACCGGCGATCGCGTTCTGGACGGGTACGCTGGGCATAGGACCGTTCTTCGTTATGCCTCCGCCCCAATTCGCATGGCTGCGCCACGGCGGACAGGACGCGGCGCGCACCGACATCATCGGTCAGGTCGCCCTGGCGCAGAGCGGCGATATCCAGATCGAACTCATCGTCCCCGGCCCTGCCCCCTCGACCTACCGCGATTTTCTGGGCAGCGGCAGGAGCGGAATGCACCACCTCGGCATGGCAAGTGACCGCTTCGACGAACAGCGCGAGGCAGCCATCGCCTCAGGCATGACGGTCGCCACCGAAGGCGCCTCACAGCGCACCCGCTTCGCCTATCTGCAACCGCCGCCCGGTGCGCCGGGTCCGATCATCGAACTGATCGACATGGTGCCGGTGATGACCGAAATCTACGAACGCATGCGCGCCGCCTCGCAAGGCTGGGATGGACGCGATCCCATGCGTGCTTACTGATGGCTGCCGGAGACCCGACGTGACACCGCGCCCCTTCGGCCAGACCGGCCTCAGCGCCGCCCCGCTCATGCTGGGCGGCAACGTGTTCGGCTGGACCGCCGGCCGCAAGGAGAGCTTTGCGATCCTCGACGCTTTCGTTGATGCCGGGGGCTCGCTGCTCGACACCGCGGACGTCTACTCGGCGTGGGCGCCGGGCAACGTCGGCGGGGAATCCGAAACCCTGATCGGGGACTGGCTGCGCAGCGGCGGACGGCGCGAAAGCCTGCTGATCGCCACTAAGGTCGGCCTGCTTGACGGCGCGGGCGGCAAGGGCCTGTCAGCGTCGCGCATTGCCGGCGCGGTAGAGGAATCGTTGCAGCGCCTTGGCACCGATCATATCGACATCTACTTCGCCCACCGTGACGATCCTTCGGCTCCGCTGGAAGAAACCCTGGACGCCTTCGACCGGCTGGTGAAGTCCGGCAAGGTCCGGGCGCTCGGCGCTTCCAACTATGAAGCCGATCGGCTCGAAACCGCGCTAAAAATAAGCGACGCCAACGGCTGGGCCCGCTTCGCGGTGATCGAACCGCGCTACAACCTGCTCGAACGCGATGGCTACGAAGGCGCGCTGCAGGCGCTTGCCCTTCGCGAAAGCCTTGCGGTCGTTCCATATTTCGCACTGGCGAACGGGTTGCTTACCGGCAAGTACCGCAGCATCGACGACGTCGCCGGCCATGCCCGCGAACAGTACCTCAAACCTCTGTTCGAACGCGCCAACGTAACCGAGGTGATCGCCGCCATGGACGAAGTCGCCGCGCAGACCGGCGCCTCGATGGTGAGCATCGCCGTCGCCTGGATGCTGGCCCAGCCCGGCGTGACCGCGCCCATCGCCAGCGTATCGCGGCCTGCACAACTCGGCGATCTCGTCGCCGGAACCCGGCTGCAACTCGATACGGCGCAGCTTGCGCGCCTCGATGGAGCGGGTCTTTGAGCTTTTCCGCGCTGCGCCGTTCGCCGTGGTTCGCGCTAGCGGCGTTGACGATCACTTTCAGCGTCGGCTTCGTAGACCGCCAGATCCTCAACCTGCTGGTGCAGCCGATCAAGGCCGACTTCGGGCTCAGCGACCTGGAAATCAGCCTGCTGCAAGGCGCGGCATTCTCCATCGCCTACCTCATCATGAGCCCGGTGTTCGGGCGCTGGGTCGACGTTTCGGGCCGCCGCCGCATCCTGCTGGGCTGCATCGCGGTGTGGAGCGTGTTCACCGCCGCCTGCGGTTTCACCCGCAGCTTCGGCGCACTGTTCGCCGCGCGTTCGGGCGTGGGCGCGGCGGAGGCGGGGCTGACGCCCTCCTCGTGGTCGTTGCTCAGCGACCTGTTCGACGAAAAGCGCCTTGCCCGCGCGCTCAGTATCTACAACATGGGCCCCTATATCGGCAGCGGTCTGGCCCTGCTACTGGGGGGCGTGGTGATCGAATGGGCCACCCGCGCCGACCTTTCCGCCGTACCAGTGATCGGCGCGCTGGCGCCCTGGCAGATCACCTTCGTGATCGTCAGCGCTCTGGGACTGGTATGCATCGCCATGGTTGCGGTGATGCGCGAGCCGCCGCGCGGCGCGGTGGACCCCGACCAGACCGGCAACCCCCCGCCGCTTACCTTGGGAGAGGCCCTCTCGATCCTCTGGGCCAATCGCGGGTTCTACGGATATTTCTATATCGGCATGGCGCTGGCTATCATCCCGATCTACGCCTTCCCGGCCTGGCTGCCGACCGTGGCGATCCGCCAGTACGGCGTCTCGATCGGGCAGATCGGCATGACATATGGCCTGCTCACGCTGGTCGGCGGATCGCTGGGCGTGCTGACCGGGCCTACGCTGGGCCGGTGGCTGGTCCGCGCCGGCTATCCCGACGCCAACATGCGCCTTGGCGTGATCAGTGCGCTGGCGGTCTTCGCCTGCTGCGCTGCACTATTGCTGCGCAGTGGTTACGAGATGGTGCTGGCCATCGGCGGGATCATCAGCTTCTGCTATTCCATACCCACCGCCATGGCCGCTACCGCGCTTCAAGTGGTGACCCCAAACCGGATGCGCGGCCTTGCCTCCTCACTGTACATCGTGCTGGTGACGCTGATGGGGCTGGGCATCGCGCCGGTGACCGTGGCCTTCCTCACCGACAAGGTGTTTCGCGACGAACTGCGCGTGGGGGACTCGCTGGGCATCGTCTGCGCCGTCTCCGCGCTTCTCAGCTGCGCGGCGCTTTGGCTCAGCCTGAAGGCCTATCGCCGCCTGATCCTCAATCCGATCAGATTGGCCTGAGCACAGCTTTTCAGGTCTCGGCAAACCAGGCTTCCAGCATCGGCTGCAGTTCGCGGTCGACCAGTTCCAGCACCATATCGCCTGCCGGGTCGGTCACATAGGCCATGTTGCCATAGCGCTCCTGCGGGGAACCCTTGGCCGCCATCACGCGCCAGCCGATGCCCGTCAGATGCTCCACCTCAGCGCCGACATTCGCGGCCCATATACCGGTATGGCTGGCGCTGCGCATCAGCGCCGGGTCGTAGAAGCTACCCTTCGACCCCTGGATCAATTCCAGCCGGTGCGGGCCGTGCCGGGAATAGACCGCGTCTATCTCCACCTCGCACCACCCCTGGCCCGCGATCCACAACGGCAGCGGACGATACCGGTGCACCGGCGCCCATTCGACCCCGAGCGTGCGGGCATATAAGTCCTGCGCCTGCGCCAGATCCGTCACGGCAATGCCGGTGTGGAAGATGAGACCGGGGTCGATGGTCATGCGTGCCCTTCAACAACAAGAGGCCGGCGCACGAACTTGCGCGCACCGGCCAGGAGAGGATAGGTGTCCGCCGGAACTTGCCGGGGCAGACGATCCGGTGCGGTGCCTCAGTAGTGGTAGGTCACCTGCAACTGCACCGTGCGCGGGGTATTGGCATAGCCGCGCTGGTCGCCCAGAACGCCGCCATCGGTGCCCGTGCCCCTGCCGGTGGCCGGAGAATCCAGCGCGCCCGAGATGACGAACTGGTTGGTCAGGTTCTTGCCGATGACAGCAAGGTCCCAGCCCGCTTTCGACTTCAACGTCAGCGAGGCGTCGAGGTTCACGTACTTGGGCTGCGTCGCTAGCGGATTGGCGAAAGGCGAGGCGTTGTAGCTGCCGGAATAGCGCGCATCCGCAGACAGCGCGACCGACATGCCCTGGCTGACATCCATCTCGTAGCTGGCGCCCACGGCGCCGGTCCAGCGCGGCGCGTTGGCGGTGGGCTTGCCGCTGAGGTCCTGCACGAACAGGCCGCCATAAGGGCTGGCCGCCGTGGGATTGCAGCCCTGCGCGGGAGTCTGCCCGGTGACGCAAGGCGCGATGAAATCGAGATAGCGCGCCTTGTTGTAATTGATCGCACCGCGCAGGATCAGGCCCGGCATCGAATGCGGGGCGAATTCGGTCGAAACTTCGATACCCTTGGTGCGGGCCGAACCGGCATTGGTGGTCACGTAACGGAAGGTCTGGGCTTCGAAGAAGTCAACCTGCAAGTCGGTATACTTGTAGTTGTAGATCGCCACGTCGAAGCGGAGCTGGTTGTTCAACAGCGTAGTCTTCACACCGCCTTCGAAGCCCTTGGCGCGCTCCGGCCCGAAAGAAAGGTCGCCCGGTGCCGAAGCCTGGGTGTACGAACTCTGGTTGGAGAAACCGCCTGATTTGTAGCCAGTCTTGAAGCCGCCGTAGATATTGACGTTGGGCACCGGCTTGTAAGACGCGGTTAGTTCCGGGCTCCAGTTGGTGAACGTCTGGTCGGCATAGATCGGATCGTTCAGGCGGTTGATCTGGCCGGGACGGTTCACCGGGTGGACGAAAAAGCTATCCTTGGTCTCATGGGTATAGCGGATACCGCCGCCCAGTTCGATTTCGGGGATGACCTTCCAGGTAACCTGCGCAAAAGGCGAGATCGTTTCGCCCTTCGTATAGGAATCCTTGCCGAAAGCGACATATTCCCAATCGGGACGCTGCGTGCTGACGCGGACGTTGCCCGAATAGACATACTGGTCCGATTGCAGCTTGGTTTTCTGGTAAAGCACGCCGACCATCATGTTGAGCGGGCCGTCGAGATTGGTCTGCGCACGCAGTTCCTCGGAGAACGCGGTCCACTTCTCACGCGAGCCGACGTAGATCTGGGTTGCGCGCTGCTGATAGTCGCTGTCGGTCAGCCAGCGGTTGTTCTGGTGCTGGAAATTCGTTGCCGATGTCAGCGTGACATCGCCCAGTTTCCACTCCAGATTGTTCGTGGCCTGGAACGAGCGATATTTGGTGTAGAGTTCGCCATCATCGCGCGCGAAGGGGAAATTCGCCGCGATCTCCTTGGGCATCTCATTGTGGTAATACTTCCAGTCGCGCTTGCAGCGCACGGTAGGCTGCAATGTGCTGAACCCGTTGGCGCAGGAAAACACGATATTGTTCCAGGCGCCGTCGTTGGTCGTGCTCTGGTTGGCGGAAACCTTGAAGGTGTTGGTGATGTTGTCGGTCGGCTCCCACTTGAGCGTGACCCGGCCGACGAGTTCGCCTTCCTTCGGCCCGGTCCGATCGCCCGGTGCCGCAACGAGGTTCTGCACCGGGCCGCCCGCCTGATCCGTCACGGTAAAGGGCTGCGCGGTTGCGTAGTTACGGGTGTAACCGCCGAACATCTTGGACCCGCGCAGTGCCACGCGAATGCCCAGCGTGTCGGTGATCGGAGCGGAGATCATCTGCTCGATATAGGGCCGCTTGGCCCGGATTTCGTAGCCGACCCGCGTCGATCCCTCGAAGCTGGACCCCGGATCGGCGGTGGTGATGGAGATCACGCCGGCGGTGGCGTTCTTCCCGAAGAACAGCGCCTGCGGGCCTTTCAGCACTTCGATCCGCGCCAGATCAAAGAAGCCTTCGTTCAGAATGCGTCCGCTGGCGTAATAGATGCCGTCGACGATGATCGCGGTGGAAGATTCGATGCCCAGTGCGCTGGCCGGTGTACCGATCCCGCGCAGCGAGATCTGCGCGCCCGACCCGGTAGTTGCGCGTCCGACCGTGAGATTCGGCGTGGAGGCAGCGATGCGCTCGATATTGGAGATGTCCTGCCGGGCGATCTGCGCGGGCGAATAGGCGGTCACCGCGACCGGGATGTCCTGAAGTGACTCGGAGCGCTTGCGGGCGGTAACGACGATCTCCTCAAGGCCGCCAGCGGGCTGCGCCGCCGACGGAGCCTCGGGAGCAGGCGCTTCCTGCGCCATGACCGCGCTCGACAGGCCCAGCGCGGACGCCGAAGTCAGTAGCCCGGCCACAAGGCACGCGCGATGGATATTTTTCAGATCCTTCATCCTCTTCCTCCCGGTCACCCCCATACTGCGAAGGATGACTTATTTTAGAATTGAAGGCGGCGCCCTCGCCCGGATTCACTGCCGGATCATAGAGGCCGTGCCAGTCTTCACCCACTCCCGGGGAGGCCCGAACGATTCGTCCTTGGCCATTCCCTTTTCTGTTATGCCCCGCTTTATGCGCACAGTCCTTCAACTTGACAATAAAAAAGTCCGGCATGATTGCTTTTTATATTTTAGCGGCGCCACTTTTTCGGCCTTCCCTGCGGGGTTCGGCGCGCCGCGCATTCGGCAAAGCCCGGAACGATGCAATTGAGCTAGACTTATTAGTTTCGCGAAGTCATGCTTGAAGTCACAGGCAGCATCGCCCGCCCCCGGCGGACGGCGTGCGCCCAACGAAAAACGGATGGAGAGGCGAGCGATGCCGGTTCAGGCTCGAAACAATCGCGATGCAGCGCACAGCGCCCGCAAGGCCCGCCGATGAGCGCGCCCGACTACGATGGAACCGACTACGACGTAATCGTCATCGGCACCGGCGCGGCAGGGCTGAGCGCGGCGGCGCTGGCGGTGGAAAACGGCGCCAGCGTGCTGATGGTGGAAGCGGCGGACCGCACCGGCGGATCGAGCGCGCTGTCGGGCGGGGTGTTCTACGCCGCCGGCACCTCGCTCCAGCGCGAGGCGGGCATCGCGGACGATACCACCGAGGCGATGTACCAGTATTACATGACGCTCAACCAGTACAAGCTGGAAGCCTCGCTGGTGCGCACCTTGTGCGAGCAGTCGACCGAGGCGTTCGAATGGCTGCGCGAACTCGGCGTCGGCTTCACCACCGAGAACCTCTACGCCTCGGGCGTCGACAAGATGCGGCGCGGCCACCGCGCCAGCGGCGACGGCGCGGGCATCGTCGAGGTGCTGGAAGGGTTCCTCTCCGGCAAGGCGGTCGATACCGTGCTCGAAACGCGGGTGGAGAGCCTGCTGGTGGAACAGGGCCGCGTCGCCGGTATCGTGGCGGACGGCCAGCCGGTGCGCAGCAACGCAGTGGTCCTCGCCACCGGCGGCTTCGGCGCCAACCCCGAGATGCTGGCCCAGCTCTACCCCGACGCCGCGCGCTATGGTGACCTGCACTGGTACATCGGCGCCCCCACCTGCAGGGGCGATGGCATCAAGCTGGCGCAGCAGGTCGAAGGGCAGGTCAGCCAGCACAATCGCGGCTTGCTGCTCATCACACCCGGCTTTGCGAAAGACCTGGAAAGCTACCTGCCCGGATGGCTGATGATGGTGAACCGCGATGGCCGCCGCTTCGTGGACGAGACCATCGAATATTCGGTGCTCGCCGCCGTGCTGGACGAACAGCCGGGACAGGACTGCTACGCCATCTTCGACGAAGCCTCGCGCCTCGCCTCGCGCACCACCCGCTACCGCCCCGCGCCAAGCTGGACCGCCGAGCGCCTTGCCGAGCATGTCGAGGCCGGTACGCTGGTGCGCGGCGTCACTCTGGCAGAGCTTGCGGATAAGCTGGGCCTCCCTGCAAAGCGGCTGGCCACCACGGCCGAGCGCTACAACGAATTTAACCAGATGGGTACAGACGGCGATTTTTTTAAGCCCGCCGAAATGCTGCGCCCCGTGGCCGACGGGCCGTTCTATGCCGCCCACATCCGCCCCGGCATCATCTGCTGGACCGGCACCGGCATCCGCATCGACACGCAGGCCCGCGTGCTCGACGCCGCCGACCGGCCGGTGCCGGGCCTCTATGCTGCCGGGGAAACGACCGGCGGCATGTTCGGCCAATGCTACGCAGCGGGCGGCGCCTCGATCGGCAACGCCGTGATCTTCGGCCGCATCGCCGGCCGGGGTGCTGCCCTTGAAAAAACCCAGATGACAAGGACCGCAGCCGCATGACGATCGAAACCAAGACCGTCGACGTCCTGATCGCCGGCAGCGGCGCGGCGGGCCTCACTGCCGCCGTCACCGCGCGCCGGGCGGGACTGGACGTACTCGTGGTCGAAAAGGAAGCCGTGTTCGGCGGCACCACCGCCACGTCTGGCGGGGTGCTGTGGGTGCCCGGCAACCATTATTCCCCGGCCATGCAGCGCGCCACTGGCCAAAGCGACGACATCGAGAACGCCCGCGCCTACCTGATCGAGGAAACCGGCAACTACATCGAGCCGGACCGCGTCGAAGCCTACCTCGACACCGCGCCGCGCATGGTACGCTTTCTGGAGGAACAGAGCCACGTCCGTTTCTACGGCATGGACTATCCCGATTATCACTCGGAAAGCGCACATAGCTCGATCGTCCGCTCGATCGGCACCGTCGATTACGAAGCGCGCGCGCTGGGCAAGCACCTCAAGAACCTCAAGCAGCAGTTGCCGCAGACGCTGTTCCTCGGCTTTGCGGTGGGTTCGGGCGTGGAGATGATCCAGTTCATGAAGGCCGGCCGCTCGGTCAAGGCGCTGGGCTTCGTGGCGAAAAAGCTGATGAAGCACTTCGTCGATGTCCTGCGCTACGGCGAAGGGCAGCAGGTGGTGCGCGGCCGCGCGCTGGTGGCGCGCCTTGCCCGCACGCTGTTCGACCTCGACGTGCCGATCTGGCTGTCCTCTCCCGTTGGCGCGCTGACCCGCGAGGACGGGCGCGTCACCGGCGCGGAGATCGTCACCCCCGGCGGCGTGGTGCGCGTCACGGCGCGCAAAGGCGTGGTGCTGGCCTGCGGCGGCTATCCCAACGACCCCGACCGCCGCGCTGCCACGTTCCCCGGGCCTGCCGGTAACCGCGACCACCGCAATCCCACGAACCCCGGCAACACCGGCGACGGCATCCGCCTGGCCGAAAGCATGGGCGGCGCGTTCAACGGCAATGTCGCCCATCCGGCGCCGTGGATGCCGGTTTCGGTGATCCCCGGCTCCAGGGACTTCACCGGAGTCTGGCCGCACCTGATCGACCGTCAGAAGCCCGGCTTCCTTGCCGTGCGCCCGGATGGCCGCCGCTTCGGCGACGAATCCAGCGCCTATCACGATTTCGTGCCGCAGATGATCGAGGCCAGCGAGGGCGATTCCAGCGCTTTCGCCTGGCTGATCGGCGATGCTGCGGCGGTGAAGAAATGGGGCATCGGCATGGTCCGCCCCTTCCCCATTCCCCACGGCAAGCACTTGCGCAGCGGCTACCTGAAGCGCGAGGATACGCTGGAGGAACTGGCGCAGGTCTGCGGCATCGCCCCCGCTGCGCTGGCCGCCACGATCGCTGCCTTCAACGCCAATGCGCAGGCCGGCGTCGACCCCGATTTCGGGCGCGGCGGGCGCGTTTACGATGTCTATCAGGGCGATCCCGAACATCAGCCCAACACCTGCCTTGGCCCGCTGACCAAGGGGCCGTTCTACGCCGTGCGCCTTGAAGCCGGGATCATCGGCACGTTCGCGGGCCTCAGGACCGACCGCCACGCCCGCGTTCTGGACGAGGGCGGCGCGCCGGTGGGCGGCCTCTATGCCGTGGGCAATGACCAGGCCAGTGTCTTCGCCGGTGCCTATCCCGGCGCGGGGGCGACGATCGGCCCGGCCATGACTTTCGCCTATATCGCCGGGCGCCACCTTGCGGGGCGGGAGGCGTGAGCGAAGAATTCGATTTCATCGTCAGCGGCGCAGGCTCTGCCGGCTGCGTGGTCGCCGCAAGGCTGAGCGAGAACGGCAGGTACACCGTCCTGCTGCTAGAGGCCGGCCCTGCCGACACCGCGTTCTGGATCAGGCCGCCGATGGGCTACCCCATGCTGTTCGCCAACCCCAAGGTGAACTGGATGTTCGAAAGCGAGCCGGAAGCCCAGCTGAACGGGCGGCGCATGTACCAGCCGCGCGGCAAAGTACTGGGCGGCACCAGTTCGATCAACGGGATGCTCTACATCCGCGGCCATGCGCGCGATTACGACTACTGGCGCCAGCTCGGCTGCGAGGGGTGGAGCTACGCCGACGTCCTGCCCTTCTTTCGCAAGGCCGAGGACCAGCAGCGCGGGCCGGACGAATACCACGGCACCGGCGGCCCGCTCACCGTATCGGACCAGCCCGGCAGCTCCAAAATCGCGGACGCCATCGTCGCCGCCGCGCAGGAAGCGGGCATTCCCTATAACCCGGACTTCAACGGCGCCGAGCAGGAAGGCACCGGCTTTTTCCAGACCACCACCCGGGGCAACCGGCGCTGGAATACCTCGCAGGCCTACCTCAAACCGGCGCGGGGGCGCGCCAACCTCAAGGTCGCGACCGGCGCCCACGCCACCCGCCTACTGTTCGAGAACGGCCGCGCGGCGGGCATCGAGTACCGGACGAAAGCCGGCCTGCAAGTGGCGCGGGCGCGGCGCGAGGTGATCGTCTCGGGCGGGGCCTTCGGATCGCCGCAGCTTCTCCAGCTTTCCGGCATCGGCCCGGCCGCGCACCTTCGCGAACGCGGCATCGCGCCGCTGGTCGACCTGCCCGGCGTGGGCGAAAAGCTAATGGACCACTTCTACATCTCGCTGATGTTCCGCTGCACGCAGCCGATCACCATCAACGAACTGGCGAACAGCCCGCTGCGCCAATTGAAGGCGGGCATCGACTATGTCCTGTTCAAGCGCGGGCCGCTGGCCAGCAATGGCATCTTCGCCGGCATCTTCACCCGCACCGACGAGCGGCAGGACCGCCCCAACCTTCAGGTCAACACCAACATCTGGACCGTGCAGAGCCGCACCGCCGCCGGCATGAAAGCCCACCCCTTCCCCGGCTTCACCATGAGCCCGGTCCACCTCAACCCGCGCGCCACCGGCACCGTGCGCCTGCGCAGCGCCGACCCCTTCGCCGATCCCGAAATCCGCCAGAACTTCCTGACCGAGCGGGTCGATGTGGACGCGATGATCGCCGCGATCAGGGTGGTGCGCGGCGTCGCCGCCCAGCCCGCGCTGGCGCCCTACAATGCCGGGGAAATATCCCCCGGCGCCGAGGCCCGCAGCGATGACGAGATCGAAGCCTACGTGCGCGCAAATGCCATCGCCAACCTGCACCCGGTCGGCTCCTGCCGCATGGGCGTGGGCGAGGACGCCGTCGTCGATGCACGCCTGCGCGTGCGCGGCGTCATGGGCCTGCGCGTAGCGGACGCCTCGATCATGCCCAGCCTGCCCGCCGGCAACACCAACGCCCCCTCGATCATGATAGGCGAGAAATGCGCCGCCATGATCCTCGAGGATGCCCGCTGACACTTACCGGAGAGAGAACCATGCCCAAGCCTGAAAGCACCCTTGAAGACCGTATCGCCCGGCTCGAAGCCGAATCGCAGATCCGCCAGCTGATCGCGCGCTACTGCTTCACCATCGACGACCGCGACATCCCCAATATCCGCGCCCTCTTCGCGCCCGATGCCGTTCTGAAATCCGCCGACGGGGTGATGAATGCCACCGGCGTCGATGCGATCATGACGCAGTACGACGGGCGCTTCGACGTCCTCGGCCCCGGCCACCATTTCATGCACGACGTCCAGATCGACTTCGTCGGCGACGGCGCCGCAGAGGCGACCGGCCGCGTGATCGGCCATGCGGAACTGTGGCGGAACGGCAAGATGATGGTCACCGCCATCCGCTACGACGACAAGTACGTGAACACCGATGCAGGCTGGAAATTCGCCGAGCGCACCATCGGTTTTCTCTATTACGTGCCGATCGAGGAATACCCCAACATCCTCGCCACCCTCTTGCGCAACCACGCCTATGCCGAGCCGAAACCGGCCGATTTTCCGGAAAATCTGCCGACCTGGGTCGCCTACGAAAAGTCGCGCGGAAGGGGCTGATGGCGATCCGTCGTCCCGGACGCGAGCCGGGACGACAAAACCCCTCCGCAGGCGAACGCGGATTATGACGCCGGGAAATTCAGCGGACGGGCTGCGGCCGGCGCTAAGTTTGGTCGCCAGCATCAGGCGACTAGTGCTGGGCCCTGCCTTTTGATCGCGAACGGCTGGTAAGGGGCGTGACCTCGTGTGACTTCCAGCTCGACCCTGCGGTGCATGGGGGTGAGGGGGCGGGTTCGCACTCTTGCCCTCTTCCCTGAGGGCATACCCTCAAGTTCATCCACGCATCCATGAATTGCGGCTTGTCCGGTCCGCACCGGACGCCGACCGCTTCGGGAGCATGGAGTGTCAGCTACACACTCCCGACCCGTCACATTGCGGCATTTAACCTATACGGTTATAACTGTCAATGTGGGTTTATCCGCTTTCACCCGATCATCGCTTCCACTTCCTCGCGGATGATCTTGCCGCTGGCGCTGCGCGGAAACGCCTCCATCTCGATAAAGCGCACGTGCCGGGGCCGCTTGTACCCCGCCAGCGCATCGCGGCACAGTTGCAGGACCGCGCCCTCGTCCAGCGAGGCATCGTTGCGGGCGATGACGGCAACCGGCACTTCGCCCCACTGCGGATCGGGCCTGCGCACGACGATGACATCGTTGACCCGCGCATCGGCGAACAGCACCCGCTCGATCTCCGCCGGATAGATGTTCTCACCCCCCGACTTGATGAGGTACTTGGAGCGTCCCACAAAATCATACCCTTGAGGCGTGCGCCGGAACAGATCGCCCATGTGGAACCAGCCGCCCGCAAAGCACTCGGCATTGGTGGCGGGCGCGTTCCAGTAGCCGCTGAACAGCGTGGGCCCGCGCACGCAGGCTTCGCCCGTTTCACCATCCGCCACTTCGTTGCCCGCCGCGTCGAGCAGGCGCAGATCGACCATCATGCTCAGCTGCTTGGGGAAAGCATCGGGCGTGGCGCCGACCGGAATGAGATCGGCGGAAAGCGGCGGCATCCCGGTCTCGGTCGCGCCGAAGGAGTTGAGATAGGGCGCGCCCAAAGCCCGCGTGATCGCCGCGATCGTGGCCGAGGGGACAAGGTCTGCCATGCAGCCCACCGCCTTCACCCCTCGCACTTTCGCCTGCCGGGCGGCGAGGCATTCCAGCAGCGGTTCGATCGTGGCAGGCACCAGCATAAGCCAGCCTATGGCAAATTCCTCCAGCGCGTCGACGATCGCATCGGCATCGAAACCGTCGACGATAACCCCGGTGCCGCCGCACATCAGGGTCGCCAGCAGATGCTCGGTGCCGCCCATGTGGAACATCGGCGCCCACGAGACATAGGCGTCGGTCATCTCCACCCCCATGTCGAGGCGCATGGCGCACATGCGGGCGATCTCGGCGCGGTGGCTGATGACCGCCGCCTTGGGCAGGCCGGTGGTGCCGCTGGTATAGATGATGAGCAGGCCGTCCTCGCCTTGCGCCGCGCTCTGCGTTTCGGCCCCGGCGCCCAGGGCTGTACCCAGCGCGTCGATGGCCGCGACAGGCCGCCCCTTCGCCACCGTTTCCGCCACCTCGCGGTAGCGCGGCGAGGTCACCAGCAGCGCCGATTCCACAAGGTCCACGCAGTGATGAAGTTCGGCCTCGGCCAGCCGCCAGTTGAGGCAGGCGGCGATCAGCCCCAGCTTGGCGCAGGCCAGCTGCGCGCCTGTATATTCGAAGCGGTTTTCGGAAAGGATTGCAATGCGTTGCCCCCGCTTCAGCCCGCGCGCAGCGAAATCGGCGGCAATGGCCTCTACCCGAGCCAATAGCGCGGCGTAGTCCAGCCGCAGATCCCGCTGGACGATCGCCAGAGCGCGTGGGTTAGCCCGCGCCCGCATGGCGACAAGATCATAGACGCTGGCTGCGAATGCCTTCTCCATCGCCATCGACATCTCTCCCGTTTTCTATTTCTATTCTTGCTTTAAGAACGACGTGACCTGTCTCTAAGGCCAGTTCGGCGTCGCAGATCATGCCGTATTCGTCCCATGTCCCTTGCGCGGTCACGCCGTCTCCCGCCAGCACATTGCCCAGCAGCGCCGCCTCGACGCAGCGCACCCACGCGTCCGGCTGCGCTTCCATCACCATGTTAAGCAGGTAGGCCAGGTTCGTCGGCCCCGGATTGACGGTGCGTGGGCCAAAGCCCAGTGCTTCCGCCGCAGCGGGGTCGACGTGGATGGCATTGTCATCGCCCAGCGCCTCGCACCACAGCGCCATCGCTTCGGCGGGGACCAAGGGCAGTTCCCAGCGGCTGGAAGTCATGCTGGCGCCGGCATGATGGTGGTCAACCGCACCCGCGCACGCACGTCTCCGGCGGCGCTTATGCTCATGCCCAGCGTCAGGTGATCGGCCGCGCCAAAGCGGCGGCTGCTTTTACGTTCCAGCGCCACCACGCTGGTTGCCACGTCATAGCGGGTATCGACGGTCAGCGGCGCATCGTAGTCGATACGGCAGCGGCCCAGCACGGCGCCGCTGTCGAACGCGAGGCCAAGACCCCGGCACACATCGCCTACGCGGCTGCCCATCCCGCCCAGCGCGGCGATGAAGGCGAAGATCGGATGTGCCTGCTCCCCGTCGCGCAGCGGCGCGGCGCAGGAGCGGCGGATGGCATCATCGAGGCTGGCCGAAAGGTGGAACGCGCCCGGCGGAATTACGAAACCTTGCGCGGTGCAGGCGGCCCCGCCGATAGCCTTGCCGATGGGGTTGTCGGTGGCGTCCATGTCTCTCCGGGCCGGGCTTGTCGATCGCCCGCTTGATACGTAGAGCCTGACTTGTTGCAAGTCGCTCGATTGCGCGTAAAGCTGCCGATTGGCCCACTGGGAGTCAACCGCAAATGAGGATAGTTCAATTACCATCCGAGGCCCCGCGATGAAGCCTGCCGAAGCTGAACAGCTCGCTTGGCGGCGGCGCAAGGACTTCCGCCCGCAGGAAATCCTCTCCGCTGCGCGCCAACTGATCGAGGAGGAAGGCGCCAAGGCCACCTCGATGGCCAAGATCGCGAAGCTGGCCGGCGTGTCCGAAGCAACGGTCTACAAGTATTACGACAACAAGCAGGAACTGGTGAACCAGGTGCTGACCGATTGGGCCACGCCCTTCGTCGAGCGGCTGACCGGCGAACTGCAGCACATCGCCGATTTGCGCACGCAGCTGACGCTGATCGCAGTGCGCTTCCTGCGCTCGATGGAGGAAACGCCCAAGCTGCACCGCGTTTTCTACCAGGAACTGCGCTGGGCGGACTATCGCGGCACCACGCTCCACGCGCAGAACCACACCTTTGCCCAGACCGTGGTGGACGCGGTGAAACGCGCCAAAACCGAGGGAAAGGCGCGGGCGGACGTGGACCCGGTGATGATCCGCGACATGCTGTTCGGCGGACTGGAACACATCGCCATGCGCACCAGCTTCATCGGCCGCCCGCTCGACATCGATGCCGAGGCAACGCGCTTCGTCGAGGTACTGCTCGGAGGCATACTGACAGCTCCGATCGCTCCGACGCCGCTCCCCGACGTGGATCGGCTCGCCGGGCTGGTGGACCGGATGGAGACGCTGCTGGGCGCCCGGACGACGGATTAAATCAGGCAAGCTCACCGGCCAGCGCCATGACGGCGCGCGTTGCGGCAACGGCGCGCGCAACGCGCTCGGCAGCGGCCATCCCGGCCTTGGCATCGTCGGCGCGGGGGACTTCGATTTCGATCACGGTACCATCCCGCAGCGCCGTAACCAGTTCGACGAGCGGCAGTTCGCCCTGCCCCGGCAACGCGCGGACGCGCACCGCCTCGCCCCACCACTCCTCTCGCGGGCGGACCAGCGGGCCGTCCGAAAGCTGGGCGTAGCCGACGATATCAGCCTGTGCAGCAAGGTCAGCCACGCTGCCACCGTTGCGAAACAGATGCAGCGCATCGCACACCAGTTGCCCGTTCGCCCGCCCCGCCGCGCGCACGATGGCAGCGGCAGAGGCGATATCAGCCACGCCGGTGAAAGCGTTGAATTCCAGCCCTCCCATAATTCCGTAAGTCGCTGCAAGGTCACAAAAAGCGGCGAAGCGCGCGGTCGCTTCCTCGCTCCCCGAGATCTCATGGATATGCGCAGTGGCCTTCGTGGCCCCCAGCGCCGCGCCGGTCTCCAGCGCCACCGCGAAAGCATCCAAATCCTCGCGCCCGTCGAGCGGGAACACTTCGAGGTTGCACAGGCTCACCCCAGCATCCTCCATGCGCGCGTGCAGGTCCGGCACATCGGCGGCGGTGACGAGCGGGTAGCGGCCGCGCGCCGCCTCGGGCACGTACGTGAACAGGCAGACATGAGCGCACCCCGCCAGCCCTGCCAGTTCGACCAGCTGCGCGGGCGGCGCATCGAGCGCGGTAAGCTGGTGCAGCGACAGGGGAAAACGGCCCGCTCCGCTCATCTGACCTCTCCTTCGGCGCGATCTGCACAGGTCATGCGATTCGCTTGATTGTCGCCGTGAACATATCCATAAAAGACATTCATGGATGTCTTTTTTTATGTTCGTCCATGCGCTAGGAAAGAGGGCTGGAGGCCATCGTGGGAGAGCGCCGCTTGCCTGTGAAACGCACGAGCGCCGACAAGGCCCGGACCGGGCTGCCCGGCGCCGCCGACGAACCGACGATGCAGGCGCTCAAAAGCGCCCAGACCCGCGCACGCCTGATCGATGCAACCATCCGGGTGCTGGTGCGCAGCGGCTATGCCCGTACCACGACGCCGCAGGTCGCCATCGAGGCAGGGCTTTCGCGCGGGGCCATGCTGCACCATTTCGACAACGGCATCTCGCTCATCAAGGCGACCATCACCCACCTCCACGAAAGGCGGCTACGCGCCTTTCGCCGCGCAGCAGAGCGCAGCGCCCTTGACCACAATGCGATGGTCCGCACCTACTGGCGGCAGATCCAGAAACCAGCCTTCATCGCCTTTCACGAACTGGCGGTGGCGGCGCGCACGAACACCGAACTGGCGGCCGTGCTGATGCCCCTGCAGGTGGAATTTCGCGAGCGGTTCAACCAGCTTGCGGTGCAACTCTATCCCGAATGGCAGGCCAGCCCGCAGCGCTTCGCCCTTGCCATGGCCGTTTCCCAGGCGACCATGGAGGGCATGGCGATCAACCTGCTGACCGGGGCGATGGACGCCGCACTGGTGGAGCCGCTCCTCAATTCGCTGGAGGAGCAGATGCATGCGCTGCGACCCTCTTCTGAAGATCAGGCCGCATGAGCCAGACCCCAGCCGATCGCGCGCCGCAGCAGTTCGTGGAACACCGGATAATTCCACGCGCAGCGCTGCGGATGCGGCCAGAACTCGGCTACCGGCTGGAGGTCGTAATGGCCCCGGCAGTGCCCCAGTGTGAGGTACAGGACCCGGCCTTCGCCCACCTTGCGCTCATAGAGCACGGGCACCTCGGCCTCGTCCCAGTCGGCATCGCGGAATTCGTCGCAGCGGCCGGTGAAGCTGGTGTGCAGCAAAATGTCGATCTCGGCCGTGCGGTGAGTGAGGTAGAGTTCGTCCTCGACGCGGAAATCGCGCAGGCCCTCGGTCATCTCATGATCGCCGCGCGTGACGAAAACCTTGAACGGCGCGATCGGCGGGTGGCCCGCAAAACGCGTGCCCAGCATCCGGGTGAAAGCGGGGACTGCATCCGGCGTGTCGACCACGCCGTCGGCGCCGAACCGCAGTGTCGCATTGGTCCCGTGCAGCGCCAGCCAGCGCCCACCGCGCGCCAGAAACGCCTCCAGCGCGGCGACCTGCTCCGCGCCGTCCGGCATCAGGTCGCAGGTGTAGGTTATCAGCAGGTCGGCGGCGGCGAGGTTCGCCAGATCGCCGTAATCGGCCGCAACCGAGGTGCGGATCTGCGGACGCTCGGCCAGCAGCTTGAGCAGTTCGAGACGGGCGAAATCGATGTCGTGGAATTTCCCCGCGGCGATCAGGTGAACCTTCATTTTGGCAAACTCCCCTCGTGCGTGCGTTGCGCGTACACGAGGATAAGTTCGGGAAGAGACTTGGCAATGACCGGAGAATTTCGATGAGCGGACGCGGACAAGGACCGCTGGCGGGCGTGAAAGTCCTGGACCTCACCAGCGTGCTGATGGGGCCTTATGCCACGCAGATCTTCGCGGATCTGGGCGCGGACGTGATCAAGGTGGAAAGCCCGAGCGGCGACACCACCCGCTTCATCCCGCCCGGCCCGGATGCGTCGCGCGGGGCGATGTTCCTCAACGTCAATCGCGGCAAGCGCAGCGTGGTGATGGACCTCAAGCAACCGGAGGCACGCGCCGCCCTGCTGCGCATGGCCGAGAGCGCCGACGTGTTCATCCACTCCATGCGATCGAGCGCGATCGGGCGGCTGGGGCTGGACTATGCGGCGCTGCGGGGCGCGAACCCGAAGATCGTCTACGCCAACCTCTACGGCTTTGCGCGGAGCGGACCCTACCGCGACTATCCCGCCTATGACGACATCGTGCAGGCCGCGTCAGGCATCGTCGACCTGCAGGCCCGCCTTTCCGGCGGCGAGCCGACTTATGCCGCGACCGTGATCGCAGACAAGGTGGCCGGTCTGACCGGCGCCTACTCGGTGATCGCGGCCCTGTTCGCGCGGGAGAAAAGCGGCGCCGGTCAGGAAATCGAGGTACCGATGTTCGAGACGCTGGTGTCCTTCGCCATGGTGGAACATCTGTGCGGATCGCTGTTCGTGCCGCCTGAAGGTCCGCCCGAATACCCCCGCGCCACATCCGAAGCTCGGCGCCCCTATCGCACGGCGGACGGCTACATCGGCGTGATGATCTACAACGACAAGCACTGGCGCGCCTTTTTCGATGCGCTGGGCAATCCCGAATGGTCGCAGGACCCGATGTTCGCCTCGATGCGGTCCCGCACGCAGAACATCACGGCAGTGCTGGCCAAGGTCGCCGAGGTGATCGAGGGGCGCAGTACGGCGGAATGGGTCGACCTGCTGCGGCAGGCGCATATCCCGGCGACGGCGATAAAAAGCCTGACCGACCTGCTGGATGACCCCCACCTCGTCGAGACCGGCTTCTGGCAGGAGCGCGAGACGGATCAGGGCACCCTGCGCTTCCCCGGCATTCCGACGACGTTCTCCGAAACCCCCGGCGCCATCGGCGACCCCGGCCCGGCGCTGGGCGGCGAGAGCGAGGACGTGCTGCGCGAGGCAGGCTTCTCGGACGCGGAAATCGCCGATCTCATGGTACGCGGCGCTGTGCAGGCAGCGGCATGACCAGCCCGGCGAACCATTGGCGCGAAGCGCTGGCGCAGGGCCGGTTCCTGCTACAGCGCGCGGGTGACGGCAGCGCGGTATTTCCGCCGCGCCTTACCGCTCCGGGTAGTGGGACGGACGATCTGGAATGGATCGAGGCGTCCGGGCTGGGAACCGTCTACACCCTCTCATGGGTGCAGCGCAGACCGCCGGCGGAGCCTTACAACGTCGTGCTGATAGACCTCGACGAAGGTGCGCGGCTGATGAGCCGGGTGGAAGGCATGACGCCCGAAACCCTGCGGATCGGCCAGCGCGTGTCCGCCTTCATCGACAGCAGCGGCGAAGAGCCGCTGCTGCTTTTCCGCGCCTTGGAGGACTGACCATGGGCGATATTTTCCCGCGCGGCCGCACTGCGATTGCCGGCCTCGCCACGTTCGGCGTGGGCGAGACACCCGGTTACAGCTCGATGGAGCTGACCGCCAAGGCCGCCTTGCTGGCGGTGGAAGATGCCGGGCTGACGCTGCCCGAAGTCGACGCGCTGTTCATCTGCCAGCCCGACGATTTCTTCGCAGGCCTGTCCTTCGCCGAATATCTGGGCCTGCAGCCGCGTTATACCGACAACAACCGCACCGGCGGCTCTGCCTTCATGAGCCATATGGCCAGCGCCGCGCTGATGCTGGATGCGGGCTATATCGACTGCGCGCTGATCGCCTATGGCTCGAACCAGCGTAGCAACGGGGGCAAGCTGGCGACGAAGATCACCCATAATGCCTGGGACGCGCCTTATGCGCCGCTGTTCCCGCTCACCTCCTACGCGCTGGCGGCGGCACGGCACATGCATGAATTCGGCACGACCCGCGAAGACCTTGCGGCCGTGGCGCTGGCCGCGCGGGCCTGGGCGAGCACCAACCCGGAAGCCTTCGCGAGGGGGCCGCTGACGATGGAGGACTGCCTTTGCGCTCGAATGATCAGCACCCCGATCTCGGTGCGTGACTGCTGCCTCGTCACCGACGGCGCAGCGGCGATCGTGATGACCCGCACCGACCGCGCGCGCGATCTGCCGGCGGCGCCCGTTCCGTTGCTGGGCGCGGCGGCGGCAACGTGGTGGAACTCGGTCGCGCAGTCAAAGGACGTGACCGTCACCGCCGCCAAGGAATCCGGCGCTCGGGCGATGGCGATGGCGGGTGTCGCCCCGTCCGATATCCAGACCGCACAGCTCTACGATGCCTTCACGATCAACACGGT
Organism: Novosphingobium sp. 18050; assembly: GCF_902706195.1. Classification (GTDB taxonomy): domain Bacteria; phylum Pseudomonadota; class Alphaproteobacteria; order Sphingomonadales; family Sphingomonadaceae; genus Novosphingobium. Next base: position 83,235 of record NZ_CACSJO010000014.1, on the reverse strand, counting down.
GCTGTTCCTCGAAGACCTCGGCTTTTGCCCCAAAGGAGAAGGCGGGCGGTTCGTGAGCAGCGGCGCCATCGCACCGGGCGGCAGCCTGCCGGTGAACACCAACGGCGGCGGCCTGTCGTGCTGCCATCCCGGCATGTACGGATTGTTCGCCGTGATCGAGGCCGCCCGGCAGATACGCGGAGTGGCCGCAAACCAGTTACCCGGTATCGATCTCGCCCTTGCACATGGCAACGGCGGTACGCTTTCCAGCCAGGCAACGGTGATACTGGGGAGCATGGCGACGATCTGAGATGCAAGGAATTGGGCGCCAAGGGTCTCGCACAGTTCACAATCCTCGCGTAGGGTGCAACCAGTGGCGCAGGCTTTGTTCTCAATTTTCCAGCCTGACGTTGGCGGGCGAACAAATCTTGAGATGAGGTCTGCTATCGATCAATTATCCAAGGACCGCGCGTGATGTCTCCCGACTCCGTCGAAGTCGAGGTCGAACTGAAGCTGGAACTCAGCCCTGAAGGGGCGGACACCCTGGAAGCCTCTGGTCTGTTTCCCGGCACGGCCAAGGCCATCCGGCAGTATGCGATTTACTTCGACACGCCCGATCACGATCTTGCCCGCAGCGGCCTGTCCCTGCGCATCAGGCGGAGCGGCGATCAACGTGTTCAGACGGTGAAGGCCAGCGGCGGCGCAGCGGGCATGTTCATCCGTCCGGAGTGGGAGTGCGACGTCGCGGACGACGAGCCGATCATCGATCATTCCACCCCCATCTCCGCGCTGCTCGGAGACAAGGTTGCGGCCATCGCCCCGCTCTTCGTGGTAGAGAACGAGCGACGTATCTGGGACGACGCCGGCATCGAGGTGGCTCTGGATCGAAGCAGGATCATCGCGGGTGACCGGGAATCGTCGGTTTTCGAAGTCGAACTGGAGCGCAAGAGCGGCGATCCCGCTACTCTCTTCGCCTTGGCACGGAATATCGATGCGGTGACTCCTGTCCACCTTGCCGTGCTGAGCAAGGCGGAGCGCGGCTATCGGCTGCTCGGCCCGATACCATCGCGGTCCAAGGCGGCCCCCATCAAACTGAACGCCACGATGACCGCGGCGACCGCCTTCCAGACGATCGCCTATGCATGCCTGCAGCATTTCCGGCTCAACGTGCCGCTCGTGCTGGATCAGCGGGACGCCAAGGCGCTGCACCAGACGCGGGTGGCCCTGAGGCGGCTGCGATCGGCTCTGGCCATCTTCAGGGACATGCTGACCGACGGCCACACCGCACGCTTCAACAAGGGGCTGCGCTGGTTGGCAGGCGAACTCGGCATGGCCCGCGAGCTTGACGTGCTGATCGAGCAGGCCGGCGATAGTGCGATACAGCCCCATCTGCTGCCCGCCCGGACGCAGGCCTATGACGATGCCATAACCGCTTTGCGATCAAATCGCGCGCGCGCCCTTATGCTCGACATCGTGGAATGGATCGCTCTGGGTGAGTGGCTATCGCTGGAGGGCAATTCTGACCTGCGCCAGATGCAATCGAGGTCCTTTGCCGATGGGGCCCTCCAGCGCTTTCGTCGGAAGGTGAAGAAGGACGGTCGCAACCTGGAGAAGCTGGAGGACGAGGCCAGGCACAAAGTCCGCAAGGCAGCGAAGAAACTGCGCTATGCCACCGAATTCTTCGCCGCCCTCTACGGCGAGAAGCGCGAAAAGCGGCGACTCAAGCGGTTTGTGTCGGCGCTGGAGGCGCTTCAGGATCGTCTGGGTCTGCTTAACGACCGGGCAGGCACGCCAAAACTGCTTGCCAGCCTCGCGCTCGCCGACCAGCCGGGTGCAGCAGATCTCATCGGCAAGGGCCACGACGGTGGCCTTCTGGAAGCGGCGGCGGAGGACTACGATACATTCGTGGATGCAAAGCGCTTTTGGCGCTGAGCACGCGGCAGGTCCGCCCTTCAAGGCCGGGTAAGTGTTTCAAGCCCCGGCACCCGCCCGTTCTACGGCAAGAGCCGTCATCTGCGCGGTGACCGCCGAAAGCGTCCAGCCCAGATGGCCATGACCCGTATTGTAGAAAACGCGCGGATGGCGCCCGGGTCCGACGAAAGGCATCATCGTCGGCGTCATCGGGCGCAGGCCCGCCCACGGCACCACCTGCCGGGTACACATGTCGGGGAAGTGCCGCTCGCTCCATTCCACCAGAGGGCGGATGCGGTCGGCGCGGATATCGCGATTGAAGCCGTTGAATTCAGCGGTGCCGGCGACGCGGAAGCGCTCGCCGCCCAACCGGCTAGTGACGATCTTGGCGTCCTCGTCCAGCAGACTGACCTGCGGGGCGGCAGTGCGGCTGCGCTCGTCGTTCAGCATCACCGTGATCGAATAGCCCTTGACCGGGTAGATGTTCACCCGGTCACCCAGTTTAGCTGCCAGCGCGCGACTGGCCACGCCCGCGCAGACGATCACCATGTCGCTCTCGACCAGCATTTCCCCGCCGAGATCGCCGCCTGAAAGATCCTGCAGGCGGCCGGTATCGGATCCTTCCCCAAGGCCGCCTGCCGCCTGCAGCCGTACCGACACACCGTCGGTCCGAAGTGCTACCCCATCCACCTCGCCCCCCAGCACGAAACGCGCGCCTAACCTTTCGCAGGCCCGCGCAAGCCCGGTGGTGAACTTGTGGATATCGCCCGTCGAATCCGACGGGGTGAAGAAACCGCCGCAGAAATCGCCGGTCAGCGTCGGTTCGATCCGGGCGATATCGGCAGGCCCGACTTCTTCACGTTCGAGGCCGCCTTCGCGCAGCAATACATTGCCCCGGCGGGCCGCATCGAAGGTTTCGGGGCTGCGATAGAAGTGGAGGATGCCGCAGCGCGAAAGATCGAAGTCGATGCCCTCGCGCTCGGCGATATCGAACAGATGGCGGCGCGCGGCGATGGCGAGGCGGGTGGTCTCGACCGTGTTGACGCGGTGGTTGCCGATCCCGGCAACGAACTCGGCCATCCACGCATATTTGTGCAGCGAAGGACGCGGATTGAACAGCAAAGGCGCATCGGCGCGCAGCATCCAGCGCAGGCCCTTGGCGATCGTCGCCATCGAGTTCCACACTTCGGCATTGCTGGCGGAAAGCTGGCCGCCGTTGGCAAAGGACGTTTCCATCGCCGGATAGCGGTGGCGCTCGACCACGGTAACCTCGTGCCCCTGCGCAAGCAGGGCATAGGCGGCGGTGACGCCGGTGATACCGGCGCCGATGACGATGATGCGGGCCATCTGCAAATCCCTTTGGTTGAGGGAGAATGTCGGGAGAAAAGAGACCGGCCGGGGTAGTTTCGGTCTCGTCAGGGTGTTCGCACCCCGGCCGGTCGGCGCCTTTGTTTCGGAGGCTAGCTCCCGGCGCCCGAGGTTTCGCGACCCGAAGCCTCGTAGTCTATGCCAAGCTGCTGCAGGTACGTGTCGTACTTCTTGGCATCGTAGTACTGGGGCTGCATCGAGGGGCGCATCTGCTCCATGGTGCGGGCATTGCGGTCGATCGCGGGCATGTCAGTGGCGGCAATCAGGGGATCGTACTTCTGGTCCTTGAGCTGGACCTCACGCATCCAGGTCCTCGCCTCGGTGATAAGCTGCGGCGTGGTCACCAGATCGAGGATGGTCATCGCCACCGCCTTGGCGCCCACTACGGTGCCCTTGTGGGCGATCGGAGTGGCCATCGCCATCGCGGCGGTGGCGTGGTGGAAGATCACGTTGGGCACGTTCGCCGGGTAGCCGATGGTGACGGTGGGGACCGTCCACATCACATCGCCGATGTCGTCCGAGCCGCCGAAGCTGGCATCTCCGCGCGTGTCGGGCGTGGATAGCGGCGCGACCTTGTCCGGTAGCGGCGCAACCTTGAGGTGGTTTTTCGTCTGCACCGCCTTGGCGAACGCCTGGTCGGCGGCGGACCACTGCGGCACGCCTACCGTCTCGATATTGGCATATAGCGCCTCGGCGAGCGGCTTGTTGCCGTAATTGGGTGCAGCAAAGCCCAGCACCTTGCGGCTTACCGTGGTGCCCGAAGCCAGCGCCGCCGCCTCCGCCACCTGATTGCCGGTATCGTAGAGACCGCGCAGCGAGGAGAAGTCCTTCTCGCGGAAATAGTACCAGCTGCTCGCCTTGTCGGGGACGACGTTGGGCTGGCCGCCGCCGTTTGTGATGACATCGTGCGAGCGCTGGGTCAGCGGCAGGTGTTCGCGGCGGAAGTTCCACATCACGTCCATCAGCTCCACCCCGTCGAGGGCACTGCGGCCCTCCCACGGCATGCCGGCGGAGTGCGCGGTCTTGCCCTTGTACTCGTACTCGACCGATATCATGCCGGTCAGGCCAAGGTCGCCCCAGCCGGTGCCGAAGCCGGTGTTGACGTGGGCGAAGATCGAGGCGTCGACGTCCTTGAACATGCCGGCGCGCACATAATAGGCTTTGGTGGCGAGCAGTTCCTCGGCGACGCCGGGCCACAGCATCAGGCGGCCCTGAATGCCGTGCTTCGTCATCACCTGCTTGGCGGCAAGCGCCGCCGCGACCATCAGCGGCATGCCGGAATTATGCCCCTCGCCGTGCCCCGGCGCGCCTTCGGTAAGCGGCTTCACATCCGCCACGCCGGGCACCTGCGAAACGCCCAGCAAGCCGTCGATATCGCTGCCGAGCGCGATCTTCGGGCCGCCCGTGCCCCATGTCGCCGTGAAGGCAGTGGGCACGCCGGCAACACCGCGCACCACCTTGAAGCCGTTCTTTTCGAGTATCCCGGCCAGATATTCGCTGGTCCTGACTTCCTGAAAACCCGGTTCAGCGAACGAGTATATCTCGTCCACCATGACTTGGATCTGCTTGCGCTGCGCCTCCACGGCGGCGGCGGCTTCCTGCTTGATCGCCGGGTCTGCGGCTGCCTGAGCCATGTTCGGAACCATCGCCGTCGCCGCGAGCGCAGCCGCGATCAGGCTGCGCCTGTTCATCGCCCGCTTCACTGCGCCGCCCCCGTTTCGGCCGGCTTGGTGAGCGTGGGATACTTCACGCCAAGCTGGTCGAGGTAGCTGGGGTACTTCGCCGGGTTGTAGTAATATTTCTCCATCAGCGGCCGGTAGAGCTGCATGTTGCGCTCGTTGAGCCAGATCGCCGGCACGTCCTTTTCGGTCAGCACCGGGGCGTACGTGTCGGTCTTCAGCTGCACATCGGTGAAGTAGGCCTTGGCATCGCTGACGAGTTTGGGCGTCGTCAGGATATCGAGCACGGTCATCGCCACCGCCTTGGCCCCGGCCTCCACGCCCTTGTGCGCGATCGGCGTGGCCATCGCGAAGGCCGAGGTCGAGTTGTGGCCGATCATGTTTGGGATATTCGAGGGAAAGCGGATGGTGATCGTCGGCACCGCCCACATGATGTCGCCGATGTCGTCCGAGCCGCCGCCGGTCGAGGGCTTGCGGTTTTCCGGTGTCGAAAGTTCAGTCACTTCGTCCTTGAGCGGCTCCACCTTGCGATCGTTGAAGGTCTGCGCGGCCTTGGCGAACGCTTGATCGTCGGCGCTCCACTTGGGCATGCCCACCGCCTTGATGTTGGCATAGGCGGCCTCGGCAAGCGGCTTGTTGCCGAAGTTGGGCGCGGCGTAGCCAAGGGTCTGCTGGCTCATCGTCGTGCCGGTGGCGAGCGCTGCGGCCTTGGCGATGTCGTTGCCGGTTTCATAGAGCTTGCGGATGTCGGTGAAGGTGCGTTCGCGGAAGAAATACCAGATGCTGGCCTTGTCGGGCACGACGTTGGGCTGCCCGCCGCCATTGGTGATGATCATGTGCGAACGCTGCGTCAGCGGCAGGTGTTCGCGCCGGAAATTCCATGCCACGTCCATGATCTCCGCCGCGTCGAGCGCACTGCGGCCCTCCCACGGCATGCCGGCCGAGTGCGCGGTCTTGCCGTGGAAGGTATATTCCACCGAGACCATGCCATTGCCGCCCATCTCGCCGTAGCCGGTCGAGAAATCGGAACTGACGTGGGTGAAGATCGAGGCGTCGACATCCTTGAACATGCCCGAGCGCACATAATACGCCTTCGTCGCCAGCAGTTCCTCGGCCACGCCGGGCCAGACCATCAGGCGGCCTTCAAGTCCGTGCTTCGTCATCACCTTCTTCACCGCGATCGCTGCCGCGACCATCAGCGGCATGCCCGAGTTATGGCCTTCGCCGTGCCCCGGCGCGCCCTCGACGATGGGCTTGAGGTAAGGCAGGCCCGGCGTTTGCGAGACACCGAGAACGTCGTCGATATCGCTGCCCAGCGCGATCTTCGGGCCGCCCTTGCCCCAGGTGGCGGTGAACGCGGTGGGAATGCCCGCGACGCCGCGCTCCACGTTGAAGCCGTTCTTTTCGAGAATGCCGGTGAGGTATTCGCTGGTCCTGATCTCCTGGAAGCCGGGTTCGGCGTAGCTGAATATCTGGTCGACCATGACCTGGATCTGCTTGCGCTGCGCTTCGACTTCGGTGGCGACCTCGGCCTTAAGCGCCTGCGGGGCCTCGGCATGGGCCGGGGTGGCCAGCAAGGCGCCGATCGGCGCGGCCGTGGTGAGAGCGGCGGCAAGGGCGGCGCGCTTGAAGGTTTTCATGTTAAGATATCCTCTCTTAGAACTCGACCTTGGCGGCGACGCGGAAGGTGCGGCCGATCACGTCGTAGCGGCCACGGTTGGTCTGGGCGTAGGCGGGCACGTTGTTGCCGTCGGGACCGTTGCCGACCAGCACCGGGTCCTTGTTCAGCATGTTGTTGACGATGAAGGTCAGGTGCCCGACGCCGTCGTTCATGGCGGGGAACTTGAAGTCGATCGAGGCATCGAAATACGTCGCGCCCTTGATCGAATTGTCGTTGATGGTGCGGTACTGCGCGGTGCTGGTCGGGCAGTTGCTGGTGCATTCGATCCAGTCGTTGCCATAGACGCCGCTGGTAAAGCCGCGCGCCACCAGGTTGAAGGTCACCGGATCGAGATCGTAGAACGCGCTCAGGCGGTACACCCAGTCGGGCGAGGCATAAGTGGTGTTGGTCAAGGTGCCGGCGTAATCGATCGGGAAGCTAATGCCGTCATCGACGACGTTTTCGATATAGTGCGTGGTCTGCGCGTGCAGGCGAAGGGTGCCGGGGCCGACCTGCCGGGTGTAGCTGGCCTCGATATCGAAGCCCTTGGTGTTCTGGCGGGCGAAGTTGATCGGGGTAAGGTCGATCGTGCTGAGCTGCCCGCCCACGAACTTGATGTTCGGGCAGTAGGAAGAGACGCCCTGTTCGTAGCACAGGTCCACCGTCTGCTGCGCGGTGATCGATCCGATCGCGTCCTTGATCTTGATCTGGTAATAATCGAACGAGAGCGAGAAGCCCGGCAGGAACGTGGGTTCGAACACCGCGCCCAGCGTCCAGCTATCGGCGACTTCGGGCTTGAGCGCGCGGTTGCCGAAGGCGTTCTGCACGAACTGCAACGATCCGGTCTGCGGCGCACTGGCGCCCGCCGGGATGATGACCGAGTTGGTGCGCGCGGTGCCTGCCGCGAACAGTTCTTCCAGGTTGGGCGCGCGGATATCGTGGCTCAGGTTACCGCGCAGGCGCAGGGAATCGATAGCCTGCCAATTCGCGCCTACCTTCCAGGTGCCAACCCAGCCGGAAGTCGAATAGTGCGTACCGCGCGCGGCGGCGTTGACGTTCATGCCGTCGAAGATCGGCACGTCGACTTCAAGGAAGCCTTCGTACACGTCGTATTTGCCCTGATTGACGCGGAAGTTGCCATAGAGCCAGCCGGAGTTGTGGACCGGGTCCACCTCGCCGTTGATCTGCTCACGCCGCCATTCGACGCCGGTGGCGAAGGCCAAGTCGCCGGCGGGAAGCGCAAAGGCCCTGCCGGAGATCGTCGCCGCCGCAACGTCCTGCTTGATGGTCTGGCGGCGCAGCGGCTGATATCCGTCGTTGTAAATGTAATCGAGCGCCTCCTGCGACGGCCCGCTGGTGCCGAGCCGGTCGATCGGCACGCAGCCGTTGCCAGGCGCGCTCAGCGTCGAACGGCACACGATGTTGCCGGAGCCATCGAACACCGCGTCCTGCGCCAGCGCCATGCGCGAATTCTGCCAGGTGTTGGTCAGCTCCTCGCGCGCCTTGGTGACGCCCTTCTGGTAGTAGACGTCCCAGGCCATCGGCTTGTCGAACAGGTTCAGGTTGCCCTTGGCGCCGATCACGCCGCGGTAAACCTCGCGCTTGATGTTGCTGCCCGGGATCGGGAAGCCCCCGTTCGAGGTGCCCACCGTGATCGAGGATAGCCCCTGCGCCGACATCGCCGCCGCAACGCTCGGGTACTGGCTGAGCAGATAGGCGTTGTCGGCCGCGATGGAGACGCCCGTGCTGGGCGTCTGCTGGTACGAACTGGCGCTGACCGAGCGGTTGTAGGAGAACTGGCCGAAGATCTCGATATCGGGCGTCAGGTCGAAGCCGATGCGCTGGAAGGCGCTGAGCCGCTCGTCCAGCGGGACCATGGTGTTGGTGCCGACGTGCCCGTCCAGCGTGGTCTGCCAGTCGCCGCCGATCATCCACGGGCTGGAAACGGTGCCATAATTGAGCTGCGCGGTCTGCCCGTCGCCAAGGAAGTAGGTGCCGCGCAGCGGGCCGCTGGAGATGAGGCCGCCGGCCGTATAGCCCGCCGGGCCAATGCCGCTGCCGACGAGGCGCTGCGGCGCGCCGTTGGTGGCGGTGTAGGCCGGGTTGTTGATCTGGAAGTAACCGCTATCGTTCCAGTCGCGGTCGATGCCTTCCTCGCGCTTCTGCTTGAAGTAGGAAACGTTGGTGAGCAGGTGCAGCCGGTCGTCCAGCAGCGAGAAGCCCGCCGTCCCGGTGAAGCGGTAGTTGAAGGCGTCGCCATAGGTCGAGATGCCGGTGTCTGCGCCCAGCTTGACGCCCTTGTAGCCGGTATCGAGGATGAAGTTGACGACGCCTCCCACCGCGTCCGAACCGTAAGCCGCCGAAGCGCCGCCGGTGATGACCTCGACGCGCTTCACCAGATCCTGCGGGATGGTATTGATGTCCACCGTGCCGCCCACCGTCGAGGCAACCGAGCGCTGGCCGTCGACCAGCACCAGCGTGCGGCCAACACCGAGGCCGCGCAGGCCGATCGAGTTGATGCCCGCGCCCGCGTTCGAAAGGCCGCCTGAAGCACTGCCCGAAGTGCCGCTGCCGGCGATGGCGGGAAGCTGGTTCACGAAGTCGGAGATGTTCGCCGGTGCCTGCGCGGCGATGTCCGCCTCGCCCAGAACGGCAACCGGCGTGGGGGCGCTGTACCCGTCGCCCACGATGCGCGAGCCGGTGACGACGATGTCGTTGACCGGCTCCTCGCCTGCCGGTGCGCCTTGGGCCATGGCCGGAGCCGCGATCAGCAGCGGCGCGGCGGCGCCTGCCAGCAGCAGCGCACGGATCGATCGCGCCGAAAACGTTTCCATTCTGCCTCGATCCTTCGAGGTCTGGACTGCATTGCGCATCGCGAAAACTCCCTGTGACTGAATCCCCTTCGCCACAGGCGCCCTCATCCCGAATGGACCGGCAAAGACGCGGTTCTCCGGGTACACGAATGTACGCACCGCCCTCGCAGTGCCGCTTGCAAAGCGCTTTTGAAAAACCGGTATTCCCCGCCGCCGCATAGTTTGCGAAAGCCCATCATCGGGCAGTGTCCGCTTGGATTTCGGTTCTGCCCCGATCCGGACTGCTGCCTGATGCCGTCGATACTATCCGGAAGGGTGCAAATGATCCCAACAAAGTTCGGGGAAATTTCACACCTGAGTGATGGATTTCATCGTCATACCCGGCATCAGCGCAGGAAAAGGACATGGCCTTCGCCTGACACGCACTTTCCCGAAACGGAGCGCGCCGTGATTCGCGAAATGCAGCGCAGCATCGCCCTCAAAGCATTCGACTTGTGCAACACATCCTTGCCCAGCGCATGAATTACGCGCCTATTTGTTTATTCGCGCAGGAATCCATCAACGCGGTGCGTTTCCGGCCCAATAAGTTCGGGGAAGCTGCGCCGGGTTTCGGCTAGGCTTTGCTGCATTGGCGAGATGAAGGGGTCTACGTTCTCGCCATCCGCTCCAAAGGGGAAATATCACGATGTCGATCGTCGCCCGCATGAAGCCTTTCCTTGCCGCCGGCTGCGCCTTGGCCGCCTGTATCGGCCCGGTGTCCGCATGGGCCGCGCCGGTAACGGTCACTGCCTCGCCGGACGGAGCACTTCTGCCGGTCCAGGTCGACGCAGCGCAGGGCAAAGTTCTGTTCACGCTACCCGCCGCCGATGCGGAAGGGGTATCCGGGCGCTATCTCTTTACGCAGTCCATCAAGACCGGCCTCGGATCGGCGGCAATCCGGATCGACCGGGGCATGCAGGGGGAGACCCGGATGCTCGCATTCCGCCGCATGGGCGGCAAGGTAGCGGCTGTTTTCGAAAACCCGCGCTACCGCGCCACCGGCGATACGGGAGTCGCCAAGGGCGCACGTGCCAGCTTCCCTTTCAGCACCGTGGCAATGCTCAACGTGGTGGGTGAACCGGGTGCCGGCGGCCCCGTCACCGTCGACCTGACCCCGCTTCTGATGACCGACGCAATGGACCTTGCCGGCGCCATCGGCGAAAGCGCCAAAGGCTACAAGCTGTCCGACAAGCTGAGCGCGCTCGATCCTGCGTCGGTGAAGGTCTTCCCAAAGAACGTCGAACTGGAGGCGGTGCAGACCTTCACCGCGGACAGCGCCGGCAGCGAACTCGATATCCTCGCCCCGGACGGCCGCGCGGTGAGCGTGACCGTACATTCTTCACTGGTCGCCTTGCCCGAACCCGGATTCCTCCCCCGCAAGTTCGATATCCGCTCGGGCAGCCACGCGACGCAGGCCTATGACTTCGGCACCCCGCTCGGCACGCCGATGCTGGTCGAATACGCCAACCGTTTCCGGCTGGAAAAGACCGATCCCGCCGCCGCCCGCTCCCCGGTCAGGAAGCCGATCGTCTTCTACATCGACAGCGCCGCGCCCGACCCGATCCGCACCGCGCTGGCCGACGGCGTGCGCTGGTGGGCCGACGCATTCGACGCGGCGGGCTTCATCGATGCTTTCAAGGTGGAGATTCTGCCGCCCGGCGTCGACCCGCAGGACGTGCGCTACAACGTCGTCAACTGGACCGACCGGCAGAACCGCAGCTGGTCCTACGGCGGCGGCGTGATCGACCCGCGAACCGGCGAAATCATCAAGGGCGTGGTCGTGCTGGGCGCGCTGCGCGTTCGGCAGGACATCACCGTGTTCGAGGGCCTCGTCGGCACCGCGCAGAACAATACCGGCGGCCCGAACGACCCGGTCCGCGCCGCCCTCGCCCGCATCAGCCAGCTCGGCGCGCACGAGGTAGGCCACGCCATCGGCTTCGTGCACAACTTCAAGGCCAGCCTGCAGGACCGCGCCTCGGTGATGGACTATCCGGGCCCGAAGGTGGGCATCGTCGACGGCAGGTTGGACCTTGGCAACGCTTATGCCAGCGGCATCGGCAAGTGGGACAAGTTTACGGTCGACTGGCTCTACGGCCAGCCCGCGCCGGGCGTGGACGGCGACGCGGACGCAGCGGCGAAGGCCGATGCGATCCGCAAGGCCGGGCTGATCTACGGCACCGACGTCGACGGCCGCGCTGCGGACCTGGCGGTCCCCGGGGTCAACATGTGGACCGAAGGCGCGGACACCCCCGCAGACCTCGCCCATACGATGGACGTTCGCCGCATCGCCCTCGCCAGCTTCGGCCCGGGCACGCTGCTGGCGGGCGAACCGCTCTCCAACCTGCGCCGCAAGTTCGTGCCGATCTGGCTGTTCCACCGCTACTCGATCGATGCCACCGGCAAGCTGGTCGGCGGCGTGCGGTACGAATACGCAGTAGCCGGCGACGGGCGCGATACACCCACCCCTGTTCTCGCCCGCGAACAGCTGGAAGCGATGGACGCGCTCATTGGCACCCTGTCACCGCGCGAACTGACCGTGCCAGCGGCGCTGTCAATGACCTTGTCGAGCGGCACCAGCGCGCGCACCGATGTGGAGGCCGCCCCCGAAATGCTGCGAGGTGCCGGCTCCGCGGTGTTCGATCCACTCGTCGCGGCGCAAGTGGCGGCGCAGGTCACGCTCGACAGCCTGCTCGCTCCCTCACGCCTCACGCGGCTGCATATCCAGCACGGCTACGACGCCGGTCAACCGGGCGTCGGAACGCTGCTCGGCAAGTTGGCGCCGGTGATCGCGCTCCATGACGACGCGATCTCGCGCCGGATCGCACAAACGACGCTCCTCGCGATCGCCTCGGCTCGCCGCGATCCGGACACACCGGCCGACGTCGCCGCCCTCCTCGACGGCTTCCTCAAGGGCACGGCGCGCGGGTTCGGTAAGGCCAGCGGCGCATCTGAAGACGCTCTGTGGCAGGTTTCGATGGCGGGCCTGCTGGGCGATCCGGGGCGCCTTGATGCCGAGATCAGCAAACAAAGCCGCCCACGGCCACCAATCCCCGCCGGTATGCCCATTGGCGGAGATACGGGCTGGTTCGACAACATTCTGTCCGATTAGCGGCCACTTTCGAACCCTTTTGTTTGAAATCTAACGGATATCCGGCACTATGGTTTCGAAATCGAAAAAAGGGGCGCTCAACAAAATGGATATGCAGTCCAGCAAACTGCACTGGCTCGACGCGGTGCGGGGCCGCCCTGCCCAGCACGAGCTCGACGACACCGACCTCAGGCTGATGCGCGCTCTCGTCTCGGACGGACGCGCTTCGGATGTCTGGTTGGGGGAAAAGGTCCACCTGTCGAGCACGGCGGTCGCCCGCCGCCGCAAGATCCTTGAGGAAGCGGGGTATATCACGCATTACTCCGCGAACCTCAACGTGCGCTCACTGGGCTACGGGACGCTGGTGATGGTTTCGATCGAGCTGGTCTCGCAGACGGAAGCGGTATTGCAGGACTTCGAGACGGCAGTGCTGGAAAGCCCGTCGATGCAGTTCTGCGCCTTCGTCACCGGCGACACCGACTTCCTGATGATCCTCAACGTCCAGTCACTGGAAGATTACGATATGATCTATCGTAAAGAACTTTCGGTACTGCCGCATGTCCGGCGCATACGTAGCAGCTTCGTGCTTCGCGAGGTAGCAAGCCGCCAAATCGCGCCGGTCATTCTGCAAAAATCCACATAGCCCCAAGTAAGTCGGGAGCATGGTTTTCCGGTCGAGGCCGCCCCCTCCCCGACTCGAACCTCGCCCTGTTCGCGCAGATAACCGGCCTGCGCCCGGTGCGCGTCGATGTCGCGAGGTGCATTGTTGGCAGATCGGGGCGGTAAGTTCGCGGTTGCGGATCGCAATCGCAAGTTCGGCCCGGAAGAAAACACGCTACGACAAAACCGCCCAGCCCTTCGCCCAAGGCTGAGGGGTTTTGTCGGCGCTGGCCGGATATTTAATCCAGGAAGGTGCGCATGGTGCGCGACCGGCTGGGGTGCTTGAGCTTCCTCAGCGCCTTCGCTTCGATCTGGCGAATACGTTCGCGGGTCACCGAGAACTGCTGGCCGACTTCCTCGAGGGTGTGATCGGTGTTCATGCCGATGCCGAAGCGCATGCGCAGCACGCGCTCTTCGCGCGGGGTAAGCGAGGCAAGGGTCCGGGTGATCATTTCCTTGAGGTTGGCCTCGATTGCGGCATCCACCGGGATAACCGCATTCGAATCCTGAATGAAGTCACCGAGATGGCTGTCTTCCTCATCGCCGACCGGCGTTTCGAGGGAGATCGGCTCCTTGGCGATTTTCAGGACTCGCTTCACCTTCTCCAGCGGCATCGACAGACGCTCCGCCATCTCCTCAGGCGTAGGCTCGCGGCCATGATCGTGGAGGAACCTGCGATTGGTCCGCACCAGCTTGTTGATCGTTTCGATCATGTGGACCGGGATACGGATCGTGCGCGCCTGATCCGCGATCGAGCGAGTGATCGCCTGCCTGATCCACCAGGTGGCATAAGTCGAGAACTTGTAACCGCGGCGGTACTCGAACTTGTCGACGGCCTTCATCAGGCCGATGTTGCCTTCCTGGATGAGGTCCAGGAACTGCAGGCCACGGTTCATGTACTTCTTGGCGATCGAGATCACGAGGCGCAGGTTCGCCTCGACCATTTCCTTCTTGGCGATGCGCGCCTCGCGCTCCGCCTTCTGGACCATGTTCACGATGCGGCGGAACTCGGGCAACGCCATGCCGGTGGCAGCGGCGATGTCCGAGACTTCGAGGCGGATACGTTCGGCCGGGTCGGCTTCCGCAGCCGCGAAGGCCGCCCACTTCTTGTCCTTCTTCGCCACTTCATCGAGCCAGGTGTCGTCCAGTTCGCGGCCGACATAGGTCTCGAGGAAGTCTGCGCGCTTCACCTTGTGACGCTCTACCAGTCGGAGCATCTGGCCGCCCAGCGTGGTGAGGCGGCGGTTGAAGGCGTAGAGATTGTCGACGAGCTGTTCGATTTTCGCCGCGTGGAACTTCACCGACTCGACCTGCCCCGTGAGTTCCTCACGCAGCTGCTGGTAATGCTCTTCCTTGGCGCCCGGGAAGTCGATACCCAATGCCAGCGCGTCGAGGCGCTCGGACTGGAGACGTTCAAAGGTCTGGAACAGCTCGGTGATGAGCAGGAACTTCTCAAGCGCTTCGGGCTTGAGGGCCGCTTCCATCTGCGCGAGGCTGATGGTGTTGCCCTCCTCCTCGTCTTCGACTTCGCGCTTGGGGATCGGGTTGCCGTCCTCGTCGACCTGGTCGGTGGATTCCTCCTCGACGTCGTCATCTTCCTTGAAGGAAGGGCCGGCGGTCTTTTCGCTGATCTCGCCGTCGTCGTCGCCTTCGCCGTCCTCGTTCAGGCTTTCGGGCGCGGGTTCCTTGGTCAGCATCGCGTCGAGATCGAGAATCTCGCGCAGCTGCATGTCACCGGCGTTGAGCGCCTCGGACCACTGGATGATGGCGTGGAAGGTGAGCGGGCTCTCGCACAGGCCCTGGATCATCATGTCCCGGCCCGCTTCGATCCGCTTGGCGATCGCCGCTTCGCCTGCGCGGCTGAGCATTTCCACTGCGCCCATTTCGCGCAGGTACATACGCACAGGGTCGTCGGTACGACCGAGGCTTTCTGCCTTTTTGCTATCGGGCACGCGGCGCTGGGAGATTTCGCTGTCTTCGCCAGCGTCGTCCTCCGATTCGCGATCGTCCTCGTTCTGCGAATCGGTCTGGGAATCGCCTTCGTCGCCCTCATCGTCGTTCTCGACGATCTTGACGCCCATCTCCGAGATCGCGGCCATGATGTCCTCGATCTGATCAGTGGTCATCTGATCCTGAGGCAAGGCAGCGTTCAATTCGCTTACGGTTATCGTGCCGCGGCGCTTGGCGCGGGCGATAAACTGCGCAACCGACCCCCTGTTCCCGTCAATAAGCGGTGCGTCGAAATCCGCAGCGTCGTCGTTTTTGCTCATAGGTATGCCATTGTCTCATGTGCGCAGCCCATGACGGTCGCTTCGCCAGGACAAAAATTGAATCTGACGGCGCCCTTGCCTGACCTAGCTTGTAAATTCCAGCTATCTCTCTTCAGATCCTGATTGGAAGCCATTTAGGTATTGATGATGCCGTTGAAAAGCATGCCGAACGCAGGAATCGTGAAGTCGAATCTGAAAAGGCAGGAGCGCGAAAGCTCACGCTGGCATGCCCTTCGGGTATCCTCAAGGAAGAACAGGAAAATAGACACTGCTTAATTTCCTGACGCACGGTGGTATGGATTCGGGTGAGTATGGGTATACCCAAGCCGAAACCAGAATTATGCGCCGGGCCATCAACGCATGCCGCCCCCCCTGTTTCGTCTGCACTGCCCCATTGGGTAAAAAGTCTGGCTCAACAGCCGGCCGACGGGTAGCCAGCATCACACGTTAACGTGCTCGCGCCAACCGTTCGCGCTGCTGAAAGGATACCCATGCCGCTTGATGGCCCGCGCCTCGCTCCCCTGTCCGGTTCCAAGGCCGATGCACTGGTCGTGTTGATCCATGGCTATGGCTCCAATGGCGATGACCTAATCGCGCTGGCGGACATGATCCGCCCCTCGCTTCCCGGCGCCGCTTTCGTTGCACCCAACGCCCCTTCGCAAATCCCCCATATGGCCGCCGCCCATCAATGGTGGCCGATCGAGACCTTTTCCATGGCCGAGCGGGCAGCCGGAGCGGCGGCGGCCACGCCTGGCCTTGATGCCTTCATCACGGAGGAGCTGGACAAGGCCGGCCTGTCCAGCGACCGCCTGCTCCTCATCGGGTTCAGCCAGGGAACGATGATGGCGCTGCATGCAGGGCTTCGGCGGCCCGACGCCATGGCAGGCATCGTCGGCATCTCGGGGATGCTCGTCGCGCCGGAACAGCTGCAGTCGGACATCCGGAGTCGCCCGCCGGTCCTGCTCATCCACGGCACAGAGGACGACATCGTACCGTTCCGCTCGATGGATCTGGCATCGACTTCACTCGCCGAAGCCGGTGTGGCTGTAGAGACGCACGTGTCGCCGGGTATCGGCCATAGCGTCGGCCCAGACGGTCTCGCCGCCGCAACGGCCTTCGCACGGCGTGTTCTCGGCTGATCGCCGAGCCCGGCAGACGGCTGCACGCCCTCATTTCGCCTTAAAACGGGGTGAGATCGCAAAAGGGGCATTAAACCGGTGTCACTCCGGTTTTCCGCGTTGACGCAGTGCAGCATCGCACCTAACAGCCCGCGCTCAATACGCTAAGCCCGATCCGGCGCAGCCTTGCTCAGCGCTGGAGGCGCCGCTTGACGATGAACATGACTTTCGCCGATCTCTCGCTGGCGCCGCTCCTGCTGCAGGCACTGGCCGAGGCGGGCTATGCAAGCCCTACGCCCATCCAGGCCCAGTCGATCCCGATGCTGCTCCAGGGCCGTGACATGCTTGGCATGGCGCAGACCGGCACCGGCAAAACCGCCGCCTTCGCGCTGCCGCTGCTCCACCGCCTTGCTGCGAATCCCCGCCCAGCGCCAAAGGGCGGCGCGCGCGTCCTCGTCCTCGCACCCACGCGCGAACTGGTTTCCCAGATCGCCGTCGGCTTCGAGACTTTCGGCCGCCATCTGCAGCCCAGCGTCACGACGATCTTCGGCGGCGTCAGCCAGTTCCACCAGGTCAATGCGCTCAACCTCGGCGTGGACATCATCGTAGCGACGCCGGGTCGCTTGCTGGATTTGATCGAACAGGGCCTCTGCAACCTGTCCGAGCTTGAGGCGCTGGTGCTCGATGAGGCCGACCAGATGCTCGACATGGGCTTCGCCAAGCCGATCGAGCGCATTGTCGAGGCCCTGCCAAAGGACCGGCACACACTGCTGTTTTCGGCAACGATGCCCAAATCCATCACCGCGCTGGCCGAGAGCCTCCTGCGCGATCCGGCACATGTCGAAATCGCCCCGCCGTCGACCACCGTCGACCGGATCGACCAGTCCGTGATGTTCCTCGATGCGGCCAACAAGAAGGCGGCCCTGCTGGCGCTGCTGCAGACGCCGGAGATCGGCCAGGCGGTCGTCTTCACGCTGCAGAAGAACATCGCCAACGAAGTCTGCACCTTCATCAGCGAGGCCGGGATCACCGCCGAGGCCCTGCACGGCAACAAGTCGCAGGGCCAGCGCGAGCGCGCACTGGACGCCTTCCGCGCCGGGACCGTGCAGGTTCTGGTAGCCACGGATATCGCCGCGCGCGGCATCGATGTCGACACGGTGACGCACGTCTTCAACCACGACCTCCCGAGCCTGCCGGAGAGCTACGTCCACCGGATCGGCCGCACCGGCAGGGCCGGGCGCAGCGGCTTCGCCGTCACGCTCTGCGATGCCGAGCAGCGGGCCTGGCTGCACGATGTGGAGCGGGAGATCGGCCGCACCCTGACCGTTCAGGACGATCACCCCTGGCATTGTGAAGTGGCACGACACTCGACCATGCGCGCGCCGGTGCTGGGCGGCGGGCCGGTCAAACAAGTCAAAGTTCAGAAAGTGCGCGAGCGCAAAATCTGGACCGAGGAAGAGAAGCTCGCTGCACGAAAGGCGGCAATGGCCGGCTGATAGAAAGTTGGGCTAGGGGCGCGGGCAATCGGCATATACCGCTGATATAAATGTCGAAACCGCCACGCACGAAACCCTGTACCTCGAAGAGATCGGCGAGATGCCGGCGAGCATGCAGGTCAAGTTACTGCGTTTTTTGCCGATGGCAGCTATCAGCCGGTCGGCGCGCGCGAGGTGCGCCGCGCCGACCGGCTGATCGTCGTGGCAGCCCTTGCGCCCAAGGGAGGCGGTAGCTTGGTGATGGCATCGCCGACCTCGCCTTCGCGATGGGAGAGGATGCCGCGCCGGTGCCGGATGCCGCTACGCCGCTCCTACCCGGACTGACACGGCGGGATGAAGTGGCCATTCTTGAACGCCGCCGTATCACCGAAGCCCTCGACCGCACCGGCCACAACCCCACGCGTACCGCGCGCGAAATCGGCCTCTCCCAGGCGGGCTTGCTCAAGATGGACAGGATGGGCCTGCGGTAGGAACCGCCTACTTCACCCGATATTTGTCGAACCACGCAAGGATCGCGGCGGCCTTTGCTGCGGACTGGGAAGGCCGCGCGGTCAAGCCGCCGTGGCTCGCACCCGGAACCTTGACCAGCGCGGTGGGCACCCCGCGAATTTGCAGTGCGGCATAGTACTGCTCGGCCTCGCTGACAGGCGTGCGGTAATCCTCCCCGCCGACTATCACGAGCGTCGGCGTCTTGACGTTGCCGACCAGGCTCAGCGGTGAACGCTGCCAATAGGACATGGGATCCTCCCACGGCTTCTTGTCGAACCAGTAACGCGAAGTGAAAGTCGTCATGTCCATGGTCAGCGCCTCGCTGATCCAGTTGACCACCGGCTTCTGCGTCGCTGCGCCCTTGAAACGGTCGGTCTTGCCGACGATCCAAGCGGTGAGCGCGCCTCCGCCCGAACCTCCGGTGACGAACAGATTGTTCGGATCGGCCACGCCGTCCGCAATCGCGGCGTCGACCGAGGCCATCAGATCATCATAGTCGGTGCCTGGGTAGGCTCGGTCGATCAGGTTGGCGAATTCCTCTCCGTAAGAGGTGCTGCCGCGAGGATTGGTATAGAGTACCGCGTAGCCTCCTGCGGCATAGAGCTGCACGTCCGTGGAGAAAGCAGGGCCATAGGCAGAATTGGGCCCCCCATGAATCTCCAGAATCAGCGGCGCACGCTGACCCGGTTTCAGCCCTGGCGGCGTGACCAGCCAGGCATCGATCGACCGGCCATCCGGCGCGGCTACCGGCAACTTGCGGACTGGCGCCAGCGACTTGGCAGACAGCCAGTTGGCGTTGAGGTCGGTAAGCCGCTTTCCATCGACCCACAGGTCTGCCGGAGCATCGGTGCTGCCGGAAGTGTAAGCGACCCTGCCGCCCTTCGAGACAGTGAACTCGCCGCCGGTATAGGGCCGGTCGTAATGCGTGCCGCCCGTCAGCCCATCTGCAACGGTGCGTACCGTTCCATCGAGGCCGACCCGGGCAACCCGCTTCTTTCCATGATCGTCATACGCCACGTAGAGCTGCGAATTGCCTGCCCAGTAAACCGCCTCGATCGACTGATCGAGCCCCGCCGTCAGCGAATGCGCGCCGCTGCCATCGGCGTTCATCAGATACAGCTCGTTGTTTTCGTAGCTGCGATTGACGTCGTCATAGCCAAGATAGGCAATGTGCCTGCCATCGGGCGAGAACACCGCCCCGCCATCGGGACCATTACGCGTGGTCAACGGCGTCACCGTGCTACCGGCGACATCGACCGCGTAGACCTCGGTGTTATTTGAATCTCGCTCCCAGTCGGGACGGCGATTGGCGGACAACACGATCACGCGACCGTCAGGACTCCACGACAGCGGACCGGTATCGTCCCAATTGCCGAAAGTAACCTGCCGGGCCGCGCCGCCTTCGGTGGATACTACGAACACATGGTCATGGCCCGGCTGCGCATAGCCCCCGCCATCGGCGCGGTAGACGACCCGGTCGATCACCTCCAGCCCGTCGGCCCATGTTGCGCCTTCGGGTTTCTCGGGCGCCTTGCCGAGTTTCATAGGATCGCCCGGTACGCGCATGGTATAGGCGATCGACCTGCCGTCCGGCGACCAGACAATACTGCCGGGGCTATCGGGCAAGCCCGTCACCTTCACGCTGCGCCCGCTGTCGAGCCAGATGACGTAGAGTTGCGGCGCTTCCGCTCCGTCCGAAGATACATAGGCAAGACGCTTGCCATCCGGCGACCACTGCGGCGAACGATGCGCACCCTTCCCGGCGACCAGCGGTGTCTGCTGCCTGGTGGCGACGTCGACCAGCCAGATCGAAGGCACCTCCTTGTCCGACATGACGTCCGCGGTCATCCGCACATACGCGACCTTCGAGCCATCCGGGCTGATCTGGGGATCGGTAACGCCGCTCAACCGAAAAAGGTCTTCGCCGGTAAAGGTGCGGCTGGGTCCGGCAGGTGCTTCACCTTCAGCGGCGTGGACTGCGCCAACCTGAAACGCTGCACTCAACGCGAGAAAAAGTGCCAGTTTTCGCCGCAATTCAATATCCCCTTCGTCAGGCCTTACTGGCAGCCTGCATCGGCAAACATATAAAATCCAGCACCTTTATTGCACATCCACGAGACAACGATTCTCAATTGAGACGCGTAAGGACCGCGTTCTGAATTTCATCTTTCAATCAGACGCAAGCCTTACGCGTTTTGCCCTAGGCAGGCCTGTCGGTCCGATGATAGTCGCTCACCGATTGGGGATCCTGCACATCGTAGGCGAACCACGCGCCTTGCCCATGCTCATAGACCTGCACGAGATCGTCGTTGACCTCAGCCGTAAAGAAGGTCGACGAACCTCTGTCATATCCCTTCACCTGTGTGCCCGCGATCTCGATGGACACAAAAGTCCCGTCGCCGGCGTCGAAAAGCTCCGGTAGCGTCCCGCCGAACTTCACTGCCCGATCGCCGTCGAAGCCTTGCAGCCGCCCGTCTCGGAATTCCGCGGCAATCTGCAGATTTCGCTTTGCGGAATGGTCGTAGATACCTGCGACTTTCTTGCTGGTGAGAATGGCAAAGGCGGCGGCGGCGATCATCGCCCTTGAGTGTGCATGCATCCCCCAACCTGCCACCTGGACGGACGGGAAATCAAGCCGTCATTGAAGGCCCGTACAACGCCGTTCCGAGTTGCCTGAAACGGCCACGTTTGCGAAAGCGCCTGCCGGACGCGCCGTCCTTCACATGCTCAAAGCCCGCAAGGACCAGAATGATGCCGCAGCAAGTTGTGAAGCCAACCTCGATAGCAGGCATGCGAGTGCTGTTCGTCATGGCGACCGATCATGAGTATGGCCCGCACCTTCAGGCGCGCATGATACCGTTGATAACGGGTGTCGGCCCCGTCGAGGCGGCGGTCGGCACCGCCACCTGCCTTCAGGAACTGCTTGCTGCGGAAGAACTGCCCGATCTGGTGGTTTCGCTCGGCTCGGCAGGATCGCGGCGGTGCCAGCTCGGCGGCGTATATCAGGTGGAAAGCGTGTCGTGGCGCGACATGGACGCTTCGCGCCTCGGCTTCGCCAAGGGTGTTACGCCCTTCGCCGACCATCCTGCCATCATGCCATTGCCGACGTTCCTGCCCGACCTGCCCCGCGCATCGCTGTCGACCGGCGGGGATATCGTCGGCGGCGACGGCTACGCGGATATCGACGCTGACGTGGTTGAAATGGAAACTTACGCCGTGCTGCGCGCATGCCAGCGATTTGCAGTGCCCATGATCGGCCTGCGCGGGATTTCCGACGGTCCCGGCGAACTGGACGGACTATCCGGCTGGACGGAACTGCTCGCCCTGCTGGACGAACGGCTCTCGCTGGCCGTGGACCAATTGTTCGATGTCTTGACCACGCAGGGAATGGCCCAACCGCAGGTCATTCCCGCCGATTGACGAGGCCCGGAGAAGGCTGGCCCGCCACATGCGGGCTGAAAGTCATTTGCGGCCCCCGGCCTTAGCCGAGGCACTGCAGTTGGGCGAACAGGCAATGTAAAGTTCCGCGCCTTCCGCTTCCGCGCCCACCCCTTCCAACTTCATCATCGTTCGGCGTTCCCGAAAGCCCGTTCCGGAATTTGCCGGCTAGTGCGCACGATGACCTGAAATCATCATGTCCTCGACAGCCCGCGCCACGCGGAATGAAGGAGGCAACAGATGTTCACCCGGATTCTCGCAGCGGCACTCGCCTTGTCCGCCGCCGCCACGACCATGACCTCTCCTGCCGCCGCGCAGGTAGAGCCCTTCCCCGCCGCTTTCCGCGTTGAAGAGGTGCCCACCAACGGCACTGTCCTTCATACGCGCATCGGCGGCAGGGGCCCCGCCATCGTCCTGCTCCACGGCTATGGCGAGACCGGGGACATGTGGGCGCCGCTGGCGGCAGACCTCGCCCGCGATCACCTCGTCATCGTGCCCGACCTGCGCGGCATGGGCCTTTCCGCCAAGCCCCCGGGCGGCTACGACAAGAAAACGCAGGGGCAGGACATCGCCGGCCTGCTCGATGCGCTGAAAGTCGCGAAGACCGATCTCGTGACCCACGACATCGGCAACATGGTCGGATACGCCTTTGCGGCGCAGAACCGTGCCCGGGTCACGCGCTTCGTGCTGATGGACGCCCCGCTGCCGGGCGTAGGCCCCTGGGACGAAATCCTCAAGAACCCGCTGCTGTGGCACTTCCGCTTTGGCGGACCGGACATGGAACGACTTGTCGCCGGGCGCGAGCGCATTTACCTCGACCGCTTCTGGAACGAGTTCTCCGCCCGGCCCGAGCGCTTCAGCGAAGCCTCGCGCGTGCACTATGCCGCGCTCTACGCGCAGCCAGGCGCGATGCATGCCGGCTTCGCGCAGTTCGCCGCTTTCGATCAGGACGCCATAGACGACCGTGCCTTCGTCGCGGCAGGCAAGCTGACGATGCCCATCCTGGCAATCGGCGGAGAGAAGTCGTTCGGTCCGATGATGGCCACAGTCATGCGCTTCGCCGCCACAGACGTTACCGAAGTGACGATCCCGGACGCCGGACACTGGCTTATGGAGGAACAGCCCAAACCCACCATTGCGGCCGTTCGCCGGTTCTTGGACGCGCCCCGGTGAACGACGCCTTCATCCGTTCGGCACTCGTCGCACCCGCGGCCGCCGCCACTGCTGTCAGCGCCGGGGGGCAGGACCGGGCAATCCTCCCTCGGCCGACCGAGATCGTTTAGTGGCCGAAGGTAGCGTCAGGCGCGGGCACTCCGGGCTGATGCCTATGTCCGCGAGGCCGATTCGCTCTCTTCGGCCGCGAAAAATTTCTGCATCACGTCGCGAGCGATGCGGGCAGGCCGCATGGTATCGGCATCCAGGCAACACCAGCTCGACTTCACTTCCGCAATCACTTCCTCACCGCGCCGGATCACGGTTTCATAAAAAGCGCGCGCTCCCTGCACCTTTTCCAGCAGGACTGTGGCGATCACCTCATCCTCGAGAAAGGCGGGCTTTCGGTAGGTGATTTCGTGTTTGAGTGCGACCCAAAGGTGCTGGGCTATCGCTTCCGCCGGCGCGAAAGCGCGCCAGTGATCGGACACAGCCGCCTGCACCCACTTCAGGTAACTGGCGTTGTTGACATGACCCATGAAATCAATGTCAGCGGGATCAATGCCGATGGAAAAGCGATATGGGATTGCTTGGTTCACGTATACGTCAATAGCACTTCAGGGCAGGGAACACTACCCTTACCTCAATGCTGAAACCTGGCCCGCAAGGGCGCGGTTCCAACCGAACTCCCGTCCGATTATCGCCAGCCCCACCATTCGCCGGGGAACAAGATTTGAAAAGGGATAGAAAGATTTTTTGACGGCGCCAGTGTGCTTTTACGCAATTGGAAGGCGGTGGGGGTCGACCTTTTGCACCCCATTGTCGGCAACAAGTGGCCGAACAACCAACGTTGCTCGGCCACCTGCTTTTAGCTTAGCGCAGAACCAGGTTGACGGCAGAGCTCTTGCCGCGACGATCAACCTCGATCTCGAACTCCAGCTGGTCGCCTTCGTTCAAGCCCTGAATGCCCGCGCGCTCGACAGCGCTGATATGGACGAAAGCATCAGGCTGGCCGTCATCGCGGTTGATGAAGCCGAAGCCCTTCATGGAATTGAAGAACTTGACTGTGCCAGTCGCCTTCTCACCCGTCAGCTCACGCTGCTGCTGGGCGGGCGCTTCCCGCTTGGTGACAGCGATCACGTCGCCCACGATCGAAAGATCGGAAGCCGAAACCTTGCCACCGCGGTCGACAAGCTGATACTCAAGCTGCTGGCCTTCGGCCAGGCCATCGAGACCCGCACGCTGTACTGCGCTGATGTGGACGAAGATGTCCTCGTTGCCGCTCTCGGGCTGAATGAAGCCGAAGCCCTTGTCCGAGTTGAAGAACTTGACGACACCGCGGCCCTGACCGATCACCGTCGACGGCGCACCGCCGCCTCGGGGAGCACCGCCACCGAAACCACCGCCGCTACGCCCGCCGCCGAAGCCGCCACCGCCGCCGCCGAAACGATCGCCGCCGCCGCCGCCGCCGAACCTATCGGAGCCGCCGAAACGGTCCTGTCCACCGCCGAACGAATTGGAATCGCCATCTCCAAAGCGATCCCACTTGTCGCGACCCCTGCCGCGATTGCCTCTATCAAAACCCATGACTCAGAACGTACCTTCGCTGCGGCCTGTATAAGCAGTCCGTGCGCTTGGCCGCAGCACGCCGGACACAAGAAAGGGTGACTTGGAAAAGCCGGCGCATTCTTGCCGAAACGACCATGCCTGAAAAGATGTCAAGATCAACAGTAGATCGCTCGGGACCGACTGTACGACGTCGGCAGGAGGCTCACAAGAGCATGGCAACGATGCTCCATGCGGCCCCGCCAGCGGCCATATTGGAGGAAAAACGGCGAATAACAAGGCTTTCGGGAGCACGGCACGGGTTACGATCCTCCTCCACCTTCGAAGACGGCGTTGCGCCATTGATTCCGCATTAGCAGGTCTGAGAGACCCGTACTCGAAGCGATTCTTCGGAAATTACCGATATCGACCGACCGATTCGCGAGCCTCGCGGCCGCGCGACAGGATTTATTGGCCGCTACCCATTGCCTGAGGCTGCTGGTTTCAATCGCGAGAATCAACGATCTGATGCGCCGCTTGCCTAAGGCGCAGGCTATCGGATGATCAAGGGACAGGGCCCCGGATCAAGGCGACGGCAATTTATCGCGAGGAAGGACGAAGCACCGCAAACTTCGATAAATTAAAGGCGAAATACGCTGGTCTGGAGCTGTGCGATGTTCGTACACGGAGTGATCGAAGCGCCGGGACTGACCGCCTAAGGGCCAGCGCCGATCGGCAGCCCGAATCCAGTGATCTAAAACTTGCGGCTGCCAGCCCTTTCTCTGGCCCGGAACGGCACCTGAGATGTAAATGTATGCTAGAACTGATTATTGGCAAACAAGACAAGCGGTCCGTTAAGGTTGTAGTGCGCAAAACGTCCGCAGATTTCCTGAAATTCAGGCCACGTGCGCAATGATCGGTATTTCGGTCGAAAGCATGCCATGCTGAAGGACGTGAGCGATCATGTGAACCCGGTTACGGGTTTGGGTTTTGAGCCGGACATTTTCCACATGCCGCTCTACCGTGCAGGGCGCGATTGCCAGCGTGATCGCCACTTCCTTTGCCGACAATCCGCGGGCGACGAGCGTGACGACTTCGGTTTCACGGCTCGTAAGGCGAAGGTTTTCAGAAACACCAAACATAGGATCCCCTTGCTCTGCAGGCCGCCAAACGCGGCCGAAACCTTTTTTTGTTTTTTTGCGAGCGCCCCGATTCGATATGCTTAATGATATCCAGAGATTTATTAAGTACAATACCTTGTCATTTTAGCCATGCGCCAAAACGGGATTCCGTTGCTTCTGAAGGGAAATCACAGTGTAAGCCTATTTCTCGCTGGAATTCGCGATGTCGGACTGTGAGCAATCAGACACGGCAGCCGTTAACCTTGAGCCCTTCGACTAACGATTGTCAGGTTATCATCGAAAAACGCCCCGATTGCTGCCGGCAAGCTGATGGCACATTTACCGTGGTGAATTTTATCAGAGATCAAGCCGAGTGCACAGGATTGGGCCGCCTCCATGGCTCTGATAGCGCACACCGGTCGAGACCACCCGTTGAACGTGGGCGCGCGCTCAGCTTCAGGCGAGGTTCATGCCGCGGCGCCCCCGAACACCGTCATTATCAGCTGCATTTTATGAATACGTTATTATGCGTGCTTTCAAGCGCACAGTAACGCTTACCGTGATAGCGGAAATGTGGCCCGAACAACCAGACCGACATCCGAGTCGACTATAGATATTTTCGCTCCATGCAGCGTCGCTATTGCTGACACCAAGGCCAGTCCCAAACCGGAACCCTCGGTGTTGCGACTGGCGTCCAGCCGGTAAAACCGCCGAAACACATTTGCCCTTTCGGCCAGCGGAATCCCGTTCCCCGTATCGCGCACTTCAACGAGAAGTACGCCGCCGTCGATCGAAAGACTGGACGTGATCGTCGATCCGACCGGGGTGTGGACAATCGCATTTTCGATGAGGTTGGTGAAAAGCTGCGCCAGCAGTTCCGCATCGCCTTCTACCATGACGCCCTGGGCATGGTTCGCCAGATACCGTTGGCCGCTATCTTCGGCCACTGGCGCGTAGGCCTGATGGATGCGATCCATCAGCTCGCTGAGATCGAAACGCGTGAACCACTTGCGCCCTACTCCGCCTTCCAGCGATCCGATGCGCAGCAATGCCTGGAAGGTCGCGAAGATTCCTGCCGTCTGCGCAAGCGCATCTTCGACCATCGCCGGCTCGATCACGGAACTGTCCTGCATCTGTTCCAGGCGCTGGTGCAGACGGCTGAGCGGGGTGCGCAAGTCATGCGCGATATCGGTCGTGACCTGCCGAAGAGCTTCCATCGCAGCGGCATTGCGCTCTAGCATACGATTGAGATTATGCGTGAGATCGTCGAATTCCGGTCCAAAACCGATCATCGGTAGGCGTTCGCCCCGGTCCCCGTCGATGATGCGGTCGACAGCGTGGTTGACCCGCGCCAGTCGGCGCAGGAACAACCGTCCGGTCAGGTATCCACCCAGCAGCGCGAAAAGCGTAATGCCCAAGCCGCTCATCAAAGTGAAGCGGCCAAGCCTTCGGCGCAGCATCTGGACGTCATAGTTGTCGCTGGCAACGACTAGCGCCAACCCGTTGGGCAGGCGGGCGCCCAGCGTGGTCATGTTCTCCTGCCGGATCTGCCCGTTTTCCGGCGCACGCTCGGTCACCTCCACAGTACTCCACCCGTTCAGGGTCACCGTGCCGGGCAGATCGCCGAATAGTCGGCGGCCATCGGCGTCAAGCAGGAGATAGCGGTAGGGCGCCTCGGGCCGTCCGCCCGCATGGCGCGCCATCGCATCGAGCAGGCCGGACTGGCCAAGCTGGGCATATTCCCCCTCAAGGACAGTCATCTCGGCCCGGAGGCCACCGTTAGTCGCCTCGGTTGCATAACGGCCGATCTGCTGCTGGACGACCACCAGCAGCGCCGCCGCGCCGATGGCGAAGACTGCGGCCAGTAGGAGCGCAAAGCGGAAAGCCGCGCTGCGCATCGGCCCCGGCTTCGCGGTGTCAGCCGCCATCGATGCGATATCCCGCGCCGCGCACGGTCTGGATCAGCTCGCGCCCGAACCCGCGATCGACCTTTGCGCGCAGGCGGCTCATGTGGCTCTCGATCACGTTGGTCTTGGGGTCGAAGTGGAACGACCATACGTTCTCCAGCAGCATGGTACGCGTCACCACTTCACCCGCGTGGAGCATCAGATATTCGAGCAGTTTCAGTTCCTGCGCCTGTAGATCAATGCGCGCTCCGCCGCGCGTTACCGTCCGCTTCATACGGTCGAGTTCGAGGTCTTCGACGCACAGCACCGTCCGCATCTCCACAATCGGAGGCCGCCGGGCGAGCGCATTGACCCGCGCCAGAAGCTCGCTCGCGGCGAAGGGCTTGGCGAGATAGTCATCCCCTCCGGCTTCCAGTCCCTCGACGCGGTCCTCGACGCCGTTCAGCGCCGTCAGGAACAGCGCCGGCGTCCGAATGCCCATGGCGCGCAGGGCCCTGAGCGCGCCGAGGCCATCGAGCCCCGGCACCATCCGGTCGAGGATCAATACACCGTGATCGCCGGTCGAGCCCAGAAAGATAGCGTCCTGCCCGCTGGCGCATGTATCCACCACATGCCCGGCAGCGCCCAGCACGCGTTCGAGATGGGTTCTGGTCGCCTCGTCGTCCTCGAGTAGCAGGATTTTCATCTGCTGCTCTTTTGCCCCCACATCGGCCGCATTCGCAAGTTGGCAAAAATCAATGTCCGGATCATCTTCACCCAAGGTTACCAGGCCTAACAGTCTTGTGACTGAACGATATCGAAGGCAGCACCCCGGACTGATCGATGCCCAGCAGGGTGGATGCAGCCGTTCCACCATTTCGGAAGACAGCATACCGGCATGGCCCGCACCCGATTCAAGCACTCCGCCGTGATGATCCTCGCCGCCGTCCTTTCGGGTTGCGCGGCGTACACGCCGTTGCCGCTTTCTACCACGGCGCCCCTCGCGCCGTCCCTGAACGCCCCGGAGCAACAACATCCACTCACCGTCGGGCAAGTGGTGACGCTGGCGCTGGCAAATAACCCCGGCCTGAAAGCGGTACGACTCCAACGCGACATCGCCGCCGGCCAGACGACGCGGGCGGGCCTGCTTGCCAATCCTTCGCTGAGCGGCGCCCTACTGCCGCTGCTCTCGGGCTCCGGCACCGTGCCGGCGTGGAACCTCGGTATCGCGCAAGACATCAAGAGCATCCTCACCTACAAGTCGCGCCGGCGCGCCGCGCTTGACGGCGAGCGGCAGGTCGATGCGGACGTGGTCTGGCAGGAATGGCAGGTCGCGGGACAGGCGCGCCAGATCGCCACTGACCTCATCGTCGGCGCACGCAGCCGGCAGAGCTATCTCGCCGCCTACCAACTCCTGGCCGAACGCAATGCCAAGCTGGAAAAGGCACTGGCAGCGCGCACGGTCACGCTGGTCGCGGTGGCTCCAGACCGCGTCGCCCTGCAGGCTTCACGCACCGCGCTGGATACCCTCGACCAGCAGCAACTTGCGCTGATGCACCAGCTCGGCGCCCTGCTTGGCCTCACGCCCGACGTGGTCGTTCCCCTGGCCGCGCAGCCGGACCTGCCCCCCTTCGATCCAGAAGAAGTGCGCGGCCAGATCGCGACGCTGCCGGATCGCCGACCGGACCTCGCGGCGCTGCGCATGGGCTATGCGGCAGCGGACGAACAGGTCCGCCAGGCGATCCAGTCGCAGTTCCCGGACCTCATCCTCGGTGGCAGCGTCTCCAGCGACAACTCCAGGGTTATCAACGGCGGGCCTGGCATCCAGATCGGCCTGCCGGTCTTCGACCGGGGTCAGGGCGCCATCGCGATCGCCCGCGCCACACGGCAGCAGCTCCACGCCGAGTACGACGCGCGGCTTGCCGCCGCCGTGGGCACCGTGGGCGCGCTGCTGCGCGAGTACGAGCAGTTGTCCACGCAGCTAGCCATTGCCCGCCGGGACCTGCCGGCCGCACGCCTCGCCGCCGAACGTGCGCAGGCCGCGTTCGGCGCCTCCAGCCTTGACGAACGCGGCTATGTCGACCTCGTCTCGAACCGCTTCGCCCGGGAACAGGAAATCATGACACTGGAGCTTGCACTGCTCGATCGCCAGATCGCAATCCAGACTTTGGTCGGCGCCGGGTTGCCGACGGTGGCCCCCACCTCCAACAATGAGGCAGGTGGCCGATGAAGGGGCTGATCGCGCTCCCTGCCATGGCTCTGCTCGCTGGCTGCGGCACGGGTACGCCTGGTCCTGAGCCCACGCCCAGCGTCCTCGTGAGCACCGTTTCTGCCCGCCGGGGAGCGCTGCCGGCGACTGTGGTCGCTTACGGATCGGCCGCCCCCGCGCCAGACGGCACCGTGACCTTCAGCGAAGCCCAGCCCGGTCAGATTACCGCACTGGCGGTGGCGCCCGGCATGGCAGTACGTGCCGGGCAGAACCTTGCGACCTTCGTAACCGCGCCCGCATCGCGCAGCAGCTATCTTCAGGCGGTCAGCGCGCTGGCCGCCGCGCGCAAGCAGGAAGTTTCGACATCGCAGCTCCTGTCACAGCAACTTGCGACGCAGGACCAACTCACCCTGGCGACCAAGGCCGTCACGGACGCACGGACCGCGCTCGCAGCTTTACAGGCAGACGGCGCCGGCAAGCCGATCCATACGATCGTTTCACCTTTCGACGGCGTGGTCACGGCGGTTGCCGCCGCGCAGGGAGATCGCACCCAGGCGGGCGCGGCGATCCTTACGGTTGCAAAGGCGGGCGGCATCGTCGTCACCGTCGGCGTGGACCCGGCCGACCACATGGGCATCGCCGCCGGACAGCCCGCAAGCCTCAAGCGCCTTTCGGGCGGCGGCGCCTTGCGCGGCAAGGTAATCCGCGTCGACAGCGCCCTGAACCCCGTCAGCCGGCTCGTCGATGTCGACATCAGCTTTCCTTCGGGCACTCTGCTCGCCGGGGAGGCGATGCAGGTCGCAATCGAAACCGGCGCGGTCCACGGCTGGGTCGTGCCGCACAAGGCCGTCGTTACCGCAGGAGGGCCCGCACGGGTATTTCAGATCGTCGGAGGCAAAGCCAGATCGGTTCCCGTTCAGGTCACGCTCGCATCCGACGAGGGCGACGTGGTTCAGGGCGCGCTCGACATCGGCAAGCCGGTGATCGTCGAGGGGGCGTACCAGGTGAGTGACGGCGACGCCGTGCGCCGGAGCAACCGATGATCGAAAAACTGCTGCGGGAGCAGTCACGTGCCATCGTCCTCGTTGCGCTGGCGATGGCGCTGGCGGGGGCCATCGCGGCCACGGCGCTGCCGATCGGGCTGTTCCCGCAAGTCTCGTTCCCGCGCGTGGTCGTTGACCTCGATTCCGGCAGCCGCCCGGCCGACCAGACCGCGCTGACCGTCACGCGGCCCGTGGAAGAGGCGATCCGCGCAATCCCCGGCGTGCAGAACGTGCGCTCGGAGACGAGCCGTGGTTCGGCGCAGATCTCTGTCGATTTCGGCTGGGGCCGCGACATGATCGCCAGCACCCTGCTGGTCGATGCCGCCGTGGGCCGCGCCGTGCCCTCGCTTCCCGCCGGCACCCGGTACGACGTGCGCCGGATGGACCCCACAGTCTTCCCCATCATTTCCTATGCGCTGGTATCCGACAGCGCCGATCCGGCGGCTTTGCAGGACTTCGCCAGGTATCAGGTCACGCCGCTGCTCTCCTCCATCACCGGCCTCGCCCGCATTGGCGTGCAGGGCGGCGATACTTCGGAAGTTCAGGTGCTGGCAGACCCGCATCGGCTGGCCGACCACGCCCTGTCGATGACCGACCTTTCCGCAGCCATCCAGAACGGCAACGTGTTGAGTGCGGTTGGTCAGGTCCAGGATCGAGGACGCCTGTCGCTCGTCATCGCCGACCGCAGCGTCGCCAGCGCGGCGCAAGTGGGTGACATCGTCGTGAAGGCAGCGCCCACCGGCGTGGTGCGCGTGCGCGACCTAGCGGTGGTACAGGACGGTGCCGTCCCGGTCTGGCAGCGCGTCGTCGAAGACGGCAGGCCCGCCGTCCTCTTCAACATCTACGAGCAGCCCGATGGCAACGCGGTACAGATCGCGCAAGCCGTCGAGCAAAAGCTCGCGGGCCTGAAACTGCCGCCGGGGGTCAGACTGGTGAACTGGTACGACCAGAGCCAGTTGGTCACGCAGTCGGTCTCCAGCGTTCGCGATGCGGTGCTGATCGGGCTGGTGCTGGCCGGGCTGGTACTGCTGTGGTTCCTGCGCAGCTGGCGGATGACGCTGGTTGCCGTCATCGTCGTACCGGCGACATTGGCGGCCACGGTGCTGGTGCTGAGCATGCTGGGCATGAGCTTCAACATCATGACCCTGGGCGGCATCGCCGCTGCAGTGGGCCTGTTGATCGACGACGTAATCGTCATGGTCGAGCACATAGCCCGCCGCGCCGGCGCTGCGGGAGAAGATGGCAAACCCGCCGGTAATGCCGCGGTAATGCCCGCCGCCCGCGAATTCATGGCGCCGCTTACCGGATCGAGCATGGCGACGCTGATCGTCTTCCTCCCGCTGTCGTTCCTCACCGGTGTGACCGGCGCGTTCTCCAAGGCTCTGTCGGTAACGATGGCGGCGGCGCTCGCGATATCCTGGGCGATGACGGCCTTCGTCGTGCCGATCCTAGTCCGCTGGCTGGTCGACTTCGACAAGTGGCACGACCCCGGCGAGGCCGGGAAAGACGCCGCCGCCCGCGTCCATGCCCGCACGCTCGATCGCCTGACCGCCCGTCCCTGGCTGCTCGCGGTGATCGCCGTGCCCGTATTGGTCATCGGCTATATCGGCTATTCCAACGTCTCCACCGGGTTCATGCCCAAGGTCGACGAGGGCGGCTTCGTCATGGATTACTACACGGCAGCCGGGACATCGCTGGACGAAAGCGGGCGCCAGATCGGCCAGATCGACGCGATGCTGCACAGCAACCCCGAAGTCCTCACCTTCTCGCGGCGCCTGGGCACCGGGCTCGGCGGCGATCTGGGGCAGAGCTACCACGGCGACTACTTCGTGCGCCTCAAACCCGGCCACAGCCGGCCCACCGAGGACGTCGCCGCCGCCATCGCCGACGATATCGCGCTCAAGGTTCCCGGGGTGCGGATCGAGGTGGCCCAGCTGATCGAAGACCTCATCGGCGATCTCACCGCAGTGCCGCAGCCTGTCGAGGTCAAGCTTTACGCATCCGACCCCCGCATCCTGGAAGCCGAGGCACAGAAAGTCGCCGCGCTGGTGAGCAAGGTTGCCGGCGTCGTCGAGGTCAACGACGGCGTGCAGCTGGCCGGAGACGCGCTGGATGTCCACGTCGATCCGGTTCGCGCTGCGATGGAAAGCGTGGCCCCGGCCGAGGTGGAAACGCAGCTTTCCGCCGCCCTCACCGGCACTGTAGCGACAACGCTGGCGCTGCCCGACAAAGCCGTCGACGTGCGCGTGCGCCTGCCCGATGCGATGACCATCAGCGAAGTGGGCCTCGCCCAGTTGCCGATCCGGGCAACCGACGGCCACGTCTTCCCGCTATCGCGCGTGGCGACCATCGAACCTGTCACCGGCCAGCCGCAGATCGGGCGTGAGAACCTTGAACCGATGATCGCCGTCACGGGCCGCATCCAGGGTCGGGGCATCGGCGCCGCCGTCGGCGACGTCCAGACGGCGCTCGACAGGCCGGGCACCCTCAGCCCCGGTGTGCGCTATGAACTGGGCGGGTTATTTCAGCAGCAGCAGATCGCCTTCTCCGGACTCATCAAGGTTTTTGCAGCCGCACTGGTGGCCGAACTGGTGCTGCTGCTGATCCTTTACCGCCGGTTCTGGCTGCCCGTGATCATCATCGGCTGCTCGCTGCTTTCGACCACTGCGGTGTTCACCGCATTGTGGCTGGCGGGGGTCGATCTCAACATCACCGCGTTGATGGGCATGACGATGATTATCGGCATCGGCACGGAGATGGCGATCTTCTACGTCTCGGAATTCGAGGAACTGTCCCGCATCATGCCGCCCGCACAGGCGGCGAGAGCGGCCAGCCGAGGGCGCCTGCGCCCGATTACCATGACCACGCTGGCCGCGATCCTGACGCTGCTGCCCCTCGCCTTCGCGATCGGCCAGGGTTCGGGAATCCAGCAGCCGCTGGCGATCGCGATCATCGCCGGCCTCCTGCTCCAGTATCCACTGGTCCTGCTGGCGATGCCGGTTCTGGTCCGGCTGACCCTGCCGAAGGAGACGCCGCGGGAGGGCTGACGCTCAGGCCGGCCCTCCCGCGGTGAAGACATCTGGCGGTATCAGGCCGCCTGCGAATTGCGGACGACCCGGCCGTAGTCCGCAAACAGCCCCTCGAAATGCTGGACGTTGCTGACGACGCTGTTCGGACTTGGAGAGCGGCGGGGATGCTCGCAGAATTTCACGACCGCGTTGGTCAGGGAGAACCGGTTGGCGGCCTTGTAGGTCAGCCCCCCACCATTGCGGGCATGGTCGGCCGCGCCGCCGCTGTCGGGCACGATCACGCTTGTGCCGCTGGCCCGGGCCTCCGCTCCGACCATGCAGAACGTCTCTGCCTCGCAGCCGTGGGCCACGGCGTCGGCGCTCGCGAGGATCGCCGCAAAGGCGGTACGATCGTGCTCGGATTCGAACAGGCGAACGTGCGGATTGCCACCGATCGCGCTGCGGATCGCGCGCTTCTCGCGGCCTTCCCCGAAAAGGACGAGGCCGACCGGGGTGTGGAGGCTGGCTGCGGCCACGGCATCGACTACCATCGGCCAGCGCTTTTCCGGGGCCAGACGGCCTGCCGCGACCAGAAGGCGCGCGTTCTCATCAAGGCCGCATTGCGCAAGCAACCTGCCGCGCAGGTCCAGGTCGCGGCACTCGGGCGAAAACACGCCGGTTTCCACCCCTAGCGAGTGGACCCGAACCCCGGCCACGCCGCCATCACGAAGCCGGCCTGCAAGATCGTGATT
Source organism: Novosphingobium sp. 18050 (assembly GCF_902706195.1). GTDB lineage: Bacteria > Pseudomonadota > Alphaproteobacteria > Sphingomonadales > Sphingomonadaceae > Novosphingobium. The sequence goes on along the minus strand of NZ_CACSJO010000014.1, from coordinate 48,511 downwards.
GGCGCAGACCGTCATGTCGAACACGCCGCCTAGCTGGCGCAAATGCTCCCAATACCGTTCGAATCCACGGTCGATGGAAGAGCGGGAAAGCAACGGTGCGAACCAGCGGTAGGCGTAAGCGGACAGCGGGTCTGCGTGCATCACCAGACTGCGCCGGGCGCTACCCCGCCAGCGGGCGACCATCGAGGCGCTGCGCCAAGGCGAAGATACTTCCACCACGTCCGGCCTTTCGGCGTCCAATACCGCGTGCAGAGCGGGTTCGTCGGCGAAATAGCCGTACTTGCGGTCGAGCGGGAAGCGGGGCGACGGCAGCGTGAGAATGCGGGCGCCGGGGCCGCGTTCGATGACCTCGTGGGTTTCCCCCGGGACGATCACGACGATCTCGTGGCCCAGTTGCGGACCGATGCGCAGCTTCTGCTCGATGTAAGTGCGCACCCCGCCGCCGTGGGGGCTGTAGAAGGCGCAGACGTCGACGATCTTCAAGAATATCAGCCCTTTACCTTGAGTGGAGCGACCCCCAGGCCGCTACGGTAATTCATTACGATGGAAAGCCTTGTCGGGGCGGAACCCGCCGTAAACGCGACCTTGGCGGCCTTGGGCTTGCTCCAGCCCAGCTTCGGATTGCCCGAGAAGCCGATGCCGTCGACGGCCCAGCCGAACTTGTGGTTGCCGTCCCGGTCGTGGAGCAGCGAAGCCGCATAGATCCCCGGTGCGGGGAGGCGGATGCACAGATCCACAGGCCCTGAGGGCGGCACCGGCACTTCAACCCGGCGGAAAACTTTGCCGGCATCTAGCAGGACATTGTCGTCCGCAAGGAAGTCCTCGTCGTCGGCTGGATAGATCTCGAGCTTCAGGTTGCCCTGACGGTCCTTCAAACCCGCGACCGTGACCAGCAGCGACGGGCCCCACTCGCCCGGACGGCACTGACCTTCCTTTTTACCGAGGTCCGGCGATGAGGGCATCGCCGCCGCCGACAACAGCAGCCCCGCGGCCAACAGGCCCGCCCGTGTCATCACGAACGGACCACGCGGCGCACCAGGTCGGACGCGGCCAACCCCAGGCCGAGCAGCAGGTGAACCAGCAGAATCGCCGATGCCATCATCGTCATCAGCGCGGCTATGTCGGTCTCATGGCCGAGCGTGAAGACGGCGACGCCGGCGAAGACGACGTCTTTGTTCGGAATGAACGGCAGGCGCGAAATGAGCAGGCGCAGGGTCGCCAGCAGCAGCCACCAGGTCACCGGGACCGCCGGCAGGACCATATGCCACAGCACCGCCGACAGGACCGTGGTGACGACGATGCGCAGCAGGTGCATCACCGTGATGAAGCCAAGCACGTCGCGGTCCAGCGAGAAGATGCGCCGCCGGAACGCCATCGCCAGGATCGACGTGGCCAGCACTACAGAAAGTGAAAGCAGCCCGGTACGGTTCTCCAGCCCGATGCTGGTGGAGCCGACCAGAGGCCACAGGGCTACCAGCAGAACCAGCGTCACCCCGTTGCCGACCATCGCCGAGAGGATCGAGACGTCCTTGATCGCCCCGAACGGCGCTGCGGTCATCGCGCTGCGCTGACGCGCCCAAGTGTAGAAATAGGCCTCTCCAAGGTAACCCAGCAGCAGTTCGTTGCAGACCAGTTTACGCAGGAGCGCTGTAAACCCCTCGACCGGAAGCCGCCAAAGCCGGCGGTAGATGAGCCACTCGCTGGCAGGCCCGGCGAGATAGCTGGCGCCGAAGACCAGCCAGAACCCGGCGCCGCGCGGCACCATGGCGACGATCCGCGCCATGTCCATGCCGCGCAGTTCGAGCACCACGCCCAGCGCTATCAGGATCGAGAACACCACCGGCAGCAACGCCGTCCCGCGCTTCCACGAGAATGTATCCTGTGCGCGCAGCGTGACTGTGGGCCGATGGGCGGCAAGATCGACGGCCGGGTCGCGAGGCGGCTTCGCAGTCAGGAGAGAAGCGGGCTGTAGCACAAGGTATTCCTTGAGATTGAACGGGACGTCCGGGGGGCAACGCGCAGCTATCGAGCGGTCGGCGAGGCCATCAGCATGCGCACCTGCCGAGCCGAAGCGATCGCCCGGTGCATCACCGTGACATAGGCGCCAGCGGCAGCCTCAACCGTAAAGCGCGCCGCGTAGTCGCGCTGCGCCGGGCCGGGCCGGGGCAACTGGTCGACCCGGGCGATCGCCCAGGCCAGCGCATCAACGTCGCGCACGGGAACGAGTGTGGCCCTTAGGCCTCGCCCGGCGAGCGCCTGCATACTGGAGGAACAGTCGGTGGCGATGATCTGCAGACCTGCTGCGATGGCCTCCAGCACGACGGCGGGGACGCCCTCGTAGTTGGACGAAAGGAGCAGGCAATCGGCATCGCGCAAGTACGGATCGGGATCGGTGACATGGCCGCAGAACTTCACCTGGTTCTCGATGGCGAGACGCCGGGTAAGGGATTCCAACTGAATGCGCTCCGGCCCGTCGCCCACGATCGTCAGTTCGTCTCCCGGCCGGAAGCCACTGGCGAAGGCGCGCAACATGACTTCGAGGTTCTTCTGGGAGACAAGGCGCGAGAGGGCGAGGAAACGGTAGCGATGGCGGCCCACGCGGTCTCGGCAGATGGCGGCGAGGCGATCGAACCGCGCTCTCGTCATCGCGGGGTCGTGGATCGTCATGACTCGGTGCGCGCCCACGCCCATGACATCCATCACTTCACCGCGCATCGGCTCGGCCAGCGCCACAAAGCGGTCGAAAGCCATGCCCTGCAGGCACAGCCATGCATGGTACACCCGGCGGCGCAGCGCCGGTTCGTCACGGCGGACAAGATCGTTGCTGATCTTGCATACGATCGGCGGGCAGCTTTCGCCCAAAAGCAGCCGCATGGCGACGCAGACCACCGCGTAGGTATTGCCGGGGCAGAAGATCACGTCGACCCGCTCACGCGAAAGAGACAGGAAGCAGCACCAGATCATCCACAACGTCTCGAGGCGCGCGGTGGGAAAGCGGCTCGTACGGACCCGGTAGTCGAGGCTGGCCGAGGCGCGCCCACGGTCGAGGCCTTCGTCGCGCCCCAGCACGATCATGACCTGGTGCCCGGTCTGTTGCCAGTGTTCCGCCAGGTTCAGTGCTACACGCTCGACCCCGCCGGGCTCGAAGCTATGGATGGGCATGGCGATCCGAAGGGGCGCTGTCATGCCCATGAGACTCCGCGCCCCGGCCAGACCCGCACCGCCGACGCGCGTGCGAAACGCGATTTATTTCAGAAGGTCGGAATAACGGCCCGGAACGTGGCGGCGGGAAAAAGCACGCAAGGTCGCATCCACACTAGCGATGATCGAGGGTTTGCTTACGTCTCCGGGATGGACCGCCAGCCGCACGGTGGGCAGCGGTTGCAGCGCGGACCGGGCGAGCGCCGCGAAGGCGAGCGACGAGGCCGTGCGCATCGTGCTGCGAGAGGCCCAGGTCACCACCGGCCCTTTGGCGAGCGGCGTGTCCTCATGCCCCGGCCGCCAGACCCGGAAATGGTCCTCGGCAAGCGGGAAGCCGCATTCGGCCAGCGCCTGCATGGCGCCGGGCCCATAGAGCCATGCCGGCGCGATGAAGCCCGCCGCCGGCATACCGATCACGTCCTCCACCAGCGCCTTGCCATCCTGCATCCGGCGCAGCGCATCGACGTGGGACAGGCCGAGGAACTCTCCCTCTCCCGCCGTCATGTGCCGCGCCTTGAAGCTGGCGGCGCCCTGATGCTCGGCGGTGTCGCGGTGGAACCAGCCGTGGACGAACATCTCCACCCCGCGCTCTGCCCAAGCCCGCAGGCGTGCCTGGAACGCCGGGGCCTGCAACAGCGGGGCGCGGCCCCAATGGTCGGGCACCACTAGCATGGCGTAACGGACGGGGCCGAGCCGCGCCTCGATCAGGTCCGCCAGCCGGTCAACCTCGCTTTCGAAACAGGGTGCCACGTCATGGATCGAGGCCAAGAGGCGTCTTTCAGAAACTCGCATCGAAACCGATCCTGATCGAACGCGGACGCATGGGGGTCTGCTGCAAACCATCTGCGACCGAGAAGGGATTACCGAAGGCGAAAGTATTTGCGCGGGTGTTCAGCACGTTGTCGAGGTCAAGCGCCACGCCCCACTTTCCGAACCCCAGCCGCGCGCCGGTGGACACGTCGTAATAGCGCCCTTGCCCCAGCGCAAAGGGGGCGCGGATCGCCAGTTTCGAATGGCCCACATAGCGCACGGCGGCGTCCAGCGTGAGCTGCACCCAGGACATCGCCCGGTCGTATTTGGCCGCGACGCGCCAGCCCTCGTCGGCAATATTGGGCAGGTCGCGGTCGGTGGTATCGGCAAAGTTCGGTGCGGGCCTGGAAAGGTCGCTGGAATTGAGGAAGCCCGCCGCTTCGAACGAAAGGAAATTGCGTGGACGCCAGGCGAGCGAGAACGCCAGGTTACGCACGCGGCCCGTGCCTATGTTGGCAATGTAGGGCAGTCCGTCGAGGCCGACGAGATCGGCCTGCACGTCGCGCCACTGGGCCAGCGAAGCGGAAATGCTTCCGGTCAGGTGCGAGCCCTCTTCCATGCCGAAGCGCAGGCCGGCCTCGATCGTGCTGATGCGGTCGGCGCCGAAGCGTTCTGCGGTCTGGGAGTTCGAGGAGCCGCTCACTTGCAGCGCGCCGGGGCGGTAGCCCTGCTGGAACCGGCCGTAGATGAGCATGCCCGCCCCCGGCGTCCAAGATAGCGCGGCGGATGGCAGGAACCGCTTCTGGGTGCGTACCGGCTCATAGTCTTCCGAGGCCATCTGCCCGGTAAACTCGCTGGTCTGGCGCACGTAACTGAGCCGCCCGCCCAGTGTCAGTACCAGATTGCTCGTAACCGGCATGCCCGCCTCGCCGAATACCGCGAGATCGAGCGTGGCGTTCGACAGGCTGGTGAGCAGGTCCAGCGCGCCGGGGGGCCCCAGCCTGCGCACGACACGGTCGTCATTGTGCAGCAGGCCGAGCCCGACCAGCCAGGTGCCCGATCCGCCCCATCCTCCCGAAAGACGTGTTTCGTGGGACAGCAGGCGGACGTTGACCTCCTCGGTGAATTGGACCGGGGCGGCGCCAGCACCCGCAGGCGTAGCATCGAAAGTGGAGCCGATCGAATGGTCGGCGTATCCGGTGGCGGATACGAACTGGAGACCGCCCCAGTCGCGCCGCACGGTCAGATCGGCAAGCCGATAGTCATTGTCGAAGGGCTGGGCGATGGCGGAGCGGCGGACGAGGTCGGGCTCGCCGCGCAGAGTGTATTGCCCATCACGCGAAGCGATGTCCTGGCTCAGCACCAGGAGATCTGCCGTCCAGGCCATGTCCGGCTGCCAGCGCAGATTCGCTCGAAAGCCCGAGGTCTTGTTGCGGTTGATGTCCCTGAGGCCGCGCTCGGCATCATCGATATAGCCGCCTTCAATGCTCTGGTACGCCACGCCCCTGAGCGCCAGCTTGCCCTTGACCAGAGGCACATTGCTGATGACCGCACCGTCCCCGCCGGGCGCACCGTCCTGCGTTGCCCTTACGCCCGCCGAAAGATCGAGTTCCGAGGCATTGAGGTCAGGCACGTTGGGAACGAGCCGGATGATGCCCCCCAGGGTGCCAGCGCCATATAAAGTGCCTTGGGGGCCTTCGAGAACTTCCACCCGGGCCACATCGTAAAGCGCCAGGTCGGGGTCAGGCGCGCTGTAGATCAGCCGCGTCTCGCCCAGGTACTGGCTGATCGTCGCCTGGCTCGTGCCATTGAAACTGCTGTCCGCAATGCCGCGGATGAACAACTTGTTACGCCCGGGCCCCAGGTTCGTCGAAGAAAGCTGCGGCAGCTTGCCAAGGATGAAGCCAGTGCCTTGCCCGCCCGCGCGGGCCAGCTCGGTGCGCTGCGGCTCGACCACTGAAATGCTGGCTGGATAGGCCAGGAGGCCCAGCCGCTGCTTGGTCGCGGTGACGAGAATGTCGGGACCCGATCCCTCGGCCGCAGGTGCCGAACGGACGGGTGGAGGCACGGCCGGATGTTTGGGCGGGGCCTGCCGCACAAGCCGGACAGTCCGCGCATCGACGAAGACGAAGCCATAGCCGCTGCCCGCCAGCAACTTGCGCAGCGCATCGGACAGCTCATAGCGCCCCTCGATCCCCCGCGTGCGCAGGGAATCGAGCCGCGGATCGGTGATCGCGATGGAAATATCCGCCTGCTCCGACAGCGCGATCAGCGCGTCGGACAACCGCCCGGCCGGGACCGAGAACATCGGCAACGGGCGTGCCTGCCCGGGTGTCGCGCAGGCAACGGCAACCGTCGCGACATAACATATGCACGCGCGGCCTGCCCTCATCAAACCATCAACGCGTAATCGACCAGCCATCGGCGGTTGCCGTCACCTTCACACCAAGCAGGGCTTCAATTCTCTTTTGCAGGGCCCCGTCACCGCCATCAAGTTGAATGACGCCCGAGAACCGGCGATCCGAAACGTCGGGGCCGAGTTCGATGGCAATGCCCCGCGTCCGGGTGATATCCGCCGCGACCTCAACCAGAAGCGTGTCCCGGTAGACAAGCCGCCCGCGCGTCCATCCACCGATCTCGCCGACCGGCTTCGCACCTTCGACGATGCTGCTGCCGGTAGTCTCAAGGGTATCCCCGGCATTGAGGCGCAGCCGCGTCATGCCGTCCTCGAACCGCACTGCCCCCTCTGCCACCTCCAGCCGCAGCGCGCCCTTGCCGCTGCGCACGTTGAAGACGGTGCCGACATCGACGATGCGCTGATCACCCACCGACAGCGTGAAGGGCCGCGCATCATCATGATGGACGGTGAACTGCGCCTCGCCCGCCTTGAGCTGGGCCACGCGCGTGTCCGACTTGTCGAGCGCGATTTCGGTCGCGCCGTTGAGGACGATCCGCGTGCCGTCGGACAAGGCCAGGGTCCGGGTCTCGCCCGGCGCGGTCTGCACCGTGTACTCGTTCGCCTGACCGCCCATCATCGCCCATGTCCCCAGCGCCGCGAAGGCTACCGAGGCGGCCATCGCCGGCCACATCCAGCGGCGCGCGGGACGAGGTTGCGGCATCGCGAAGGCATCATCCCCGGCGCCTGCTTCGGGAGACGTGCTGCGGGTCAGTCCGGCGGCCTGCTCGAACGCCAGATCTGCATCGCAGACAGCTTCGTAGATGTCGTTGTGGCGCGGATCGAGTTCAAGCCAGCGGGCAAAGTCGTCCCAGTCCGCATCCACACTGCCGTTCAGCCGCAGGTGCCACGCGATCGCTTCCTCGCGCATGGTGTTTTCAGCGAGCCCTTGCATCGGTGCCTCCGGTCTGGCCTGCGGGATTCCACCCCGTACCGCCCGGATCGAGCCGGTTACGAATTTCGAGTACGGCATTGTACGCGCGCTGGAGATGTTTTTCGACCGCGCTCAGGCTGATCCCCAGGTCGCGCGCGATGACCTTCTGCGAAATTCCGTCGATCCGGTACTGGCGGAAGACATGGGCCGTGCGTTCCGGCAGTTTCTCCAGCGCCGCTTCCACACGCGCCAGATGGTCGCGGGCGAGCAGCGCGGTCTCCGCGTCTGGCGCAAGGTCCGGCATTTCCATATCTGTCCCGGCAGAGCCCACCGGGGCATCAAGCCAGTCCGCGTCGCGTGCCTTCTGGCGCGCTTCGGTGCGGCGGCGGGTATGCGCCATGTTGTTGAGCATCTGATAGAGATAGGCCTTGGGGGAACGTACAGGCCCGGTAACGCTCGTTTCTACGCGCAGGAACAGGTCCTGCAACAAATCCTCGGCATCCGCCTCGCTCACCCGGCGCGCCAGGAGAAATCGGCGCAGTTCAGGGCCCAGCGCCAGGCACAACTGGCGCAAACCGGAATCGGCGGGCACTTCCTGCCCCTGGGACGTCATCGCTCGCCCTCCGTCCGCAAATGCAGTCTCCCTTCCCGGATAGAGCAGATCCATACGAGATCGGGCCGATGAAGTCATGCCCGCTCCTCAAAACATCGCGTTAAGGGTAAGGCCGATGTCGCTGGCATGGCGCATCGCGCCGCCGGCACAAGCGCCGAGGCAAGCCGCACGGCTACCCTCACGAGCCTCGAGCGTCAGCCAGGAACGCACTTCGCGCGCGGAACCGCCAACTGCCAGCCGCACGGCTGCGCGCATGCCGCTGGCTGCAGCGGGCTCGCCGTTGCCCATCCGCACCACGTCGAGATCCATGCGCCGACCACCCCAGCCGCCCTGCCGGAACCACCCGGTCGAAACCGCCCATCTATCGCCATGCTCCCAAGTCAATCCGGCATCGGCGTAGCCTGCTGTCGACTTGGCCGGAAACACGGCGGGAGAAAGAGTGCGCCGGCTGGCCTTGCCCAGATGGGTGCCCAGCCGGATCGCATCGTCGCTGCCAACCGCGTGCCAGGCCTGCATGCCCATCTGCATATCGTTGAAGTGACCGCCCGATGCGCAGCAATCCGCATCGCCGGTCCGCGACGAGCGCAGGGCCAGCATATCGAGACTCCAGCCGGCATCACCGCCGTCCGTGACCAGATCGACGGCTTTTGCCTGATCGACCGCCGCGCGGTCCCTGCCGGTCCACTGTACCTGCTCGGGAAGCAGTAACACCGCGTGCGCACCATGTACTTTGAAAGAGCGCGCCTCGGTGCCGGTCGGGGCAGTCGCTGCGAGCACGCAGATAACGCCCATGGTTTTGGTTCCGCGCATCCGCCCCGCTTCCCTCTGTTGCCGCCCGGCAAAAACCGGGACAACCATGAGACTCCATCGACCGCACGAAACCGCACATCGAATTTCGCGGTGCGGATCGACCGTCCGCGCGGCGTCTATCGCATGAACTGTCGGAGTACCTCGTGTGAAGCGCATGCGCATGTTGACCCTTGCGACCCTGGGCGGGCTCGTCGCCATGAACCTGCCCTTGCCTTCCCCGGCCGCTGTGGCGAATTTGCCTGTGGGCACCATGACGCAGCCCGCAACAGGGCTTTCCGTAATGACTTACAACGTCGAGGGACTACCCTTTCCTGCGGCGTTTGGCCGCGCCGAGAAGCTGGCGGAAATCGGCAAACGCCTTGCCGACTTGCGCCGCGGGGCACAGCAGCCTGACGTGATACTGCTCCAGGAAGCTTTTATTCCGGAGGCAAAGGCGATTGCCGCCGCAGCCGGCTACACTCACGTCGCGATCGGACCCCGGGTTTCCGATGCGGCGCCAGGAACGGACAATGCATTTTCAGCGGATGCATCGTGGTTGAAAGGCGAGCGTGTCGGGAAGTGGGTGGACAGCGGCCTGGTGATCCTGTCCGACTATCCCATCGTCCAAACGCGGCGGATGGCCTTTCCCGACGACATGTGCGCCGGGTATGACTGTCTGGCCGCCAAGGGCGTGCTCCTCACCTGGATCAAGGTCCCCGGCCGCGAACGGCCTATTGCCATTGCCGATACGCATCTTAATTCCCGTGGCGCTTCCGGTGTGGCGATCGAACGCGCCAACACCGCTTACGCAAGACAGGTTGCCACACTGCGCGATTTCATTCGCGCCAACGTTTCGCCGCAGTCTGACCTCGTGTTCGGAGGAGACTTCAACATTGGCCATGACAGGCAAAGAATTGCACAGGAAGCCGCTGACGGCGGCATCGTCAACGCCGGTAATGAGGCAACGAAGTCAGCAGTAATCGCGGGTGGCCGTGATGCCGTTCCAGTCGCCATCATCACCCGAGGCAAGGACAAGCAATACTTCCGCGCCGGGACCAGCAGTAGCTTCACACTGCGCAATATCCGTGTTCCTTTCGCAACACCTCAGAGCGGCAGTACTCTGTCGGATCATCTCGGATATGTTGCAGACTACCAATTCTGACTGGCTCGAGCCGGGTTTCGCCGAGTTCGGGACCGCACTGCAATCACTATAGGCGTGCAGTAAACCTCTCGGTATTTCACGAAACATCGCAGGCTTTCGGCACGGCCTTGTCATGCCACGCGTCCCTGCCATCCGTGGCGATCGAAGCCCCTGATTGTCGCCGCCAGGGAAACAGTGTGTCGATATATTGCCGGATAATGTCCGAACCTTTTCTGGTCCATAGGGGCGGCCTTCCTCAGCGGAAAGCAAGAAAAGGTAAAGAAAATGAAAAAGATAATCGCAGGGATTCTAGCAGCGGCCTCCATCTTTGCAGTCTCGCCCGCGTTCGCCGAGCCTTTCCAAGGCCCATATGTCGGTGTCGAAGCCGGGTGGAACCGTGACAGCATTCACGGCGCCAACACCGATATCGGTCACCTTGATGTACGTGAAAGCAGCGATGCCTTCGTTGGCGGTGCTTTCGTCGGCTACGACCACAAGGTGACGTCCGATATCGTAATCGGTGCGGAAGCCAGCTTCGATATCGCTGCCAGCGACCAGGCACGCAGCGGCCCGAACCTGATCGACCCGAACTACTCGTTCGACGTTTCGGCACGCGCCGGCTATCTTGTTACCCCTACCACGCTGCTTTACGTTCGCGGTGGCTATGAAAACGCGCGGGCCCGTGTCTCCAACGGTGTCGAAAACGGCCATGACACCTTCGATGGCTGGAGCGTCGGCGGCGGCATCGAGCGCGAAGTGATGGAGCATGTTTCAGCTCGTCTCGAATATCGCTATTCTGATCTGGGCTCCAATAACAGCAACTTCGACCGCCATCAGGCGCTCGTCGGCGTAGCTTACCACTTCTGACCCGCCCTCACCGGGGTTCATGACCTCGGCCTGATTCACTTCATCGGCCGAGGTTAGCCCCGGCCGATGAAAAGCCGTATCTCTCATTCTGGCCGGGGGCAGAACTGGGAAAGGGTCACGCGTGGTCCAGACTATCATAGTCTCTGCGCCATTTAGGGGGCCGGAGCTATAGACCTAAAAAAACATTGGTCGCGCGCTCCAAGGTTGTGGCAAAGCCGGTGGCCCTGCCACGGAAACAACGAAAGACAACAGCATCCTCCCCAATTCCGCCATGATCCGGGCCGAGCAGTCGATGGACCCACGGGCGATCCGCACGCGCAAGGCGTTGCAGGACGCGCTGCTGGAACTGTTGAAGACGGATAGTTTCGACCAGATCACCCCGCGCCATATCGCAGCCAAAGCGGGGCTCGCGCACGGCACGTTCTATCGTCACCATCCGTCCAAGGAAGCGATGCTCGACGAACTGGCGAAAAAGGAGATCAATGATCTTCACCAACGCCAGCTCCAACTGCTAGGCACGTCGGGTCTCAGGGCAGTCGCACTCTCCTATGCGGACTACTTCATCGAGAAGCGCGAACTCTGGTCGGTCCTCCTGAACGGGGGCGCCAATGCCATCGTCCGGGAAGAATGGCTCAAGCTGGCGAGATCTCAGGCCCGCGAACACGCCCATCCCGGTGACCGCCTGCCACATGACCTGTCTACCGCTTTCGCGACCAGCGCGCTGGTGGAGATCGTGGGCTGGTGGCTGCGGCAGGACCAAGGCCACTCTGTCGATTTCTTTGCCGACATGCTGATCGAACTGTTGTTCGACCCGATCCGGAAAGCCTCGACCTCCCCAAACCTGAAGTTCTGACGCAGCCGCCGCGCGGGACTCAGGAGTTTCCTTTTGCGGCTTCCTGCAAGCTCGGCTTGTCCAGCGTCAGATCCAAAATCGCAGGGCGTAGCCGCTGGTTATCCTTTTCAGGCCCTTCACACGCCGCGCCTGATCAGGCTTCAGGCCGCCATATTCTTTGCGCCAGCACAATCGCAACTTAACGCCGCTTCCCGATGTTCCTTTTCGGCTTGTGCTTCTTGTCGGCGTTCAATGTCCCTTTCGCAGTCCGGACTATCACGGTCTCTGGGCCACTCAGCGGGGTATATCCGAAGAAGTCATCACCCTCGCACAAGGCACTTCTCCATCATGATTTCCGATGATACGACATATCAAAGCACCGCAGCTCAAACCTGTGGTCTCCATGCGATTGGGAAGCTTGCTGGGAATGTCCGGGCCGACCCGCACCTGAATCAAGCCGTCCGCATCGCAAATGGTGTTCCGGTCATGGGCGCCCTCTATCTGAAGACTTTCGAACCAATGATTGTACGCGTGCAGCGACCAATATCCTGGTAGCCCGCTCGGCATCGAAACTTCCAGCCACTCGCCGGGCCGTAGATCGAAGTACCCGAGATAATACTGGGTGTCCCGGTCGCCCTGCACCGTCGCCGCCAACTCAGGGGGAGCGATGTCCAGGCAATTAGGTTTCGATGCGACAGCGCGCGTCCATCTCAGATATTCACGCACCGAGGCGATGGTCCCTTGCGCAACGCGGGCTAGCGCGCCGTCCGCAGAACCCGTCGCAAGGGCAAGTCCAGACGCTGCGTCGCCCCCCTCCAGCCTGAGCTGGGCGGCAGGCTGCCCATCCGCCCGGTGAAGCGTCCTTACGAGTATGAGCCGGCAAGCGGGCGGGATGGCAAGCGTGCTCGGTCCGCTGGCATGGGCCGCCATATCGAGCCGGAACTCGCCATCTTCCCCGGTGTTGGTTCTGTCGAAGGTGCTGTAGCCCACTTCGAGCAAGCTCGAGTTGGCATCCAGGGCGTAAAGGCCGATGCCCACCCGCTCGGAAGCGTTAAGTCGTCCTGTCAGCGCGTATCGTCTCGCCGGATCAATCCGGGCGCTGTCCATGAGATAGTGCGGATTAGGGCCACCGCGCGAGGGCAGCGCACGGCTGAGTCCGTCGTTATTTAACAGGTGCCCGAGAAATGCATCGGCCAGTGATGCGCTCACCACACGCATGACATAGGCATCGCCTTGCGCCAGCATATCCGCATCCGTCGCGTGAGCGGCGATTTCCTCCCGCGCCTGCGCCACGGCAACCTGCAGCGCTTCCCATCCTGCGTTCATGCCGACACACCGGCGCGTGCAAGCCCCTCACGCTCCGACGGAATGTCGAAGTGGCTGATGTAGTCCGAGAACAAATCAGTGACCTCGCCTGCGTCGATGCCGAATTGCTCCAGCGCATAGTCGTTCGCACCGCGAGCATTCTTGGGATTATCGCGGTGCCAGGAGGCGATCGCTGATCCCACGCGATCCGGCGTATCGAGGCCGAGACGCTCGTGCACCTCGCCTATCACACCAGCGGCATCCGCCTGCAGTCTATAGTAGTCGACGTGGGTGACACGCTCGCCGGCTGCGGAGCGCGCATGGGCCAGGATGCGGTCGATGTGGCGGCGCACGAAAAGCGTCATCTGACGCCCGACCTTATGAGGGTCTACCGGTTGGGCATAACGTGCCGAACGCAGCGCCAGCGTCATCTTGGAAATCGACGCCAGCAATTGGACAGGATCGCGGTGAGTCATCACGAAACGTGCCCCAGGATACGTTCGTTCCAGCGCCTCCAAGGCAATGACATGATTGGGATACTTCAGTGCCCACCGGCGGGGCGAAGACTTCCACTGGAGCAATTGCAACTGGCGCCTGTGCACGGCGTAGACGGCATCGAGATCGACCTCGTCCATCAGAAAGTCGAAGAAGTCCGGCACGTCGTACAAATTGAAAAAACCGGCCGCCGCATAGCCTTGTTCGAGAAAGGCGTGGCATTCCTCCGAACCATCGTCATCGTGCAGGTGAAGCGCCGAGAAGTTTGCGACTGCCGGCCGGCTACGCGCGCGCACTGCGCTTTCCTGCGCTTTACGCTGGGCCACTGAAGCCGGGTCAAAGCCCGGCGGAGGCATCGGAGCCAATGCCTCCCAGGTACGGATGAGGCGAAAACGATCGTCCCGATCGAACAGATATTGCAGATACGTCGTCCCCGATCGCGGAAGCCCGGTCAGGATGACCGGTGCCGCGATCTGTTCGTCCGCAATCTCGGGATATTCGTGAACCCACTTGAGCCCTTCGATGCGTTCGGCGCTTCGGGTAACCAGCCCGTTCTCTACCGATGCCAGGCCCGTAGCGGATAAGGCGGGGCCGCTGTCAATCGCTGCGACAAGCGCCGCCAGGTTCTCGTGCAGACCTGTCTCGGTGTCACGAAAGCCCGCCTTTACTTCGGCTTTCGCGATGATCTCTGCCGCTGTCAGCATTGTTGCACGCCTCTCTCCAGCTTTGCGCTTTCCGGAATGATTGCATCACCCGTGATAAGCGTCCAATGCATGATACGCCCATTTTTGATGTAAAAGACGCTCAATGGAAATTCGCAATTTGCGGCATGTCGTCGCCCTCGCAAATCGCATGAACTACATGCAGGCAGGCGAAGATCTTGGCCTTTCGCAATCCGCGCTAACCCGCTCGATCCAGGCGACCGAGCGCAAGGTCGGCCTGAGGCTGTTTGACCGCGACCGTTCGGGGGTGCGCCTGACGCCGCAAGGCAGGCTTTTCGTGGAACGCGCCCAAACGCTGATCGCCGGCATGGACGATCTGGACAAAACGATGGAGCAAACCGCCAGCGCAGAGCAAGGCGAAGTCTCGTTCGGCATCGAGCCTTTGCCTGCCCGTGCCCTGCTGCATGGAGTGCTTTCCACCTCGCTCACCCGGTCCCCGCGTCTCAAGACCCGGGTCCTGATCCGCAGCATCGAAGCGCTATGGGAAATGCTGGTAAGCGGGGACATTGAATTCTTCATCAGCGCCCAGAAGCGTCTGCCCTGGAATCCACCGCCCAAGGTCACCCGGCTGGGCACATTTCCCCTGTCGCTCCTCGTGCGTTCGGGTCACCCTGCCCTGGACAAACGGCAGGCTCCCGCCGCCTATCCGGTTCTACTGGCCGGCGATGCTGGCCAGTTCGAGTACCTGCCCGCATCTCTGCGCACGCTCGTCTCCGGTCCTCGCCATATCGTCGAAGACTATGGCCTTCTCGGCCGACTCACCGAAGATTCCGATGCAATCCTGATCGCTTCCACTTACGCCGTCGCGCAGGAAATCAACGAAGGCCGCATCCGCGAACTCCTTCCCACGGAAGATTACGAGCCGGCCGATATCCAAATCGCGATGTACAGCCTGGAAAGACGATCGCTGTCACCGGGCGCCCTGAAGCTCAGATCCGACTTCCAGCAACAGATGCTATCGTTGACCCGAGGCTATGCCAAAACGCCCTGACAGCGAGGCACGGCGCCTGCCGAACAAGAACCGGACCGCTGGCTGCGCGCGCCGGCCGGCATCCTTCAGGGTGTCATCCGGCGTTTTCCTTGGCCGACGTCATTTCGCTCCCCTCTCGCTATCTCATTGATTCAACGCGCAAGTATGCCAGGATCTCACCCGTCGGGGCCGCAGAACGATGAGTGAGATGTACCAGCACCAATTTACGCCACTCAAATGGCGGATAAGCCGGTTCGCACCCTAACCGATCTTTTTCACCAACTGTCCACGAGCACCGTGCTCAGCGGCCGGATTGCGGTTGCAGGCCAGCGGCAATTGCAGGCCCGCGCCCATGATCCCGGCCAAATCCTCGCAACTGACGAACAGGATTTTAGTTGAGATCAACGCGGGGAGAACGCCCACTGACCCGCCTTAACGTTCTCGCAGCTAGCCTTTCTCCGTGCCCGAAACGTCGGGCCTAATTACTTCGGAGAAGATTGCGCGGTAGATGACGCCACCGGTAAGTCCGCCTGCCAGCGGGGCAATCCAGAAGAGCCAGAGTTGCTGGAGAGCCAGTCCGCCGACCAGCAAGGCAGGCCCAGTGCTCCTGGCGGGGTTCACCGAGGTATTCGTGACCGGGATGCTGATCAGGTGGATGAGAGTGAGCGCCAGGCCGATCGCGATCGGGGCGAAGCCGACAGGCGCGCGTCCGTCGGTCGACCCCAGGATCACCAGCAGGAAAGCTGCCGTCAGAACCCATTCGATGATCGCGGCGGATGCCAACGGATACCCCCCTGGCGAGCCCTTCCCGTAGCCGTTCTGTGCCAGGCCGCCGGAGGGAAA
The DNA here is from genome assembly GCF_902706195.1 of Novosphingobium sp. 18050. GTDB lineage: Bacteria > Pseudomonadota > Alphaproteobacteria > Sphingomonadales > Sphingomonadaceae > Novosphingobium. Next base: position 32,654 of record NZ_CACSJO010000014.1, on the reverse strand, counting down.
ATCGAACGACGGCCCCCCCTTGGCGATAAGATAGATCACCATGCTGGCAATCACGGCGCCGCCCACTTGCGCGATGACGTAAGGAAATATGTCACGCGCGGGAAAGCGCTTACCCGCCCAAAGGCCCACGGTCACCGCCGGGTTCAGGTGGCAGCCCGAAATATGTCCGACCGCGTAAGCCATAGTCAGCACCGTCAGGCCGAATGCCAGCGCAACGCCGAGCGCGCCGATAGAAGCGGGCGGTCCGGCGGCGAGCACAGCGCTGCCACAACCGCCCAGCACCAGCCAGAATGTACCAATCGCCTCCGCCGCCGCCCTTCGACCGATATGGGGTGTGACAATCATTGTGGCTTCCCTCCTGGATTTGCGCGACGGTTTTCGCTGACCGGGGAAGAGTATGATGCCTCGATTGACAAGGTATCGTTGATAACCCGTAGGTGTTTGACCCCACGGTTTGATAGTGCGATCCTATCGTCGAAATGGATCCTGCTTGGTCGCTATAACGGTTATGCATCGGCGCCGACCACTTTCGGCCGTTCAATGAACACCTCCATGCCATTGATCACTCCATTTCTCGCAAGGACAGCGTGCATCATAAAGCGCTGTCATTGCTGAACCACTTTCGGATCGAGCCCTGAAGCAGCAACCAGAGGATAAGCCTCGACTATCTGCGGCTTGCCAACACGCCCTATCATGAAGAAGCACAGCGCGCCCACGATTGTCAGTGCGGCGGCGATGACCAAGAATAAATCAAACCGTTCGGTCGCGCCGAGCGTCATGCTCAGCAGGACCGAGCCGACCGCGCCCGCAAGTCCCATCGAAGCTATCAGGAAGCTGTAAATCAGGCTGAAGTTGGCGATGTCGAAAGTGCGTGAGGTGAGATAGGCACCAATGTCGCCCTCGGCCCCCTGTGCCAGTCCGATCAACATCACCGCGCCAGCCAGCAGCCAGGGGTGTTCGATGGGCGATGCCAGGATAAGGAAACCGATCGCCGGCAAACCGAGAGCGGCGAGCGCCACCGACTGCGGCGAGATGCGGTCCAGCGCAAGGCCGCTTAGGAAGCGCCCAACCACCACCCCCATAGCGTAGAGCGAGACCAGCCACGTCGCCAGCTTGCCTGGCGCGCCGCTCTCCATCAGCACCAACTTGAACTGCGAAGAGACGAGCACCGTAGGCACGTTGCAAAAGAACATGCCCGCCACAATCAGGATGAAGGCTGGATGGCGCAGGAGCGCCGCGAACTGTGCCCCTGTGAGGCGTTGGGCAGTGCGTGCCGGAGCGGCGGCGGCGCCCTTCGGCCTCCTGCCTACCAGAGTGACCGCCGCAATGCCTCCGACTAGGGAGATCAGCGCGAGGAGGCGGTAGCCCGCGCGCCAGCCCTGCGCATCGATAACCTCACCCACCAGCGGTACGACGATCGCTCCCATCAGCGGTGCGCCGCTCATCAGTACGGACAGCGCCATACCGCGCGCGAGATCGAACCGCTGGACGATGACGCGGCTGAACACCAGCGTCGTGGTCAGCACGCCGAACAGGTTCTGGAAGATGGTGATTGCGAAGAACTCGTAGATGTTGCCGCTCATCAGGCTGAAAGCGAGAAAGGTCAGCGGTACAACTGCGAAGCCTATCGCTGCTGACAGGCGTGCGCCGTAGCGGTCAGCGAAGCGGCCCCAGAACGGCACGACGAACATGCTGGCCAGCCCCAGTGTGCCGACCAGCGCGAACTGCCCTTTGTCCCATCCAAACTCTGCGATCAGTTCGGGCGCGAACAAGTTGGTCATGTAATGGTTCATCGCAGAGCCGAGCGCGAGCCCCAGCATTGCGCCGAGCAATGTTGTCCAGTTCACCCGAAATTCGCGGAAATACGTCACTTCGGCTCTCTCCCATCTTGCGCCCGTTTGCCGGGTCGCGTCGTGACTGCGCGCAAATCCGCTGAAGACGAATTTGGCGACCCGGTGCCGCGCTCGGACAACTCTACATCATCGAGCTTGGATACCCTTGAGGAACAGGCGTGTTGCGAAGCGCACACGCGGGTCAATGTCCTCGTGCTTAAGTTTGTTACCCGAAAGATTGGAAGGAGCTGGGCCGCGGACCATCATACGTAGCGTTTGCCCGCGTGTCGCTGCGATCACTTTGGGACCCACCACGCGCCGCTCAGTGCCATTGCGTATGGATGCGCGGAACAGGCCGACCTGCGGGCTCGAAACCGCTCGCGGGTGAGGCAGCGGGCGCGAACGGAAGGCGTATCATCGAATACAGACCCAGTCCTGTCCGATTTGGCTTACGTCGCCAAGCGACTCGCGAGTAATGATACGCATAAGGTATTATTATTCGCACCCTGCCGTGTTGTCCAGCTAAAGGGCAGGACCGGTGATGAACGGTTCGGGGCGATCGACGCGGCTGTCGCGCACGGCTTCCCCGACTTGGCGTTCGTTGTGGTCGGCCTTGGCAGTGTCGATCAGGCGATAGCCGCTAGCGATCGCGACGACAGCAGACATCGTGTCCTGCGGTTTGGCGAGATAGACGCCGAGGCCGGGCGCCGGCATCCCGGCGCCATTCGATATATCCCGGTTGCTTCAATAAATTCGGCCATTTGCCCAGGATTTCGGACTTTACGACCTGATCGTCCCAGGCCTCAGGAGCGACCTCATCAAACCCGATGGAAATCGCATCCTCGCTGTAGCCCAGATGGTCCATCACGCTCTGTGCGATGGCGTCGGACAGAGCCTGCTTCTGCTGGGCGGACTTACCCGGCCATAGCTTCACGATGATATGCGGCATTGGCTCAGTCCTTGGCCAGGGGAGCGAGATACTGCTCGTCGGTCACTTTCTCCATCCAGGTGACGGGGGTTCCGTTGACCACCTCCTGGACGGCGATGTGGGTCATGCCCTCGTGGGGCGTGGCCCCGTGCCAGTGCTTGTGTTCGGCGGGGCACCAGAGGATGTCGCCGGCATGGAATTCGAGCTTGCCGCCGCCTTCGATCTGGGTCCAGCCCACACCCTCGGTCACGATCAGCGTCTGCCCTGCCGGATGGGTATGCCAGGCGGTTCGCGCGCCCGGTTCGAAATGCACGATGGCGCCGGAAACGCGCGAGGGATCTTCGCGCTGGAACTGGCCGGTGATCGTGACCTTACCCGTGAAATAGGCCTCGGGGCCGTCGACGGTCTTCATGTCTGCTTTGCGGGTGATATCCATGGGGAGGCTGCCTTCCTGAGCTTGAGCGACGCCGACGGGCGCCGATAGAGCGGCCAGGATGATTGCCAATCTGATCATGCCGACCGCCTTTTTCGAAATTGCTGATGGGCGCCCCGCGCGAGCGAACCGCCGGTTCATCATCTGGGCGTTCCGGGGCGCCGTAATTAGACCCGCCTCTGGCAACGAACCGATGAACATTCCTCAACAATGTGGTAAGAGGGGCCATGTCTCTCCATCGCGCCGATCTTGCCGACTTCGCCTATTTCATCGCAATCGCCAAGCATCGCAGCTTCAGGCTCGCTGCCCTCGAAATCGGCGTAACCACCTCCGCATTGAGCCATGCGATCAGGGCGTTGGAAAGCCGACGGGGCGTGCGTTTGTTGAACAGAACCACTCGGAGCGTGACCCTCACGGCTGCCGGAGAGGAACTGCATGCCCAAATTGCGGGACCGTTGGACGCTATCGGCCAGGCCGCTGAAAACCTTGACCGCTACCGCGATGCGCCGACAGGTCGTGTCAGGCTCAGTGTCCTGGAGGACGCTGTCTCTCTGCTTATTGATCCCGTCATGCCGGTCTTCGTTGAGCGCTATCCGGACATCGAAGTCGATATCAGCGTAAGCAATCGGCTGATTGATGTGATCGGAAGCGGTTTCGACGCAGGAATCCGTTACGGCGGCACGGTGCCGGAGGACATGATCGCCCAGAAACTTTCAAGCGACATACCCTGGATGGCGGTGGCCTCCCCCGCTTATCTCGAACGTTTTGGAAAACCCGAAACTCCGCAAGATTTGAAGGACCATCGGTGCATTCGCATCCGGCTTGGAAATGACCAGGTCTACCACTGGGAGTTCGAGCGCGGCGACGAGGCAGTCGCGATCGCGACGCCCGGCCCACTGACGGTCGATGCCAGCCATGCCGCCGTCGGCCTGTGCCTGCAGGGCGTCGGGATCACCTATGGCAACGAGCCGATACTCCGCCCACATATCGAAAGTGGTGCGCTCCAAGTTGTACTGGAGGGCTGGTCTTCGATGGGCAGCGGCTTCCATGCCTATTATTCAGGGCGTCGGCAGGTCCCAACGGGACTACGACTTCTCATCGACCTGATCCGCGAGTTGCGGCCGGCGGGCTTGTAAATGGGCGTGTGTTTCTGCGCTGCTTCTTGATTTAAGGCACTGGGCGCGGACTGGCGGGAAAGTCCTAGCAGGGGCAACGGCGACGTCGCGCTGGCGGAAAACAGCAATGGCCAGTCTGTGGCGTGGGATGAACTTGTCAGCGATGCCGAGTATGCGGACGCGGCGCACTCAGGCCCGATAACGCACGGTCTCTACAAACAGCGCAAAAGCCGGAGAAGCGTGACGGCGGCTGGGATAATAGAGGTGGTAGCCGGGAAAGGGTTCGCACCAGTCTTCCATTACGCGGATCAGCTGACCTCGTTCGATGTATGGCAGCACCTGATCCTCGGGGAGATAGGCAAGGCCCAGCCCGTCCAGGGCCGAATTCAATCGCAGGCCAATGTTGTTGAAGACCAGCTGCCCCTCGATCCGGACATTGATCTCATGGCCGTCCTTGTCGAGATCCCAAGGGAAAATGCCGCCATACGTGGGCAGCCGGATGCCGATGCAGTTGTGACCAGTCAGATCATGAGGCGAACTCGGCACAGTATAGCGGGCGAAATAGTCGGGCGAACCGACGACGGCCATGCGCAGATCAGGGCCGATGCGCACCGCGATCATGTCCTTGGCCACCTGATCGCCAAGGCGCACCCCGGCATCGAAACCTTCGGCAACGATATCGGTCAGGCCATAATCGACGACGATCTCGACGCTGATATCGGGATTGTCGGGTAGTAACTTGCGCAGGGCCGGCTGCAGTACGGACACTGCGGGATGCTCTCCGGCGTTGATGCGGATCTTGCCTGAAGGCTTGTCGCGCAGCTGGCTGAGAGAGGCCAGCTCCTGTGCGATCTCCTCAAAACGTGGCGCGACCGTGTCGAACAGCCGGTGACCCACCTCGGTAGGTGAGACGCTGCGCGTGGTGCGAGTGAGCAGGCGCAGGCCCAGCCGTTCCTCGAGCCCCCGGATCGTCTGGCTGAGCGCCGACTGCGAAACCCCCAGCTTGGCTGCTGCACGGGTGAAGCTGCGTTCGCGCGCCACCATCACGAAGGCGGCCAGCTCGTTGTAGTTCTCGCCTGCCATTGATTAGGCCACCTTATAGCGACATGCCGATTATGGCGTCTAATCGCATTCTCGTGCCCGGGCTATACCCATCCCACAGTTTCCTGTGCTGCCCGTGCCCGATTGCCCGGCAGCCTGACGAGAGCTTCGAAAAGACTTCGATATGATGCAACGCCTTCCTCTCCCAGGCGAACCGCACAAGGGCGCCATTCTGGCAATCACCCTCGGGAGCTACGTAATGATCGTCCTCGACCATGTTCGCCAAGGATGATTTCCGCAACGCGGCCCCGCGTTTCCAGGCCGACGCACAAGGCCAACCAGGGTCTTGTCGAACTGGTCGTGAGCCTCGCGGCCGATCAAAACGTGGCCCCGGCGCAGGTCGCTTTGGCCTGGCTGCCGGCGCAGCGACCGTCGATCGTGCCGATCCCCCGGTACGACCAGGCTGCACCGGCTCGAAGAAAACCTCGGCGCTGTTGCCATCGAACTGACCGAGCCCGATCTTACCCGTATCCCCGAGGCGCTGACCGCCATCGAACTGGCAGGCGAACGTTATTCCACCGCCAACCAAAGCCTCGTCAATCGCTGATCTGAAACGAAGGATCTTCCATGTCCCATACCGTTCCCCACGTCACGCTGAACAACGGCGTTCAAATGCCGAGCCTCGGATTCGGCGTCTTTCAGGTTCCCGATCCGGCAGAATGCGAGCGCAGCGTGCGTGACGCCATCGATGTCGGCTACCGCCTGCTCGATACGGCCACGTCCTACGGCAATGAAGGAGCCGTCGGGCACGCCATCCGCAATCACGGCATCGACCGCAACGAACTGTTCGTCACGACCAAGCTGTGGATCGAGGATGTCAGCTATGAAGGAGCGAAAGCAGCGTTCGAGCGCTCGTTGAACAAGCTTCAGCTCGAATATCTCGACCTCTGGCTGATCCATCAACCCTATGGTGACGTCTACGGCGCCTGGCGCGCCATGCAGGAACTGCACCGCGAAGGCCGTATCCGCGCCATCGGCGTGAGCAACTTCTATCCTGATCGTCTGCTCGATTTCGTGCTGCACAACGAGGTTGCGCCTGCCGTGAACCAGATCGAGATCCATCCTTTCCACCAGCAGGACGACGCCCAGGCCCTGCTTGAGGAATACAAGGTTCAGACGGAGGCCTGGGGGCCGTTTGCCGAAGGGAAGAACGGGCTGTTCAGCAATGAGCTGCTCGCCTCGATCGGAAACAAGCACGGCAAGAGCATCGCCCAGGTGGTCCTGCGCTGGCTGAACCAGCGCGGCATCGTCGCGATCCCTAAGTCGGTCCGCAAGGAGCGCATGGCCGAGAATTTCGCGATCTTCGACTTTGCCCTCGACGATGATGACATCGCCGCGATCGCCGCTCTCGACCAGAAGGCCAGCAGCTTCTTCGACCATCGCGATCCGGCGATGGTGAAATGGCTCGGCACCCGCAAGCTCTGATCGGAGAAGCACACATGTCAGACGAAATCGCATCAGGGCAGGTCAGCCGACGCGGCCTGCTGGGGGTGGCCGGTACAGGCGTGGCCCTCGCAGCGCTCGGAGCGAGCGGAGGCGCAGCGAGCGCCAGCGCGGCTACGCCGGGCAACGCTGTACAGGTCGGCGCGCGCCGCAAGCTGGGTTCGCTCGAGGTTTCTGCCGTCGGCCTCGGTGTCCAGAACATGCACCGGACCTACCAGACTACCATCCCCAACCGCGCGGAAATGCGCCGCATCATCAGCAGCGCCCATGACCACGGCGTCACGCTGTTCGATACGGCCGAAGCCTATGGGCCGCACGAAGACGAGCGCATCCTGGGCGAAGCGACGCAGGCGTTTCGCAACAACATCGTCATTGCGTCCAAGTTCGGTTGGAACATCGATCTGGAAACCGGCGAACGCCGCCAAGGCTTGAACAGCCGTCCCGAGCATATCAAACTGGCGGTCGAAGGGTCACTCAGGCGGCTGCGGACGGACCGCATCGACCTGCTCTACCAGCACCGTGTCGACCCTGCGGTGCCGATCGAAGACGTGGCCGGAGCGATCAAGGATCTGATGACCGAGGGCAAGGTGCTGCACTGGGGTCTGAGCGAAATGGGGCTGGGTACGCTGCGCCGCGCCCATGCCGCGCTGCCGCTTACCGCAGTCCAGAGCGAATACTCGATGATGTGGCGCGGACCGGAATCGCAGGTCCTTCCGCTCTGTGAGAAACTAGGCATAGGTTTCGTTGCCTGGAGCCCGCTTGGCGTAGGCTTCCTAACGGGGGCGATCGATGGCCAGACGGCCTATGCCGATGGCGACATCCGCAAGTACGAAACCCGCTTCGCCAAGGAGAACATCACTGCAAACCTTGCCCTGGTGATCCTGCTGCGAAGCTGGGCGGATCGAAAGCAAGCAACGCTGGCGCAGATCGCGCTGGGGTGGCTGTTGATCCAGCAACCGTGGATCGTCCCGATCCCCGGTACGACCCAGATGGCCCACATGATGGAAAACGCCGGCGCGCCTGCAGTCCGCTTCACTACTGCAGAAGCGGCAGAGTTGACCGCCGCCGTCGCGGCGATCACCGTCAAGGGTGAGCGTCTGCCGCCTACTGTCCAGGCATTTTCGGATGTCGAAGCACCGCCAGGGGCATCGTGAGCAACGGGCCGCAGCTTTCGAGGCTGATGATGGAGCGAAGGCGTCCACTTCACTCCCGTCGCGCCCCGTCCGCTGCCAGCGCGGTCGGAGAACCGGCGTTCAGCGAGCGCCGGCACGCCTCGGCAAGGGCATTCACGCGATATTGGAGGCGTTGCAGGTCGCTGTGGCCAGCGTCGAAGTCATGCAGTTCCGCCTCAATCTCGATCATGGCGTCACGTACCGGCTTGTCCTCGACCAGCACCATGGCGCCCCAATAGGCGGCCTGAAACTCCTTTGCGGCCTGACGCCGCTCCTCCGGCGTCGATCCCCCGGCGGCGATGCGACCGGCCATCTCGGTGATCTTGCGATAGATGTCGAGCCGTTCCAGCCACAGCCGGCGGCGAAACTCGATTTCGTCCCGCTGCAACGCGGCGTCACGCTCGCCCACGCGGCGGTGCTCCTCGCCAGCATTGAACTGCCAGACACCAACCAGGATGCCGGTCATGGTAAGGAGCGGCGCCGCGAAGCGCAGCAGGATGTCCCAGTCGAACCGGGGTCGCTGCGCGGGGTCGGTCATCGCGCGGCCCGCCGGAAGGTCAGATCCTCGAAAGCGCCGCTCTTGGACGACGGCATGCGCCGCAGCACCATCGCCTTGCCGTCGTCGCGGAATAGCAGCCGGTATGTGCCGAGAAAGGGAAAGCGATCGGAATCCCCGCCGGTCACGTCCATGTCCAGATCGATGGGCGACGCGGAACGGATCGACCAGCGATGCGCCGAACTCACAAGATGACCATCGATGCAGCGCACCACGTCCAAGCGTCCGCCGGAGCGGAAGCGCCAGTTTTCCCCCTGCGTACATTCAGTGTCGCCGCGAAAGCTCAGGGTCTCGCGATATACCCATTTCTGGCTCGACGGCTGGATGAGGAGACGCGCGGCACCGGCAGTATCCGGCGTTTGCGCCCGAAGGGGCTGCACGAGTGCGATGGCGGACAGCAGCGCCATGCAACAGCCTGCAAATCGACGAAGCGACATGATCCAAGCCCTCTTGAAAACCACGTCGACATAATGGCTAATTTACTACCGGAGGCAAGATTTCCGTGATTTGACCGTCAACCTCTCAATACATCTAGACGATCATCACCGCTAACTTTTGAACTTCTTGACTATTTTTATAATGAAATGCTTCATTTCTGGTAACTTACTAAAACATTTTCCTCTCATGCCTTGCATCTCTCGGAAAATCATGCGCAATTTATTATGGAAACGCGCCTAGGGAGGCGAGTCGAATGCGCCGCTGGTCAAGGATCGCCGTTTCCGCCCTGCTGTTTTCGACCTTTATGCAAGCGTCGTCCGCTCACGCACAGGAGGAGGCGGTCACCCCCGACCGGACGGAGCAATGGTTCGCCGAAGCACGGGCGCAGGTGGCTGCCGGCAACCTGCCCGGCGCAGTCGCGGCGCTGGAACGCGTTCTGCTTGCCAATCCATCGCTTGCCAACATCAGGCTGGAACTGGCGCTCCTCTACCTCCGGCTCGGCAATGCCGAACTCGCCCAATCCTATCTGGAGGCGGTGGTCGACGCGCCCGACGTACCGCAGCCCGCCCGCATCCGCGCGCGCGGCGCACTAGCGCAGGCCCGGGGCGAAAGACGGCGCCTGTCCGCATCCGGCATCCTTCAGGTCGGCGCACAATATCAAAGCAATCCCAATGGCTCGCCCGCCGCGATCAGCATCGTCGGCCCCGGCGGGGTGCCGGTGATCCTCGACGGCAGCCAGCTGTCGATCCGGCCGGACGGAGATGCCTCCGGATCGGTAAGCGGGAGCCTCGAACTGCGCTACGACCTCGGCAGCCAGCGTGGACACGACCTCGTCGCCAACATCTCCGGCGGCTACAGCGGCTATGCCGAGCTGAGCGCCATCGACGCACTCTACGTCTCCGGCCAGATCGGGCCGCGCCTCTTCCTGGGGCCAGCGACCGCACCAGACGGGTTCGTGCGGCCATTCGGATCGGCAACCTATCTGGCCCTGGGACAGGACAGCTATTTCCACGCGGTGGGCGGGGGCATCAGCGCAAGCCGGCAGCTTTCGCTCTTCACGGCTCTCTCCGCCCGCGCCAGCTACGAGCGGCGCGACTATCAGAATTCCGATCGGCGTCCCACAGCCAGCGAGCAGACCGGCAATTATTATGGCGGAAGCGTCGACCTCGGCTGGCAGGTGCGGCCTCGTACCCGCCTCACGATTGGCGGACTGTACGAGCGCGCCGACGCGCGCCGGGATTATTGGAGCCGCGACAGCTTCGGAGGCTCGGCTGGCATCGATCAGGTGCTGGGGGGCACGGCCCGGCCGGTCTTCGCCAGCCTGACCTTCGGCTATCGACGCTCCGTCTACGATGCGCCGGACCCGCTGGTGGACCTGACGGCGCGTCGCAGGGAAAACCGATACGAGCTGAGCGCTGCCGCGGCGGTCCCAGTCCTGCACGCCCTGACGGTCGAGCTGCGCGGGCAGCAGATATGGAACCCGTCCGCGCTGCCCAATTATGACTACACCAATACCGTCGGGTCGCTGGGCATCAGCTATCGGTTCTGAACGAGGAAGCACGCCATGTCGTCACGTCTCGATCCTTGCCCCGGCATCAGCTTTGCGCTCGCGCTCGGCCTCATCCTGACGGCAGGCGTTACGCCGGCCTCTGCCCGACCGCCGGGTCATCTGACGCTCGGCGAAGCGAGCGACCGGGTCATCGAAACGGGCACAGGCGAGACGCAGGAAATCATCCTTGCCGATGGCGGATCGGTGTTGATCGGACCGCAGTCGCGTCTCATCATCCGGCGCTTTCGGTGGAGTGCGGCGCAGGATTCGGGCGAACTCGACATCGTGCTGGATCGGGGGGCGACCCGGATCATCGGCGGTGCGCTGAACCGCCACCATCCTATCGCCATCTCGGCTGGCGCCGCCGTCCTGCAACTGGCCAATGGCGCGGCGTTCGTATCAAACGATGCCACCGGGATCCGCGCCGTCCTCCAGTTCGGCGGCACGCTCGCGGTCAATGCCGCTGGACGTGCCGTCATTGTCGAGCGGCCGGGTTTCGCAGTATCAGTGACGGGCACACAGATTTCGGAGCCGCGTCGCCAGCAACTCGCCGAGGCCCGCACCGACAGCGGCCGGCTCAACTCCGCGTTCACGATGACGGTGGCCGACCACATGGCGCAGGACGCACAGACGAAGCCGCGTTACGACCGGCCAGACGAAGGTGCGGGAACTCGGGGCGAAAGCCTTGCGCTCGTCCCCCAACTCACCCCGATCGCGTTCGACACCCGTCCCGCCGCGCTTTCCGGGAGCGGGGACCTTCAGCTCGGCCTCGCCTCTCTCGGCGCGGCATCAGCCAACGGCTCGGCGAACACTGCCGACAGTCCGGACGACATCCTGCTAGTGCAGGACCGCGTGCAGGGCATCGTGCAGGATGATCCCTATGCGGCGTTCCGCGACCGGAACAGCACGACGAGCCGCCTACTGCCGACCGCATCGCTGGATTATGCGGCTGCGACGGGGGGCGCCGCGCCCACATTCGGACCGCAGGACAGCAGCCTCGTCTATCTGTTCTCCTCGGGCCTGCGCGAAATACTGGGGATCGACGGGATCGAACAACTTGCCGCCGACAATAATCTTTTCGTCCGGGTAACGCCGGAGCAGATCAACGGCAGCGGCGCCTTCCCCACCTCCATCCAGATTTTCGGCGAGACCTACACGGCCAATGCGACCGGCACCCAATACACGGCCGGCGGAAAGACCATACTGCGCGACACGAGCGAAATTACGCCCTTCTATAAGCTGGTTCCGACCGTGCCGACACGCGACCGCTATTTCTCCGGCCTGTTCGTCGTCACCACATCCGGCGCCGTCAGGCTAGGCAGCAACGGCCAGTTCGTCAGCGACCAGATCGTATTGCCGCGCAGCATCTTCGGAGCCGCCGACACGGTCACCACCGGCACGGCGGGGCCCAGCGCGGCGCGGGCCTTCCAGTCTTTCGATCAGGCGAAATTCGACAGCTTCGCCGCTACCGGCTTCGCAAGCTACGAGGAGGCGATGCAGTCGCTGATCGCTTTCGTCGACGGGAATATCTTCGTCGATCCGGTGGAAATCGCCAGCGGCACCGGTTTCACGGCCGCGCAGCAGGTTCGGGTCGCGACCGTACAGTCCGGCTTTTTCCTGCCAGAAGACCCGCTGGAGCGCGGCGGACGTGCCGTAGACAATTTCCTGTTCGCGCAAATCCAGGACGCCGACGGCCGGTCCATCGTCTACGCTACCGGCGATGTCGGCACACTGCCGGCGGGCACATCGCTACCGGCCAGCATCGACAGCTTCGTGGTGGCGCGGGGCCTTTTCGATGGTAGCGACCTCACGGGATCGGACTCCTTGGCGGTGCCCTTCCGCGCCTTCCTGCCGGATGCCAGCACGGCCGGGCTGCCGCTATCACAAATCGCGCAGACGAGCCTGCTGGTCGCCAATCCTGCGATCAGCGCCGGCGCGACCAGCCAGTCGCGCCTGTTCCATGCCGATCTCGGGCTCTCGCAGGACGGCCTCATATCGACCGTATCCGCGACATTCGGTACGATCGAGTATACTCCCGAAGGCCTCCCCGACCGACGCCCCGATCCCGACGCCAACATCAACGACGACCCGACGATCGGCATCGTGCCCGCAGACCACATCGACGATCCGCGGACGCAAGTAACGCTCACCGGTCGTACGCTGGGATCAACACGGGGAAGCAGCGGCGGAGCGACGCTATTCTCCAGCCCCCTGCAGGCGACCGCAATAGGCGGCGGACGGTTGTGGCACAGCGACACCGGCGATACGCTGCGACCGGGCCGGGCAGGCTATCTGGTGATTGAAAACAGCAGCACCGCAGCGAACGGCACGACGACGATCGGCGGCCTCTCCTCCACGCTGGGCACCTCGGTGGACGATGGCTTCGGCTATTTGCGGCTGGCGGCGGGTGTTCGCAGCATAGCGGATACCGACCGGATCGGCACCGCGCCGAGCGACAGCTTCGTGGGCCGGGTGGCCGGCGTGATCGAGCGGGAGGATAGCGCAGGTGCCATCTCCGCCGCGCCTTATCTCAGCACCATCGCCCTTTCGCTCGACGCTGCCGCGAATACGGTCGGTGCGCAGATCGGGGACGCGGCGGACCCTCTGGCCCTCACCCTGGGCACTCGCGGCACAGTCGCTGGTGACAGCGCCTATATCGACGCTTCCCGCTATGGCGCGGCGACGACAGAAGGAGCGCCGGCAGCGGCTATCATCGCGGGCGACGCGGTGAAGGGGGGACTTGGCGAGGCGGGTGCGGCGATCAGGACGTACCAGCATCTGCAGTGGGGGTTCTTCTTCGGCGATGTGGCGATACCCGGCACGGCGCGGGCGCATACGGCCCTCTCCTCGTGGGTGGCCGGCAAGCCCTACACGGGGCCGAGCTGCGCGACGGGCGCGGCGTCTGCCGACTGCGGAATCCGGGGAAGCGCGCAATATGCTGGTCATGCGATCGGCGCCGTGCTCAACGGTAACTCCGGCATTCGACAGGTGGTCGGCAGCTTCACTCAGAGCTGGAACCTCGATGCGCGTACCGGCTCCATGGCGCTATCATTCGACCAGGCAAATTACGGCGTCGCCCGATTGGCTGTCACGGGCCAGAGCCGCCTGACCTACGAAGGGCAGTCCGACCGGGTTGCGGCAGGAGGCGAGGATCGGCAGGCGCGGATCGCGGGCGAGTTGGTCGACGTTCAGCAGTCGGTCCCCCACGGCAGCATCGGCACGTTCGAGATCCGTAGTGCGTCCGGCGCCTATCAGGCGAACGGCACCTTCGGTGGGGACCGCGCCAACTAGGCGCATCCGCGTGCGAAGAGGTGCGGCCGAAAAGATGCGAACCCTCAACTCGTGGCTCGCGCTGCTCGCTGCGGTCCTTGCCAGCGTCCCTGCCGGCGCCGCGCAAGATCCGGCGGCGGAAATCCGCGCCGCCCGCAGCCTGGCGTCTCAGTGCAAATATGCGGACGCGGGCGAGCGGCTCGTCCGGCTTCTGGGGCGCCGCCGTCTGTCGCCGGATCTTGCGCTGCTGGCGCGCCAGGATGCGGCGACCTTCGCCAATGAGCGGCTCGACCATGACGAAGCGGAGCGGCAGGCCGGAGCTGCGCTGGACCTCGCCGCCGCCCGCTATGGCGCTGATAGTGCGGCGTGGGCGCAGGTTGCCCAGAACATGGCGGTGGCACTGGCCCAACTCGGGAAGCGCGAAGAGGCGGCAGCGCTCTACGCGCGCATCCTGCCGCCGCTACGGTTGCCGGAGCGCGAGGCGCCGCTGCTGGCCGCCCTCCTGTCCGCGGCCGAGTTCGAGCGGGGACGTGGCCATGGAGCGGACGCGCGCGCATTGCTGACCGAGGCGGCAACGCTAACGCCGCTGTCAAGCATCCCCTCCGCACTGCGCCTGACCGGCTGGATGCGGATCGCGGAGGCAGACCGCCGCGCGCTCGATCTCGGCGGCGCGCGAGCGGCGCTGGCGGCCGCCGCGCAAGTGGCCCACGAGACGAATGCCAGCGCCCCACGCCTGGCGCTTATCCGATCGGGCGTCGCGCTGGAAGCCGGCGCATTGCGGGAGGCCCTCGACCTGGTTACACCGCTGAGCACCCTGCCCGCGGACCGATGCGACCCACTGCTGGCCGCCGACGTCGCGCAGCGGCTGGGTACCATCCACATGCTGCGCCGGGAGGTGCCCGAGGCCGAAGCCGCGTTCGGCCGCGCAGCGGCGGCGCTCGCGCCTTTCGGCGACCGGCATGATGGCCGCACCCGCGACATCTTCTACGGCATGGCGGTCACTGCCCGCTTCGCGCGTAATTTCGCCCGGTCCGCCGATCTGTTCGACCGCGCGACCGCCGAAAGCATGGCGATGACCGGCTCGAACAGCAGCGCGGTTGCGCAGGTGACGATCGAAAAGGCGCTGATGCTGAGCGAAGCCGGCCAACATGCATCGGCGATGGCGGCCGCGCGCAAGGGACTTTCGATATCGGAGAGCACGGGCGAAAGCGAGCCGCTCAACCTTGCCTATGCTTATGCCTCGCTAGGGTTGGTGGCCGAGGCGGCCGGCGACCATGCAACGGCGGAACAGCATCTGCGCATGGCTCTCATCGCGTTCGAGAAGACGCGCGGAGCGTCGTTCGACCTGACACCCGGACTGATCGCCCTGGGGGACATCGCGCTGGCCAATGGACGGCTGGCCGAGGCAGAAGCGCGATACGCCCGCGCACTCGCCATTCAGGAGGAAGCGGGCGGCGGCGCGTCGCTCGCCCTAGGCGTCACCTATGCTCGCCTTGCCCGTCTTGCGGAAGCGCGGGGCGACGGAAAGGCCCTGTCAGAAAGCGGGCAAGCGGTCGATGTCATCCTTCACCGTCTCGCCATCGGAGAGGCGCAGCCATGGAGCGATGCGCTGGCGGAGCGGCGCGCGGCGCGCGCCATCCTCGTCGACCATCTGCGGCTGTTGGCCGCCGCGAAGCCGGCGGGCACGCTTCTGCGCGATCAAAATATAGTAACGGCCGCACTCACGGCGATGCAAGCCGCCAACACCACGAGGGCCGGCACGGCCATCGCGCAGATGGCATCCCGCCTGGGCCAGAGCGACGGCCGCAACGCCGCCCTGCTGCGCGAGCGCAGCGACCTGATGCTCGAGTGGCGCGGCGTGCAGGACAATCTGATCGCGGACCTAGGTTCCGGCAGCCGTTCCGAAGGTGCGTTCCGGCAAAAAGAGCGCAGCGAGCGGCAGGCAGTAATCGCGCAACGGATTGGCGCGATCGACACCGAACTCTCCCGCAGCGATCCAAAGCTGCTGCTACTTGTCCGCTCGCCCAGTGTGGAACTGGCGCAGATCACGAACGCCATCAGGCCGCGCGAGGCTATGGTGGCGCTGATCGTCGGCGACCGCGAAACATACATGCTTGCCGTCACGCCAACCGATGCCGCTCTTGTCCGCACCGGCCTGGGAGATGCAGACGCCCGGCGTATCGTCGACCGCCTTCGAAGCGGCCTCGATCCCCAGCATTGGCAGGCCGCGGGCCCGCCCAGTTTCGATGCCGGTGCGGCATTTCTGCTCTACCGCTCTCTGCTTGCTCCGTTGGAGCCCGTGTTGCGCACTGCTGACACCCTGCTGCTAGTATCGGATGCGCCGCTCTCCAGCCTGCCCTTGTCGGTTTTGTTGACGGCACCGCCGCCAGCAGCGCCGAAGACCTCGAAGGACTATGCCGCCCTCCCTTGGCTGGTGCGGCGGTTCGCGCTAGTCGAGTTTCCCTCGGTCGCCTCGATCCCGCAGACGAAGGCAGTCGAGCGCCAGCCTGGCCCCCATATGACGATGCTGGGCGTCGGCGACCCGCTCTTTCGTCGCCCCGGTCCCACGGTCAGCATTACGACCGCAAAGGCTGTGCAACTCGCCCCGCTGCCCGACACCCGTCGCGAACTTCACGCCATGGCCGATGCACTGGGGCGGGGGGATGCGACGCTGCTTCTGGGTCGCCGCGCATCCGAACCGCGCGTGCGCGCCATGAACCTTAGCGGCTTTGCCCTGCTTGCCTTTGCAACCCATGGATTGGTGGCAGGACAGATTGCAGGTGATGCAGAGCCCGCGCTGGCGCTCACATCCCCGCGCACGCCCAGCGAGCGCGATGACGGTTTCCTGAGTGCCAGCGAGATCGCGCGGCTCCGCCTCGACAGCGACTGGGTCATTCTCTCCGCCTGCAACACTGCCGCCGCGGACGGCGCCGGGGCAGAGCCACTCTCGGGTCTGGCCAAAGCGTTTTTCTATGCCGGTGCCCGGTCTCTGCTCGTTTCTCACTGGCCCGTGGAGACAGGGGCGGCCGCCGACCTTGTCACTGCTGCCGTGCGCGGCGCGCTGAGCACCGGGAGCCGGGCACAAGGACTGCGCCTGTCGATGCTCCAGATGGCAGGCGACGCGTCATCGATCCGTTCTCATCCGCTATTCTGGGCGCCGTTCGCCCTTGTCGGCCGATGACCCGCTTAACCGCTGCTAACTGACCCTCAAGCTTCGGCCCGGTCATCTGGAACTGAAGTAAGCCCTGCGCCAGCAACAGGCACCATCATGGCCGGTCGAACGTCCTCTCAACCGCGATACGGAAAGGAAACCGGCGCTTCACCTGCGCAGCGCCCGGAGCAAGACCGGCCCGCGCCAACACATCGGCCCATTCGCCGGGCCGCATCGAGCGCGCGATGGAAAGCTGCCCGTCCTCGCGGACGATGCGGTGCACGCCCATGACGCGGGCAAGCAGAGGGAAGCCGTGATAAGCAAAGCCATGCCGATGCAGGTCGCAGATCATCCAGCCGCGCCGCGCCATCTGCTCCATATGCTGCAGGAAACGGGTGAGTTGCGCGTCGCTCATGTGATGAGCGACCTGGCTACTCACGATGAAGTCAAAGGGACCGCACTGGTCTGCGTAGTCCCCAGTGACATAGGTGATGCCCATGCCCTCCGGCGTCGCCGCGCACGCCAGGTTCTCGCTCGCGGGGTTGAGGTCGACGCCCACCAGCCTTGCCGCGATACCGCGACGGGCAGCCCAGCGGGCGACTTCGCGCAAGATATCGCCATAGCCGAAACCTACGTCCAGCATGCTGAATTCACGCGCATCGCCGATCGCACGCGCAACAAACGACAACGCCGGGCGCGCCGTGAAGGTCCAACGGTTGACCCGCGCCAGATCGCGCAGGACCTGCCCATAGACATCGACGTCGAGATCGGCTGCATCCATCTGCTCCTCACGATGCGACCTGACCGAAAGGTCCATCACGGCGCTATTATCGAGCGGGTGCTAGCTAGGCGGCAGCTGCTCATGGCCGGTCTCCTCTTCCTTGTCGACGGATGCGATCGCGCAACTTCCGGGCGCTTCCACCATGACACCAACCGGCTTTTGGAAGAAGCGAATACGGCGCGCTTGCGGATATCACGCAAAGCGCGCAACCCCATAAGGCACAGTGGAAGCGGAGGGATTCGATGAAGTGCGTTAGCATTGCCGTGGCTTTCACTCTGGCAACGCTGCGCGCTTCCTCCACACATGCCGCGCAGGCGGCCTTGCCGGACCGCTGGCAGACCGGCCGAGACATCGACACCTCCCATCCGCCGCAGCGCCGCCGCGCATTACTGGGCATCCCAAACCTTTCCGGTTTTTCGCCGGAGGGGGATGGCTGGCCGGGCGGGCGAGCATACGAGCCCAAGTCAGGCCGCGGTTATCGCGCCAGCTATCGGCTCGGCGCCAATGGCACGCTGGACGTAACCGACTGCGTTTTGCTGTTTTTCCGCACCCGCCAGCGGGCCTGCCCGACCATGGAGAATCACCGATGAACCCCGACGATCTCACCGCATTGATCGCGAAAGAGACCGGCCTGCCGGTGGAACGTCTGCTTCCGCAGGCCACGCTGGAGACGCTCGACATTTCTTCGATCGACCTCGTCAGCATGCTTTTCGAACTGGAGGACCAGTACGGCATCGAAATCCAGCCCGAGGAACTCACGCGCGAAATGACGTTGCAACAATTGTTCGACCGCATCGGCGTCGCCTCGTCGCAATGACCGCACCTCGCGTGTTGGTAACCGGCATGGGCTGCGTAAGCGGGCTCGGCCGCGGTGTTGCAGCGAACTGGAGGCGCGCGCGAAGCAGCGACGGTGCAATCCGCGCCCTGGCATCGCCGGCAACGGCCGGAATCGCGGCATGGACGCAAGAACCGCCCGGCGATGAAGTGCGCTTTCCCGGCGTGGAAGCGGACCGGCTGCGCCGGCTGGGCCGGCTCGACCCGCTATCCGCCTTCGCCTTGGAGGCAGCGATCGAAGCAGTGGCCGACGCGGGCCTCGGCGGCCATCCCTCGCTCGCACACCGGACGGCGATCCTGGTCGGCTGCGGTAGCGGCGGCAATGCGACGATAGAAACCGCCTACGAACGTTTGTTCGCGCATGGGCAGCCCAAGGTCCACCCACAGACCATCCCCAGTTCGATGATCGCAGCACCCGCCGCGCACCTTTCCATGCTGCTGGGCGTTCACGGCGCGGCCTTCACACTATCTAGCGCCTGCGCCTCGTCAGCCCATGCACTGGGCGAAGCGATGCACATGATTCGCGCCGGCCGCGCCGACGTCGTGATCGCCGGTGGCAGCGAGGCTTGTCTCACGCTCGGATCGTTGACCGGGTGGAGATCGCTGGGGGTGTTGGCGTCCGACACCTGCCGCCCCTTCTCACGAGATCGCAAGGGCATGGTGCTGGGCGAAGGAGCGGCCATTCTGGTGTTGGAAAGCGAAGACCATGCCCTTGCACGCGGCGCCCGTATCCTCGGCGAACTGGCGGGCTATGGCCTGTCGAGCGACGCCGGCCACATGACCGCGCCCGACGTGGCGGGCATCGCCGCCGCCATCCTCGCCGCGCACGAAGACGCAGGCCTCGCGCTCGATGAGCCCATCCTCTATTCATCGCACGGCACCGGAACCGCGCTCAACGATCCGGCCGAAACCGCCGCCTTGCACCGGGTCTATGGCGCTTCCCTTTCCCGGCACCGCGTAATCGCCACCAAGTCCGCGCATGGTCACATGATCGGCGCGACCGGCGCGATGGAGTTTTTGCTCGGGTTACTGGCCCTGCGCGAGGGTGCTCCGCCGCCGATCCTCAACCACCTTGGGCCCGATCCCGATTGCGATCTGCCATTAGTTTTGGAATCCCAGACGTTCGAGCCCGATGCACTCGTATCCGCCAGCATCGCCTTCGGCGGCCTCAACGCCGTACTGATAGGACGCCGCGCATGACCACTACGATCGCCCGCATCAATCGCATCGGCACCGCCAACCCTCCATTCGAGGTGCATGACGCTTTCGTACGCTTCGTGGCATCCGGCTTGCCCGACGCCCGCTCGCGCCATGTGTTCGAGCGTATGGCCGCACGCTCAGGTATCGCCCGGCGTTATTCCTTTCTCGAACCGCTGACGCTTGACGACGGCACCGTCACCGACGTCGAGGGTTTCTACGGAACCGGTTCCTGGCCCTCCACCGGGCAGCGTATGACCCGTTATGAGCGGGATGCGCCGAAGCTTGCGCTCGATGCCATTGCCGCTCTAGGGGGCGACATCGGATCGCAGGGCATCACTCACCTGATCGTCGCCTCATGCACCGGATTCATGGCGCCGGGCCTCGACCAGACGATCATCGCACGGGCCGGGCTAAACCCCGGCGTGGAGCGCACCGTAGTGGGCTTCATGGGCTGCTATGCCGCCGTCACCGCACTCCGCTCGGCGCATCACATTATCCGCTCCGAGCCGGAAGCCCGCGTCCTGGTCGTGACGGTGGAGCTATGTACCATTCACTTCCAGCGTAGCGGCAATCTCGCCAGCCTGCTCGCCATGCTGCTGTTCGGAGATGGCGCGGCAGCCGCGCTGGTGACGTCCGACGGCGGTGGCATCGCGTTGCAGGATTTCCGCTCTGCGGCGATTCCCGGCACTGCCGATGCAATAACGTGGGGCATTGGCGACCAGGGTTTCGACATGCACCTCGGCGGTGAAGTGCCCACCCGGATCGCCAAGGCTCTCGCCGCGGAATCCGCGCGCAACGACGACGGCGGCCTGCTGCGCGGATCAGCGGTGGATGATTTCACGCTTTTCGCGGTTCATGCAGGCGGACGTACCGTGCTCGATGCCGTCGAGCATGGGCTGGGCCTCGGCGCCGATGCACTGGCGCCGTCCCGGGCAGTGCTCCACGATAGCGGCAACATGTCGTCGTCTACACTAATGTTCATACTTGCGCGGATGCTGGCCGGGCAGGCACGCGGCCCTGGGCTTGCGCTGGCTTTCGGGCCCGGCATGGCTGCAGAGAGCTTCCGCTTCATGCTGGAAGATTGAGGTGACCGATGCCCTCGTCATTGGCGCGGGGCTCGCAGGCAGTGCTGCCGCCTGCCTGCTGGCACGCGGCGGAATGAGCGTGCGGTTGCTGGAACGGGAAAGCGCTGCGCACCACAAAGTCTGCGGAGAGTTCCTGTCGGTCGAGGCGGTCGCGCACCTAAGACAACTCGGCGTCGATCCCAAGGCCCTTGGCGCTATGCCGATCACGCGCATCCGGCTGCTCTGCGGAACGATTAAAGCCGAAGCGCCCCTTCCTTTCGGTGCACTGGGCCTAAGCCGTCATGCTCTGGACGAAGTGCTGCTCGGCCGCGCCGAGGCAGCCGGTGTGCAGGTGGAACGCGGTGTTCGGGTGCTGGAATTGGGCGACAGATCCGTGCGGACCAGCCACGGCGACCGGACCGGCCGCCATCTACTGCTCGCGACGGGAAAGCTGTCGGTCCGGAAGCCCGACGGTGCATTGCCACGACGTGCAGCAGAAAGCTTCGTCGGATTCAAGATGCACTACCGCCTCGCACCGGGCGCTGTCTGCGATCTGGCTGGAACGATCGTACTGGCCTTGCTCGAAGACGGCTATGCCGGGCTGCAGATGATCGAGGGGGGCCGCGCGAACCTATGTCTCGTGCTGCGGCGCAACCGGCTGGCCCTCATCGGCGGCGACTGGAACGGCGTGCGTAGCTGGCTCGGCGAAAGTCCCGGCCTGCGCGGCCTGCTGGCTGATGCGGAACCCCTGTTCGAGCGCCCGGTGACAATCGCCAACCTCACCTACGGCCTGCCCTCGCTCGTCGACGAAGGCCACGTTCTGCGCCTTGGCGACCAATGGGCGATGACCGCCTCGCTAACCGGAGACGGCATGGCAATAGCATTACGGAGCGCCTTCCTTGCGGCGCAGTGCGTAATGGCTGGAGATGCGCGCAGCTATCCCGCGCAAATCGCTGCCGAGGCACGGGGGCAGGTTGGGCGCGCAATGCTACTGCAGAACGCGCTGCATCACCCGCGGATGCGGTGGGCCGGGGTCCGGCTGGCCCGGTTGTACCCGCCGCTCCTCACCCACGCGGCACGGGCAACGCGGCTGCCCGAATGGGAGCCGCGCGGTAACTTGATATAATACCTTAAAACTGGGTCGTTTTGAGCTGGATTTTTTCGCGGACCGGCTCCTGGTTGGGATGAGCGAAGGAACATGAAAGCATCCCAATTCTCAGACGCGCGAAAAGCGTTCATCTGAAACAAAGTACCGACGGCATTCCCGTGGCCACATTGCCGCAAGGCCATGCTCAGGAAAATCGGCGAGCGCACCGTCGGCGGCCTGTGGGGCCTCATCGGCAAGTTCATCGACATCTTCCAGTCGACCGAATACGCCAATTACTTCAGCTCTTGCGGATATGACCCCAAGTGATCGGAAAACGCTCCATGGGCATTTGCACCAAACAAACGCAGAATTTGTCCACGCTGCCTGGAAAGGTCCGTCCCGGAATTACTTATCCATTTATAGCGTGAACTGGCAGCTGCCGAAGTTCCATATTTCGCTCAAGCAAATGAGCATCCTGAAGAATACCCCCGGCACCACCCTCACCCCGGGCACTCAGGAACGCCCGCACCCTGCGCTCGATCCAATGGTATGAGTGCGCAAAGACAATACCAACCCCGATTGCGAGATTAAGAGCAATCCACGGTCTCGGCCCGTGAAATACCCGCATAACCAACGACCAGACCTGACAATGGCTGAGATACATGAACATCGACGAACCGGCGACCTCGGATATCATCAACTTTGCCGTAGAGGGCAACCTTATCGAGGTCCCAAAAAGCAACAACGCCGAACCACCGCATATGTAAGCGCTGGCGGAAGTAAAACCATGATGGTCTACAACAGCAATGCTCACGACTACCATGGCGAGAACACGGCTTTGCATATCACGCGCACTTGCCATCAACATGCCAGCGGCGACTGTCCAAAAATACCAGATGGGCGTGCGATGGTAGAGGTAGTTCGTATCCCAGACTTTCTCAACCAGCCCGCTTACGACCGTTGCGGAAACCAGAAGGACGATGCAGAAAACCATGGGTTTATTTTTCAGAATTTT
Organism: Novosphingobium sp. 18050; assembly: GCF_902706195.1. Taxonomy (GTDB): domain Bacteria; phylum Pseudomonadota; class Alphaproteobacteria; order Sphingomonadales; family Sphingomonadaceae; genus Novosphingobium. The sequence continues at coordinate 9,685 of NZ_CACSJO010000014.1, read as the reverse complement.
TCGCAAGGCCGGAAACGACATTATCGCCGCCACCACGAGAATCAGCTGAATGTATATTTCGGCAAAATAATAGTACGCGACATGATATTGATGCGGGTCAAACCAGTTCGATATCAACAGCAATGGTTTCAACTCGAAAGTTCTGGACCAAAGCTGCATTACGATGATTACCATTACGGTTGGAATCGCCACACTCAAAGCCGTACCAAATATCGTACCGACTTTGCCGGTGCGGCTTATTTCCGGCCACTGGAAGCGCATGATACTGTAACCGCAAAGCATGAACAGGAAATATGCGGCCCCCCAATTCTTGCTATAAACGAACGTATCAAAGTGCAGAGCAACTATACAAATCATGAAGAATGCGCGCGTCAATACGGCAGCATCCAGGCTGGGCCAGCCTCCCCTTACGCCGGTCCCCGCACTGTTTTCCAACTGGTCGATCGTCAGAGATTCCCATCCCCCCGGGAGAGCGCCAAAGCGCCCCTCAAACCCAAGCGAAAACTGAATGTAGCTGAGGGAATCGCCCCCCATGCTTTCAAAGCTGTCACTTCGGCGGATACGCCGCCCGGGGAAAAATTCCCGGAAGAAGGCCTGTACGTCGCACCGGCCCGCTTCCGCCGCCGGTTCCACCGCGGCGTCAAAGGCGGCGGCTTTGCCCCTCTCGACAAATTCCTCAGTCAGGAGGCGACGCATTGGCTTGCCGGTCGCGGTCCGCGGAATCGCCGGGATGACCCTGACGTGCAACGCACCTCCCACAACTACCCCGAACTCCTTCAGGGCCTCTACCGAAACCGACTGAAGCCGATCGACAGTAAGATCAGGCGCTTCTGTCGCAACCAGAATGCCTTCGCCACGAAGCGCGTCGGGCACCTTTGCCACAGCTATCTTGCCGCCTTGTCCCAAGAGCTGACCGATGCGCGCCTCAAGCATGTCCGGATTGATCTTTATACCACCTGTATTGATCAGGTCGTCCGCTCTGCCATCGTAGTAAAGATAGCCATCTTCCACGCGGCCAAGGTCACCTGTTTCCAGCCAACCGTCAGTGTCGCAAAGCGCCAGCAACCCATCATCATCCACCCGCCATCGCGCAACGTGCGGGCCGCGAATACGGATGCGCCCCTCGGCCGATATCGCAACCTCTGTCGCACCGACGGGAGTGCCGACTGACTCCAGAAGCTCATCGGGAACTTCCGAGATCTGCAGGAAAGTGCTGCGGGAGGCTTCCGTCAGACCATAGTGCTGAATTATCCGAGCGTTGGGGAAAAGCTCGCGAATCCCGCGCTTCTCAGCGCCGGTCATGTATTGCGAACCGATTTCCAGCCAACGCAGATTCTTGCCCGCATCGGCGATAACGGCGCTCGCCCTAAGCAATATCCGCAGAAGCGTAGGAACCGCAGACAAGGCGTTGACCTCACCCGAACTCAGCATTCGCGAAAGCTCGAGCGGGTCGAAACCTCGGGGCGGGAGATATGACCTACCTCCTACCGCACTGACTGCGCGTATACGACCAATGCCAAAACTATAGGTGACAGGGACGCCAACATACTCACGCACGTCGGATGTCAGCCCCATCTGATTGATGATCCGCTCGGCCGCGTCCGTGATATTTGCGTAAGTCAGGACAATGCCTTTAGGCTTTCCTTCTGTTCCCGAAGTATAGGTGACCTGAGCGGGCAGATCGTCACGGATCAGTGGATGACTTTCAACAAACCATCCGCCCCCTTCATCAGGGTTTATACAACTTTCAACGTCCAGGCCTGCAAGCGCATTCGTGAAATTCTCATCGGGAACATTTACAAATGGCTTACGCGCCTCATTAAGCGCAAAAACGCTGTCTAGATAAGATAGCGAATTGCGCATAACGAGCGCTACGGATGTCAACTTTTGTTGCCGCACTATGGAGCCCCGCGTTGATCGCCACTTAAGCGATTTCGATGAATACGGCACGAATCAGCCATGTAGACAAAGCGGGACCATGCAGTACGGCGAAGAATATTTCTGCTCATGATCTCAAGCAAGTAGTGAGAAATGCCCACAGAGAAGCTTGGTCGAAAGATCGGGTCTCGTGGACCGGCCCAGAATATGAGGGGCCTGTCGGAGGTGCGCTAATTTGGCTGATAAGGCATCGGCAACGGCCGATTGGAACATCTGCCGGTTTCCTCGAACTGCTGATCCAGGGCGTTATATGGAGATGGGATGGTACGACCGAACCGATGCCCCGCGTTGGCTACCGAATTCATGCCGCCATTGAATAGGCTCTAAATTTTCGGATGCCTTCAATCCTGATTTTGATGACAGGAAGCGATGGAGCAGATTGCGCACGGCCTAACGCTCCCGCTTTTGATGCAGCGCCGCGAGTGAAGTTTGCGATCGCTGCATTGCTGCTCTTACGGCATGCCTGGCCGTGGCGCTTCCGTCACGCACGGACCACATGTGACTTCCAGGATCGCACCGTCAAACCGCGCGATCCAATACCAGGATCAAGATCGGCCGTCCTTGAGGAAGCAAGATCAGTTCGGCAATGGGCCTGCTTCATTCGAAGCCCCATTGAGAAATAGGCGAGTGCGGTACAGAATCTGGCGGTCGTAATCGTCAGGTGACATCTGGTTCCACAACGTCAGCTGCACCGACCCTTCCACGACAAGGATCAGGAACGAAGCGGCAGCGTCACGCGCATCGGGAACGGATGGAGCACCCGGCCGCAGACGTCGTTCCAGCAGGTCGGAGATATAACCGATCGTCGGTTCGGCGGTACGTTCCCAGAGATAGCGGGCAATTTCAGGGCTGCGAAATACTTCTGTATTTGCGATCCGCACCAGCCGCATCCCTGAATCTTTTTTGATATTGGAAACCCACAGGCGAGCGACGGCAACGAGTGTTGCCTCGAGGTCGTCGCATTCCTGCGCGCGCAGACGGTCTACCGGGATGATCCATTGGTCGATCGCGCGCTGCAGGGCCGCCTTGAACAGGGTGTCCTTGTCGCCGTAGCGCGAATAGATGGTCTTGCGGGCCATACCGACTTCGGCACAGATCATGTCGATCGTCGTCGCATCGAAGCCCTTGTCCAGAAACAAGTCGAGAGAGCGATCGAGCAGCTCCTCGTTGCGCTGCTCGATCATCTCACGCGTCGGGCGCCCCGGCCTCCGGCCATCCGTGCGCGGTTCGCGTTGCGGCTTGCCATCAAAGAGGTGTGTGGGCTTTTTCGCTTCCATGCTGCTGGACTAGAGGACCCGCGGGCAGGCTGTCACCCCGCAATGTTAACGTCTGCATAGCTGGCGAGCATCGCGGGATCGGGTAGCGCCATCTGGAGATAGATGTCGAGGTGGCGTATCTTGCCCAAGTCGTCGAACTCGTAGACCGAGAGCGAATTGACCTCATTTTTCGCGCCGCCCATCACCGTGCGCTCCTCCAGTTCGAGGAGAACCAGGTTGCCGATTTCCGTCACGCGCTTGAACGAGCATTCCCAATCTGCGGCGGGCGCCCAGTCAACGAGGAAGTTTCGGTAGGTTTGCCAGTCCATCACTTCCTTGAAGTTTCCGATGCGCTCAAAAGTCGGGATATTCAGAAAGGCGCCCAGCTCATCCCACCGAACGGGATCGAAGCCAGCATTCTTGGACGCGTCAATGAGCGCCTTGATCGTTTCGCCGTAATCGAGCGCCTTGCGCGTAAGGCCGGTATAATTGCCGATCACATCGGCCATTTCATACATCGTCATTGCAGGGTCTCCATTCAGGCGGACTGGCGGGCAAGATAGCGATCGAGGACGGTGTGGAACCGGGCGATGCTCAGTTCTTCGCGGATTAGCGACATGTGGCCGAGGCCGGAATTACGCAGCCCCTTCTGCTGGCGCGGCATCTGTTCGTAATCCTGCTGCAGCGCCAGGAAGTAGGGATAGCTATTCGGTTCTGTCACTTCGATTGGCTCGGCACGGTACTGAGTACGCACTGCCGGGGGCAGCCACATGTAGGCCGTGACGTGCCACACGCATTTGTTCGGATCGCCGCCTGGGTGTGGATAGGCCATGATCGTCGTTGCCTCGCCGGCGCGGATGGTCATGAAGAAGTTAGGGAACAGGAACCAGCCCTGGTTATCGCTCATCTGGTCATCGGTCAGGGCGCTGACATCGAGGCCTTTGCCCGTAAGCGTTTCTCGCGTGGCCTGCTGCAACAGCGTGCGCACCGTCACTCCTTCCGGGAAGGAGATGGCGCTCGACGGATCGCGGTATGCATTCACCAACTCCTCGAAGCGCGGCAGGACTTCGGCGACGGTCGGAAATGTGCCGGGCAGGTTGCGGATGCCTTCCACCTGCGCGTCCAGGCCGCACTCGGCGGTTTGTTTCACTTCGAAGGGCGATACGGCCATGCCGTGATCGCCAAAGAAGCCGTGGCGGCTGTTGCCGGCTTCCAGGTCGATCACCGAGAGCAGTTCAGGATGAACGCCGATGATATGATATCCTTCGGAGAAGGCATCGATCACGACCTTCCAGTTACAATCAAGGGCCTCCCGGACGTCCATGCCGACCGGCGTCATCTCGTCGAGCCTGTAGGCCGCAAGGCGTTCCATCACTTCCTCGCCCAGGAACTCGGCCAGCGGCTTGGTGTCCTTGTTGGGGGTGAGGAAGATGAAACCCGCGAAAGCCTCGACCGGCACTTCCACCAGGCCGTGATCACCCTTGTCGATGTCGCCGACAAGATCCGGCCGGGCGACGGCGATCAGCTTACCGTCGAGCCCGTAGGTCCAGAGGTGATAAGGGCAAGTGAAGCGGCCTGCGTGCCCCTTTTTCTCGGTACACAGAATGTTGCCCCGGTGACGGCAGGCATTGACGAAACCGCGCAGCACACCGTCGCGGCCGCGCACGATGACGTAGGACTGGTCGAACAGGGTGTAGAGCTTCCAGTCGCCACTATCTGGCAGTTCGTCCGCCCGCCCGACGATCTGCCATACTTTGCTCCATATGGTTTCGCGTTCGAGATCCTGGATTTCGGGCGAAGTATAACGGTCGGTCCCGATCCGCCAATTCAAGGCGGAAAAGTCGATGTCGGCAAACGGCCGGACGCCAGTCTGTTCATTCATGTGAACCTCTCCCTGGTTCGTGATTTCCACCCTTTTATGATACATAGCGTATCGCTACAATAGGAAATATGTAGGATCATTCTCTTATTTGACGGCGCAGCTTCACCTATTTGCCGGCCAACGGTGCGCGGCGGCTATTGCGGGAATCGTCGGAAAGCGAAAAGTCGCGGTGAACCAGCCGGCATCGGCATCCGGCCGGCTTTCATCTTATGATTTCAGCTTCAACATCAATCCACGAAACGCACATCGCGAAGCGCGATTCGCTCGTCCCTTGAGGCCCCGACACTCTCTTCAATGCGCCTGTCTTTCAGACGGCTACTATTCATGCCTCGGCCTGCGAAGTACGGAGCATGAGCAATCCGTCACTCCTCCATGCCAGGGATGTCCCAGCTTTGCCCGGCGTCCATCGCGCGAAAGCGATCGGCCGCTATGCCATTTCGTCGCAGCGCCTCGCCGAGGCGAACCGGCGCATCTCCGATGGCTTCAGCGCCAAGTTCGAAAGTCCCCCAATGCACCGCCAGGGCATGGGCCGGGCGCAGGATACGGAAGGCGTCGACGGCCTGGTCCGGGTCCATGTGGTTACCTGTCTGCGGCGAGGTCAGCTTGTAGGGGGCGATCGGCAGTAGTGCGAGCCGGATCGGTCGGCCTTCGCGGGCGACCTCGCTCGCCCAGGCCATCTTGCCGTCACCGGAATCGCCAGCGAAGTAGACATCGCCGCCCGGAAGCTCGACGCGAAAGCCGCACCACAGCGCGCGGTCGATATCGTCGTACCAATGGGCACTCCAGTGATGGGCGCGCGTGATTTCGATCGCGATACCCGGACGATAGGGAATCGACTGACCCCAGTCGCCCGCCGTGGCCTTCAGCCCATGTTCCGCAAGCAGGGTATCGTTCCCCAGACCGGTGACGATCAACGGATGATCGCGCCGCTCGATCTCCTTGAGCGCGCCGATATCGAGGTGATCGTAATGGTTGTGGCTGATCAGGACGATATCGATCGGCGGCAGGTCGGTCAGTTTCACGCCCGGCTCCCGGACGCGCTTGGGGCCGACGAACGGCAGCGGGGAATCACGCCAGGCCCAGACCGGATCGATGAGGATATTGACACCCTGCGTCTGCACCAGCGTCGTCGCATGCCCGATCCAGGTGACCAGCATACGCCCGCCTTCCACGCGGAGCGGCGGTACGGTCTGAACCACCGGAACAGACGAGGGCCAGGTGTGATGCCCCCCACGTCCTTCGGCAATGCGCAGGAACGTGCCGACACCGTCACGTTTCCCACCGCCGCTGCCCTGCTCGCCTTCAGGGTTGAAGAAATGCGCCCCATCGAAGTGATCGGACTTCGGTCCGTGGTAATAGACCCGCGAGGCCGGTGTCCGGTTGCGATCGAGGCACCCGGACAATCCAAGTATGGACAGGGTGGCGATCGGTACAAGTATCGCCTTGGCCGACCGACAGTATGCTGCCGCCATCATCGGAAGGTATAGGCGATGCCAACGGCTCCGCTCCACTGGTTCGCGCTACCGACGTCGGCCACGATCGGCGAGCGGCGGTAGGCGCCTAGCAACCGCTGGTAACCGCCGGTGGCGAATATGCCGAGTCCATGGGTCAGGTTGCCGGTCAGAGAATGCAGCACCATCATGCTGACATTCCAGTCCTTCCACCCAGCCTTGTCCGCACCGGTATAGACCGGCAGCCCGCTGGCAAGGCTGCCAGCGTCGTCGATGCCGTAGTAGTAGTTGCCAAACCCCTTGCCGACATAATCCGCGGAGCCTGAGAACGACACGAAGGCATGTTCGGAAAGCGGAGTATCATAATCGATTTCAGGGCTCAGCACGTAACTGGAATGCGCCTTCGCAACATCGTACTGATACGAAAGGCTGGCGGAGAAAGTGTCGTAAGCGCTGGTGATCACCCCGGTCCGCTGGACACCGATCGAACCGCCCAGTTCGACTGCGGTGTTCAGTTTGCCCAGCGCGCGAACCGCACTGTCGCCGATCCTGCTCGTACGGTCGAGCCGCAGCGCTGCCAGCGGGCCAAGCTCCAGCTTCCAGCCGGGTTTTCCACTGGAGGGCACCGCGTCGACGTATATCGCCGTTCCCATCGTGTTGAAACTGATGCCGGAAACCTGCCCCTGTACTGCGGCCATGGGAATGACAGTCGACTTGTCGGACCCCACGTAAGTGGGCGTCGACGCCACACCGACACCGACGGAAATCCGGTCCCCGCCGACTTTTAGATCGTCCGGCCGCCCCGAAACATCTTGCGCCTGCGCCAGGCCGCAGAATGAGATGGCTGCTGGAGCAAGTATCAGCGGCGCCATCCACTTTCGTGCATGCCTACCTGCCCACGGATACGCTAACGCGGCCATAGCCTTCTCCATCCCTGTTTTTACTTGGAGTGCCTCAAGTAACTTCAAAATACAAACTCCGGTGCCCGGTCATCGGGAATTGAGTCTGCTGCCCGTCGCAGCTACCAGCAGACCGCCGCGATAGGGGGCAGATGACCACGCAGATAGCGACGGGTGCGACTGCTGGCGTTCACCAGAAAAGGGTGCTCTGCCCCTTCAAGCAAAGGAAGATCATCGAGGCTGTCGCTGTAGGCGAAAGACCAGCCGCTGCCGTAGCCAGCTTCTGCGAGAGCCGCGCACTTGCGGCGATTCCGGCAGTGATCGGCAAGCACCCAGCCCCCCGCCCTGCGCTCCAGCCGCGAGCCGAGCGTGACCACCCTTATCCCCAGATGCCCGACGATCGCCTGCGCGAGCGGCAGCGGCGCAGCGGTCACCACCACGATCCTGTCGCCTTCTGCGACATGGCACTTCAGACGGGCAATGGCACCTTGGCGGCAGGCCGTAGCCTTGCCGGCCCAAAGTTCATCCGCGAAGGCTGCGAACGAGCGATGCAACCCGGCCTCGTCCATGCCGAAGCTGGCCACCCAAAGCAGCATCGATCCGGCGACCTTCCGGCACTGCGGCACGGCAAGGAGCGGCAAGGCGAGCACTGCCACCATGCCCGAAACAAGCCAGCGCAGCGGCGAGCGACGCAGGCGCACGGCGATCCACCGGGCCGTGGAATCGTGGGTCAGGATCGTGCCGTCGAGGTCGAACATGGCACACCGTCCCTCCTGCATTGCAGGTATCCCCGCGCCCTGAACCATTTCGCGAAAGTCGATATCGGCGTGCACCATGGCATTCATCCTTCGCACCGCTGCGGTGAAAGCAGCGATGGCGACACGATCCTCGCACGGTGTGGGCTACCGGGCAGTGGCCGCCCGATGAAATCCGCGTAATCACGCACGCACAATTACGGCGTTTCAAGCGCCGACTCTGCCGCTGCGCTCCAGCTTGCCTCAACCGACCCAGCCACACACCATACGAAGGACATCGATCTGAGTCTGGGCCAGCCTTACTGCATCACGCTGATCACGGCATCGACCAGGCTGACGACCAGCGCGAGGTCGATTGGCACGGCGAAGAAGACGCAGATTCTGGCAGACCAAGGCCCGTCTATCGTAGCGAATAGGGGCGAAGATTCTTATTCAAAATCAGCTTAAATCCGAAACGGATAAGAATGTTGGAGGTATATGCCGAAGGCATATCTTCGGACAACCCGCTCAGTTGCTTTGAGCCGCCAAGGTAACCTGAAGTTGCCCGAGTTGCTCGGCCATGGCCCGCTGCCCATCGAGCAGGATTGAAATCTGCGCCGCTACTTCCTGGTCCAGCTTGTCCTGGATCCGCATGATCTCCAGTTCGGCGCGCAAGTTCACCTCGTAGTCGATGCTGGCGGCCAGCCTGTCGATGGAGGCCTGACGGTTCTGGCTCATCATGATGATCGGCGCCTGCACGGCTGCCAGCATCGAAAGCATCAGATTGAGGAAGATGTAGGGGTAGGGATCGAAGGCCAGGTGCCAGTGCCCCAGAACATCGGTGTTGAGCACCATCCATCCGAACAGGACGACCCCGAACGAAATGATGAAACCCCAGGAACCGCCTATACCGGCGACCTTGTCCGACAGCCTGTCGCCGAACGACGCGCGCTGATCGGCGATATCGGCAGCGTCCTGGCTCGTCGGATTCTGGTTCTGAATGTCCTCAAGGACATTCTGCTCCTCGGTATCGAGAGCATCGGGTTGTTTCCCGAGCAGGGACTGGGCAAGGTACCTGATATCCGCCTTGGTCATGGCTTCTGCCTCCATAACGCCATCGCAGTCGTTCTGTCTCCTAGGGCATTATGGGCAAACGATCCACGGCGGTTCGACGATAATGCCGAATGCAGCGCACACCTCTCCGGCGTTCGGCAGAACCTCGACCTACCAGCCGCTGTCGCTGCCCGATGCGCCATCGTCCCACGAACTGTCGTTGGAGATGCCGAAGTCCGCTCCGCCCATGTCCTGATTGACCCCGGGGTCATACTCGCTGCCAGCGCCCGCCCTGCGTTCGCCGCCGCCGAACATATGGTCGACAATCTCTTCGCCCGCCGCAAAGCCCGCGCCCAAGGTGACGATGCGGCGCGCCGCCCGTACCCAGCACGGAGTTCTGCGCCGCCGCCGCCGCCTTCTGGAAGCAAGCGGTCCCGCTCGTGACCATCGGCACGACAACGGAACTGGCCCG
>NZ_CACSJO010000013.1 GCF_902706195.1 Novosphingobium sp. 18050 | reverse complement strand
CTCCTCCGCCGCCGCCTCCGCCGCCGCCGGTTGTGGAATGCAACAAGGGTCCGTACATCGTGTTCTTCGACTGGGATAAGTCGGACATCACGCCGGAAGCCGCGACCATTCTGGACAGCGCAGTCAGCGCCTACGGCAACTGCGACAGCGTTCCCATCATGCTGGCCGGTTACACCGACCGCTCGGGTACGCCGAAGTACAACATGGGTCTTTCGGAGCGTCGTAACTCGTCGGTCCGTTCGTACCTCACCGGTCACGGCATCCCCGACGGTTCGATCTCGAGCCAGGCATTCGGTGAAGCCAACCCGCGCGTTCCCACCGCTGACGGTGTGCGCGAGCTGCAGAACCGCCGCGTCGAGATCACTTACGGTCCGGGTTCGGGCATGTAAGCGAACCGGCAACGGTCAAGATTGGGGGGTCGGAGCAATCCGGCCCCCTTTTCTTTTGTCGTTGATCGGCAGCCTTGGCGGGCGGGCACGTGCTGCAAACGCCAATATAAAAAGCCCCGCAGCGCTCATCGCGCTGCGGGGCTTTTTGTTATTCGCTGCCAGCCAGTATCAGGCGGCGTAAGGCGTAGGGTCGATCAGTCCGGCATCGGCGAAGCCAGCCTTGCGCAAGCGGCAGCTGTCGCACAGGCCGCAGGCATTACCATCCGGCTGCGGATCGTAGCACGACCAGCTCATGCCAGGATCAAGCCCGAGGCGATCAGCCTCGCGGGCGATATCGGCCTTGCCCATGAACTGCAGCGGCGCATGAATACGCAGCGCCTGCCCTTCTGCTCCCGCCTTGGTTGCCAGGCCCGCGATGTTCTCGAAAGCGGAGATGAACTCAGGCCGGCAATCGGGATAGCCCGAATAGTCGAGTGCATTGACGCCGATGAAGATGTCGTTCGCGCCGATCGCCTCTGCCCAGGCCAGCGTGAGCGAGAGAAACACGAGATTGCGCGCCGGCACGTAAGTGACCGGGATATCGGCCCCCACGCCCTCCTTGGGCACCTCGATGTCGTCGGTGAGCGCCGACCCGCCGAATTGGCGAAGGTCGAGCGGCATCACGACATGGCGCCTGGCACCAATGAAACGGGCAATGTCAGCTGCCGCATCAAGCTCACGTCGATGCCGCTGGTTATAGTCAATGGTAAGCGCGTTAACCGAGAAGCCCTGTTCGCGTGCGATGCCTGCCGAGACCATGGAATCAAGGCCGCCGGAGAGCAGCACAACCGCCTGCTTCGGTTCGGGAGATTTCGTTTCCTGCATATCCGATCAGCTACCCTTGCCGTTCCGCAACTGCAATCATGAACTGCGGCATTCGCCCGTCTTGCGGCCCTCTCCCGAGTACGAGAACGGCAAACCGTTGACGATGCCCTGGCTGTCGATCTGGATCAGCCGGTTCGTTTCACGCCGGATGCGAGTGCGGCCATAGCCCTGGCCATGGCAGGTGTACTGCACCGTGACCTGCACAGCGCTATCCTCCACCACCACACTTCTGCACGGCACGCCGGGGTGCCGCAGCTGTATCAGGCGCCGCGCATTGTCGAGGCAGATGTTGCGTACAGACGCATCCCCGCCACGCTCACGCAGCTCCCAGCCCCCACGCTCGAGTTCGTCGAGCATCCCGAGCGGCAGCTTCTGGCCATGCGCCGGAACCGCAATCGCGGCAACAACTGCCGGCACCAGCGCTGAAAGAGCGGCTCTCAATGTCATTCCCTTGGTTTCGCACGCAACCTGCCATTACAGTATCGGTAGGCCTGACCGCGAATTCAAGCCGCGAGCCTGCGACAGATCAGGCTGGGACGCGCAGGATCTTCGAACAGAACGCGCAATCGACGGGGATCGTACCATCCTCATCGCGCATCTCGGCGCGCTGGTCCTCCGGGAAACTCGACAGGATGGACCGGTAATGCTCCACGCTGCAACGACAGCCACGCTCAAGCGGTGCCAGCGGATCTACGCGAACTTCGTCTTCCTCGTGGAACAAGCGCCACAGCAACTGTTCGAGATTGAGCACGGGATCGACCAGTTCGGCTTCCTGAACACTGCCAGCCATGACCGAGACATGCTCCCAATCGCGGTAGTCTTCCTTTGCGTGGAGCCGTTCCCGGCCCTCCTCACCCTCTGGCAAATGCTGCACCAGCAAGCCGCCGGCAGTACAGCGCAGCCCGTTGGAGCGGACCGCCACGCGGATGAGCGTGGGAACCTGCTCGGACTGCGCGAAGTAGTTCTCGCAGGCATGGGCAAGCGAAGTGCCTTCCAGCGGCACCACCCCCTGATAGCGTTCGTTGCTGACAGCCAGGTCGAACGTGATCGCCAGGTAGCCGGTGCCGAAGATCGCCTCTAGCGAGCAGTCTTCCTCCAGCGCCGCGACCTTGTCGGGATCGTGGCGCAGGTAGCCGCGAATCTCACCGCCGCGATAATCGCAGACCAGAAGATCCACCGCGCCGCCTTCGGCCTGCGCCTGGAAGGTCAGCTGCGCACCGTCCTCCTTGAGCAGCGATCCCATCAGCGCGGTAAGGACCAGCGCCTCGGCCAGCACATGCTTGACCACTTTGGGATAATCATGCGCCGAAAGCACCGTCTCCAGCACCGGGCCAAGCCGCACCACGCGGCCACGAACGTGGCGCGCGGGCACGGTGAAGGCGAGTACGCGGTCGAAGCCAGTGTCATCACGCCGCAACAGGTCGTCCTCGTTCACAGATTGCCTCCGCTCACAGCTTGCCCAGTGCCCATAGCAGCACCGACTTCTGGGCGTGTAGGCGGTTCTCGGCCTCATCCCAGACAGCCGACTGCGGACCGTCCATGACCTCGTCGGTCACTTCCTCGTTCCGGTGTGCGGGCAGGCAGTGAAGGAACATCGCGTCCGGTGCAGCCGCCGCCATCAGCGCGCCGTCGACCTGATACGGCTGCATCGCGGCGACATGCACCTCGCCGCCCGCCTGGCCCATAGAGACCCAGGTGTCGGTGACGACGACCTGCGCCCCCGCCACGGCTTCGCGCGCATCCTGGGTCAGGATCACCTCTCCGCCAGCTGCGCGTGCACGGGCGACGAAACCGGCATCCGGTTCATAACCCGCCGGGCCGCCGACGCGGATCGTGAACTTCATCAGCCCGGCTGCCTCGATCAGCGAATTGGCGACGTTGTTGCCATCTCCCAGCCACGCCAGCTGAAGTCCCGGCAGAGCGAAACCACGCTCCACCACGGTCAACAGGTCGGCCACGATCTGGCACGGGTGCGACAGGTCGGTCAGGCCATTGATCACCGGAACCTCGGCGTAATGGGCCAGTTCCTCGATCTTGGCGTGATCGTCGGTTCGGATCATGATCGCATCGACCATGCGGCTGAGTACGCGCGCAGTATCGGCGATGCTCTCGCCCCGACCGATCTGCGTGCTGCCCGCTTCCAGGATCAGCGCCGATCCGCCGAGCTGGCGCATCGCCATGTCGAACGAAACCCGCGTACGCGTCGAGTTCTTCTCGAAGATCATCGCAAGAACATGGCCGGCCAGCGGCGCATCGGCATCAGGCCGCGCCTTGGCCCAACCCTTGCGCGCGGCTTTGCGATCGATAGCGTCGTTGATCATGGCGGCGACCATGTCGCCGCCGGCATCCGACAGGCTTAGGAAATCCTTCGCCATCAAGCAGCATCCTCCGGCTGGTAGCTGGCCGCTGCCGCCGAGAGCTTTTCCATGAATTCGTCGATGTGACTGTCATCGATCACCAGCGGCGGAATGATCCTCACCACATTGTCGCCCGCCGAAACGGTGAGCAACTGGTGATTGTCGCGCATGTGGGCAACGAACGGCCGAGGTTCTACCTTCATCTTGAGACCGATGAACAGGCCGCGTCCGCGTACCAGTTCGAAGAGATCGGGATAGTTGCCGATGAACTGCTCAAGCCGCGCTTTGAGCCGCTCGCCCTTGGCACGCACGTCTGCCATGAAGGTCTCTTCGGACATCACATCGAGAACCGCACCGATCGCGGCCATCGCGAAGGGATTGCCGCCATACGTCGAGCCGTGCGTGCCAGCGACCATGCCGCGCGCCGCCTTTTCGGTGGCGAGGCATGCGCCGACCGGGAAGCCGCCGCCGATGCCCTTCGCGCTTGCCATGATATCCGGCGTGATGCCGTACTGTTCATAGGCATAAAGCGTGCCGGCGCGGCCGACGCCGCTCTGCACTTCGTCCAGCACCAGCATCAGGTCGTGCTCGTCGCACAGCGCGCGCAGGCCGCCGAGAAATTCGTCGGTGGCGATGCGGATACCGCCTTCGCCCTGGATCGGTTCGACCAGGAAGCCCGCAGTATTCGGACCGATGGCCGCCTTGGCCGCCTCCAGATCGTTGAATTCAACGTACTTGAAGCCCGGCAGCAGCGGTAGGAAACCCTTGTGCATCTTTTCCTGGCTGGAGGCGCTGATGGTCGCCAGCGTCCGGCCGTGGAAGGCGTTGTTGAAGGTGATCAGTTCGAACTTCTGATCGTTGCCCACCGATTGGTGATAGGCGCGCGCGGTCTTGATCGCGCATTCCACCGCTTCGGCACCCGAATTGGTGAAGAACACGGTGTCCGCAAAAGTCAGATCGACAAGGCGCTGGGCGGCAACCTCGCCCTGGGGGCTGCCATAGAGGTTGGAAACGTGCATCAGCGTCTCAGCCTGCTTCTGAATCGCGCCGATCAGGCCGGGGTGCGAATGGCCCAGCGCATTGACGGCGATGCCGCTGGCGAAGTCGAGGAAACGGCGGCCGTCCTCGCTGATAAGATGGCAATGCTCACCGCGAACGGGGCGCACGCCGCACCGGGGGTATACGGGCATCAGCGGGGTGATCGACATGTCGGTTATCCTCGAAACAAATTCATCACGTGGAGATCGCAAACGACAAATGGCGGCCCTACCGGACCGCCATTTGCGCGCATTTAGACGTTTGCAGTCTCCCGGTCAAACGACCGGGGGAAGTGCTGTCGGGGTCAGGCCTGGAGCGCCGTCAGGTTGACCGCCGAGTACTTGCCTCGTCGATCCACCTCGATGTCGAACTCAACCCGGTCGCCTTCGTTGAGGCCGGACATGCCCGAGCGTTCCACTGCACTGATGTGCACGAAAGCATCCGGCTGGCCGTCATCACGAGTGATGAAACCGAAACCCTTCATGGAATTGAAGAACTTGACCGTGCCGGTCGCCTTCTCGCCCGTCAGCTGGCGCTGGGGTGCTTCCGGCTCGCGCTTGGCAACGGCGATCACGTCACCCACGACCGAAAGGTCGGTGGCCGAGATCTTGCCGCCGCGATCGACGAGCTGGAATTCAAGCTGCTGGCCTTCCGCAAGGCCTTCGAGCCCTGCACGCTCGACAGAGCTGATGTGAACGAACACATCATCACCGCCTTCATCGCGCTGGATGAAGCCGAAGCCCTTTGCTGCGTTGAAGAATTTTACGACGCCGCGGCCCTGGCCGACGACCTGGGCAGGCATACCGCCACCACCGCCGCCACCGAAGCCGCCGCCGCGCTGACCGCCGCCGAAGCCGCCACCACCGCTACCGCCGCCGAAGCCACCGCTACGCTGACCGCCGCCGAAACCGCCGCCACCGCCGCCGCTGAAGCGATCACCACCGCCTCCGCCGCCGCCGCTGAAGCGATCACCGCCACCGCCGCCGCCGAAACGATCCTGCCCAGCAAAGAACGGGTCAAACTCGTCCTCGCCAAACCGATCCCGCTTGTCGCGTCCCCTTCCGCGACGACCTCTGTCAAAACCCATGTCTACGAACGTACCTTCGCTGCGCCCCATAAGCATTCGCCCGGACGCGTGGACGTAGCACGCCGGACGCCAGGCAAAGAACCGGGCAAGGCCCGGCGCTTTCCTGCGATCATGCCTCTTACACGAATCCAGGATCGATTGCGAACGGAAATAAGTGACCTTTTGCGCCCACAACGGCGAAACATTCGATTTACAGCGGCGAATTGGCTTGCCTGTTCGATCCGAAGCGGCTTGATGGCCAAAAACCCGTCGCCTTGTCGTCGGCCCTGAAAATCGTTTCCGAGAGAGTGTGCGCCATGTTCCGCCAGATCACCGACACCGTCTTCGCCAGTCCGCAGATCGGCACCGATGCCATTGCAGAGGCCAAAGCGCTCGGGATCGTGCGGATCATCAACAACCGCCCAGAAGGCGAAAGCGACGACCAGACGCCCGGTGCCGATATCGAAACCGCGGCCCGTCAGGCCGGGATCGATTACGTCGCGATTCCCGTGACTCACGCCGGATTCAGCCAGGCGCAGGTCGATGCGATGGAAGCGGCGCTAACCGCCGAAGGCCCGGTGCTGGCCTATTGCCGGTCCGGCACGCGTTCGACGCTGCTGTGGGCGCTGGCCCGCGCGAAGGCCGGTGACAGCCCGGCCGTCATCGCCTCCAAGGCGAATGCAGCCGGCTATGACGTAACGCCGATTCGCCAGTTGATCGAAATGCTCGCCGCGCGCGGCTAAGCAATCCCGGCAATACGGCGACGATGCGTCAGAGCGCGTCGTCGCCCTGCTCGCCAGTTCGGATGCGTACTGCCTGCGCCAGTTCGAATACGAAGATCTTGCCGTCACCGATCTCGTCGTTGTTGGCGTGCTGGCGGATGATCTCAAGCACCTTTGCCACGAGCGAATCGGGCACGGCGACTTCCAGGCGTATTTTGGGTAGCATGCTCGAGGCATATTCAGCGCCGCGATAGACTTCGGTCTGGCCTTTTTGCCTGCCGTAGCCGCTTACTTCCGAAACCGTCACGCCGGAGACCCCGGCCGCGCTCAGCGCTTCCTTCACCTCGGTGAACTTGAACGGCTTGATGATGGCTGTGACGTACTTCATGCGCGCCCCGCTTTCCCGAAACGCCAGACCAGCTGAAATCCGCCGGACCGACATTACGCAGCTTTCCACAAGCCCCGGGCCACGACAAAGGTTTTCGCCGAAAGCCCCTGCCGCGCAGACAAAAAAAAGGGGCCGGAGCGGCTGGCTCCGGCCCTTATAAAGTTTGTGTTCGCAGGAGGAACATCGGTTGGCGACGACGGGTGGGAGGAGAGGAGGAAGTACCCGCCGCCGCCAAACTCTGGAAAACGTTAACTCAGTTGTAGGCGCGCTCGCCGTGCTCGCCGATGTCGAGGCCGTCGGCTTCGACTTCGGGAGTGACACGCAGGCCGGTGACTGCCTTGGCAATGAAGATCGCGATCACAGTGCCGATCGTCGCGATGACGATGGTGGCGAGAACCGCTTCGATCTGGATCACCAACTGCGAGCCGATCGCGAAGTCCGCCTTGCCGGGGCCGCCCAGGCTGGGAGCATAGACGATGCCGGTACCGATCGCGCCGACCATACCGCCGATACCGTGGACACCGAAAGCGTCGAGCGCGTCGTCATAGCCGAGCATCGGCTTGAGCTTGCTGACCGCGAAGAAGCAGATGATCGACGCGACAGCGCCCAGAACGATCGCACCGAACGGACCGGAGTTGCCGGCAGCCGGAGTAACCGCGACGAGACCGGCGACGACACCCGAGCAGAAGCCCAGAGCCGAACCCTTGTGACCGGCCAGGCGCTCAGCGAGCATCCAGAACAGGCCTGCCGAAGCGGTGGCGACGAAAGTGTTGATCATGGCGAGCGAAGCCGCGCCGTTGGCAGCGAGAGCCGAACCGGCGTTGAAGCCGAACCAGCCCACCCACAGCAGGCCGGTGCCGACCATGGTCAGCGTCAGCGAGTGCGGCGGCATCGGCTCAGCCGGGAAGCCCTTGCGCTTGCCGAGGATGATCGCGGCGACCAGTGCCGAAACACCCGCGTTGATGTGGACGACGGTGCCGCCCGCATAATCGAGAGCGCCCAGGCCGAAGAAGTAGCCGGTCGGAGCCCAGACCATGTGCGCGATCGGGAAGTAGACGATCGTCAGCCAGACGACCGCAAAGACCATGACCGCCGAGAATTTGATACGCTCGACCGTCGAACCCAGAACCAGGGCGACGGTGATCGCCGCAAAAGTCATCTGGAAGCAGACGAAGACGTATTCGGGAATGCTGCCCGAAACCGAATCGGGGGTGATTCCCGCAAGGAACGCCTTGCCAAAGCCGGCGACGAAAGCATTGCCGCCCTCACCGAAGGCCATCGAGTAGCCGTACATCACCCAGATGAGCATGGCGAGCGACGCGGCCGCGCCAATCTGCGTCATCGTCGAGAGCATGTTCTTCGAGCGGGTCAGACCGCCGTAGAACAGCGCGAGGCCGGGCAGGATCATCAGGAAGACGAGGACGGTTGACGTCATCATCCAAGCAGTATCGCCCTTGTCGACGGTCGGGACAGCGTCCTGCGCGAATGCGGCAGTCGAGACAGCGAGTGACGCGATTGTCGCGCCCAGGCCGCCGAATATCTTGCGGTTCATCATGAAAATCCCCCTCAGAGCGCGGTGTCGCCGGCTTCGCCAGTGCGGATCCGCACAGCCGAAGCGAGGTCGAGGACGAAAATCTTGCCGTCGCCGATGGCTTCGGTGCTGGCGACCTGCTGAATCGTCTCAACGATCTTAGGTGCCAGATCGTCAGGTGCAGCGACCTCGATCTTCACCTTCGGCAGCATGTTGGTCGAATACTCGGCCCCACGGTAGATTTCCGTCTGACCCTTCTGACGACCGAAGCCCTTGACCTCTGAAACGGTCATGCCGGCGACGCCGATTGCCCCCAGCGCCTCGCGCACTTCGTCGAGCTTGAAGGGCTTGATGATGGCTATGATGAACTTCATGCCTATCCCCTGTTAGCCACCGGCCCCAGCGCCGGCTGCGTATATGCTAAGCAAGGGGTGTGCCAATTTACCAATTGGCAAGATTTGATGACGATTCAAGCGAAGCGCTCACCGACGAACCCAGGAAACGCACGTAACGTCGCCCGATTCGTGAGCAGTTGCCTAAATTTTAGGCATGTTCAGCGAGGCAACAACCGGCAGATGGTCGGACCCTACCGCCGATAAAGGGCTGTGGTGAACCTGAGTTCCCAGGACTTCCCACTCCCTGGATACAATGATCCGGTCGAGCAGGGCCATCGGCCGGCGCGAGGGGAAACTTCGGCCGGGCGCCAATACCCGCCAGCTTTCGTCGAATTCGCGCAGACAGCCGCCGCGCTGTGCCCATTCGTTGAGATCGCCCATCATCACCGTCGGCACATGCTCGCCGCAGCCGGTGCAGTGCGACAGTACACTTCGCACCTGATGCCGACGGCGCAGGCCGGAAAGGTCGAGGTGCATGCCGACGACCCGCAGCCGCCGTCCCTCGATACGGAGGTCGGCGCGGATCGCGCCGCGCGGCTCCAGTACCGGAAGCGGCACCGGCGCCGCCTCGACCAGTTCGATCCCCTTGCGCACCAGCAGGGCGTTGCCGTGCCAGCCAAGGCTGTCCGGCTTCATCGAGAGGGGCACGGGGACATAGTCGGTGCCTGAGTGGATGACATCGAGCGGCAGGACTGCCATTCGGCGGCCATAACGGCGATCAACTTCCTGCAAGGCGACTACGTCGGCGTCGATCTCGCGCAGCACCGTCAGGATGCGCTCAGGATCGCGCCGCCGATCCAGGCCGACCGCCTTGTGAATGTTGTAGCTGGCGAACTTGATCTGCAACGCTGAATATCCCGCTGAATGGATAGCTTTAGCAATCCACCAGCGCCCAGTCAGGTTCCCCTCACGGACGCCCGGGTGCCGTTCAGCGCTCCTTGGTGGCGCTGAACGCCAGGTCGGGATTGCGCTCCTGCTGGTAGTTCACGTCCCATGCCGAACGCGCCATGAACACCGGGTCGCCATCACGGTCCTTCGCGAGGTTCATCTTGTTGATCTCGGCGAAATCGCGCAGCGCCTTGTCGTCGCCCTTGAGCCAGCGCGCGGTGTCGAACGGCGAGGCTTCCAGCACGGCCTCGACCTTGTATTCAGCCTCCAGCCGAGAAATCAGCACGTCGAGCTGCAGCTGGCCGACGACACCGACGATCCACTGCGAGCCGAGTTCCGGGTAGAACACCTGGATCACACCCTCTTCCGAGAGATCGTCGAGCGCCTTTCGAAGCTGCTTGGTCTTGGTCGGGTCCTTGAGCTGGACGCGGCGCAGGATTTCCGGCGCGAAGTTAGGCAGGCCGGTGAAGCGCACGTCGTTGCGCTCCGACAGCGTATCGCCCACGCGCAGGGTCCCGTGGTTCGGAATACCGATGATGTCACCCGGCTCGGCGCTGTCGGCAAGCTCGCGGTCCTGCGCGAAGAACAGGATCGGCGAGTGTACCGCAATCGCCTTGCCCAGCCCGGAGGGCGTCAGCTTCATGCCGCGCTTGAAGGTGCCCGAAACCAGTCGCATGAACGCGATACGGTCGCGGTGCATCGGGTCCATATTGGCCTGCACCTTGAAGATGAAGCCGGTGACTTCCTTGTTCTCCGGCTCGATCGTGCCCTGCTCGGACGGCTGCGGACGGGGCGGCGGCGCTAGGGCCGCAATCGCCTCGATCAACTCGGTCACGCCGAAATTCTTGAGCGCCGACCCGAAGTACACAGGCGTCAGGTCACCGCTGCGATAGGCATCCAGGTCGAACTCGGGGTAGCCGGCCATTGCCAGCTCCAACTCCTCGGCCACCTCGGTGGGAAGCGCAGCGCCTTCATCGACAGTCCCGAGGAACTCCTTTTTCGGACCCTCCGGGCGGCTGATGCGCCCCGATGCGATGTCGAGGATACCCTCGAACACGCCGCCCATGCCGACCGGCCATGACATCGGGCACACGTCGAGCGCCAGCATGTCCGCCACTTCGTCCATCAGGTCGAAGCAGGCCCGGCCCTCGCGGTCGACCTTGTTGATGAAGGTGATGATCGGCAGCGAACGCAGGCGGCAAACCTCGAACAGCTTGCGCGTCTGCGGCTCGATGCCCTTCGCGGCATCGATCACCATGATCGCCGAATCGACCGCCGTGAGCGTGCGGTAGGTATCTTCCGAAAAGTCCTCGTGGCCCGGCGTATCGAGCAGGTTGAACGTGATCGTGTTCCCGTCCGCATCGGTACGCTCGAACGTCATCACCGAACTGGTCACGGAAATGCCGCGCTGCTGCTCGATCTTCATCCAGTCCGACCGCGCACGCCGCGCAGCGCCGCGCGCCTTGACCTGTCCGGCAAGGTGAATAGCGCCGCCTTGCAGCAGCAGCTTTTCGGTCAGCGTGGTCTTACCGGCGTCCGGGTGGGAGATGATCGCGAAAGTGCGGCGGGAGTTCGTCATCGCCGCGCTTTAGTTGGCCGCGGGGCGGGTAGCAACAGGGGAAGATGAAGGGGTAGGCCTGGATGAAGACCTGGGGCCATCGCCCCAGACCCCTTTACCCTCGAGGTCACGCGCGAAGTTTCGTTTTGCGTCCATGGAGAGCCGGGAGACGTTATAGCCTGCGGCGCAGTGAGCGCCCAGGGATGCTGCGCGCGCGGCGACGACATTAAAGGGGTCTGGGGCGATGGCCCCCGGTCTTCCCTTCAAACTCTTCACGCAACCTGCGCGACAGCGGTGCTTTTCCCGATACGTGCCGATATGCTCCCCCACATGCCCAACGTAACGCGCCCCGCATGAACCAGCCGGGTCTTGTCCCACAAGAGATCGCCGACTGGTTCAGCGCGCGCGGCTGGCGGGTACGCCGGCACCAGCACGAGATGCTCGCCGCCGCCGACCGAGGCCATCATGCCCTGCTGGTCGCCGATACCGGCGCGGGCAAGACGCTTGCAGGATTCCTGCCCACGCTTGCCGCGTTCTGCCCTTCACGGCTGGGCGGGGCGAAGGCGCCTGAGGGTTTGCACACACTCTATGTCTCGCCGCTCAAGGCGCTGGCGACCGACGTGCAGCGTAATCTCCTCACGCCGATAGAGGAACTGGGCCTGCCCATTCGGGTCGAGACCCGCAGCGGAGACACTTCGTCCGACCGTAAGGCCCGGCAGCGCGCGCGGCCTCCGCATGTGCTGCTAACCACTCCCGAATCGCTTTCGCTCCTACTCAGCTATCCCGAAGCGCCGGAACTGTTCGCGAGCCTCCAGCGCGTGGTGGTCGACGAAGTCCATGCCTTTGCCACCGGGAAGCGCGGCGATTTGCTGGCCTTGGCGCTAACGCGGCTACAGGCGATCAACCCGGCCCTCCAGCGGGCCGCTCTTTCGGCGACGCTGGCCGATCCGGACGAGTATCGCGGATGGCTGGCGCCCTGGGGCGAGATCGACAGCGTGGAACTGGTTGCAGGTGAGCCCGGCGCCGATCCGCAGGTCGAAATCCTGCTCCCGCAAGAGGAACGCATTCCGTGGAGTGGCCATGCCGCAACCTGGGCGATCCCCCAGCTGATCGAACAGATTCGCGCCCATCGAACAACGCTGGTTTTCACCAACACACGCTTTCTGGCCGAATACATCTTCCAGGAACTGTGGGACGCGAACGAGGGCAACCTGCCCATCGGCATTCACCACGGCTCTCTCTCACGCGAGGCCAGGGCTAAAGTCGAGGGCGCGATGGCGGAGGGTAAGCTGCGGGCGCTGGTCTGTACCGCCAGCCTCGACCTTGGCATCGACTGGGGGGACATCGATCTGGTCGTACAGATGGGCGCGCCCAAGGGCTCGTCGCGGCTGCTTCAGCGGATCGGCCGCGCCAACCACCGGCTCGACCAGCCCAGCAAGGCCATGCTGGTGCCGGGGAACCGCTTCGAATTTCTGGAAGCCTTCGCCGCACAGGAAGCGGTGCGGCAGGGGCAGCGCGATGGCGACCCGTTCCGCCCCGGCGGCCTCGATGTATTGGCACAGCACGTCATGGCGGTGGCCTGCTCGGGCCCGTTCCGGGAAGAGGCGCTCCTTGCCGAGGTGCGCTCCTCGCTCGCCTATGCCTGGGTAGACGGGGCACTGTTTACGCGCGTGCTGGAATTCGTTGCAACGGGTGGCTACGCGCTGCGCTCCTACGACCGCTTCCGCCGCATCGTGCGGGAGAAGGACGGGACCTGGCGGCTGACCCACCCCGAGCATGCAGCACGGCACCGCCTGAACGCCGGGATCATCGTCGATGCCGAGATGCTTGATGTGCGCTTCCGCAATGGCCGCTCGCTAGGCCGGGTTGAAGAGGGGTTCGGCGCCAGCCTGGAGCCGGGCGATACGTTTCGGTTCGCTGGCATGGACCTTGAGGTCGAATCGCTGAAGGATCTGGAACTGATCGTGCGCGCAGCAAAGCGATCGGCGACGATCCCCAGTTACTCGGGGCAGCGGATGCCGATCTCGACCCATCTGGCCGACCGGGTTCGCTCCATGCTGTCCGATCGTGCGGGCTGGGCACGCTTCCCCGACGACGTGCGCGAATGGCTAGAAGTGCAGGATTGGCGCTCGCACCTGCCTGCACCCGGCCGGCTGCTTGTGGAGAGCTTTCCGCACAGGGGCCTCGCCTATACCAGCTACTATACGTTCGAAGGGTGGAACGCGAACCAGTCGCTGGGAATGCTCATCACCCGGCGCATGGAAGATCGAGGCCTGGGTCCGCTCGGCTTCGTCGCCACCGATTATACTCTGGTCGTCTGGGGGCTGAAGGCCGTGGAGGACCCGGCGACGCTGCTTTCGCCCGATATCCTGACGCACGAATTCGTCGACTGGGTCCAGCAGTCCTACCTCCTGCGCCGCGCCTTTCGCGAGGTGGCGGTGATTTCCGGCCTCGTCGAGCGGCAGCAACCGGGGAAACGGAAGTCGGGGCGGCAGGTCACGTTCTCGACCGACCTTATCTACGATGTCCTGCGCAAGTACGAGCCGGACCACCTCTTGATCGAAGCGGCATGGGCCGATGCCCGCGCACGTATGACCGATGTGGCGCGCGTTGCCGACGTTCTCGACAGGGCGGCGCGCGAGGTGGACCATGTCGTGCTGGAGCGGATCAGCCCGCTGTCGGTCCCGGCGCTATCGATGATCGGAAGGGAAAGCATGCCCTCCGGGGCAGCGGATGACGACCTGTTGTTCGAGGCGGAGAGTCTGGCTTCCGTCGCTATGCGGGTAGATTTGGAAGAGAGTTGAAGCTGGGAAACAGCCCGCTGCCCCCCCCAATAATGTCGGCCTGCGGCGCCGATATTGGCCTGCTCCAGATTTCCGCTTCGCAATTTGATAGCTGCGCGGACAGGACACACAAAAAAGGAGCGGATCGCTCCGCCCCTTTTGGGTGCCCCTTGCGGGACCAGTCTTCGAAGCTTTGGCTTACTTGCCGAAGTTCGCGAACTGTTCGTTGCCCACGAAGCCGAACTTCGTGACATTTGCCGCCTTGATCACCTGCAGGACCTGGGCAGACAGCTCATAGCTGGCTTCCGGTTCCGGCTGGAACTGAAGTTCCGGCTCAGTGGCCATACGTGTGGTAGCCTGCAGCGAGTTGACCAGACCGTTCTGGTCGATCTGCACGCCGTTCCACAAGATCTTGCTGTCCTGGGTCAGGACGATCTTGTTCTTGATCGGATCGATCGGCGGCGGTGTGTCCGTCGGAGGAGTTGCGACCGGAAGATCGATATCGATCGAGTGGGTCGCAACCGGGATGGTGATGATGAACATGATGAGGAGCACGAGCATGACGTCGATCAACGGCGTCGTGTTCATGTCCATCATCGGGGCGCCATCATCTTTGCCCGCTGACATTGCCATGGAAAGTTACTCCTGTTCCTGCCTACGTCAGCCGTTCGGGTCGACGGGGTTGGTGATGAAGCCAACCGTCGGGTAACCCGAGACCTGAACGTTGTAGATCGCACCTGCCACGCAACGCCAGGGAGCCTGGACGTCACCGCGGATGTGGACCTGCGGGATGAGCTCCGGGTTTGCCATGAGGGCCTGCGGGCCACCTTCACGCTTCACGATTGCATCGAGACGCTTGAAAGCCTGGTCGCGCAGTTCTTCCGAGGTAACCGGAGTGACGTTGTTGAAGTAGATACGGCATTCGCCGCCGCGCGAGGCGCCCTGGTAACCGGGCTCTCCGGCCGTACGGCCGCCGCTGTCGGTGGTCGAGACGGTGAGGAGAAGGTTTTCGACCTTGTCCTTCGATTCGACTGCTTCGACGACGGGAATGCGCAGCTTCTCGATCGTCTGGATCGCGACCGGAACCGCAATCAGGAAGATGATCAGAAGCACCAACATGACGTCGACGAGCGGCGTCGTGTTGATGTCGGACATCGGTGCGTCTGCACCGCCTCCGCCCGTGGATATCGCCATAGTCTTATCCTAATCCTTGCGTTGCCTTGGGGGCCGGCGACGGCATTCGCATGCATCGTACCGCCGCCGATTTCCCCGTACGGGGGCGGACCGGGAGGGCCGGTCCGCTTCCCGTGCTCCTTACGACTTGGCGGGAGCGGCAGCCGGCTTGGGAGCGACGGGCTTCACGGGTGCGGAACCGGTGATGGGCTTCACGGCGCCCTTCGAAGTGATGTTCGCGAGAACGTCGTTCGAGAAACCGGTCAGCAGTTCGGCGATGCGCTTGTTGCGGCTCTGCAGGTAGTTGTAGGCGAGCACCGCGGGAACCGCGACGAGCAGACCGAGAGCGGTCATGATCAGTGCTTCACCGACCGGGCCTGCGACCTTGTCGATCGATGCCGAACCGGCGAGGCCGATGGCGATCAGAGCGCGGTAGATGCCGACGACGGTACCGAACAGACCGATGAACGGCGACGTCGCACCAACGGTGGCGAGGAACGGCAGGCCACCAGCAAGGCGCGAGTTGACGGTTGCTTCCGAGCGAGCGAGCGAGCCGTGCAGCCAGTCGTGTGCTTCGAGCGAATCGGTCATCTTGGCGTGCTGGTCTTCAGCGGCGAGGCCGTCGTCGACGAGCTGGCGCCAGGCGCTGTTCTTGTCGAGCTTGGCAGCGCCTTCGCGCAGGGTCGGCGCCTTCCAGAAGGTCGTGCGGATGGTGTTGAACTGGCGCAGGATCTTCGACTGTTCGAACCACTTGGTGAACAGGATGTAGAACGAACCGAAGGACATGATGCCCAGGATGATCACGGTCGCGTAGGCGATGAAACCGCCCTGTTCGAGGGCTTCCATGAAGCCGAACTTGTTCTGCGGCGCGCCCGCACCGGCGGCAAGGATGTCAACGATAAGCATGCGATATACCTCTCAAGAAGAATGCAGGAGTAGGTCAGGACCAAAAGGTGCCGTCCGGACCAGCCTTGGAGTTAGTTGAGCTTGTAAACGATTGCCGTCGAATAATTCGACGAAATCGGATTGCCGCCGTCGTCAAGCGCCGGGTCGAAACGCGCATAACGCGTCATACCGTCGCAAGCCGCCTCATCGAGGTCGGGGCTGCCACTGGAACTCGATACCGAGCACGCGCTGACACGACCGTCCGCACCGATCTGGACACGAACGCCCACTCGGCCTTCGCGCTCTTCACGCGCAGCCCGGGTCGGGTAGTTCGACTGGATGCGACCAGCCCAGCCAGCCTGACCCTTCGGCCTTACACCGCGGGCCTTCGAAGGTCCGGGAGGAGGCGGAGGAGCAGCCTGAATCGGCGGCGCAGTCTGGATCATCGGCGGCGGTGCCGGCGGCGGAGTCTGCACCGTCACCACCTGAGGCGGAGCCGGAGCAATATTGATAGGCGGCGGCGGCGCCACGATGGGCGGCGGCGGCGTATCGGGTTGTTCAGGCGGAGGCGGCGGCGGCTCCTCTTCCTTGGGTTTATCTTCCTTGATGTCCACGGTGGTCACCTTCTTGATGACCTGTTGCGCCGCCTTGTAGGCCAAGCCGGTGACAAGCGCATAGCCGACGAAGACGTGGATCAAGGCGACAATGACAAGAGCAACAATCTTGTTGGTGCTCATTTGCTGGTCAGCGTAAGCCATTCAGACGCATCACTCCATTACCAAGCCCCGGACCGTTTCTGACAGGAACCAATCCCGACAAGACGTGTCCAAGGGCGTCCATGGCTTCCCCCGGAGGGAGGAACCCATGACGAAATTACAATTACCCACCCTGACGGCTGACAGTCTACCTTCCCGTGAACGAACCCGACGGGAAGACGAACCGCGGGACATTTTTTAGTATTTTTGCCCCATTTTGCAGGCTTCTTAACGTTGAAGCCTCCCCTGCGCAACGCCTTATCGCCGTGGCAGGGGTTAACGCACAATTCATGCCGCGTTAGGGGAATTTGATCCAGTGCAATTTTGTGCACAGCCCGCACTACGGTTATAAGAAATCGCATTTCCACGGAGTTTATCCCTCATGTCGTTCAAATCGCAACACCTTGCAGGGCTTCTCGCCGGTGCCTATCTGGCGCTTGCTCCCCTTGCGGCGAGCGCCCAGGCGGCTTCCGGAGGGCTTTCTACGGCGCCCGAGGAGGTGACTTACGCCGATGTGGCGGACCTTGCTGATTCGGCAGGTCTTGTAGTGCAGGCGCAGGTCGCCAAGATGGTCCGGGTCGACGATGCCCGCGCGCCGGGCCTCACACCGGGTCATGGCCGCTTCTACATCCAGGCAAACACCAAGGCCCTGCTGACCGGGAAAGCGCCGCTTGGCGAATCGGTTAGCTACCTTGTTGACCTGCCCCTCGATGCGCGTGGCAAACCGGCCAAGCTCAAAAAGCAGGACGTGTTCCTGTTTGCCCGCGCGGTGCCGGGCCGGCCCGGCGAGCTGCAGTTGGTCACCCCGACCGCGCAGCAGGTCTGGACCGTCCGCGGCGAAGCGCGGCTGCGCGCGATTCTGGGGGAGCTGGTTTCGCCCGACGCGCCCGCTCGGATCACCGGCGTGCGCGAACTCCTCTATGTGCCGGGCAACCTTGCCGGACAGGGCGAGACGCAGATATTCTTCAACACCAAGGACAATTCGGCCGCTTCGATCACCGTCCGCCACGAGCCGGGCGCGGCGCCGGTATGGGGTGTCTCGTTCTCCGAACTGGTGGCCGACGTCGGCCACCCGCCCCCGCGCGATACTCTCGAATGGTATCGTCTGGCTTGCTTCCTGCCCAACCTGCCCCCTGCCCGCGCCAACATCTCGGGCAGCTATGCCGAGCAGCAGCAGGCGCTGTCCGACTACCGCATGGTACTGGGCGACCTTGGCGTGTGCAGCCGCACCTTGCGCTGAGTTGCGGTGTCCCGGGCGAGGTCCGGGACACCGCCTACATCCAAGGCGCTGGAAATTCCCGCCAGCCTGGCTTACGGCGCGCTCCCGAAAAGGAGCTTGCATGG
The DNA here is from genome assembly GCF_902706195.1 of Novosphingobium sp. 18050. Lineage (GTDB taxonomy): Bacteria > Pseudomonadota > Alphaproteobacteria > Sphingomonadales > Sphingomonadaceae > Novosphingobium. The sequence continues at coordinate 124,744 of NZ_CACSJO010000013.1, read as the reverse complement.
TCGAACCGCTCAATATCGCGCTTGCCGGACTGGGAACCGTCGGCAGTGGCGTAGTCCGCCTCATCGAGACCAACGCGGAGCTGATTGCCCGCCGCGCCCGCCGTCCGATCCGCATCGCGGCGGTCAGCGCGCGCGACCGCACCAAGGATCGCGGCGTCGACCTCTCGCGCTACGACTGGGAGGACGACACTGCCGCCCTCGCCGCACGCGCCGATGTCGACGTGGTGGTGGAGATGGTCGGCGGCTCTGATGGCCCGGCTCTGGCGCTGGCCCGCAATGCGATTGCGGGCGGCAAGGGCCTGGTCACCGCCAACAAGGCGATGATCGCACACCACGGGCTGGAACTCGCCGCTGCGGCCGAGGCAGCCGGCGTCGCGCTCAAATTTGAGGCGGCAGTGGCCGGCGGCATCCCTGTCATCAAGGGGCTGAGCGAAGGCGCGGCCGCCAATGCCATTGAGCGGGTCTACGGAATTCTCAACGGCACCTGCAACTACATCCTCTCCACCATGGAGGACACGGGCCGCGATTTCGCAGATGTGCTCGCCGATGCGCAGCGCATGGGCTATGCCGAGGCCGACCCGACCTTCGACATCGAGGGAATCGACGCGGCCCACAAGCTGTCGATCCTTGCTGCCATCGCCTTCGGAACGCGCCTGCGCTTCGATGCGGTAGAGACGATGGGCATCAGCCGCGTGAAGGCCGCCGACATCGAGCAGGCCCGCGCACTGGGCTACGTCATCCGCCTGATCGGCATGGCCGGGATCGATGGCTCCAATGGCAGCCCTCGCCTGTTCCAGCGCGTGCGTCCGCATCTGGTACCGATCGACCACCCGCTTGCCCATGTCGACGGAGCGACCAACGCGGTCGTCGCCGAGGGCAATTTCATGGGCCGCCTGCTGTTCCAGGGCGCCGGCGCCGGTGACGGGCCGACCGCCAGCGCGGTCGTTGCCGACATCATCGACATCGCCAAAGGCGAGAAGGGCCCCGCGTTCGCGATGCCTGCCGCCGAACTGGAAGCGATGGAGCCGGCTTCGTCCGGTCACCGCATGGGCAGTTCGTACATCCGCTTCACCGTGCCCGACCGTCCGGGCGTGCTCGCGGATATCACTGCCGCCATGCGCGATGCGGGCGTTTCGATCGAGAGCCTGATCCAGAAGGGCGACCCGGACCAGGACGGCGAAGTGATCCTCGCCGTCGTCACGCACCCAGGCCCCGAAAGCGCCGTCACCGAGGCCATGCGCATCCTTGACGGGTCCGACAGCCTAGCCGGACGGCCGCTGGTGATGCAGATCATCGGCGCCTGAGGACTTGAGCCTGTCCTCCCCACCTGCGGGGAGGACAGGAAAGGCCCGTAATCAGGGAGCCCGGATTTCGCCCTTGGCGATCTTGTCCGCGTCCGAACCCGCCGGGGCCATCGGGATCGTCGACAGGTCGATGATGTAGGGCTGCTCCACCGAGCCGAACGTGGCCGTAGCCTTGCCCTTGAAGATGCCGCCACCGGCAACGTCGGGGGTATGCAGCCTGCCATCGTCGAGCGCCTGCTGCGACGTGGGGTCGGATTCAGCCGTGGACGGCATCCGGAACTGGTCCTGATCCGGCGCGCAGACCACGATTTCGTTCTGGCGCGTGGGGTTGGCGCATTTGTTGCGCGTCTTGTCCGGGGTTATCCGACCGCCGGCGCCCAACATCTTTTCGGCAAGTGCCCGGTCCGCATCGGCGGGCCCTGCGGAAGCCGTCTGCGCAATCGCCGGAACGGGGGCTACGGTCGCGATTGCAAAAAGGTAAATCCAGCTTCTCGACAACTCAAATTCCTCTGTCTAAGCGATCCGAACCTTTTCCTCCCTGGATTACTCCGGAGTGAACATGCCCGAAAACACGACCCCCGCAAGCAAGGTACTCGACCGGGTTCTCGTCCTGGAAATGGTGCGCGTCACAGAGGCCGCGGCCATTGCCGCGTCCTACCTCATCGGTCGCGGAGACGAGAAGGCGGCCGATCATGCCGCCGTCGAAGCGATGCGCAAGGCCTTCGACGAACTCTATATGGACGGTACGGTCGTGATTGGCGAGGGGGAACGCGACGAAGCGCCGATGCTCTTCATCGGCGAGAAAGTCGGCGGTGCGCCGGGCACGGGCCCCAAGATCGACATCGCCCTCGATCCGCTGGAAGGCACCACCATAACCGCCAAGGCCGGCCCCAATTCGATGGCGGTGCTGGCGGCGGCGGAAGAAGGCGGCCTGCTCAACGCGCCCGACGTCTACATGGACAAACTGGCGGTCGGGCCAGGCTACCCCGACGGGATCATCGACCTGGGCAAGACCCCGACCGAAAACGTGACGGCGGTGGCGGCGGCCAAGGGCGTGAAGCCTTCCGATATCATCGTCTGCGTGCTCGACCGCCCGCGTCACGACGCGCTGATCGCCGAGCTGCGCAGCATCGGCTGCGGCGTCGTGCTGATCGGTGACGGCGATGTCGCCGGCGTGATCGCGGTGACCGACGAGGACACTACGATCGACATGTACATGGGCTCGGGCGGCGCCCCCGAGGGCGTGCTGGCCGCAGCGGCGCTGCGCTGCGTGGGCGGCCAGTTCAACGGCCGCCTGCTGTTCCGCAACGAGGACGAGCGCCTTCGCGCCCGCAAGTGGGGCATCGAGGACCTGAACAAGATCTACAAACTGGAAGACCTCGCCAAGGGCGACTGCATCTTCGCGGCGACCGGCGTGACCAGCGGGTCGCTGCTGCAGGGCGTCAAGCACCGCAAGGGCGGCAAGATGACGACCGAGAGCGTGGTGATGCGCGCCAGTTCGGGCACAGTACGCTGGATCAGGGGCGAACACCGCATCTGATCGATGCCAAGCTACTGGCAGGAAACGCGAAAGGCCGGATTCGGGGTATCCCGGGTCCGGCCTTTCGCCTTTGCAGGCCCTGCCGCCGGGCGGTGAAAAACCGTCTCCGACTATTGCAATCGCATGACGCATCACTACAGGGCGGGCGCCATCGACCGTCCGTCCAGGAACCGTCACGGGGATTCGCCATGAAGATCATGTCCGGCAACAGCAACCTGCCGCTCGCTCGCGCTATCGCGGCTTATCTCGAGCTGCCGCTCACCGATGCCAGCGTGCGCCGCTTCGCCGACGAGGAAATCTTCGTCGAGATTCACGAGAACGTGCGCGGTGAGGACGTCTTCGTCGTCCAGCCCACCAGCTACCCCGTCAATGACAACCTGATGGAACTGCTGATCGGCATCGACGCGCTGCGCCGTGCATCTGCCCGCCGCATCACCGCCGTGGTGCCCTACTTCGGCTACGCCCGCCAGGACCGCAAGCCCGGCCCGCGCACCCCGATCTCGGCCAAGCTGGTCGCCAACCTGATGACCGAAGCCGGCGCCGATCGCGTGCTCTCCGTCGACCTGCACGCAGGCCAGATCCAGGGCTTCTTCGACATTCCGACCGACAACCTGTTCGCAGCCCCCGTCATGGCGGCCGACATCCAGGCCCGCTACGGCGACCAGTCGCTGATGGTGGTTTCGCCTGACGTCGGCGGCGTGGTCCGCGCCCGCGCGCTGGCCAAGCGCCTCGACAACGCACCGCTGTCGATCGTCGACAAGCGCCGTGACCGTCCCGGCCAGTCGGAAGTCATGAACATCATCGGCGACGTCAAGGGCCGCGCCTGCATCCTGATCGACGACATCATCGATTCGGGCGGCACCCTGTGCAACGCCGCGCAGGCCCTGATGAACGAGGGCGCCGCCAGCGTCACCGCCTACATCACCCACGGCGTCCTGTCGGGCGCCGCCGTTTCACGCGTGACCAATTCGGCGCTCAAGGAACTGGTGATCACCGATTCGATCCAGGCCACCGACGCTGCGAAGGATTCGGACAAGGTCCGCATCCTGACCATCGCGCCGCTGATCGGCGAAGCCATCCGCCGCATCGCTGACGAAAGCTCGGTTTCCAGCCTCTTCGACTGAGGTAGGGCGGGGAGACTTTTCTGCCCGCAAGAAACCACCTTCAGAACCCAGGGCAGTTTACGCTGCTCTGGGTTTCTTCGTTTGCAAGACCGAGGCCTCCGTCACTCCCAAGGCCGAATCTGACCTGGCTCTATCCGGTGCAGCGCCTCCAGTCGGCGGGCCTGGCGCGATTCCAGCGCCAGCGTCAGGATCGGCTGCGGCGTCTTGACGAACTGCCGCGGCGACATGCCGAACAGCTCCGTGAATTCGTGGATGAGGTGGCTCTCGTCGTAATAGCGCAGGGCAATCTCGTCCCCCTCACGTGCATCGGCTACCCCGCGCAGGTGGCTTGCCATGTCGAGCGCGCGGGCGCGGCGCAGCACCTGCTTGGGCGCCATGCCGAAGTCGCGGCTGACCACACGCTCCAGCTTGCGCCGCTCCACCCCGCATTCGACCGCCGCATCGCTGACCGACATACCGGGATCGCGAAAGGTGATCTCTTCAAATCGCGACGAGATGGGATCGGGCAGGCTGCCGCCCAGATGCTCCACCCGCTTGCGCAGCAGCCCTTCCAGCGATTCCAGCCATTCTTCGGGAGAGGCATCGGGGGCGAACAGCTCCAGCATCCGGTCCGAAGGCGTGGCGACAACGCCCGAGGGCACCAGCCGGTCGACGAAGTCTCCCACGCGCGGCCCTTGCAGCGCAGTGCAGGCCCCGGGGCGGATCGCCATGCCAATGCTGGTGAAGCTGCCGGTGACGGAAACCGGCATCCGGCGCGACTGCGGGCCCAAGAAGATCGCCGCCCGCCCATAACGCTCCGTCCCGGTTGCGGTTTCGGCAGTCCATTCACCGGCCAGTTGGACACGAATGCAGGCAGTGTCGTTGAACAGCCCGCACGATAGCGTGTAGTCAACCGGCGCCTGAACTACCGTGACGTACAAACGCGCGATCCAAGGGGCCAGGTCCGGCGCCGGTGCTCGGTTGTACGACAGGGGTTGCCCGTCCCTTGTGATGCCCTGTTGCGGCGCGATTGTAGAATCTACCGCAGGACGGTTCTTACGCTGCATGCCCACTTCTAGCTGCGAATACCCGACCACAGCGATACTGGCGCCGCAAAGGCGCGGCAATGCGGGAAAATCCACCCGCCCTGTTATAATTTTACAGGTCTGTCGGTTTCAAACCTGTAACCTTGACCACACGGGCGCCGGGAAGGCACAGCAGCGCCATGAAGATCGAACAGGACATCGCCCTTGCCCTCCGCCTTGCCGATGCGGCGGGAGAGGCGATTCGCCCCCACTTCCGCACTGGCATCGGCGCCGAGCGCAAACCGGACGCCTCGCCCGTAACGGTGGCGGACCGCGCCGCCGAGGAGGCCATGCGCCGCATCCTCAAGGCAGAGGTCCCCCCCGACACCATCATCGGCGAGGAATTCGGCACCGATGAAGGCGCCTCGAACCGGACCTGGGTGCTCGATCCGATCGACGGCACCGTCTCGTTCATCGGCGGGCGTCCGATCTTCGGCACCCTGATCGCGCTGCTGGTCGATGGCTGGCCCGTGCTGGGCATTATCGACCAGCCGATCCTGCGGGAACGCTGGGTCGGCGCCAGCGGCTATGCCACCACCTTCAACGGCCGCGAGGTCCGCACCCGCCCCTGCCGCGAACTTTCCGAAATGATGCTGGCCACTACCGGCCCGCAATACTTCGACGAGCACGAGGGCGAGCACTTCATGGCACTGGCGGCCAAGACCGACCACAAGCGCATGATGATGGGCGGCGACTGCTACAACTACGGCCTCCTCGCCAGCGGCCACATCGATCTCGTCTGCGAAGCGGGCCTCAAACTGCACGACTGGGCGGCGCTGGTCCCCGTCGTCGAAGGCGCCGGCGGCACCATGTGCGACTGGAACGGCGAGCCGCTCAACATTGAATCGGACGGCCACGTCCTCGCGATCGGCGATCCGGCGCGGCTGGAGGACGTGGTCGAAGCGATGGCGTGCCATCACCACTGAGAGCATGACGCGTCCCCTGCCGCTGTTCGTCTACGGAACCCTGCAACCTCATGCGGGAACGCAGATGAGCGACTGGCTGACCCCGCGCCTGCTCCGCAGCGAGCCGGCGACGATGCCCGGACGCCTATACGGAATTCAGGGCGGCAGCGGCTGGTTTCCGGCACTGGTGCCTGCATGGGACAGTGAGGTTGTACGCGGCACATTGTGCATGCTGCGGCTGGAGGCGGGCGACCTGGCGCTGCTCGACCGCTATGAAGGCGCTGAGTACCGCCGCGTGGTGGTTGAAGCGCAAACCGCATCCGGGGGCGAAGTCTCTGCTCAGGTCTATCTCTGGCGCGCCGCGTTACCGCCCGGCGCCCCGCTGATCCCCGGCGGCGACTTCCTCGATTGGCTGCGCACCGGCCGCCGCAAGGCTTTCTCCGCCTCATAGGCCGCCCGGTGCGTACAGCGCTTGCCTTTCGCCGTGGTCCCCACTAAGGGCCGGCGCTTCAATCGACACGGATGAATCTTTTCGAAGAGATTCGCGGGTCGGCCTGGCGAAAAGGGCTGCCATGGCCGACGGGACGTGTCCCTGACAAAGGAGACGCAAATGCCCAAACTGAAGACCAAGAGCGGCGTTAAGAAGCGCTTCCGCCTCACCGCCACCGGCAAGGTCAAGCATGGCGTGGCCGGCAAGCGCCACCGCCTGATGAACCACAACGGTAAGTACATCCGCCAGAATCGCCGTACCGACGTCATTTCTGACGCCGATGCGAAGACGATCAAGAAGTGGGCGCCCTACGGGCTCAACTGAGGAGTACTAACCGATGAGCCGTATCAAAAGGGGTGTAACCACCCGCGCCAAGCACAAGCGTATTCTCGAGCAGGCCAAGGGCTACCGTGGCCGCCGCAAGAACACGATCCGCGTCGCACGCCAGGCCGTCGAAAAGGCTGGCCAGTATGCGTATCGCGACCGCAAGATCAAGAAGCGCACGTTCCGCGCTCTCTGGATCCAGCGCATCAACGCGGCTGTCCGCGCTGAAGGCCTGACATACTCGCAGTTCATCCACGGCACCAAGCTGGCCGGGATCGAACTGGACCGCAAGACCATGGCTGATCTTGCCATGAACGAAGGCGGCGTGTTCAGCACCGTCATCGCTCAGGCGAAGGCAGCACTGCCCGCAGCGGCGTAACAACGCCGCTCGCGCTTGCAGCGTGATGAAAGGGCGCGGATGGCATATGCTGTCCGCGCCCTTTTCGCGTCTGAGCTTTCCGCTGCCGCATCCTCCCCTCTTCCGTTGCGATTCGCGGCCCTTCTCCCTAAGGAGCACGGCACCGAATATTCCCTAATCAAGCAGGCGGACGACCAGTGGACTATGCAGCAACCGGCCAGGAGGCGCTCTCGCGGATAGCGGGCGCCCATGATCTCGATACGCTGGAGTCCCTGCGCATCGAATTTCTGGGCAAGCAGGGGTCGATCTCCGGCCTGCTCAAGACCCTGGGCAAGCTCGACCCCGAGGAACGCAAGATCGAAGGCCCCAAGATCCAGGGCCTGCGTGAAAGCGTGACCGAGGCTCTCGCCGGTCGCAAGGACGCGCTGGAAACCGCCGCGCTCGACGCGCGCCTCGCCGCCGAAACGATCGACCTCTCGCTCCCCGCCCCGGCGCTGCCGCGCGGCGCCGTCCACCCGATCTCGCAGGTGATGGACGAACTGGCCGAAGTGTTCGCCGACCTCGGCTTCGCCGTCGCCACCGGGCCCGAGATCGAGGACGACTGGCACAACTTCACCGCGCTCAACATGCCGGAAAGCCACCCGGCGCGCGCGATGCACGACACCTTCTACTTCCCGGACAAAAACGATGCCGGCCGCGAGATGCTGCTGCGCACCCATACCTCGCCAGTGCAGATCCGCTCGATGATCGAGACGGCGAAGGCCAATCCGGGCGGCGCCCCGCTGCGCATCGTCGCGCCGGGCCGCGTCTACCGTTCGGACAGCGACGCCACCCACACCCCGATGTTCCACCAGATCGAGGGCCTCGTCATCGACAAGGGCATCCACCTCGGCCATCTGAAGTGGACGCTGGAAGCCTTCCTCAAGGCGTTTTTCGAGCGCGACGACATCGTCCTGCGCCTGCGCCCCAGCTATTTCCCCTTCACCGAGCCTTCGATCGAGGTCGATGTCGGCTATTCCAGCACCGGGGGCCGCCGCGTGGTCGGGGGTTCGGGCGATGCGCCGGGCCATGCCTGGATGGAAGTGCTGGGCAGCGGCATGGTCAACCGCCACGTCATCGCGGCGGGCAATTTCGATCCCGACGAATGGCAGGGCTTCGCCTTCGGCATCGGCGTCGACCGGCTTGCCATGCTTAAGTACGGCATGGACGATCTGCGCGCCTTCTTCGACGGCGATGTGCGCTGGCTCTCCCACTACGGATTCTCCGCCCTCGACGTGCCGACCCTTTCGGGCGGCGTTGGCACGCCGGTCTGAGCGGAAAGGAATAGACAATGAAGTTCTCGCTCTCCTGGCTGAAGCAGTACCTGGACACCGATGCGTCGATCGAGCAGATCGCCGCCACTCTCAACGCCATCGGCCTCGAAGTCGAAGGCATCGAGGACCCGGCCGAGAAGCTGGAAGGCTTCCGCGTCGCCCGGGTGCTGACAGCCGCGCGTCACCCCGATGCGGACAAGCTGCAGGTGCTTTCCGTCGATACGGGTGACGGCGCGCCGCTGCAGGTCGTGTGCGGTGCCCCCAATGCGCGCGCCGGCATGATCGGCGTGCTGGGCCTGCCCGGCGCGGTGGTTCCGGCCAACGGCATGGTCCTCAAGAAATCGGCGATTCGCGGTGTCGAATCGAACGGCATGATGTGCTCCACCCGCGAACTGGAGCTGGGCGAGGACCACGACGGCATCATCGAACTGCCTGAGGACGCCCCCATCGGCACGCCTTTCGCGCAGTACCACGGCGCAGATCCGGTCATCGACGTGGCGATCACGCCCAACCGCCCGGACTGCATGGGCCTCTACGGCATAGCGCGCGATCTTGCGGCGGCTGGCATCGGCACGCTCAATCCCCTTCCGGTCGAGGACATGCCCGGCACCTTCCCCTGCCTGGTCGACGTGCGCACCGAAGATGCCGAGGGCTGCCCGGCCTTCTACGGCCGCGTCATCAAGGGCGTGAAGAACGGCCCCTCGCCGCAGTGGCTGCAGGATGCGCTGAAGTCTGCCGGTCAGCGCCCGATTTCTGCGCTGGTCGATGCGACCAACTTCATCATGCTCGCCTTCGGGCGTCCGGCCCACGCCTATGACCTTGCAAAGCTGAGCGGCGCCGTCGTCGCCCGGCGCGCGGTCGAGGGCGAAACGGTCGTCGCGCTGAACGAGAAGACCTACATCCTGGACGCCGAGATGACGGTGATCGCCGACGACGCGGGCGCTCACGATATCGCGGGCATCATGGGCGGCCAGCATTCCGGCTGCGGCGATGACACCGCCGACATCCTGCTCGAAATCGCCTACTTCGATCCGACCCGCATCGCGAAGACGGGCCGCAAGCTCAACCTCACCTCCGACGCGCGCGGCCGTTTCGAGCGCGGGATCGACCCGCAGTTCCTCGACACCGGCATGGCGCTGCTGACCGGGCTGATTGTGAAGCTGTGCGGCGGCGAAGTGTCCGAGGTCGTGCGCGCAGGCGCCGCGCCGGGCACGCCGAAGATCGTCCACTTCGAACCCTCGCTGGTCGAGAAGCTGGGCGGCGTCACCGTCAATCCCGGCGAGCAGAAGCGCATCCTAGAAAGCCTCGGCTTCTCGGTGGTTGAGGGTGAAGGATGGGCGGTCACCGTCCCCGGCTGGCGTCCCGACGTCGACGGCGCGCCCGACATCGTCGAGGAAATCGTGCGTATCCACGGCCTCGACAAGGTCGAGAGCGTCCCCCTGCCCCGCGCGGAAGGCGTCGCCCTGCCCACCGCCACGCCCGCGCAGACGCTTGAGCGCCGCGTGCGCCGCGCCGCTGCCGCGCGCGGACTGCAGGAGGCCGTCACCTGGTCGTTCCTGCCCGAAGCTCCGGCGCAGACCTTTGCCGAGGGCGAGCTGTGGGTTCTTGCCAACCCGATCAGCGAGGACATGAAGGCCATGCGCCCCTCGCTGCTGCCCGGCCTGCTGATGGCGGCCCGGCGCAACCTCGATCGCGGTGCATCGGCCCTGCGCCTGTTCGAGATCGGCCGCCGCTATCTGCGCGGCGCCGGCGGCGCGAGCGACGAACGCCTCGCCCTCGGCCTCGTGCTGGCGGGCGAGAAGACCCCGCGCGGCTGGGCCACCGGCAAGGCCGCTCCTTTCGACGCCTATGACGCCAAGGCCGAAGTCGTCGCCCTGCTCGCCGAAGCCGGCGCGCCGGTCGACAAGCTCCAGGTCATGGGAGAGGCCGGGCCGCAGTTCCACCCCGGCCAGTCCGCCACCCTGCGCCTTGGCCCCAAGAACGTGCTGGCCCGCTTTGGCATGCTGCATCCCAGGATCGCCAAGCAGTTCGACATCGACGGCCCCGTGGCCCTGGCCGAGATCTATCTCGACGCCATTCCGGGCCGCAAGGGCGCGGCGGCTTTCGCCCGCACCTCCTACGCGCCCCCGGCACTGCAGGCAGTGACGCGCGACTATGCCTTCCTCGTCCCCGCCAGCCTGCCCGCCGCCGATCTGGTGCGTGTGGTGCAGGGCGCGGACAAGGCGAACATCGTCGCGGCCCGCCTGTTCGATGACTTTCGCGGACAGGGCGTTCCCGAAGGCCAGAAGTCGCTCGCTCTCGAAGTCACGCTCCAGCCGCTCGAAAAGAGCTACAAGGACGACGACCTCAAGGCGATCAGTGACAAGGTAACCGCCGCCGCCGCCAAGCTGGGCGCGGTGTTGCGAGGCTGAACGGACAGGAGATCGCCGGTGGCTGACATGGAATTCGTGACCATCTCTTCCGGCGATCTCACCGCCCGGATCAACCCGCTCGGGGCCGAGCTGTGGTCGCTCACCGACCGCCAGGGGCGCGAGTACATGACCAGCGCCGACCCGGCATTCTGGACCGGCCACGCCCCTCTGCTATTCCCGATCGTCGGCGCCCTGAACGGCGACCGCTACCGCGTCGACGGGCGCGAATATACGCTGGCAAAGCACGGCTTCGCACGCCGCTCGATGTTCGAGATCGTCGAAGCCGGCGCGGACCACGTCCGCCTGCGCCTTGCCGACAGCGAGGCGACGCACAGCGTCTACCCCTTCGCCTTCGTCCTCGAAATGGCCTTCCGCCTCGACGGCTATGCTCTGCACATGGAAGCCACCATCACCAACCCCGGCGAGGAGGCGCTGCCCTTCAGCTTCGGCTTCCACCCTGCCTTCGCCTGGCCCCTGCCCGGCGGCGCGGCCAAGGACGATCACATGATCGCCTTCGAACATGGCGAGCCTCAGCCGATCCGCCGTATCGAGCAGGAAACCGGCCTCGTCCTGCCCGAACCCGTTCACACCCCCGTCCACGGCCATCTCCTGCACCCCGAGGCCACGCAGTTCGAGGCGGATGCCCTGATCTGGGACCATCTCGCCAGCCGCTCGCTGACCTTCGGCGCGGCCGGTGCAGCGCAACTTGCCATCGCCTTCCCCGACACGCCGATGCTGGGCATCTGGCAGAAGCCCGGCGCGGCCTACCTGTGCATCGAGCCCTGGCAGGGCATTGCCGACCCGCTCGGCTTTACCGGCGACTACCGCGAAAAACCCGGCGTGATCTCTCTCCAGGCGGGCGAGGCACGCAGCTTCCGCATGGACGTGGCCGTCCTCTCGGCCGATTGAAGGAGTTTAGAATGAAGACCGTACTCGTCACCGGCGCCACCTCCGGGATCGGCGAAGCCTGCGCCCGCGCTTTCATCGGCGCCGGCTGGCGCGTGGTCGGCACCGGACGCCGCGCCGAACGGCTTCAGGCACTGGCCGATGAATTCGGCGCGGAACGCTTCCACGCTTGCCCCTATGACGTGCGCGACGAAGCCGCCCGCGATGCCGCTCTCGGCGCACTGCCCGAAGCCTTCGCCGGGATCGACTGCCTGGTGAACAATGCCGGCCTCGCGCTGGGCGCCTCCCCCGCGCAGAAGGCCGACATCGCCGATTGGAAGACGATGATCGACACCAATGTCGTCGCCCTCGCCTCGCTCACCCACAAGCTGCTGCCGGGCCTGATCGAGCGCAAAGGCGCGATCGTCATGCTGTCATCGGTGGCGGCGACCTACCCTTATACCGGCGGCAACGTCTACGGCGGCACCAAGGCCTTCGTACGCCAGTTCGCGCTGGGGCTGCGCTCGGACCTGTCGGGAACGGGCGTGCGCGTGACCTCGATCGAGCCCGGCATGGTCGAAACCGAATTCACCGTCGTGCGCAATGGCGGCGACCAGCAGGCCTCGGACACTCTCTATTCCAGCGTCAACCCGCTGACCGGCGCGGATATTGCCGAGACCGTGTTGTGGGTCGCCACGCTGCCGGCGCACGTCAACATCAACACGCTGGAACTGATGCCGGTGAACCAGTCGTTTGCAGGGTTTCAGGTGGCACGAGAAGGGTAAGACGAAATTCTGGGGCCATCGCCCCAGACCCCCTTACTGTCGTTGTGGTGCGTGCAGCCGCCTTGGGTGCTCCCTGCTGCCGAAGGCTATCATGTCTCCCGACTCACCGTCGGCGCATAATCAGGCTGCACGCGTGACCTCGACATTCCCGGGGTCTGGGGCAATGGCCCCAGGTCTTACTCTTCAGACTTCTCTCCGGGACAACCCGGATAACGCCAACTGCCGATCAATCTCGGCAACCAGCCGCGCCAGCCCCTCCACCGTGTCGCTTTCCGCGCGGGCAGTCAGGGCGGCCTGCGTGTTGGACGCCCGCAACAGCCACCAGCCATCGGGTAAGGTCACCCTTACCCCGTCGAGGGCGTTGACCTCGGTGCCGGCTTCGACCAGCCGCGCGTGTACTTCCTCGATCACCGCGAACTTTCGCTCTTCCGGGACGGCGAAGCGTATCTCGGGGGTGTTGCACATCGCGGGCATCGCATCGCGCAGCTGGGCCAGCGACGCGCCGAGTCTCGCGCTGGCGGCGATCAGGCGCACGGCGGCGTAGAGGCCGTCGTCGAAACCGTAGTAATCGTCGCCAAGGAAGATGTGGCCGCTCGTCTCTCCCCCGAGCAGCGCGCCCGTTTCCTTCATTCTGGATTTTATATGGGAATGCCCTGAAGGCGCCATTTCGGCAATCCCGCCCAGTGCCCGCACGGTGTCGTAGACGGCGCCCGATGCCTTCACATCCGCGATTATCGTGGCTCCCGGGTGGCGGGCCAGAACGTCGCGGGCGTAGATCATGACCAGTTGGTCGGCGTCGATCACTCGGCCCTGTGCATCGATAACCCCGATGCGGTCGGCGTCGCCATCGAAAGCCACTCCGAAATCGAGGTTCTTCGCCGCGACGAGCGCGCGCAGGTCTGCGAGGTTCGCCTCGATCGTGGGATCGGGATGGTGATTGGGGAACCGCCCGTCCACTTCGGAGAAAAGCAGATGGTGTTCGCCCGGCAGCCGCGAAGTCAGCAGTTCCAGAGCGGGTCCGGCAGCGCCGTTGCCGGCGTCCCAGCCGATGCGCAGGGCGCCGATGTGATCTGCATCCAGACCGGACAACCCCTGAAGCAGCCGATCGACGTAGAGTGGGAGGAATTCCTGCAGTTCGCAGCGCCCAGCGGGTTCGTCCTGCTCGGTGGCAGCCCAGTCTCCCGCTGCCGCCATCGCGCCAAGACGCTGGATATCCGCACCGAAGAACGGCCGGCCTCCAAGCACCATCTTGAAGCCATTGTGATCGGCGGGATTGTGGCTGCCAGTTACCTGAATGCCGCCCTGCACATCTTCGGCTGACACTTCGGCGAAGTAGAGCATCGGCGTGGCGGCAAGGCCGATGCGCACCGTGTCCACGCCGCTTGCCGTCAGACCTTCGACCAGCGCCTGTTCCAGCATGGGCGAACTGAGGCGGCCGTCACGGCCCACCACCAGCCGGTGCCCGCCGGACCGGCGCAGCACGGTGCCGAAACTGCGGCCAATGGCATAAGCGTCTGCCTCCCCCAGCGTCTGCCCGACAACGCCGCGGATATCGTATTCGCGCAGCACCGACGGATCGAAGCGGTGGCTCACCTCACACGTCGACCGGCAGCTGGGCAAGCAGGACATCGCGCGCGGCGTTGGCCTCGTGGACCTGTTCGTTGCTGCCGCCGCGGTCGGGATGGACGGCGGTGATGCGGCGGCGGTGTGCTTCCACGATCTCGCGGCGATCGGCATTGGCAGCGACGCCCAGAAGGGCACGCGCCTGTGCGGCTTCGAACGAAGGCGCCGCCTTGCCGGCAACCTTGCCCTGCCAGGGCCAGCGCCCCTTCATCATCCGCCAGACGATGCAGCCCAGCGCGACAAGCCAGATCAGCTTGATCATCGGCCGGCGGCGATGAGCGCGGGTTCATCTGCCCCGCGCACGAGCTTGGGAAGGTTCAAGCCGGCGACGAGGCCGCGTACTTCCTGCCGGGCGACGAGATGGCTGGTGCCCAGATCCCCCAGATAGCCCTTGTCGAGCAAGGTCAGCCCCGAGGGGAACAGCTCGCGGAAGATCACGCGCTCGGACAGGCCGCCGGCGATACGGAAGCCCGCGCGCTTCGACAGTTCCTGAAGCGCGCCGTCGATGCGGCGCATGTTGCGTGCCTCCACGTGCTGGACGCGGTTGCGCACCACCACCCAGTCAAGCTCGCGCCGCCCTTCGGCGAGGGTCTTGAGGCCGCGCTTCTTGCGCGCTTCCCACATGACCTCGGCATAGAAGGACAGCCGCTTGACCTTGAAGGTCTCGCTCTCGACCTGACCGAGAAGGTCGAAGTCCACGAAGCTGTCGTTCAGCGGGGTCACCAGCGTATCGGCCGTGGTGGCGACATGGCGGGCGAAGAGATCGTCGCGGCCGGGCGTGTCGAAGACGAGGAAATCGTAGCCCTCGGCGATCTGCTCGGCGAGGTCGTCGAGTTCGCCCAGATCGTCACCGTCGTAGACCGCGAAGCGCGCGCCGGGCAGCGAGATATCACGGCGACGCTCGGTCTCCATGCGATTTTCGAGGTATCGGTACAAAGTCCGCTGCCGGTGATCGAGGTCGATTGCCGCTACTTTGGCCCCCTGATAGGCGAGCGCAATGGCGACATGGACGGCAGTCGTGGACTTGCCGGTCCCGCCCTTCTCATTGGCAAAGACGATACGATGCGCTGTCACAGGACCGTTACGCTTTCTTCTAGCGGCCCCGATGGGACCGACCGTTTCTATTCACCCCGGACCGGCCAGGCCGGTCCGTCAGCTCAATTCAATTGCCCCCAGAAGCGCGCAGCGGCTAAGGCCGGCGCGCCAGCCGGTCGAAGCCCACCATACTGGAGCAGTGAAGCTCAATGCAAATCATCCACACTCTTGATCCACTACGCCGTGCAATCGAGCACCTGCGCGAGACCGGGCCGGTCGCCCTGGTGCCCACGATGGGCGCGCTCCATGAAGGGCATCTGACACTCGTTCGCGAGGCGCGCAAACATGCCGCGAACGTGGTCGTCTCGATCTTCGTGAACCCCTTGCAGTTCGGCGCAGGCGAGGACCTGGACGCCTATCCACGCCAGCTGGAACGCGACGCAGGCCTGCTCGCGGCCGAAGGCGTGGACGTGCTGTGGGCGCCCACGGTGGACACTATGTACCCGGCCGGCTTTGCCTCCAACGTCTCGGTCGCCGGGGTAAGCGAAGGCCTCTGCGGCGCGGCCCGGCCCGGCCATTTCGACGGCGTCGCCACGGTCGTGGGCAAGCTGTTCAACCAGATCCTGCCGGACGTGGCGCTATTCGGCCAGAAGGACTGGCAGCAGATCGCGGTGATCCGCCGCATGGCGCGCGACCTCGACCTTACCCGCCCGGCGGCGGACAATATCCTGGGCGTCGAGACGGTACGCGAACCGGACGGCCTCGCGCTGTCCTCGCGCAATGCCTACCTCTCGCCCGAGCAGCGCGCCGCCGCAGTCGCCCTGCCCATCGCCATGCGCGCCGCCATCGCCGCGATTGAAGCCGGAGCCGAAGTGCCGGCCACGCTAGCGAAGCTGGAGGCCGACATCCTTGCCGGCGGCTTCCATGCGATCGATTACGCCCAGCTGCGCGAGGCGGCCGACCTGGAACTGCTGGATGCGCGCACCGACAAGCCGATGCGCTTGCTGGTCGCGGCACGGATCGGCACCACCCGGCTCATCGACAATATGGCCGTCACTCCCGCCAACAATTGAACAATCAGGAAAATTTCTCACAGACATCGTCATTTGTTCGTGCCAAAATCGCGCTCTATCTGACGTGTCGCCCTGCGGATCGGGCGGACCGCGCCATCACAGCGCGGTAAAATGGGAGCAACGATCGACATGAAAACCTCTGTCTGCGCGCTTGCCGCGCTTGCTATTTCTCTGACCGCGACGCCGACGCTCGCTGCCGACAAGTCTTCTGCCCGCAAGCAGCAGGAAACCCGCACCCAGAACATTCCGATGTGCACCAAGAAGCTGGGCAGCGTCGCCATCGTCGAGCCCGACAACCAGTGGTGGCGCGAACTGAGCCTGGGCAGCCCCGAGGCGATCCTGCGCGTCTTCGTGCAGAAGTCCGGCTGCTTCACCCTGGTCAATCGTGGCCGCAGCCTTGAAAACAGTGCGATGGAACGCGCCCTGGCCGCACAGGGTGAACTGCAGAAGGGCTCGAACATCGGCAAGGGCCAGATCAAGGCGGCGGACTACTTCCTGCAGCCCGACATCGTCTCGACCAACAACAACTCCGGCGGCGGCGGCCTCGGCGGCGTGCTGGGCGGAGTGGGCGGCATGTTCGGACGCGGCATCGGCGCCATCGCCGGCGGCCTCAACGTCAAGAAGGGCGAGGCCAATGTCACCCTCTCGATCGTCAATTCGCGCACAACGGTGGAAGAAGCCCTGACCGAGGGCTACGCGCGCAAATCCGACGTCAGCTTCGGCGGGGGCGGCGCGGGCTTCTTCGGCGGAACCTTCGGCGGTGTCGGCGGCGGCGGCTATCAGAACACCCAGATCGGCCAGATCATCGTACTTGCCTACCTCGACGCCTATACGCAGCTGGTCACCCAGCTCGGCGGCCTGCCGGTAGACCCCTCCGCAGCCGCGCCCCAGGCGCACTGAAGCGGATCGGCGCAAGGGGCGTGCACGGGGTCCCGGGGCAACCCGGGACAACACGCCCTCAAGCGCCTGCCATCGGCGGGTTCCCGCGCATGAGCGCCGCATAACAGCCATTGTCAGGCGACCCCGCCGAGGCCGTGGTTTATTTTGCGAATCAACGTACCATGCGGGGAATAGGCACCGGGGGACGGACTATTCGCGACTGGGCTCATCACTGGCATGGCGCCGGCGAAACAGGATGCCACATGGCTTCAGACATGAATGGGGGCGTAGCCGCCATGAGGGAGACAAAGCTGGCATGAGCGGGCTGAACATCCTCTACATCGAGGACGATTCGCGCGCCGCCGCGCAAGTCGGCGAACTGGCGGGCGGGTCCGGCGACACGCTGACCTGGTGCGCGACCGGCAATGACGGCCTCAAGCGCGCCGGGGCCGATCGCTTCGACGTCATAATCCTCGATCGTATGCTGCCGGACCTCGACGGGCTGACCATCCTGTCGCGCCTGCGCGAAAGCGGAGTGGGCACGCCGGTCCTGTTGCTCTCTGCCCTGGGCCGCACCTCCGACCGCGCCGAGGGGCTGAATGCCGGCGCCGACGACTACCTGGCCAAGCCTTTCGAGGGGGAGGAACTACTCGCCCGCCTGCGCGCGCTGCACCGCCGCTCCTCGGGGCGTGAGCATTCCGCAGTGATCCTCTACGGGGCGTTCGAGTGCCACGTGAAGGCCCGGACCGCCTTTCGCGACAATCGCCACCTCTCCCTCAGCCCGAAGGAATTCGAGCTGTTCCGCTACTTCATGGAGAACGCGGGCGAAGTGCTCACCCGCGAGATGCTGCTGCGCGACGTGTGGAAGATGAACTTCGACCCGCAGACCAATGTCGTCGATGTCAACATCGGGCGCCTTCGCCGCAAGCTGGAAGAAGGCTTCGAACGGCCGGCGCTCGAGACGATCTGGGGGTCAGGATACAGGCTATTGGACGGCCGGTGAGAGGCTTGCCCGGATCGGCACTACCCCGCAAAACGAAGACCTGGCGGTGAGCCGCGTCTTCGTCATCCGCCACTCCATCTTCGCGCAGATCGTGCTCTGGGCGATCTTCACGGCGGCGACGATCACTTTCGGCCTGTGGGTACTGACCAACGCGACGATCCAGCGCACCAGCCGCCAGGCCCTCGAACGCGCGGTCAACGTCGACCTTGCCGGCATGGTCGACATCTACGCCAGCGGCGACAAGGACGAACTGGCCAAGCGCATCAACGACCGTCTCGCGCTGCAGCAGCGCGACGGAGACGCCGCTCACTACCTGCTCGCGGACGCGCAAGGCACGCGCATCGCCGGCGACCTGACCCGCTGGCCAGGCCTTCATGCCGGCATCTCCGAAGCGGCAGACATGTACATCGACGGGTCCGGCCAGGCTTTCGCCCGCTCAACCCAACTCGGTCCGAACCTGCGCCTGCTTGTCGCCCACGAATACCGCGACCTCGGGCTGTTGCTGCGGCAGGTCGCTCTGGTGTTCCTGACCGGCGGCGTGCTGGCCGTGCTGGCAGTGGCACTGGGCGGGTGGACGGCAGCGCACCGGCTGGCAGGAAGGCTCGAGCGGATCAACGCCGCTTTCCGCCAACCCGACGATGCCGCGCTTGAGGAACTGGCGCGCGGATCGGCCGGGCATGACGAGATCGACGAACTGGCCAGCCATTCGGGCAATGCCCTCGCCCGGCTCAAGCGCCTGGCCGCCTCCCACCGCGAGACGAGCGACCACGTCGCCCACGAGATGCGCACGCCCCTCATGCATCTCGACAACCGGCTGGTGAAAGCGCTGGCGGCCACGCCCGATGCCGAGACTGCCGCGCGCATCGCCGATGCCCGCACCGAGATTCGGGGCATCATCCGAATGCTCGAATCTCTGCTCGACATTGCCGCCAGCGAAGCCCGGCGCGGCGACCGCCACGGCCTTGCCCCGGTGGACCTCAGCGCGCTTGCGGCTCGGCTTGGCGAGCTTTACGCTGACAGCGCCGAAGAATCGGGCCACGTCCTGCAACTAGACATTGAGCCCGAAGTGACGATCGACGGCGAGGAAATGCAGCTGACCAGGCTCATCACCAACCTGCTCGACAACGCCTTCAAATTCGTGCCGCGTGGTGGTATTGTCCGTCTCAAGCTGCGCAGGGGACCGAGGCTGATCGTCAGTGATGACGGCCCGGGTATCCCCGAAGACCAGCGCGAAAGTATTTTCGAGAAATTCAACCGGGGCGGAAGCTGCTTCGGCACGGAAGGCGCCGGCCTCGGCCTTGCCCTGTGCCGCGCGATCGCCGAACGCCATCACCTGAAGATTGCTCTGGCCCCCACCGATCGGGGCGCCTGTTTCACCGTTACCCCGGAGTTCCAACGATGAGCCCTGTATCGCGCAAATGCGCGGTTCTCGCAGCATCTACCGCCGTTATTCTGGCCGTACCGGGCGCCGCCGCGCAGGAGCAGGCGTCCGCCGCTCCCCTTGCCCTGGGCGAACGCGTCGCACTGGCGCTCGCCACCGCGCAGACCGCCCAAAGCCACGCCGACCGCGAAGGGCTGGCGCAGGCGCTGGGCGTGATCGAGCGTTCCGGCGCCCGCCCGCTGAGCGACTGGAACGGCGAAGACCCGGTGCCCGCATGGCGCACACTGGCGGCCCCCATGCCCAGCCCCCTGCGCGGCAGCGCGCTTGGCCCCGGCTACCGTGCCGGCAAAGCGCAGCCAGGCCGCAGCGACAGCTTCGAGCAGGTCTTCCTCTCGGGCAAGAAAGCGAGCATCGCCCTCTCCACGCCCAGCGATACGCCCCTCACCCTGCAAGTCCTCGACGCCGAGCGCCGCGCAGTGTGCAGCACCGCGGACGCGCGCCGCGCCTGCCGCTGGGTTCCGGTGTTCACCCAGCGTTACGTGATCGAGGTTCGCAACGGCGGCAACCGCGTGGCCGAGTACTTCCTCGTCGTCGAATAACGAACCGCGCCTGATCCGGCCACACCCCGCCGACAGCGCCGCCTTTCAAAAGCACCGCAATCAGCATGCGTTCCAACCCGTGATCTCGGTCCCCCGACGGCGACGCCCACTGAGCAGGATCGTCCCAAAGCCCCGGTCTTCATGGGCCAGTCCCTCACCAGCACGCCTGTTCAAGGTAGCTCCGACCTCAAACACCACCTTCCCGCTCAATATTACGGCCGATGATCGTATGTCCTTTTGCAAAGGCCCCTTCAAAACATTCCGGCCGATGATCTCATCGCAGGTTGAACTGCTCGCGCACCCGAAACTGGTAGACTGAGCTTCGGCGGGGCAAGCCACAAATCTGCCATGTACAACCCAGACGTCAGAAGCTGGCCTAGATTGACAAAATCAGCGTCTTTTCATGGGTTTGTGGCGGCTTGGAGCGGGTAGCGGGAGACTGCCAGACCTCTGAACCGGGTCCGGGACTACGACGTTGATCTGGCGCGATTTCCTTGGTGGCCGGGTTCGGTTCGGTAGCGGGAACCGCATGGCACCTATAACTGATTGAAATGAAATATAATGCTGCATTGCAGCAAAATTTAGGCCCCACAGTGAGGCCCCACTCCCTTTTCGCTAATCGGGTTCGAAGCACAAACAGGGTTCGCTTGGCTGCCCTCGAACAGGAACTACCATAGCTCGCGTCGTCGATTCGGGCGAGTTGCCAATAAACATGACTGATCCGCCGCTGTCCTCCGTGCTTAGCGCAAAAGGCAATTCGTGTAGTCTCCGGTCTTTTCGACCCTAGTCGGACGCTCAGCGAGCAAATTTCGCTCCCCAATTGCAGACCGTTCGGTATTCCGAAGGCTCCCGACCAGATTACGCCGATCGAGTGGCTAGCGGTAGGTTCCGCCGGAAGGTGCCGCTGGGGTTCGGGGAAACGCAAGCAGCAACAATCGCCATTGTTGCCTTAAGGCTTGCGGGAAGTGGGGAGCTTGCACCAAATATGCGGAGCAATGGAAAACCCCTACGAAACCGCCAAAGCGTTCGCGCTTGATTTCGGGCAGACGGAATATGCGCTCAAGCGCTCCGACTATCTTCGAAAGAACAAGGACGTCGCCGAGGCGGACTGGGACTCATTCGCCGGCGATCTCGGCACGGATTTTTTCGCGCATATAGTTAAGAAGGAGATCGCCAAGACACTGATTGGCGATCCACCGCGTCGACTGATGGCAGACATGACTTGGTCACCAGAGAAAACCTCGCCGCTCACCAACGTGCACGAGTTGATAGTTCAAGGCGTATGTCGCGTGCGGAATAGCTTTCTTCACGGAGAAAAATTCACAGGCGGACCAGAGGGGCAGTGGGATCGCGACCTTACGCTAGTCAAAGAGGCGCACGCCGTGCTGACGGAAGCGATGGCCTTCGGGCACCTCACGCACGATTGAGCAAGGGTTGCGGCGAATGCGCTTCACAAAATCCGAAGGACTGACACAGTCCGAAGCGCTTCTTGCCTCGCTATGCGAGCGATCGTTCTTTGCGCTGTGGACATAAAGAAATCGCTTCATTTTGGAGATACCTGATCCGGAAACCTAAATAATATCGAATATATCGCCTTCGCCGTATTGACATCTGGTCCATGCGACACCCAGTTTCGATGGCAAGGGTGGAGTAATAGGTTCGACGACTACCGTCGTCATGGGCGTCCTGCCCGACTTAGGATATCCAGCTAAGTATACGAGCGAATGGAGTGCGGTCCGTGTGGGCTGATACTGAGACCGACGTCGACTTTCTGAATTACTCCGAGGTCGCCGAGCTAATCGCTGAGATGATCGGCGATGATACCCTCCTGCCGATGTCGCTGGGCGTGTTTGGCGGCTGGGGCATCGGGAAGTCCAGCACGCTCAATCTGGTGGAGAGCCTGCTGAAAGAACAGGGCGACGCCCATCTGATCGTCCGGTTTGACGCTTGGCTCTATCAGGGGTTCGACGACGCCCGTGCTGCTCTGATGTCGGTCATCGCGAATGCCCTCGCTGCCGCAGCGCCGGAAGGCATGAAGACGAAGGCAGGCAGCCTCATCAAACGTGTGAATAAGATGCGCGTCCTAGGGCTGCTGGTCGAGGGTGGTGCGGCGGCGATGGGCTTCCCCACCTTCGGAGCGGCTGGTCGGCTGGTCGAGGCCAGCGGCAAGGCGTTGGGCGCGGGGCTGGACGACAAGGATCGCGAGGATGCTGGTGAAGATGCGGAGAAGCTAGCCGAAAAGGCCGGCAAGCTACTGGATCCCGCCAAGGCGCCAACCGAGGAAATCACGGCATTCCGGGCGGAATTCGGCGAAATTCTTACCGGGCTCGAAAAGAAGTTGGTCGTCTTCATTGACAACCTCGATCGCTGCCTGCCGGCCAATTCCATCCAGACTCTAGAAGCGATCCGCCTGTTCCTGTTCCTTCCGAACACGGCCTTCGTCGTGGCGGCCGACGAGGACATGATCCGGCACGCCGTGTCTCAGCACTTCCATGATCCCGACGATCGTCTCGTCACTGACTATCTCGACAAACTCATCCAAGTGCCGGTCTACGTTCCGCGTCCGGGGATCCTTGAAATCCGCGCCTATCTCAC
This sequence comes from Novosphingobium sp. 18050, assembly GCF_902706195.1. GTDB lineage: Bacteria > Pseudomonadota > Alphaproteobacteria > Sphingomonadales > Sphingomonadaceae > Novosphingobium. The sequence continues at coordinate 102,053 of NZ_CACSJO010000013.1, read as the reverse complement.
GATGCTGAACGCCGTGCGCTCTGGCTGCGGCGAGGATAAGATCGCCGCGCTTCGTACCTTCCTCATCGAGGATTTGCGGCATTCCTGGAAGGATGGCGACGGCTATGACGTCGACAAGGTCATGGGGTTGCTCGGCTCGAACGATCCGACCCTACGCAATCAGATCGAGCTCGGTCTCCGAATGGCGCCGACGCTGGCCCAATCGGCGAAGGTGAACGGCAATCCGCGGATCGTGAAGCGCATGATGAACGTGGTGCGAATGCGCTCGTCCGTCGCGAAGCGTCGGACGATGAACCTCGACGAGGCAATTATCGCCAAGCTCGCGCTATTCGAGCGATGCGTTGACGGCAAAGCCATTCAGGCTCTCCAGCGGGAGATTCAGACCGCCGAGGCGGGCAGGTCGGAGCTGTTCGCCAAGGCCGAGGCGGCGCAGACTGAGGGGGCACTGCGCGGCCTTCTGCCCGAGGCCCTGAAACCGCATCTCTCCGTTTTGCGAGACTGGTTCGGCCTGCCTCCGAAACTGGCCGGCGTCGATCTTCGCCCGGCCGTCTATCTCTCGCGCGAGACCGTGCCGATGCGCCTACGCGGTTCGACTTTGTCGCCCTCGACGCTGGGTGCGGTCGAGGCGTTGCTCACGACTGCGACCATCGGCTCTTCCGTCGCGCAAGAGACCGCTGCCGGGATCGATCCGTCCGAGGCGGTCGCGGCTATGGAGGCGATGATCGCCGAGATACGCAAAAACACGGAATGGTCGAAGGGCAGAAACGATGTGCGCGGCAGCGTGATTCTGGCTCGGGCTTGGCCCGATGCGGCAACGAGGCTCAACCAGTATCTCACTTCGCTGACCGATAAGCCTAAATGGCTGAAGGCGCTGATCAAGAATGATACCTGGATCGAGCTGGCCTGATGGGTACATCCGCATCCGCGAAGGGGCCGAACAGCAGGTCGCCGCTGGTCCCGCCTTGGGCCGACGCCACACCGGGCGCGCCAGTTCCGCAGCCTACGGGGCAGCGCTTCCGTAGCTTCCGAACCGAATTCGGTAAGGTCGCCAGCGGTAACGGCGGTTCGCTGGGCAAGGCGCTGAAGAAGTATGCCTCAGCCGCCACCGGCGGTTCGTCCGTCGGTCCACGGCGCTTCGGACCTGCCTATGCGGCCGGCGCCGATCTCGCGCAGGCCTTATCCGGTGGCCAGATCCAGACCGCGTCCGGGACATTTGACCTAGCCGCTCTGGCGGGCTTGCCAATGGACGAGGCGGCGCAGGCGATCGCCGAGACACTCGCTCCCGAGAACGCCGACGCCGACCAAGTTCGCGCGGCGATGCAGGAGGCCCTCGCCGAGGTGCTGGGCGACGAAGGCGTATTCGACCCAGCTTCGATCAAGCCCGACCAGATCATCACCATACTGGTCGAATTCTTCTCGCAAATTCTCTTCCAGGAAATATCGGCCGCCGCAGGCGAGGCTTGGAAGAAGGCGCCGAGTGTCGAGCGCTCGACCGCCACGGAGAACGAGCTTCTCGAAGTGGTACGCGCCGCGATGGACGCGCATCTCTCTTCCCGGCTTGTAGGCGACCTTGGCACCCTGACTCGCGATCAGATTGCAAAGATCGAACAGGCCGCACTCGCCGACATCTGGCAGGTGTGGAGCGACACGGAATGACCCGCGTCGTTCTTAGGCTGGATCCCAAGCGTCTCGGCGAAGGACTTGGGGGCGAGGACATCCCGGTCCTGCTCTACGGTGCCCACACTTCGGTTCCAGGCGCAGGCCTCGTCGGCAATGACCTTCGCGACCGCTTCTCGCGCCTGGCGGTTCCCCCTTCTCGTCAGGCGATGGACCTCGTCGCCGTGGCGATGGCGATCACCGCCGCCGACACCTTCGTCCTGCGTGACGACACCGCCGACGGATGGCGCCGGGACATCGAGATCGACCTGCCGGTGACCGAGCCAGATCGCTGGAGATCGCTGACCCCGCTGCTCTCCAAGGCGCTGAACTTCCTCAGCGGCGACAGCTGGACGTTCGTGTTCCGTGGCGGCGGGCTCGAGCCGCCATCCAAGCGGGACGTGCACCGTCGTGAAGTCATCGACCCGTCCAAGATCGACGCCGTTGCTCTCTTCTCCGGAGGCCTCGACAGCGGGCTCGGCGTCATGGATCTGATGGATGGCGGAATTCGTCCGCTTCTCGTCAGCCATGCGCCTCGTGGCGACAAGACCTATCAGGGAGCGGTCGCCAGCCTGCTGCCTTGGACGCCACAGCGCTTCGAGTTCAATAGCTACCCTAGCCGCGAGGGCGTCACCGAGATCACTACGCGCACGCGCAGCTTTCTCTTTCTCACCTTCGCTGCCCTGGTGGCGCAGGCGGTCCGAACTTTCCGTGGACCTGCCTCAATCAACCTCTACATGTGCGAGAACGGCCTTATTGCTCTCAATCCGCCCCTCACGGCTCGCCGGATCGGCGCGCTCAGCACGAGGACGGCCCATCCCCACTATCTTTCGCTTCTTCAGGAATTGTTCGACGCGATCGATCTCGGCGTCAGGATCATCAATCCGCATCGGCACGAGACTAAGGGCGAGATGCTCGCACGCCGGGCGAATCAGGCGAATATCGCAGAGTTTGCGACGGCCACCGTGTCGTGTGGAAACTGGAAGCGGAAGAACATGCAGTGTGGTCGCTGCTGGCCATGCTCCATCCGTCGTTCGTCTTTCCACCGGGCCGGCCTGTCCGACGGAACCGAATACGACACGGATAGACTGGTCGACGCGCTGGCCGAAGACGACTACAGGGACGACGTCGTGTCCATCCACACAGCGCTCAAGCGCCGCTATGATCGCGGACTTCGCAGCTGGGTGATGCAGACTGGGCCACTCCCGCAAGACCTCACCGAGCGCACCGCGCTCTTCAGCGTCGTCGAACGGGGGATGGACGAACTTGAGAGCTTCTTCGCGTCGCATGGGCTGAGCATTTGATCGACTTCCACTGCCATCTCGATCTCTATCCGGATCCCGTCCGTGAAGTCCGCGATGCGGAAGCCGCTGGCATCTATGTCCTGTCCGTCACGACTACTCCTCGCGCCTGGGTTCGCACGGCGCAGCTCGCGAAGGGGCATAAGCGGATCCGTACTGCGCTCGGCCTGCATCCGCAGCTTGCCCACGAGCGACATAACGAGTTGGGCCTTTTCGAGGAACTGCTTCCACGTTCGCGCTATGTCGGAGAGATCGGCCTAGATGGCGGCCCGGGCTATCGCGAGCACAGCGCGTTGCAGAGGAAGGTTTTCGATACCGTCCTGCGCCTCTCCGATAAGGGTGGTGGCCGGATCATGAGCATTCATAGCCGGCATGCCGTAGACGAGATTCTCGAGCGGCTCGCAGCGGTTCCTGGTGCGGGCCTGCCGATCCTCCACTGGTTTTCGGGATCCGCCACTCAGCTTCGGCGAGCGACCGACATCGGTTGCTGGTTCTCCGTGGGGCCGGCCATGCTTCGTGGTGCGAAGGGTAGATCGCTCGCTAAAGCGATGCCGCGCGATCGCATTCTCACTGAAACGGATGGGCCTTTTGGCAAGGGCCCAAATGGTCCGCTGCACCCGGTCGATGCTTGGGTGGCGGTCAAACAGCTGGCAACAATATGGGGGATCTCTCCTGGGGAAGCCGAAAAGCAGCTTCTCGACAACCTGCGATCTTTAAGCGCATCCGGGCCGGATCACATCCGCGCGCGATCGCCGATCAGTCAGCGTACGATCGCATAGTTCAGAACTACGAGTGCTACTCAGTTCGAGAAATAACTGATTTCGAGAGCAAAACGGAGATGGCTCTTCGCTGCTGGGTGACCACTTTAGCCAAAGCACTTCGGCAAAGTCGACGATCGCAAATGTCCCAACCTTGGACCGTTCTCCTGCTTCTTGCCGAAATGAACGAAGGGCGGCTCAGGCCAGGTTGGCGCCCGATAGGAGACTTTCCGGATTGTCCCACCCTCCGACGTTAGCAGCCCTTCAACGGACCGCAGATGGCTTGCTTCACGATCGTCAGCTTCCTGTCACGGCGGGACATTTCCCGGAATTCCCTCTCGCCTGCGATCAGCTGCCCTTCGTGACGCCCGTGCGGATGGTGCAAGAGGCCGCCCGCGCTTTGTCATGAGCCTGCTGCATGCAATCCGAAAACTGGGCGCGCTTCTCTTCCGGCAGCCGCAGGAACTCAGCCACTTGCTCCCACCGCTTCGGAGCGTAGACCTGCATCAAGCGCTCGCCAGCGGCCCAGCCATCGCGGTTCATGGTTTCGACAGCAGCCTTCTCCCGCCACAGCCAGCTGTCGGGAACGACGTTCAGCGCCGCGCGAGGCACCAGGAACATAAGCATCGCGCCAAGCACGATGCCCACGCCCCCACAGTACATGAGCCAGCGATCCTGCTTTCCGGCTTCCCTGGCGGAATAGACGACTTCCCGGATTGAACTGGCCTCGGCGTTCAACTGCTGGCGCGCCCGAGACCAGGCCTCCTGCTCGACCTCCCGCACTGCCTTTGCTGCCGCGTCGATCTGGCCCGCAACTTTTTCCGGCGTCAAAGCCATCGCTGGCCGGCGGCTGAGGAGGTTGATCCCTTCTCTCAGCCGCTCGATGCGAACATCGATCTGAGCCAGATCCTTGCTGTAGTCGCGCTCCTGCAGGTCATCAAAGCGCATGGCAAAGCCATCAATGGCGGCTGACATTCCTGCAAGACGGCGGTTCATTGCCTCGAACGCCTCGGTTGCATCAAGCTCGGCTGGTGGGTCGTTTTCAGTCATGCGCGAAGCCTAACGCTCAAGTCCACGCGAGCGCGAGCGGCTGATCCAGTCCTGGATGTCCCGAGACAAAGTACTCCCCTCCCGGACCTTGAGGCCCAGTTCGTGAGACCTCATGCGAAGCCGGGATTCCAGTTCCGGGTCGCGATGGAAGCTCTTTGCCAGGTGATCGATTCGCTCTGCCGCACGCTCGGCGCCAAGATGATCGCCCATCTTCTGGAGTCGCAGGAACTGCCGGGTACGGGTCCGCCATTCCTCAACGAAGCGGTCGGCACGCCGATCGGCCGCGACACGGATTTCGCTTTCCATCCGCATCGCCTGGATGGCGCGCGTACTTTTGCCTTTGGCGGCCTCGTCCATCAGCGACGGGTCCTTCCGCATGGCCGCATATGCATCCTCTGCGCCATTCTGGCGCTGGGCATCGAGGTCGCGCCCTGCGCGTTCGATCGCCTGCCTTTGGCTGACGATCGGATTGAGCCCCTGATGCTGCATACGATCGATGTCGCGTAGGGCCCGTCCGTAGCGCGCGACGGCCACATCGAGTGGCTGGGCCTGCTGAGGCGTCGGCTCCGGCGGCGCCTTGAACCGTAGCCCTGCGAAGGGATTGCGCCGTACCTGTGGTTCGCGCTCCGGCTTGAGTGCGATTTCGGGCTTCGGTACACGTGCAGGCACGCGGGCATAGTCCGAGGCCATGTCCTTGGACCGCTCGCGGCTGAGCGCGCGGACAAGCCGATCCCGATCGGCAAAGTCGTCCCGGCCGTAATGAAGGTCAACGTTGTCCCGGTGCCGCGAAAGCGCCACATAGGACGCATGCCGATCGAGGCCCGGCGTTGCCAGCACATGGACGCTGTCCACCGTCATGCCTTGCGCCTTGTGGATCGTCGCAGCGTAGCCGTGATCGACATGGGCGTAATCCTTCAGGTCGAAGGCGACGGTCCGCCCGTCATCGGTGCGCACGAGCATGGCTGATCGGCTGACCTGCTCGACAGTGCCGAGCGTGCCGTTCTTGACCGCCAGGCTGCGCTCGTTCTTCAGGAACATCACCCGGTCGCCAGAGGCGAAGTCGCGCTCGCCCCGCTCGACCATGAGCCCCACGTCCTGCCCCAGCATCTGCGCTGCTCGCAGGCGGGTACGGGCAACCTCGTTCAGCTCGCGCACTTCCTCGTTGGTGTGGGTGAGGATGATGCGGCTCGTATCGGGCCGGGCCTGCCGTCCCCTGTCCCAGCGATCGATGAGGTCGGCGCGCGCCTGTTCGCGCGTCTCGGCGGCATGGACATGACCGGCCTGCTCGTAGGCCGCGAGTGCTTCGCCGGTGCGCCCGGTGGCGAGCTGGCGCGTCGCATCGCGCTGCCAGTCAATGGACTGGCGACGGATCGAGGTGATCTCCACCGCGCCGTGCCTTTCGGCGATCGAGCGGAACGAGGCGCCGGCCTCGATCGCCTGCAGCTGCTCGGGATCACCGACCAGCACCACCTTGGCGCCGCGCTTCTCGGCCTCGCGCATCACGCGTTCCATCTGGCGCGTGCCGATCATGCCGGCCTCGTCGATAACGAGGACGGACCTGTCGGTCAGCAGCTCGCGCTCCTGCGCCCATTGGTGCTCAAGACTGGCGATCGTGCGCGAGGCAATCCCCGAGCCGGTTTCGAGGTTTTCGGCAGCGATGCCGGACAAGGCCGCACCGCGCACCTCGTAGCCTGCCGCCTCCCAGGCGTCGCGCGCCACGCCCAGCATCGCGCTCTTGCCGGTGCCGGCATAGCCGATGACATTGCTGATGCCGCGCCCATCGGTCACATGCTCGAGCGCGCCGCGCTGTTCAGGCGACAACACCATGCCGCGCGCCTCGGCGCGGGACAGCGCCAGGTCGCGATGCCGATCTGGCAGGCCATGATGGCGCCGCGCCTCGAGCGTGGCGGTCTGGCGCTCCAGACGCTGCTCGGTCTCCAGCATCGCCCGTGAGGTGAAGCGGTCTTCGCCGCGCCCGTCCTTGCCCAGCCTGACGAGTTCGGGCGATGACTTCACCGTCGCCATCACCTGATCGAACTGATCCTTGCCCTCGCTATGGCGATGGACGAACATCGCAAGGTCCCGGGCGGTGAAGGTCGACTGCTGGTGGGTGATCGCATCGAGCGCGATCTCGGGATGCGCCAGCAGCTTCTCGCCATTGGCGCGGGCGATGGCGTGATGCTCGTCGAGCCGTTCGCTCTCCAGCCCTTGCCCGGCCATACGCGAAGCAGCCGGGCCGATCTTGTGCTGCGGTTCGAGCTCGATGCCCTGTGCTTCCAGGGAGCGGTGATCGACGCGGGCGTCGATATCGAGTGCTGCCAGCCGCTCATTGACATGCTCGGCCCAGGCCTCGCGCCAATGGGTGAGAAGTTCGGTCCGGTTCCAGTCGCGTACCTTGGGACCGAACCCTTCCTCGTTCACCTCGCGCATGCCCAGCATCACATGGGCATGGGGCTTGGGGCTGCCATCCTCGCCGATGTCCCAGTGCACATTGAGATCGGCGACCATGCCGCGCGCCACGAATTCGCGGTCAACGAAGTCACGCGCCAGCACGATCCCTTCGGCCTGGCTCATCTCGCGCGGGATGGCAAACTCGACTTCGCGGGCCAGCTGCGCGTCCTTGCGCTTCTCGATCGCCTCGACATCATTCCACAGCCGTTCTCGGTCGCGCCACTCTTCAGGCGCGCCCTCGGGCAACAGGATCTCGGAATGGACGACGCCCGCCTTGTTGGAAAAGTCGTGGGCACGATCGAGCCGCTGGTCGTGCAGCCGCGAGGCAGAACGATAGGCGGCTGCCGCCACGGCGGACGAGCCGCTGGCGCGCGAGATGACTTTGGCCGAGAAGTGGTAGATCGCCATGACGGCCTACCAATTACCCCTGAAAGCGCACGTCGGCACGACGTATAAGCGCGCCCTCGAACGATTTCATCTGCCTCGGGATCACGCAGTCCCAGAAAGCTTCGCCCTATTGAGAGGGTGCCATCATCCCGATACCTGGTTCGTCCGACATCATCAACATGAAGGACGGACGATGCGCAAACCCCGCGATTACGATGCCGAGCTCAAGGCGCTGAACGACAAGGCCAGGCAACTCAAGACCCGCAGGACCAGCCAGCTCGGCGAACTGGTCGCCGCGACGGGCGCCGATGCAATGGCGGTCGAGGAACTGGCGGGCGCGTTGCTCGCAATCGCGACGACGACCGATCCCGCCAAGCGGGAGGCGTGGCGCAAGCGGGGCGCTGCGTTCTTTTCGGGCGAGCGAGAGGCCGGGGCTGACAGCACTCGCCAAAGCGCTCACAGCGAGCCGGGTCAGTCTGCGGCGCAACCAGGCGGCAATGAACCGCCTCGCAGCCCAACGGGCACGGCATGACACCCGGGAATGGCAGGTGAAGCGGCGCGAGCGAACGCGGCACCTCATAGAGCTGGGCGGCCTCATCATGAAGGCCGGCCTTGTCGAACTTGTCGATGATGATCGCGCCGTACTGCTCAGGCTGCTGGTCGAAGCGGCAGGCAGATTGCACGGTGCCGATCGCGAGCAGGCGCTGACCCTGTGGCGGCGGCGCGGCATGCGGGCCTTTGCCGACGATGCGGATGCGGCTCAGGGCTCGCCCGGGACCCGGCGCAGCACGGCGCCGGCAATGCCCAGCGGCACTACCACCGCATCGCCGGTGAAGAGCGAGCGCTGATCGAAGGGTTCGAGTTCGCTGGGCTCGTAAACATAGCGCCAGCTGTTTATGCCGTCCGGCGTGACATCGAGAGAGGCGAGCCGCCGATCGTCACCATTGCGGACAATCCATCGCCTGCCGGGCGCCGTGCCTTCTTCGGGCGGTACGGTCAGCACGCCGTCATCGAGCGACGAGCGGGGATTGGCGTCCTCTCCTTCGCCGACGTAGAGATCGGAGGGCGATTGGCCCTTGGGCGTGCGGACCTCGACATGCAGGGCAACGGTCGGATCGCGTCTGGCTTCGAGCAGGCTGATGCGCGGTTCGCGCAGCGGCCTGGCGAACAGGTGCAGCGCGCCATTCTCGACACGCCACTCGCCCTTGAGGCTGGTCTCATGGGAGAGCCTGCCGCCTTCGGCCTCGAACATGGCGTCGTCGGCGACCATGTGCTGTTCGAAATGGCGATCGGCAGTGAGGCGCAGGGTAATCGTCATGCCCTCCTCGCTGCATCGGTAGGTGCCCGGCGACGGCGATGTGCCTGGCGCTCGGGCGTCGAGATCGACGTCGCTTCCGGCGCAGAGAAGCGGGACGCTGTCCGGATTGGCTCGCGCCGGAGATGATGTCGCAGCAAGCAGGACAAGAGCGCTGATGATCGTGATCCGCATGACCCATTCCTGCCGGTCCCGGCGGGCCGCTGCAAGCCGCTTGCCGCACCGGTCTGCCATGGCCATAGGCGCGGCAATGAACGACACGACCTCCGCCATCATCCTGCGCGTCATCGAGCGCGCACCGCAATGGGTCCGGCACGACCTGGGCGCAAAGGATGAGGCGTTCCGTATTCGCGCCGAAGAAACGCTGGCGGCGATGATCGCCAGTGCTCTCGATACGGGAACCACCGAGTCGCGCGAGGCTTAAGGAAGCTTACCCTCACCGGAGCTTTCCCGATGCGCCGCCGGGCGTTGTATTCCCTCGCTGTAACAGCCGCCCTGCTTGCCGGCGCGGCAGCTCCCCTTGCTTTGGCTCAACCGCGTGCGCCGGCAGAGCGCATCACCTGCGCGGGCGGCAGGCAATTCCTGCTGCAGACCGGTGCCAGTAGCGCCCGGATTCAGATCGGCGCCCGGCAACTGAAGCTCCCACGCAAACCCTCCTCGCTCAGCGAGCGCTATGCTGGCAGCGAGGGCACCCTCATGCTCGATGGTGATTTCGTCGCGTTCGTGCCCCGGGGCGATGCAGGCTGGCAGGACTGCCGCCGCGCGAAGATCATCCCGGCATCGTCGCCGAAGGGCTGAGCGGCCAACCCGCATAAATCCCGGCTTTCACGCAAGACTTGGCGCACGGATTCGCGTCTGATATCGTGCAAGGGCGCTGCGCAAAAGGCGGCGCCGGGACTGGTAATCCCGCAAGTGAAATAAGCTCGGAAAACAGTGTTTTCCGGGGTGCCGTCGCGCATGTCCAAACCTTCGGGTGAAAGGCGGCGGCGCATGTCACTTGCATGTTACCAGCTCCGGCGGCTCCCGCGCGTTTGCGTGCGGGAGTTCGGGGTCGGTCCGCGTGATACCCTGAAGCCTTCCGCTACCCGCCCCTAACGCGGACCGGAGGTACATATGGACAATACGGTTCCTGCTCCTTCAGCTGGCCTTGGCGCTGCCTCGCCGAGCGCTGCCGTCATCACCTTGCCCACCGAGAATTCCGAGCTCGGCGCACTGTGGCGCCGCTACGACGCGCGGCCGATCCGGCTGCTGAGAACGCGCGAAGGGCGCGAACTCAGCCTCGATCGCTATCAGCGTGCGGGCGAGTTCATGGGCTCGCTGACGTGCGGCGCGGCCGACGATACGGCCTGGTTCTTCTATTCGGCGGGCATCGTCGCGCAGCTGGCGATGTCGTCGCACCTGCTCGATGTCGGTTTTCCCGACATGTGGTGCGCGAAGTACATCGGCCTTCATGTCGACCGCTCGCTGGCCTACGCCAATGCCACCGCGTTCGGCTACGAAGACGCGGTTACCGAGCGGCTGATGGATGTGCTGTCGCCCTACTGGAAATGGAACAGCCTCAGCCGGGCCCAGGGCATCCAGCCAGATGATGGCGGCTTCGCCGCCGAGGAGGTCCGCGAGATCATTGCCGCACTGGTCGCGCATGTCGCGGAGGTCACAGGACACGATCGCCCGGCACGCCGTGCTGCACGATCCTGATCGGACATCGACGCAGGGCGCCGAATCGGTTCGCCAAGTCATTGTGATGCGGGGAAACTACCGGCGGGGAGAGCTGCGCGGGCGGTGAGACGCTCGCGCAGCGTCGTGCCGTGAAAAAATTTTGGGGTCCGTGAGGGTGCGCCAGAGGTCCTCAGGGTACTCTCGGGTGTCGTTCGGTGCGGAGAGCGGCGAGAGTGGGTTTTAACGCGGTTGCGCTTCTCCCGGAAAGCCCCAATTCTACTCGTGGCCGGCCAATCCAATCCCCCTAAAAGGAAGGATGCGCCACATGAATACCACCTCTCCCAATGCGTTCGTGCGTCTGCCCCAGGTGCTCAAGGAAACCGGGCTGTCGCGCGCGACGCTTTATCGCAAGGTTCAGGACGGGACCTTCCCCAGTCAGGTGCGCATCGCGAAGCGATGCGTCGGCTGGCGCCGCAGTGCCCTCGAGCAGTGGCTCGCCAATCCGTTCTTCTATTCTGTCGATGATCACACCTAACCCGCCCCGCCGGAACATGCCCCGCGAAACGATGCTGCCGCCCGGTCTCCCGGGCGGCAGCGACAATCGTCACCACCCTTCGCGTTCCTGCCGCTGCATGGAGCGCACGAGCATGAGAAGGGCATAAACGAAATGCCTGTGGGCCTGCCGCCTGGAAAGGCTAAGCCGAGCGGCGATCTCGTCGGTTGTCAGGTCCTCGAAGCGCGCCAGCCGGAACACCTCGTGATGCAGGGCCGGCAGCGATGCCACCGCCCGGTGCATACGGCGCAGGTGGGGATCCTCGACCTCCGGAAAGGCGTCACGCAAGCGCGCCTCCTTTCTGCGCTGCTGCCACATGGCGATGCGCTGGATCATGACCGGTCCTCCCCGAATGCGAGGAGATAGTCGGCGCCCTTGCTGGCCGCGCTGGCCGCCCGGAAGATCGCCTTCTCATCGGCCCGCATTGCTTCAAGCCACGCCCCGATGTAATCTGAGTGCCGCACGGTGGGCTGGATGCCCAGCGTTGCGCAGGTGAAAGCCGCCGTCATCTCGGCCGCCAGTTCCTCCTTGGCATAAGCCATCGAGCCGAACCGCCCGGACTGATCGCGCGCCAGTCGCCCCTTGCCGCCGACCCAATGACCAAGCTCGTGCAGCGCCGTCCTGTACCAGTTCACCGGATCGGGAAAGGCAGCCTGCGGCGGCACCTGTACGTAGTCCTGCCCCGGTGAATAGAACGCCTCCCCGCCGCCAATGCGGAAGTCTGCCCCGGTTGCGGCAATGATCCGGTCCGCCCCGGCAACTGCCATGACGGGATCGGGCAAGGCCGGTTCACCCTGCAGGTCGTCCGGCAGACCTTCGCACTGGTCGAGATTGAACACGGTGAAGCGCTTCAGAAACGCAACGGTGCGCGCCTCGCGGTCCTCGCCCTGCGCTTTGGCTGCCTCATCCTTGGGGGTGAAGCGATCAGCATAGCAGACCACCGTTCCTTTCTCGCCGCGCCGCACGTTCCCGCCCGCTGCTGCGGCCTGTTTGTAGGTCATCCACCGCTGTGAGCCGAAACCGCCGCCGATGCCCGCTGCCCATAAAATGAGCACGTTGATCCCGGAATAGACCCTGCCAGACACCGCATTGGCCGGCATCATACATGGACAGGTCGATGCGTCCCAAGGCTGCGCCCATGGCAACCTGCCTTCTTCCAGCTCGGCGATGATCCGCGCGGTCACCTCTCCATAGAGGCTCTGACGTTCGGTATGGCTCATGGCTCCTTCACTCCTATCTCAACCGCCATTGACCGGCGCCAGGGTGGCGGGGGGCGGCAGGAGCGAACTGAAAGCCCCGCCGGGTGAAGGCGGGGCGCACCTGAAAGGCCGAAATGAAATGAAGGACCCGGGAGCGAAGCGGACGGGTTGCGCCCCGTCGAGGCGGGGCTACAGGGCAGCGACGCCCCCCGCCACCAAGGAGCCGTCAAGGCTCAACGCCGCCGCGCGCAAAGCCCGGCGTCCGCCAGCGGGATGCAGCGCATCCCGCCCGTCAGCGATCGTAGCGGCTATGCCGACGAGACGCCGCAGGTGGCTCGGTTGAGCGTCAGCGAAATAGAGCGCGGCCGCGCGCACGCGCGGGGCGGCGTTACCCGCTTACCATAATGTCAGGATAAGACTGTCCTCGGGCAAGTCGGGTTCAGGGGGAACCTACACAGCGGTTAATGCGAAAAGGCGGGGTAAGGTGATCCATAATCAGCGTTTTCGCACAAATCTGCACGTTGAACAAATAGAGAACATTTGTTAATCTGATGTGTGCAGTGATCAACACGGGAGGGGCTTCATGGCATCGGAGAAAAGGTCTACCTTTCTTCCGTGCTTTCCGGCAGAAGCGAAATCACGCGCTTGGGTGGAACGAAAGGTAGGGGTAGAAATGCGGTATGGATACGCCCGAGTTTCGACCGACGAACAGAGCCTCGCGCCCCAGCGAGTTTCGCTCGTATCCGCCGACTGCGACCAGATTGTTGAGGAGGTAGAGAGCGGCGTGAAAGCCCGGCGTCGGCTCGATGCGCTCCTGGGGCAACTGCAATCGGGGGACGAGTTGATCGTCCTTGAGTTAGATCGTCTCGGTCGCAGTACGAGTGAGGTCATCCTGTTGATGGACGAGCTGATCAAGCGGGGCGTGCACCTTCGTATTCTTGCTCTTCCCTCACTTGATATCGCCACAAATGACGGTCGGCTAATTGCTGATATTCTCGCAAGCCTTGCGGCACATGAACGTCGCCGGTTGCGTGATCGTCAGCGTCAAGGGATTGCAGCGGCGAGATCGCTAGGCCGTCATCTTGGGCGGCCTCAGAAAATGAATGGCCAGCAAATCGGTGAGGCGCGCGCTAGACTAGCGGCGGACGAGCCGGTTCCGATTGTCGCGCGAGCATATGGCGTCACACCGAAAACGCTCCGCGCCACCCTGGCGCGGTCAAATAACCTTTCTAATCCTTCGCAACATTTGAAACGGCGATCGGCGTGATACCGATCGGCCCGCTACATTCGATATGCCCTGTTAGGTTTTAGCAATGCCCAAGAACTCCAAAAGCCCTAAAGGCCTAGAAAAAATGTCTATTTCTGTGGCGACCAAGCCCGATCCAGCGTTCAAGCTGTCAACCAGAGTGATCGCTGGGCGATTTGCAGATCAGGATCTCGATAAACTCCGTGGAGGCTACTATACGCCTGCGCCGCTCGCCCGGTGGCTGGCCTCATGGGCGGTTCAGAAGGCAACGGACCGTATCCTAGAGCCGAGCTGCGGCGACGGAGCCTTCGTTGATGCTGCCGCGCTGCGTTTGATGGAGCTTGGAGCATCAATCGGTGATACGGTTCAGCAGGTTCAGGGCGTCGAGATCGTGCCAACCGAAGCCGAAAAGGCCCGCACCAGGCTGCGCGCAAGCCTTGGTTTGCCTGGAAACCAAGTGGTTAAAACAGCAGACTTTTTTAACTGGCTTGAATTGGATGATGGTGGCTACGACTGTGTTGTCGGGAACCCGCCGTTTATACGCTACCAGGCCTTCCCAGAGCCGAGCCGAAGCCAAGCCATGGACCTCATGGTGCGAGAGGGCCTCAAGGCCAACAAGCTGACGAATATCTGGGTGCCTTTCGTCGTCGCGGCAGCCTCAAAGCTTCGCAAAGGTGGCCGTATGGCGCTTGTGCTGCCTGCTGAGCTACTCCAAGTGACTTATGCTGCGCAGCTTCGTTCATTCCTGACCGAGCGTTTCTCTCGGATAGACGTGATTGCCTGCAATGAGCTGTTTTTTGATAGGGCCGAACAGGAAGTTGTACTCCTCCTCGCGGATGGATGCCGAAAAGCGACAACGGCGAAGTGCCGTGTTGCATTAACCGAGGCCGCCACTGTCCGGGAGATAACAACACACAAGCCAAAAGAAATTTTGTCTAAAACTCTGCCAAAATCGGTCGAGCATAGCAATGAAAAGTGGCTAAAGTATTTTCTTCAGCCTAAAGAAATAGAATTCATGCGAGAAGTTCGCACTAATGGCGTTGCCGCTCCTTTGAAGGAGCATGGTAGCATCGATGTTGGCGTTGTTACAGGAAAGAATGAGTTTTTCGTTTTAAATGATGAGCAGGTAAAAGAGTGGGGGTTGGAGAAACTTACTGTGCCTCTCGTTTCCCGCGCTGTGCAAATGAAGGGCGCTTCTATAAATAAAGATGAGTGGGAGGGGCTCGTTAAGAACGGCGACCGTGTTCACTTACTTTATCTCAATGAAACGCTTGCGAATTCTATACCGGCACGCGCACTCCGATATATCTTGGAGGGTGAGAACCAGGGTTTCCAAACCGGGTATAAGTGCTCCATCCGGAGTCCTTGGTATAATGTGCCATCTGTCTGGATTCCGGACGGATTTTTCTTCCGGCAGATTTATGACTTTCCCCGGGTCGTCCTAAACAACGCCAATGCAACGTCCACGGACACGATTCATCGACTTAGAGCCGATCAACCCGAAAAAGTTGTATCTAACATCTATACCCATCTCACTGCTGCATCCGCTGAGATCGAGGGGCGGAGCTATGGCGGCGGTGTCTTGGAGCTAGAGCCGACCGAGGCCGAACGTATGCTAATGCCAGCGACGCTGAAAGCGGCGATGCCTCTGAAGGAGGTTGATCGGCTCGTGCGTGCTGGACGGCTCGATGATGTGCTATTCGAAAATGATAGGCTTGTCCTTGAGGCACTCGGGCTGAACAAAGCAGATTGTGTAATGCTCCGCAGTATATGGACGAAAATGCGTGATCGACGCTTAGCAAGGCGGCGGCGGAGCAAGCCAGGCCGCGACATTTAAGATGGCCGTTGCAAATACACGTGATGAGGGCCGCGCTGCGATCGCGGCTCTCGTGAGTGCCTTTAAAAGCAATGAAGTCGACCATAAGGCGACAGGGTATAACGAAACGCAAGCTCGGACCGATTTTATCTCCCCGATGTTGGAGGCCTTTGGTTGGGACGTTCATAACACTCTGCGACAGCCAATCGGCCTTCGTGAAGTTTTTGAAGAGGCGACCGTAGAAGTCGGTCCTGAAAAGCTATCCAAAAAACCCGATTACGAACTCAGGCTTGCTCGACAGCGCAAGCTATTCGTTGAGGCCAAGAAGCCTAGGGTGGATATCGATCGAGATATGGCGGCGTCGTTCCAAACTCGACGCTATGGATTTTCGGGCAGCTTGCCGATTTCGATCCTTACAAATTTCCGACAGCTTGCTGTTTATGACTGCCGTCCCGTTCCAGCCGAAGGCGAAGCGGCTCACGTCGCAAGACTGCTCCTTGTCGAATGCGAAGATTTCGAGCATCGGTTTGACGAGCTCTGGGACCTGTTTTCCCGTGAAACCATCTATAATGGGGCTTTCGACGAACGATTTTCTGTCGGAGCAACACGGCTTGGTGCTGCTCAGTTCGATGACCTCTTCCTTGCCCAGGTTCAGCACTGGAGATCAATACTTGCGGTCGATATTCATCGCAGTCGGCCAGAACTGAAACCGGCCGAATTGACCTATGTCGTTCAGCTTCTCATCTCACGCATCGTATTCCTCCGCATTTGCGAGGATCGAGATATTGAGGTGTATGAGAGCCTTCGCAATTTGGCGACGCCGGGCACCTACGCAGCTTTTCACGCGGTGTTGGAAGCAGCCGATCGCTTCTACAATTCTGGACTGTTTCGCTTATTGGCGGACGATCCTTTGGCCATCCAAGTCAGCGATGACGTGATGTCGTTGATGCTATCGGAACTTTACTATCCGCAAAGCCCCTACACCTTCGCCGTGGTGGAGCCGGAGGTTCTTGGCGAGGTCTATGAGCAGTTTTTGGGGGAAGAAATCGTCATCGACGGCGATCAGGTCGAGATTGTTTACAAGCCTGAAGTTCGCGAGAGCGGCGGAGTCGTGCCTACACCGCGCTACATTGTTGATGCGATTGTAGATCGCACCGTCGCGCCCAGGATCGCGGGGCAAAGTCCGGCTGACTTAGCCAACTTCACCATCGCTGATCTGTGCTGCGGTTCCGGGATTTTTCTGCTCTCAGCCTATGACTTGCTCTTAGATCACTATCTGGCCTGGTATGTCGCAAATGACCGTCCAACCCATTTGGGAAGCCAAATTTATGAAGTTGTAGGTGGGCATTGGAGACTGACCTTCGCCGAGCGACGGCGGATTCTGCTGACGCATATTCGAGGCGTTGATATCGACGCCAACGCCGTCGAAATCGCCCGCCTCAGCCTTCTATTGAAGCTCATTGAAAATGAGACCCGTGCTGACCTGGATGACTACGTGCAGCGCGTGCGCGCGCCCGCTCTGCCCTCGCTTGACGGCATTGTTCGGAGTGGAAACAGCCTCGTTTCCTTCGAAGAGTGGGATGCATTCAAGCCAGATGGTGCGCTGCCGGCGACGCTGAACCCATTCAGCTGGCCAGCCGAGTTTCCAGCGGATCTGGAGCGCGGTGGCTTTGACGTGATTGTCGGCAATCCGCCTTACACGCGCATCCAGATCATGCAGCGGTATTTCCCGGAGGAGGTGGATTTCTACCAATCCGCTCCCTCCCCTTACCGGTCGGCCACACGAAACAATTTCGACAAGTACGCCCTGTTCATCGAGAGGTCGTTGCAGCTGCAAGCGCCCAACGGCCGCCTAGGGCTGATCGTGCCTCACAAGTTCATGGCAACGGTCGCTGGTCGCGCCTTGCGGGCGGTCTTTTCGGCTGATCGACTTCTAGAAGAGGTTGTGCATTTCGGTGCACAGCAGGTGTTCGGCGACGTGGCCAACTACACATGCATTCTGATCGCTAGCGGGGCTGGCCAGGATAATGTTACCTTGGAGCGCGTCACCGACCTTGACCGTTGGCGCTATGGCAGCGCGGGCGAATTGTCGATCGTGCCAGCGGCGAGTTTGACCGCTGAGCCGTGGGAGATGGCTGAGCCCGCCGCTATGGCCGCGTTCCAGCGGATGCGTGCCGCGCATCCAGATCGTATCGGGACCGAGGCCGACATTTTCGTTGGCCTCCAAACGAGCGCCGACGACATCTATGCGATCACAGCGATTGGAGAGACGGCCACCCATATCCGTTTTCAGACCGGAGGCCGTGAATGGCAGATTGAGAAAGGCATCCTAAAGCCTTTCCTTCGTGACGTGACGCTAACGGCCTATCGGCGAAGCCCGGCGAACAGCTGGCTTGTGTTCCCTTATGAGGCTGTCGGGGGGCGTCAAAGATTGATTCAGCCCGTGGAGCTGCAGCGTGATTATCCGGATTGCTGGGCTTATCTTTCGGCCCATCGAGAGCAGCTCGATCGCCGTGCAGTCGCGGGCGGCCCAGCAGCCGAGCAGCAGTGGTACCAGTTCGGCCGCTCTCAAAGCCTTGGGAAGTTCGACACCGAAAAGCTGATTGTCCAGGTACTTAGCTTAGAGCCCCGCTACGCCTTCGATGATGCAGAGACGATGTTCACGGGCGGAGGTAATGGTCCCTACTACGGCGTTCGGGCGAACGCGGAATCACGATACTCATTGCGCTACTTGCTTGCAGTCTTGTCCCATCCCTTTAGTGAGGCAATGATTCGAACGCGGACCAGTGTCTTCCGGGGGGGCTACTATTCGCACGGAAAGCAGTTTCTCGTAGCGCTTCCGGTGCCTGATCCAGGCCAGGCGGAACGTGATCGCATTTCGGCGCTTGCTGGCGCTTTGACCGTCGCCTTTGAGGAGCTGGACGCGCTACGCCTTCCCCCTGACCAAGACCGGAAAAAACGCGAAATTGTTCGGCTACGGGAACGTATCGAGACAGCTGTTACGGCCGCCTTCGGTTTAACCGCCGAAGAGCTGAACGCTATAAAATTGGTGAAAATTCCTAATTAATTGTGTCATCCGAAAAGATTTCACGCTCATATCTTCAATGACAATGAGCACAACCGAACATGGTCGGAACAACTTTAGCGCCACAACTATTCTTGCTGATTTAGATTATCTAAGCCGGTTTGTTATCGGTAATTTCCAGCGAATATTCTCCTGTTGCAGACCGTTCTAGTAGAAGCCACTTCAGAGACATGTCACGGCGAGAAAAGGCTTTTGCTAGGGGGCCCAGGTGAAGAACCGATGTATAATTAGCTTGTCCAGATTGTCTATTTGGTGCGTATGTCACGTTAAAGCTCAGAACGCCCATATCTTTTCCGAGAACCGATGCCTTCATGCGTATTGATGCAGTTTCCAGATCCTGGCTAGTTCTAGTCTTTCCCTCAATCCAGTCAGCATTTTCAAAGAAATTTTTTCGGAAATAAGTCTGAGTATCAATTGGAAATCCTGCGGCGACGAGAGTTATACCGCCCCGTTGGTTTCCGCTTGGCTTTCTCTGTGCGTCTGAAATCGTTAGTCTCTTAAACCATCTCGCCGCCGTATAAGGGACTGGAATAGGAGGGGCTGCGTCATATAGGCGTGAGTTAGCGTACTTATAAGCTACATCACTCTGTAGGAACTGCTGTACATTATTTATATCGGCATCGCCGATATAATCGGCAGCATAAGCTTCGCATAAAGCTCGTATCTCTTCCATCAATACCAGCGTGCTTGCTAACCGCAAACGAAGGCCAAGTTTACGCCGAATAGACGGAGGAGCCGACCGAGCTAGAAGAACGGAATCTATGGCAAACCGGGCCCGGCTTAATAAAAGCGTTTCACCGAGCCATAATTTCCGTTCTCCTTCGGAGAGTGCGGTTTCGCATCGTTCCGCTTCATCAGCGAACCAACTGTACAAGCCAGACAGCTGAGCAAAATCTAGCCTCTCAAACGGATTGTCTATGGCATCTACCAACCACCGATTGGCAATAATATTGGCTCTTACGACATCGGCCGTATCAATGACGGAATTCTGTAGGTCATCGCTCCAGGTAACCCAATGTATGGCGGGGTTACCTGGATCAACGATTTTAGCCTTTGGACTACCTCGCACGGGTTCCCAGTCGCCAAGTTCCGCGAGTTCAAATAATACAACTGTGTCATCTATCCCAACATGCTGGACATAGGTGTAATTATCAGCCGACGAGTTAAAAGCAGGGACGCAGACTGATGGGCTGGAACCTCGTGGGTTAATGGCGCCCGACAACCTGTAACTTGCCACACTCATGACGATAGTCCTTGAAGCGATCCAACCACAGGAAAAAGCTGCTCTACCGTCCTGGCCGCGCAAGTTCTTCGCTGTGGCCTGTAAGAGCGTATGGTGGTGCCTCCGGCCTCCCATCGGCGGAGGGCGGTCGTCACAATGGGTTCAGCCAGTAGGAAGTCAGGGATAACTACACTTTCGATGGCGTCGTCTAAGCCCTGAACTTGATCTTGTGTTAATTCCACCGTTTGCGATCTGTCGTCGCATTCAGTTACGTGAGGGGAGGTTAGCAGGTCGTAAAATTTTGATCCTGCTACGCTGTTTGGTGCCGGATTAAGTGAAGATAACTCCTCGCCATAAAAATATGCATCATTAGCGCCAAAAAATCTTGAAACTATGCGCTTATCGGCGTCGGAAACACTTCTACAATCGAGATCGGGAAGCGGGACTCCATCAAGGAAGGGGGCATAGAAGCCCCTGTCGTGAGCGCCCGTGTCACACGGATATATGCCCATAATGGAATTCACTGCTTCTCTGCGGAAAAGCATAGAAACGGGACGGCTGTCATAGTCCCGGTTTGTGGAAGATATCGGTCCGGGGCGATAGGCCGGTCGTCCATAGAAAAAATAGGTGAGAGGGATGTTCATAACTGGGCAGAGCTGAGGTGTTAGAGACACGGTGCTGCCGCTACAGACCTGACGGAATAAGCTGACGGTCGTCGTATGAATGAGCGCCATTGATGGGTCCACTGGCGTCGCAATGGCAATGTCGGTAGCGATGCTCATTCAAGGTCCTCTGACTCGATCATTGCTAGATGCCATGCGCCATCTGGGATGGCTAGCCAGGCTGGTATCCGACGCGCGTCGCGCCCTCGTACCGCCCCCGTCATCACCTAAGCGGAAAATTGGTCGTGGCGGGTAGGGCCACCGACGGATTGATCGGCGCATGTGATTACGGCGAAATCGCGCCGGATTTCCTGGACTGAAGCATCGTTTGTGTCATGCCCTAGTACCCCACTGGTGAATGCAGTCATGCCGTATCTTCGTAAATCCGTATTTACGGGATGTGCTTGCTGAACAGATCGCGGAGGTAATCTGCAATCGCGCCACCCTCACCGGCCACGCCAATCCAGAGCGGTCGAAGCGCACGATCATGTCACGCACTGTAGAACGAGCAAGGCCAGTCAGCCGGGCAATCTCGCGCATCGGGACACAAGCTTCCCGATGCATTCTCATCACTTCGCGCACATGGCGCATCTTCGGCCTCCTCGTCGGCATCTCCATCCTCCGGCTGCTGTGCCGATAGGATGGACCCACGATCGGGCTTCTCACTCCCTCCCGGGTGGCCGGGAATTGCTCGGAATGGTGGCCGGCATCATCTCGGAATCCCGGCCGGGATCAAATCGGAATGGTGGCCGGGATGATCCCGGAATCCGCAGTCCGGCCATAACGATCGTCGCCCGAGACCGGGGCGGTGGTCATTGTGAAGAGATCACAAAAGGACTGCCGGTTGCCGATCGTTGGCATCTCATGGAAAATTCGAGCGGGGCGTTCCTCAACCAGCCATCGCTTCCGGAAAGGGCAAAATGGTGGCCCCGTCTCGTAAGGAATCCAATAAATCGGACCACCACTGCGCCATGGCGACACGCTCCTTCCAATGGGTACCGCGATGATAGGCTGCACGAACCTTGTCGCTGTCTCCATGCGCGAGCGAGCGTTCAATCGCGTCCGAGGACCACTTGCCCGATTCGTTGAGGAGTGTGCTGGCCATCGCCCGAAAGCCGTGGGCAGTCATTTCGTTGCTGGCATAACCAAGCCGCCTCAAAGCCGAGTTGAGCGTGTTCTCGGACATTGGCCGCAAGCGCGACCGCATTGACGGAAATATATATCCCAACGATCCTGTAATGGACCGGATTTCCTCCAGGATCGCGAGCGACTGGCGCGATAGCGGCACTTGATGCGGCTTACGCATCTTCATCTTCTCGCCCGGGATGATCCAAACCCGCGTTTCTAGGTTGACCTCTTCCCATCGCGCATGCCGCAGTTCACCTGGACGCACGAAGACGTGCGGAGCAAGCTGCAAAGCCCACTTAGTCATGCCCTGGCCTTCATAGCCGTCGATGGACCTGAGCAGTTCCCCTACCTGAGCGGCCTCAGTCACTGCCCCGTAGTGGGTGACTGTTGGCGTCGTCAGCGCGCCGCGCAGATCCCGAGTGGGATCCGACTTCAACCGAGCCGTCGCCACGGCGTAGCGAAAAACGGCACTGGCCAGTTGTAAGGTGCGCCGTGCGCTTTCCAGCTTGCCGCGCTTTTCGATCTTGCGGATGGCGGCAAGGGCATCGATGGGCTCGATTTCGTGAATCGGCATCCTGCCAATCGAGTGATCCAGCAGACTGAGAAGATATTCGCAGCGCGTCGCCGTTGCAGGCGCCCACGCCCTGTCGCCATCACGGCGCCGCTTGTTGCAATATTCCTGGGCGATGCTGGTGAACGTATTTTCCGCAAGCGCCTCCCCTCGGAGCTTTTCGCGATGCCTTTCAAACGAGGGGTCTTTACCTTCCGCCAGCATGTCTCGGGCCACGTCCCGCTGCTTTCGCGCGTCTCGCAGACTTACCCTAGGGTAGTCGCCTAGGCTCAGCTTCTTTTCGGCCCCCTTGAAGCGATATTTCATCCTCCACAGCTTGGAGCCGGAAGGTGAGATCAGCAGGAACAGGCCGAGCATGTCGCTAATTTTATACGATTTTTCCTTTGCCTTCGCATTCCGAATCGCGACGTCGGTTAAGGGCATAAGCTTGGCCTTTCCTCGGCGAGGCCCCCACGCTGGGGGCCTCGGTCAAAAATCGGCTCACTATTTTCGCCAAGAGGCCCCCAAACTTTGAGAGCAGCCATGAAACGACGCGAAACCTAACGAGCCGGATGACCCGAAAATACCGCAGAATTCAGCGGTTTACAAAGCTGTATGGGATGTGGTGAGATCGAGAATTGGAGCGGGTAGCGGGAATCGAACCCGCATAGCCAGCTTGGAAGGCTGGAGCTTTACCACTAAGCTATACCCGCTCATTAAGCCCTGAGGCCGTAACGGCCCTGTGGTGTCGCGGGCCGCGTCGTCGGAGGGCCGATTGCCACGGCCCGTGGGGTTTCGTCAACGACTCTCTTGCACTCGCCTTCGATCGTTTCGAAACGGTGTCCAGGCACAACCTGCGGATCGCCCTGGCGGCTTCTGGCAGAAACGCCTGTATATCTGCCATTCGGGCCGGCTTTGGGTAGGCTCATCCCGGCTTCACCGTATTCTCTCGCAGCTGCGGCAGTGATACCCTCAGACCTCATCAGCAGAGGACCCGAGACACCATGAACACTTCACGGACCCGCTCCCCTTCCGATGGTCCGGCGACGGGCACGGCGGCGAATCCGCGGCGGCGCAATCCGCTCGACCTGCTCATGAACTCAGGGCTGGGCAAGCTGCTGCGCGGGATCGGCGTGGCACCGCGACAGGACAGCGGGGAAAGCCTGCTCGAGATCGCCGACGCCCTGCTTTCGCTGCGCGGCCGTGCATCGGGACCGGCGCTGGCCTCGGCCTTTTTCGACCTCTACGAAGCCAGCGACCTGGACGCACGGCAAGATTTCCTGGGCAAAGTCCACGATTTGCATCCGGCCGACGCCAAGGCGATCGACAAGGCCATCGCCAAGTGGGCCGAAAAGCCCGACGAGGCTTCGGCGCTGGCGCTCAATGTTGCCAGCAAGTCACCCAGCCGGCGGCTCATCAACCAGCTCAACCTCGCGCCGCAGGGCACCCAGCGGCTGATCGGCCTGCGTGAGGACCTGCTGGCGGTGCCCAAGGCCGCCTCGACGCCCGGCCTCGCCGCGCTCGACCGCGATCTGGAGAATGCCTTCACTGCCTGGTTCAACGCGGGCTTCCTCGAACTGCGGCGGATCGGCTGGGACAGCTCGGCGCAGCTGCTCGAACGCATCATTCGCTACGAGGCGGTCCACCAGATCCAGGGCTGGGACGATCTGCGCCGCCGTGTCGAGCCGGTCGACCGGCGCTGCTATGGCTTCTTCCACCCGCAGATGCGCGACGACCCCCTGATCTTCGTCGAAGTGGCCCTGACCCCGCAGATTCCCGGCGCAATCCACCAGATCATCGCCGAGGAGCGGGAGACCATCGCCCCGCGCGATGCGACATGCGCGATCTTCTACTCGATCAGCAACTGCCAGGTCGGGCTCAAGGGCATCCCCTTCGGCAACCACCTCATCAAGCGCGTGGTCGGCCTGCTCAAGGAGGAGCTGCCGCACCTCAAAACCTTCGCCACGCTCTCGCCGGTTCCCACGTTCGCCAAGTGGCTAGGCAAGGAGCAGGGTGCCGAGGCCGCGCTGCCGGGTGCTGCGGACCTGCGCCTGCTGGCCGCGCGCTATCTTGTGGAGGCCAAGGGCAAAGGAAACCAGCCGGTGGACCCGGTCGCCCGCTTTCACCTCGGCAACGGGGCGCGGCTGGAGGCAGTCCACGCCAATGCCGACCTTTCCGCCAATGGGCAAAAGCAGTCGCACGGGGTCATGGTGAATTACCTCTACGAACTGGCCGACATCGAGGCGAACTTCTTCGCGCTTACCGAACTGGGCACGGTCGCCACTTCAAAGGCGGTGCAGAGCCTGCTCGAACCCGAGCCAAGCGGCAAAAAGGAAAAGGGAAAGAAGCTCGCCAAGGACACCGTGGCGGCCTGAGCGGCCCTGTCGTCCCGGACCTGATTCGGGACGACGGCTGTTGCCCGCCTCTTTAGTGCCCCTCGAATGCCATCAGGGCATCTGCGGGCACGTTTGCATCACGTAGCCGCTGGGCGCCGCCCAATTCCGGCAGGTCGATCGCGAACAGCGACTGGACGACCGTGCCCCCTGCCCGCCGCAGCAGTTCGACCGCCGCCATGGCGGTGCCGCCCGTCGCGATGAGATCGTCCACCAGCACTACCCGCGCGCCGTCCGGCACAGCGCCGGGATCGACCTCCAGCGTATCGGTGCCGTATTCCAGAGCGTAGTTGATCGCGAGGACCGGCACCGGCAGCTTGCCGGGCTTGCGCACCGGCACGAAGGGAAGCGCCAGGCGCGCCGCGATGGCTGCGCCGAAGATGAAACCGCGCGCCTCGATGCCTGCGATCACCTCTGCGCCTGCAGCCTCCGCCCGATCGGCCATGTGCCCGACTGCGGCAGCGAAGCCGGGACCGTCGCCGATCAGCGTGGTCACGTCGCGGAACAGGATGCCCGGCTTGGGGAAATCCGGGATCGTGCGCACGAGCGCCTTCAGGTCATCGACGGTCACGTTGCTCTTCTCCAAAAAGCGAAACGCCCCGCCATCGCTGGGATGGCGGGGCGCGGAGCCTTTAACAGTCCGGAGACCGTTCGTCAGTGCCTGTCGGCCTCAGTGCTTCTTGCCGGCCCAGATGTTCCGGTAAGCCATGTAACCCAGCACGGTCGCGAAGAGCAGGAACAGGGTGACCGCGAGGCCAGTCTGCTTGCGCTTGTCGAGCGAGGGTTCGGCGGTCCAGATCAGGAAAGCGGCAACGTCCTTCGACATCTGGTCAACCGTGGGCTTGGGGTTGCCCGGGCCGTATTCCACCTGCCCGTCGCCGGTCAGCGGCGGTGCCATCGCGAGGTTCAGGTTCGCGAAGTACGGGTTATAGTGAAGGCCATTGGGCGTCTTGGAGTCTGGGAACTCCTTAAGTAGCTGCGCCGGCTGTGCCTGGAAGCCCGTCAGCAGCGAATAGACATAAGCCGGGCCTTCATGGCGAGCCTTGGTCATCAGCGAGAGGTCGGGCGGAACCGCATTGTTGTTGGCGGCGCGCGCGGCGACGTCGTTGGCGAAGGGCTTGGGGAAATAGTCTGTCGGCAAGCCAGGGCGCAGGTTCGCCTCACCCGTTGTGGGATCGACGCCCGGAACCTGGAAGCCGGCAGCGATCGCCTTCACCTGGCCTTCGGAATACCCCAGCTGCGCCAGGTCGCGGAAAGCGACGTGGTTGAGCGAGTGGCAGGCCGAGCAGACTTCCTTGTAAACCTGGAAGCCGCGCTGCAGCTGCTGCTTGTCGAACTTGCCGAAGGCGCCGTCGCTGGCAAAGGCCACTTCCTTGGGCAGGAGGTGGAATTCATGCTCGGCGGTGGGCGCTGCCGGGTCGGTCGCCCAGGTGTAGAAACCCAGGCCGAACGACCACGCCAGCGCGACTGTGAAGAACAGCCCGACGAGGATCGAGAGAATGCGTGCCATGTCTTTCGTCTTCCGTTCTAGCTGTTGATCAAACCGTCGCCGAGGGAGCGAGCTGGGCGGCTTCGTCCGTACCGAGAACGGACTCGGTGATGGAGTAAGGCAGCGGCAGCGGCTTCTCGATGGCGGAGACGATCGGCAGGACGATCAGGAAGTGCGCGAAGTAATACAGCGCGGCGAGCTGGCTGATCATCACATAGGGCTCTGCAGCCGCGGCACCGCCGCAGTAGAACAGAACCGCCATCGCGGGGATCAGGCCGAACCAGAAGAACTTCTTGTACAGCGGGCGATACGAGCCCGAGCGCACCGGCGACTTGTCGAGCCAGGGCAGGAAGAACCACACCAGGATCGCGCCGAACATGGCGAGCACGCCCATCAGCTTGGCCGGAATGAAGAAGAAGTCCTGGGTGAAGGCACGCAGGATCGCGTAGAACGGCCAGAAATACCATTCCGGGACGATGTGCGCAGGCGTGCTCATCGGGTTGGCCGGAATGTAGTTGTCCGGGTGGCCCAGCGAGTTCGGGAAGTAGAACAGCATCAGGCTGAACACGATCGCGAAGACGCCGATGAACCAGCCGTCCTTGGCCACGTAATAGGGATAGAAAGGAACCGTGTCGCTCTCGGCCTTCACTTCCACGCCTGTCGGGTTCGACGAGCCGGGGATGTGGAGCGCCCAGATATGCAGGATCACCACGCCCACGATGACGAAGGGCAGAAGGTAGTGCAGCGAGAAGAAGCGGTTGAGCGCGGCGTTATCGGGCGCGAAACCGCCGAGCAGCCACTGCTGGAGCGGTTCGCCCACGAAGGGGATCGCGCCGAACAGGCCGGTGATGACCTTGGCGCCCCAGAAGCTCATCTGCCCCCAGGGAAGCACGTAGCCCATGAAGGCGGTAGCCATCATCAGCAGGAAAATCACAACGCCCAGCAGCCACACCATTTCGCGCGGGGCCTTGTAAGACCCGTAGTAGAAGCCGCGGAAGATGTGGACGTAGATCACGATGAAGAACATCGAGGCGCCGTTGGCATGCGCATAGCGCATCATCCAGCCCCAGTTCACGTCGCGGACGGTCATCTCGATGGTGTCGAACGCCACCGCCGTGTTGGCCGCATAGTGCATGGCCATGACGATGCCGGTTACGATCTGGACGATCAGGCACAGCGCCGCCAGGAAACCGAAGTTCCAGAAGTAGTTGAGGTTACGCGGCACCGGATAACCGGCGCCGACCGAATTGAACACCAGCCGCGGGAGCGGCAGCCTGTCATCCATCCACTGCATGAAGGGATGGCTCGGCTTGTATTCGTTGGCCCAGGGAAAGCTCATATTGTGATCCTCTCTCTTGGCCTCAACCGATCTGGACGACGGTATCTGTGGTGAAGGCGTATTCCGGAACCTCTAGGTTCTTGGGCGCGGGGCCCTTACGGATACGGGCGGCAGTGTCGTAGGCAGAACCGTGGCAGGGGCAGAAATATCCGCCGAACTCACCCTTGATCTCACCCTCGCCGGCGCCCAGCGGCACGCAGCCGAGGTGGGTGCAAACGCCCATGGTGATGAGCCAGTTTTCCTTGCCTTCCTTGGTCCGCTCGGCAAGCGTCTGGGGGTCGCGCAGAGATGCAGTATCGACCGCGTTGGCTTCCTCGATCTCCTTGGGAGTGAGGTTGCGCACGAAGACCGGCTGCTTGCGAAACACCGCCTTGATCGCCTGCCCCGGCTGGATCGCGGAAATGTCGATCTCGGTGGAAGAAGCCGCCAGCACGTCTGCGGATGCCGACATCTGGCTGACCAGGGGAATTACGACCCCCACGCCCGCGATACCCGCGGCGCTTACTGCGGCGATATTAATGAAATCGCGCCGCCGCACGCCCTCTGTTTCTGCCATGTTTGCCCTTGCCTTGCTTTCGACCACCCACTGTCGGTATCCGACAGGAGGCCAATCTTGACCATCGGTAAGCCTGGTATCCCCGTTTCGGTTCGCGCACCGGGCATTGCCCGACATTCTCCCGACTTTGCGGGCCTGATATACACGAAAGGCCACCGTGCCAACCGCCTTTTTGGTCGGTCGGCGATGCATCCTGGCAGCAATGCATCAATAGATCACGAAGTAATCAGGGCAATCCGATCAATGACATCTGCCGGCCATAGCTGGCTTCCGACCGATGCGTGGCCCGCCGGAACGAGAAGAATTGCTGCGGCGCACTATAAGTATCGAGACGCAGGCCCTGAACGCTGCCGATCCCGGCCCCTCGCAGCTGGCCCAGTACATAAGCTTCGAGGTCGAACTGGTAATGACCCGGACGGCCTTCATCGAAGCAGCGCACGTTGACGGGATGGTCGGCGACGAACCGATCGCGAAAACCCGCGTCCACTTCATAGGAGGAGCGCGCGATGCACGGGCCTACCGCCGCAACGATACTTTCGCGCCGCGCTCCCAGCTTCTCCATCGCCGCGATGGTAGCGTCTGTGACGCCGCCGATAGCGCCTTTCCAGCCGGCATGGGCGGCGCCGACGACACCCGCCTCGCGGTCCGCGAAAAGAACGGGCGCGCAGTCGGCAGTAAGGATGCCCAGCAGCAGGCCGGGCCGGTCAGTGACGATGGCGTCCGCGTGGGGGCGATCGACCTCGGGCCAGGGATCGGCCCCGGCCGTCACGCAATCGGCGGAGTGGACCTGATAGACCGTGACCAGCCGCGCTCCCGGCAGGATCGCTCCGGCCGCGAGCGCGCGGTTGCGGGCAACCCGCTCCGGGTCGTCGCCCGCGCCGTGCCCAACGTTTAGACCTGCAACATCGCCTTCACTCACCCCGCCCCGGCGGCCGAGGAAGCCATGCGGCAATCCCTCGAGCACGTCGGCGCGGTTGACTTCGACGGGCTCTACCTCAAAGTCAGCCAAGGCTCTTGGTCACCTGCTCGCGCACGTCGCGCGACAGCGTCGGCACGGCGGCGATGCGCTCCAACTCAGCCCGCATCAGGGCGGCGCGCACCGGCTCGATCCGCCGCCAGCGGCCCAGAACGGGCACGAAGCGCGCAGCGGTCTGCGGGTTCACCGGGTCCAGCTTGCGGATCAGCTCGCCGATCATGCGGTAACCCTCGCCGCCCTCGTCATGGAACGCGATGGGGTTGCTGGCGGCCGCCATGTAGAGCGCGCGCACCCGGTTGGGGTTGGTCATGGTGAAGTCCCCGTGACCGGCCAGCGCCTTGATATGCTCCAGCACCTGAGGGTGAAACGCGCTGCCCTGGAGCGAGAACCACTTGTCGATGACCAGCGCATTGCCGGTATAACGCTGGTGGAAATCGGCCAGTGCCTCGGCCCGCTCGGGCGCATCGAGGCTGGCGAGAACCATGAGCGCGCCCTGACGGTCGGTCATGGTATCGGCCGCCCGGTACTGCGCCAGCGCGCGCCTTGCACCTTCGGCCGGGTCGCCGGCGGCAATCAGGGTGAGCGCCTGGGTCTTGATCTTGCGGGCACCGCGCGCCGCCGCATCGCGCCCGTAGGGCACCGCCGCCGCGCGGTCGTGCAGGGCTTTCAGGCCCTCGCCGCATTCGCTGCCGAGCCAGGCCTTCAGTGCCTCGCGCTCGGCATGGATGGCGCCGGGATCGGCGATGAGCAGCTGTTCGGCAAGATAGGTCTCGGCGGGCAGGATCATCAGTTCGCCGCGCATCAGATCGTCGAGTTCGGGATCGGCGATCACCGCCGCGAAAGCCGCGCCGATCGCCGCGCGCCCCTCTGTACGGTCGGCATCGTCAAGCCGTCCGCTCACCGCTGCGACCAGATGCTGGACGACAAGGCCCTGCATGGCCTCATAACGGGCGAAAGGATCGTCGTCATGCGCGGCCAGGAACACAAGATCCTCGTTGGCCCGCGCAAAGTCGATCGCGACAGGGGCGGAGAAGCCGCGATTGATCGACAGCACCGGAGGCCTGACAAAACCGTCGAAGGTGAAGCTGCCGGTCTCCTTGTCGAGCACGATCAACTGCTCGCCCGAATGCACGCCGCTGTCGCGGTCGTAGAGGGCGATGCGCAGCGGGATCGGCACCGGCTGCTTTTCCGGCTGGCCCGGCGTTGCAGGTACGGCCTGCGTCAGGGTCAGTGTCGTCCGAGTGCCATCGTGGTCCAGTTCTACCGTCAGCTGCGGCGTGCCCGCCTGCGAGTACCAGAGGCGGAACTGGGTGAGGTCCAGCCCGGCGCCATCCTCGATCGCCTTGACGAAATCCTCGCAGGTCGCCGCTTCGCCGTCATGGCGCTCGAAGTACAGGTCGGTGCCTGCGCGGAACCGCTCGGGCCCGGCCATGGTGCGCATCATGCGGATCACCTCGGCGCCCTTGTTGTAGACGGTCGCGGTGTAGAAGTTGCTGATTTCCTGATAGGAATCCGGTCGGATCGGGTGGGCCAGCGGGCCGGAATCCTCAGGGAACTGTGCGATGCGCAGGACGCGCACGTCCTCGATCCGCTTGACCGCCGCAGAGCCCATGTCCGCGCTGAACATCTGGTCGCGCAGCACCGTGAAGCCTTCCTTGAGGCTCAGCTGGAACCAGTCGCGGCAGGTCACGCGGTTGCCCGACCAGTTGTGGAAGTATTCGTGACCGATCACTCCCTCGACCGCGTCATAGTCCGCATCGGTGGCGGTTTCCGGGTCGGCCAGGACATAGCGGGTGTTGAAGACGTTGAGGCCTTTGTTCTCCATCGCGCCCATGTTGAAATCGGACACGGCGACGATGTTGAACAGGTCGAGGTCATATTCGCGCCCGAAGGCTTCCTCGTCCCACTTCATCGAATTGATGAGCGAGTCCATCGCGTGCTGGGTGCGGTCCTCGTCGCCCGGGCGGACCCAGATGTTGAGGTCCACCTTGCGGCCGCCCATGGTCGTGAAAGTGTCGTGATTGGCGACCAGATCACCCGCGACGAGCGCGAATAGGTAGCTCGGCTTGGGCCAGGGATCGTGCCACTCTGCCCAGTGCGTGCCGTCCTCGCCTTCGCCGGTCGCGGTGCAGTTGCCATTTGCCAGGAGGATCGGGAACTGCGCCTTGTCGCCGCTCATCCGCACCGAATAGGTGGACAGCACATCGGGGCGGTCGGGGAAGAAAGTGATGCGTCGGAAGCCTTCGGCCTCGCACTGCGTGCACAGCATCCCGTTCGAGGCGTAAAGGCCCATGAGCTGGCTGTTGGCGGCTGGATTGACTGCCGTTTCAACCTCGACCTCATGCGCCTCGCCGGTCAGTTCGACAAGCAGGTCAGGCCCTTCGAGCCGCCAGTCGTTCACGTCGCGCCCATCGACCCGCACGGCGAGCGGGGCGATCTGATCGCCGTTGAGGCGCAGCGTGGATGCGCCATTCCCTTGCGGGTTGCGGGTGACCGAAAGCGTCGAGACGACATGCGTGGCATCCGCCCCGAGGCGGAAGTTCAGCAGGACCTGCGGGATCAGCCAGGCGGGCGGCCGGTAATCCTCGCGGCGGATCACCGGCGGCGCCTGCGGCGGCGGCGCGGCGTCGGCGATCTGGGTGTTCTCCACGGGCTCGGCGGTTCTGCTGGCGATATCCATGCCCGCATACTTAGAGGCTCGGCGGTCGATTGCCAGCGGGAGCGATGCGATTTCGGTGCGAGGGTTGCCCGCTCGCGCCGGGGTGGTAGGCATGGGCGATGCCCCGCCTGTTCATCTTCGGCCTCGGTTACACCGCGCGTTTCATCGCTGCCCGCTTCGAACAGCGCGGCTGGGAAGTGATCTCCACCGGCAGCGAAGGCACTCTCGCCTTCGACGACGCGGGTAATGTGCGGATGGCGCTGGCCGATGCCGACCATGTGCTGTCCTCCGTCCCGCCGGGGCGTGAGGGGCGCGGCGAACCGCTCGATCCAGTGCTGGACCTTTACGGCGATTCGCTGAAAGGACGAGCGCTGTCCTATCTTTCCTCCACCGGGGTCTACGGCGACACCGGCGGCGCGTGGGTGGACGAAAGCGCGCCGATCGGCACGGGCCGACGCACCGCGCGGGCCGAGGCGGACGCGGCATGGCAAGCGCTGGGGGCACGGGTCTACCGCCTGCCCGGCATCTACGGCCCCGGCCGCTCGATCTTCGAGCGGCTGGCCGAGGGGCGCGCCCACCGTATCGACTTGCCGGGGCAGGTCTTCAGCCGCGTCCATGTCGAGGATATCGCCGCCGGGGTCCTCGCCGGGATCGCGGCGCCGGGCGGAGCGTACAACCTTGCCGACGACCTGCCCTGCGCGCAGAACCGGCTGGTGGAGGAGGCATGCCGCCTTACCGCCGCGCCGCTGCCGCCGCTGCAATCGCTGGAAGAAGCCAAACTCTCACCGATGGCGCAGGCTTTCTATGCGGAGAACCGGCGCGTCACCAACGGCAAGGCCAAGGCCGTGCTGGGCTGGCGGCCACGCTACCCCACTTACGGCGAGGGCTTGCGCGCGCTCAGGGCGACGACCAGCCCCGCCATGGCCAGCAACGCCCCCGCTCCTGCGAGTAGCGACCAGCGGTAACCCTCCAGCGCCGTAGAAAACAGCATAGCGATCACCACCACGGCAACCCCGTTGTAGGCCGCACGCCCGGCACCCAGCTGGCGGATCAGCGTGTAGTAGAGTGGGAACGTCACAACCGAACCGAAAATCGCAAGGTAGGCGGTGCCCAGCCAGTATCCGCCATCGGTCGGCAGTACCGGGGGGCCGGCAATGGCGAAGGCTAGCGCAGCGTCGCACAGCGTGCCGTACAGCATCGCCCATGCCAGCAGGCTGACCATCGGCAGGCGCTGGCCGACTTCGTTGGCCTGGATAACATTCGATACCGAAGCGCACATCATCGCGATCAGCGCGAAAACGACGCCCAGCAGGACCTTGTCGCCCAGCGGCGCCTCATGCGCTTCATGAAGCAGCAGCAGGCCGATGCCGCCGATGGCGATGGCGCTGCCCACGGCAAAGCGGGGCAGGATCGGCTGCTTGAGCATGATCCGCGCCAGCACGGTGTTGGGCACCAGCAGCAGCGCGATCATGACCGCGACGATGCCCGAAGTAAGGTACATCTCGGCGCGATAGACGAAGTTGTAGTTGCCGCAGAACTGCGTCACGCCGACGAGGAAGGCCAGCCAGTGCCCTTCTTTGCCGATCCTGAGGCTGCGGCCCATCGCGGCGGCGACGACGAACATCGCCGGGGTCGCCAGGGCAAAGCGCCAGGTCACCGACCAACTGGCCGGAACATCGCCGATCTGGCCGGTGATCACCCACCAGGTCGAGCCCCATATCAGCGCGACGAGCAGGAACGGCAGCGCCACTGCCGGCCGCAGCATCGACTGCGCCGAGGCATCCGCGTTAATGGCGTCCACGCTCATAAGGCCGCGATCGCTTTCGCCAGCAGACCGACATGCTCGGCCCGTGCGTCCCACGAAGTCACCAGCCGCGCCGCATCGGCGCCCCAGTCGTAGAAAGCGAAGCCAGCGCCGCGCAAGGTTTCGCGTTCGGCGGCGGTACAGGTCAGAAACACCTCGTTCGCCTCGACCGGATGGAGCAGGCGGCCCGGTGCGGCGGCGGCGATCTCGGCCGCAGCGGCATTGGCGGAGCGCGCATTGTCCAGCCACAGGTCGTTTTCAAGCATCGCCAGGATCTGCGCGGCCATGAAACGGCCCTTGGACTGGAGGTGCCCGGCTCGCTTGCGGCGATAGCGGATCGCCTTGGCGGCCTCGACGTCGAAGAAGACGATGGCCTCGGCGCTCATGCCGCCGTTCTTGACGAAGCCGAAACTCAGCACGTCGACGTCGCCCGCCGTCTCGGCAGCGGTGCAGCCCAGATACGCCGCCGCATTGGCGAAGCGGGCCCCGTCCATGTGCAGGCCAAGCGAGCGCGCCTTCGCGAAGGCCGCAATGGCGGCGACCTCGTCCGGGCGGTAGACGCAGCCATATTCGCTTGCCTGGGTGATCGAGATCGCGTGGGGCTGAACCTGATGAACGTCGTCTCGGATGATATCGACCACCGCCGCCAGCGTCTGCGGCGTGACCTTGGCGCTGGCGCCATCCGCCAGCAGCAGCTTGGCGCCGTGAAGGAAAAAGCCGGGCGCACCGGCCTCGTCCATCTCGATATGCGCCTCGCGGTGGCATACGGCGGCGCCATGCGGCGGAACCAGCGAGGCAAGCGCGAGGCAGTTGGCCGCCGTGCCGGTCGCCGTCCAGAGCACCGCGCACTCGCGCCCGAACAGGCTTCCGAACACGCCGTCGAGGTCTCGGCTGAGCGCGTCGTTATCGTAAGGCGCATCGGGCGCATCGGCCGCCATCATCGCCTTCCAGACGGCGGGATGCACGGCGGCGGCATTGTCGGAGGTGAACTGCATGGCCATATGCCCTGTAAGGGTGCGCGGCCTGCGTCAAGCGCCCATCAGACATGGCCCATCGAACACGACAAGGAGAACCGCCCATGGTCGGCGTTACCATCACCAAGCACGAAACCGGCTCCACCGGCGAATACCAGGCACACCTCGCCGATAGCGACCACATCGGCCGCCTGACATGGACCGCGCGCGGCGGCGTGCACTACGCCGAACATACGCTGGTGCCGCAGGAAATCGGCGGACGCGGCGTGGCGGGCAGGCTGGTGGAAGCAATGGTCGCCGATGCGCGGGAGAACGGATTCAAGATCGCGCCGGAGTGCAGCTACGTCGCCGTCGCCTTCCAGCGCCACCCGGAATGGGCGGACGTGAAGGAGTAAGCCTGAAGCCTACTCCAGCGTGTCGTCCTCGACACCCACTGCGATCTTGCCTGCTTCGACCTGCCGCAGCGTGCGCCAGGCCATCAGACCCATCACGAGGTAGGAAACCGCACCGGCAAGCGCCACGGCCCAGGCCGCGCCGCTTGGCCCGATGGGGATGAACTGCCACAGGCCGATGCCCAGTGCGACCACCGCGATCAACCGCGCCACCAGCGAGTGACGCGCCCTGCCGGTCGAGTGCAGCACTGGCTCGAAAGCGACGCTGGCAAGGTCGAAGCTGGAGGCGATGGCCAGCGGCACCAGAATGCCGGCCCCGCTTTCGAAAGCCTCACCGCCGATCATGGCCAGCAACTGCTCGCCCGCGAGTACCGCGACGGCAACCACGGCAAGGCCGGCGACACCGGCGATCATCGTCGTCTGCACTGCCAGCTTGCGGAATTCCTCGGCCTTGGAGGCGACACGCACGCGGGCGACTTCGGCATAGACCGAGCGGGTAAGCAGCGTCGAAAGCTTGCTCAGCGCCTGCGAAAGCTGCGAGGCGAGGCGGTAGAGACCGGCGGCACGGGTGCCGACCCAGCCGCCGACGATCAGCAGCGGACCATTCTTCATGGCCGCGTCAATCGACGAGCCGCCGTAAGTAATGAGGAAGAACCGCGCGACGCCGGGATTTTCCGCCAGCGCCTGGCGCCATTTGCCAAGGTTGGAAAGGCGTACCGCTTCAGGGCTGAGCCTGCGCGCCATATACCAGTAAAGTACGGCTTCGAGGATATCGACCGCCGCCCATGCCGCCAGGAACCGCCCGACCGAAGGCCCCGTCGCCCAGATGATCAGCGCCGCGACGAGCCGCCCGCTCGGCACGATCGCCTCGACATAGACGGCCATGTCGAACCGGTTGAGTGCGCGCACCACGCCGGTCGGCGCGGAAACCAACGCCCAGAGCGAAATGCAGCAGTACCAGAAAGCGACGTCGACGTACTTGGGGTTGAGATCCAGCACATGCGCGAAACCGAAGATCACGACCGCGGCGAAGACGCAGCCGATCACCGCGCCCACCGCGTCGATCATGCCGCACAGCATCGCCAGGCGGCCAAACTTGCCCCAGTCCTTGTTGTGGACATGCTCGGAACCGTAGCGGACCGCCACGCGCCAGCTCTGGAAGCCGGCGATCGAGGTGAGCGCCTGCGCAGTGCCGAAGATCAGCGCGAAGTGGCCGAAGTCCTTCAGGCCCAGCGTGCGGGTCTGGATGGCAAGGTAGGCCAGGCCGCAGATCGCGCCGAAGCCCTTGCCGCCCAGCAGCCAGGCGGTGTTCTGGAGTATCCGCCCTAGCGGAGTGGTACTCTCCTGGCGGTCGCGTTTGGCGGGCATCGGGGTGCATTTGGACGAGGGGGCTGTCACTTGCAAGGGATCACTCGTAGTTGGGGGGGAAGAACGTTTTCGGGTCAGCCCCCGCCAGAGCTTTTCCTTTCGCGCCGCAATCGCTAGATGGCGCTGCTCCCCCCTAGGCGCCCTTAAGCAGACTGAACCTGAACATGATAGAACACGCCATCCTCCTCAGCGCCGGCCAGGGCTCGCGCCTTCTGCCGCTCACTGCCGAGCGTCCCAAGTGCCTGATCGACTTCTCGGGCCGCTCGCTGATCGCATGGCAGATCGAGATGCTGGCCCGCTGCGGCGTGAAGCGTATCGACGTGGTCACCGGGTTCATGACCGACATGCTGGAGGCACACCTTGCCGCGATCCGCGATCCGCGCGTGGAAATCGCCATCCGTTTCAACCCCTTCTACAAGGTGGCGGACAATCTCGGCTCGTGCTGGATCGTGCGTGAGGCGATGCGCGGCGACTTCCTGATCCTCAACGGCGACACGCTGGTGTCAGAGGATATCGTGCGCAAGGTGCAGGAAGGTTCGCTCGGCCCCGACGGCAAGTCCTGGCCGGTGACCGTCACCGTCGACGTCAAGGCGGACGGTTACGACAGCGACGACATGAAGGTCGAGCGTGAAGAAAGCGGCCGTCTCGTTCATATTGGCAAGACCCTGACCGCCGCGCAGTCGAACGCCGAATCGATCGGTTTCCTCGCCTTCCGGGGCGAAGGTGTCGAGCTGTTCCGCGAGACGGTGCGCAAGGCCATGCGCACGCCCGAGGGCGTGCAGCACTGGTATCTCAAGGTGATCGATTCGATCGCCCCCACCGGCAAGGTCGGCACAGTCTCGATCGAGGGGCTCGACTGGGCCGAGGTGGACTTTCTCAACGACATCGAAATCGCGACAAAGCTGACCGATACCTGGGTGTAAGAGTAGGCCTAGCCTGCAAAATACCCTTTGAGCCACGCCGTCAGCGCATCGAGGGCCTCGCCCTCCAGCGTTACGGCATGGCCGAGGTCCGGCACCTTGGGCCAGCCGCAGTCGACGAATTCGCGCCCCTGCCACTCGCGCGCGCCTTCGTAGCGCGGGACGACGTGGAAATGGACCTGCGGGTCCGCCATCATCAGCATCAGATAGTTGATTTTCGCGTAGCCCACCGCACGGCCCAGCGCGGCCTCGATGGCGGCGGTGGCAATCTTCAGTTCCGCGTGGGCCTCGCCCGGCAGATCGCCGAAAGCGGTTGCCTCGCTTTTCGCGGCAAGCACCAAGGCGCCGAGCGTGGGCTGCGACGGCCTTGCCAGCACGAGCCAGTGATCGAACTCCGCTACCAGCGTGGCGGGCCAGCCGAACTTCTCGATCGTCGCGTGCATGCTCAGCCTTCCGAAAGCCAGGAGGTGATCTTACTGCCGCGTGCCCGAACGGTCCATGCCTGGACCAGCCGCACGGCATGGACGAGACACGACAGGGCCGTCCACCAGGCCACTGCGATCAGGCCGAGGTCGGGCCGCGAGAACAGCATGGCGACGAACAGGATCACCATGTTCGGATTGCGCCGCGCGGTAATCAGGCGGAACCAGCTGTCGAAGCGGGTCCACACGTGGATGTGCATCATGCCGTTCTGGCGCATGAAGGCGCCTTCGATCAGGCGCTGGACGATATAACCGCCCTGGATCGCGCCCTGCACCCACCAGAAGGTGACCGGATCATAGGCCATGCCCCAGAAGCCGAGGCCGGTTGCCCAGAACCACCACCAGAACGGCGGGTGGACGAGGTCCATGCCGTGGTCGAACACATTGCCCCAGGCAGACGACGTGATCGTGCAGCGCGCCAGCTTGCCGTCCACGGTGTCCAGCACCATAAACACGAGGCCGGTCGCCATGCCCGCCCAGTAATGGCCATAAGCGAACAGCACGGTGGCGACGACGCAGAACACTGCGCCCACGCTCGTCACCATGTTGGGGGTAATCCCCAGCTTCGCGCAGATGCGGGTGAGGACCAGAGCCCATTCGGGCCAGAGGTACTTGGTCAGCACATCGGTCACGCCCTTGTAGGCGCCGAAATAGCTGGCCCGCTCGATCGCACGTACCGTTTCGGGGACGAGCGGCATGAGGAACGGCGTCTCGCGCTTCCTGAGCTGCTTGTTCTCGACGGTCGGGCCGTCCTCGTAGGCGATCACGTCCAGACCGGAGGTATCCGCCAGCGGCGTGCCCTGCATCATGGCCTGCGCGATTCGGGCAGCCTGTCCGCCATCCGCGGCATGGGCGAGCGCCGGAATACCCCCCAAAGTGAGCACCACGCCGGGCCTGTCGGTGATGTTTCCAAACCACGCCGGGTCCCAGGCATGGGCCGCGTTGGAGAGGATCGCGGGGCCTGCAGGCACCTCGTCCAGCGAAACCAGCCCTGCCGCCCGCGCGATCCGCGCCACGCGCCTGGCCATCGTCAGACCCCAGAGCTTCACGAAATTCTCACCGATCGTAACGACCGGCATTGCCTGCTTTTCCTGCACCATGACCCCAGCCCGTAGTCGGTCGCAGGCAGGCTGGCAATTGCAGCGGGGCGAACGTGTCTGCCCGGCAACAGCTGCCATCGAACTGTAACTTTAATGTGTCAGAGCATGTTTATTGATGATTTTACGGCCGGGCGTCACTACATAGCGGCCGTGCACGGAAGCATTTACGAATTTGAGACGCTGCCGATCTTCGGTGAGCTTGGCCGCCATGGCGGCGCCCACACGGTCCGCCCCGCACGCCGTGGACGGGCGGTTCCGCTCGTCGGTATCGTGCGCAATCCACGCAGCCACCGCAACAAGGGCAAGAAGCCCGAAATGGCGGATTGCTCCAACATCCTGACGCAGACGCCCAGCACCCGCGAGGAACTGCATTACACGCTGGCGGAATTCGCCCGGCGCGGCATCGACTACCTCGTGGTCGACGGCGGCGACGGCACTGTACGCGATGTGCTGTCCTGCGGCGCCGACATTTTCGGGGACGACTGGCCGACTTTCGTGGTCCTGCCCAAGGGCAAGACCAACGCACTCGCGGTCGACCTGGGCCTGCCCAACCATTGGTCGCTGACCCAGGCGATGGCCGCCGCGCACCGGGGTGAAACCCTGGCCCGCCGACCGATGCGTCTAACCCCGGCCGACGGCAAGGGACGCGGTGTCCTCGGCTTCGTGCTGGGCACCGGCATCTTCGCACTGGCCACCGAGGCCGGGCAGGAAGCCCACCGCCGCGGCGCCTTCAACAGCTTCGCCGTGGGTCTTTCCATTCTGGCCGCCATCGTCGGCGCCCTGTTCGGCCGCGCCGGGAATATCTGGCGCGCCTGCACGCCCACCCGCATCGTCGATCGCCGCACCGGCCGCCATCTGCCTTATGACGGGCGCGGTAATCCCGGTGAGCGTTTCCTGACTTTCGCCACCACATTCGAGCGCTTCCCGCTGGGCGCGCGGCCGTTCGGACGCAATCCCGGCGCGGGCCTCAAGCTGGCAGTGATGGATTCGCCGGTGCGCTGGATCGTCGCGCTGTTGCCGGCGATCATGTTCGGCCTCCAGGGCAAGTTCCTGACCCGCAACGGCGCCAAGCGTTTCAGCGTGAACAACATCGACCTTGACATCGGCGGCGCGTTCATCCTCGACGGCGAGGCTTTCCCCGCCGGTCGCTACGTGCTGGACGAAGGCCCGCAGATCAACTTCGTGGTGCCCTGACGCAGCCCTGGGCTTGCATTGACAGCAGGCCTGCACGATGCACGCCCGAATGAGCGACGACCTCTACGGATCCGAAACCCTTGCAGACCGCACTGCGGCAGCGCTGGCCCGCGACGTGGTGCCGCAGGTGCGCGCCTTTGCCGAGCGGCTGGCCCGTGATGCGGGCGCTCTGGGCGTGCTGTTTTACGGCTCCAACTTGCGCACCGGATCGCTGGAAGGCGTACTCGATTTCTACGTGCTGCTGCCGGGGCCTCAGGTCGAACGGATCTGGCCGCGCGTCAGCTATCACGAATGGGCCCATGACGGGGTTCCCCTGCGCGCGAAAGTCGCGACTATGGCGCTGGAAACGTTCCGCGCCGCCGCCGCCGGAGAGCGGATCGACACCACGATCTGGGCCCGCTTCGTCCAGCCCAGCGCCCTTGCCTGGCAGCAGGACCAAGCCGCCGGCGCGCTCATCGCCGAGGCGGCGGGGCAGGCTTCACGCACCGCTGCACGACTCGCCGTCGCCCTCGGACCCGAGGCAGGGACGCCCGAGGATTACTGGCGCGCCTTGTTCCGCGCCACTTATGCCGCAGAATTCCGCGTCGAGAAGGCAGGCCGCGAGGATTCGATTCTCGCCGCCAACCGCGCCCACTTCGACGGACTGCTGCCGCTGGCGCTGACGGCGCAGTCGATCCGCTTCACGCGCGGCGCGGGCGGCACGATCCGCCCCGAACTCACAGAGCGCGACCGCGCCCGGACCCTGGCCTGGTGGAAGCGCCGCCAGCGGCTGGGCAAGCCCTACAACGTGCTGCGCCTGCTCAAGGCCTCGACCACGTTCGAGGGCGCCTCGCTCTACGCCGCCTGGAAGATTGAGCGCCACACCGGCGTTGCCGTCACGATAACCCCCTGGCGCGAGCGTCATCCGGTGCTGAGCGCGCCCGGCGTGCTGTGGCAGGTCTGGCGCGGCCGCAAGGCACTGGCAAATGCGGGAGATACGCGGTGAAGCCTTCTGCTCTCATCCTCGCCGGTTCCCGCCCCGGCGCGCCCGACCCGGTCGCCGAGGCCGAAGGGGTCGCGCACAAGTCGCTGGTGGAGATCGCCGGGCAGCCGATGCTCACCCATGTCGTCCACGCCCTGCGCGACGCCGGGATAGAGCGGATCGCGGTCTCGGCCAGCGACGACAAGGTGCGGGCACTCGCCCTGCTGCTCGGCTGCGAAGTGCTGGCGACCGGCACCGGGCCCAGCGCCAGCGTAGCCGTCGGCCTCGATGCGCTGGGCGCGCCGCTGCTCGTCACCACCAGCGACCATGCGCTGCTGCGCGGCGAATGGGTGCGCGATTTTCTGAATGATACACCCGAGGGCAGCGACGTCGCGATACTGCTCGCCCGGCGCGAGGCGATCGAGGCTGCCATGCCCGGCAGCAAGCGCACCTATCTGCGCTTTGCCGACGGGCAGTGGTCAGGCTGCAACCTGTTCCTGCTGGCGAGCGGCCATGCCGGGCTGGCGATCGAGACCTGGAAGATGGTCGAGGCCGACCGCAAGCGCCCCTGGCGCATCGCCGCGCGGCTGGGGCTGGGGATGCTGCTGGGCTATGCGCTGGGCCGGCTGACGCTGGCGGCAGCGATCGCGAAGCTGGGCAGGCGCATCGGCGTGAACGCCAGCCTCGTCGCGGCGCGCGACGGGCTGGCCGCGGTGGATGTCGACAAACCATCCGACCTCGCGGATGCACGGACGATTTTGACAGAGCGCCTGTCCTCCCGGCCCCGGGGAGGTGGCGGCCCGCAGGGCTGACAGAGGGGAGTCGCAGCCCCACCGGACCTCGCGTAAAGCGAAATTCCCTTTCGCCATCCTGCGGGCGGTCTCCCTCCCCGCCCGGGAAGAACTACATATACTTCATCTGAATACGGATCGACTTGACCGAGCCGCCCACCGGCACGCCAACCTTGCTGTAGCTGGGCTTGCCGAGGTTGAAGATGTTGATCGAGGGATTGTTCGACATCGCCCCGCCATCGGTGCTGATATCGGTGTCGCCATTGCCGTTGACGTCATGGCGCACCGCAACGCCGTACGTGCCCGAGGCCGGCAGCGGGACACAGAAAGACATGGTGCCCGCACGCGCCGGCACTTCGATCCGCGAAAGCCACTTGCCCTTCACCAGCCATTCGCCCGCATTCGCCCGGTAGGCCTGCACGCGCACCGTCCCCGACGAGGCCTTGATGCCGTCTACGGTGACCATCAGCCCCGGCCCCTTGTCGGCGGAGCAGCGGCTCATCTCGTTGCGAATCTCGTTGCGGTACTCGCCCTGTGCCGAAGCCGGCATGGCAAGGCCTCCCGCAGCGACGAGCGCCAGGGCTGTGGAGATTCTGAAAGGGATGGCAAACGGTGCCCCCAAACTGGTCGTGCGACTGGTCGTGGTCATTTCTCTTCCGTGTAATGAATTTGCGGCCGGGTCGGTGCCGGTGGCTCGCCCCATGCGGCGGGGCATGTCGTAAACCCGTTTCATGGGGCATAAATGCCCGAAGCGCCGTGAATGGCTACTGAATTTCCCGCTCCGCCGACTGAAAGGCCCGGCCCGCCGCAAGAGTGCAGATAGTGCCCCCTTGCCCGGCTTGACCCAATATCGCGTGTGGAAAACGGCCCCTCCCATGCTTGTCCCCCCAACATGTGGTGGCGTATTCGTGTAAAGCGAGGAGCTCCGTAACCCTGCCATGACAATACCCCTGATTTCCCCCTCGATCCTGTCCGCCGACTTCGCTCGGCTCGGCGAGGAAGTGCGCGCCATCGACGAAGCAGGAGCCGACTGGATCCACGTCGATGTGATGGACGGCCACTTCGTGCCCAACATCACGATCGGCCCCGCTGTCGTGAAGGCCCTGCGCCCGCACAGCGCGAAGGTCTTCGACGTGCACCTGATGATCTCGCCGGTCGACAGCTATCTCGAAGCTTTCGCCGATGCCGGCGCGGACTATATCACCGTCCATCCCGAGGCCGGCCCGCACATCCACCGCACTGTGCAGACGATCAGGAACCTGGGCAAAAAGGCGGGCATCTCGCTCAACCCGGCAACCCCGGCCAAGATGCTCGACTATCTGATCGACGACATCGACCTGGTGCTCATCATGAGCGTGAACCCCGGTTTCGGCGGGCAGAGCTTCATCTCCAGCCAGCTTCGCAAGATCGAGGCCGTCCGCAAGATGATCGACAAGTCCGGCCGCGATATCCGCCTGGAAGTCGACGGCGGCGTCGATGCGAAGACCGCCCCGCTATGCGTTTCGGCCGGTGCCGACGTGCTGGTGGCCGGATCGGCGACCTTCCGCGGCGGTCCGTCGCAGTACGCCGCGAATATCAAGACGCTCAAGGGCCTGGCATAAGAGTGGACACTCGCACCCCTCTTCGCCCTGCGGCAAGGAACCCGGACCCGTCCCGGGCGATTCCCATGTCGCAGGTGGCGGAGGAGGGTGCAGTGAACGGCAGAGTGGATGAACCCGAAGCCCCCGCCTTACGGCGCCCGGCGCCCATTCCTCCTGCGCACACCCCTCATGCAGAAGTGATCGAACCCGGCCATATCGAGCCGGGGCGCGCACTGGCGCTGGTCGATTTCTCGCCGCCCTCGGTGGGCATGGGCGAAAAACTGATCCGCATGGCCTACCGCATGGGTGTGCCGGGATCGATGCTCGGCGCACCGATGGGCAAAAAGGCGCGCACCCGCCTGCTTGCGACGGTGAGCAATACCCTGCCCGGCAACCGCGCCGCCGGCACCGCGATCCGCGCCGGCCATTTCATTGTCCACGGCGCCAAGACCCCGGTCGCGCAAGTCGACTATGCCGGCGCCCAGCGCGTGACCCCGCCGCTGGAAAAGGTGGTCCATTCCTTCTCCTGGCTGACCGACCTGGAATCCTGCGCCCCGCGCGAACAGGCCGCGCCGGTTGCCGAACGCATTCTCACCGCCTGGCTCCAGGCCAACCCCAAGCCGC
This sequence comes from Novosphingobium sp. 18050, assembly GCF_902706195.1. GTDB lineage: Bacteria > Pseudomonadota > Alphaproteobacteria > Sphingomonadales > Sphingomonadaceae > Novosphingobium. The sequence continues at coordinate 58,413 of NZ_CACSJO010000013.1, read as the reverse complement.
CCGCCAAGCCCGGCAAGGGCCCGGCGTGGAGCGTTGGCAACACCGGCGCGCGAATCGCCAACTGGCTTGCCCATGCGCCGCTGATCATGTCCGGCGACAAGGCGCTGCGCGTGCGCACCCTCGCCCACATCGCCGCCACCGCGCGCTGGCTCGACCGCCATGTCACCCACGGCGAGGACGGACTGGCGGAAGTCGCCGGCTGGTGCGGTATCGTCGCGGCCGGCCTGCTGCTGCCCGATGGCCGCCCGCGCCGCCTCTACGGCGAGGCCGGGCTTATCAAGGCTCTGGGCGAGCTGATGGGCGACGACGGCGGTGTCCTGGCCCGCAGCCCGCTGGCGCAGATGGAGGCGATCGCGCTGCTGGTGCGGCTGCGCAACTGCTACCAGGCGACCCGCCGCGATGCTCCGACTTCGGTGGAGCGGGTGATCGAACTGCTGGTTCCGCCGCTTCTGGCGCTCACGCACGGCGACGGCTCGCTGGGTTCGTGGCAGGGCGGCTGGGCGGTCTCCGCCGAGGATGTCGAAGGCCTCGTCAAGGCCAGCGGCGTGCGCACCCGCCCCCTGCGCGACGTGCGCCAGTGGGGTTATCAGCGCGTGACGGCGCACAAGTCCATCCTGCAGTTCGATACTGCGCCCCCGCCGATGCCCGCCCATGCCCGCTTCGGCTGCGCTTCGACGCTGGCATTCGAAATGTCGCACGGTCCGCACCGCCTGATCGTCAACTGCGGCGGCGCGGCCAGCGGCGGCGGTCTTGTGCCCGTCCGCCTCGAACAGGGCCTGCGGGCAACGGCAGCGCATTCGACGCTGACGCTCGACGATGCCAATTCCACCGCGATCCTGATCGGCGGCATGATCGGCTCGGGCGTCACCGAAGTCGCGCTCGACCGCAAGACCCTCGCGCAGGAAAAGGGTTCTACCGCGACCCGGCTCGAGGCCAGCCATAATGGCTATGCCGCGCGCTACGGCCTCACCCACCAACGCATCCTGCTGCTGCGCGACGACGGCAGCGAACTGCGCGGTGAAGACTTGCTGCTGCCCTCCGGCCGCAAGGGCAAGCGCGGCATGGTGAGCTTCGCGATCCGCTTCCACCTCGGCCCCGAAGTCGACGTGAACCTCACCGCCGACGGACAGGGCGCAGGCCTCTCGCTGCCCGACGGCAGCTACTGGCAGTTCCGCTCGGGCGCCAATACCGAAGGCGGCGAAGTCACAGTCGAGGATTCGCTGTGGGTCGACGGGCAAGGGCGTCCTCAAGCGACGCAGCAGCTCGTCATCCAGGGCATGGTCTCACGCGGCGGCGGCACGTTTGGCTGGGTGCTCAAGAAGATGAACTAAGCCGCGGCGGGCGCCAGGCCCGCCGTATCGGACAAAGCACCCCGGCGCACTTGCCCCTCTTCCCCCGCCGCCCTAAAGGCCCGCGCAAAGAACCTGCCGCAAGGAAGCCGTCCGATGACCGATACAGTCCAGATCCGCCGTGCCCTGCTATCCGTCTCCGACAAGACGGGGCTTGCCGAACTGGGCCAGGTTCTCAGCGCGCGCGGAGTGGAACTGGTCTCCACCGGCGGCACCGCCAAGGCGCTGCGCGAAGCCGGCCTGACGGTGAAGGACATCTCCGAGATCACCGGCTTCCCCGAGATGATGGACGGCCGCGTCAAGACGCTGCACCCGATGGTCCACGGCGGCCTGCTGGCCGTGCGCGACAATGCCGAACATGCCGCCGCCATGGCCGAGCATGCGATCGGCGCCATCGACCTCGTCGTCGTCAACCTCTACCCCTTCGAGGCGACCGTGGCCAAGGGCGCAGACCGGGACGAGGTGATCGAGAACATCGACATCGGCGGCCCTTCGATGGTGCGCTCGGCGGCCAAGAACCACGCCTTCGTCGCCATCGTCACCGACCCCAAGGACTACGCCGGCCTCATCGCCGAACTGGACGCGACCGACGGCGGCACCACCCTGCCCTTCCGCAAGCTGCTGGCCGCGCGCGCCTTCGCGCAGACCGCCGCTTACGATTCGATGATCGCACAGTGGTTCGCGTTCAGCGATCAGGGCGTCGAGTTCCCCGAGATGCTCAGCGTCAACGGCCGCCTTGCCACCACGCTGCGCTACGGTGAGAACCCGCACCAGAAGGCCGCGCTCTATACGCCGGTCGGCCCGTTCACCAAGGGCCTGGCCCAGGCCGAGCAGGTGCAGGGCAAGGAACTGTCCTACAACAACTACAACGACGCCGACGCCGCCTTCGAACTCGCCGCCGAGTTCAAGGGCCAGAAGCCGGCCGTCATCATCGTCAAGCACGCCAACCCCTGCGGCGTGGCCCAGGGTGATAGCCTGCTCGAAGCCTGGCAGGGTGCGCTCGCCTGTGACGACGTCTCGGCCTTCGGCGGCATCGTCGCGGTGAACACGCTGCTCGATGGGCCCACTGCCGAGGCGATCTGCCAGATCTTCACCGAAGTCGTCGTCGCCCCCGATGCCGATGAGGAAGCCCGCGCCTTCTTCGCCAAAAAGAAGAACCTGCGCCTGCTGCTGACCGGCGAACTGCCCGATCCGCGCCGCGCCGGTCTGACCGTCAAGCCGATCACCGGCGGCCTGCTGGTACAGGGCCGCGATGCCGGCGCGATCGGTTTCGATGACCTCAAGGTGGTGACCAAGCGCGCCCCGACCGACCGCGAACTGGCCGATTGCCTGTTCGCCTGGACCGTGGCGCGCCATGTGAAGTCCAACGCCATCGTCTATGCAAAGGACGGCGTCACCGCCGGCATCGGCGCAGGCCAGATGAACCGCCGCGACAGCTCGCGCATCGCCGCGATGAAGGCTGCTGAAGCGGCCGAGAAGTTCGGCTGGGACGCCTCGCGCACGGTCGGGTCCGCGGTCGCATCGGACGCCTTCTTCCCGTTCGCCGATGGCCTGCTTGCTGCGGCAGAGGCTGGCGCCACCGCCGTCATCCAGCCGGGCGGCTCAATCCGCGACGACGAAGTGATCGCCGCCGCTAATGAAGCTGGCCTGGCGATGGTCTTCACCGGAATGCGCCATTTCAAGCACTAAGGCGCTCGTCCCCTTGACTACCCCCCTTCGTCATTGCGAGCATGGAGGCCCATGCCCCATGCCCTCCGCAATGACGCGGCGGGCGGGACCGGCCGCACTCTAGCGGCTCGCGGCGCCAAGGCCCCGCGCGACAAGGAGACTGACGACCATGTGGGTGATCTGGTTCGGCCCCATGGTTGTGGTCTGTTTTCTGGCCGGCATGACGATCGCCGCCGTCCTCCTGCGGCTGGGCAAGCTGCAGTCGCCGCGCAGTGCACTTGCCGCCGTCGCCCTGCCCTTCGGATGCGGCGCGCTGCCGGTGCTGGCGCTGGCGCTGTTTTCCCTCGCCGCGTCGATCTTCGGGCCGGATAGCCTGGCGCTCTATGCCGAACTGTTCGGCCCCGATCCCTCGGCCGTTTCCTCGCCGGGCCGGATGTTGTCCGATGCCTTCGGCGCCGGTCCGACTCGCGAAATCCTCCTGCGGATCGACCCCACCCCCGCCGAGCGCGCACGGCTGATGACTCTGCCCGGCCTGACCCACTCGGATATGACCCCCGAGGACTTTGCCCAGCGCGGCGCCCAGCGCGGCCTCGGCAACTGGTGGATGCGGCCCGCCTCGCCCGGCACCATCAATCGCGAGCCGGGGACCGACTGTCTTTCTCCGGTGATTTACCAAGCGGATGGTTTCAACGGCTGGCGCGAGCTGCGATTGGCCCTGTGCACCCCCGAGCGCGGGGATGCCTTTTCGATGTTTGTGGCAGCTTACGGGCGATAACCGCTAAAGTTGCCTGAATTCGTCGCCCCCGGCGAACCGTTCGTCGCAAAAACAGCGTATGATGCATTTTGTTCACTGGACGGCAAGGGGTTTCGCGCCATGTGGGCCGCACGCCATTTCCGACCGGCCTTTTGAGCCAGTCACCCAGCAACACCGAAAGCCGATTACGTCATGGGACTCTTCAAGGCCGACTTCTACCGCTTCTTCGCATTCGGCTTTGCCGGCGGGGCTCTGCTGGTGCTCGGCGTGATGGGTATCGGCAGCCATTCGTCCTTCGCCGACGACTTCGCGCCCGCCGCCCAGGCCGCCGAAACGCGCTGATTGCATAGGGCCGCCGCTGCCCCCATATGGGCAGCATGTCCGCGCATCACCACCACCACGAACATTCCGGCGAAAGCCTCGTCAACGAGGCCCGCACCGCTCTTGTCGAAGCCGGCGAACAGTGGACAGAGATGCGCGCCGACGTGTTCTCGGCACTGGCGCAGGTCGAGCGCCCCGCCTCCGCCTACGACCTTGCCGAAAACGTTTCGGCCCTGCGCGGTAAGCGAGTCGCGCCCAACAGCGTCTATCGCATCCTCGATCTTTTCGTGCGCACCAACCTCGCCCGCCGCGTGGAAAGCGCCAATGCCTATGTCGCCAACAGCCACCCCGGCTGCCAGCACGACTGCATCTTCCTCATCTGCGACAGCTGCGGGCAGGCCGTCCACATCGACGATGACAAGCTTACCGGCGCGCTGGTTGCGGCTGCGCGCGCCAACGGCTTTGCCGACGTGCGCCCCGTCGTGGAGCTGCGCGGCACCTGTGCGGGCTGCAGCTGAAGTCGCTGCGGCGCATTCCTACCGGCACTGACAGTTGAAATCGGCAATCGCCGCATCGGCGCTGTTATGTATTGGCCGCGCGTCAATCGACATCAAAGTCACAAGCGTGTAAGGGCCGGAAGATGAACGCCAACCCGGCCACTCCCCTGCTCGATACGGTTTCGACCCCCGAAGACCTCCGCAAGCTCAAGCCGGCCCAATTGCGCCAGCTTGCCGACGAGTTGCGCACCGAAATGATCTCTGCCGTCGGGCAGACCGGGGGCCACCTCGGCTCCGGTCTCGGCGTAGTGGAACTGACTACCGCGATTCACTATGTGTTCGATACGCCTGCCGACCGCCTCATCTGGGACGTCGGCCATCAGGCCTATCCGCACAAGATTCTCACCGGTAGGCGCGACCGGATCCGCACCCTGCGTCAGGGCGGCGGCCTCTCCGGCTTTACCAAGCGCAGCGAGAGCGAATACGATCCGTTCGGCACGGCCCACAGTTCCACCTCGATCTCGGCCGCGCTGGGCTTTGCCATGGCGAACAAGATCAAGGGCCAGCCGGGACGCGGCATCGCCGTGATCGGCGACGGCGCGATGAGCGCGGGCATGGCCTACGAGGCGATGAACAACGCGCGGGACGCAGGCAACCGCCTGATCGTCATCCTCAACGACAACGACATGTCGATCGCGCCCCCGGTGGGCGGCCTGTCGGCATATCTGGCGCGGCTCGTCTCCTCCGGTCGGTTCCTGGGCCTGCGCGAACTGGCGCGCAAGTTCGCCCGCCGCCTGCCGCGCCCGCTGCACGTCGCCGCCAAGAAGACCGACGAATTCGCCCGCGGAATGGCCATGGGCGGCACTCTGTTCGAGGAACTGGGCTTCTATTACGTCGGCCCGATCGACGGCCATGACCTCGACGCGCTGGTGCCGGTACTGGAAAACGTGCGCGATGCGGGCGAAGGCCCGATCCTCGTCCACGTCGTGACCCAGAAGGGCAAGGGCTACGCCCCGGCCGAAGAAGCTGCCGACAAGTACCACGGCGTCCAGAAATTCAACGTCTTCACCGGAGAGCAGGCCAAAGCCCCTGCGGGCCCGCCCAGCTATACTGGCGTCTTTGCCAAGGCCCTGACCGCCGAAGCCGAAGCCGATCCCACGATCTGCGCGATCACTGCCGCGATGCCGTCCGGCACCGGGCTCGACAAGTTCGCCGCGCAGTTCCCCGAACGCAGCTTCGATGTCGGCATTGCCGAACAGCACGCCGTTACCTTTGCCGCCGGCCTTGCCGCGCAGGGGATGCGCCCGTTCTGTGCGATCTACTCCACCTTCCTGCAGCGCGCCTTCGACCAGGTCGTCCATGATGTGGCGATCCAGAACCTGCCGGTGCGCTTCGCCATCGACCGCGCCGGCCTCGTCGGCGCAGACGGCGCCACCCACGCCGGCTCGTTCGACGTGACGTACCTCGCCACCCTGCCCAACATGGTAGTCATGGCCGCCGCAGACGAGGTGGAACTGGTCCACATGGTCCACACCGCCGCGCAGTACGACGCGGGGCCCATCGCCTTCCGCTACCCGCGCGGCAACGGCATCGGCCTCGATCTGCCGGAAACCCCGCTGGCGCTGGAAATCGGCAAGGGCCGGGTCGTGCGCGAAGGCAGCAAGGTTGCGATCCTGTCGCTCGGCACACGGCTGGGCGAAGCGCTCAAGGCTGCCGACCAGCTCGACGCGCGCGGCCTGTCCACCACCGTAGCCGACCTGCGCTTCGTAAAGCCGCTCGACACCGACCTGATCCGCCGCTTGATGCTCACCCACGAAGTTATCGTGACCGTGGAAGAAGGCTCGATCGGCGGCCTCGGCGCCCACGTCCTGACCATGGCGAGCGACGAGGGCCTCACCGACGCCGGCCTCAAGATTCGCACCATGCGCCTGCCCGACGTGTTCCAGGACCACGACAAGCCCGAGGCTCAGTACGACGAAGCCGGCCTCAACGGCCCGCAAATCGTCGATACGGTGCTGAAAGCGCTGCGTCACAACAGCGCAGGCGTGAACGAGGCGCGGGCTTAAGGCAAAGGTCCGGGGCCATCGCGCCAGACCCCTTGCCTTTTGCTACCCCGCATTGGTGACCATGTAACGCCAAAGGCCGAGCCGGAATCCTCGCCGCTGGCCGGCCATTCGCAAACAAGGGAATAGGCGCCCCCATCCTCCACCTCTGAGGAGGGGAAGGATGGAAGCACCCTCGACTGCGTAAACGCCCCCGCTTCAGGGAGGGGTTACCAGTCGTAGGCCTTGGGCAGGTACGTCTCGTCCAGATCCTTGTAGCGCGCGCGCAGGCGGCTCTGGTGATTGTCCAGCGGCTGCTTCACCCCGTCGATCCAAACCTCGACCGGCGCGGAGGACAGCTCCAGTGGATCGCCGTCCCACAGCACGACATCGCCCACCGCGCCGGGGGCCAATACGCCCAGCTTGCCGCCGAAACCGCTGATCTCGGCCGGGACCGAAGTGATCGCGGCAAAGGCCTCGCCCCAGCTCAGGCCGGTGGCACCGGGCATCTTCGTCAGGGCGACGAGGTTGCCGGCCTGCTGCGGGGCATAGCGCGGCTGGTCCATGCCCGCGAACATGCCGATGGCAACCTTCACGCCCGCCTTTTTCATCCGGCCGACGTTCGACATGGTGGCCGCCAGCGTCTCGAACGTTGCGGGCAGATCGCGCATGGGCATGGTGATGACCGGCACCCTGGCAGCTGCGATATCCGCCGCAACGAGCCAGCCCTCGGTCGCCCCGACGAGCACGAGGTCAAGCTTGGGAAACTCAGCTCTAAGGGCAAGGACGCTGCGGATATCGGCCGCCCGCTCGACGCCGACATAAAGGGGCTGGCTGCCGTCGATCACTTTCGCCAGCGCCAGTGCGTCAGCGCGGGTGAGCAGTACATCGCCCTGCCGCTGGGCACCGGGCGTCAGCGCCGCCGCCTCACGCGCCTCGCGCAGGGCGTTGCGCAGCGCGGTATGCGCGGCGACACGGCTGCCGCCGGCAAGGCGCGCTCCGGCCTCGCCCAGTTCGACGTACTGGAACGCGCGCGGGCGCATCACGATCGCCGCATCCGCGCCCAGATCGATCACCGCGCCCTGCCCGGCGAAGATCGAGCCGCCGTTGAACGCGGCCACACTGGCGCGCGTCACCCCGCCTTCACGGCTGACGGCAATGTGCTGGCTCGACGGATTGAGAGCGACAGCCACGTCGAGCGCCGCATTGAACGGCGACTTTTCGGCAGACATGTCGTTGCTGTCGGTGACCGCCTCGACATCCCACAGCCCAAGATCGGTGACGGCGGAGAACAAGCCGGGCGTCACCCATTTTCCGGTGCCGTCAACGGTCTGGACACCGGCGGGCACGGCCACGCCTGCTCCGGCGGCAACTACCTTGCCCGCCCGCACGATAACGGAGCCATGCTCGATAGGAGCGCCGCCGTCGCCTGTCGCGAGGGTGGCATTGGTGACGGCGAAGTCCTGCGCGAAAACAGGAAGCGGAGCGGCCGCGAGCAAAGCGGCAATGAACAGACGGGACTTCACTTCACGTCTCCTTCACCGGGCTGGCCGAGTTCGAAATCGCTCACCGGCTTTCGCTTGGGATCGCCCGCGTCGTACATCATCGCACCGTCCACCCAGACCTTCTCGGGACGCGAATAGACGGACAGCGGGTTACCGTTCCACAGCACCACGTCGGCCATCTTGCCGGCTTCCAGGCTGCCCGTCTTCGCGCCGATGCCCATGGCCTTGGCGGCGTTGTAGGTGAACCAGCCGACGACCTGCGCATCGGGAATATCGACGCCGATGCGCCTGCCCGATGCCTGTGCGCGGGCGGCGGCCTGGTTCAGGCGCTGAATGCCGTTCTCGTCGTCGGAGTGAATGACCACGCAGGCGCCCTGCTTGGCGAGCAGCGCGGCGTTTTCGGGGATGCCGTCGTAGGCTTCCATCTTGAAGCCGTACCAGTCGGCCCAGATCGCGGCGCAGACGTCGTTGGCTTTCAGCAGGTCGCCTATCTTGTAGGCTTCGACTGCGTGATGGAAGGCGGTAACCTTGTAGCCCATCTCCTTGGCCATATCGAGGACCTGCGCCATCTCGTCCGCCCGGTAGCAGTGGTTCTGGACAAGAATCTCGCCTTTGAGCACGCCTTCGAGAGTGTCCTTGCCGAGGTCTCGTTCGGCATGATCGCCGTCCATGTACTGCTTGGCATCGATCCACGCCTGGCGATTGACCGAGAAGTTGCCCATGCGGGTGGAGGGCTTTTGTCCCTTGGCCCCATAGACCCGCTTGGGGTTTTCACCGCAGGCCATCTTCAGCGAATAGGGAGCGCCGGGGAACTTCATTCCCTGCACGGTGCGGCTGGGCACGTTCTTGAGCGTAACCGCGCGGCCGCCCATCAGGTTCGCCGAGCCGGGCAGGATCTGCAGCGAAGTGACTCCGCCGTTGACCAGCGCGCGGCTGAAGCCGGGGTCCTGCGGCCATACCGAATGCTCGGCCCAGACGTCGGGCGTGGTGGGCGAGCTCATCTCGTTGCCGTCGGAATTCGCATCGACACCGGGGCTGGGATAAACGCCGAGGTGCGAGTGGATGTCGATCACGCCCGGGGTGACGAACTTGCCCGCCCCGTCGACACGGTCATAGCCTGCCGGGATCGCAAGCTCGGGGCCGCCCACGGCGACCACCTTGCCGTTCTCGAACAGCACGGTGCCGTTCTCGATCCGGCCGCCGCGCCCGTCATAGACGATGGCGCCGACAAGGGCGGTGGGCCGCCCGGGATAGGCCTTGTAGGTGGACGCGTAAGGCGTCTCGGCCTTGGCGCCCTTGTCCTTCTTCTTCGCGTCGGCAGCCTGCCCGGCGAGCGTGAGCGCAGCGCCAAGCGCCAGCAGCGAAGTCCAGCGCCGCATCGCGGTCGATACCCTCATGACGGTTCCCCTGTTGTCGGCCCCTGTTCCGGGGCCGTCGCCCCGGGGCAGGCCATTTGAAAAATCAGTGCGGCTTGGTGCCCGGATGGAAGCCTGCTTCCTGCGCGTCGAGACCAAGGCCGGCCTCTCCCGCAAGGTCGTGGTCACTGGCGCGGTCGCCCAGCGTGTCGACATGCATCCAGCGCTTCACCAGCGGCGAAAGCGCCAGCACGACGACGGCGACGCCTACCGTGGTCCAGCCGATCTTGCTGTAGATATCCAGCGTCAGCGCCTTGTTCATCGTGCCGCCCTCGCCGCCGGTGGCCTCGCCGATCTTGCCAGCCACGAAGTTGCCCACGGCGGTCATGTAGAACCAGGCGCCCATGATGAAGCTGCCCAGGTGCATCGGCGAAAGCCGGGTCATGGCCGAAAGGCCGACGGGCGAAAGGCACAGCTCGCCAGTGGTATGCAGGGCATAGATCAGGAACACGAAGAGGACCGAGGTCATCACCGCCGGATCGCCGGTGCCCGCGCCCCATACGAAGACCAGGAAGCCCAGGCCCACCTGGATCAGCGCGAGGCCGAACTTGGCAGGGGCGGAAGGCTCGATGCCCTTCTTGCCGAGGTATTGCCACAAGGCCGCAAAGATCGGGCCGAACAGCACGATGTAGATCGGGTTGATCGACTGGAAGAGGCTGGTGGGCACCCCGCCGCGATCGACGAACTTGTCGGTATAGAGGCTGAGGCTACCGCCGGCCTGCTCGAACAGGCCCCAGAAGATCGGGTTGAGGGCGATCAGGAACAGGATCGCGAACATGCGCTCACGCGGCTCCTTGGGCAGCTTGAAGGCTTCCCAAAGGGTGTAGGCCAGCATGCCAACGCCGGTGAGGATCAGCAGGTTCTGGATCACGCTTACGTACTGGATCAGGAACCAGATCACGAGAACCGCCGCGCCGCCGGTGCCGTAGAGAATCAATTCCGACTTCTTCGCCAGAGCCTTGGGCGGTTCGCCCCTGCCGCGCAGGGCTGGTTTGCCGACGACGAAGATGATGAGGCCCAGCACCATGCCGATACCGGCGACGCCGAAACCATAGGACCAGCCGATCGTCTCGCCCAGGTAGCCGACCAGGATAGTTCCGAGCGCAGCGCCGGTGTTCACGCCCATGTAGAAGATCGTGTAGGCCGCATCGCGGCGCGTATCGGTCATCTTGTAGAGCTGACCGACGATGACCGAGATGTTGGCCTTCAGGAAGCCCGAGCCGACGATGATCAACGCCAGCGCCAGCCAGAATACGTCGATCGCCGGATCAGCCTGCTTGACGGCCGGATCGGTGACGCCCTGCAGGCCCTCGTAGGCCATGAAAAGGTGGCCTAGCGCCAGCACGATGCCGCCGAACAACACGGCCTTGCGCTGCCCCAGCCAGCGGTCGGCCAGATAGCCGCCCAGCACCGGGGTGATGTAGACGAGGCTGGTGTAGGCCCCGTAGATCAGGTTGGACCGGCCATCCGAGTACAGCCAGAACTTGGTGAGATAGAGGATCAGCAGCGCGCGCATGCCGTAATAGGAGAAACGTTCCCACATTTCGGCATAGAACAGCACAAACAGACCGCGAGGGTGCCCGACGAATTCGTCGCTCTTGCGCGTGGCGATAAGACCGCCGATCGCCAGCACGGCGAAAAGGCAGATCGCGCCGATCGCGCCGATCCAGTCCCCTTCGTTCCAAAGTGCGATGTCCTTCATGTCGCTTCTATGCCCTCACGCCCTGTAATCCTGCCCGCACCATGCCCGTCTGGGACGGTGCAGTGCGAAAGAAGGGAGGTTAGCGGGCAATTTGCCGGTGTAAATGGGCTGCGGCGCGTCTGACCGGCGGTCGCAGGGGCCAAAACTGCGCGATTTCACACACGTAACACTTCCCATTGCGCGAAGCGGCATGCGATGGCATTTTCCCGGCAGGCGACGGACTGGCGATACGTAATTTTATGTTCCGACACGGTTTGTCGTTTTTTTGGGGGGAAATTTCGCGATGATCAGGTCCGAACTGCTGCAGGTGCTCTCCAAGGACAATCCCGAGCTGCGCGCAGAGGACGTGGAGCGTGCGGTGGACACCTTCTTCGATGAGATCGGCCAGCGCCTGGCAGACGGCGGCCGCGTGGAACTGCGCGGCTTCGGCGCCTTTTCCACCCGCCACCGCGACGGCCGCAAGGGGCGCAACCCGCGCACCGGCGAAAGCGTGGAAGTGCCGGAGAAGCGCGTCCCCTATTTCAAGCCCGGCAAGGAAATGCGCGCCCGCCTCAACGTGGAGTAACCACGCCCTTCGGTGATTTTCGTACAATATGCGTCATGGTCCCGGTTGCCGGGGCCACCGCGATCTGCAAGATGCAGCGCCTGACGCAGGCCGTGCGGGCGTGGCGGAATGGTAGACGCTGCGGACTTAAAATCCGCTTGGGTATCCAGTGCGGGTTCGAGTCCCGCCGCCCGCACCAATTTTCCCGATCTTCGAGTAGTTCGCATTTATTTGCAGTAGTGAGCGCATGCAAACGTTTGCGTTTACAAATAGGTAATGTGCCAAAAGGTATCTATTACTAGGTATCCACCCGTTGAGCTGTTGCGCATCCCGCGTAGCGTCGCCTCGCCGACCTTACGGGCGCGTACCAAGGGGGTATCGTTCGCATGAATTTCCCGGGCAGCCTGTCCACCCGCAGCGCCGCATCGTCGGCCGACCAACGCGCGACTCCGCGCTTTGCGCTGCTGCTGCGTGCGGCCAAGCTGGTCTCACCCGGAGGCGAATACCTTTGCATCGTGCGCGACGTGTCGGCGACCGGCGTCAAGCTGCGGCTGTTCCACTCGCTGGCCGGCGTCGAGCAACTGGCGCTGGAAAGCGTGACCGGCGAACGCACCGGCGTCAATCTGGTGTGGGAGCATGAAGGCGAAGCAGGTTTCCGTTTCGTGCAGCCGATCGACGTCGAGCGCTTCATCGCCGAAGCCGGACCCCATCCCAAGCGCCCCATCCGCATCGGCGTGGACCATCCCGCCCGCATCACCGTGACCGGCACCGTATCTGGCGCGCGCCTTCTCGACCTTTCGCGTCAGGGCGCCCGGATCGAAACCGACCAGCACCTTGCGATCGGACAGCAACTTCGCATCGATGCCGCGGAAATGCCGCAGTTCGAGGCGACCGTCTGCTGGCGCCGTGAACCGGCCTATGGCCTGGTGTTCCGCCAGCTCATGAGCCTGGAGGAACTGGCCCAGCGCACCTTCCGCATGCAGGCCCTGCGCGGCCTTCCCTCCCGATAAAGGCCCATCGGCGCTAGCCCGGCCGAAACTTCATCGCCGCACCGTTCATGCAATAGCGCTTGCCCGTAGGCGGCGGCCCATCGGCGCTAGCCCGGCCGAAACTTCATCGCCGCACCGTTCATGCAATAGCGCTTGCCCGTAGGCGGCGGCCCATCGGCGCTAGCCCGGCCGAAACTTCATCGCCGCACCGTTCATGCAATAGCGCTTGCCCGTAGGCGGCGGCCCATCGGCGCTAGCCCGGCCGAAACTTCATCGCCGCACCGTTCATGCAATAGCGCTTGCCCGTAGGCGGCGGCCCATCGGCGCTAGCCCGGCCGAAACTTCATCGCCGCACCGTTCATGCAATAGCGCTTGCCCGTAGGCGGCGGCCCATCGTCGAAGACGTGGCCCAGATGCCCACCGCAGCGCATGCAGTGCACTTCGGTGCGCGAGATCCCCAGCGTCGAATCGCCGGAGACACCGACGGCGCCGGGCAGCGGCTTCCAGAAACTGGGCCAGCCGGTGCCGCTGTCGAACTTGGTCTTCGAGGAAAAGAGCGGATTGCCGTCCGCTGCGCAGATGAAAGTGCCCGCACGGTGCTCGTCGTTGAGGGGCGAAGTGAAGGACCGCTCCGTCCCTTGCTGGCGCAGGATGCGGTATTGCTCGGCGGTCAGGCGGCGGCGCCATTCCGCATCGGGAAAATGCACCGGATAGACTTTCGCCTCGGCTTCGGTTCCACCGCAGGCGGCGAGCACCGGCAGCGCGGCCCCTGCGCTGAGCCAGGCCAGGACGGTTCGGCGGGTTGTCGCTATGGGCATGATGACGCCTGACCTCTCGCTTGTTCCTCCGCCACCTTCATGTGGCGATCACGCCGCGCTATTCAATCTCGCCCCGATATCTTGCCCCTAAGGCCTGGCGGCGCGCCGCCGCGCCGGCCACCAGCGGCCCTTGCCCTTGCTCCCCTGCGCGCCGGACTTCATCACGCGCATGCGAAACAGGCCCGAACCCAGCCGCACCAGCAGCAGAACCCACAGGCCCTGCCACAGCACCGCGCCCAAATGGGGCAACAGCGCCGGGTCCTGCGCCGCGCGGGCGAGCATCGCGAAGGGCGAGCTGAACGGGAACAGCGCCGCGACCATCTCGATCGTGCTGCCCGGCTGGGTCATTGCGTAAGTGGCAAAGAAGAACAGCATGAGCTGCATCATCGTCACCGGCATCGAGAGCGTCTGCACCTCGCGCACCGTGGTCGCCAGCGAGCCGATCGACAGGAACACCGAACCCAGCAGCAGGTAGGCCATGGAGAAGTAGAGGATGCCCAGCAGGACCAGCATCGGCCAGCCCACGGCAGGGTCCGGCAGCGACGGCACCGCCGATTCGGCAAGCATGTAAAGCCCGCCCCCGACACCGGCCCAGGTGGCGATGCCGACCAGCGACACGCCGAGCATCGCAAAGAGCTTGCCAAAGAACACCGCCTCCATCGGGATCGCGGCGGCCAGTACCTCGATGATCTTGTTGGCCTTCTCCTCGACAAGGTTGGACAGGACCATGCCCGCCAGCATCATCGTCAACAGAAACAGCAGCGTCTGGGCGCCCTGCGCGGTCCTGAGACGGCTCTTGCGGTCGTTAACCCGGCTGCTGACGGTGGTTTCCAGCCTGACCTGCGGCCAGGGCGCCACGGAGGCCTGCTTCGCCTGCGCGGCGATCATCGCCACGTCGCCGCTCCACGCCGCAATCTGGTCGCGCGGGCCGGTCAACACGGGGGCTTCGGGGGAGCCGGAAAGGATCGCGGCGATGTTGCCTTCCTTGCCGGCCATGGCAGCGGCCGGATCGGCGCGCTCGTCCGGGGCAAGGCGCTTCAACACCATGAGGCCGGGCAGGTCCTGTCCCAGCCGGTCGGCAAGCCCATCACGGGCGCGAACCATGGCGTCGGCATCGGCCCCTGCCATGATGACGCCCACTTCCGGCCGCTCGGTCGAATGCTCCACCTGATTGCCTACGCTGCCCGCCAGCGCGCCGACGATCAGCGGAAACAGCGGCCCGAGCAGGAAGAAGAAGAACGTGCGCGAGAACAGGATCGCGGTGAAATCGCGGCGGGCCACGACCCAGGCGGCGCTTAGAGCCGAGAGCCGGCCCTGATGCGAATCGGGGATCATCGGCGCGGCTCCTCGGGCTTTTCCTCTTCCAGAGCGCGTGCGGCGGCCTCACCGGCGATGGCGACGAAGGCATCGTGCAGGCCGGCCCGCTCGATGGAAAGCGAAAGGATGCCCGCCTCGCCCGCGATCAGTGCGCGCAGCAGGGGTTCGATACCCGAATCGGGGAGCGCGAAGTGCCAGAACTGGCCCTCCTGCCGCACATCGGCCGGTAGCGCCGCGCGCCATGCGCCCTGCAGCGCGCGCGTTTCGAGGCGGACCTGCGCCGGGATGCGATCCCGCGCCAGGTCGACCGGGCCGGCGAAAGGCACCTTGCCGCCGGCGATGATCGCCACTTCGTCGCACAGGCGTTCGGCATGGGCGATAACGTGGGTGGAGAAAATGACGGTGGCGCCGTCCTGAGCCAAACCGCGCATCATCGCTTCCAGCTTGCCCTGATTGAGCGCATCGAGGCCGGAGAACGGCTCGTCGAAGATCACCAGCCGGGGCCGGTGGACCAGCGTGCCCAGGATCTGGACCTGCTGCGCCATGCCCTTGGAAAGCTGGCGAATCTGCCGGCCCGCGGCATAGCCCAGCCCATGCCGTTCCAGCAGTTCGTGCGCCCGGCGGCGGCCTTCCTTCAGCGGCAGTCCGCGCAGAGCGCCCAGAAACGCGATCGCCTCGGTCGCCTTCATGGAAGGGTAAAGGCCGCGCTCCTCGGGAAGGTAGCCGATGGCGTGGGCAACGTCGTGCGGACGTTCGGCGCCAAGGATGCGGCGGTAGCCCGAATCGGGGTCGATGATGCCCAGAAGCATCCGCAAAGTGGTGGTCTTGCCGGCGCCGTTGGGGCCGAGGATGCCGTAGACAGAGCCCGCCGGGACCGAGAGGTCGACGCCGTCGACGGCGGTGAAACCCTCGAAACGCTTGACCAGCCCGCGTGCTTCGATCGCCAGCGGCCGGTCAAAGGGCAGTCCTGCATCTGACTGCCGTGCATTGCCGGTCAACCTCGGATCTCCTACTTGCACATCCATGACGTCCCCCGGCTCTAACACATCCGCCCACGATGGCGCAGATCTGGTTAACGCCAAGCTAAATGCTTTTGCGAAGGATGCGGAAGCTGAGGCACGCGCGTTGGGCTTCTGCGCCTTCGGCATCGCCTCGGCCGCGACCGACGACAGCCGCGCCGCCCGGCTCGATGCCTGGCTGGCGGCGGGCATGCATGGCACCATGGGCTGGATGGAAGAACGCGCCCACCATCGCCGCAGCCCGCAGGGCATGTGGCCCGAGGCCCGCAGCGTGATCGCGCTGGGCATGAGTTATGCTCCGGCCGCCGACCCGCTGCGGCTGGCGGGCGAATCGCAGATCGGACGCATCTCTACCTATGCGCAAGGCGCCGACTATCACGACGTAGTCAAAAAGGCGCTGAAGCACCTGGCCCGCTGGATCGTGGCCGAGGGGCAGGCGCGCAGGATCGCGCCCGAAGTGGGCGTGAAAGTGTTCACCGATACCGCCCCGGTCATGGAAAAACCGCTCGCCGCCGCAGCCGGACTGGGTTGGCAGGGCAAGCATACCAATGTCGTCAGCCGCGAGCATGGGTCGTGGCTGTTCCTTGGCGAGATCTACACGACGTTGGAGTTCGAGCCCGCGAAACCCGGCCGGGACAGCTGCGGGTCCTGTAACGCCTGTCAGGATGCCTGCCCGACGAACGCGTTCCCCGCGCCCTACCAGCTCGATGCCCGCCGCTGCGTCAGCTACCTCACCATCGAACACAAGGGGCCCGTCCCCGAAGACCTGCGCGAAGGGCTGGGCAACCGCATTTACGGCTGCGACGATTGCCTGGCGGTGTGCCCGTGGAACAAGTTCGCGCAGGTTTCGCACACAATCAAGGCGTACCTGCCGCGCGCGGAACTGACCGCGCCGGAGCTGGCGGAGCTGCTCGTGCTGGACGATGCGGGTTTTCGCGCGCTGTTCTCGGGCAGCCCGATCAAGCGGATCGGGCGCAACCGCTTCGTGAGGAACTGCCTCTATGCGGCGGGGAACAGCGGAAGGGCGGCGCTGCTGGCGCAAGTAGAGCCGCTGCTGGGGGATGAGGACCCGGTGGTGGCGGAAGCTGCGCAGTGGGCACGGGAGCGGCTTCGCGCTCCGG
This sequence comes from Novosphingobium sp. 18050, assembly GCF_902706195.1. Lineage (GTDB taxonomy): Bacteria > Pseudomonadota > Alphaproteobacteria > Sphingomonadales > Sphingomonadaceae > Novosphingobium. Next base: position 41,352 of record NZ_CACSJO010000013.1, on the reverse strand, counting down.
CCTAGTTTACGTCGAAAGAAAGCGGGGCCCCGCGAATGCCGAGGCCCCGCCTGCCTTTACAGCAGTTCCTTCAGCGGCGTGCCCGCATCGGCCAGCGCAGCCACGTCTGGCGCCGCACCGGCTTCGACCAGCTTGCGGCCCTGCACGTAGTCCTTGACCGCGTTCACGCAGTCCAGCGCGACCACGCGGCCTTCCTTCAGGTACACGACCGAGAAGCTGCGGGCACCCGGCTCGCCGCGGATCACGGTCTTGTCGAAGCCCATGTTGATGCCGGCGGTCTGGAGGCGCAGGTCATACTGGTTCGACCAGAACCACGGGAAAGCCTTGTAGGCCTTCTCGTCGCCGCAGATGGCCTTGGCAACGCAGGTCGCCATGTCGTTGGCGTTCTGCACCGATTCGACGCGCATCACGGTACCGCCGGCATAGTCGCAGGCGAAGGCAGCGCAGTCGCCGATGGCGTAGATGTCGGGCAGCGAAGTACGGCAGAATTCGTCCACGTCGACGCCGTTCGCGCCGCTGGCGCCTGCCGCGATCAGCGGGCCAATCGCCGGTACGATGCCTATGCCGACGATCACTGCTTCGGCCGGGACCACTTCGCCGTCGGCCAGCTGAACGCCGGTAACGCGCCTATTTCCCTCGGGGCCGTCGCCCACCAGGCAGTCTACGGCTACGCCGGTGCGCAGGTCGACGCCGTGGTCGCGGTGTTCCTTCTGGTAAAACTCGGACAGTTCCTCACCGGCGACGCGCGCCAGCACGCGCGGCAGCGCTTCGAGCAGGGTGACGTTGAGCTTCAGCTTCGACAGCACCGCCGCCGCTTCAAGGCCGATGTAGCCGCCGCCGATGACGACAATGTTCTTCGTACCCGCATCGACTTCCGCCATCAGCGTGTCGCAGTCCTCGCGGGTGCGCACGGCATGGACGCCGGCCAGTTCGGCGCCCGAGCACGAGAGACGGCGCGGATCTCCGCCGGTCGCCCAGACCAGCTTGCCGTAGCTCAGCGTGGTGCCGTTCGAGAGCGTCAGCTCCTTCGCCTCGGCATCCACCTTGGTGACTTCGGTGCTGAGCTTGAAGGTGACATCCTTCTCGGCCCAGAAGGTCGGAGGGCGGATATAGAGGCGGTCGAAGGTCTTCTCGCGCGCGAAGTACTCCTTGGAGAGCGGCGGGCGCTCGTAAGGGTATTCCGGCTCGCGGCCGACTACGGTGATGGTTCCGGTGAACCCGTTCTGGCGCAAGGCGATGGCGCACTGCGCCCCGCCATGTCCCGCTCCCACGATGACGACGTCTGTTGTTTCCATGGGCGGTTGAGTTCCGCAATTTAACCGCGCGGTCAATGCCCCTGAAGATATCATGTTGCGATAATCTAGGTATCGAAGCGCCCAAGGCCCCGCACCGCGCGGCCCTCACGAAAAACGCCGCCCTGAAACAATTTCAAAGCGGCGTTTGGGACAAACCGGACTCGAGCGGTGTCAGGCCGGCACCTGCCCCAGCGCTTCCATCGTCAGCTCCAGCGAGCGGATCTGCGCCGCCGGATCGTAAGTGGCGATGCTGACCATCAGTTCGTCCGCCTGCGTGCGGGCCACGAATTCCTCGATTCCGGCCCGCACCGTCTGCGGGTTGCCCACCGCGCTGACCGAGCGGACCTGCTCTAGCATCGCCTTCGCAGAACCCGGCAGGCTATCGCGGTAGCCTCGCACCGGAGGCAGCAGCCTTCCCGGATTGCCGGTGCGCAGGGCCACAAAGCTCTGGTCGGTGGACGAGGCAAGGTAAACCGCCTCCTCGTCCGTATCGGCGGCGATCACGTTGATCCCGGCCATGAAGTGGGGCTTGTCTAGAAACTCGGATGGCTGGAACCGCTCGCGGTAGACTTTCGCCGCTTCGTCCAGCGCAGCTGGCGCGAAGTGCGAGGCGAAGGCGTAAGGCAGGCCCAGCATCGCCGCGAGCTGCGCCCCGAACAGGCTGGAGCCGAGAATCCACATCTCCACGTCCGCGCCCGCCGCCTGAGGCGAAGGAACGCCGCCCGCCGCCTGCCCGGCGAAGCGGGCCTGCAGTTCGACGACATCGTTGGGAAAGCGCTCGGACGCGGCGTGGATGTCCTTGCGCAGCGCATGGGCGAGCCGTCCATCGGCTCCGGGCGCCCGGCCGAGCCCCAGATCGACGCGGCCCGGGAACAGCGCCGAAAGCGTCCCGAACTGTTCGGCGATCACGTAAGGCGTGTGGTTGGGCAGCATGATGCCGCCCGCGCCGATGCGGATCGTGCTGGTGGCATTGCCGAGGTGGGCAAGCACCACCGAAGTCGCTCCGCCCGCGATCCCGTCCATGCCGTGGTGCTCGGCCACCCAGTAGCGCTTGTAGCCGGCGCGTTCGGCGGCTTGCGCGGTCTTGACCGAGATATCGAGCGCCTGGGCGACCGTGCCGCCTTCGCGGACGGAAACGAGATCGAGGACGGAAAGCGGAATCATGGCGTCGGGGCCTTCGCTGGAGTCGATCCGGGCTTGTCGGAATCCGGGCCGAGCTGGGAGAGGTACTGTTTGGCGGTAACGGCCGCATCGCTGCCTGCGCCGGCGGCGAGGACCGAGTTCCAGCTGCGCCGCGCCGCCGTCTCATTGCCCGAGAGCATGGCGATGACGCCTGCCTCAAGTCCGATTTCGGGGTCCTGCGGGGCAAGGCTGGCGGCCTTTTCGATCTGGGTCTGGGCTTGGCTGAGCTTTTCCTGACGGCGCGACAGCGTGGCCGAAAGCAGCCATGCCTGAGCATTGTCGGGCTGCGCGGTGCGGGCTTCCGCCAGCGCGGCGGCGGCTTCGTCGGGCTGCTTCACGGCCACCAGCGCGCGGGCCCGGTCCAGCGCTATGGAGCCGGTGAGTTCGGCGTCGCCGATGATCTTGGCGTCGGTCGCCGCCGGACCCAGCAGAGCCAGCGCCTGACCCGGCTGTCCGGCGGCCAGCGCGGCGTTGCCCGCCATCGCGCCGAGCCGGGCCCGGCTGGCGTGGTCGGTCACGTCAGCAGCATCGCGCGCATTGGAGAAGGCAGTGCGGGCCTCGTCCCAGCGGCCCAGATCGCTCAGCGCCGCGCCGAGGCACAGCCCGGCGCGCACGCGCTCACGCCCGATTGCATCGCCCAGCGCGCTCCGGGCCAGTTCGGCCGAACGTTCGGGATTCGATTCGACCGCGCTCATGCAGCCCGCTGTCCCGCGCGAGGACGGCAGAGTGACGTTCTGCGCCGCCCGTGCCCGTTTGGCGGCCTCGGCATCCTTTTTCTCGATGATCTCGATCGGCAGCGAGGAGGCATAGGGATTGGCGTTGCTGGGCAGCGCGGACGCGGGGCCGACCTGGGCCATGAGGGGAAGCAGGAGAGGCAGCAGGGACATGGGATCAGGACTCCGAGGGAACCTGCGCCGCGCGGGGGAGAACGAGCTGCGCGACCGTGCGCAGCAGCAGCTGGATGTCGCCGTCGCGCGAGAGGCGGTGATCGCCGTCCTTGATCAGCGTCACCTGCACATCGGCTGAACGCAGTCGCTCGGCCAGTTGCAGGGAAATGTCGAAGGGCACGTCCTCGTCGCGCTGGCCGTGGAGCAGGCGCACCGGCGCATCGATCGCGATCGGGCCTTCCAGCAGGAGGTTGGCCTGTCCATCCGCCCAGAAGCCGGGGTGCGTGGGAGTCGGTTCGGGGCCGTAGGGGTTGTCCTCGAAGATCGTCTCGCCATCGGCCAGCATGGCCTTGTCCATCTGGGCGATACCCCAGTCGGTGAAGTCCGGCGCCGCCGCGATGCCGACCAGACCGGCAAGCCGATCACCCAGCGCCAGACCGGCCAGCAGCATGACCCAGCCGCCCATCGAGGAACCGACGAGGACGACCTTCTCGTCCGGCATCTCCAGCGCGGCGACCAGCGCCAGCACTTCCTGCGTCCAGCCCGTCAGGGTGCCGTCGCCGAAATAGCCGGGGCTTTCACCGCAGCCGGAATAATCGAACAGCAGGCACGGCAAGCCGCTGGCCCGCGCCATCTCGAACACCGCAGCGGCCTTGGAGCCGTTCATGTCCGACATGTAGCCGGGCAGAAAGACGATCACCGGGCCGGTCCCCGGCGTGAAGCGATAGGCGATGGTGCGACCGTCGGACAGGTCGAGGAAACTGGTAGAAGTCATACCTGCGTTAGTGGGAACCCGAAGCCCCAAGGGCAACCCGCGAAAGGCAAAGACTTGCTTGCACAGACATAATGCGATCTTAAGCCTGCGCTGCTAGAGACGGACCCGTAATGAGCGCCAAGGTCATCCATTTCCCGTCCCGCCCTTCGCGGCTTGCCTTGCGGCTCGAATGGTTCGCTACCGACAAGTCGGTGCTGCTGGGCATCTGGGCGCTCTATTTCGCCCTGCGCGCGGCGGTGCTGCTGATCGACGTGGCGCCCACATCCGATGCCGAGTGGTACTATGCACGCGCGGCCAGCCTTGCGGCGGGTCTGGGCTATCTCGACAATTCCGGCGCGCCCACCGCCTTCTGGCCGGCCGGCTGGCCGATCGCGCTGGGTCTCACCTTCTCGCAGTTCGGCACTTCGCTGGTGACGCTGGGGCTTTTCAACCTGGCCAGCGCGATGCTGATCGGGGTGACGATGCTGGCGCTGGGGCGGCGGCTGTTCGGCTCGGAAGGCGCGGCGCGCGCCGGACTGCTGATGCTGGCGGTCTACCCCAATGCCATCGGCTACGTCCCGCTGGCGCTCACCGAGGTGTTCTACACCGCGCTGCTGATGGCCGGGTGCTGGGTGGTGGTGACGCGCACCAATCGCTGGCAGCTTGTCAGCGCCGGCCTGCTGTTCGGCTTCGCCACGCTGGTCAAGGCGCAGACGCTGGTGGTGGTGCCGCTGCTGTTTGCGATCGACTGGCTGCGGATGGGGCAAGTCTGGCATCGCCTGCCGCGCTTGCTGGGCGAGGGCCTCATGGTGCTTGGCATCGCCCTGCTGACGGTGCTGCCCTGGACGATCCGCAACGAGGTGCAACTGGGCCACTGGGTCGCGGTGTCCACCAACGGCGGCTACACCCTGCTCACCGGCAACCACGACACCGCCACCGGCGACTACACCCCCGACGCCCCGGTGGTGAAGGAACTGATGGCCCGGCCCGGCCTGAACGAAGTCACCCGCGATGCCGAGGCCGGGCGGCTGGGCATGGCGTGGATCACGCAGCACCCGGACCGCTTCCTGGCGCTTGCCCCGAAGAAGCTGGCGCGCCTGTGGCTGCCCGACGGCGAGGCCGAGTGGGCCTATCAGGGCGGCGCCCCCGGCTATGCGCGGTTCGAGATCGTCTACCGCGCGGTGCGTGTGCTCAACCAGGGCTATTACGCAGCGCTGATGCTGGCCTTCGCCGCCGCGTTTTTCGTAATGATCGCGCGCCGCCGCCGCGACGGTCAGCGCTGGATCGGCTGGTGGCTGCTGCCTTACGGGATCGCGCTATATCCGACGCTGATCTGCGTGGTGTTCTCGGGCCAGTCGCGCTTCCACTATCCGGTGATGCCCTGGGTGTGCATCACCGCAGGCTGGCTGGTGATGACCGCGCTGGGCCGTCTGGGCGAACGCAGTGCGCCGAGACCGACGCTGCACTGAGGCGCTTCGTCATTCAGTAGAGTTTTGGCGCCAGTACCCGCAGCACCAGCCTGCCCTCGGCCGGAATTGCGCCGAGGCTGGCCTGGACAAGGGGTTCGGGCCCTTTTTTCGACGCATGGAACAGGCCAAGGGAAATCGCCACGACCACCGCGACTGCGGAAACCGCGCCTATTCCAGCCCCTGGCTTGCGCCGTCCGGTCGCCATCACTCGTCCCTCTGGAAGATATCCTCGATCATCATACCAAACAGATCGGCAATGCGAAAGGCGAGGGGCAAGGAAGGGTCATAGCGCCCCGTCTCGATCGCGTTGACGCTCTGGCGAGACACTTCCAGCCGCGCCGCGAGGTCCTGCTGGCTCCAGCCCCGCTCGGCGCGCAGAACCTTGAGGCGGTTGTTCACAAACCCTCCCCGCCGCCTTGCGTGAAGCGGTTGACCGCCACCCCCACGAACAGGCCCAGCGCCCAGAGCGGAAAGACCAGAAACACCGGCATCCGGGGCACGAACGGCGAAAACAGTTCGAGAATGCCCCAAACGCTGCACACCGCCAGCGTCACTCCCGTAGCGATCAGGAATTTGCGCACTTCGAGCATGCGCAGATATTCGTCCTGAAGTTCGACCAGCAGCCTGCCCATCGCCCATATCCAGCCCAGCACCGCAAAACCGGGCAGGAGCGCGAGGCCGACCGTGGTCGCGCTGGCCGGCGCGTTATCCGGCACCAGCCGCGTCGCCAGCGCAATAGCGGCCACATAAAGCACGCTCAGCGGCAGCATACGCTTTGTGTAGCGCAGGTAAGCGGGGTTCTTCGTCGGCGAGGCCATGGCTTCGATCTCCGGTTCATCGATGTAAAGCAAACTTGTCGCCGACATGAAAAAGAGTCAAGCTTCATTGACATAGTGAAAAGCATCCTTGTCCCCGTGGGCGCGGGAGGACAAACCTCGACTTATTGGCTTCGAAGCGCTACATCGCACCCACCATGCCGCGCCTGCGCACATCTGCGACCACTACCACCACTACCCGGCTCGTCCGGGCACGGTCGGTCGCGGCTTAAGGCAAGCGATCACCGTCGCCCGGGCTTTTCGGGCGAGACGGCGTCTCTCTGCCCGAAACGAAGCTATTTAACAGGCGCCGCCGCTTCACCCCCGCGTGTGCCTGTGCCATGGCGCGCAAAGACCGCCCAGATGCTCCAGTTCGGCATTGGGCAAACGAGAGACGAGCTTTCATGTCCCAGATGTTCAAGATCAGCCTGCCCGACGGTTCGGTCCGCGAGATGCCCGAGGGGTCCACCCCCGCCGACGTCGCCGCCGCCATCGGCCCGGGGCTCGCCAAAGCCGCGCTTGCCGCGAAGATCGACGGCGAGCTGGTCGACCTGACCCGTCCCTTCACGGGCGACGCCAGCCTCGCCCTCGTCACCAGCCGCGACGAAGCCGAAGCGCTCAACCTGGCCCGGCACGATTTCGCGCACATCCTCGCCGAAGCGGTGCAGGCGCTGTTCCCCGGCACGCAGATCACTTTCGGTCCGTCGACCGACGATGGCTTTTACTACGACTTCGCGCCGAAGGATCGCCCTTTCACGGATGACGATCTACCCGCGATCGAGGCCGAGATGCGCAGGATCATCGCCGCCGACAAGCCACTGCGCCGCGAAGTGTGGGACCGTGAGCAGCTGATCAGCCGCTGGAAGCAGCAGGGCGAAAACTTCAAGGCCGAATGGGCCGCCGAACTCCCCGGCGACGAGCCGCTGACCGTCTACTGGTCGGGCGACGACTGGCTGGATATGTGCCGCGGCCCGCACCTGCCCTCCACCGGCAAGCTGGACCCGGCCGCCTTCAAGCTGACGCGCGTGTCGGGCGCCTACTGGCGCGGCGACCAGAAGAACGCGATGCTCAGCCGCATCTACGGCACCGGCTGGCTGAACAAGAAGCAGCTTTCCGCGCACCTGACGCGCCTCGAAGAAGCCGCCAAGCGCGACCACCGCAAGCTGGGGGGCGAGATGGACCTGTTCCACCTCCAGCACGAAGCGCATGGTTCGGTCTTCTGGCACCCCAAGGGCTACGTGATCTATCGCGCGCTCGAGGACTACATGCGCCGCGCCATCAGCCAGGCCGACTGCAAGGAAGTGAAAACCCCGCAGGTCATGGACGCGCGGCAGTGGGAACAGTCTGGCCACTGGGGCAAGTACCGTGAGAATATGTTCGTCATCCCCGACGAAGTGCCCAACACCGAGGACGACGGCCCGATCATCTCGGAAGATGCCGAGTGGATGGCGCTGAAGCCGATGAACTGCCCGGCCCACGTGCTGATCTTCAAGCAGGGCATCAAGTCCTACCGCGACCTGCCGCTGCGCATCGTCGAGAACGGCTGCTGCCACCGCAACGAACCGCACGGTGCGCTCCACGGCCTGATGCGCGTACGCCAGTTCACGCAGGATGACGGCCACATCTTCTGCCGCGAAGACCAGATCGTCGGCGAAGTACAGGCGTTCTGCGAGATGGCCGACAAGGTCTACCGCGATTTCGGCTTCACCTATTCGATCAAGCTGGCGCTGCGCCCCGACAACCGCATCGGCAGCGACGAACAGTGGGACAAGGCCGAGGCCGAATTGCGCGACGCCGTGGAGCGTGCGGGCCTCGCCACGCCCGAATACGGTTGGGAGGAACTCCCCGGCGAAGGCGCGTTCTACGCCCCCAAGCTGGAATGGCACCTGACCGACGCAATCGGCCGCACCTGGCAGGTCGGCACGATCCAGTCCGACCGCATGCTGCCCGAGCGCCTCGACGCACATTACATCGGCGAGGACGGCGCCCGCCACCGCCCGGTCATGCTGCACCGCGCGATCTTCGGATCGTACGAGCGCTTCATCGGCATCCTGATCGAGCATTTCGCCGGCAAGCTGCCGGTCTGGCTCGCCCCGGTGCAGGCCGTGGTCGCCACGATCGTGTCCGACGCCGACGACTATGCGGCCGAGGTTTCCGCGAAGCTGAAGGCAGCGGGCATCCGCGTCGAGACGGACGTGCGCAACGAGAAGATCAACTACAAGGTGCGTGAGCACTCGCTGAAGAAGATCCCGCATCTCCTCGTCGTCGGCAAGCGCGAGGCCGAGGAAGGCACCGTCGCCCTGCGCACACTGGGCGCCGAGCATCAGAAGGTCATGACGCTGGACGAGGCGATCGCCCTGCTGAAGACCGAAGCGACCGCACCGGATCTGGTCGCATGATCCAGCGCGAACTCCTCGACACCGCATGGATTCCCGACGGCGAGAAGATGGAACTCTTCCGCCACGACAAGGACTTCATGGTCGTGATCGGCCACAACGAGCTGATGAGCACCCGCAAGTGGGGGTCCGAAGAAGCTCTGGCGACGATGGCCTACGATCGGATCAAGAACGCCAAACGCCCGCACGTCCTGATCGGCGGCTACGGCATGGGCTTCACCCTGCGCGCCGCGCTTCGGGTGCTGCCGGAAAACGCCCTCGTCACCGTGGTCGAACTGGTGCCGGAAATCATCGCATGGGCACGAGGCCCGATGGCGCACCTGACGGAAGGCCACCTTGAAGATCCCCGCGTCAGGCTGGTGATGGGCGATGTCGCCCACGTCATCGCCGAGGGCCACGGAGACTATGACGCCATCCTGCTCGACGTCGACAACGGACCCGACGGGCTGGTGCGCGAAGACAACAACGTCATCTATTCGAAGGTCGGCCTGCGTAATGCCAAGCGCGCGCTGACGCCGGATGGCGTGCTGGCGATCTGGTCTGCCGGGGCGGACCCGGTGTTCAAGCGCAGGCTTGAGAAGGCCGGGCTGGCTGTGGACGAAGTGAAGGTTCACGCGCGCAGCAACGGCAAGGGTGCCAAGCACACGATCTGGTTTTCTACCAAGAGCGAGTAGGGGGAAGTCCTGGGGCCATCGCCCCAGACCCCTTTATCGTCGTCGCGGTGCGTGCAGCGGCGTTTTGCGCGCACCCGCCGGAGGCTATATGTAGTGGGCGCGCCTAGGCGTCGCCCCGCAACCTCGACATTAATGGGGATGCAGGGGGGGGCGATGCTCCCCTGCTTCCTACCCTTCGATCCTACCCATGAAACGCCGGCGCCCAGCCGCCACGATCACGGCACTACTCAGCAGTATCCCCGAAACCAGCAGACCTGCCGCGACAAGCCCCACCGGGCTGAAGTCCGTGCGCGCCTCCATACTAAAGACTTTGCCGATACGGATCACGGCGCTGGTCGTCTGGCGATCTTTGGAGAGGCGCATGGGTTTGTGCTTTCCGTTGGCGAATTCGCCCTGCCCTACCACAGCACCCCGTGCTTGTCCGGTCCTAGCGGCTGCGGAGCTTCTTCGCCGATGCTCTGCAGGAGGTCGATTTCGATCGTGCGGCACATCGTGTTGAGCGGCAGGTCATGCACGTCGTTGGCGAAGGGGTCGACGAGGTCGTCGCCGATGGTCAGCACGGCAAGGAACATCACGCCCGCTATCGTCGAGCCGAGCGGCGTTGCGAACTGCAGCGTCTCGACCAGGCCGATCGGCAGCAGCACGCAGAACAGGTGCGTGAACAGCATGGGAAGGAAGCGGTACTGGAACGGCAGCGGCGTGTTCTTGAGCCGCTCCATCCCGCCCTGGGCATTGGCGATATCGACCAGCACGGCTTCCATCTGCGCCTGCTGGATGGTGTCGATCCAGCCGTTGCGCCGTGCTTCGTCGATGCGGCGGCCGGTGCCGTCGAGGATGCCGTTGGCCACGTTGGTACGGTTGAGCGCAAGATCCGCCTCATGCTGGGGAAGCAAGCGGAGCACTTCCTCGTCGGGCGGCAGGCGGCGCAGCTGGCAGCGCAGAGCGTTGACGTAGGCGATCTGGCGCAGGACGATCCGGCGCTTGTAGTCCGATGCCTCCGGGTCCGGCATGAAGTTGCGGACCGAGCGCGCGATGTTGCGGCTGGCGTTGATCATCGAACCCCACAGGCCCCGGCCTTCCCACCAGCGCTGGTAGGCGGAATTGCTGCGGAAACCGAGAAACAGTCCCAGCACTGTGCCGAACAGCGTTACCGGCAGTTCGGGAGCCTCGAACGGCAGGACATAATAAGTGACAGTGACCATCACGTCCCAGATGAACAGGACAGCGAGCGGCTTCCATATTTCCCGGACCATCCGGGCAGGACTTGGAATTGTGCTGACGATCATTGGTGAAGCGGGGTCTCCGGTAGGGGCTGCTGCGCCACGGTGATGCGCTTTTCAGTGGAGGGATTCTTTTTCGCGGACTTGTCGGCTGCTTCGGTCGAACGGGCCATGGCTATCGAAGTTCCGGTTGCCGGACGAATCGAGAACCAGTTCACCCGGTCGGCTGCCACAAGAAAGGCCAGAACACCGCATCCGAACAGGAGCAGCAGGAAGTTGCCCACGAGCGATTCGCGAAGGCGGGTACGGTCAGCATCGGTCATGTTGCGCATGGTCGATCTCCAAAACCAAGTGTCAGCCCCAAGTTGGGGAAACCGGGTTTCGATTGCATCAGCACTTTGCGACGAATGTTTGCTGCAGTGCAATATTAAGGTGTGCAGTGCAACATTGGAGACAAGATGCAGCCAAGGCGCACCTTTTCACATTGAAAATACGGAATAATATTGCTGCCCGATGAACGGCCCGGCGATCAGAACGGCAGCGAGGTGCGCGCAAGAATCAGCGCGAGTGCGCAGCCGCCCACCACCAGCGGACGCAGCATCCCGGCAGTCGGGATGTGCAGCGGTGCCTGTGCGAGAGCGACGATACGAGCCATGCCGGCGACCATGCTCCGGCAGTGGTTGCCAAAGCGTTAAGATCGCGCGCCAGTCTCGTATCGCGCCCCGTATCGCGCCTTAATTCAGACCGGCGAGGGCATCTGCTGGCTGGAGCAGTGGAACGAGCCGCCACCCGCCAGCACCGCATCGGCCATCACGCCCACCGTGTCGCGGTCGGGGAACAGTGCCGCGATGGCGGCGATGCCTTCCTCGTCATGCACGGTGCCATAGATCGGCACCACGACCAGCTTCGAGGTGATCGCGAAATTCATGTAGCTTGCCGGCTCGATCCGCCCGCCGTCACTCTCCACCCGGCCCGGCGAGGGGACTTCGGCCACGGCCACGCCCATCGCCTCGGCCCGCGCCTTGGCATCGGCGTAGATCGCCGCGTTTGGATCGTCCTTGCCGGTTGCGCGTGGCAGCGCCAGCACATTGGGCGAAACGAAGCGCGCGAGGTTGTCGACATGGCCGTCGGTGTGGTCGTTGATGAGGCCGTCGCCCAGCCACAGCACCCGGTCGTAACCGAGATCGCGTTCCAGCCGCATCTCAAGGTCGGCCTGCGTGAGGTGCGGGTTGCGGTTGGTGTTCAGCAGGCACTGCCCGGTCGTGGCGACCAGCCCGGTGCCGTCCCCGTCGAGCGCGCCGCCCTCGAGGATCCAGTCCGCCGTCTCGACTTCAAGCCCGGCATCGCGCGCCAGTTCCTCGCCGATCTCCTGATCGCCGTCCATCAGGTACTTGCCGCCCCAGCCGTTGAAGCCGAAGCGCATCGCCTTGCGGGCACCGTGCTGGTCCATGACCACCAGCGGCCCGGTATCGCGCAGCCAAACGTCGCCGTAGCGCCGCGTCTCCAGCTTCACTTTGGACGAGACGAGTTCCATCGCCCGCGCGCGGTTCGTTTCGTCGCGCACGACAAGGCGCACTTCCTGCCCGCTTTCGGCGACGGCGCTGGCGAAAGCGGCCATCTGCTCCTGCGCGGCTTCGAGGAAGCCCGGCCATTCTTCGGCCGCATGCGGAAAGCCGATCCAGATCCAGTCCTGCGGGTGCCATTCAGGGGGTAGTGCGAAAGTCACGGGTGGCATCCTTTGGTAGCGGCAGCGCAATCCTTGTCGCGGATCGCGCGGAATTCGTCGGTCTTGCGCCAGTTCGGCCATAGGGCGCTGTCGGCAAGCTCGCGCCCCAGATCGTAATAAAGGGCGACGTCCTGGGCGATACCGCTCCAGTCCCAATCGTCCGAATATTCGTCGGACGGGGCATGATAGCGATTATCGGTATAGTCCTGCGCGGCCTTCTCTCCGGCAGCGGTGCCGCCGGTGACGAGATCGGTGCTGCGCTCGATGTTGAACATCGGCACGCCGCGCTTGGCGAGGCTGAAGTGGTCCGAACGGTAGTAACCGCCCTGCTCCGGGTGGCTTTCCGCAGCGACGGTGAGACCACGCGCGGTCAGCGCCTTTTGCAGCAGGTCGCCAAGCTGCGACTTGTCACCGCCAACCATGGTATAGGACTTCGCCGGGCCGGTCGGCAGCAGCGCGTCCATGTTGACGCCGCCCACCGTGTGATCGAGCGGATAGATCGGGTTGGCACCGTAGTATTCCGAGCCGAGCAGCCCTGATTCCTCCAGCGTCAGCGCCACGAAAACCTGACTGCGGGCGGCGGGTCCCGCCTCGACGTTCATCTTGGCCAGCGCGGTCATCGCGGCCACGCCGGTCGCATTGTCGACCGCGCCGTTGCAGATGTCGTCGCCGGTCTTGTCTGCTGTGCAGTGGCCAAGATGGTCCCAGTGCGCGGAATAGAGCACCACTTCGTCGGGGCGGGTCTTGCCCGGCAGCACGCCGACGACATTGTTGGAGGTCGCGCGGCGGATCGCGTTATCGAACCCGAAGCTGGCCTTGAGGCCAAGGGGCACGGCCTTGAAGCCCTTCTTCTGCGCGGCGGCGGTCAGCGCGGTCAAATCCTTACCGGCAGCTTTCAGGATCGCCTCGGCCACGGACTTCTGCACCCAGCCGTTGGCGGCGGTCTGGTCCATGCCGTCATTGGGCTTCTGCACGGAATACTGCGCGCCGGTCCAGCTGGAGTTAACGACATTCCAGCCATAGGCGGCCGGGAATGTGTCATGCACGATCAGCGCGGCGGTGGCGCCCTGGCGTGCGGCTTCCTCGAACTTGTAGGTCCAGCGGCCGTAATAGGTCATGCGGCGCCCCTTGAAGAGGCCCTGCTCGCTTTCCATCGCATAGTCGGGATCGTTGACGAGGATGACAGCGGTTTTCCCCTTCATGTCGACGCCGGCATAGTCGTTCCAGCCCAGTTCCGGCGCGTTGATGCCGTAACCGACGAAGACCAGTTCGCTGTCCTTCACCTGCGTCGTGGGCGTCACCCGGTAGCTGGCTGCTACGTATTCGTTGCCGAACCTGAACGAAAGCGCCTTGCCCGCGCCGGACACGGTGAGCGGGGTGTAGCCGCTGGCGGTGATCTCCACCGTGGGCACCGGCTGCAGCCACTGCCCCTTGTTGCCCGGTTGAAGGCCTGCCTTCTGGAACTGCTCGACAATGTAATCGAGCACTTTCGGCTCGACATCGGTGCTGGGCGCGCGACCCTCGAAATCGTCGGCGGCGAGACGCCTGGTGATCTCCTGCATCAGCGGCACCGACACGTCGGGCTGAGCGCCCGCGTCCTGCGGCGGCGGCAGCGCGGTGCCCTTGGGCAGGGTATCATCCCTCGCCGAGGCAGCAGTGCAGATACCGAGCACAACGGCTGCGGTGAGAGACAGGAGATGTTTCATCGGGGGGACACCTTACGCTGGAACGCACGGCACAGGTGCCAGAGCGGGCCAGACGGCACAAGGCCGGAGCCCACATAGACATCCCCCTCGTCTGACGCCCCCTTGCCCGTCACCGGCCCAGCGGGCAGGGATGTGGCCATGAATGCCGACTGGACAAGCGCCATCGCCCGCGCCCGCGCCCACGCCCCCTACCTTGCCGGTGCGCTGAACCGCCTGCCGGGGCTCACCGAGATCCTCGCCGCCGGCGATGGCGCCGGAGCGCTCGCCCTGGCAAAGGCGGCAGGCGAAGGCGCGCCCGATACTTCGGCGGCGCTACGGCGCGAGAAGCAGGCGCTCTCCCTCGCGCTCGCCATCGGCGATCTTGCCGGCGCCTTCCCGCTGCTGGAGGTGACCGGCGCCCTCTCCGCCTTCGCCGACCGCGCTCTGGACGCCGCCATCATCGAGGGCATCCGCCGCCGCGCACCGGACTTCGACCCGGCACAGGCGCCCACCGGCTTCATTGCCCTGGCCCTTGGCAAGCACGGCGCGGGCGAACTCAACTACAGTTCCGACATCGACCCGATCCTGCTGTTCGATCCCCTGCTGCTCCCCCGCCGAGAGCGCGACGAACCGGGCGAGGCGGCGCAGCGCGTGGCGCGCACCGTGGTCGAAACCCTCTCGCGCATGGACCACGAAGGCTATGTCTTCCGCGTTGACCTGCGGCTGCGTCCGGCCTCCGAAGTCAGCCCGCTGGCGATCTCGGTCGACGCCGCGCTGACCCATTACGAATCCTCCGCCCTGACGTGGGAGCGCGCAGCCTTCATCCGCGCCCGCGCCTGCGCCGGAGACATCGCGGCGGGCGAAGGCTTCCTCACCGCGATTCGCCCCTTCGTCTGGCGCCGCAGTCTCGATTTCGGGGCCATCGCCGAGATCGGCCGTCTGACCGCGCAGATCCGCGCCAGTACACGCGGCTCTGCGGTTGTCGGCCCCGGATTCGACCTCAAGAAAGGGCGCGGCGGCATCCGCGAGGTGGAGTTCTACGCCCAGACCCACCAGCTGATACACGGCGGCCGCAACCCGGCGCTGCGCCTGCGCGGCACCCGCGCCACGCTGGATGCGCTGGCCGAAGCCGGGCTGGTCCCTGCCGAAGAAGCCCGCCTGCTGGGCGAAAGCTACGACCGTCTGCGCAACGTCGAACACCGCCTGCAGATGATGCAGGACCAGCAGACCCACAGCCTGCCCAAAACGGCAGAGGCGATCGAGGCGGTGGCCCGGCTCGACGGGCTGCCCAGCGGACAGGCCCTGCTCGACGAACTGACCGAGATCACCGAGGCCGTCGGGACGCGCTACGATGCGCTGATCATGGCCAATACGCCGCAGGGCAGCGTGGCCGTGGCCATGCCCGACCAGTCTTCGCTGGTGGAGGAGCTGGAGGCGCTGGGCTTTGCCGAACCCGCCGCGCTGGCAGAGCGGATTCGCGGCTGGCTGGGCGGCAGGGTCAGGGCGCTGCGTTCGGAAGCCGCACGCTCCGCCTTCGAGACGATCCGCCCCGACCTCCTCGCCGCCTTCGCCGCCGCGCCCGAGCCGGAGCGCGCGCTGGCTCGCTGGGAACAGCTGCTGGGCAACCTGCCAAGCGCCATCAACCTGTTCAACCTGCTGGTAGCGCGCCCGGCCCTGATCGAACTGCTGGCCCGCATCCTCGGCCTGGCCCCGCCGCTGGCCGATGCACTGGCGCGCCGGGCCGACCTGCTCGACCCGCTGATCGACGCCAGCGCCTTCGACCTGCCGGGCACGGTGGAGGACCTGACCGCGCAGCTGACCCGCTTCGAATCGGGCGACGATTACGAACGCAAACTCGACGCGGTGCGCCGCAAGGTGGGCGAAATGCGCTTCAAGCTAGGCGTTCAGCTGATCGAAGGCGCCAATGACCCGATAGCCATCGGCCACGCCCTTGCGCGCATTGCCGAAGCCGCACTGGTAGTGCTGACCGATGCCACACTCGACGAATTCCGCAGCGCCCACGGCGCAGTACCGGCAAGCGAGCTGCTCGTGCTGGGGCTGGGCCGGATGGGCGGCGGGGTGCTTACCCATGCCTCCGACCTTGACCTGATCTACCTGTTCAGCGGCGATTATCAGGCGGAATCGGACGGCCGCCGCCCGCTGGGGGCCACGCATTACTACAACCGCCTGTCGCAGCGGGCGATCTCGGCGCTTTCGGTGGCAACCGCGCAGGGCGCCCTGTTCGAGGTCGATACCCGCCTGCGTCCGTCGGGCGAACAAGGCCCTCCCGCCGCCAGTCTCGACAGCTTCGAACGCTACCAGCGCGAACAGGCCTGGACTTGGGAACACATGGCGCTGTGCCGTGCCCGCCCGCTCTACGGATCGACGGAGGGCCGCGCACCGCTCGCGGCGATCGTGCGCGATGTCCTCACCGCCCCGCGGGATGACGAGAAGCTGCGCGCCGACGTGCTCGAAATGCGCGCCAAGATGGCAAAGCACAAACCCGCCAAGGGCCCGCTCGACGTCAAGCTGGCGCGCGGGGGGCTGGTCGACCTCGAATTCATCATCCACTTCATCCAGTTGCGCGAACGCGGTCCCGGCCTCGATCCCGACCTTGGCGAAGCAGTCCGCGCGCTGGCCGCCGCCGGGCTGCTGCCCGCCACGCTGGTGGACGCGCACGACGCGCTGACCCGCCTGCTCGTCGCCGGCCGCCTGCTTGCCCCCGACGCGCTGGTGCCCGGCCCTGCCGCCTGCATGGCGCTGGTGCGCGCATGTGGCTATGGCGACTGGGAAGCGCTCGAACAGGGCCTCGGCCTTGCCCGCCGCCACATCGCGGCCGCATGGCACGAGGCCTTCGGCGAAACATTGGAGACAGACGCATGACAACCGCCACCAGCTCTCAGGGCCGCCCGCACGTCGGCGACGCTTTCCCCGACATCGCCATGGAAACACCCGAAGGCGGCAGTGTGAAGGCGTCTGACTTCGCCGGGCGCAAACTGGTGATGTTCTTCTACCCCAAGGACAGCACGCCGGGCTGCACCACCGAAAACATCGAATTCTCCGCCCTCAAGGCCGAATTCGAAGCCGCCGGCACCGCGCTGCTGGGCGTCAGCAAGGATTCGGCAAAGAAGCACCAGAACTTCATCGCCAAGCACGACCTCACCGCCCCGCTCGCCAGCGATGCCGAGGAAAACGGCCTGTCCGACGCGCTCGGCATCTGGACCGAAAAGCAGAACTACGGCCGTACTTACATGGGCATGGTCCGCACCACTTACCTGATCGGGCCGGACGGCAAGATCGCTCAGGTCTGGGACAAAGTGAAGGTCAAGGACCACGCCGCCAAGGTGCTGGAGGCCGCGAAAGCCCTGTGAAGCAGCCCACCGTTGCCGCCGCGATCCGGGCCGCGCTGTGCCAGCGCGATCCCCGGGCCAAGGCGATGGCCGCGCGAAAAGTCGCGCGCGACTGGCGGCTGAACAGGCTGGCCTTCGCCTTTGACGCCGTGATGCCCGAAACGCCCGGCCGCCCGGACAGGCCCGAACTGCTGCTGCCCGGCAAGATGCCCAAGCGTGGCAAGGCCGGGTCCGAGCGCGGGCGCATCGCCTTGTGGCACGCCCTCGCCCACATCGAGTTCGTGGCGATCGACCTTGCGCTCGACATGGCGGGGCGTTTCGGCGCCGAAATGGGGCCCGCCTTCGTCGGCGATTTCCTCAGCGTTGCAGCGGACGAAGCGATGCATTTCGCCCTGCTGGAACGTCATCTGCATACATTGGGCAGCCATTACGGCGCCCTGCCTGCTCATGACGGGTTGTGGACTTACGCCCATGACACCCGAAACGACGTCGCAGCCCGTCTTGCGGTGGTGCCGATGGTGCTGGAAGCGCGCGGCCTCGACGTCACTCCGGCCATGCTGGAACGGGTGCGTACGGCCGGTGACGAGCGCGGCGCGCGCATCCTGGAGCGAATCCTTGACGATGAAATTCGCCATGTTCGATTCGGCTCAATTCATTTCACCGACCTTGCCGAACGGTTGGGCGAAGACCCCTCAGAGCGGTGGAAATCCTTGGTTTTTCGTTACTTTCGCGGCAACCTGAAACCGCCGTTCAACGACTCGGCGCGCCTCGCTGCCGGTTTGTCGCGCGATCTGTATACAGGGCTTGCCTGAGCGAAAGCTAACGGCATAAGTCATGCTCACGAGACGGCGGGGGGTTCCGACGATCTCCAAAACCTAAGGCACGGCGACTTCACGCTTGAAGTTGGCCGCGCTCAAAATTCAGCGTCGCGCTCCACAGGTTGCTGGGCGGGTAGCGGCGGAAAGCAAGGTATTGCGAGTGGTCGTAACGAAATTCTTCGCCAAGTTCCGCGCAGTGACTGGTCTCTTCGTCGCCGCGGGTCTCACCATGGCCGCACATCCCGCCATGGCCAACAGCAGCGCCGCAGCTGCCGATATCTCTGCTCCGCTGCGCGCCGCACAGGCCGCCAACCAGTCTGTAACGGGCGGTGAGGACGAACAGTTCCGCCAGCTCTTCAGTTCGTGGCAGAATTTCGAGGAAACCGGCCTCGCCGCCGCCAAGCCCAAGCCCGCCGTCGCCGGCAGCTTCGCCTCGGTCGCCATTCCTTCGCGCAACCCCCTCGCGCAAGAGCGTATGACCAGCACTTTCGGCATGCGCGAACACCCCATTCTCGGCGGTCGCCGCGCCCACAAGGGCGTCGATCTCGCCGCGCCGACCGGCACGCCGATCTACGCAACCGCTGACGGCACCGTCAGCCGTGCTTCGTGGTTCAGCGGCTACGGCCTTTACATCTCGCTTGAGCACGGCGGTGACATGCAGACCCGCTACGGTCACATGTCGCGCCTCAACGTTGCCGAAGGCCAGCGCGTCCACAAGGGCGACGTGATCGGCTTCGTCGGCAGCACCGGCAATTCGACCGGCCCACACCTCCATTACGAAGTGCGCGTTTCCGGTGAAGCCGTTAACCCGCTGGCTTACATGCAGACCGGCATCGCCGCCAACGATGGCGATGCCAAGGGCGGCTGATCCGCCCCACCCGGTTGAGAGGGGGAAGAGGCGGCTCGCAAGGCCGCCTTTTCTTTGTCCGCAATCCGCCGAAAAAAGGGGCGGCCCGTCACGAGGGTGGGCCGCCCGAAGTCGGGGAGAAGCGGATCGCACCCTGGGGTCCGCCAGGCGACGGAATGCGGGTGCGGGACCGGCAGAAAGGTTCTTCGCATTTGCAGCGCGTACCGGCATTGATCGCGATCAAACCCACCCAACTCCTGGGAAAATCTGCTTCATCACCTTAAATTTACGGCCGCATCCGCCGTCCTCGTTCGGAATGGACAAGCTGCGTTTCCGACCCACGCCCAACTTGCGCGAACGCCGTCGGCGGCGCTGCATGCGCTTCGCGCTCACGAATTCGCGCGGGGCGGAAATCCCCGTGATCGTACGCGACATATCCTCGCGCGGGCTGAGCGCGGCCGCACTGGGCGATCCACCCGCACTCAACGAAGTGGTGCGCGCGAGGCTGGAGGACGGACGTGAGCTGTGGGGCCTGGTGCGCTGGCGCGAAGACAACCTGTTCGGGGTAGAATTCGATACGCAGACCTAGGCCGCCGCGGTAACCGATGCCAGTCAGACGGCCGAGCTGAAACGGCGCAGCGAGTCCTTGCGATAAGGATCAAAATGCGCCGCGATGGAACGGGCGTAGGGCAGCCCTCCCGGCAGAATCACCAGATCGTCGCCGTCCGCCTCGCACAGGCCTGCACCGAGATAGGGGCCGAGCAGCGGCCATGCCTCGGCGCGCAGATCCGGCTCGATCCGCGCCCGGCCCCGGCACAGCAGCCCCTCTATCACCGCAGCTCGCCTGCGGTCCTCGGCGCTGCGCACGATACCGCGATTGGCGGTGAGGCGCTCCTGCGAAAGCATCATGCGATAGCGTCCGGTGTTCTTCTCGTTCTGGACAAGCAAGTCTGGAAAACTGCCGATCGCCGAGGCACCAAGGCCCAGCAGCACCGGTGCCTGATCGTCGGTGAAGCCCTGAAAATTGCGCTTGAGGTGCCCGGTCAGGGTCGCCTGCGCCAGTGGGTCGCCGGGCCGGGCGAAGTGATCGAAGCCGACCGGGACGTAGCCCTCGTCCAGCAGGAATTTATACCCGAAAGCAGCCATGCCGAACCGCGCGGCGGCCCCCGGCAAATCGCTGGCGTCGATCTTGCGCTGGCGGGTGATGAGGTGCGGCACATGGGCATAGCCAAACAGGGCGATGCGGTCGGCTCCGAGCGCGACGGTGCGTTCCAGCGACTCGCTCAGGTGCGCCATCGTCTGCCCCGGCAAGCCGTACATCAGGTCGAAGTTCAGCGAATTCACCCCTGCCCTGCGCAGCGTGGCCGTCGCCTCCTCGATCATGCGTGTGGGCTGGATGCGGCCTATCGCAGCCTGCAGGCCTGGCGCAAAGGTCTGGACGCCCAGGCTGGCCCGCTCAATGCCGACGGTGCCGATCACATCCGCCCATTCGGGGCCAAGGGTGCGCGGGTCCAGTTCGACGGAAATCACCGGGCTGGATACCTCGAACTGCAAGGTCAGCGCATCCACCAGCCGCACGAAATCGACCGGCGAAATGCCATTGGGACTGCCCCCTCCGAAGGCGATGCGCGTCACCCGGGCTCCGTCCGGCAGGCGTTCGGCCGTAAGCACGATCTCGCGGTGGAGAGCGTCCAGATAGCTGGCAACTCTGTCCCTGCGGCCTGCGGCGCTGGTATTACAGCCGCAGTACCAGCAGATTTTCTCGCAGAACGGGATGTGGACGTAGAGCGAGACTTCGTCGCTTGCACCGGCCAATGCGGCCTCCAGCTGCGGGGTTCCGACGGAGCCGCCGAACTCGGCCGCAGTCGGGTAGCTAGTGTAGCGCGGGACGGGGATCGCCAGCAGTTCGGGGTGATAGGTCCAGGTCATGAGGCCGGTTTCGCGCGGAACGGTGTCCCGGTCATTGCGATCGATCAAGCCGTTTGCGCTTGCCGTCCGTATAACAACCCTTGGCGCAGCACGGCCCCCGCGGCGGCCCCGGAGGAGCATCGCGGGCGGGCATGGGGATGGCCAGCGCCGTACCTCCGCACAGCGGTAAGGCCAGGCTGCGCGCCTCCGCCTCCAGCGGGCCGACCATCGCCGGCAGCAGTGCGAGCGCGCCGAACAAGGCTAAAATGCGTCTCACCCCTCGCCGTCCTCGTCGATAAGGATGCGGTTGGCGGCGCCGTCGAGGTCTTCGAACTGGCCGGTCCGCGAAGCCCAGAAGAAGAAGTACAGGCCCGCCAGCCCCATGGCCAGCGCCAGCGGGATCAGGAAACCCAGGATCGTCATACCGCGCCCTTTCCGCCGCACGCTTCAGCGGCGCGCGCCAGCCGCAGCGAATTGCCGACGACCAGAAGCGAACTACCCGACATCGCCAGCGCCGCGACCAGCGGCGTCACGAAGCCCGCAATCGCCAGCGGCACCGCCAGCACGTTGTATACCACCGCCACCGCGAAGTTCTGGCGCACCACCCGCATGGTCGCGCGTCCGACGCGGACCGCCAGCGCCACCGGCATCAGCGCCGCGCCTACGAAGACCGCGTCGGCGGCCTGCTGCGAAACGTCGCTCGCCCCGCCCGGCGCGATGGAAACGTGGGCACCGGCCAGCGCCGGGCCGTCGTTCAGCCCATCGCCGACCATCAGCACCTTGCGGCCCATCGCCGCACGGCGTTCGAGCAGTGCCAGCTTGTCGGCCGGAGTCATGCCGGCGGCAGCGAACAGGCCGAGGTCGCGGGCGACCACGCCCACCGCCTCTACCCGGTCGCCCGAGGCTATGGCGGCGCGCAGGCCCTGCGCGTTCAGCGCGGCCAGCGTCTCGCGCACGTCGGGGCGCAGAGGGTCGGCGAAGGCGATCCGGGTGCGAAAGCCGCCGACGAGCAGGTCCACCGCCAGGCCCGCCGTCTCCGCCTCGGGCCGCAGCAGGGCCACGTCCACACCATCGATCCTGCCGCTCATGCCGGTTCCGGCGGTTTCCGAGATACCCTCGATCGAGGCGGGTTCGGTGCCGTCTTCGCGCAGGGCGCGGGCAAGGCCACGGCTCAGCGGATGGCGACTTGCCTGCGCCAGCCCCAGCGCGATGGCGCGCCAGCGGGGGCCGAGCGCCTTGAGGTTGGCCGGGCGCGGCTCTCCCAGCGTCAGGGTGCCGGTCTTGTCGAGCAGCACTTCATCGGCTTCGGCAAGGCGTTCCAGCGCCGAGCCGTCCTTGATCAGCAGCCCGCGCTTCATCAGCGCGCCCGCCGCCACGACTTGCGCCGCCGGCACCGCCAGCCCCAGCGCGCAGGGGCAGGTGATGATGAGCACCGCCGTCGCAATCGTCAGCGCATGGTACACCCCGGCTCCAGCCAGCATCCAGCCGCAGAAGCTCAGGAACGCCAGCGTGTGGACCGCCGGAGCATAGAGCCGCGCGGCCCGGTCGGCGACGCGCACATAGCGCGAGCGGGACTGCCCGGCCTCATCCATCAGCCGCGCTATGTCGGCGATGGCGGTGTCCTGCGCCGCCGCCGTGATGCGCACGCGCACCGGATTTCCGAGGTTTATCATGCCGGCATGAACGATGTCGCCGGATTGGGCCGGGCGCGCCTCGCTTTCGCCGGTGAGCATCGAAGCGTCGATGCTGGTGCGGCCTTCGACGATCTCGCCGTCCGCCGCCAAGGCCTCGCCGGCGGCCACCAGCATGACCATGCCGGGGGCCAGCCGCTCGGCCTCGACATAGCGGGCGGCGCCGCCGTCCTGCACGACTTGCGCGCCCCGGCCCATGCGCCCCAGCAGCGCAGCAATGCCCGAGCGGGCACGGCCGCGCATCATCGCGTCCAGAGCGCGGCCGGCGAGGAGGAAGAACAGAAGCATCACCGCGCCGTCGAAATAGGCGTGTTCACCACCTGTAACCGTCTCGTAGAGGCTCATGCCGGTGGCTAGCAGGACACCGATGGAGATCGGCACGTCCATGTTCGTGCGCCTGTAGCGCAGCGCCATCAACGCCGAGGCGAAGAACGGGCGGCCCGAGTAGGCGATGACCGGAATCGCGATCAGGGCGCTGAGCCAGTGGAACATCTCACGCGTCACAAGGTCCGCGCCGGACCATACCGATACCGAGAACAGCATGATGTTCATCATACCGAAGCCGGCCACGGCGAGCGCGCGCATCAGACGCTTTGTCTCCGCATCGTCTGGGGCGAGCGGTTTGTCGGCGGCGCGTTCGGCCTCGAAGCCGAGTTTGCGAAGTTCTTCGAGTATTTCGTCCGCATCCAGGGTCCGGGCATGGCTGACGGCGACGCGCTTTGCCGAGAAGTTCACGCGGGCCGAGGCGATACCCGGAACGGCGGCAAGGCCGCGCTCGATCTTGCCGATGCACCCGGCACAGCGGATCCCCGGGACGGTGAAACGGCTGTCGATCAGGGGTTCCTGCAAAGGCGACCCAAGCGGCACCGAGAGGGACATGGCGGCTACGTTCACGATGCCGCTCCCGCGCTGATCGGTCGTTCGGTGCGCCAGTTGCGCCCTCCCGCCTCGACATCGAAGCGAAGCGTCCAGCGTCCGGCGGGAAGCTGTCCGGTGCTGACCCATTCGCCGCTTTCATCCCGCCGGAAGGTGAGCGGCACATCGGCGAGCCTGCCGAGGGGATGGCGCGCGGTGGCGGTGACTTTCGCCGCCGCGAGCGATGTGCCTGCCACCGCTACCGGTTCGTCGATCCGGGCGGTCACGCGGCCGTCGCTGCGCCAGCGCGCCTCTATCCGCCAGCCGAGGGCCTTTTCCTTCTCGGCCTCGTCCAGCCAGCGGTTGAAGTGCTGGCTGGCGACGTAGGAGTTCTCGACGACCACACCGCCGAAGGTCGAACTCGCCAGTCCCGCCATCGTGAAGTTGACGGCGACGACCACCCCGAAACCGGCGACAAGGATCGCGGTCATGTGGCGGCCAGTAAAAGGCTTGCGGGGGGCTTGCATCTTCATCGCCTTGGTCCTCAGGGGGTGTCGAACGTGGTGTTGGCGGTGTCTGCCTCGCCGGCCTCGCCGATGGCCTGGAGGTGGAAGGCGAAGTCATGCGCCGCGCTGCCCGCTGGCGCGGTGACGTAGACGCGCAGGCCCTGCGTGGCGTCGGGGGCTACGGTGCGGACGATGCGCCGCGCGGCGGAATCGCGCGCGGTGTCCTCGGTCCACATCACCGCGCCGGGCAGGCCCTGCAGCGCGATTTCCATGTCTCGCGGGCGGCCCTGCATGTTGCGCAGGCGCAAGGTGTAGGCATTGCGCACGGCCCCGCCCTTCATCAGGATATACGGCGGGTTGCGGTCCTTGGAGACGGTCAGCCCGGTGTGGACGCGGGTGCCCAGCAGGAACAGCAGCGTGAAGCCGATGGCCGACCACGCCGCCAGATATAATAGCGTGCGCGGGCGCCAGATCAGCTTGAGGTGGCGGGTCGGGGGCTGGCCCGCCTTCTCGGCTTCCGAGTCCTCCAGCGTCGCGTAGTCGATCAGGCCGCGCGGGCGCCCGATCTCGTCCATTACCCGGTCGCAGGCGTCGATGCACAGCGCGCAGGTGATGCAGCCGACCTGCGGGCCTTCGCGGATGTCGATGCCGGTGGGGCAGACGGCGACGCATTGGTTGCAGTCGATGCAGTCGCCGAACTGGCCGGGGTTGGCCTTCGCCTTCTTGAGGCTGCCCCGCGCCTCGCCGCGCCAGTCCTTGTAGGTGACGATCAGGCTCTTTTCGTCGAGCATCGCGGTCTGGATACGCGGCCAGGGGCACATGTAGATGCACACCTGTTCGCGCATGAAGCCGCCGAGGATAAAGGTCGTCGCGGTGAGCACGGCTACGGTGCCGTAGGCGACCGGGTCCGCGCTGCCGGTCCAGAACTGGTGCTGGAGCGTGGGCGCATCGGCGAAGTAGAATATCCATGCGCCGCCGGTGGCGAAGCTGATCGCCAGGTAGATCGACCACTTGGCGAGGCGCCGTGCGATCTTGGCCGTGCCCCACGGCGCTTTGTACAGGCGCATCCGGGCGTTGCGGTCGCCGTCGATAAGGCGATCGACGTGCTGGAACAGGTCGGTCCAGACGGTCTGCGGGCAGGCATAGCCGCACCACGCCCGCCCCACCGCGCTGGTGACGAGGAAAAGGCCGATGCCCGCCATGATGAGCAGGCCGGCGACGAAGTAGAACTCGTGCGGCCAGATCTCGATGCCGAACATGTAGAAGCGGCGGTGGGCGAGGTCGATCAGCACCGCCTGAGTCGGCGCATAGGGGCCGCGGTCCCAGCGCAGCCAGGGAGTAACCCAATAGACAGCAAGGCACAGCGCCATGATCGCCCACTTTATGCGGCGAAACTTGCCGTCGATGCGCTTGTTGAACACCGGCTCGCGCTTTGCATAAAGCGAGGGAGCGCGCGGCGGCTTGACCATCTTGTTCATCGTGTTTGTCCGCTTCGACGCTATTCCCACTGCCCCGTCATTCCCGCGTAGGCGGGGATGACCAAAGGGTGGGCGGGGCGTCAGCGCGCCTCCGCTTCTTTGGGCGCTTGCCCATCAGGCAGTGCCGCGAACTTCTCGCCGCCGCCCAGCGAGTGGACGTAGGCGGCCAGCATCTTGATCGTGACCGGGTCCAGACGCGTGCCCCAAGCAGGCATGACGCCCATGTGCGGACGATTGATCTGCGCGATCACGTCTTCGCGGGCGGCGCCGTCCAGCCAGATCGCATCGGTGAGGTCCGGCGCACCGAACTGGCGGCTGCCCTTGCCAGCCGGGCCGTGGCAGACGGCGCAGTTGTCCGCGAAAAGCTGGGTGCCGCGCTGGCTGGCGGCGCTGCGCTTCTCCTTACCCGAAAGGGTCAGGACATAGCTGGTGACATCGGCGATCTGTTCGGGTGTCAGCAGGCCGTCGGCCCCGAAATTGGGCATGATCGACTGGCGCGTCGCCTCGTCGCCGGGCTGGCGGATGCCGTGGATCAGCGTGGTTTCGATGGTCTTGAGATCACCGCCCCACAGCCAGTCGTCGTCGTTCAGGTTGGGGAAGCCCTTCGATCCCGCCGCGCCCGCGCCGTGGCACTGGACGCAGTTGATGCGGAAGGCCGCCGCGCCGCCCGCCACCGCCGCGCGCATCAGTTCGGGATGGGCGGGAAGCTGCTCGATCGGCATGTCGGCCAGCGCGGCCACGGTGTGGGCGCGCGCCGTGGCTGTAGCTTTCAGGTCCTTGTCCAAATCGCCCCGGCTGCTCCACCCGAGCGTACCTTCGGTCGCCCGCGTCAGCATCGGCCAGGCCGGATAGGCCACGCAGTAAACCAGCGAGAAGGCGATGCAGGCGTAGAAGGTCCATAGCCACCAGCGCGGCAGCGGCGTGTTCAGCTCCTCGATCCCGTCCCACTCGTGGCCGACAGTCTCGGTCTGGGTGGCCTCGTCGAGACGCCCCTTGGGGTGTTTCTCAGACATCTGTGTCGTCCTTGAAGATCAGGCGCGCGGCGGCGTCGTTCTTGGCGCGGTGACCGGGGCGGAAGGGCCAGGCGATCAGCACCAGAAACACCGCCAGCATCGCCAGCAGGCCCCAACTATCGGCAAGATGCCGCAGCGCGTCGTAGGTGGAGTGCACGCTCATCGGCCCTTCTCCGAGGCCAGTTCCTCCTGAGCGGCGGCGCCGTTTACGTCGACCATGGTGCCCAGTACCTGCAGGTACGCGACCAGCGCATCCATCTCGGTCAGGCGTTTCGGGTCGCCGTCGTAGTCGCGGATCTGCGCCTTGGGGTAGCGGGCGGCGAGGTCGCCCGCGTCTTGCTCGGGGTCGGCCTGGGCCTTGAGATCGGCCATGGCCATCTTCACGTCCTGGTCGGTGTAGGGCACGCCCACCCGGCGCAGCGCCGTGAGATTGGCGGCCACGTCGGGCACGCTGAGGTCGTTCTGCGCGAGGAAGCCGTACCTCGGCATCACCGATTCGGGCACCACGCCCTGCGGGTTCGTCAGGTGCTGGACGTGCCAGCTATCCGAATAGCGGCCGCCGACGCGGGCAAGGTCCGGCCCGGTCCGCTTGGAGCCCCACTGGAACGGATGGTCGAACATCGATTCCGCCGCGAGGCTGTAGTGGCCGTAACGCTCCACCTCGTCGCGGAAAGGGCGGATCATCTGGCTGTGGCAGGTGTAACATCCCTCGCGCACGTAGATGTCGCGGCCTGCCTGTTCGAGCGGGGTATAGGGGCGCACGCCCTTCACTTTCTCGATGGTATTGTCGATCCAGAACAGCGGCGCGATCTCGACGATGCCGCCGATGGCGACCGTGACGAGAGCGCAGAGGCCGAGGAGGGTGACGCTCTTTTCAAGCGTCTTGTGGCGTTCGACGATGGTGGTCATGGCTTGGGTTCTCTCAGGCCTGAGCGACGATGGGGCGATCGCGCGCGGCGTCGTAGGCGGCATCGCGCATGGGGGCTTCGCTGCGCAGCTTGCCCAGGATCGTGGCCCAGACGTTGACCGTCATGATGACCGCGCCCGACAGGTAGAGAAGGCCGCCGAAGGCGCGCAGGATGAACATCGGGTGCACTGCGGCGACGGAGTCGGCGAAGGAGTTCACCAGATAGCCGTCGGCCCCGTATTCGCGCCACATCAGGCCCTGGGTGATGCCCGACACCCACATGGCGGCGGCGTAGAAGACGATCCCCAACGTCGCGAGCCAGAAGTGCCAGTTCACCATGCGCAGGGAGTAGAGCCGGGTCCGTCCCCACAGACGCGGCACGAGGTAGTAGATCGCCCCGAAGGTTATCATCCCGTTCCAGCCCAGCGCGCCGGAATGGACGTGGCCGATGGTCCAGTCGGTATAGTGCGACAGCGAGTTGACGCTCTTCACGGCCATCATCGGGCCTTCGAAGGTGCTCATGCCGTAGAAGGCCAGCGCCATCACCATCATGCGGATGATCGGGTCGGTGCGGACTTTGTCCCAGGCGCCGTTCAGCGTCATCAGCCCGTTGATCATGCCGCCCCAGCTGGGCATCCACAGCATGATCGAGAACACCATGCCCAGCGTCTGCGCCCAGTCGGGCAGCGCGGTGTAGTGCAGGTGGTGCGGCCCGGCCCAGATGTAGAGGAAGATCAGCGACCAGAAGTGGATGATCGAAAGGCGGTAGGAATAGATCGGACGCTCGGCCTGCTTGGGCACGAAGTAGTACATCATCGCCAGAAAGCCGGCGGTCAGGAAGAAGCCCACCGCGTTGTGGCCGTACCACCACTCCACCAGCGCGCCCTGCACGCCGCCGAACAGCGGGTAGCTTTTCGAGCCGAGCAGGCTGACCGGCACGTCAAGGTTGTTGACGATATGGAGCATCGCCACGGTCACGATGAAGGCGAGGTAGAACCAGTTGGCCACGTAGATATGCGGCTCACTGCGCTTCACGATCGTGCCCACGAAGACGATCAGGTAGCAGACCCAGACGATCGTCAGCCACCAGTCGACGTACCATTCCGGCTCGGCGTATTCCTTGCCCTGGGTGGTGCCCAGCAGGTAACCGGTGGCGGCCAGCACGATGAACAGCTGATACCCCCAGAACACGAACCGGGCGAGCGCGGGGAAGGCCAGCCGCGCGCGGCAGGTGCGCTGGACGACGTAGTAGCTCGTCGCGATCAGGGCATTGCCGCCGAACGCGAAGATCACCGCCGAGGTGTGCAGCGGCCTCACCCGGCCGAAGTTGAGGTAAGGCTCGAGGTTGAGCCAGGGCCAGGCCAGCTGCGCGGCGATGAACAGCCCGGCGGCAAAGCCCGCCATGCCCCAGAACACCGTGGCGATCATGCCCCAGCGTACCGGGTCGTCATCATAGCGCCCCTGGTCGGGCATCCGAAGCAGCCCGCGCGCGATGGCGTCGTAGTCCGCGCTGCGCACGGTGAACCATACCGCGATGAATGCGGTAAACGCGACGATGGCCATGTGGATGGCGAAACCCTGATCCGCCGCGAGGGCGGACGCCATGACAGCCAGGAATAGCACGACAAGCCATACGCCTGCCCGCGCAAGGACCGAAACCATAGTGTTCTCTTTTCGAGATGAATTGCTGATCACCTGCCGCCTTGAGCGCGCGGCGGGCGGCCTGCATTGACGGGAATCAAAAAGGTGGAGGAGCGCGAAATTTCGACGATTTTGCGCCCGATCAATTCATCCGGGGCACGCCGGGCGCATTGCGGGGGTGCCGCTCAGAGGGGGGATACGCGTGGTGCGGCCCCGGCGGCTTTCGGAAAAAAGAGAGCGATTATGCGCAAGACCACCCTGCTCGCCGCGTTAACGGCTGCGACTGCGTTCTCCAGCCCGGCGCTGGCCGGCAGCCCCGAGGGCAAGCTCCAGGTGAAGGTGCTGGCAACCGGCGTGCTGCCCGATGGCGGCGTCGACAAGATCAAGTCGATCGATGCAGGGCTGGCCACTACGCTGACCGGAATGGGCGTGAGCGACGTCGACGCCAAGGCCAACGACAATGTCGTGCCCACTCTCGCGGTGGAGTACTTCTTCAGCAGGGCCGTATCGGTGGAGACGATCTGCTGCTTCACCCAGCACCATGTCAGCGGCGCGGCGGACCTGGCCGGTACGCGGCTCGTCGACCATGTTCTGATCCTGCCCGCCACGCTGACGGCCAAGTTCCACCTCGACACCGGCGGTCCGATCAAGCCCTATGTCGGCGCGGGTCCGGCGCTGTTCCTCGTCTTCGACGAAAAGCCCGGCGCGACCGCGCAGGCGCTGGGCGTGGACAAGGTGAAGATGTCGAATTCGCTGGGCGTAGCGCTGCAGGGCGGTGTCGACATCGCGCTCGGGCGCAGCGGCTACGGCGTTTCGCTGGATGCCAAGAAGTACTTCATCAAGCCCACCGCCAGCTTCTACGCCGATGGCGCGAAAGTGCTGGAGACCAAGCACGATCTCGACCCCTGGGTGATCAGCGCGGGCCTTTCGTACAGGTTCTGAGGCCTTTGTCCTCCCCGTATCGGGGAGGACAGGTTTCCTAAACCTCGTGGAAATTCAGCGTTGCGTTGAGGATGAACACGATCGTCCCCGCGCACATCGAGACGATCACGCGGGCCACCAGATAATGCGTATCCAGCGGCCCGGTCAGGAGCGCGAAGCCCGCAAGGATGATCGCCAGCCCCACCAGCGCATTGCCCAGGAAATAGATGTATCCGGTGAACAGCCCGCGCTCGCTGTCCCTGAACACCCAGAGCCGCGCCAGCACATAGTTAACCGCATTGGCGACAAGGAAGCCCAATGTCACCGCCACGAACTTGTCGAGCCCCGCGCGCGACACCATCACCCAGATCAGCGCCATGTCGATCGCGAAGCACAGGCTGGAAACCAGCGCGTTACGCAGGAACAGCACCGCACCGTGGCGGCTGAACAGGCCCGGATGGGAAGAGACAACCAACATGTCCTCGCAAACACCGCGCGCGGACATTGTTTCCCGCACTGCAAAAAGACGCGCCGGAACGTTACCCCGCTTCGGCGACCAGCGCTTCGTAGTCGACGATCGTGACATCCCGGCGCGAGGGCAGATCGATAACGCCTTCGTTCTTGAGGCGGGTGAACTGGCGGCTGACGGTCTCGATCGTCAGGCCCAGCACGTCGGCAATCTGCTGGCGCGAGAACGGCAGGCTCAGCAGGCGCTGACCGGGCTTGTCCAACTGGGTCCGCCAGCCGAGCCGTTCGACCATCTCGACCAGGAAGCTCGCCATCTTTTCCGCCGCCGACTTGCGGCCGAGCAGCAGCATCCAGCGCCGGGTGCGGTCCAGTTCGCCCAGCGTGCGTTCGAGCAGCTTGTGCTCCAGCGCCGGATGCGTCCGTGCAAAAGCGTCGAAATCGCGGCGCGAGAACACGCAGACCTGCGAATCGACCAGCGCGGTGACGCCGTGCCCGGTGGTGCCGCCGAAAGGCCGGCCGATGAAGTCGGATGGGTAGACCACGCCGACGATCTGCTCGCGCCCGTCCTCGGTATTGGTGGAAAGTTTCAGCACGCCGTCGATGACATTGGCGACGAGGACCGAATCCTCGCCCTCCCAGATGATCGATTCGCCCGCCGTCAGGACACGGGTCCGCCCGATGGCGTTCAGCGCCTCGAGTTCCTTCGCATCGAGCGCGGAACAGATCGCCCGGTTACGGACGACGCAAAGATCACAATTGGCCATTATCAAGCATCACCGGGTCGCTTCTCATCGATCGCATAGCCCATGGGGGGCGGACAGGGAACCATGCGTGGGCCGCTTCGACACGCCAGGCCCCCGTCAAAGCTGCCGCTTCTCCAGCTTACGCGCCAGAGTGCGGCGGTGGAGCCCAAGCCGCCGCGCGGTTTCCGAAATGTTGAATTCGCACTCGACGAGGGTCTGGTGGATATATTCCCACTCCAGCGTCTTGATCGAGCTTTTGCGCCCTTCCACCGGGATGCTGGCATCGCCGCGCAGATTGCCGAAAGCGGCCTCGATATCGTCCGTGTTCGAAGGCTTGGCGAGGTAGTGCGCCGCGCCAAGCTTGATCGCCTCGACGGCGGTTGCGATGCTCGCATAGCCGGTCAGCACGACGATGCGGGTCTGCGGTGCATGGGCATGGAGCGCCTCCACCACCGCAAGGCCCGAACCGGAACCCAGCTTGAGATCGACCACCGCGAATTCGAAATCCTCGGCCAGGAACAGGGCCTCGGCCTCGTCCGGGCTGGCGGCGGAGGCCACGCGGTAACCCCGGCGTTCGAACGAGCGGCGCAGGGTCCGCGCGAAAGTAGGGTCGTCCTCGACGATCAGCAGGCTGGCGCCGCTGCCCGAAGCATCGGCGGGCGCTGCGAGAGGAGGAACAGCGGGGGGAGGAACCTCGGTCATGCCCCCTTGTCCGGCTCCGGCTGCGCGCTGTCCAGTGCCAGTGTAGCAAGCGGGATCGCCAGTTGCACGCTGGCACCGCCGTCGCGCCGATTTTCGACGAAGACCGAGCCGCCCAGCTTGCGGATCACATTGACCACCAGGAACAGGCCCAGCCCGCCCCCGTCACGCCCCTTGGTTGAGGCGTAGGGCTGACCGATGCGCCCCAGCATCTCGGGCGAGAAGCCCGGCCCGCGGTCGCTGACGGTGAGGACCAGGCTGGGGCTTTCCGTCTCATGATTCAGCCAGGCCTCGATCACCACGAGTTCGGGCGAAACTTCGGCGGCATTGTCGATGACGTTGCCGATGATCTGACGCAGGCCGGGATCGGCGATGATCGGCACTTCCCCGGCGATCCGGTCGACGAGGCGCAGTTCGCCCGCAAAGCGCGCGCGCCATTCCTCGGCAATGTCCTCGATGAAGGCGCGCACCCCGGTCACCGCCGGGTCGATACCGCGCACTTCGCCCGCCGACATCAGGATGCCCGAGACGATGGTCTTGCAGCGCGCCAGTTCGCGCCGCACGTCGGCGAGGTCGGCGGCCATGTCGGGATCGCCGGCGATCAGCGGCTCGCGGCTCCAGTCGCCCAGGATCACCGAAATCGACGACAGCGGCGTGCCCAATTCATGCGCGGCGCCCGAAGCCAGCAGACCCATGCGGATGATGTGGTCCTCCTCCGCCGCCTGCTGGC
Organism: Novosphingobium sp. 18050; assembly: GCF_902706195.1. Classification (GTDB taxonomy): domain Bacteria; phylum Pseudomonadota; class Alphaproteobacteria; order Sphingomonadales; family Sphingomonadaceae; genus Novosphingobium. The sequence continues at coordinate 8,674 of NZ_CACSJO010000013.1, read as the reverse complement.
GCAGCGACGCGAGGCTGGCGTCGTTCTCGCGCCGGGAGTGGTCGAGCCGGACCACGAAGACGATCAGCAGCACCGCCGCCAGCACGAAGCAGAACAGGCTGCCGTAGATGTAGAGGTGAAAATGATCCGCCGCATAAGGGAACGGCAGGCTTAGCGGGACGTATACGAACGTCAGCAGCGCCATGCACAGGCAGGCGTTGAGCGCGACCAGCCAGCTCCAGCGCGCATCCAGGATGATCGCGCCGATCACGATCTGGAGCAGGAACAGGAAGGTGAAGGGGTTCGTCGCCCCGCCGGAATAATAGAGCTGCCAGCACAGCGCGACGACGTCGATCATCAGCGCCGAAAACAACTCCCGCTGCGAGAACGCCGTGCGCCGCTTGAGCACACCCGTGACCGCCAGGTTGACGAGGATCAGCAGCAGCGGCGCCAGCAGCAGCGGGGCCAGCGGCAGCCGGACCTTCAGCGCCTGCGAGACGACGACGATCGCCGCCAGTTGCCCGAACACCGCAATCCAGCGCAGCTGCGTCAACAGGATGACGCTGGAGCGGCTGGGCGTACTGGTCGCCGCGCCCGGCCCTATTTCAGGCGGGGCGAACAACGCCAGCAGCGGCTCGATCACGCGCGGCGCCAGATGTAGACCAGGCCGAACGCCGAGAGCGCCGTGAGCGCGAACCATGTCAGCGCGTAAGTGAGGTGGTTGTCGGGGAAGTGAATCTGGGTAAGGCCCGAAACCGGCTTTACCGGCGAGGGCGGGATCTGCGCGGCCTGCTCCACCTGCACGTCGACGAAGGCGGGCACGACAGCCCCCAGTTTCCGCGCTGCGGCAAGGCCTGCGACATCGCGCGAATACCAGCGGTCGTCCTGCGGCCGGTTGGCCTGGAGCACGCTGCCCTTGGGCTCATTTAGGCGCAGCAGGCCGGCCACCGTTACCCGGCCCTCGGGGGTGGAGGCGGCGGCAACGGCGCGCGGAGTTCCCTCCGGCACGAAGCCGCGGTTGATCCATACCTGCCGGCCATCGTCCATCCGCAGCGGCGTCATCGTCCAGTACCCGGTCCCAAGGTCCGTGGCGGCCCGCACCAGCGCGGTCGCGGAACCCTGATATACGCCGGAGAGCTTTACGCGAAGATATTCCAGATCGCGGGCGCCCGCGTCGGCCGGAAGGTCCACGGGGGCCGCATGGACGCGGGCGTCGACGCGCGCGATCAGCGCGTGCTTCCACTGCATACGCTGCACCTGCCACACGCCAAGGGTCGCGAAAACGGCAAGGGCCATCAGCAGAAACGCGGCGAGCCCGTAAGGCCGCCGCGTTCCGCTTGTCCGATCCGGGGAGCCGGACAGGGTCAGGGTACCTGACTCATGTCATGGCTCATCGGCATCATGTTGTGGTTCAGGTGGTACATCACCCAGAGCGAACCGGAGAGCGTGATGACGAGGACGACGATCGTGAAGATCAGCGCCATCACCGTCCAGCCGTTCTCCGACTTGGTGTTCATGTGCAGGAAGTAGATCATGTGAACCACGATCTGCACCAGGGCGAAGGCCATGATCACCAGCGCGGTGGTCTGCTTGTCGGGGATCGCACCCGTCATCACCAGCCAGAACGGGATCGCGGTGAGCACGACCGACAGCAGGAAGCCCACGACGTATTCGCGCATCGAGCCATGGCTTCCGCCATGCTCGTCATGGTGGTCGGGGGCGTTGGGGTTGGAGTGCGCGTGTTCGGTGCCCATCAGAGCATTCCCATCAGATAGACGAAGGTGAAGACGCCGATCCAGATGACGTCGAGGAAGTGCCAGAACAGCGACAGGCACATCAGGCGGCGGCGGTTGGCCGGGATCAGACCCTTCGTGCCGACCTGCACGACCAGCGTGAACAGCCAGATCAGGCCGAAGGTGACGTGAAGGCCGTGGGTACCCACCAGCGAGAAGAACGCGGTGAGGAAGCCCGAGCGCATCGGCGTCGCGCCCTCATGGATGAGGTGGTAGAATTCGTACATCTCGATCGCGAGGAACGCGATGCCGAACGCGGCGGTAACCAGCAGCCACAGCTGCACGGCGCCCTTGCTACCCTTTTCCATCGCCAGCATGGCGAAGCCGTAGGTGATCGACGAGAACAGCAGCATCGCGGTGTTGAGCGCGACGAGCGGCAGCTCGAACAGGTCCTTCGGCCCCGGCCCGGCGGCAAAGTTGCCACCGAGCACGCCGTATGCGGCAAAGAGCATCGCGAAGATGAGGCAATCGCTCATCAGGTACATCCAGAAGCCCAGCATGGTGCTGCCGCCTTCGGGATGGTCGTGCTCGTCGAGGTCGTAGAACGCAGCCTGGAGCTGCGCCTGCGACAGGTCGTGGGTCGGATTTACGGTTGTAGCGGTCATGACATCAGGCTCCCGCAGCGGCGAGCTGGCGGGTGCGTGCCGCCTCGGTCGCTTCGACCGTCTCGACGGGGATGTGGTAGTCCCGCTTGTAGTTGAAGGTATGGAAGATCGAGTAGCCGAGGATGCCCACGAAGGACACGGCCGCCAGCCACCAGATGTACCAGATCATCGCGAAGCCGAGCGCCGTCGACAGGCCGGCAAGGATGATGCCGGTGCCGGTGCCCTTGGGCATGTGGATCGGACGGAAGCCGGTGGTCGGACGTTCCACGCCGCAGCGCTTCATGTCTTCCCACGCGTCGATGTCGTGGACGATCGGCGTGAAGGCGAAGTTGTACTCCGGCGGGGGCGAGGAGGTCGCCCATTCCAGGGTACGACCGTTCCACGGATCGCCCGTCTCGTCCTTCAGTTCCTCACGCTTCCAGATCGATACCGCGAACTGGACCAGCATGGCGCCGATGCCGCCCGCGATCATCACCACACCAAAGGCCGCGATGACGAACCAGATCTGGATGCTCGGATCGTCGAACACCCGCATGCGGCGGGTCACGCCCATGAAGCCCAGGATGTAGAGCGGCGTGAAGGCCACCCAGAAGCCCGGAACCCAGAGCCAGAAGCTGACCTTGCCCCAGAACTGGTTGAGCTTGAAGCCGAAGGCCTTGGGCCACCAGAAGTTGATCGCCGCGAAGATGCCGAACAGCACGCCGCCGATGATGACGTTGTGGAAGTGGGCGATCAGGAACAGCGAGTTGTGCAGGACGAAGTCGGCGGGCGGGATGGCGAGCATCACGCCGGTCATGCCGCCGATGGTGAAGGTCAGCATGAAGGCGACCGTCCACATCATCGGCAGTTCATAACGGATGCGCGCGCGGTACATCGTGAACAGCCAGTTGAACAGCTTCGCGCCGGTCGGGATCGAGATCACCATGGTGGTGATGCCGAAGAACGAGTTGACGCTCGCGCCCGAACCCATCGTGAAGAAGTGGTGCAGCCAGACGAGGTACGACAGGATGGTGATGACCAGCGTGGCGTAGACCATCGACGAGTAGCCGAACAGGCGCTTGCCGCAGAAGGTCGCGGTCACTTCCGAGAACACGCCGAACAGCGGCAGGATCAGAATGTAGACCTCAGGGTGACCCCAGATCCAGATCAGGTTGACGTACATCATCGGCGAGCCGCCGAAGTCGTTCGAGAAGAAGTTGAAGCCCAGGTAGCGGTCGAGCGAGAGCATCGACATCACTGCCGTCAGGACCGGGAAGGCCGCGACGATCAGGATGTTGGTGCAAAGCGAAGTCCAGGTGAAGATCGGCATGCGCATCATGGTCATGCCCGGCGCGCGCATCTTGACGATGGTCGCGATCAGGTTGACGCCCGATAGCAATGTACCCACGCCCGCGATCTGCAAGGCCCAGATATAGTAGTCGACACCGACCCACGGACTGTACGCCAGGTTCGAGAGCGGCGGATAGGCCAGCCACCCGGTCTGTGCGAACTCGCCGATGAACAGCGACATCATGACCAGAACCGCGCCTGCGGTGGTCATCCAGAAGCTGAAGTTGTTCAGGAACGGGAAGCTGACGTCACGCGCGCCGATCTGCAGCGGCACGATGTAGTTCATCAGGCCGGTCACGAAGGGCATCGCCACGAAGAAGATCATGATCACGCCGTGGGCGGTGAAGATCTGGTCGTAGTGATGGGCGTTGAGGTAGCCCTCGTTGCCGTTGAAGGCGATCGACTGCTGGATACGCATCATGACCGCGTCGGCAAAGCCGCGCAGGAGCATGATGAGGCCCAGCACCATGTACATGACGCCGATCTTCTTGTGGTCGACGCTGGTGAACCACTCCTTCCAGAGATACCCCCAGAGTTTGAAGTAGGTGAGCGCGGCCACGAGGGCCACGCCGCCCAGCGCGACGACCACGAAGGTCGCCAGCACGATCGGTTCCTGCGGGAGGGCATCCAGCCACAGGCGTCCCAGCAAGGGACTCCAGTGGGAATGATCTACGGCTTCGATTGCCATGATACTATCAGTTCCGGGAATTCAGGGAAACGTGAGCGGGCCTGGCGGCAGCATCGGGCGCAAGCGCCTCTTGCTGACCCAGCCCGATCGATTGCGGCGCAGCAAGGCCTGCGCCGTTAAGCGAGCGCATGTCGGTCGGCGCCTTGATGGTGCCGTCCGGCGCCGAGCCGGGGATCTGACGGCACAGCGCGCGCACCCACGCCAGTTCCTTGCGGACAGCAGCGTCGGGGCTTGCGGTGGCATCGGTCCCGGCCTGGCGGCCGTTCTTGTCGTATTCGAGCATCGAGACGTTGCGGATGCCGGCCTTGCCCAGGCCGCCGTGCGCGTCGATCGCCATCATCTCGCTCGAGCACATCTTGCCCGGCTCGACGCACATATCGACGATCGCGCCGTAGAGGTCGGGGGCGACGGTAGCGAAGCGGATCACGGGGACCTTCTCGCTCGGCTTTTCAAGTTCGAGGTAGGCCGCGCGGTCGAGGTTGCCGCCCAGCGGCGGGGCCGCGGGTGCCTCGGGAAGCGGGGCGTCGGCGGTCTGGCCGGTGTTGGCCTGTTTGCCGCTGGCCTTCACTTCGCCGACCCACTTGGCAAAGCCCGCTTCATCGACCGAATGCGTGGCGAAACGCATGTTCGAGAAGCCCGCGCCCGAGTAGTTGGCCGAGAAACCCTCAAACTTGCCGGTCTCGTTCATCACCGCGTGCAGGCGCGTTTCCATGCCCGGCATCGCGTAGATCTGGCCGGCCATGGCGGGCACGTAGAACGAATTCATCACGCTGGACGAGGTGATCTTGAACTGCAGCGGACGCCCTGCGGGCACCACCAGCTCGTTGACCGTGGCGATTCCCTGCTCGGGATAGATGAACAGCCACTTCCAGTCGAGCGCGACCACCTGAACCTCAAGCGGCTTCGCATTTGCAGCAACGGGCGTCTCGTGATCGATCCGTCCGATGGTCCGGTAGGGGTCAAGCAGGTGGGTGCTGGTCCAGGTCACTGCGCCAAGGCAGATGATGATCAGCAGGGGCGCGGTCCAGATCAGCAGCTCCAGCTGGGTCGAGTGATCCCAGTCGGGCTCGTACTTGGCGTCCTTGTTAGACGCGCGGTAACGCCAGGCGAAGATCACCACGGCCGCCATGACCGGAATCACGATCAGCAGCATGAGCAGCACGGAGACGATAACGAGATCGCCCTGCTGCCGCGCCACGTCGCCTGCCGGGTCGAGCACGACCGTGTTGCAGCCGGAAAGTGCGGCGGTCAGCATCCCGGCCAGCCCGAGGGCGGCGACGGTGCGCTGGTTGAGGAAACGACTCGGGCCGAATAGACGGCCGGGCGGGTTCAGACGTGGCTCGGGCGGATGCATGGCGCTGCGCCTAGGCTCGTGCTGCGGATGCGAACATAGGACATTTTGTCCAATCCCCTTATGGCCCTGCAATGACGATAGGGCCGCTCATGTGGAGCCGGTCGCCTTTTGCGCCCGGCCGATTCGCGTAGCGTGTGGAGTTCTTCTACGCGCCCGTGTATACCTTGATACCAGACAAAGGCCGCGAAACGCCAGATGAGCAGCACAAACACCCCGACCCGCGAGGAACTCGGCCTGCCGACGTTCAAGCCGCACCACACGATCTCTCCCGGAGAGATCGCGATCGGCGTGATCATCGGGCGCACCTCGGAGTTCTTCGACTTCTTCGTTTATGCCATCGCCTCGGTGCTGGTGTTCCCGAAGCTGTTTTTCCCTTTCGTCGATCCGCTTACCGGCACGCTCTATTCCTTCGCCGTCTTCTCGCTGGCATTCCTGGCCCGCCCGATCGGCAGCCTCGTGTTCATGGCAATCGACCGCGCGTACGGGCGCGGCGTCAAGCTGACGATCGCCCTGTTCGGCCTGGGCGGCTCGACGGCAGCCATCGCCTTCCTGCCTTCCTATGAAACCGCCGGGATGACCTCGGTCTGGCTGCTCGCGCTGCTGCGTCTGGGCCAGGGTTTCGCGCTGGGCGGCACCTGGGACGGCCTGGCATCGCTGCTGGCCCTCAACGCCCCGGAAAACCGCCGCGGTTGGTACGCGATGATCCCGCAGCTCGGCGCGCCGTTCGGCCTGATCGTTGCCAGCCTGCTCTTCGCGTTCATGATCACCACCCTGCCCGCGGCCGACTTCCTCGACTGGGGCTGGCGCTATCCGTTCTTCGTGGCTTTCGCGATCAACGTCGTGGCGCTCTTCGCCCGCCTGCGCATCGTGGTGACCGAAGAATTCCAGAGCCTGTTCGAAAGCCGTGACCTCCAGCCCGTCAGTGTCGTCGGCACCGTGACGCGTGAATGGCGCACGATCGTGATCGGCGCTTTCGCGCCGCTCGCCAGCTTCGCGCTGTTTCACATGGTCACCGTGTTCCCGCTCTCCTGGGTCTTCCTCTTCACGCGTGAAGCCCCCACCGGCTTCCTCCTGATCGAAGCCCTGGCCGCTGCCTTCGGCGTCGTCGCCATGATCTTTTCGGGCCGTCTGGCAGACCGCTACGGCCGCCGTACCCTGCTTGGGGCCTGCGCCGTTGGCATTGCGGTGTTCAGCGGCTTCGCTCCCCAGCTGCTCGACGGCGGCACGGCCGGCGAGATCGTGTTCATGATCTCGGGCTTCATCCTGCTGGGCCTCGCCTTCGGCCAGTCCTCAGGCGTCGTCTCCTCGGCATTCGCAACTGAGCACCGCTACACCGGCTCGGCGCTCACCAGCGACCTTGCGTGGCTCTTCGGCGCCGGCTTCGCTCCGCTGGCGGCGCTGCTGCTCTCCGTGAACTTCGGCCTAATCGCTTCGGGCGGCTACCTGCTCTCCGGCGCCCTCGCGACGCTGGCGGCCCTGTGGTTCAACAAGGAACTGGCAAGCCGCTAAGGCCCAGCCCCAACACCAAAAAAGGCCGCACCCCGATAAGGGCTGCGGCCTTTTTTTATATCAATATCAGGTTTGCCTTAGGTAGCCATCCTAAAGCCGATCAACGGACCAGGCGATTGAACCGCGCCGGGTTTGCCAGAGGCTCCAACGCCTGAGAAGGTGGAGCCTGTATGATCAAGACGACGAACAAGTTTGCGCCGGAAGTTCGCGAACGCGCGGTACGGATGGTTTTCGGCGACGAGCGGGATCATCCCTCGCGATAGGCAGCGCTGGTGTCGATCGCCCCATCCACCTACCACGAGCGCGGGGCGCTGCGACAAGATTCGACACGCCTGTCGGCGCGGGTACGGCACGATGTTGCTCTCAAACCCGAGATCGCGCGCGTGTTCGCTGAGAACTTCGCGGTCTACGGCGTGCGCAAGGTTCGGCGTCAGATGATACGAGAAGGCGTGCCCGTCGCTCGTTGTACGGTTGCGCGACTGATGCGCGAGATGGACTTGGCAGGCGTGATCCGTGGCAAGCGCGGTGCGCACCACGATCAGCGACAAGGCCGCGCCGTGCCCGCTCGATCACGTCAGCCGCCAGTTCTACGCGTCAGCGTCGAACATGCTGTGGGTCTCAGACTTCACCTACGTCGCGACCTGGGCGGGGTTCGTATACGTCGCCTTCGTCATAGATACCTATGCTCGGCGGATCGTAGGCTGGCGGGCCAGCAAGACGGCGCATGCCAGCTTCGCATCAATGCCTTGGAACAAGCGCTCCACGATCGCTGTCCGAGCCATCGGGGCGGCCTGATCCATCATAGCGACCGTGGGGCGCAATACGTGTCTATCAAGTAAACCGAGCGCCTGCCCGAGGCCGGCATCGAGCCGTCAGTGTCGGCGACAGCTACGACAACGCTTTGGCCGAGACGATCAACGGACTCTACAAAGTCGAAGTGATCCACCGCCGCGGACCCTGGCGCAGCTTCGAAGCCGTCGAGTACGCCACGCTGCAGTGGGTCGACTGGTTCAACCATCGTCGGCTGCTGGAGCCCATCGGCAACATTCCGCCTGCCGAAGCCGAAGACCAATTTTATGCTGCCGCAGACAACAGCGATATGGCAGCATGACTCACAACCCAACGCCTCCGGTAGACCCGGCGCGGTTCAGTCCGCGGTGATCTGGCAGGCATTCTGTCGATTGCGCAGGAACGCAAAAAAACCCGCCTCCAGGGCGGGTTCCGGGCGGTCTGCAACGACCGGTACTGACTTGCAATTTAAGATGGTTGCGGGGGTAGGATTTGAACCTACGACCTTCAGGTTATGAGCCTGACGAGCTACCGGGCTGCTCCACCCCGCGTCAATCTTGCGCGTTCTGCAGGAACGCGAAGAGGGCCGCATGGGCCCTCTTGTTTGTTGTCATTGTGATGGGTTTTT
>NZ_CACSJO010000012.1 GCF_902706195.1 Novosphingobium sp. 18050 | reverse complement strand
GGTCAGGGGCCTGGGGGGAGGAAGGTGCGCTCATCGCGCCCACAAATAGGCGGGCCCGCGCCCGATGGCAATTTGCTCGGCTTGGGTTTAGGAGGCCCTTTGCAAAATCCGCATCGGACGTGTTTCTAAACGAAGTTTAAGAACGCGTTCAGTCGGCGGTAACGCCTGCCGTCTATGGAAAGCGCGGCAATCGGAAGCAGGGTTTCCAAGAGGGTTAGGTGATGGGCAAGCAGTTCTTCGGCACCGATGGCATTCGCGGCCGCACCAACCAGGGCGCGATGACCGCAGCCATGGCAATGAAAGTCGGCCAGGCGGCCGGCACCCGCTTCCTCCGCGGCACGCACCGCCACCGCGTGGTCATCGGCAAGGACACCCGCCTGTCGGGCTACATGCTGGAGAACGCGATGGTCGCGGGCTTTACCAGCGTGGGCATGGACGTGGTGCTGCTGGGTCCGATGCCCACCCCCGCCGTCGCCCTGCTGACACGCGAACTGCGCGCCGACGTGGGCGTGATGATCTCGGCCAGCCACAACCCCTATGAGGACAACGGCATCAAGCTGTTCGGCCCCGACGGGTTCAAGCTTTCTGACGAAGACGAGCTGGCGATCGAGGCGATGCTGGGCCAGGATCTTGCGCTTGCCGCCTCGCCCGAGATCGGCCGCGCCCGCCGCATCGACGATGCGCGCGGCCGCTACATCCACGCGGTGAAGGGATCGTTGCCTTCGACGGTGCGGCTGGACGGCCTGAAGATCGCGGTCGATTGCGCCAATGGCGCGGCCTATCAGGTCGCCCCTTCCGCCTTCTGGGAACTGGGCGCGGAGATCGTCGCCGTGGGGGTGACCCCCAACGGCAAGAACATCAACGAGCGCTGCGGCTCTACCCATGTCGAGTTGTTGCAGGAAACTGTGGTGTCCTCCGGCGCGGACATCGGTATCGCGCTGGACGGTGACGCCGACCGGCTGATTGTGGTCGACGAAAAAGGCCAGGCCGTCGACGGTGACCAGATCATGGCGCTGATCGGCAGCCAGTTCGCCGCGCAGGGCATCCTGCGCGGCGGCGGCGTGGTGGCGACGGTGATGTCGAACCTGGGGCTGGAGCGATACCTGAACGGGCTTGGCCTGAACCTGGAACGTACGGCCGTAGGGGATCGCCACGTTCTGGAGCGCATGCGCAGCGGCGGTTACAACGTCGGCGGCGAACAGTCCGGCCACATGATCCTGCTGGACCATGCGACAACCGGCGACGGCACCGTGGCGGCGCTTCAGGTACTTTCGGCGCTTGTCCAGTCGGGCAAGCGGGCAAGCGAACTGCTCCACCTGTTCGACCCTGTGCCTCAGCTTCTGCGCAACGTTCGTTTCTCGGGCGGGAAACCGCTGGAGGCGGACAGCGTCAAGGCGGTGATCGCCGATGCCGAGGCTTCGCTGGCGGGGCGCGGGCGGCTGGTGATCCGCCCCTCGGGCACCGAGCCGGTCATCCGCGTGATGGCCGAGGGCGACGATGGCAGCGAGGTCGAGGCGGTCGTCGCGTCGATCTGCGACGCGGTGGCGGAGGCAGCGGCGTAATGGCTCTCGAAATGCGCCCCGACTGCGAACGCTGCGGCGTTGACCTTCCCGCCGAGGCCCCCGGCGCCTTCATATGCAGCTTCGAATGCACCTTCTGCGCGACCTGCGCCGACGATGTCGACGACATGTGCCCCAACTGCGGAGGCGAACTCGTCGACCGACCGACACGGGCGCGCAGGCATCAGGATTCGGCCCCGCCTTCGAAACTGCGCCGCTTCAAGGCCTGACCCTGCGCCCGGCCTTTCGACAGGCTCGGGACCAGCGGGGCAGGGCCGGGATAAATGCAGGAACGATGAATCCGCTCATCCTGCGCCCGTCGAAGGATGTCCGTGCGTGCGCCATCTCGACTCGCCATGCCGTAAGCGGGTAGAGGGCTGGGATGAATCAGGCTCCTCGCATCCTTTCCATCGCCGGCTCCGACAGTTCGGGCGGCGCCGGTATCCAGGCCGACATCAAGACCGTGACGCTGCTGGGCGGCTACGCGATGACCGCGATCACCGCGATCACCGCGCAGAACACCAAGGGCGTGACGGCGGTGGAAACCCTGTCGGCAGCAATCGTCGCGGCGCAGATCGATGCCTGCATCAGCGACATCGGCGTCGACGCTGTCAAGATCGGCATGCTGGGCAGCGCCGAGATCGCCCACATGGTTGCCGACCGGCTGGCCGGCCTTGGCGTGCCGGTGATCTTCGACCCGGTGATGGTCTCCACCGCAGGCTCGGTGCTGGCGGACGCGGATACGGTTGCCGCTTTCGAGCGGCTCATGGCAATCGCCTGCCTCACCACCCCCAATGTCGACGAACTGGCGGCGCTGGGCGGCGACGAGGTGCTGATGGCCAAGGGTATCGGCTATATCGCCAAGGGCGGCGACGCTCCGGGCGAGACGGTGATCGACCGGCTGGTCCTGCCCGGCCAGGAGCCGCAGATATGGACCGCCCCGCGTATCGAGACGCGCCACACCCACGGCACCGGCTGCACCCTGTCGAGCGCGATCGCGACGTTCCTGGGGCAGGGCGCTCCGCTGACCGAGGCGATCGAGGATGCGCGCGACTTCGTGCGCGCGGCCCTGCTGGCAGCACCCGGCTTTGGCGAAGGCCACGGCCCGATGGGGCATCACGCCGTCCGCTAGGCTGCCAGCCCCTCCCCGCGAACGGAGAGGGGGAGGAAGGCCTCAGTCGACGTCGAGTTCGTAGAACTTGCTGATGTGGTCCCAGCCTTCCTCGGCCGTTTCGCACCAGTGGAACAGGTCGAGGTCGCCCGGGTTGATCGTGCCTTCCTCGGCGAGGGCCTCGAAATTGATCACCCGCTCCCAGAATTCGCGGCCGTAGAGCAGGATCGGGATCGGCTTCATCTTGCCGGTCTGGATCAGCGTAAGCAGTTCGAAGAACTCGTCGAACGTGCCGAACCCGCCGGGGAACACCGCCACAGCGCGGGCGCGCAGCAGGAAGTGCATCTTGCGCAGCGCGAAGTAGTGGAACTGGAACGAGAGGCGCGGCGTGACATAGCGGTTGGGCGCCTGCTCATGTGGCAGCACGATGTTGAGGCCCAGCGATTCCGCGCCTACGTCTGCGGCGCCGCGGTTGGCCGCTTCCATGATCGAGGGGCCGCCGCCTGAGCAGACCACGAACTGGCGCATGCCCTTCTCGACGATCGCACGGCTGCTGGCGAGGCGGGCGAGCTTGCGCGCCTCGTCATAGTATTTCGCCTTGTCGGCGAGGTTTCCTGCGACCTTCTTCTGATAATCGGTGGCAGCCGTCTGAATCAGCGCCTCGGCCTTTTCGGGCGACGGAATGCGTGCGGAGCCGTACATCACCAGGGTCGAGCCGATATTGGCTTCCTCCAGCAGCATTTCGGGTTTGAGCAGCTCAAGCTGGAAACGCACCGGGCGCAGTTCATCGCGCAGCAGGAAATCGGTGTCGCGGAAGGCCAGCTGGTAAGCGGGGTGGCCGGTCTGGATCGTTTCGGCCTGCTGTTCGGCGAAACCCGCCTCCTGCTCAGCCTTGTAGAAACGGCGCTGGGTGAGGTCTTTGTCTTCTTCTTCGGTCATTGGAACTCCATGGCCCGGCGCCTTTGCGCCGCCGGGCAGAGATAGGGACGCACCCGGCTGCATGGTATTGCAGGGGCGCGAACAGACTGTAGGCTTGCGGTGATGACTATCGGGCAAACCCTAACGCGCAGACGCGCGCTTGTGAATCTTGGCGCCGGGCTTTGCGTGCTGCCTGCCCTCGGGGCTTTCGCACGCACGGCGCCGACGCCGGTTTCAGGGAATATGGTTCGCCCGCCGCGACTGCGCAATGGCGACGTGCTCGGACTGGTAGCGCCGGCGGGTTTCATCGCCGACCGTTTCGGGCTGGACGAGATCGCGGCGACCGTGCGGGCGATGGGGCTGGAGCCGCGCTTCGCCCCGCATCTCACCGCGCGGGAGGGCTATCTGGCGGGCTCTGACGAGGCGCGCGCGCGTGATCTCATGACGATGTTCGCGGACGATACGGTACGCGGGTTGATGGCGGTGCGCGGCGGCTGGGGTTCGGCGCGGCTGCTGCCCCACCTCGATTTTGCGAGCATCGCCCGCAAGCCCAAGCTGTTCGCCGGTTTCAGCGACAATACTGCGCTTTGTCTGGCACTGGCGAGGGCCGGGGTGGTTTCGATCCATGGTCCCAACGCGGCCGCCTCGTGGCCGCCCTCGGCATGGGAGGCATTCCGGCAGGTCGCTTTCGAAGGCGCCATGCCGACCTATTCGGCCACGGCCTATTCCGGGCCGAATCTGGGCGGGCGGGTTTCACCGATCAAGACTTTCCATGGCGGCAAGGCGCGTGGGCGCCTGCTCGGGGGCAACCTTGCGGTGTTCGCCGCGCTGGTGGGGACGCCGTGGCTGCCGGACTTCGACGGGGCGATTCTGTTCCTGGAGGAGACCAACGAATCCGAGTACCGTATCGACCGGATGCTCACGCAACTGGCGCTGGCGGGCATTCTGGAGAAGGTCGCAGGGGTGGTGTTCGGCCAGTGCACCCACTGCGAGAATCCCGACGGCGGGTTTTCCAACTTCACCGTCTACGAAGTGCTCGACCGGCGATTCGCCGCTCTCGGCGTGCCGGCCTTCCAAGGGGCGATGATCGGGCATGTGGCGGGGCAGATCAGCATCCCGGTCGGCGCCATGGCCGAGATCGACGCCGATGCCGGCACCATCCGGCTGCTCGAACCGGCGGTGAACTGAGCCTTCAGGCCGCCGCCGAAGCTTCCTTGCCGCCGCTCAGGCCATAGCGGGCGACGAGATCGTCGAAGCGATCGGCAGGTAGCGCCTCGATGAATTCCAGCCCGGCGCCGTGGGCATTGGCCCAGGCGACGAAAGCCAGCGAAGGACGGCAGCCGGGGAGCGAAATGGTAACCATTTCGTCGATCTCCAGCGGCCCCACCCCCTCCACACGGGCACCGAAGGGGGTGAGGTCCTTGAGCATGACCGTGCTGCTGGCGATGTCGCGGCGAAAGCGGGCCATCATCTCCACCTCCTCGCGCGGGAAAATGCGTTCGCTCGGCTCTTCGGCGAATGGCTGAGGGGCAGGACAGGGGGCGGCTTGCAAGATGGCCCGGTGGGGCGATGGTCTGTTCATCCAGCAAATCCTTCGGCGGAATTAACCAGTTTCATTGAGGGCGCAGGATAACCTGCGAATCCTTGCCGGGCCCACTTGAATCACCCTGCGTATTTCTCCCGATTCGCGGGTTCGCCGGCGGGCTTTCGCAGTTCCCGGGCGTGGTAAAAATGCAAAGGATTGCAAAATGACCTGTGGCGCCAAGGCATCGCTATGGGTCTGAATCCGAAAAAACGGCGGAAATCAGAGGGACACAAGGGGGGTGAAGCGATGAGCCGTTACCGCCAACAACCCTTTCTTAACCATTGTTTGTGCAGAAAATACGTGTTGATACAGGGGTTCCTATGCGCATCGATGCCAGACATCTGCTCGACCGACTGGGCAAAAATGATTTTGCCTACAAGGAATTCGAGGATCGTTTCACCGAGTTGGAGCTTTGGCCGATTCTCGAAGCCTTGCTGCGCGACCCGCGCTTGCAGGCGATCGATGCGGTCGAAACCGCCGCGCCGGAACCCGTTGTCAGCGAGGCCGTCGGAACGCATGCGCCCGAACCGCTGAACGCCCTGTTCAGCCGCTACGGCCGCGAACCGGCTGCTCCCTCCGACGCTGCTGCCGAGCGGCGCGGTGTACAGACGCAGGACGTGCGCGCGATGCTGCGCCACTTGTCCGATCTCGGCTCGCGGGGAGAAATCTGATGGCCGTCATCGTCTGCCATGGCCTCAAGGGCGGGGCTGGTATCACTTTCGCCGCCGCGCATCTGGCCATGACCCTGTCCGAAGCCGGAGCCGAGGTAACGGTCCTTTCCGTCGCCCAGCGCGATACCCTGCCGCTTCACTTCGGGCTGCAGCCGGCGCTGACGCTGCCGTCGCTGTTCGCTCCGGCCGAGGATGCCGTGCTGGCCAGCGGGATCAACCTTCGCAGCCATATCAAGGCGGTCGACGACGCGGACTTCGTACCCACGCTGCACGATCTCGGCTATCTCGAACCTGGCCCCGACCGCGTCATGGTGATCGACGTGCCCGCCAGCGAATTCGCTTTCGCCCGCCGCATCATCCCCCATTCCAGCGCGAACCTGTGCGTCCTCAACGCCGCGCCCGACACGCTTGCCCTGCTTCCCCAGGTCCTGGACGAATCCAGCGCCCAGACGATCGCGCGCACCACTTTCGCGATCAACGCGCTCGACGAGACGCGCCGCCTTTCGCGCCACAGCGCCGCCTTCATCCGCGAACTGGTCGGCCCGCGCCTGATCGGCCGCATCCGTCTGGACGAAGCCGTGCCCGAGGCGATCGCCATGCTCCAGCCGCTGGCCCGCTATGCGCCTTCCAGCGCCGCACTGGCTGACGTTCGCGCCATCGGCGCCGCAATGGTTCCCGCGCTCGAAACGGCGGGCCGTCCCTGGGTGGCCCGCGGCGAGCTTGCCGCTCCTTCGTCGAGCCGCGCCGCATGATCGCACGGCTCACTTCGAACCGGGCTTTCCGTTACCTTGCCATCGTGCCGATCGTGCTGATCGCGGCGCTGGTGATCGGCGTGCCGCTGGACGGGGCCTCGCAGTGGGCCTGCGCTGGCGTCACCATGTTCGGGGCGCTGATCCTCAAGCGCTGGAAGGGCCGCAAGGGCGCCCTCGCGCTTGGCCTGCTGGCGATCATGGTGTCGACCCGCTACATCTTCTGGCGCACCACCCAGACGCTGGCCTTCAACACCTTCCCCGAATTCATGTTCGGCGGCATGCTGTACCTGGCCGAGCTTTACGCCTGGGTCATCCTGCTGCTGGGCTTCCTGCAGACCAGCTGGCCGCTCGACCGCCCGGTCATCGAGCCCGAGGGCGAGCCGGACACCTGGCCCACCGTCGACATCTACATCCCGACCTACAACGAGAGCCTCGAGATCGTGCGCAACACGGTCTTCGCCGCGCAGGACCTCGACTATCCGATCGACCGCTACCGCGTGTTCATTCTCGATGACGGCAAGCGCGCAGAATTCCGCGCCTTCGCCAAGGAAGCGGGCTGCGGCTACATCACCCGCGACAACAACCTGCACGCCAAGGCGGGCAACCTCAACGCGGCGATGAAGAAGACCGACGGCGAACTGATCGCGATCTTCGATTGCGATCACGTGCCGACCCGCGCCTTCCTTCAGCTGGTTGTCGGCTGGTTCCAGAAGGACCCGCGCCTGGCGCTGATCCAGACCCCGCACCACATGTATTCTCCCGATCCGGTGCAGCGCAACCTGGCCTCGACCATGGGCGACATGCCGGGCGAGGGCGACCTGTTCTACGGTGCCGTGCAGGGCGGCAACGACCTGTGGAACGCGACTTTCTTCTGCGGTTCCTGCGCGATCATCCGCCGCGAGGCGCTGATGGAAACCAACGGCTTCGCGGGCGAGACCGTGACCGAGGATGCGCACACCGCCTTGAAGCTGCAGCGCACCGGCTGGAACACCGCCTATATCAGCGCGCGCCTGTCCGCCGGTCTGGCGACAGAGCGTCTCGTCCTCCACGTCGGCCAGCGCATCCGCTGGGCGCGCGGCATGACGCAAATCCTGCGCATCGACAACCCGCTGATGGGCCGCGGCCTGACCTGGCAGCAGCGCCTTTGCTACCTCAACGCGATGCTGCACTTCCAGTATCCGCTGCCGCGCATCGTGTTCCTGACCAGCCCGCTGGCCTACCTCATCTTCGGGCAGAACATCGTCCAGGCCTCGGCCTCGCTGATCTTCGCCTACGCCATGCCGCACCTGTTCTGCTCGTCGGTCGCCAACGAGCGTACGCAGGGCGGAGAGCGCCGTCCGTACTGGGGTGAAGTCTACGAAACGATCCTGGCCTTCCACCTGGTCAAGCCCACGGTCATGACCTGGTTCCAGCCGCGCAAGGGCAAGTTCAACGTCACCGACAAGGGCTCGCTGCTCGACAAGACCTATTTCGACTGGGAAGTGGTGAAGCCGCACCTGATCTGCATCGGCCTCGTCGTTGCCGGCATCGCCATGGCGGTCGTGAAATGGGCGTTCTTCCCCTATCTGTTCAACATTCAGACGGATACGCTGGTGTTGAACGTCGCCTGGGCCACTTTCAGCCTCATCATCCTGCTGGCCGCCGTCTCGGTCGCCCGCGAGACGCGCCAGGCCCGTGTCGACATTCGCATTCCGGTCGACCTGCCGGTGACCGCCTACCTCCATTCGGGCCATGCCGTGCCCGCCCGTACCATCGACATCTCGATGGGCGGCGCGGCGCTGGCTCTCCCCGCCGAATTGCCGACCAAGGACCGCACCGTGCGCCACATCACGCTGGCCATGGGTGACGAAGTGCTGTCGATCCCGGTGGAGACGATGCGCACGGATGCGGAAAACGCCTACGTGCGCTTCGAAAAGCTCGACATTCTTGCCGGGCGTCACCTTGTCCGCGCCGTCATGGGCCGCGCCGATGCGTGGCAGCCGGCTGCGCCTTACAAGCAGGTTTCCAGCCTGCGCTCGCTTGCAGATATTATCCGGGTGGACATGGTCACTTTGAAGCGCATTCTTGGGCTGAACTTCGCTGAACGCCGCGCCTCGCGCAGCTTCGACCTTGCAAGGAAGAAAGCCGCCGCCGAAGAGGCCAAGCAGGCCAAGGCCGCTGACAAGGTGGCTGACAAGGCAGGCCGCAAGTCGTTGGTGCCCTTCGCCAAGGCGGCGGCGATTGCCGGCGCGGTGGTGATCGGTGCTGCCGGCCTGTTCCTTGGCACGACAGAAGTCCACGCCCAGCCTGCCCGCGCCGCTGCTGCCGCGCCCGCCGCTGCCGCTCCTTCGGGCGGTGTGGCCGAGCGGCTGACCCTCAAGGACCTGCGCCTCACCCGCCCGATCCGTCTGCAGGGCACGCGCGGCGAGATCGGCATTCCCTTCGGCATGCGCCAGGACCGTGTCGTCACCGGCGCCGTGCTGCGCCTGCAGCTGGCATGGTCGCCGGCGATGCTCGACGATCTGAGTCAGATGGTGGTGATCGTGAACGGCGAGGTCGTCCAGACCATCCCTCTGACCCGCGCGAATTCGGCTGGCCAGGTGATCGACGTGCCGGTGAACCCGGCGCTGTTCCTGCCCGGCGACAACCAGCTCAACCTGCGCCTGATCGGCCACTACGCCCGCGACTGCGAGGACCCGTTCCATTCCTCGCTGTGGGCGAATGTCAGCAACGTGCGCTCGTGGTTCGATTTCAACTACCAGCCGCTCCCTTACGGCCCCGACCTGTCGCGCCTGCCGCTGCCCTTCTTCGACAAGGGACAGAACGTGCCGCTGCGCATGCCCTTCGTCTTTGCCGGTCAGCCGCGCAGTGGTGAACTGCAGGCGGCTGCGGCCACGGCCAGCTGGCTGGGCGCTCAGGCCAGCTACCGCGGCTTCTCGTTCAAGCCGGTGGTCGGATCGATTCCGCGCGGCAACGCGGTGGTCTTCCTCAAGGGCGGTCAGTCGATCCCCGGCCTCGATATTCCGGGACCTTCGGGCGCCTCGGCCGCTGCCGTGCGCAACCCCAACGATCCCAACGGTACGCTGCTGGTCATCATGGGCCGAAACGACGACGAACTGCGCACCGCTGCCGCCGCTATCGCCCTTGGACGCGGTGTCTTCGGCGGGCAGCGCATGTCCTTCGACGGCGTGCGCATCCCCGCCTGGCCGCGCTACGGCGCACTGCGCTGGCTCTCCACCGAAAAGCCGGTCCAGCTCGGCTCGATCATGGAGCCTTATGCACTGCAGGGCATGGGCATCCCGCCCGGCCCGCTTTCGGCGCGCTTCCGTGTATCGCCCGACCTGTTCTTCTGGCCGCGCGAAGGCGGCAAGCTGAACCTCACCTACCGTTACCCGATCGCGCAGTGGCTCGATCGCCGGGCCTCGCGCCTCGACGTCTCGATCAACGGCCAGTACCTCAAGACCCTGCCGCTCGGCGCCCGTTGGTGGAGCGAGCTGTTCGGTGCCTCGGGGGCCAAGAGCTTCGATTCCGACGCGTCGGTGGTCCTCCCTCGTTACAACCTGTTCGGCCAGAACGAGTTGACGATGGACTACAACCTGATCATCGCCGACAAGAAGAAGTGCACCGGCACCCTGCCTGACAACGTGCGCGTCTCGATCGATCCGACCAGCACGATCGACCTCACCAGCGCCTATCACGCGATCATGATGCCGGACCTTGCGACATTCGCGGGCGCCGGTTTCCCCTTCACTGCCAGCCCGGACCTTGCCCAGACCACCGTGGTCGTCGCGCAGAACCCGTCGATGGCTTCGGTGGAGGCTTTCCTGACGCTGATGGGCCGTTTCGGCGACTCGACGGGCGTGCCGGTGACGGCAGTGACGGTTACCTCGACGATCGATCCCGACCAGCTTTCGTCGCAGGACGTCCTCGTCGTCGGCGGCACCGGCCTTGCAGGCGCGGATATGTTCGCAGGCGCCCCGGTGCGCTGGGAAAACGGCCGCCTGCGCGTGGCGGAGCGGTCCTCGCTCCAGTACGTGACCTCGCTGTTTGGCGGTTCGCAGGAGAATGACCCGATGGTCGCCGCCCCGCTCGTCTACGACGCGCGCGGTTTCTCGGGCATCGTCAGCTTCCGTTCGCCCTATGCCTCCGATCGCACCGTGGTTGCGCTGCTGGCCGACGATGGCAACGCGCTGCCCGCGCTCGTCGACGGCCTGACCGACGCCAAGATCAACGCATCGATCCAGGGCGACCTTGCCGTCACCAGCGGCGACGGCATGACCAGCTTCGCGATCAGCGAGCGGTACTGGGTCGGCTCGCTCCCGATCTGGATGAAGCTTGCGTACTGGACCAGCCAGCACCCGATGCTGCTGGGCCTGTTCACGCTGGTGCTGGCAGTCATCCTCGCCGGCCCCGCCTACCTCTATTTCCGCCGACAGGCACATAAGCGCCTCGGCCGCCAGGACGACCACGCATGACCGATCCCATGACGTCGAAGCGCTCTTCTAGCCCGGTCACGAGGCTGGGCCTGGGGTTGCTGCTTTCGACCGCCGTTACCGGATTGGCGCCGGTGGCCATGCCGGCGGCACAGGCGCAGAGCGCCGGTGTCGATGCGCTGGTCAAGCAGGCCCAGTACTGGCGTTCGAAGGGGCGTGAGGACCTGGCCCAGCAGGCGCTGCGCCGCGCCCGTGCGCTCGATCCGAACAACCCCGCGCTCAAGGGTGCGGCGGCTGCGCCCCAGCCTGCGGCCAAGCCCGCGACGGCCCCCAGGCCTGCCGCGCCGAAAGCGGCTGCGGCAAAGCCCAAGGCCGCGCCCGCCCCGGCCCCTGCGAAAGTTGCCGCCGCCACGCCGCGCCCTGCCGCGCCCAAGCCGGCGGCTGCGGCGCCTGCTCCCGTTTCCGCCGCAGACCGCGCCGGCCGTGCCCGCGTATCGGGTTTCGATGCGCTGGAAGATGGCAATCTGGCTTCCGCCGCCTCGCAGTTCCAGCGCGCGCTTGGCGTCAATCGCCGCGATCCCGATGCGCTGGGCGGTCTTGGCCTTGTGCGCCTGCGCGAAGGCAGCTTCGCCGAAGCCGCGAGCCTGCTTGAGCAGGCCTCGCAGGCCGGCAAGGCCAGCCAGTGGGCCGAAGGGCTCGCCTCGGCACGCTTCTTCGCCGGGGTCGAGGAGACCCGCACGCTGGTCGGCCAGAACCGTCTTGCCGATGCCCAGGCGAAAGCCGAAGGCCTTGTGCGGTCGGGCTACAAGGAACCCGGCCCCGCGCTGGAAATCCTCGCCGACGTCTACGAGAAGCAGGGCCGCTATGCCGACGCGGCCGACCTCTACCGTCAGGCCAGCAATGGTGGCAGCGCGGCGGACGACAAGCGCCTGCAACTGCGCGCCGCGCGCGGCCGGGCACTGGCCGCAGCCGAAAGCGGCGACGATCTGGGCGCCACGCGTGAGTTCCAGAACGGCCTCGTGCTCGACCCGACCGACCCTTGGATCCGCTACGAATTCGCGGAATTCCAGATCAAGCGCGGGCGCCTGCCGGAAGCCGAATCGCTGCTGCGCTCGCTCACCGCGAATGGCCAGCCGGACTCGCTCTATGCCGCCGCCCTGCTCAGCAATGACATGGGCCGGGTGGCCGATGCCGACCGCCTGATCTCGATGATTCCGGAGGCACAGCGCACCGCGCCGATGCGCAGTCTGGCGATCAGCGTGAAGACCGATTCGGCGATCGCCCGCGCCCGCTCCATGGCGGCGACGGGGCAGCAGGGGCAGGCGGTTTCGGCGCTGCGCCAGCTGGGTGCGATGGCCTCGGTGCCTGCCGGCAAGCAGGCATCCGTCGCCAACGCCCTGTTCGACCTTGGCGATACCCAGGGCGCCGCGCAGGTTGCGGAGACGGCGATGAACGGCCGGATCGACAATATCGCCGACTACGAAGGCCTGATCGGTGTGCTTGCGCGCTCTGGCCGGGATGACCTTGCCCAGCTGGCGCTCCAGCGGGCCGGGCAACTGGCGGGCACTTCGGCTGACGGCCAGCGCGCCTATGCCCGCATCAGCGCGGGGCTGATGGTCAGCCAGGCCGATGCCGCGCGCACCGGCGGCCGCTATGCCGAGAGCTTCGACATCCTCCAGCAGGCCTATTCGGCCGCGCCGGACAATACCGAGATACTCTCCGGCCTTGCGCGTCTTTACCAGACCGGCGGCATGCCCGCGAAGGCGGCGCAGAGCTACCAGCTCGTCCTGGCCCGCAAGCCGGGTGACAAGGACGCGCTGCTGGGGCTTGCAGCCACCGCGCAGGCGGCCGGCGACGGCGACCTCTCCAAGCAGGCGCAGCGTCAGGTCCTGCAGTCTTACGGGCAGGATTACCGCGTGCGTATGGCGCTTGCCGATGTCGAGCGTTCGCGCGGCAACGAGCGTGCGGCGGTGAGCTTCCTCAAGGAAGCGCGTGAACTCTATGCCCGTCAGGGCGGCGCGGGAACGGCGATGGGCGGCAACCCCTTCGCCAACGCCAGCGTGGCCGGTCCGGGCAGCGCCAACCCGTTCCGAGGTCAGCCGCAGGCCGCCGCGCCGCAGGTGAACCCCTTCGCACTGGGCGGCGGCACCCGCCTGCCGACCGCCTATCCGCAGGCTTCGGCGGACCCTTCCGGCTACGGCTACGCCGCGCCTCAGGGCAACTTCGCCGCCGCCGCGCCTGCACCTCAGGGCGGTTTTGGCGGCTATACCGGTCAGCAGACTTCCTTCGCCGCACCGGACCGCTATTCCTCCCCGACGACCGCCACCGCGCCTGCGCAGGCATGGGGCGCATCGGCATCGCCGATGTCCGGCGCCGCCACCGGTTTCGGCGCTCCGCAGGTTCCCGTCGCGTATGCCGGTGATCCGGTGATGACCCAGATCCAGTCGCAGATCGACCAGCTGGCGCAGGACAGCGGCCCGCGCGTCGACGTGCAGACCGCCTACCGCGCCCGCTCGGGCGAGACCGGGCTGTCCCAGCTCGACGAGATCAAGGGGTCTGCCAAAGTCTCGACCGGCGCCCTGCGCGGCCGCGTCTTCGTCAAGGCGGAAGCCACGGTGGTCGATGCCGGCAAGCCCAGCGGCTCGGGCCTTGCCCGCTTTGGCCGCAACGGCACGCCCGAAGCACAGGGCATCGTCGCGGCGGAACCCTCGGCGCTGGTCAATGCTGACAGCCAGCAGGCCTCGGGCGTTGCCTTCTCGGCAGGATACGAGAGCGATTCCGTCCAGCTTGAGGCCGGCACCACGCCGGTCGGCATGGGCAAGACCAAGTTTGCGGGCCGCCTTGCCGTCTCGCCCGAACTCAGCCCCGGCCTGCGCGCCACCGCCTTTGCGGAACGCAAGCCGGTCACCGATTCGGTCGTCTCCTATGCCGGCACCCGCGATCCCGTCACGGGCGAGCGCTGGGGCCAGGTCATGCGCGACGGTGCAGGCGCGGGCATGTCCTATGACGAGAACGGCAGCGGCGTGTACGGCGAAGGCCGCTATTACCGCTTCCGGGGCACCAACGTGGCCAAGAACGACGGTTTCGAGGCCAATGTCGGCGGCTATCTGCGCGCCTACAAGGGCCAGCACTCGGCGGTTACCGTGGGCCTGAACGTCAATTACCAGGGCTACGACAAGAGCCAGAATTACTTCACTTTCGGCAATGGCGGCTACTTCAGCCCCGACAGCTTCATCTCGGTGGGCTTCCCGGTGAACTACACGATGCAGGATGAGCGCTGGGACGCTTCCGCCTCGTTCACGCCGGGCTTCCAGAGCTACAAGGAAAACGAGAGCCCGCTCTACCCGACGGACCTTATCGCCCAGGCGCAGCTGGACAACCTCAAGACGCTCAACGACGACGTGCGTTCGAACTACGATAGCCTGAGCAAGACCGGCTTCGCCCTCTCCGCGCAGGGTTCGCTCTATTACAAGATCACGCCCGGCACGCGCATCGGCGGCGACATGAGCTATAATACCTTCGGCAGTTACGACGAATTCCGCAGCATGCTTGGCGTGCGGCAGAGCTTCGGGAGCAACAAGTAAATGAAGATGCAGGCCTTTCCTCAATCGCGGCAAGGTGCCGGCGAAACCGCAGTCGGCGGGCTTGCGCTGATGGCCATGTCGATGGCGGCCGAAATCTGCGAGGGTGTGCCCGAAGCGCAGGCGCGCGGGTTCTTCCTGGCGATCGGTCGGCGCATGGCCGACCTGGAGCCGCTGGAAGGCGTCAACGACGCCTCGGTACTCTGCGCGCGGATCAATACGTTCTGGCAAGCGCTGGACTGGGGCGAGATCGAACTGGCGGTCGGCAAGGACGCGATCATCGTGCGTCACCGCGACCTGCCCAGCAAGATCGCGCCGGACCCCCAGGGACACTGGGCTGCGATGCTGCTCGGCGTGCTGGAAGGCGCCTATGACAACTGGTTCAGGGTGCTGGGCAGCGGCCCGGCGCTGCGCACCACGGCCGAGTGGAAGGGGGACACGCTCGAGCTTCGCCATGGTCGCTGAAAAGAACATGCATGTGCCCAAGGTATCCTTGCCCGTGGATCGCCGTACTTTCTCGCTGGGAATGCTGATGGCCTTGACCGCAGCCTGCAACACCGGCGCCAGCCAGGGCCGGGCGCAGGCCGTTACCGACGGTTTCTGGACCGCGTGGCGCGACCGCTTCGTTTCGCCCGAAGGCCGGGTGGTGGACACCGGCAACGGCGGCATCAGCCATTCCGAAGGCCAGAGCTACGGCATGATCCTTGCCCTGCGCGCAGGGGACCGCGATGCGTTCGAGCGTATTGCGAAGTGGACGCAGGACACTCTGGGCCGTCAGGACATGGCGCTGCATTCCTGGCGCTACGACCCGCGCGAGGCGATCCGCGTCTCCGATCCCAACAACGCCACCGACGGCGATCTCGTCATTGCCTGGGCGCTGGCGCTGGCCGGGGAACGCTGGCAGCGCTCCGACTGGACCAGGCGGGCGCAGGAAGTGCGGGAGGCGATCCACATGCACTGCGTGGAGCAGCGCCATGGCCGCAGCCTGCTGCTGCCCGGCGTGGTCGGCTTTGCCGAACCCGCGCAGGTGCTGGTGAACCCTTCCTACTTCGTATGGCCCGCGCTCGATCATTTCGTGAAGATGGACGGCGGTTCCACCTGGGACCCGGTGATCCGCGACTGCGAGGCGATCACCCGGCTGGCGCGTTTCGGCCCGCACCATCTGCCTTGCGACTGGGTTTCGGTCACCGGTAAGAACGACGTCGCGCCTGCGCCCGGCAAGCCGCCGCGCTTCGGCTACGATGCGATCCGCGTGCCGCTGTATGCGGTGGTCGGCGGACGGGCGGGGCTGGTCGAGCCGGTCGCCGAATGGTGGCGTACGTGCCTTTCGCAGCACCGCCCGATCCCCGCGTGGATCGACGTGGTGACGGGTGAGGAGGCGAACTACCCCCTCTCCAGCGGCGGGGCGGCGATCGCCGGCCGTATGATCGCTACACCGGCACCTCCGGCGCTGGATACGGATTACTTCTCCGCATCGCTGCAGATGCTGGCTCGGCTGTAGAAACGAATTCCTCCCCGAGCCTGTCTCGGGGAGAGATTTTTGGTCAGCGTTTCGCGCTGATCGAGAGCAGGCCGAACAGACTCAGCAGCGCCGCGCCCGAGATATAGAGCCCCACGAACAGCACGCCGCCGCTGTCTGCCAGTCCCTGTGCGATGGCAGGCGCGAAGCCGCCGCCGAAGATGCCGCCCACGTTGAAGGCGATCGAAGCCCCGGTGTAGCGCACGCGCGGCTCGAACAGGCGGGGCAGCAGTTCGGCGAGCGGGCCGTAGACCAGCCCCATCGTGAACAGCGCAAGGCACAGGAACGCGCCGATCATCCAAAGCGATCCGGCCGCGAACATCAGCCCCATGATCACGCCGACGACAATCGCGCAGAAACACCCGACGATGAGCACGCTGCGCGAACTGCGGCGATCCGCCGCATAGCCCGAGATCAGGATGCCCACCGCCATGAACAGGATGGCGAAAAGCTGGACGCCCAGGAAGGTCTGCCGGTCGTACCCCAGCGTGCCGGTCCCGTAGCCCAGCGCGAAAGTGGTCGCGAGGTAGTAGATCGCGAAACAGGCGATGACCGCGAAAGTGCCGGCCACGGTTTCGCGCAGGTGCGTGCGGAAAAGCTCGACCACGGGGATGGAGCGGTGGTGGTTATCATCGGCGGCCGCGACGAAAGTCGCGGTCTCGCCCAGACGGAAACGGATCCACAGGCCCAGGCCGACCAGCACCGAACTGAGCAGGAAGGGGATGCGCCAGCCCCAGCTTGCGAAATCCTCTTCGCTGAGCGTCGCGCTGATGATGAGGAACAACCCGTTGGCGGCCAGGAAGCCGACCGGAGCGCCCAACTGCGGGAACATGCCGAAGCGGGCCGCATAACCCGGCGGTGCATTCTCGACTGCCAGCAGCGCCGCTCCGCCCCACTCGCCGCCAAGGCCAAGCCCCTGTGCAAAGCGCATCGTGCACAGCAGTAGCGGAGCCAGCCAGCCCACCTGCTGGTAAGTCGGCAGGAAACCGATCAGCACGGTCGCGCCGCCCATCAGCAGCAGCGAGGCGACCAGCGTCGACTTGCGGCCCACGCGGTCGCCGAAGTGGCCGAACAGGGCCGCACCCACGGGGCGGGCGATGAAGGCGATGGCGAAGCTGGCATAGGCAGCCAGATGCTGGACGGTGATGGAATCGGCCGGGAAGAACAGTGGCCCGAAGACCAGCGCCGCAGCGGTCGCGTAGATGTAGAAGTCATAGAACTCGACTGCGGTGCCCACGAGGCTGGCGGTGAGCACACGCGCGTTCTGGCGGTAGACGTTCACGGCTCAGGCCCCCTCGTTGCGTTGTCGATCCGGGCACTCCCCTAACCGGCTCCGCAGGGATTGGCGAGGCCTTGCATGAGCGCTTTTGGGCCGCAGCGCCTGCCTGCCCGTGGTCGACCAGTTCGTCGCCGGGATAGGGTGCGGGTCATGCCGCGCCAGCGAACGGCTGATGCTGGGCTGGCTAAGGCCAAGCACGACGGCGGTGCCGCCACCGCTCTGAACTTGCGCAACAATTTATGACGTTTGCGCCGTAGCGCTTCGCGGCGGACGCGCCGCTGCGGGATTTGCCTTGCGCATCATACCAGCTTGGCCCGATATGCCGGGCAGAAGGACGGGCGACCGAAAATGACGCGCCGCCAATTCAGGCAAATACCATGACAAGCGCTACCCTCCGTCCCCACGGCCTCTCCAAATCCCGCATCACCGCCTTCGAACAATGTCCCAAGCGCCTCTGGCTGGGCGTTCATCGGCCCGAAGCCGCGCAATACGACGATGGCGCGCAGGCTCGCTTCGATGCTGGGCATTTCGTGGGAGAAGTGGCCTGTTCGCTCCACCCCGAAGGCAGGATGATCGAGGCTGAGCCGGACTTGTCCGCCGCCCTGGCCGAAACCGCGCGGCTGATCGGCGAGGGGCATCCCGGACCGCTGTTCGAGGCGACCTTCCAGCACGGCAGCGTGCTGATCCGCGCCGACATCCTCGAACGCACGGCAAAGGACGGCGGCTGGACGCTGGCCGAAGTGAAGAGTTCTGCGCGGGCGAAGGACTATCACCTTGGCGATATCGCCACGCAGGTATGGGTTATGGAAGGCGCCGGGCTGCGCATCGACGGCGCAGCGGTGCGGCATATCGACACCGGCTTCGTGCTGGAGCGGGAAGGCGATTATGCTGGCCTGTTCGCCGACGATGACCTGCTTGGCCCCGCGCGCAAGATCGCGGCGGCGCGCCCCGCACTGGTCGAGCAGGCCCGCGCGGTGCTCGCCGGTGAGGAGCCGGTGCGCGAACCGGGGCCGCACTGCGCCGACCCTTTCGCCTGCGAGTTCACCGCCTACTGTTCACGTGGTCTTCCGCCGGGGCCGGAGTGGCCGGTCACAGTGCTGCCAAACGGTGCCTGGAAGAAATGGGCCCGGCAGGGCGTGACCGACCTTCTCGACCTCGACGAGATGACCATGACCAAGCCGCGCGAGGCGATGATCGTCGCCGCCACCCGAACCGGAATCCCGTTCCACGACGGCGAGGGCGCGCGCGCAGCTATGGCCGAATGGTCGTACCCCCGCGCCTGGCTCGATTTCGAGACGATCTCTGCAGCCGTGCCGCGCTGGCTGGGGATGCGGCCCTATCAGCAGGTTCCCTTCCAGTTCTCGCTGCATCTGGAACAGGCGGACGGCACGATCACCCATCACGAATTCCTGCAATGCGACGGCTCCGACCCGCGCGGACCCTGTGCGCAGGCGCTGGTCGATGCGATCCCGGCAGGCGCCACGGTGATCGCCTATAATGCCGGGTTCGAGCGCGGGGTACTGCGGGCCCTGGCCGCGCACGTGCCGAAACACGGTGCCGCCCTGCTGGCCATGGCCGAGCGTACCGTCGATCTGCTGCCGGTCGCCCGCAAGCACTGGTATCACCGCGACCAGCGCGGTTCGTGGTCGATCAAGGCCCTGCTCCCGACGATCGCCGACCTGGATTACGCCAGTCTGGAGGTGAAGGACGGCGGCATGGCGCAAGACAGCTTCCTGGAGGCCGTCGACCCCGGAACCACGCTTGAACGCCGCTGGGCGCTGGAGGAAGCGCTGAAAGCCTACTGCATGCGCGATACCTGGGCGATGGTGCTGGTGGCGCGCCGGCTGGCGGGCGCAGGGTAACGGTCCTGCGACGGACGCATTCGTTATCAACGCATTGTTTCGTGGCCCCGCTTTTTTATGCGCGGGGGTCGTATAGAGAGAAACAGTCGGTCGACTGCTGAATTTTCGGTTCATCATTTGGCGATGCGAGGGCGATTTCACCTCTCGGGTCCGGGGGCACGGACTGTAGCGATTCGGTCTGAAGTACTTTGAGAGCGCGATGGCGGAAAATTCATGTTGGGGCCTGGGCAGCGGGAATGTCCAAGCCTCCGGGGCGCAGCAGGAATACTGGTTTTCACTCAGGCTGCGGGTCGATTCCGCGGCCCAGCTCTGGCAGGCGGCGGCTTTGCGCTGCCTCAGCCAGGCCGACCTGAGCCAGGACGAGGTCGAGGACCTGATCGGCCCGGCCGGCG
Source organism: Novosphingobium sp. 18050 (assembly GCF_902706195.1). Lineage (GTDB taxonomy): Bacteria > Pseudomonadota > Alphaproteobacteria > Sphingomonadales > Sphingomonadaceae > Novosphingobium. The sequence goes on along the minus strand of NZ_CACSJO010000012.1, from coordinate 135,330 downwards.
ATCCTTCCATTGCCGACTGCCTGATGGTCCTGGCCCTGCCTGAGCGTCTGCCCGGCTGTACCAGGCTGGATACCGCGCTGCAGCCCGCCCAGTTGTTGCAGGACAATGGGCAGGCCGACTGCGAAGCCACCGAAGCACTCGGCCGGGGATAGCTGCGGAGCTTGCGACAGGTTCGGCTGGGATAGCGGGGTGCGACTGGGCCCCGCTCCGTACGCTCAGTCCGCCTTCGGGGCCGCCAGCGCGACGAGGCCGGAAGCGGACAGGCGGATACCGTTCACACCCAGCATGATGTCGGTGCCGTCGGTCACCACGTCGTTGACCACGCCGATCGAATTGATCGTAGTGTCGAGGCTCGACCCGCTCGCATCCTTCGCGTCGATCGACAGGGTATAGGCGCCTGCCGGTGCCTTGCTGCCGTCCGTCATGGTGCCATCCCATTCGTAGGAGCCCTGCGCCTCGGGATCGAGGTTGACGGTGGCTACGGTGGCGCCCAGCGAATCCTTGACGGTCGCTGTGATCGAACCGGGCGTGCCGTTGACGTAGTAGGTCCAGCGCGCGGGGGTGTTGGTATCGAGGCCCGCCACGGGCGAATCGAAGCGTGCCTCGCGGCCGATGTAGCTCGATGCCTGCGCCATCTGCTGCGAGAGAAGCTGGCTGAGGATATTGCCGAGCGCGCCGGTCTGCTGGATCGACTGTTCCACCTGTGAATACTGGACCAGCTGGGCAGTATATTCCGAGGTGTCCATCGGATCGAGCGGGTCCTGGTTCGTCATCTGCGTTGTCAGCAGCTTGAGGAACAGGTTGTAGTCCGTCAGCAGGCCCGAAGTCGACGCGGCGGTGGTCGCACTCGTCGTGCTCTTGGTCGAGGCGGTGTCGGTAACCGTCGTCATGTTCGCGCTGCCTTATGCCATGAGATCGACATGGCCGCTGCCCCGCAGCGACCTGTGGATGGGAATTTCATCGCCGCTACCGGCAAAATCGGAGGCGCCGCCATAATCGGGGGCCTGTGCCTGCGTACGCTGGCCTTGCCGGGACTGGCCGCCTGAACCGCCGCCGGCGCTGCTGTCGAAGCGCAGCGATTGCGGGTCCGAGCGCACGCCGGCGTCCGTTAGCGCGCGGCTAAGGTCGGCGCTCTCGCGGCGCAGCATGTCGAGCGTGGCGGGGCTGTCCGTCGAAACCACCGCCCGCAGGACGCCGTCGTTGTCGAACGACATGCGCACGTCGATGCGGCCCATGTGGCGTGGGTCGATGCGGATCAGAAGGTCGCGTGCCCCGCCATCCTGGGTGTCGTCCTGCCCGCCGCCGAGAGCCCGGGCGATGCTGACACCCACGTCCGCGCCGAAGCGGCCCTCGCGTAGGGCGACGGTGGCGCTGGTCATCTCTGCCTGCGCGGGGGCGTAGGGAAGCGCGGCATGGCGGGTGTTCACGGTTTCCAGCGTCTGGGAAAATAGCGGGGCGGAGACGCGGGCCTCGGGCGTGGGAGAGGTATTAGCCGGTCCGCCGTCTGCGGGGGCGGGTGTGTCGCCATGGGTGCGAGTGGTCGCCGTTTCAGGCGCCGCGTGGGTGCGTGCGGCCTGATCCGGGGCGGCGTGTTCCGCCGGTTTGGCCGCTGTCTCATGCGGCGTGGCGGTGATGGTCGGAGCAACTTCAGATCCGGCCGGTGTGGGGGCCGAAGTCGCCGCCGGAGACGCTGCCGGAGACGCAAGCGGCTGCGGCGGCACGGCGGGCGTGGTCGCAGGCTGAGGGGTATCCTGGAGTCCGGTCGGGAGGGGCATGAGGACGGGGGCATCCTCGTGCTTAGCGCGGCGAGGCTCCTGGATTTCGGTATCCTCCGGTGCCTCGGATGCAGTCACGGGAGCTTTGGGCGCGGCAATGGCGACCTCTGCAGTGCTTTGGGGCAGCGGTGGCACGTGAGGTTGAGGCTTTGCCGCTGCCTCATCAGCGGGGACCGGCTGGGACGGATTGGGAACATTTTCCGGCGCTACGGGGCTGGGGGCTGTCAGCGACGGCGCAGGGCTGGGCATGTCAACAACGGGCGCAGGAAGAGCCGTCTCGTCGGCTGGCGCATGCTTCGGTGCAGGCGTGGGGGCCGTAGTTCGGGCTTGGCCAGAAGTGGTGGTCTGCAGGGCCACCTTAGCGGCATTTTCCAGTGCGGCACCGAAAGAGCCTTCCGCTGACCCCTCGCCGCCAGCTGCCGCGCGCGGGGGCACCGCTTCGGCTGCCGCGAGCGTCTTGATCGGGGAAAGGGAGATCGCGGGAACGGCCATCAAGTCTATCATAGAGCGATCGGCCTCCATGTGGTCGCGCGGGGCGGTCTTGCTGTTCGAGAATGTGTCATTCAGCGTCGATCCCCGTCAGGGCAGGTTGACGCGAAGGCAGGCCCGTCAGTTGACCGCGCCGAGACTGCGCAGGCGCGCGCGAGGATGGATTTCGTTCTGCGAGAGGACCACCGTGGCGGGCCGCACGCGCTCGATGATCGAGCGCACGAAGGGACGCAGTGCCGGGCTGGTCAGGAGGCACGGAATCTCGCCCTGTCCGGCGAGGCGGTCGTACGTCTCGCGCACGGCCGCGATGAAGGCCTGCAACTGAGAGGGCGCCATCGCCAGATGCCGGTCGTCGCCCTGACCGATGATCGCCTCGCCGAAGGCCTCATCCCACACCGGGCCCAGTGAAACGATCGGAATCGTCCCGTCCAGCGTGTGCTGCGCGGAAATCTGCCGGGCAAGGCGGGCGCGGACATGCTCGCTTACCTGGGTGAGGTTGGAAGTCACCGCGCAGGCCTCGGCGATGCCTTCGAGGATCGTGGGCAAATCGCGGATCGAGACGCCCTCGCCCAGCAGGTTCTGCAGAACCCGCTGCACGCCGGAAATCGAGATGCGCGAGGGGACCAGCTCGGCGATCAGCTTGGCGGATTCCTTGTGGACCTCGTCCAGCAGCTTCTGCGTTTCAGTGTACGAGAGCAGGTCGGCGATGTTGTCCTTGACGATTTCGGTCAGGTGGGTGGTCACCACGGTGCCGCAATCGACCACGGTCAGGCCCCGGAAGCCAGCCTCCTGCCGCATCTCGCGTTCGATCCACAGGGCGGGCAGCTGGAAAACCGGCTCCCTGGTCGCTTCGCCGCGCAGGCCCGTGTCGCCGCCGCCCGCATTGATGACGAGCAGTTTGCCGATGCGCAGTTCGCCGCGCGCGATCTCGGTTTCCTTGACGTAGACCACGTATTCGTTGGCCTGCAACGCCATGTTGTCGAGGATGCGCACCGATGGCAGGACGAAGCCGTAGTCGATCGCCATCTGGCGGCGCAGCGCACGCACCTGATCGTCGAGGCGCGGTTCGGCCACGGCATCGTTGATGAGGGGGAGCAACCCGTAGCCCAGTTCGATGCGCAGCGCGTCGATCGCAAGCGTGCGCGAGATCGGTTCCTCCGCCTGCGCGGCGGACTGGCGGGCCTGTTCGGCCGCGTGTTCCACCCGCGCGGTGGCGGCCTCGCCTTCGGCCTTCTTGGTCATCGTCCAGGCGAGCCATCCGCACAGGCCGCCGAACACCGCGAAAGGCAGGAACGGCAGGCCGGGCACCAGCGCCAGCGATCCCATCAGCGCGCCCGCTATGCCGAACGCCTTGGGGTAGCGGCCCAGCTGGTCGCCCAGCGCCGCGCCGGTCTTGCCGACGACGCCGCCCTTGGACACCAGCAGGCCCGCCGCCGTCGAGACGATCAGCGCCGGGATCTGGCTGACCAGTCCGTCGCCCACGGTGAGGAGGGTGTAGGTGGTGAAGGCCTGCCCGAACGGCACACCGTGGATCGCCACGCCCACGATCAGGCCCACCACGATATTGATCGCGGTGATCAGCAGTGCCGCGACGGCATCGCCCTTCACGAACTTCGAGGCGCCGTCCATCGCGCCGTAGAAGCCGCTTTCCGCTTCGATCTCGGCGCGGCGTTCGCGGGCCTGCACTTCGGTGATGGTGCCGGCGTTGAGATCGGCGTCGATCGCCATCTGCTTGCCGGGCATGGCATCGAGGCTGAAACGCGCCGCCACTTCGGCGATGCGGCCCGCGCCCTTGGTGATGACCACGAAGTTGATGACGATCAGAATCGCGAAGATGGTCAGGCCGATGACCGTCTCGCCGCCCATCAGGAATTCGCCGAAGGCCGCGATCACGCCGCCCGCCGCCTGATGCCCCTCGTGCCCGTGGCCCAGAATCAGGCGGGTCGAGGCGAGGTTCAGGCCAAGGCGCAGCATCGTCACGATCAGCAGGATCGTGGGGAAGCTGGATAGCTGGAGCGGCTTTTCGATGAACAGCGCCGTCATCAGGATCAGCACCGAGGCAGTGATCGAGAGCGCCAGCCCCATGTCGAGCAGCCAACCCGGCATCGGCAGAATGAGCATCGCGATGATCGCGCCCACGCCCAGCGCCAGCGCCAGATCGCGCCCCGGCCCAAGCCGGGCGAGGATCGGGGCGATCCTGCCGGAAAGCAGGTCTTTCATGGGTTCGTTCGGGGCGGAGGCCATGGTTTAGGACGAGGCCCCGTCGACGCCCAGGCGCTCAAGGCACGGCGCCGCTTCAGGGTTGCATGCAGGCATGAAAGGTTCAGGCCCCGGCCGCGATTTCGTGGCGCACTGCGCCGCCGGCCAGCGAGGGCGTCACCGCCATCCCGTCGGCCAGGAAACTGCGCAGCTTGTTGCGCATGGTCCGCACCGAAATGCCCAGCATCACTGCGGCCGCGCTGCGGTTGCCGTCACAGTGGCGCAGTGTCTGCAGGATCAGCTCACGCTCGACGTCGGCGATGTTCTGCCCGACCAGCCCGGAGACCGAAGCGGGGACTGACTGCAAATCGCGGCGGTCACCGCGCAGCCGTGCCAGCACGTCCTTGAGGTTCACCGCAAGGTCCACCACCACGACATCGCCGTCCGGCTCCTCGCCCGGCTCGGCCCATGCTTCGAGGGCTGCGGGGCCTGCCGTCTCCACGCCGATCCGCGCGGCGGACCCACGCACCATCTCGGTCGCCAGCCCCACCGCGTCGCCCAGTTCGCCCACGAGCATGAGACGGGTGGTCATCATCCTTCCTTGCGGATGATTTCGGTGAGCGTGATCCCCAGCGTGCTGTCGATCAGCACCACTTCGCCGCGCGCGATCAGGCGGTTGTTGACGAAGATGTCGACCGGCTCACCCACACGGCGGTCCAGTTCCACCACCATGCCGGGCTTGAGCCGCAGCAGGTCGCCGATGTCCATGCGCGAGCGGCCCAGTACTGCCTGCACTTTCACCGGCACGTCGAACACGGCCTGGAGATCGTCGGGCGAGGGCGGCGCCGAAGGGCGCGGCGGCAGCGAGGTTGTGCCAAGGCCTGCGGCCGCATCGCCGGCGGCGTCGTCTTCGGGCAAATGCACGGGGGCGAGCTGCCGGGTCTCTGGCTCGTCGCTCATCGGATACCTTTCACGTGTTCATCCACTGGCGGATTACGGAGGCGGATTCGGCTGGATTAGCCGAAATCGTGTCGCCGATGCGCCGCAGCGCGGAGAGTTTTATCCGCCCGTCGACATGGGCGAGCGCCACTTCCTGATCGAGCAGCCCGCCCGCTTCGAGCGAACCTTCCTCGCCGGGTTCAAGCTGGGCATAAGTCACCCCGCCGGCCAGATCGCGGCGCTCGTCGTCGTCGAGGCGCTCGCCGGGAGGCGGCAGCAATGCCGGGGCATTGGGGCGGCGAAGCATACGGATGGCGAACAGCACGATGCCGCCCACCAGCAGGATCTTCAGAACGTCGAGAATACGGTCCACGGTCAGGCCGAAGGGCAGTCCGCCATCGATCCCGTCAAGGTCGCCGGGCGCGGCGAAGGGCATGTTCTCCACCACCACGCTGTCGCCGCGCTGGCCGTCGTAGCCGACCGCGTTTTCGACCAGGCGCTGGAGCCGTTCGATCTGCGGCGCGGGCAGGCCCTTTTCGCCGCCGTCTACCATCACTGCCACGGTCAGGCGCTTGATCTGGCCGGGGTTGCGCACCGCGACCTTCTGGGTGCGGCTGTTCTGGTAAGTGACGTCCTCGGAAGTCTCGTTCTGGGCTGAGCGGCGGCTGTCACCGGGCGTACCGGCGGGGGCGGCCTGATTGTCGGGAAGCTGCGTCGCGACGCTGGCGCCTTGGGCACCGGGGTCGTTTTCGTTGCTCTGGCTGCCCGATTCGACGGTGACCTGGTGCTGGATGACCTGGGCATCGGGATCGAAGGTCTCGGATTCCTCGCGGACCTGATCGCGTTCCAGCAGGGCGGCCACTTCGGCGCGGACCTTGCCGCGTCCGACGATCGGCTCGACCATCGTCTCGATCTGGTCGCGCAGGCGGGCCTCGACGGCCTTCTGGCGGTCTTCCAGGTCACTGGCGGCGCCTTCACCCTCGCCTGCGCGGGCCAGCAGCGCGCCGGTTTGGTCCACCACCGAGACGGCTTCCGGCGACAGGTCCGGCACGGCCGAGGCGACGAGGTAGCGGATCGCCTGCACCGCTTCTGCGGGCAGGCGGCCATTGGTCTTCACGGTGACGGAGGCGGTGGCCTTGCGCGCTTCGGTCTCGAACATCGCGCGCTCGGGCATGACGACGTGGACGCGGGCGCGGGTGACCCGGTCGAGGCTTTCGATCGAGCGGACCAGTTCGCCTTCGACCGCGCGCGTCTCGTTCAGGCGCGCGCGGGAGGATGAAATGCCGAACGGCTCTTCCTCGTCGAGTACTTCATAGCCGATCTTGCCGCCCAGCTGTTCGGACGCCATCGCCATGCGCAGTTCGGGCAGCTTGTCGACCGGGGCCATGATCGCCGAACCGTCCGCCGAAAGCTGGAATGGGACGCCCTGTCCCTTGAGCTTCTCGGTGATCGTGGCGGCAGCGGACGGGTCGAGGTCTGTGTAGAGATAGCCCATCGCGCTTTGCGGCGTGCGCATGGCCATCCAGCCCAGCGCCAGCAGCAGCGCAAGCGCGACACCGCCCATCGCCATGGCCCGGCGCGTACCGATCTGCCCGATGAAGTTGCGTAGCGCGTCCAAGCCCGGCCTCTAAGGTCAATGGCGTCGCGCCCCTGCGTCGCCCCCGGGCATTATAGGATAAGAACTAGGCAAGACTTGCCGGGCGATGGAAAAATCTGTCGCCCGGCGCGTGTCGCTGAAAATGGGATGGGGGCGGACAAAGCCCGCCCCCAAACGCCTTACAGACCGTCGAGGCCCTTGCTGACCAGAATGTTGACCGCAACGCGGCGATTCTGTGCCTTGCCTTCTTCGGTGGAGTTGTCCGCCAGCGGGTCCGCTTCGGACATGCCGGTTGGGGTAAGCATCCGGTAGGGCTTCCAGTGGCAGGCCTGCTGAAGGAAATTGACGACGCCGCCAGCCCGCTTTTCGCTGAGCACCTGGTTGAATTCCGGGTTGCCGGTGGAATCGGTGTAACCCACGACGAGCAGAAGGGCGTTGTCCATGCCCTCGGCGCTCGATGCCGCGGCGCAGAGGCTCTGCTTCGCCTCGGGCGACAGGGCATACTTGCCGGTATCGAAGTTCACGTTGGTCGTGCCCTTGATGTTGTACTTGCCGATATCGCCCATGCGGCCTCGCAGCGCTTCAGTGGCCGCCGTCTGTTCGGCAAAGCCCTGATCGGTGCCGTTGCGGATCATGGTGGCGGTCTTGAGATCCTTGTTCTGCAGCTTGATCTCGCTCGCCAGAAGCGTGCCGCCGCCCTGCAGCGTCTTGATGCTCACCGGCAGGCCGTTGAGCAGCGAGGTTGCTGCCAGCTTGCTGTTGCCAAGGCCGAACAGGCCCTTGCTGGCGCTGATCTTGGTGGCATCGTCGACGGTGACGACCGTGCGGTTACCGTCGTCGGAGGTGACCTGCACCTTGGCGCCGCTGCGTGCGGAAATGATGCCCTTCACTTCGGGACCTTCCGTCATTGCCGACCGGTCGGTCGGGCTGGTGTCGGACACGGTCACCGAGAGATCGCCGTCGGGCGATCCCTGCGTCTGGGCGGACACGCTGCCTGCCGCTGTGCCGGCAAGCATGGCCACCATCAAAAGAACGCGGGGGCTGTGGGAAATGACACTCATTGGGCTACTCCTTCAAACTCGACCTGTCGGGCCTGCGAGATCGCAGCTTTTCGTCCAACTACCACCGCCGTGATGGCGTATCGGGCTGTCGGAACCCCTCCATCTGGCTTCATGAGAAGTGCGGCATGGAGCTGCACCTGAACCTGAACATCATGGACATCCTGCGTGTTCATCCCAACCTTGCGGGTACATGAACACCCCCCGTAACACAGGTGGCTGTCAGGCTAATTCGAGTGGATCATGCGGTGAACCGATGCAGACCGGATCGCGCAAACCTTCATACCTGGGTAGATTTATCAGGTAGGATTTGCCGGTACGGCTTCAATTCGAAGGAAGTTGTTCCGAACGGCGCAAGGCTGGGCTTGCGAGGGAGAGCCAGGGGCAGATTTTCAAATAATTAGAAGAATTTGTCGGATAGCATCTTTAAATGTGCTTGCGACGATTCTTTGACCGGCATTGAATTACCGGGATTATTCGCAAAGGAGAGCCTTTGCGATTCAGTCCCCCCGCAAATGCCTGCCTGAGCACCGGCCACACGCGCCTATGCGGCGGCCAGCGTCCCGGCCAGTTCCGCCATCACTGCCGCACGCCGCGCCTCGGCATCAACGTTGAGGCCGCCTGCGCTCCATTCGATCCGCGCGTCGCCTTCCGGCACGCCTACGTCATCCACCACCGTAACCGCCAGATTGCGACCTGCCCGGGCCCTGCGTTCGGCGACCAGCGCTTCGATTTCACCGCGCATCGCCGGGTTGGCGCGCACCACCAGCGCGGTGCCCTGTGCGACCTGTTCGAGGGCGCGCCCTAGCGCTTCGTCGACGGCGCGCGCGGGCGCCGCGTCGATGGCATGGCCGGCGAGCAGCTGCGCGGCGTGGAGCACGACGGCGCCGGCCTCGGCCAGCATGGCGCGTGTGGCAGTGTCGAAGCGGGCATTGATGTCGCTCAGGCCCGCGTGGAGCGCGTCGGTGGCCGAAAGCAGCGCCTCGGCCCGTTCGGAGCGTGCCTGCGTGGCCCCGGCCTCGAAACCGTCGGCGCGGGCGCGGGTAAGTTCGGCGCGGTGGTCGGCGTGGAGGCGCTCGATGCGCGCCTCCAGTTCGGCGACCTTTTCGTGAAGGTCCTCAGGCGGCAGGACGAGGCCTGCTTCCCCGCCTGCCAGCGGCTCCGGCGCATGGGTGTCCACGAGGTGGAACACCCGGTCGAAACCGAATGGCTGTATCGTCGCAAAGCCGTCCATTGTTGCCTTCACTCAGGACCTCATCAGTAGATCATCGCGTCGTCGCTCTTGGGATCCGCGAGCATGATCTCGCCGCGTTCGCCCAGTTCCTTGGCGAGGCGCACCAGGTTGCCCTGCGCCGCTTCGCATTCGCGTGCGCGCACCGGCCCCATCGCCTGCATGTCGTCGCGCATCAGCTTGGCCGCGCGTTCGGTCATGGCCCCGAAGAACAGCTTCTTCATGTCCTCCGGCGATCCCTTGAGCGCCAGCGCCAGTTCGCGCTTGTTGCAGTTGCGCACGATAACCTGGATCGCGGACGGCAGCAGGTTGCCCAGATCCTCGAAGGTGAACATGAGGCCGCGAATGCGCTCCGCCGCTTCGGGCGCGCGTTCGTCCAGCGCGCCGAGCATGTCTTCCTCGGTGGAACGGTCAAGCGCGTTGAACAGCTCGGCCATGCTCTCGTGCGGATCGCGGCGCTGCGAGCGCGAGAGGTTGGTCATGAACTCGGTCTTGAGCGTCTGCTCGACCTGCACGATCACATCCTTCTGTACCGTCTCGGTCTTGAGCATGCGCATCACCACCTCGGTGCCGAAGTCGCGCGGCAGCGAAGCCAGCACGCGCGCGGCATGATCGGGCTTCAGCTTCTGCAGGATCACCGCCACGGTCTGCGGGTGCTCGCTCTTGAGGTAGCCCGCCAGCACGCCCTCGCTGACATTGGATAGCTTGTCCCACATCGTGCGGCCCGAAGGACCGCGGATGTCCTCCATGATGTCCTTGACCTTGTCGGGCGCAAGCACGCCTTCCAGCAGGCGCTCGGTCGTCTCGTAGGAGCCGTGCAGCGTGGTGATGCTGGACACCTCGCCCGAGAACTGGGCAAGCAGATATTCCACGACGACGGCGGGCACGCGGCCGAGCTGGGAGATGCTGCCCGAAAGCTCCTTGATCTCCTCGTCGCTCAGCTGCTGCCAGATCGGGATGCCGTGCTCCTGACCCAGCGCCAGCAGCAGCGCGGCCGCGCGCTGGAGGCCTGAGTACTTCTTGAGCTCCGGTGGTTCACCCACCGCGGTCATCATGTTCACCTGCGAGACCCTTCGAAAATTGTCCGATTCAATCCGATCCCGGAGAGTTCCTTCTATTTATAGGAGGAACACCCGCGCAACCGGCCCAGGAGGCACAATTGACGATAAGTCTGAATAACGGGTTGATAGGATTGTCCGTCCTGGGCGGAAGCACGGCTTATTCCTCCTACCTCAGCAATGCCTCTTCGACCGACAGCCCGGCGGTGGTCGCAGCCAGGAAGGCCTTCACCACACCTGCCACCACGCCGCCGTGGCAGGGGCTGACCGAGCCCACCGGCAGCACTGCCGCTCAGATCGCCGCGATCAAGCGCCTGTCCACGATCATCGACGCCAAGGGCGACAGCGCGCTGGAAGATCTGCCCGATGTGCAGACCGCTTTCACTGCGTACAAAGCATTGGAAAATCTTCGTATTCTTGCTGACGCGGCAACCTCGAAAACGATCTCCGCCACCGAGCGCGCGGCCCTGCAGAAGACCTTTGCCAAGGGCATGGCGGACCTGCAATCCTACCTCGGATCGGCCGATACGGACCTGCTGACGCTGGCGTTCGGCAACACCACAAGCAGCACCCGGACGCTCGGCGTAGAGGCGCGCTACTCCACCAGCGCCACGGTCGGGACCGGCGTTTCCAAGACCCGCGCAGCGACGATCGAGGGACTTTCCGGTAGCGAAATTCTTCAGGTCACACTTTCGAAAGGTGGGGCCAGCGAGGTCGTCCAGGTCGATCTGGGGCAAACGAGCCAGCCGCCGACGCTCGATTCGGTCGCCGCTGCGATCAACGCCGCGATCGGTGCGCGGCCCGCGCTCGACGCTCAGGGCAATCCGGTACTCGATGCCGATGGCAATGCGACCAGCCACTGGAAATCGAATTTCACTGTCGAGAAGGCAGATGGCAAATGGGGCCTCGTCTTCAATCCTGCCGGGATCGAGCAGGTATCGATTGATCAGGTCGACGCCGGCGATGCGTTGATGGTGGCCAGCGGTGTGACGGGACCTTCCTCCCCCACGGGCGCCGACATCTACCGTATAGAGGACCTCGAAGGTTCGCTCACCTGGGAGCGGCTGAACAAGATCAACGCGGTGGACACCGCCGCCACTGCACGCGCCAAGGCGGCCGCAAGCAAGGACGACGTCGAGGGCAAGGACTATACCGTCTTCGCCGACACGGCGGCAAACGGCATCGTCACCGACGCGCAGGGCTACAGCTACATCGTCGGCACCACAGACGGCGATCTTGGCGCGCAGATCACTGACGGCAAGGACGACCTGTTCCTCACCAAGGTCGACAGCGAAGGCAATGTCGTATGGCAGCGCAGCCTTGGCGCGGCCGGCAGCGCCAAGGGCGCGGCGGTGGGCATCGCCCCCAATGGCGAGATCGTCGTCGCGGGAACGGTAAGCGGCGCCTTCAATGGCAGCGACGATACCCAGACCGACCTTGTCGTCACCCGCTTCAATACCAAGGGCGAGGAACTTTCCAGCACGGCGATCCGGCAGGTCGGCAACGAGACCGCTTCGGCGCTGACGGTGGGCAACGACGGCTCGATCTACGTCGCAGGGCGCGCCTCCAGCGGGGGCGGCGATGCGGTGATCGTCAAGCTGGATGCCAGCGGCAAGCTGACCGAGCGGCGCACGATCGATAGCGGCGGGTCGGATTCGATCTCCGCGCTGGCCATCGACAACGACGGCAACCTGCTGGCCCTCACCAACGAGAGCGGCGTTGCCACCCTGCGCCGGATCGCGGCCGGATCGCTGACGCAGGACCTTGGCTCCGTCGCTCTGGGCAACGCCTCGGCGCGGGCTATCGCGGTTTCGGAAACCGGCCAGATCGCGGTCGTCGGTGCGACCGGGGCAGCGCTGAACGGTCCGCAGGTCAATGCCCCCAGCGGCGGGCAGGACGCCTTCGTCACCCTGATCGGCTCCGACCTGACCGTTGCCGGTACCAGCTACATCGGCACGGCCGATAGCGACCAGGCCGACAGCGTCGCCTTCCTAAATGGCGCTCTCTATGTGGGCGGGCGCACGGCAGGTACCCTAAACGGTGGCAAGGTCGGGAAGGTCGACGGCTTCGTGGCCCGCGTCGACGCGGCCGACGGATCGGTGCAGACCGTGTCGCAGTGGGGCCGGCTGAGTTCCTCGGTCGAGCCGGTGCGCCTGACCGCCGTGGCCGGCGGGGCAACCGCGCTGGGCGCGCTGGGACTTCACCGCGGCCTGCTTAACCAGCAGACCACCGGCGATCTCGTGGACGAGACCAGCTTGCGCGTCGGCGACAGTTTCAAGATCAGCGTCGATGGCGCGACCGTCCGCACCGTCACCATCGAGGACGGCGAGACCATGGTGACCCTCGCGCAGAAGATTCGCCGGATCACCGGCACCGATGCCAAGATCACCACCCCGTTCACCGATGGCCGCTCCAGCCTGAAGATCGAGGTTATGTCCGGCCATACGCTGGAACTCGTCGCCGGTGCGGACGGGCGCGATGCGCTGGGCAAGCTGGGCCTCGATCCGGTACGTCTCGTGCCGCCCAAGATCACCGCGAAGACCGATCCCAAGGTCACGCCGGGCGGGCGCTACAACCTGGGCCTGAGCGATGCGCTGACCTTGCTCGATGCCAAGACGGCGGCAACGGCGCTGTCGAAGATCAAGTCGGCGGTTTCGATGACGCAGTCGGCCTATCGCTCGCTTTATTGGGATACCACCAAGGCCTCGCTGGTGAACGGAGTGCTGCCCACCGGCGGCGGTTCCGCCTATCAGAAGGCCCAGCTCGCAAATTACCAGGCCGCGCTTTCGCGGCTGACCGGCTCGTGATCGCCGGTTCGTAAAGGAACGCCATGTCCTCTTCCCTCCCCCCCATCTTCGACGGCATGGGCCGCGCGATGAAAGCCATGGCCGAGCACCAGCGCGTGATCTCGGAGAACATCGCCAACAGCGAGACCGCCGGCTACAAGGCCCGTACCGTCGAGGCGCCGGACTTTTCCGCACTGGTGGAAAGCCAGGCGGGCGTCGGCGGCACGCCGCGCGTCGCGCGGCCGCGTGTCGAACTGTCGGGCGGTATGGCTGCCCTTGGCGCCAGGCCCCCGCAGGCTGGCGGCCGCGTCATCCTGGACAGCGAGACAAGCGAAACCAAGCCCGACGGCAACAACGTGACGCTGGAAGACCAGCTCCTTTCGTTGGGGCAGGTGCAGTCCGACTATGCCGCGATGACGAACCTCTACCGCAAGCAGATCGGCCTGATGAAGACGGCGATCGGCAAGGGCTAAAGGCAGGAGCGTTCCCGCTGCACCGAGTCGCTCCTGGAAAGGCGGCCGTGGGAACCGCAATCGGGCGTGCGAGTTTAAAGGATTGATCCTCGAAAAATGCGGGGGCGCGACGAGGGCGAGCCTGTGATCCACAATTTTGCATCCATTTCGGAGGTGCAGACTGCCCATCCGGTGTGGCGGTGCCCGTGTTCGAAACCGCTGATTTCCGGCATTTTGCGTGTCCAAGCGCCCTTTTTGCGGATTGCGCACCAATTTTGCGTAAAATATCCGTAATTTTAAGGAGATCGAAGCAGGATAGCGGCCACACCGCCAAGTTATCAGGATCGCGGGGCATGGCAGTGAAAAAGACCCGATTCGGAACGGCCCCGGTTGGCCACATTGACCGCACAGGACAGGCATGAAAAAGCCTGCCCACCCCACGAACGGACAAGAAACACGATGAGCGAGAAATCGCCAAGGTTATGGCAGCAACCGGCACAGGAAAAAGTAACGGGCACGGTCGTGACTGAAATCGATTGTTATCGTACTCTGGTCTTCCCGAACCGTATTCGCAAGTTCCGCAAGCAACTCAATATCGGTTCGCTGCTCGAACTGTCGGAGCGGCTTCCGACGATCACCTATATCCGCCTGTCCAAGATCGAACGCGGAGAGATCTTCGCCCGCGCCGACGAACTGCGCGCTCTCGGCAAAGCGCTCGGCGTCGAGCCGGACGACCTTCTGGTCGACGTGGACGACCCCGCTTTCGATATCGCTGCATGGGCCGAACCGCTCCACGGCGCCGCTCCTGCCGATGCAGAGGGTGAACTCGGCGCGGTTCTGCTTGCCGCTGCCCTGCGCGCGCGGCGCGGCGGTGATGCGGCGCTGACGATCGCCGTGCTGGAACAGGATTACGGCATCGCCCCGGTCGTACTCTCGCGCATCGAAAACGCCTTGAAGCCGCTCGACCGCTGGAACGAGGATGTGCGCGCCGCCCTGCGCCGCCTGTTCGGTGCGGCCAGCGATGCGGCGCTTGTTGCCCAGGTGGAAGCGATGCACGCGCGCGGCGACCTTGATCCGGTGCTGCCGCTGGTCGCCAACCCCGAAATCCGGCTCGCCAAGTCGCGCGCCCGCATCGCCGCCCTGCGTGAGGAACTGGCAGTCCCTGCCAGCGCCGCGCCGATCCCGGAAAAGGCTGCCCCGCTCGCCGAAACCGCTGCCGAGGAACCCGCCGAGACCGAAGCGGGCACCGCGCGAATCCGGCTGCTCCCCGTTTTCGGCACCGCGCTGCCCGAGGGCCTGATTGCCCAGACACCCACCGGCGCCGTCGTCGAGGCCCCGCGCGGCGCTGGCCCGCGCGCCTACGGCCTGCGCCTGAGCCGTCCCACGCTGGGCGCCGGCCTGCCCGGCCGCGCGACCCTTGTGGTCGACCCCGACCGTTATCCCGCGACCGGCGGTCTGGCAGTGATCCGCGAGGAGGGCGGTCTGCGCGTCCTCTCGGTCGCCGCGGACCGGCATGGCAGGATGCAGGGCTATAGCATGAGCCCGGACCTCGAAGTCGCCATCGACGCACTGGACCCGTCCACTGTCGCCGCCGTACTGTCAGCCGTCTTCGAGTAGCAACTCCGGTCGCCGCCTTCGGCAGGGACGGGGGCAGGTTGCGAAAACGCCGCCACCTTCTTTTCACCAATGATGGCCGCAGCCGGGCGCCTCGCCGCCGGATGGGGCTGATTTTGGCGGCGCCGATCCGGGTATGCCTGCGGGTCGCCGAACTATATCCGTCACTGAATAATGTTAATTATTGCAAATCGTTAACTTTTGATATTCAGCCGAGGTTCGGACGCGAAGAACTGCCCTTGGGCAGGGTGCAAGGGTCGCACGATGCAGGAATGGAGTGAGGCCGAGCTTCGGCAGAAGCTCTCGGCTAGGCAGTATGAGGTTTTGTCACTCGTGGCGCGGCACCTGTCGTCCAAGGAGATCGGCGTGCGCCTAGGTCTTTCGTACAAGACGATCGACAATCACGTCGCCGACCTACTGATGAAGCTGGGCGTTTCGAGCCGCGCCGATGCCGCCAGGATTTTCCTAGATATTTCAACGCATAGGGAGCGGCTACCTAGTACCTCGCAAGGCCTCGACCCGGCCGCTCGTCCCGGTGCACAAGCAGGTCAGCCGGAGCAAATCGCAACATTCGGCGAGGATCAGGCGCAATCGTCCACACCGCGGACGGTGCTCCCCTCGCAGTTGAGACTTCCTCCGGTCGGGGGGCCTCGTCATGATCTGACGCTGGTGCAACGCATAATGGCGATGGGTCAGATCGGACTTGTTGCCATTGCGGTGCTCGCAGCCATCGTCACGATCATGATCGGCATCCTCAACCTGCTCGGCAGGTGAACTCCATCACAGAGCTACCTCAGCGTGCTTCACGCAACGGAGAAGTATTATGCGCCTTTCGGATGCTGGCGGCCGTGCCGTCGCTGCAGATATTTCGTGCATGTTCAAAAGCGTAGACACCGCACTGTTCGACGTGGCGCGTCTTGCGGCCACGATCATGGAAGCCAACGCCGCCTCGTCGGTCCTGCCCGCCCGCCTGCAGGGCGCACTTGATTCGACCGCAGCAAGCTTCTCCAAGCTCGTCGAAAGCCGCAAGGACATGGTGCAGATGCACCGCAAGCTCGCCGTCATCAAAGGCGAGTCGCAGCACTGCGAGACCGACTGGGGTTGCCTGGGCGACGACAGCCCCAACGGCGTGCTGAAGTCAGTCGAGATGGCACGCGCCTGATCCGATCCCGTTGGAAAGGTGACCTTGACGGAGGCTCTCAAAGGTTAAACTCAAGGCCATGCTTCTCAACTTCGCCTTTTCCTTTCTGATGATCGCCGCTTGCGTGCCCGCGCTCGTTTGGGGCGGGTCGGAAGGGCGCAAGATATGCCTGATGTTTCTCATCGCCGCGCTGGCGACGTACTTCGGCGCCACGACACTGAAGAAACTGGTCACGCTGCCGGATGCGACGATCATCGTCGACCTCATCCTGCTCGGCGGCCTGCTGCATGTGGCGGTCAGGACGGACCGGTACTGGCCGCTCTGGATCTGCGCCTTCCACATGCTCAGTGTCTTGTCGTTCCTTGCCTGGCAGTTCGTGCCGAACTCGCCGCTGCTGTTCAAGGCGATTTCGGGCATCTGGAGCATACCGGAACTTATCGTGCTGTGCGTGGGTCCGATCCTGGACCTGCGACAGTCCTCTTCGCAGGAGCTGCGCAGTGCTGAAGATCGAAGAATTGAAAGATGAACTGCAGACGGCTCTGGGTGATCACGCCCGGATCGAATGCGAGATCGACAACGTCCAGGTATACCTGGACGCCATAGCCGTCAGACGCCGGGTCGCGCCGGAAGTGGAGGAATGCGGCTGGCTGATGCTGCTGGACCTCTATCGTAACCAGGGGCGCGGCAGCACCACCGTGTCACGCGCCTGCGCTGCTTCCACCTATCCGACGACGACGGCCATCGACCATGTTTCGAAGCTCTCCAAAAAGGGCCTGGTGGCACATATCAAAGACAGCTCGGACGAGCGCCGTGTCTACCTGGTACTGACGCAGCAGGGCATTAACGTCATCAGCGAATGGCTGGCGCTGATGCACCACGAAGCGCGCAGACAGGTTGATGTCACGGCAGGTTCCATCGTGTCGGCGCTTCGTACACTGCCCGGTCGTAGCCCGTCCTGAGGCGCGTTTTCAGGGCGGCGCACCGCCGCGTGGCGGTTGTGCGCTTCGGGTCGCGTCCTAGAATTCGCCGTTGAGCGAGATCGGCGTCGTCAGGTCTGTGCGGGCAAGGTTGCCGCTGGCGCCATAGGCATAGGCGCGGTTGCCGGTGAGCCGCTTCGCCTCGGCGGAGATCGCAGACATCATGTCGGCAGACAGTTCGATCTGTCGTTCCAGCAGTGCGGCGTTGACCATCGAGGCTGCGCGCAGTTCGCCCAGTGCATCGGCAAACCGTTCGCGCGTAGCATCGTCCATCTGCGCCGACCAACTGGGCTCCTGTCGGCCCAGGCGGGCCAGTCGCTCCTCCAGCGCACCGACGAGGCGCGCCTTGGCGCTTGCCAGCTCGGCAAGATCCAGCACCCGCTCGTGCGCGTTCAGCCGCGCGGTTTCCTCACGCATGACCGCAGAGAGCGAGGTCATGATCTCGATCACGTCACTTGCCATCGGCTGCTCCGGCATTCTGGCCTCCCTGCAGGCGGATGATCTGCGCTTCCACAGCCGAGGCTATGCCCAGGCCCTTGCCTTGCGCGATCTGGTTGCCGATCTGCTCGGCCAGGATGCCGCGAAACATCTCCTCGCCGTGACCGCCGGAGAATTCGTCGCCCTGGTCCACCGTTTCCATCATGATCTTGGTGATCTGCCCTGCGAACACGCCCTCGAACTGCCGCGCGACGCCTGCGGGGCTGCGGTCCGGGGTGACGACCTGGGGCCGGGGCCTGACCGGCGCGGCCGGCGGAGAAACGACGGGATCGGTCATGTCACTGCACCGCTATTTCGGCCTGCAGCGCGCCTGCCGTGCGCAGGGCCTGCAAGATGGTAATGAGGTCGCGTGGGCTGACGCCCAGCGAATTGAGGCCCGCCACCAGCGTCTGCAGCGAGGTGCCGCTGTTCAGCACCGCGAGCGAGGCGCCGCTGCCGTCGTCGGCCTGGATGGTGGTGCGCGGGACCACGGCGGTCTGTCCGCCCGAAAGCGGTCCGGGCTGCGAGACCATCGGCGTTTCGGTGACGCTGATCGTCAGCCCGCCCTGCGCGATGGCGACCGGGCTGACCCGCACGTCCGCGCCCATGACCACGGTGCCCGCCGCCTCGTTGATGACGATGCGCGCGGGCTGGTCGACCTGGACCGGCAGGTTCTCGATCCGGGTGACGAGGTCGATGATCGAGCCGCTCCCATAAGGCCGCAGTTCCACGGTGCCGGGGTCGAGCACTTCGGCCGAGCCGGGCGCCTCGCGGTTGATGGTAGCGGCGATCTGGCGGGCGGTGGTGAAATCGGGGTTCTTCAGAGCCAGCTTCAGGCTGTGGGCGGAGCGCAGGTCGTAGGCGACCTCGCGCTCGATGATGGCGCCGCCAGCGATGCGGGCCGTGGTCATCACGCCGCGGCTCAGCTTGGCCGCCGCGCCCTGCGCCTTGAAGCCCGACACCGCGACAGGCCCCTGCGCCACAGCGTAGATCTCTCCGTCGAGCGCGCGCAGCGAGGAGACGAGCAGGATGCCGCCCTGAAGGCTGGTGGCGTCGCCCAAGGCGGAAACCTGCACGTCGACCGTCGAGCCGGAGCGCGCGAAGGGCGGCATCGTCGCCGTCACCGTCACCGCTGCGACGTTCTGGGTGAGCATCTGGGTGCCGCGAATGTTCACGCCCATGCGCTCCAGCATGGCCTGCAGCGTTTCTTCGGTGAAGGGGACGTTGCGGATACGATCGCCGGTGCCCTGCAGGCCCACCACGAGGCCATAGCCGACCAGTTGGTTGGTCCGCACGTTTTCGACGTCAACGATATCCTTGATGCGCGGCTGCGGCCCGGCGAGCGCGTTCGCCGGCATGAGCAGCCATACCGCGAAGGCGGCAAGAAGCATCGAGAGCGAAAGCCTGGGCATCGTGGTCATTATAGGACGAATCGGACGCGGACCGGGCGCAGGCCATGCGGTTTTATCGCCGCGCAGAACTTTATGGATGGCTAACCCCTGCCCGGCAGGTTTTGGCGCTCTAGCATGGGGACAAATGCAATGCGCGCAAGTGGGGCAATTCCACCTCCCTGCTTTCGGACGTTGATCCTGATTATTGCCGGACCTCAAATAGTTAAACACACTATCCGGGGCGGGGCAGCCCTAGGGGTATAGCATGAAATCCGTGCATATTGCAGCACTGCTGCTGGGAGCGGCAGCCGCCTTGAGCGGGTGCAAGAACGAGGTCGAGGAGGCCGTGAAGAGGAACCTCGTCGAAGGCGCTTCAGCGGAATTCGAATCCGTCGAACAGTGCTCCGGCGACAGGAAGATTTACCACGGGAGGGTGAAGGCGGTGAACGATCGGGGGCCGTTCACCGGAACCGAAACCTTCTTCTACGGCGGCGGTGAGGTGGCCTTTGCCGGCAGCCCGTCTTTCACTCGCCTGATGAAGTGGTGCTACGGAAACGGCGACATGGCTGCTGATGAAAGCCAGGATCAGGGCGAAGCCGCTCCGGCGGAAGAAGTCGCCGCCTCCTTGCAGCACAAGGCCGTCCACCATTAGCGCAGGCATCCGGGCAGGGGCCCGCGCCGTTACTTCTTCTTCTCGCGGGCGAGGCGCATCACATAGCCGATGATCTCGGCCACGGCCGCGTAGTGTTCGATGGGGATCGGGTGGTCGATTTCCACCGCCGCGAACAGCGCGCGGGCCAGCGGGGGGCTTTCGAAGATCGGCACGTTCGCCTCGGCGCCGACTTCGCGGATGCGCAAGGCGACCGCGTCGACGCCCTTGGCCACCACCGTCGGCGCGGCGGTGACGCCGTGCTCGTACTTCAGCGCGACGGCATAGTGCGTGGGATTGGTGACGATCACGCTGGCGCCGGGCACGGCCGACATCATCCGCCTGCTGGCCCGCTGCATCTGGATCTGGCGGATCTTGGCCTTGATCTTGGGGTCGCCGTCAGCCTGCTTGTGCTCGTCCTTCACTTCCTGCAGCGTCATGCGCATCCGTTTCAGGAAGGCGCGGCGCTGGTAGATGAAGTCGAACAGCGCCAACGCGGCAACCAGCAGCACGACCGCGCGCAGCGCCTCGAACGCCAGCCCCGCCGCCGCCGCGCCGATCGCGCCGGGTGCCCGGCCGACCAGCCCGTCCACCCCTTCGAGACGGGGCGCCAGCACCATCCACACGACAAGGCCGATGGCGCTGATCTTGGCCAGGGTCTTGGCGAATTCCACCAGCGCGCGGGTGCCGAACAGGCGCTGGGCCCCGCTGGCGGGAGATAGCTTGGACCACTTGGGCGCCACCCGCGACCAGCTCAGCGTGGCACGGCCCTGCAGGAACACGGTGGCGATGGCAGTGGCGAGCAGCACCGCAAAGATCGGCAGCAGCGACAAACCCGTGTGCCACATGACCCCGGTGACAAGGTTCTGCGCGCCGTCCGGGTCGAGCGGATAGTCATCTGCGCTGCCCCAGAGGCGCTTGAGCATGGTGCCCAGCCGCTGTATCGCCGAGAGGCCCAGCCACCCGGTCACCGCCAGCGCGCCCGCCATCATCGTGGCATGGCGCATCTCCGGCGCCATCGCGGTTTCGCCGCGCTTGCGGGCGTCCTCCAGCTTTTTGGCGGTAGGTTCGTGAGTCCGCTGGTCCTTGTCGGCTTCGTCGGCCATCCTACAGCTTCCACCCGTCCTGCATGAACGTGGCCATCGCGGCGGCAAAGGCGGTCAGCATCGCTCCGATCGACATCGCCAGCACCGACAGGCCCAGCAGCAGGTTGAGCGGCTGGGAGATGAAGAACACCTGGATCGAAGGCGCTACCCGCGCTGCCAGCCCCAGCCCAAGGTTGAACAGCATCCCGTAAAGGATCAGCGGCGCGCAAAGGCTCAGCCCCAGCGCCAGCGTCTGTCCCATCACCGAGACGGCGAGGTGCGCGAAATCCGCTGCCGGCGGCATCCCGCCCACCGGGAAAGTCGCGTAGGAGCCGAAGATCGCGGAAATCCACAAGTGATGGACTCCAGTGCCCATGCACACCACCACTGCGGCCAGCCCGATCAGGCGCGAGAGCAGAGGTGCCTGCCCGCCCATTGCCGGATCGTTCACCAGCGCCGAAGACAGTCCGACCTGCTGCGCGGCGATGGCGCCCGCGATGGCGGCCGCGCTGAACATGATGCGCACCACCATGCCCATGGCAAGGCCCACCATGACCTCGCCCATCACCAGAAGGGGCAGCGAGATGTCCGATTTCACCGCCGGGGCCACGCGGCCTTCCAGCATTCCGTACATCCCGAAGGTGAAGGCCAGCGCCATCACCAGCCGGATCTGCGGAGGCACGGATTCCTCGGAGAAGGCCGGCAGCAGCATGAGCACCGCGCCGACCCGGCAGAACAGGATCAGGAAGGTCGCCGTATCGATCGGCAGCCTGAGCAGCGTAGCCAGGTCGAGCGCGTCCACGGTCTCAGCCCGAGACGATGACGTCGGCGATGCGGTCCATGAAGGCGCCCAGCGCATGGCCGATCATCGGCAGGCTGATCAGCATGACCACGCCCAGCACCAGTAGCTTGGGCACGAAAGTCAGCGTCATTTCCTGCACTTGCGTCAGCGCCTGGACCAGGCCGATGACGACGCCGACGATCAGCGCGGAGATCAGCATCGGCCCCGTGATGGTCAGCATCAGCATCAGCGCCGCGCGCGCCAGTTCGATGGCCTGTTCGGGATTCATGGCGTGACGGCGCTCTCGTTCGCAAGGACGAAGCGGAATGGGAACATGATGCTAGATCTGCATCCGCATGATGTCGGAATAGGCAGAGACAACCCGGTCACGCACGGCAACCACGGTATCCAGCGCCGTTTCCGCTGCGCCGATGGCGGTGACGACGTCGATGAGATCGCCCTTGCCGCCGATTTGCTTGACGCTCTGGGTCTCTGCCGCGCGCAGGGAGCCTGCGGTTTCGGAGACCATGGATTCGATCATGCCGCCGAAGCTGCTACCGCCGGTCTGGGTGCCCAGCGTGCCGCCAAGGCCGCCCGAAATCCCCCCGGAAATGCCCGGTGCAAGGCCCGGCCCGATGCTGGAGAGGCCCGCGCTTCCTCCGGTTGCCGAACCGGCGCCCAGTCCTGCTGCGCCTTGCGTGCCGCCCGAAAGCGGCGAGGCTGCCCGCATCGCCCGGCCATAGGCCGAGGCAGCGTCGAGTGCTCCGATGGACATCGCCGTCTATCCTTACTTCAGCAGATCGATGGTGCGCATGGTCATGCCGCGCGCGGATTCGATGGCGTTGAGGTTGGCCTCGTAGGAGCGCTGGGCCGCCTTCATGTCGGCCGCTTCGATCAGCGGATTGACGTTGGGCTGCTCGACATAGCCTTGCCCGTCCGCTGCCGGATTGCCGGGCTGGTAGATGCGTCCGAAGGCGCTTTTGTCAGCCTCGATGGACTTGACCGAAACTTGGGTGGCTCCGCTGGCACGGTCGACTTCGGCGGCGAAAGTGGCGACGCGGCGGCGATAGGGATCGCCTTCCGGCGTTTTCGCCACGGAGTCCGAATTGGCAAGGTTCTCGGCGATCACGCGCATGCGCAGCGCCTGCGCCCGCAGTCCCGATGCCGAGACGTCGATCGAATTGCCCAGTTCCGCCACGAACGCGCTCCTGCCCGCAATGCCCGCCCACCTTTGGCGGGGCCCCTCGCATCCTTATAGGCAATTTTTTCCTAGTGGCGGATCGCTCCTATAATTTATTTCCTATAATCCGCCATGAAAGGAGACGCGCTGTGTCCGTCCTCGAAGGCATTCCCATCGACCTGCAGATCGTGCTCGGATCGACGAGCATCCCGATCCGTCAGGTCCTCAAGATGAGCCGCGGCGCGATGATCCCGCTCGACTGCGGGCAGGACGATCCGACGCGCGTCTACGTCAACGACCGCCTCGTCGCCGAGGGCCGTATCCTCGTCAATGGCGAGTCGATGTCGCTGGAGATCACCCACGTCGTCGAGCGGGAACGCTGAGGCGTGGACGCATGGTCGCTCCTGCGCACGCTAGGCGCGCTTGGCGTCGTTCTGGGGGCGCTTTGGGGCGCACTGTGGGCGGTGCGTCGGTTCGACCTGACGGTGGACGGCAAGGGCCTTGGCAAGTGGCTGGAAAAGTTCGGCAACGCCGGGCCTGAGCGCCGTCTCAAGGTGGTCGAGAGGCTGGCGATCGACCAGCGGCGCTCGGTCATCCTGCTGCGCCGCGATGATACCGAATTCAGCCTGGTGATCGGCCCGGAAGGCGTCGTGGTGCTGGACACCTGCCGCGCCCCGGAGGCGCCTGCCGTTGCGGCTCCGAAGGCGGAGGATGCGTCCTTCATGTCCAAAATTTCCACTCTGCCCGAAGTCGGGTTCAAGGAAAGCGACCTACCCGATCCTGCGCCGACCAGTTTCGGCCGGATAGTCGGCGCCTCCCTGAATCGCGTCCTGCGCAGCCCCGAGATTACCCCTGATGCCTGAAGCCATTGCCTGCAAATTCCGCCCGGTCTGGAGCGTGAAGCGCTGCGCCGCGCTTGCCGGGGCCGCGCTGCTCCTCGCCCTGCCCGAGGCCGCATTGGCACAGGCCGCGGCGGCGCTTGCGGGCGGGGGCGGCGGCATGACGAACCGGGTGCTCCAGCTCGTCATGATCATGACGGTGCTCAGCCTCGCGCCCGGCATCCTGATGACGATCACCTCGTTCACGCGGATCGTTGTCGCGCTTTCGCTGCTGCGTTCAGGGCTGGGCGTGCAGGGTGTGCCGCCGAACCCGATCGTTATCAGCCTGGCGCTGTTCCTGAGTTTCTTCGTCATGGCGCCGACCTTCGACGCCGCATGGAAGCAGGGCATGGAGCCTTACAACGCCGGCACCATCAACGAGACGCAGGCGCTCGAACGGGCAAGCCGGCCGTTCCACTCCTTCATGCTCAGGCAAGTGCGCGAGGACGACGTGAAGCTGTTCGTGCGTCTCTCCGGCAAGACCCCGCGGACCCGTGCGGAGCTACCGATGACGACGCTGATGCCTGCCTTCATGATCTCGGAACTGCGCCGCGCTTTCGAGATTGGTTTCCTGTTGCTGCTGCCGTTCCTGGTGATCGACCTTGCCGTGGCCGCCGTGCTGATGGCGATGGGCATGATGATGCTCCCTCCGGCGACGATATCGCTGCCGATGAAGATCATTTTCTTCGTGCTGGTGGACGGGTGGGCGCTGGTCGCAGGTTCGCTGGTGAAGAGTTTCGGCGGGCCGGGTTAAACGGCTCTTTCCCTCAGGGGGAGCGCTCCAGCTACGCCGGAGAGGCCCGCGTCACCGCGACCGAACGCACCACGCCCTTGCCGTAGACTTCCACCGCGGCTTCCATCACCACCTTGCGGAAGGCGTCCAGGCCGGGGACCAGCCCGTCCGGTCCGCTGGCGAGCGGACTGCGGTAGGTACGCAGATTGATCGCATTGAGCAGCAGAGGCAGCTTCGCGCCGACCTCCTCGCTCGCGTCCCTGGGCACTTCCAGCTGGCATTCGAAGGTGACGTAGCCCGATAGTCGCCCGTCTGCGAAGACCAGCGGTGCAAGGATCTCGCCCGCAGGCACGAACGCGGTTTCGACTTTCGTCTCGGCTTTGCCGTGCGCGGCGCCGCCGACGAACTGCGGCAGATAGTGCGAGACGCCCCACGCCCCGGCCCCGCCGACGCCAAGGCCTGCGATCACCGCTGCGATACCTATGCCGATGCGCTTTATCATGGCCTCAGAACTTGAAACTGGCGTCGCGGGGCAGAGCGCCCGCCTGAGCCATGACGACGATGGTGATCCGCCGGTTTTCCGGACGGTCGGGGGCCTCGGGATAGACCGGCTCGGTGCCCGCCTTGGCGACGACTTCCGAAAAGTGGTCCGCCGGCAGCCCTGCCGCTACCATCGCCGATCGCGCCGCGAGGGCGCGCTGGGCCGAGAGGTTCCAGTTGGCTTCGCTGTTGCCGCCGCTGCCGTCGGTGTGACCCTCGATCGCGATGCGCGCGTCGATGCCCGCCAGCTTGCGGGCGGCGCGGGCCAGCATGGCCTTGGCGAAGTCGTTGAGCTGTGCGGTGCTGCCCTTGAACATCGAGCGTTGCGGGCTGTCGATCAGATGGATGCGCATGCCTTCGCGGCTGGGGCGCACGTCGATGTTATGATTTCCCTGGTTGGAATCGAGCGGCGGCTCCAACTCGACCCTCATCTCCTCCGCCATGACCCGCAGCGCGGCTTCGGGCACGTCGGCCGTACCCCCGCGCGAGACGCCTTCGGCCCCCGCTTCGGCAGCGGGCTGCCCGTGAGCTTCGCTGTCGGATGACTGGTTGTTGCGGCCATGCCCGCCCGCGCCCGGCTGCGCGCCGGGGCGGTCGCTTAGCGTGGTCGAGAGGCTTGTCTTCTGGGTTTCCGGCGAGAAGTATTCGGCCAGTCCCTTGAGCTGTACCTCGTCGGGGTTGGCCAGCAGCCACAGCAGCATGAAGAAGGCCATCATGGCGGTCACGAAGTCCGCATAGGCGACTTTCCATGCGCCGCCGTGATGGCCGCCGCCGACCACCTTCTTAACCTTGCGGATTACGATCGGGCGTTTGTTGGGGTCTTTTCCAGCCATGGCCTAGCGCGCCCGGTCAGGCCGGAGCGGCATTGAGCTGATCCTTCACCGCCTCCAGCGCCGCTTCCATCTGCTGGAAGCTGGGCGCGTAAGGCGACGGCGTCATGCGGCGGGCCAGCTCGATGGCCACTTCGGTGGGCTGCTCCTGCGCATGGCCGATGATCGCCGTCTTGACGATGAGGAATGGCTTGAAGTCGGCATCGATGATCTGCTGCAGCTTCTGCGCGATCGGGCCGACGAGGCAGTAGGCCAGAAGCACGCCCAGGAACGTGCCGACCAGCGCGCCGCCAATCATCGCACCCAGGACTTCGGTGGGCTGGTCGATCGAACTCATCGTCTTGATGACGCCCAGAACGGCGGCGACGATGCCGATGGCGGGCAGGCCGTCGGCCATCATCTGGATCGCGTGCTGCGGCGCCATTTCTTCGTGGTGGTGGCGCTCCATGTCGCCTTCCATCGCCTCGGCCAGCTGGTGCGGGTCTTCGAAGTTGACGGTCATCATGCGCAGGTAGTCGCAGATGAACTCGATCAGTTCATGGTCCTTCAGCAGGCTGGGATAGCGCGAAAAGATCGGGCTTTCGGCAGGCGCGTCCAGATGCGGTTCGATGGCATTGGCGCCGCCTTTGCGGAACGTCGCCAGCAGGGTGTAGAGCAGGGCGAGGAGGTCGCGAAAGTCGGCCTCCTTCCAGCGGTTACCCTTGAACACGCGGACCACGCCGGCCCAGCTCTTCTTCAGCGTCGTCACCGAATTACCGAGCACGAAGGCGCCCAGCGCAGCGCCGGCGATGGCCATCATCTCGTGCGGCAGCGCGTGGAAGATGACCGTCATGCTGCCGCCCGACATCAGGAAGCTGCCGAAGACGCACAGCAGGATGACGACAAGGCCGACGATGTTCAGCATGAAAAGGAAGTCCGCAAATAGGGGGACCGCGCGCGCGGTCTGTAGGCTTAGTTATAGGACGGTGTGCTGAGATGCGGTGCGACGAGCGCATTTTCCGCCGCCGATGTGCAAGGCGCGACCGCTTCGCCTTCGATCATCCTATATGGAAGAGGCGCCGGCCCGAGTGCCCCTCTCGGAACGGCCATGTCGTAGCCGGAGCCCCCGCGATGTCCGTCAATGCCTATGTCCGCGCTCAGAAAGTCGCTGCCACGCCGCGCAGCACGGAATACCGGCTGATGAGCGAAATCACCGGCGAGATGATCGCCGCGCGAGATGCCGGTCTTGCCGGAGTGAAGCTGGCCCCCGCGCTTCACCGCAACCGGCAGGCGTGGACGATCTTCCGCAACTTGTGCCAGTCCCCGGAAAACGGGTTGCCCGCCGAGCTGCGCGCCGGGATCATCTCGCTCGGCCTGTGGGTGGACAAGTACACTTCGCTGGTGATCACCGGACGCGAGGCGATCGATGAACTGATCTCCGTCAACCGCGCCGTGATTGACGGACTGTCCAATGAAAACGGCGGCGCTCCAGCCTGAAATCCGCAGCCTGAAAGGTCAGTGTGCGGCGAGCATCGCTTGCCGGTATTCGGCCATGAGCGAGAAGCGCGGGTCGCAGACGGCAAGGTCACTCATGGTCTTGGCTGCGCGCTTGGCGACCTGACGCACGCGTTCGCGGGCCAGGCCGGTTTCGTCCTCGCCCAGATCGAGCGGCGGGGCAGACTCGAACAGGCGGCCCTCGACGACCTGCCGATTGTGTTCGAGGCGCTGTTCCAATTCAGTCAATTCCGCAGGATCGAGCGGCGGTCGGCCCGGCCGCCGAACCGGCGGGGCCGCGGCGGAATTCTCCGGGCGCTTGCTGGCCTTCACCGGCTTGGGCTGGGCGTTGTGAGCGCGGCGGCGAATACGTTCTAGGCCGGAATTGCGCAGATGCTCGACATAGCTTTCGGTCAGCGCATTCATCGCTGCCTGGGCAAGGTAGTCTGACGCCCCGGCCTCGGTGCGACCGAGCGCGTCTTCATCGGCGATGGCGGAAAGGATCGACAGGCCTTCGCCATCCTCGCCGCCGGTGATCGCGTCGAGCGAGACGGTGGTTGCCTCGACCTTGCGGGCCGAGGGGCGCTGGTCGGTCATGACGCGGAAGCGCAGACTCTGCAGTTCGCCGCGGATCTGCCAGTTCACGAACGTAGTGAACTGTGCCTTCTCCGGCTCGTAACCCAGAATCGCGCGGTGGACGGCGATGGCGCAGCACTGCTCGGCATCGTCCCAGTGCCCGGCAAGCCCGTACTGGCGGATGAAATGGCGGATTCGCGGCGCGATCAGTTTGAGAATCCGGGCGAAGGCATGGTCGACACAGGCCCGCTGGCGCCGGGTCTGTGCGGTGCCTTCCGGCGGTGTGTTGTCCCTGACCGTCGCGACTGATGCCTCGAGGGCGGCAGTGATCTTAGACATGAAGAACCCCTGCGGCGCGCGGGGCCCCTTGCACCACGTCCACGAAGTCAGAATATATTCCTATAATTCGGGAACCAACAATCCTATATCGGAGTTATCCACTAGCGTGCGATAACGTGCCGCTCCCCTGGAGCCGTCCAACGGGTCGGATTTGACCTTCGGCGCGGTGCTGGTTTGCCCTCAATCAAAGGCTTTTGAAGGTGCCGGGAAGGCGGATTTCCTTCCCGATGCCGGCTGCGAAAAAAGCGAAGACTTCTGCCTTCGCGGGAGCTGGGGATCGGGGTGAGGGGGCCTTTTTCCGCCGCCACAAGCAGCGACGGCGTTATGGCCGGTCAGGCGAACTTTTCCGGGCGCACGTGGCGTCCTACGTAATCGAGCAGCCATGTCCGGTGGGCTGCCACCGCGCCGCCCGCTTTCGCGATGCGCCGCTCGGTATCCGTCCCGCCGACTTGCGCATTGAGCAGCCTGCGCGCGCGCTCCGGTGCCAGGCCGCCCGCAAGGAAGCGCCGCGCATCGCCGAGGCCGAGGTGGTGGCCGAGATAGGCAGCCCGTGCCACCTCTGAAACCTCGCCGCCGATCTGTACACCCGATCCGCGCAGTGCCTCGACATTGGCGCTGGCGTAGTCGGCCACCGCCTCGATCGAGGCGCGCGGATCATACCGCAGCGCCAGCAGCGCAGAGCGGCTTTCTGACTTTATCTGCCCTTTCGCGTTGAGCCATCCGTTGGCGTGCGCGGTAGTGTTGAGCCAGGTGCCGGCACGTTCGGCCTCGCCTTCCCAGCTCTTGTTCAGGAACTGGCCGAGGCCCGCCGCGCTCGATCGGGGGTTGCGCGAATAGGGTTGCCAGGTGCCTCCGGCGCCCTTGGCCGCCTCGGCATCGACGATCGCGGCGAGCGCGGAAGCGGGAATTCCGGTGCGTGCGGCGGCGGCATCGAGCATCCCGGCATAGCGCGCGTTCGGCCCGTCCTGCATCGCGATCACGGCATCGTCGCTGACGGGGATGGCAGGGGGCTCGTTTGCGGTCTGGGGCGTTACCGCCGCTGAAGCGGCCGCCTCGGCATGGGTTGCGGGAGCGAGCATCGCCAGCAGCCGGTCCAGCCCGATGGGCTCGCCCGTCGTTCCCGCAGCCATCTGCCCGGGCACTGGCTGGGCGCGCCCATCGTCCTCGGCAGAACCGAGGGCGGCGCGCCAGAGCCGGCCCGAAAGCTCGCTGCGCGCCTCGTTGTAGATAAGGTTCGCCTTCTGCGCCGCCGTCAGGTTGGACGCGCCGACGCCGGAGGACTGCGGCCCGTCGATCATCGCGGGCCTTCACGCTGGATCAAGCGGCGCGCCTTGATGAAGGCGACGGCGCCCAGATCGTCGCTCGCAGACTGTTCGGCGGTGGCCTCGATGCGGGCGGCATCGCGGCGGTAGTCTTCTGCCGCAGTTTCGATGCTGCGCAACGTACCGTAAGCATCGATGGCCACTTCGCGCAGCTGCTCAATCCGTTCCTGTACCTGCGCCTGAAGGACGCCGAGCTGGCGGCCCTGGCCGCGCATCCGGCCCTGCCATGCCTGCGAACACAGCGCGAGTTCCGCCGCGACCTGGGCCTCGCTGCGCAGCGCTGCCCGCAGCCGTTCGCGCTCCTGCTCAAGCACGCTCAGCGTTCCGGATTCGGCGCGGATCGCGGTGCTGACTTCGTCCAGTTCGCGTTGGCGCACGCGCATCGCGGCGTCGTAAGGCGTCTTCATGGCGAGCCTTCCAGAATTGCGGCCAGCGCCGCGAAGTCCTGCGCGGCGAAACTGCGTGCCAGCCGATCCTGCTGCAGCAAGCCTTCGATACGAGGAGCTATGGCGACGGCGCGGTCGACTTCCACGCTGGAACCTGCACGGTAAGCGCCGAGGCGCACCATCTCCTCCATGTCCTTCCACGTCGACAATTCGCGGCGGGCCGCAAGGCGCAGGGCATTGTCTTCCGCACTCAGGCAATGCGGCAAGGTGCGTGAGACCGAACGCAGCACGTCGATCGCGGGATAGCGCCCGCGCTCGGCGATCTGGCGGGTGATGACGACGTGACCGTCGAGGATGCCGCGTACCGCGTCGGCGACCGGCTCGTTGTGGTCGTCGCCGTCCACCAGCACGGTGAACAGGCCGGTGATCGTGCCCTGGGGTGCCGATCCGTCCACGGCGACGCCAGGCCCGGCGCGTTCCAGCAGGCGCGGCAGTTCTGCGAAGACGGTGGGGGTGTAGCCCTTGGTCGCGGGCGGTTCGCCGCCGGCCAGGCCGATCTCGCGCTGGGCCATGGCGAAGCGGGTGACCGAGTCCATCAGGCACAGCACTTCGGAGCCTTCGTCACGGAAATGCTCGGCCACCGCAAGTGTCGTCCACGCGGCCTGACGGCGCAGCAGGGCCGGCTCGTCGGAGGTCGCAACGACGACCACGCTGCGGGCGAGGCCTTCCTCGCCAAGGTCGTCCTGGATGAATTCCTGCACTTCGCGGCCGCGCTCGCCGATCAGGCCGATCACCGCGACGTCGCACTCCGTCCAGCGTGCCAGCATCGAGAGCAGGGTGGATTTACCCACACCCGAGCCCGCGAAGAGGCCCAGGCGCTGACCACGGCACAGCGGCGCAAACAGGTCGAGCGCACGCACGCCGGTTTCGATGCGCGACCCCACTCTGGCGCGTGACGAAGCGGGCGGCGGCGCGGCCTTGATGCGGCGCTGGACGGGGCCTTGCGGTAATGGTCCCTTGCCATCGACCGGCCGGCCAAGCCCGTCGATCACGCGGCCAAGCCATCCCGCGGAAGGTCGCAGCGCGGCCTGTCCGGCGGAAAGATCGGCGCGCGAACCCGAGGCGATGCCCTCAGGCTCGTTGAAGGGCATGCAGTGGGCGATGCCGTGGTCGAGCCCGATCACCTCGGCCTCGACATTGCCGGCGTGCGAACGCAGCGTCACGCGTGAGCCGATGCGCGCGGCTCCGGCGAGGCCGTCGACCTCGATCAACGCGCCGCGCACCGCGACGACGCGGCCGTAGCGCTGGTCGGGTGCCTGCATGCGCAGGCCTTCGGCGGCGGAGGCCAGAGTGCTCATGGTGCCTGCGTTGCCGCTGGCAATGACGAAAGGCGGATCATCCCCCGGGCGCTCCCGTCAGGCGGCGGGCGTGGCTGCTTCGGGGGCCGGGGCAGGGGGGACGCGGGCCAGGGCGTCGGCCTCGTAGGCGATCAGCCAGCGACATTCACCCAGCGCCTGATAGAACTGGCCGATTGCGACCTTCTCCGCGAAGTGGACGCACACGCCCTTGGCTTCTGGCGATTCCAGCGCCGTCATCAGCGTTTCGAGGCGCTGGAGCAGGGTCTGCTGGTGACGGGCGATGTCGGCGGGGTCGATATAGGCCATCATGCAGGCGAAATAGAGCTGCTTGGCCGGGGTATCGGCATCCTGCGGCTTCATCACCTCGCGCCCGCGCAGGATCGTCGCGCCGTTCTCGAGGACGAGATCGGTGCGGCCGACCGCGCGCAGGACCGCGCCGTTCACGATCACCGGCTCTCCGTTGCGAAGCGAAATGCGAAGCGTCATGTCCAGCCAAGCCCTAATTTTAGACTTCCGCATTATAGGATAGAAAACACCTCTGTGCATGGCAGGTGGGCAAATTTTGCCGCATCCTTCATTTTCCTGCGGGAAGGGACCGCCAGATAGGTTTTCATCCTACAATGCCTGTGTCCGGTCCCGCGAGGCTGCTGCCCGTCCGCACGCACAGGAGAATATACATGAGCCTCTATTCCGCTCTTTATGCCGGCGTTTCCGGTCTCAGCGCGCAGTCGAGCGCCATGGCCACGGTTGCGGACAACATCACCAATGTGAACACGATCGGCTACAAGGGCGTCTCCGCCCAGTTCGAGACGCTGGTCACCGGTGGTTCGCTCAGCAGCAGCTATTCCGCCGGCGGCGTCACCGCGACGCCCAAGGCATTGATTTCCAAGCAGGGCCTGCTTCAGGCGTCGAGCAGCCTGACCGACATCGGCATCGACGGCGCGGGCTTCTTCGTCGTGCGCTCCAGCCCGGATGCGGGCGGCACCACTGCCTATACCCGCGCCGGATCGTTCACCACGGACTCCTCGGGCTATCTGCGCAACACCGCCGGCTATTACCTGATGGGCTGGCCGCTCGATGCGAACGCATCCTACGTCAACAACGGCAGCGAGGCTGCGCTGCAGCCGATCCGCCCCAACGCGCTGACCGGTGCGGCAACCCCGACCACCGCGATCCAGCTGCGCGCGAACCTCGATTCTACCGCAGAGCCGGTCGCTGCCTACACGGCAGGCGACATGAGCAGCGGCACTCTCAGCCCGCAGTTCTCGCGCTCGGTAGTAGTCTATGACGCGCAGGGCACCTCGCACTCGCTGACTTTCAACTTCGCCAAGACCGGCGCGAACACCTGGGCGACCGAAGTTACCGGCGATCCGGCCGACATCACCACGATCGACGGCAACGCGGTACCTGCCTCCGGCCTGCTTGCCAGCGGCTCGATCAGCTTCAATGCCGACGGCAGCCTCAACCTGGGTACGGCGCAGTCGCTGCTGGGCGATCTCGACATCACCTGGTCCAACGGTGCCGGTTCCACCCCGATCAGCCTCAACATGGGCCGCAATGGCGGGCTTGATGGGCTGACCCAGTTCGGCAGCACCTCGGCGCTGCTTTCCTCGACGGTCGACGGCGGCATGCTGGGCACGGTCGCCTCGGTGAAGATCTCCGACAAGGGCGTGGTCAGTGCCGTGTTCGACGACGGCACCTCGCGCCCGATCTACCAGCTTCCGCTCGCCACCTTCCAGAACCCGGACGGGCTGACGCGCATCAGCGGCAATGCCTATCTCGTTTCCGAACAGTCGGGCAACGTGGCCATCAACGAGCCGGGCACGGTCGGCGGCGGCACGCTTTCTGCCAGCATGCTCGAAGCCTCGAACGTTGATCTGGCGGCGGAGTTCTCGAACATGATCCTGTTCCAGCGCGCTTACTCGGCCTCGTCCAAGATCATCACCACGGTCGACGACATGCTTCAGGAAGTGAGCAACCTGAAGCGCTGAGCCCGGCGGCGATCAAGGCGGCCTGACCCGTGTCCATCAACTCGATCCTCAGTTCCGCCATGTCGGGGCTCTCGGCCTCGCAGGCCGGGATGCAGACGGTCTCGACGAACATCGCGAACGTCAACACCCCCGGCTATGCGCGGCAGAAGCTGGCGCAGAGCGCGTCGGTGGCAGGCGGCAACGTCAACGGCGTGGTCGTCGGCGAACCGTCGCGGGTGGCGGACAAGTTTCTCGAAAACGCGGTCTACGACCGTGCGGGAACCGCCGGGCGAACGGACGCGGTGTCGAATTATCTCGACCGCCTGCAGTCGCTGCTCGGCTCGCCCAGCAGTGCCTCGGGGCTGGCGGCGCGGTTGACCGCGATCTCCAGTTCGGTTTCCGAGATCGCCGGGCTGCAAGGCTCGCCCGAGGCGATTGCCCAGTTCACTGGTACTGTTTCCGACACCATCGACACGCTGAGCGGATTGCAGGGCGACGTCGCCAATCTGCAGGCCGATGTCGAGAGCGAGGTTTCGGACACGGTCGGCCGGGTCAACGTGCTGCTGAGCAAGATCCACGACCTCAACAACGAAGTATCGCGCCTGCAGGGCCTTGGCCTCACCACGTCCGGCGCGGCGGATTCGCGCATGTCGGCGCTGGAGGAACTGAGCGGCCTGGTAGACGTCAGCGTGCGCGAGCAGCCCGACGGCCGCGTCACCATCGACACGGCCTCGGGTCAGGTCCTGCTCGACAAGCGCCTGCGCCAGTTGAGCTATGCCTCGGGCGTCGCCGTCTCGCAGGCCAGCTATGCGCCGATCGACATCCGCTTTACCAATGCCGACGGCTCGATGGGCGCCTCCACTGGCGAGAAGATCGATTCCACGGCTGTCGGCGGCAAGCTGGGCGGCCTGCTCGACATGCGCGACCGCGCGCTGCCCAATTTCTCCGAGCAATTGGGCCAGCTGTTCAGCGGCCTTGCCGAAACGCTCAACAAGGTCGCCAACGAGGGCACCACGCTGCCCCCGCCGCAGACCCTCACCGGGCAGGCCAACGGGTTGATCGGCAGCGACCGGCTCGGCTTCACCGGCAAGGCGACGTTCGCGGTGCTGGCGAAGGACGGGACGCTGGTGGCCAGGACCACCGTCGATTTCGATGCGCTGGGTTCCGGCGCCACGGTGGATGACGCGGTAGCGGCGATTAACGCCGGGCTCTCGCCCATGGCCACTGCCAGCATCGAGGACGGGGTGCTTTCCATCGCTGCTGCGTCCAGCGCTTACGGGGTTGCCGTCGCGCAGGACGCGGATGCCCCGAGCGACCGCGCCGGGGTGGGCTTCTCGCAGTTCTTCGGCCTCAACAACCTCGTTCGTTCGAGCGACAGCGCGCTCGCCCCGTCCGGCTTCACCGCTACCGATCCCCACGGCTTCGGCGCAGGCGAAACCGCCCAGATCGTGCTGCGCGATGCTTCGGGCAAAGTCCTTGCCACCCAGACGCTGAGCGGAGACACCGGCTCTACCTGGGGCGACCTTATCGGCGACCTGAATTCAGGCACGCTGGGCGCCTTTGGTACGTTCGCGCTCGACGACCGGGGCCGCGTTGCCTTCACCGCCAAGACCTCCAGCGCGGGGGCGACAATCTCGATCCCCTCGGATTCGACAGACCGCAACGGCACCGGCCTTTCGTTCTCGGCGCTCTCGGGCCTGACCGGGGCGGCAAGCGGACTGCGTACCGCCGAAGTGCCCGCCGCGATCCTGAACGACACCACGCGCCTGCCGCTGGCCCGGCTGCAGCTGGACGCGGCGATCGGTACGAAGGCGATCGGCGCGGGCGATATCCGCGGCGCCAATGCCTTCGTCGACGCGCTCGCTGCCACCGCCGATTTCGGCAAGGACGGCAGTTCCACGATCTCCAGCTTCGCCAGCCGCCTGCTCGGCAGCGCCGGGTCTGCCGCCTCGCTGGCGAAGACCGCAGCGGACGACGCCTCGGCCCGCCTGAGCGACACGGTGAACCGGCGCGATTCCTACTCCGGCGTCAACATCGACGAGGAACTGGCGCAAATGGTCGTGCTGCAGAACAGTTATTCCGCCGCCGCGCGGGTGATGACCACCGCCTCGCAGATGTACGACACCCTGCTGAACATGCTCTGAGGACACGACGATGACCCGCGTAGCCACCGTTCCGCTGCAACAGACGCTTTCCAGCGCGATCCAGCGCTCGCAGCAGAGCCTCGCCACCAGCCAGTTGCAGCTGGCCACCGAAAAGAAGGTGAACGATTACGCCGGGCTGGGCCTCGATGCGGTGCGCACCCTGTCCGCGCGTTCGATGCTGGCGACGCAGGAAACCTACAAGACCAACATCAGCCGCGTCTCTACCACGCTTTCGCTGTACCAGGCGAACCTCGAGCAGATCGACAGCTCGATGGCGGACCTGCGCGAGGAACTGTTCAGCGCGGTGGGCACGGGCAACTCCCCCGGCCTTCAGGAAATGATCGAGGACGCCTTTTCGGGCCTGCGCGCCTCGCTCAATGCCAAGGAAGGCGGCGTCCCCATGTTCGCCGGCTCCCAGACCTCGGACACGCCGTTCATCCCGCAAACCCTTCAGGACACCATCGGTCTCGACGCGGCGGACGCATTCGGGAACGACGGCGTGCGCCAGTCGACCCGTGCGGGCGAGGGTGTGGACGTCGCATACGGCATCGGCGCCAGTGACGTTGCAGGCAAGCTCATCCCCGCTTTCCGCGCGCTGGCGGAAGCCGGGCCCTTCGGCGAAACCCTGACCGACGACCAGAAGGCCGCCATCACCGCCGCGCTGGACCTGCTGGACACCGGCATTACCGGCGTACGTTCGGTCAATGCTTCCAATGGCCGCAAGCAGGCACAAGTGGAGACGCTCGCCACCCGCGCGGAAGACCGCGTGGACCTGCTGACCAGTGTGATCGGCTCGGTCGAAGACGCCGACCTGGGGCAGGTCGCCATCGACATTACCCAGCGCCAGACCATCCTCCAGGCCAGCTACTCGGTCTTCTCGCAGCTTAGTTCGATGTCTCTGGTGAACTTCCTCGACTGATCCGGGGGCTGGGCTTCCGGCCTTGTCGAGGGCCCCGTCCAACCGAACGCTTCCCTTGCCGGCTTGCCTATATTACCCCGCTCCGGCAAGGAGATGCCCTATGACGACGACACGCAAAGCCTCGGTTTTGGCGATTCCGCTGTCCCTGCTGCTGACGGCCTGCGGCGGCAGCGCCCCTGACGAGGCCGCAACGCCCAGCGCATCCCCTACGCCCGCGTCTGCGATCGTCGACCCGGCGCCGCCTGCCTTTGCAGTGTGCCGCTCGTGCCATTCCACCCAGCCCGGCCAGAACGGGATCGGGCCCACGCTTGCGGGCATCGGCGGGTCGAAGGCGGGGGACGTGCCGGGTTATGCCTTCAGCCCGGCGCTGAAAAATTCCGGGATCACCTGGGACCGGGCCAGCCTCGATACCTGGCTGCAGGGGCCGATGAAGATGGTTCCGGGGACGAAGATGGTGTTGCCGGTTTCCGACCCGGCAAAGCGCAAGGCGATCATCGATTATCTCGAGACGCTGAAATAGGAATCGCGCAGGCATGAAAAAGGGCCTTGCGCGCTTTCGTGCGCAAGGCCCTGTCATTCCAGGCGTCCCAAGGGGACGAAAGGACGCTCTGGAAAAATTCAGACCTTGGGGCCGAGGGCCTCCTTGGGAGCCTGCTGGCCGACCGGGACTTCGGCCTTCGCGGGAATCGCCTGGCTGCCGGGCCTGGCGGCATCGCAGCCATCCGATGCGGCCTGCGTCATCTTCGGCGCCTCGCCCGAACCGTCAGAATTGTACGACACCGAGCGGGTGCAGCCATTGGCGTCGGTCGAGGTTGAATAATAGGTCATCTGCATGCCTTGCGGCGTATCGGATGCGGCGGTGAAGCCCGGTGCGCCGGCGGCATTGCCATTTGCTGCCGCCTGCTGCTGCATGAGGGCAGCGCGCTGCATCATGGCATTCACCTGCGCATCCATCATCGCCGAAATCTGGTCCATATGGGCGAAGGGATCGCCCATCATGGGCATGTCCGCAGGCGTCACGGCATCGGCAGGGACTACCCGGACCCGGGGTGCAACCTCGCCGGTATATTGGACGTGGACCACTGAGCCATCGGGCGCCTCCACGTTCATGGTGTGAAGTCTGGCAGTAGCGGCTTCGGCTACGCCCGCGCCCAGCAGGGCAAGCGCGGCAGCGCCAAGGAGGTACTTCTTCTGGGGCATTCGCATTGGGATGATGCTCCTTCGTGACTCGACCCTTTGCACTGCCGATGCTGCCGCTGCGAAGCTGAACCTGAGATTACGGTTTTTGAGCCGTGGCGTTCGACAGGCTCAGGCTGAGCCTGTCGAAGGGTCGATGGTGAGCCGGGACGCCCGTGCGAAGAGGTCGAGGATCACCGGGTCGCGTTCGCGGGTGCGGATCGCGGCCTCGAAGTGAACGTGCTGGGCCGGGCGCGGCAGGATCTCATGCAAGGTCCCGGCGGCGAGCGCGCCGCGCACCATCGTCTCGGGCAGGACGGCGGCGCCCTGTCCACCGGCGACGATTTCTATAAGGGTGCGCACGTTGTTGCAGGTGTGCAGCGCGCGCGGGGCGATGCCGTGGGCCTCAAGACCCTCGTGCATGACCGCGTGCAGAGGCGAGTGTTCGGGCAGCGACCATACCGGCAGGCCCCGCGCAAAACCTCCGGCCGCCGCCACCGCCGGGCCCGCCGCCCAGACCAGTTCCACCGAGCCGATCGGCGCGGTGCGCATTCCCGGACTGGCGACGGGCCCGGCGAGAAACACGATGTCGCGCGTGCCCGCCAGCAATTGCTGCAGCAGCGGCGCGGTGAGGTCGATTTCCAGTTCCATGGTCACGCCGGGCCGGTCGTGCTCGATCGCCTGTATGAACGCGGGCAGGCAGCTTGCCGCGGCGATCTCGCCCGAGCCGATGCGCACCGCCGCCGTGGCCCCGGCGAAATCGCTCGCCTCCAGCAGCACCTGCTCCAAGCCGTGGTAGAGCGGCTCGCTGGCCTGCACCAGCCGCCGCCCGCGCGCGGAAAGCACCATGCGCCGCCCCTCGCGCTGGAACAGGGGGACGCCAAGCTGTTCCTCGATTTCGCGAACGCGGGCCGAAATGGCGGGCTGGGTGGTGTTGAGGCGCTGCGCGGCGGCGGCGAATGTGCCGAGGCGGTCGATCCACATCAGCGTTTCGAGATGGAACAGGGCAATGCGCTTCATGGCTCAAATCATAGATTATGCTTATCAGAATTGATAAAAAATAATCGTTATTCGTAATGATAGAGCAAGACTAGCCTCGTCGCCGCAATCGGAAGAGGATTTGCCTCATGAACAAGATCTATCCCAGTGCCGAGGCTGCGCTGGAAGGCGTGCTGAAGGACGGCCTGCTAGTCGCGAGCGGCGGCTTCGGCCTTTGCGGAATCCCGGAACGGCTGCTCGACGCAATGCGCGATTCGGGCGTGAAGGACCTGACGTTCGCCTCGAACAATGCCGGCATCGACAACGAAGGCATCGGCAAGCTGCTGCGCACGAAGCAGGTCAAGAAGATGATCTCGTCCTATGTGGGCGAGAACAAGGAGTTCGAACGCCAGTACTTGGCCGGAGAGCTTGAGGTGGAGTTCTGCCCGCAGGGCACGCTGGCCGAGCGCATGCGTGCCGGCGGCGCGGGCATCCCCGGCTTCTATACCAAGACGGGCGTCGGCACGCAGGTCGCCGAGGGCAAGGAAGTGAAGGTCTTCGGCGGCGAGGAATATATCCTTGAGGAAGGCATCTTTGCCGACCTTTCCATCATCAAGGCCTGGAAGGCCGATGAAACCGGCAACGTCGTGTTCCGCAAGACCGCGCGCAACTTCAACGTGCCTGCCGCCACCTGCGGCAAGGTCTGCGTGGTGGAGGTCGAGGAGATCGTGCCGGTGGGCAGCCTCGATCCCGATGCGATCCACCTGCCGGGCGTTTTCGTCCAGCGCATCGTCGTGGGCGCGCCCTACGACAAGAAGATCGAATTCACGACGACCCGCGAAAGGGAGGCTGTCTGATGTCCGAGGCATCGAAGGGCTGGAGCCGCAACGAAATGGCCGCCCGCGCGGCGAAGGAACTGCAAGACGGGTTCTATGTGAACCTCGGCATCGGCATCCCTACGCTGGTGGCGAACTACGTGCCCAAGGACATTACCGTCACGCTGCAGAGCGAGAACGGGATGCTGGGCATCGGCCCGTTCCCTTACCCGGACGAAGTCGATCCCGACCTCATCAACGCCGGCAAGCAGACGATCAGCGAACTGCCGCACTCCGCCTACTTCGACAGCGCGGCCAGCTTCGGCATGATCCGCGGTGGCCATATCGACCTGACGGTGCTGGGCGCGATGGAAGTGGCCGAGAACGGCGACATCGCCAACTGGATGATCCCCGGCAAGATGATCAAGGGCATGGGCGGCGCGATGGACCTCGTCGCCGGCGTGAAAAAGATCATCGTCGTGATGGAGCATACCTCCAAGAACGGCGACCCCAAGTTCATCCCGGCGTGCACTCTGCCGCTGACGGGCCGCAACGTGGTGGACATGGTGATTACCGACCTCGCCGTGTTCCAGCGCCCCGACCACGACAGCCCGTTCAGGCTGGTGGAAATGGCGCCCGGCGTAACCGCCGAGGAAATCGCCGCAAAGACCACCGCCCACTACGTAAGCTGAGCCTACGCCGTCCCGGGCGATACCCGGGACGGCGCATGGCGAAATCGGCTCGCCATCGCGGCGACCAGCCCCTATTCCTTCCCGCGCTCCACGCTGAGAGGGAATGGTTTTGACCTATACGCTGATCACCGCGAACCGAAACTATTCCAGTTGGTCGCTGCGGCCCTGGGTGCTGATGAAGGCGCTGGGCATCGCCTTCGAGGACGAGCTGGAACCCTTCACCATGCCGGTGAACTACGACGCCTTCCGCAGTTTTTCACCCACCGGGCAGGTGCCTGCGCTGATCGATGAGGACCGCACCGTGTGGGACTCGCTGGGTATCGCCATGTACCTTGCCGATCGTCACCCCGGCGTCTGGCCGGCGGAAGAGGCGGCGCGCGCCTTCGCCCAGAGCGCGGTCTGCGAGATGCACGGCGGTTTTCTGAACATTCGCGGCACCTTCACGATGAACGTGGGGGTGCGTGTGAAGCCCCGCCCGATGAGCGGCCAGCTGGTGCGGGAAGTCTACCGCGTCCGCGAGATTTTTGAGGAGGGGCTGTCCCGCTTCGGCGGTCCGTGGCTGGCCGGGGCGCAGTTCACCGCGCTCGATGCCTTCTACGCTCCGGTCGCCTTTCGCATCCGCACTTACGGGCTGGACGTGGGGCGCGGACAGGCCTGGGTCGATGCGGTTCTGGCCCATCCGGCCATGCGCCAGTGGGAAGAGGAAGCCTTGGCCGAGGACTGGCGCGAGGAAGGCCACGAAGCCGAACTGGCCGAGGCAGGCGAGATCGTCGCCGACTATCGCACCGGGGCCTGACGATGCGCATCCTGCTGACAGGCTCGTCGGGCTGGCTTGGCAGGCATCTCGCACCGCTGCTGGCAACGCGCGGGCATGAGGTCGTGGGACTGGACGTTTCGCCGGGCGCCGCGACGACGATCGTGGGTTCGGCGGCGAACCGGGATCTCGTGTTCCAGGTCGTGGCCCATCACGGGATCGAGGCGGTGATCCACGCGGGCGCACTGCACAAGCCTGACATCGCCCGCTTCCCGCGTCAGGCCTTCGTCGACGTCAATGTGACCGGCACGCTCAACCTGCTTGAGGCCGCCGTGCAGGCTGGCCATCCGCGCTTCGTATTCACTTCCACCACCTCGCTAATGGTCCGCGACGATGTCCGCGCCGGAGCAGGGCAGGCGGGCGCCTGGTGGATGGACGAGAGCTTCGGCCCCATCGCTCCGCGCAATGTCTACGGTATTACCAAACGGACGGCGGAGGACATGTGCCGCCTCGTCTCGCGAGAGAGCGGGATGGGAGTCGCGATCCTGCGTACCGGCCGGTTCTTCCCTGAGGACGACGACACCCATGCGGTGCCCTCTGGTCCCAATCTCAAGGCCAACGAATTCCTGAACCGCCGCCTCACCGTGGGCGACGCGGCGCTGGCGCATTTGGCCGCGCTGGAGCGGATAGAAGGGTGCGAAACTTTCGTCCTTTCCGCCCCGCCGCCCTTCGCGCGCGAGGATGCAGCGGAACTGGCCCTCGATGCCCGCGCCGTGATCGCGCGGAGTTTCCCGGATGCAGAGGCGCTCTACGCCAAGGCGGGCTGGGTGCTGCCCGAACGGATCGAGCGGGTTTACGATCCCGCCAAGGCCGAACGCCTGCTGGGATGGCGTGCGCAGACCGACTTCGCGGCCATACTCGACGCCTTGCGCAGCGGGGCCGAGATGCCTTTCGCGCACGATCCCGAATGGATTTCGCCGGTGCTCGGGCAACTGCCCTTACGGTCATCTTGAGTATCTTGCCGCCGTCGGATGCACGCCCCATAATCCGTTCGAACACATTGGGAGAATCCTGAATGGCCGACCTAGCTTCCATCCCGCTCGAACGCCTCGACGGCGCGTCCGACAGCCTCGCCGACCATGCCGGCAACGTGCTGCTGGTTGTCAACGTCGCCTCTAAATGCGGCCTCACCCCGCAGTACGAGGGCCTTGAGGCGCTCTACAAGGAATACCAGGCCAAAGGTTTTGAAGTGCTCGGCTTTCCGGCCAATGACTTCGGCGCGCAGGAACCCGGCACGCATGAGGAAATCGCCGAGTTCTGCTCGATCAACTACGGCGTCTCGTTTCCGCTCTTCGCCAAGGCCGACGTCACGGGCGAGGGCAAGCAGCCCCTTTACGCTGCGCTGACCG
The DNA here is from genome assembly GCF_902706195.1 of Novosphingobium sp. 18050. Taxonomy (GTDB): domain Bacteria; phylum Pseudomonadota; class Alphaproteobacteria; order Sphingomonadales; family Sphingomonadaceae; genus Novosphingobium. The sequence goes on along the minus strand of NZ_CACSJO010000012.1, from coordinate 93,159 downwards.
AAGCCGTGCCCACCAAGCAGGGGCCGGCGGAGGAATTTCGTGAGCGCCTGAAGGGTTACGGCATGACCCCAACGCAGGACCCCGAAGTGCTGTGGAACTTCGAGAAGTTCCTGGTCGCACGCGACGGTTCGGTTGTGGGTCGCTTCGCCCCCGGCACCGAGCCTGCCGATCCGGCGCTGGTTGGCGCAATTGAGGCCGAACTGGCGAAGTAATCAGCCGCCTACCAGAACGAACGGCGCCCAGCTTGCGGGGTGGGCGCCGCCGGGGACTTTCGGGTCCCGCAGTACTTCCAGTTGCGCGCGCCGCAGTGCCTCGGCCCGTGACATGCCCGAGCGTGCGCCTTCCAGCGTGCGCAGCGTCAGGCGGCCGGCGACATCGTCGCGCACCGGCCAGTGCGAAAGCAGCAGCGCCCGCGATCCCGCCGAAATGAAGGCTCGCGCCAGCCCCGAGTAGGTCGGCGCATTCTCGCTGTCGCCCGCGCTGGTATCGCACGCCGAGAGGATCACCCAATCCGCGTCGAGCCGCAGCTGCGCTACTTCCGAAGCGGTCAGCAGCCCATCGTCCAGCGGCGTCGGCACGCTTGGCGGGGTCATCACCAGCGCCGGTTCGACCATGCCGCGCAGCGCTCCGCCGACAAGGCCGTGGGTGGCGAATGCGATAACCCGGGCCTGTTCCAGCGGCGCCTGCTTTACCGCCGTCTCCGTCGCCTGTGTGCCGATCAGCAGCTGGCTGGTCCCGCGAAACCGGCTGGCCATGTCTCGCAGTTCGCGTGCGGCGTCTGGCAGGCTGGCAAGCTGGGCAAGCGCATCCACGCCGACATCGCCCGCCTGGATGCGCGGCGCCGAGCGCAGTGCCAGCGCCCCCGGCGGCCCCAGCACCGGTGCGCCAATTCCGGCAAAGGTCAGTTTGGCCTTGGCCCGCGCAGCGCGGCTCGGCAGGGGGACGGCGCTGATCATCACGCTCACGGCATGGTCGCGCAGCAGCCAGTGGGTCCCGCGCAGCGCTGCGGGATCGGCGTCGCTGCCCTCGGGACGGCGGCTTACCAATGCGGCGAACGGCACGGTCGAAAGGCTACCCGGCGCGAGGATTTCCAGTTCGCGGACGGAGTGCAGACCGGCACGCACCGCATCGGGAAAGACCAGCCGATAGAGTTCGAAAGCGGCCTGACGATCAAAGCCAGCATGGTCCTCGTCGATCAGTCCGGCATCCACTGAGGCGCGCAGGCGCTGCTGCAGGCTCATCAGGCGGCGCGGTGCGACGGCCGCCTCGCCAGAAATCACCGCGTCGCGGGTGACGAGTTGAGTGACGAGCCCGATGTCGTCGCTTCCGATCAGCAGCAAGGCTTGCCCTGGCCGCAGCCTTGTGCGGGCGTCGGCGAGGCGGGCAGGCTCCACAGCAGTCAGCGCTTGATACCCGGGCACCAGCGCGGCGACCTGCGCGTCTGCCTCGCGCAGTTCCATGTCGATCGCGGCGACTTGCGCGGAGAGCGGGCCTGTCTGCGTGTCGTTGCCCGCGATCAGCGCCCGGTCGAGCGCCTTGCGTAGCTGACGGCTACGGGCGGAGAGCGACAGGTAGCTGCGGATCGCCTCGCGCGCCTGTGGACCGTACTTGTCCTGAAGCACCGCCAGCGAGGAGAACACCCCTTGCAGGTCGCCCAGGTTCGCCATCTGCAGGGCATCGAAGGCCTGTTCCTGCGCGCCGCTGCGGGAGGCGATGCGCGCCAACTGCATGAAGGCGGAGCGAAATTCGCCCGCCATCGCCACCACGTCGCGCCGCGCGGTGGCGCGGTCCAGCAGGCGCGTGCGCAGCGGGGCAAGGCCATCGGCAAGCATCGTCAGCGCCTGGTCCGGCCTGCCCTCGCTCGCGGCGATCCGGGCGGCTAACGCGGTGGCGGTAATGCGCCGTTTGTTCACCTCGCTGGTGCCCTTGATGAAGCCTTCGCGGGCATGGGCTAGCAGCGGCGCGGCTTCGGCAGTGCGCCCGGCGGTGACGAGGACGGAGGCGAGGTTGTATTCGGCCGTCAGCACCACCTGATCGTCGGGGGAGCGGGAATAGCGGCGCGCGGCGGCAAGCGCCTTTTCGCGCAGGGCGAGCGACTTGGCGGGATCGCCCTCCCACTGCGCCATGCGGGCCTGCTGGCCGATCATCGTGGCCAGCCCGTTGGCCTGTATCTTGTCCGGGTTGGCCTCGAAGATCTCCACTGCACGGTCGTAGAGCGGACCGGCCTCGACCCGCATCCCGGCGTTGTCCAGCGCGTAAGCCAGCGCGTGGAGCGACATTGCCAGTTGCGGGCTGTCCGGGGGCAGGATCGCCCGGCGCTTGTCCAGCGCTGCGCGCAGGATCGGGATCGCCTGCCCATATTGCCCCGCCTCGGAAAGGATCGCGCCCAGTTGCTGAGTGGCTGCCACCCGTTCGCGGTGGTTTTCAGGCAGGTGCGCTTCGGCCCAGGTCACCGCCTCGCGCGCGGTGACGACGGCGGTTTCGGCGTCCGATACGTTGAGTTGCAGCGCCGCCAGGCTCATGCCGTAGCTGACGGGAATGTCCAGATTCTCGCCTGTGCCTAGCGAATGGGCGCGGGCAATGGACAGGGCCTCGGCGATGCGGGGAACGGCCTGTGGCTGCCGACCGCGCTGGTAGTCGATCAGGCCGAGACCATAGAGGCTTTCCGCATATTCCGGGCTTTCCCGCCCGGCGAGGCGGATGGCAAGGTCGAGAGCGCGTTCGGTGTAGGCCTGCGCTTCGTCCAGTTTGCCCAGGGCTCCCAGTTCCGTGCCGATGTGAAGCAGCAGGGCGGCGCGGTCGGGGCTGGGCGGGACCCTGCGGGCATCGAGCCCGGCATCAACCTGCTGGAACAGCGCCAGCGCTTCCTGAGTGCGGCCAAGTGACGAGAGTGCGCGGCCCCGCACTGCGCGGGCATAAAGCAGGTCGACGGGATCGACCCGGCGATCGAGCGCGGCGCGGGCAAGCACTTCGTCGACATGCTGCAAGGCGGCCTGCGGATCTCCGCTGGTGTCATTGCCGCGCAAGGCGCGCAGTTCGGCCGTAGCGGAAGGTAGGGCGGAAGGGGGAGGCGCGATCGGTGCTGCGCCCCCCTGCGCGGAAGCGGTGAGAGCAATCGCCAGTACCACCGCGCACCAGGTCTCGCGCATTCCTGTCCCAGCCCCTTCCTGTCCCCGGCCCCTCGGGCGAATGCGGGCGCCGCCAGTGGCCTCGCCCGAGAGCGGAGCAGATGCGTTTTTGCCCGTTAATGCAATTCACAAGTTCTGTAATGACGCGGCGAGCGCGTCTGTTTCACTCAGCCCCGGTCGCCACCGGGCGCGCGGGATCGGCGATCCATTCGCTCCACGATCCGGGATAGAGCCGCCCGGCGGGCATGCCGGCGACGGCCATGGCCAGGGCATTGTGGCAGGCGGTTACGCCTGAGCCGCACTGGAGGATGGCCGGCTCCTCGCCCAGAAGTGCGGTGAAGGCAGCAGCCAGTTCCCCGGCAGGGCGGAAGCGGCCGTCGGGAGCCAGGTTGTCACGGAAGAAGCGATTTTTCGCGCCCGGTATGTGGCCGGGGACCGGATCGACCGGGTTCGGCTCGCCCGCGAAGCGCGAGGGGTCGCGTGCGTCGAGGACCTGCGCGGCGCGCGTGTCGATATTGGCAAGCACGTCGGCGGCGGAGACGGGGGCGGGAACCAGTGGCTCGGCCGGCTCGAAATCGCCCGAGGGGGCCGGTAGCGGCAGTCCGGTTTCCAGCGGCAGGCCCGCCGCGACCCAGGCGGGCTTGCCGCCGTCGAGCACCGCGACCGGGGCATGGCCCAACCAGCGCATCAGCCACCACGCGCGGGCCGCCCAGGCGCCGCCGCTGCTGTCATAGGCGACGATCTGCTGTCCGGCTTTCAGGCCCTGCGAACGTAGCCATGCGGCTAGTGCCACCGGGGCGGGGAGCGGATGGCGGCCGTTGCTGCCGTCAGGGGGTGAGGCGAGATCATCGTCGAGATGGGCGTAGCGGGCACCGGGAATATGGCCCTTTGCGTAAATCGCGGGGCCTTTTTCGGGCGTACCCAGTTCGAACTCACAGTCGAGCAGGAACACGTCGGCGCCTGAGGCCACCATGTCCTTGAGCGCATCGACACCGATCAGCGTTTCGTAAGCCATCGAATCCTTCGCACGTGTGACTTGGTGGACACTGCGGGCCTATACTCGGGCGAAATGGCGGCGTCGATGTAATAGCGCGGGCGCGCAAACGAAAAGGGCGGCCCCTTGCGGAGCCGCCCTTTCCTGAACTGTACCGGCAAGAAACCGGAACAAGATTACTTGAGCTCGACGGTACCGCCGGCTGCTTCGATCTTGTTCTTGATATCTTCGGCTTCAGCCTTGTTGATGCCTTCCTTGACGGCCTTGGGAGCGCCTTCAACGAGAGCCTTGGCTTCAGCGAGGCCCAGACCGGTGATGGCGCGGACTTCCTTGATGACCTGGATCTTCTTGCCACCGTCGCCGGTGAGGATGACGTCGAATTCGGTCTTCTCTTCAACGGCTTCGGCAGCGGCTGCGGGAGCAGCAACAGCAACAGCAGCAGCGGCGGAAACGCCCCATGCTTCTTCGAGAGCCTTGGCGAGGTCAGCGGCCTCGAGGACGGTCAGCTTCGAGAGTTCTTCGACGAGCTTGGCGATGTCTGCCATGATAATTCACTCCTGATCTGTGGTCCCGGGGTGCTGGATGCGATCCACCGGGATAAATCGTTAGAAAACGTGTTGCTTAAGCTTGCGCTCAGGCGGCGTCTTTCTCGGCGTAGGCGGAGAAGACGCGCGCCAGCTTGCCCGCCGGAGCGGTTGCGAGCTGGGCGATCTTCGTCGCCGGAGCCTGAATGAGGCCGATGAGCTTGCCACGCAGTTCGTCGAGCGAGGGCATCGAGGCGAGAGCCTTGATACCTTCTGCGTTCAGAACCTGCGTACCCATCGAGCCGCCGACGATCTCGATCTTGTCGGTCGTCTTGGCGAATTCGACGACAGCCTTGGCGGCTGCGACGGGATCGACCGAGGTCGAGATGGCCGTCGGGCCGGTCAGGAAGTCGCTGATACCGGCAAAGTCGGTATCCACGATGGCAAGCTTGGCAAGACGGTTCTTCGCTACCTTATAGGTCGCACCCGCATCACGGATCTTACCGCGCAGGGCGGTGGACTGAGCCACCGACATGCCGAGATTGCGGGTGACAACCACCACGCCGACCTCGTTGAAGACCGCGTTGAGAGTGGCGACCGAATCGGCTTTCTGCGAACGATCCATGCCTTACTCCTTCACAATGGCCACGGGAGGAGGCCCCCCGCAGCCGGCTACGTAGTCCATGGTGCGCAAAGCACACCGTGGGCGATTCCGTTCGATGGGGAAGGAGTATCGTGTCGAAACACGAGGTTGGCACCACGCTCCAAGGAGCTAGGGCCGGAAATTTCCTGTTCCCCGTCTAGGCTGCAAATTAAGGGGGAAACCCCCAGCAACTGTCTCGGACGGCTGAACGACGAGAATTCACCCGTCGGTCGGAGCGGGCCAATGGAGCAAACGCCGAGCGGAGTCAAGCCTGACGAGGCTCCGCTTGCGCCTCAACGACACGGCACACGGCTGCGTGCCGCCACCGATGCCACGGCGATCACCGCTGTCACCGGCAGCGCGGCTTCACCCAGGAAGGCCGCGCCCAGCACGGCGGCCGCGAAGACCAGCAAGCCGTGGCGCAGCGGCCCGGTAAGCATCAGCCGGTCGCGCACCAGCCACAGGGCCGCCATATAGATCGCCAAGGGTACGGCTACGGCCAGATTGCCGGTGAGCGGCGGAACATGGTGTCCTTCGCCTGCCGCAGCATCGATAACCACCGAGAAACCGGCGCCGGTCGCCGCACCGCCAGCATAGATCAGGGCATGGGCATAGCTCCACTGAAATGCACTGGCGAAGCGGCCGTGGTCCAGCGGCCCTTCCTGCGAGAAGTAGAGCCACCACATCGCGAAGGTGATCACCAGTGCGGAGATCGCAAGCACCACCAACTGCGCGGAATGGCCGCCTGGCCCGTCCGAAAGGGTAAAGGCTGCGGCGCTGGCGAGCAGGACCTCGCCCAGCACGATGATCACCAGCAGTCCGTGCCGTTCGGTGACGTGGTGCTGGTGCCAGGGCGTGGGGCCCCGGCGCTCCGCCAGCAGCGGGACTGCCAGTTCAAGCAGTACGCCGAGGCCGAACAGCGCCATGACCGCGCCCTGCCCCTCGGGCCGCAGCAGCATCAGTGCGGTGGTCCAGTAGACCTGCACCAGCGCGATCCCCAGCGCATAGCGCCGTGCGGTGGAGCGGTGGGCGGGATCGCTGCGCGCGGCGATCAGCCAGAACACGATCATGCCCACCCGCATCACGACATAACCCAGGATCGCCAGCGACAGGTCCAGCCCTACGAACAGCCGGGGTATCCCGCCGGCGATGGTCAGCGCGCCGGCCATGATCCAGCAGGTGACCAGCCGGTAGATCGGCCCGTCGTTGTCGTAGGCGGAAGCGAACCAGGTGAAGTTCACCCAGGCCCACCATGTCGCGAAGAAGGCCATGGCGAAAGTCACCACGCCCATGCCGGCATGCCCCTGGGCAATGGCATGGTGCAGACCCTCGGCGGCCGAGGCGACGGCGATGACGATGACGAGGTCGAACAGCAATTCGAGCGGCGTCGACACCCGGTGCGTCTCATGCGGGTCGCGTGCGCCGAAGGGCCGCCAGCCGCGTTTCGTGGTCATGCCCTGCCGCTCCCCGATTGCATCAGGCGCGTTCCTAAACGGACGCCGGGGGGCGGGGCAAGCGGGAGCCTGAGGCTCGGCGTCGTTCCCCGGTCATTCGGCCCCTTCTTTTCAGACCTGTTCAGCATAGCCTAGGAGGTCGCCGGGCTGGCATTCCAGTTCGCGGCAGATCGCCTCGAGGGTGGAGAAACGGATCGCCTTGGCCTTGCCCGTCTTGAGGATGGACAGATTGGCGAGGGTGATGCCGATGCGTTCGGCCAGTTCGGTCAGCGTCATGCGGCGCTGGTGGAGAAGTTCGTCGAGCCGGACCACGATCCGGCTTGCTTCGCTGCCATCGTCGCCCATCAGACGGTGCCTTCCAGTTCGGCGCGCATCTCTGCGCCCTTGCGGAAGATCCGGGCGAGGATGAACAGGATGATCGCCAGCAGCACTCCGCCAAGCGAGAAGCCGATGCCGATGTGGCTGTCCTTCACGGTCCGGGCGATCCACGCCGCGACCAGTCCGGTGGGAAAGCTGATGCCCTCGATCGCAAGCGCCAGCCAGCCCATCGCTGCAAGGCGTCCGGCGTTGACCGGGTTGAACGGATCGCCTTGGCCCACCGAATCGATGATCCGCAGCAGATGGCGCAGGAACAGGAAGGCGCAGGCCGCCATCGCCGCGATCAGGATCAGTACTCCGCCGATGGCAATGAAGGTGTCGGTCGTCAGTCCATCGGGGCCATCGCCCGAAATGCGGGCCATGATATCGAAACGGCCGAACACCATGAACGGCGAGAGGACGAGGAACAGCGCGCCGATCAGCGCCGTGACGCCCATCGAGACGAGGATCACCCCGCGCGCCAGGGCGAGCAGCGGATCGTGGGTGATGGAGCGCATCGCGCCGCCTTTGGCAGCCATGCTCACATCAGCACCGGGCCGAGGCCGACAAGCCGCACAGTGGCGGATGCGGGCACCTTTGTACCGGAGAACGGCGAAAGGGAGGGTCGCAGCGAATGGGCGGCCGGGGCGGACAGAAAAACTGCAGCCATCGCGGTGAGCGCGAAAGCGGCGACTAGCGGGCGCTGAGCCTTTACCAACCGAATCATTGTTCGTTCTCCGATATGCGTCATATCGAAATTCAATAAGTCCGAGGAAATTTACTGTCAAACAATAATATTGAAAAACGATATGTCATATATCGACATACAATGCGGGCATAAAAAAGGGGGCGGCTCCGGGTGGAGCCGCCCCTCGGTGCCGGGCGTGACAGCCGGCAGGTCAGGCGTCGATCAGATTCGGAGTACGCTGGGGGGAGGGGGTTCCCGACGTAGTCCGGGTCGACGGCCTGTAAGTGCGGAAATCAAAGGCATTGCCCTGCTCCGCCTGGTGCTCGTGGTGCTGGAGTTGCACGCGGGCGCGGCGCATGCGGCCCTTGCGCGAGGTGAAGGGATTGTCCTCGTCCGGCTTGGCATCGACCATGCGGTCAAGCAGTTCGCGGCGTTCGTCTGCGTCCTGCGGCAGCGGCGAGGCGGCAAGCACGGCGCTGGCGGAACCGGCTGCCACTCCTGCCGGGGTCATGCCGGGCTGTGCCATTGACGGCGGAGCAACCGGAGCGAGTGGGGGAACCGGCTGGGCGACATAGGTGGGCGGCAGGGGCTCGGGGGCATAGTCATCTTCTTCATATCTGGGCTCGCTGCTGCGGCGACGGCGCATCGCGGCTATACCCATACCGGCCAGGCCGAGGGCGGCGAGCAGGCCGGCAATACCGGCCACCGGCAGATTGCCGCCTGCGTTGGCGGGTGCTGGCGTCGGTGCCGCTGCGGCAGGCGCCGAAGGAGTGTCGACGCGGGGCTGCGCGGTTGTGGCAGGGGGAATGGCGCCGTCGGCGAGAGCGCCATCATCCGCGGCTGCGCCGTTACCAGCGGTAGGAACACTGGGTGCGATCTGTGCGGTTTCGGCCGCTGGGCCGGGTGCGCTGCGGGCGGGCGCGCGCGTGATCGTCCGGGGCGATGCGGCTGCCGGGGCAGCGTCAAGCGCGGCCTCGGCATCAGCGGGCGTGGCCGGCGGCGGGGCTGTCGTTGTCGTCTGGGCTTCCTGCTGCGGGATTGCCTGAACGACCGGCGAGGAGGTCATCGTCGTCTGGGGTGCGGTGCCCGCCGTAGTTGCCGGGTTCGGTGCGCTGGTCGGCGCGGTAGCCTCGGGCGGCAGAGTCACCGTCGGGGCGGTCGTCGCGACTTGTGCTGGCGATCCCGTGGTGACGTCCTGCGACAGCGAAGGCGCGGCCGGAGCCTGCGTTTCCTGTGCGCCGACGCCCGAAGCGACCGGGATGGCGGAAAGCGCGAGGACAGCGGCAATCGCAGTCACTGCGCGGGGCGAATGGTTGATGGGATCGTTTTTCATGCGAGAGACAATGCGCGAAATGCACTGTCGGGCCCTTCACATCGCGCAATACAGGCCAAGTCGAACTGTTAAGTGCGACGAGTTGATACTTTCGGTTATGTCCGGGTTGTTGGCTGTAATTGCTGCATTTACGCCAGATGAACGAAATTGACTGGTGTTCATCTGGCGTACAGCTTGTGGAGGGGGTGCCGGCGTGTCGCCTTTCGCGCCCTTGGATCCTCAAGTTGCAACTGCTTCATAGTGTTCGTGGGCAAAGGCATGGTTTCACGAGGTTGGGAACGCAATCCTGCCTCATTGCGCTGCTGCGCCAGCATCACGCGTTTGACACGGCCCCTGCCCGATCCTATATGGCGGCCTCGCTCGGTCGCTTCGAGCAAGGCAGGTCCATGCGCGGGGACAGGCCACGGAAGGAAGCGGTCCGGGATTTATCCGACGTGTAAGGCTGCTGGCCGCAGGGACCTCCTATCCAGGAATTCCGCGTGCCGGGCGGCCTTTTCGCGTTTCGGATAGCCTGCTTTGCGGCAGGTGCATCGTTCTCGCGACGACGAAATTTTCCGGCCCGGTTCCATTCGCGAATCGGTCCTCAAAGAAGCGAAGAGGCAAGACCAGCTCATGGCCACCAAGCCCATCGACACCGCAGCGCGATCGCCCAAGAAGCGCATCCGCAAGATCTTTGGCGACATCCACGAAGTCGTCCAGATGCCCAACCTGATCGAGGTTCAGCGCGAGAGCTACGAACAGTTCCTGCGCTCCGATCCGGCAACCGGCTACGTGTCGGGCCTGGAGAAGACCCTGCGCTCGGTTTTCCCGATCCGCGACTTCGCGGGCACCAGCGAGCTGGACTTCGTCCACTACGAGCTGGAAGACCCCAAGTACGACGTGACCGAGTGCCGCCAGCGCGGCATCACCTACGCCGCGCCGATGAAGGTCACGCTGCGCCTGATCGTGTTCGAAGTGGACGCCGAGACCGAGACCCGCTCGGTCCTCGATATCAAGGAGCAGGACGTCTACATGGGCGACATGCCCCTGATGACGGAAAACGGCACCTTCTTCATCAACGGCACTGAGCGCGTCATCGTTTCGCAGATGCACCGTTCGCCGGGCGTCCTGTTCGACCATGACCGCGGCAAGACCCACGCTTCGGGCAAGTTCCTGTTCGCCGCGCGCGTTATTCCCTACCGTGGTTCGTGGCTCGACTTCGAGTTCGACGCCAAGGACATCGTCAACGTGCGTATCGACCGCAAGCGCAAGCTGCCGGTCACCGCGCTGCTGTACGGCCTGGGTCTCGATTCCGAGCAGATCCTCGATCACTTCTACCAGACCATCACGTGGAAGCGCGGCGATGGCGGCTGGCGCCTGCCCTACACCCCCGAGGCATGGCGCGGTGCGAAGCCGACCTTCGACGTGGTCGACGCCAAGTCGGGCGAAGTGATCTTCGCCGCCGACACCAAGATCTCCCCGCGCGCCGCCAACAAGGCGCTCAAGGACGGTCTGGAAGAACTGCTGATCCCGACCGACGAAATCTTCGGTCGCTACTCGGCCGTCGACCTGATCGACGAGTCCACGGGCCGCATCTACATCGAGGCAGGCGACGAAGTTTCGCCTGAGAACCTCGAAGCGCTCGACCATGCCGGCATCGACCAAATCGCTCTGCTCGACATCGACGAAGTCAACACCGGCCCCTGGATCCGCAACACCATGAAGGCCGACAAGGCCGAGAACCGCGAGATGGGCCTCGAGGCCATCTACAAGGTCATGCGTCCGGGCGAGCCGCCGACGAAGGAAACCGCCGAAGCCCTCTTCGACGGCCTGTTCTTCGACGCCGACCGCTACGACCTCTCGGCCGTGGGCCGCGTGAAGCTGAACATGCGCCTTGGCCTCGACGCCGAGGACACGGTCACCACCCTGCGCAACGAGGACATCCTCGCTGTCGTCAAGGAACTGGTCGGCCTCAAGGACGGCAAGGGCGAAATCGACGACATCGACAACCTCGGCAACCGCCGTGTGCGTTCGGTGGGCGAGCTGCTGGAAAACCAGTACCGCGTCGGCCTGCTCCGCATGGAGCGCGCTGTTAAGGAGCGCATGTCGTCGGTCGACGTGTCGACGGTCATGCCGAACGACCTCATCAACGCCAAGCCCGCCGTGGCCGCAGTGCGTGAGTTCTTCGGTTCCTCGCAGCTCTCGCAGTTCATGGACCAGACCAACCCGCTTTCGGAAGTCACCCACAAGCGCCGTGTTTCGGCCTTGGGCCCGGGCGGTCTGACCCGTGAGCGCGCCGGCTTCGAAGTCCGCGACGTTCACCCGACCCACTACGGCCGCATCTGCCCGATTGAGACGCCGGAAGGCCCGAACATCGGTCTGATCAACTCGCTGTCGACTTTCGCCCGCGTCAACAAGTACGGCTTCATCGAGACGCCGTACCGCAAGGTGATCGACGGCAAGGTGACCGGGCAGGTCGTCTACCTCTCCGCCATGGAAGAGCAGAAGCACACGGTGGCGCAGGCTTCGGCCGGCACCAACGAGGACGGCTCGTTCGCGGAAGAACTCGTCTCGGCCCGTCAGAACGGCGAATTCGTGATGAGCCCGCGCGATCAGGTCACCCTGATGGACGTTTCGCCCAAGCAGCTCGTCTCGGTCGCCGCATCGCTCATTCCGTTCCTGGAAAACGATGACGCCAACCGCGCACTCATGGGCTCGAACATGCAGCGTCAGGCCGTGCCGCTCGTGCAGGCCGACGCTCCCTTCGTGGGCACCGGCATGGAAGAGACCGTTGCACGCGATTCGGGCGCTGCGATCTCGGCAGGCCGCGCCGGCGTGGTCGATCAGGTCGACGCGACGCGTATCGTCATCCGCGCTTCGGGCGACATCGAAGCCGGCAAGTCCGGCGTCGACATCTACCGCCTGCAGAAGTTCGAGCGTTCCAACCAGTCGACCTGCATCAACCAGCGTCCGCTGGTGAAGGTGGGCGACATCATCCAGAAGGGCGACATCCTCGCCGACGGTCCCTCGACCGAGCTGGGTGAGCTGGCGCTGGGCCGCAACAGCCTCGTCGCGTTCATGCCGTGGAACGGCTACAACTACGAGGACTCCATCCTCATCTCCGAGCGGATCGTGAAGGACGACGTGTTCACGTCGATCCACATCGACGAGTTCGAAGTGATGGCCCGCGATACCAAGCTGGGGCCTGAGGACATCACCCGCGATATCCCGAACGTCGGCGAGGAAGCCCTGCGCAACCTCGACGAGGCGGGCATCGTCTACGTGGGCGCCGAAGTGCACCCGGGTGACATCCTCGTCGGCAAGATCACGCCCAAGGGCGAATCGCCGATGACCCCGGAAGAGAAGCTGCTGCGCGCGATCTTCGGCGAAAAGGCCAGCGACGTGCGTGACACCTCGCTTCGCCTGCCGCCGGGCGTGTCGGGCACGATTGTCGACGTTCGCGTCTTCAACCGCCACGGCATCGAGATCGACGACCGTACCCGCGCCATCCAGAACGAGGAAATCGAACGCCTCGCCAAGGACCGCGAGGACGAGCGTGCGATCCTCAACCGCGCCACCTACAACCGTCTGCGCGACATGCTGATCGGCCAGACCGCCGCTTCGGCCCCCAAGGGTCTGAAGAAGGGCGTCGAGATCACCGAGGAACTCCTGGGTGAAGCCGAGCGTCATGAGTGGTGGAAGTTCGCCGTTGCGGACGATCACATGCAGTCGCAGCTGGAAGCCGTTAAGGCCCAGTACGACGCCACCGTGAAGGCGATCCAGGAGAAGTTCGAGGATCGCAAGGAGAAGCTGGAGCGCGGCGACGAACTGGCTCCGGGCGTGCTCAAGATGGTCAAGGTCTTCGTGGCGGTGAAGCGCAAGCTGCAGCCGGGCGACAAGATGGCCGGCCGTCACGGTAACAAGGGTGTCATTTCGCGCATCCTGCCGGTCGAGGACATGCCGTTCCTCGAGGACGGTACGCCGGTCGACCTCGTGCTGAACCCGCTGGGTGTGCCTTCGCGCATGAACGTCGGTCAGATCTTCGAGACCCACCTGGGCTGGGCCGCACGCGGTCTGGGCCAGCAGGTTAAGCAGGCCCTGGAAGACTGGCGCCACGCCAACCCCGATCCGGAAGCCGCAGCGCCGCCGGAAGCGGTTCGCGAGCGTCTGATGACGATCTACGGTGAGCACTACGCAGAGGACATCAAGAACCGCGACACCGAGTCGCTGCTCGAACTGGCCAACAACGTCACCAAGGGCGTTCCGATGGGCACTCCGGTGTTCGACGGCGCGGTCGAGGCCGACGTGGCGGACATGCTGGAGCTGGCAGGTCTGCACAAGTCGGGCCAGTCGCACCTCTACGACGGCCGCACGGGCGACAAGTTCGACCGTATGGTCACCGTGGGCATCATCTACATGTTGAAGCTGCACCACCTTGTCGACGACAAGATCCACGCCCGTTCGATCGGTCCGTACTCCCTCGTCACCCAGCAGCCGCTGGGCGGTAAGGCGCAGTTCGGTGGCCAGCGCTTCGGTGAGATGGAGGTCTGGGCACTCCAGGCCTACGGCGCGGCGTACACTCTGCAGGAAATGCTGACGGTGAAGTCGGACGACGTTGTCGGACGCACCAAGGTCTACGAAGCGATCGTCAAGGGTGACGACACCTTCGAAGCCGGCATTCCCGAGAGCTTCAACGTGCTCGTCAAGGAAATGCGCTCGCTGGGCCTCAACGTCGAACTGTCGTCCGTCGACAGGGACGACGACGGCATCGCGATCGCGGCGGAGTGAACCTCGGAGCGCTGTCTCCCGAAGACAGCGCTCTTTCACACCGCCTAGAGAATTCACCCCCAGGGGAATGAAACTATGAACGACCTGACCAAGTTCACGAACCAGATGGCCAAGCCTGAGACCTTCGATCAGATCCAGATCGGTCTCGCGTCGCCCGAGCGCATCCGCTCCTGGTCCTTCGGCGAGATCAAGAAGCCGGAAACCATCAACTACCGCACGTTCAAGCCTGAGCGTGACGGCCTGTTCTGCGCGCGCATCTTCGGCCCCGTGAAGGACTACGAGTGCCTGTGCGGCAAGTACAAGCGCATGAAGTACAAGGGCGTCGTCTGCGAAAAGTGCGGCGTCGAAGTCACCGTGACCAAGGTGCGCCGCGAGCGCATGGGCCACATCGAACTGGCTGCGCCTGTCGCGCACATCTGGTTCCTCAAGTCGCTGCCTTCGCGCATCGGCCTGCTGCTCGACATGCAGCTCAAGCTGCTTGAGCGCGTCCTCTACTTCGAGAGCTACATCGTTACCGAGCCGGGCCTGACCCCGCTCGAGAAGTACCAGATGCTCACCGAAGACGAGATGCTCGACGCCCAGGACGAGTATGGCGAAGACGCCTTCTCGGCCGGCATCGGCGCCGAGGCCGTCAAGCACATGCTGATGAACCTCGACCTCGAGCAGGAGCGTGCCGACCTTCTCCAGGAACTTGAGACGACGAAGTCGGAACTCAAGCCCAAGAAGATCATCAAGCGTCTCAAGGTCGTGGAATCGTTCATCGATTCGGGCAACCGCCCGGAATGGATGATCCTCGACGTCGTTCCGGTCATCCCGCCAGAGCTGCGCCCGCTGGTGCCGCTGGACGGTGGCCGCTTCGCGACGTCCGATCTCAACGATCTGTATCGCCGCGTCATCAACCGCAACAACCGCCTGAAGCGCCTGATCGAACTGCGCGCGCCTGACATCATCGTACGCAACGAAAAGCGCATGCTGCAGGAAGCCGTCGACGCCCTGTTCGACAACGGCCGCCGCGGCCGCGTCATCACCGGCGCCAACAAGCGTCCGCTGAAGTCGCTGTCCGACATGCTCAAGGGCAAGCAGGGCCGCTTCCGTCAGAACCTGCTCGGCAAGCGCGTCGACTACTCGGGCCGTTCGGTCATCGTGACCGGACCGGAACTCAAGCTGCACCAGTGCGGCCTGCCCAAGAAGATGGCGCTCGAGCTGTTCAAGCCGTTCATCTACGCCCGTCTGGACGCCAAGGGTCTCTCCATGACCCTGAAGCAGGCCAAGAAGTGGGTCGAGAAGGAGCGCAAGGAAGTCTGGGACATCCTGGACGAGGTGATCCGCGAACACCCGGTCATGCTGAACCGCGCACCGACGCTTCACCGTCTCGGCATTCAGGCTTTCGAGCCCGTGCTGATCGAGGGCAAGGCAATCCAGCTGCACCCGCTCGTCTGCTCGGCCTTCAACGCCGACTTCGACGGTGACCAGATGGCCGTCCACGTGCCGCTTTCTCTGGAAGCCCAGCTCGAAGCGCGCGTGCTGATGATGTCGACCAACAACATCCTCTCGCCTGCCAACGGCAAGCCGATCATCGTTCCTTCGCAGGACATGGTTCTCGGCCTGTACTACCTGTCGCTCGACCGCGACGGCGAGCCGGGCGAGGGCATGAAGTTTGCCGACATGGCCGAAGTGCACCAGGCGCTTCACGTCGCTGCCGTGACGCTGCACTCGAAGATCGAGGCGCGCGTGCCGCAGACCGACGAGAACGGCCAGCAGTACATGGCGCGCTTCCACACGACGCCGGGCCGCATGCTGCTCGCAGAGTGCCTGCCCAAGTCGCACAAGGTGCCCTTCGACGTCGTCAACCGCCTTCTCACCAAGAAGGAAATCGGGGACGTCATCGATCAGGTCTACCGTCACACCGGCCAGAAGGACACGGTGCTGTTCGCCGACGCGATCATGTCGCTGGGCTTCCGCCACGCGTTCAAGGCCGGCATCTCGTTCGGCAAGGACGACATGATCATCCCGGACAGCAAGGTTGCCCTCGTTGCCGAGACCAAGGAACTGGTCGCGGACTACGAGCAGCAGTACCAGGACGGTCTGATCACCCAGCAGGAAAAGTACAACAAGGTGATCGACGCCTGGAGCCGTTGCGGCGACCAGGTGGCGAACGCCATGATGGACGAGATCAAGGCCCAGCCGATCGATCCCGAGACGGGCCGCATGGCCCAGATCAACTCGATCTACATGATGAGCCACTCCGGTGCGCGTGGTTCTCCGGCGCAGATGAAGCAGCTTGCCGGTATGCGCGGCCTCATGGCCAAGCCGTCGGGCGAGATCATCGAAACCCCGATCATCTCGAACTTCAAGGAAGGTCTGACCGTTCTTGAGTACTTCAACTCGACCCACGGTGCCCGTAAGGGCCTGGCGGATACGGCGCTCAAGACGGCAAACTCGGGTTACCTGACCCGCCGTCTCGTCGACGTGTCGCAGGACTGCGTCGTCGTCGTCGACGACTGCGGCACCGAGCGCGCGCTGGAAATGCGTTCGATCGTTCAGGGCGGTTCGGTTATCGCCTCGCTCGCCGAGCGTATCCTGGGCCGTACCCTGGCCGAGGACATCGTCGACAAGGAAGGCAACGTCATCGCGTCGAAGGGCCAGCTCCTCGACGAGCCGGCAGTTGCCGCGATCGAGGCCACCGGCCTGCAGAACGCACGCATCCGTTCGCCGCTGATCTGCGAAGCCACCCAGGGCGTCTGCGGCACCTGCTACGGGCGTGACCTTGCCCGCGGTACTCCGGTGAACATCGGTGAAGCTGTCGGCGTCATCGCCGCGCAGTCGATCGGTGAGCCGGGCACGCAGCTGACCATGCGTACGTTCCACATCGGCGGTGCGGCGCAGCTCAACGAGACCTCGCACCTCGAAGCGATCAGCGCGGGCCATGTTGAATACCGCGACATCCCGACGATCGTCGACAAGCGCAACCGTCTCCTGTCGCTGGCCCGCAACGGCGAGATCATCCTGTTCGACACCGAGGGCCGCGAACGCGCAATCCACCGCGTGCCTTACGGTACGGTGCTGCTCCACAAGAACGGCGCCAAGGTCGAGCAGGGCGAACGCCTGGCAGAGTGGGATCCGTTCACGCTCCCGATCATCACCGAAACCTCGGGTGTGGTGAAGTATCAGGACCTGATCGACACCCGCACGCTGACCGAGCACGTCGACGATGCGACCGGCATGACCAGCCGCGTCGTTACCGAGGACCGTTCGTCCAGCCGCGCCAAGAAGAAGGAGGACCTGCGTCCGCGCATTACCCTTCTCGATGACGCATCGGGCGAAACCGCGCGCTACATGCTGGCGCCGGGCACCACGCTCTCGGTCGAGGATGGCCAGACGATCGAAGCCGGCGACATCGTTGCCCGTGCTTCGCGCGAAGCCGCCAAGACCCGCGACATTACGGGTGGTCTGCCGCGCGTTGC
This sequence comes from Novosphingobium sp. 18050, assembly GCF_902706195.1. Classification (GTDB taxonomy): domain Bacteria; phylum Pseudomonadota; class Alphaproteobacteria; order Sphingomonadales; family Sphingomonadaceae; genus Novosphingobium. The sequence goes on along the minus strand of NZ_CACSJO010000012.1, from coordinate 75,807 downwards.
CGAACTGTTCGAGGCTCGCAAGCCGAAGGACAATGCGGTCATCGCCAAGGTCTCGGGCCGCGTCGAATTCGTTCGCGACTACAAGGCCAAGCGCAAGATCGCGATCATCCCCGAGGAGGGTGAGCCCGTCGAGTACCTGATCCCGAAGTCCAAGGTCGTGGACGTTCAGGAAGGTGACTGGGTCAAGAAGGGCGACAACCTGGTTTCGGGCTCGCCTGATCCCCACGACATTCTGGAAGTCCTCGGCGTGGAAGCGCTGGCGGAATACCTCGTCGCGGAAATCCAGGAAGTTTACCGTCTCCAGGGCGTGAAGATCAACGACAAGCACATCGAGGTGATCGTTCGCCAGATGCTGCAGAAGGTCGAGATCACCGACGGCGGCGATACCACGCTGCTGGCGGCCGAGCAGGTCGACTACGAGGAAATGGCCGAGTACAACGCCAAGCTCGCTCCCGGCCAGAAGCCGGCAGAGGGCAAGCCGGTGCTGCTGGGTATCACCAAGGCCTCGCTGCAGACCCGTTCGTTCATCTCGGCGGCCTCGTTCCAGGAAACCACCCGCGTGCTCACGCAGGCGGCGGTCGAGGGCAAGACCGACTCGCTGATCGGCCTGAAGGAAAACGTCATCGTCGGCCGTCTGATCCCGGCCGGTACGGGTGCAGGCATGAACCGCGTGCGCGTGGCGGCTACCAGCCGCGATGTGGCGCTGCGTGCGGCGACCCGCCGCGTGCAGGAAGCCATGATCCTCGCCAGCACGGCAGAGGAAGAGCACAAGGCTGAACTGGCCCGCAATGCCGCCGACGACCTCGGCGACAGCCCGCTCGCGGCAGTCGAGGGCGAGACCCACGGCACCGACGCGGATGCAGGCGACTACCTGAACCCCGAGGCAGCGGACGGCAACGAGGCGTAAGCCTTACGTCTCCCGCCTGACAGGCAAACGAAAAGCCCCGCCGGAGCGATCCGGCGGGGCTTTTTGCTTTTGAGCTACACCGCTTGTGGAAGGGGGCGGGCTTGGCATCCTGCTTCGGGGGCTTCGACAGGCTCAGCCTGAGCGGGATGAAAGGGAGGGCTCGATAATCCCCCCGTTGCTGCGCCGGAAGACCCGGCGGCGCGAGGGTAATGACCCTCGCGCTGCCTAAACCTGGATCACTCCGCCGCGACGGCGGCCGCTTCTGCTTCGGCGGCTTCGATCTCGGCGGCTTTGGCTTCCACCAGCGACACGATGTGATCGAGCATCGTCTCGCTCTGGATGGTGTGGTCGGAGACGCCGGAGAGATACACCATGTGCTTGCCGTTGCCGCCGCCGGTCAGGCCGATGTCGGTTTCGCGCGCTTCGCCGGGGCCGTTGACGACGCAGCCCAGGACCGAGAGCGAGAGCGGTGTCTTGATGTGCTGCAAGCGCTCTTCCAGCGCCTCAACGGTGCGGATCACGTCGAAGCCCTGCCGCGCGCAGGAGGGGCAGGAGACGACGCGCACGCCGCGCGTGCGCAGGCCCAGCGCCTTGAGCATCTCGAAGCCGACCCGCACTTCTTCTTCCGGCTCTGCCGAAAGCGAAACGCGCAAGGTGTCGCCGATGCCCGACCACAGTAGCATGCCCATGCCGATCGAGGACTTGACGGTGCCGCCGATCAACCCGCCCGCCTCGGTGATGCCGAGGTGGAGCGGGCAGTCCACTGCATCGGCCAGCCCCTGGTAGGCGGCGACGGCGAGGAACACGTCGCTGGCCTTCACCGCCACCTTGAATTCGTGGAAGTCGTGGTCTTGCAGCAGCTTGATGTGGTCCATCGCCGATTCGACCAGCGCATCGGGGCACGGCTCGCCGTACTTTTCGAGGAGATGGCGCTCCAGGCTGCCACCGTTGACGCCGATGCGGATCGCGCAGCCATTGGCCTTGGCGGCGCGCACCACTTCAGCCACACGCTCGGCCGAGCCGATGTTGCCGGGATTGATGCGCAGGCAGGCAGCGCCTGCATCCGCCGCTTCCAGCGCGCGCTTGTAGTGGAAATGGATGTCCGCGATCAGCGGCACCCGAGCCGCTCGGGCGATCTCGCGGAAGGCAGCAGTGCTTTCCACATCGGGACAGGAGACGCGGATCAGGTCCGCCCCGGCGTCCTCGCAGCGCCGGATCTGGTCGATCGTGGCGCCGGCATCGGACGTGAGGGTGTTGGTCATGGTCTGGACCGTGATCGGTGCATCGCCGCCGACGGGCACGGCACCGACCATGATCTGGCGGCTCTTGCGGCGCTCGATATCGCGCCAGGGACGAATGGAAGACATGGCTCCCCTATAGGCGCTGCGGATGACGTATTGAAGCCGAATCCTGTGCGGCTTTTGCCGTCATGCGAATTGAGGCATTGAGGCGCGATGACGAACGAAATGCTGACCGACGATGACCACCGCGAACTGCCCCTCCTGTTCGGCCGGGTACTGGACGGCGAAGGCGGCGCGCGCGAAATCGGTTGGGAGGCGGCGCAGGATTGGCAGCCCGTTCGCGAAGGCGAGGTCCTGTGGGTCCACCTGCTGCGCACCCATCCCAGCGTCGAGGCATGGCTGATGGACTGCCTCGCCATCTCCGAGCCGACCGCCGAACTGCTCACCAGCGACGCCACCCGTCCGCGTGCGTTCCGCGAAGGCCAGGCTCTCGTCGCCACGCTGCGGGGTATCAACTTCAATCCCGGCGCCGCGCCCGAGGACATGCTCTCGATACAGTTGTGGAGCGACGGGTCGCGCGTCATTACCTTGCGGCGCGACCCGCTGCAGACGCCCCGGCTGGTGCGGGGCGATCTCGACGCAGGTCTCGGCCCGGTCGACGCCGGCTCGCTCGTCACCGCGCTGACCGAACACCTGATCGAACGCATGAGTCATGCCATCCTCGACATGAACGCGGTGATCGACAAGCTGGAGGATCAGACGATCGAAAGCGACGCGGTCGAAACGCTCGACAAGATCGTGCAGATTCGGCGCAATTGCCTGGCCCTGAAGCGGCACATGTCGCCCCAGCACGAGGCGCTGCTGGCCATCGCCCACGGTGCGCCGGCGTGGTTCGAGGACCTTGACCGCCGCGAGATTGCCGAATCGATCGATCGCCTGCGCCGCTATCTCGACGATCTCGATATAAGTAAGGAATCCGCGATTGTGCTGCAGGACGACATCCGCGCCCGCGCTGCCGCCAACAGCCAGCGCACGCAATATGTGCTGGCCGTGGTTGCTGGCATCTTCCTGCCGCTGACCTTCATTACCGGGCTGCTGGGCATCAACGTAGGCGACATTCCGCTGGCGCAGACCGGGTCGCACGGGTTCTGGATCATCAGCGGGCTGTGCGCGGGGCTGTTGGTCGTCGAAGTCCTGCTGCTGCGCCGTTTGAAGTGGGTCTGAAGGTGCCGGTTAGTCCGGCAGGAGCGCAGCGAAGAGGAACTCCTCATCGCGCTTTTCGCCGACCATGAAGTGGATGTCCGCGACTTTGCCGAAGCCATAGCGCGCGTAGAACTTCTGCGCGCCGGGATTGTCGGAATAGACCGAGAGCTGGACTTCGTCGGCACCGAAACCGGCGGCTTCCGCCAGCGCCCAGTCCATCAGCCGCGCGCCGATGCCCTGTCCAGTCGCTCCGGGGGCCGTGTAGAGCTGCTTGAGTTCGATTACCTTGGTGCCGCGGGCATGTTCGGGCCAGCCGCAGTCCATCACGAGCTTGCAGAAGCCAAGCAGTTGGCCATCATCCTCGGCAAGTACGACACGCAGGGCAGGATCGGCGATTTCCTTCGCGACTTTCTCTTCGCTGTGCGACTGGGCTAGGAAATTCGCCAGATCCTCGGGGCGATAGAGGTGGCCGAACTTGGCGACGAAACTGTCGGTGCCCAGGCGGGCCAGCGGAGCGGCATCGGAGCCTTGCGCGAAACGAATGTCCATTGGGGCAGTTATCGTCGCCGCGCGGCCAGCGTCAATCACCATGTCCGTATCTGCCGGACACTACAGTTGCAGCGTCATGCACATCGAGAACTCGTCCGAAATGTAATCGCCGAAAGGCGGGCACTCGGCGAAACCGTGGGCGCGGTAGAGGTTGTGGGCAGGCTGGAAGGCCGCCGGCGCCCGGTTTCGAGGCTGACGCGGGTATAGCCTCGCCTGCGCGCCTCGGCCAGAAGCCGCGCGAGGATAGCCTTGCCGACGCCCTGCCCGCGATATGCAGGCGTAGCGCGCATCGATTTGAGTTCGCCGTGGCCATCGTCAAGGTGCTTGATGGCGCCGCACCCGGCGAGAGTCTCACCATCCCACGCCGAGAAAAACGCGACGTCCGGCTGGCGCAGGCGCGCGGCAGGCATTGCGTGGACGCTGCCTGGCGGCGACCACTGGTGCATTTCGTCGAGGTGCAACTGGAGCAGCGCGAGTACGGCTTCGCCGGTCAGGTCGTCGGGTACGATGCGCAGGGGTTCGGTCATCGCGTTGTCATCCCGAATACTTGTCGGCTTTGCGCCGGCCCATGCGCATCCCCGCCTCCAGCCTCGCGCGCAGCTGGGTGTAATATTCGGACAGGAAGCGCCGCTCGTCGCCCCAGCCGTCGTTGCGCCCGATTTTTGCGGCGATGGTATGGTAGACGGTTTCGATCGATTCGGTACGGTCATCGCGCAGCACGCGTTCGAGAGACTGCAATTCGAATTCGCCGTAGACTGCCAGTTCGGCCTCTTTGAAGCGGTACTTGAGCGTGGGCGAGGGCGCTTCTTCGCCCACCGGGGTCTGCACCGCCGTCATCGTGGCTTCCAGCTTCTGCCGCGGGCGTTCCAGTACCCAGCTCCCCGCGATCACGTCGCCGGCGCGCAAGCGGTCGCGGTTGAACAGGGGGAACAGCATGAAGATGCTCAGCCAGCCCGCCGCCGCCAGCCATGCCATGCCGCTGTCCGCGCCGGCCATCAGGATCAGCGGGATCGGCAGGAACAGCTCGATATCGCGCAGCAAGTTGCGGGCGATCACCATCTCGGCGGTCAGGCGGCCACCGTCGCGCGCGGCGATGCGGATGCCGGTCAGCCGCTTGCCCGGCGTCGCCCCGCGCGGGCCTAACTCGAAATAGAGGAAGTAGGCGTTGCGGAACAGGAACATGATGACGATCCACACGATCATCAGGAACTGCAGCGCCTGCGCCGTGGCGCCCTTGCCCTCGGCCTCGCGCATGAACTGGCCGACGCCCCCGGCTATCTGGGCCAGCGCCAGCGTCGAGCAGACCATCAGCACGGCTATGAAGATCAGGTCGAGGATCAAAGCGCCCAGCCGCGCCCCGCGCCCTGCCACCATCACCGGCAGCGAAATCCCTTCGGGGGTGACGAGGATGCGTTCTTTGCGCGCGCGAGGGCGGCGGATGGCGGCGGTGGTAGCCTTCATCGGCGAGCCCCGGTGCGCGCATTGCCCCGGAAGGCGAAGAAATAGGCGCACCACAGCATCAGCATGAAGCCGCCGATGGCAAAGCGGCCGAAGGTATTGTCGACGAGCTGGCGCGCGAAGCCTTCGAGCAGCGCGGCGATCACCAGCATCAGCACCACCCCGGTCATCACCACGGCCGCACGGCGTCCCGCCTCGGCGGTGGCCTCAAGGATCGGGCGATCGCCGGGGAACGCCAGCGCGCGGCCGATGTGCAGCCCCGCCGCGCCCGCCAGCAGGATCGCGAACAGTTCGGTGGTGCCGTGCACAAAGATCCAGCCCGCGAAATCGGTCAGCAGGCCCGCACCGTGATATAGCCATGCCATCGCGCCGAGCAGCGCGAGATTGTGGATCAGCAGCAGCAGCGTCGGGATGCCGAAGGCGAAGCCGAGCGCGAAGGCGAGGATGGAAACCTGCGCATTGTTGCTGAACAGCTGGGCGGCGAACACGCTCAACCCGTCCCGCTCCTGTTCGCCGAACAGCGTACCCCTCAGGGCCTCCGCCGTGGCGCCCGGTACGCGGGCCCCGGCCATGTCCCGCGAGATCAGGGAGAAATACCACTCGGGATCGTGCGAGACGAGCAGCCAGCCGACCGCCACGCCCGCCACCATCACTGCCAGCGCGACGAGGACGTCGAGCCAGATCGCCCTTACCGCCGCGCTCCAGCCGCCGCCCAAGAAGCTGCCCAGCCATTCGGCCAGCGACGAGCGCGGCCCGTAGACGACGAACCAGGCCCGCTGCACCAGCGCTTCGAGATAGGCGAGCGTGGCCGCATCCAGCGAAGTCTCGCGCGCGATCGACAGGCTGGAGGCGACGGTGCGGTAAAGGCCGGGCAATGCCAGCAGGTCCTCGTCGGAGATACGGCGCAGGCGGCCTTTCTCCATGCGCGTGACGATGGCTTCCAGCCGCTGCCAGTCAGCCTCGCGCTCGATACGGAAACGGTCGGAGCGCAATGCGGCGATCTCGATTGCGCTGGCCGAAGTGGGGGACGGGGCGGAAATGGCGTTCATCCGATCGCTCCGGCGCGCTTGATGGCAAGATAGGCGTCGAGCAGGCGCGTGCCCACATTCTGCCAGGGCGCTTCCAGCACGTCGACCCCGATCTGGCGCAGCCGCCGGGTGACCAGCGCACGCTGGCGCAGCAGCTGGTCGGCCGAAACCGCCATTGACAGCGTTTCCAGATCGTCCGGCGTAGCGGCGGAAAGGCCCTCCAGTTCCTCGTCGGCCATGGTCACGAACAGGACGACATGGCGGGAAACGAGGCGGCCCACGCTTTCGATCATCAATTCGGCGCTGGTCGGGTCGGCAAAGTCGGAGAATACCACTATCAGCGAGCGGCGCTGCAGACGGCTGGCCAAAGTCGCCAGCGCCAGGGTGAAATTGGGTTCCTCCGAGCGGTATTCCAGCCCGGCGGCGGCGCGCTGCAGACGGTGGAATTCGGCGCTGGCGGCGATGAACGGGGTGGAGACTTCGGGCCGCGAGGCGAAGCCGAACAGCGAGACCCGGTCTCCGCCCTTGAGCGCGACGAAGGCGGTCGCCAGCGCGGCGGAAACCGCGCGGTCGAGCCGGGGCATCCCCGCGATCGGCTCGCACATCGCCTGGCCGCAGTCGAAGGCGAAGACGATCTGGTTGTTGCGCTCGGTCTCGTATTCCTTGGCGTAGAGATGGACGTGGCGGGCCGAGCTTTTCCAGTCGATGCGGCGGCGGTCCATGCCGGGCTGATATTCGGCCAGCGATTCGAACTGTGTGCCTTCGCCCCGGATGCGCCGGGCGAGCAATCCGTATTGGGCGTCCTTGAGGAATGTCTGCAAAGCCGGGGAGCGGACGGCGGCGATGTTCGGCCAGATCCGCACCGCTTCGTCCAGATCGCCCGTCATCTGCCGCGCGCCGAGGCCCAGCGGCCCGGTCCAGCGCAGCCACGCGCGCACCACTTTGCCCGTGCCGCGGCGCGATGCGGTGAACGCACCGCTGCCGCTCCAGCCCTCATCGCCCCTGGCAAGCGGAAAGACCAACCGGCCCCCGGGAGCCAGTCGCGGATCGCACTCCAGCGCCATTTCCGCGCGTGAGGGGCTACCGCCGCGAAACTGCAGCTGCGCTCCTATCGCCTCTTCGTGGCCCACCTCGACGTCGACGGGGACGGCAACCCGAAGGTCCTCCACCCGACCGGGCAGCAGCGCGTCGGCGATCACCAGCACCAGAATGGCCAGGCATGCCACCGGCGCGATCACCCACAGGACGGGCTGCGCCGCCGCGATCAGCAGCGCTACCGGCGCGGCCAGCGCCAGCAGAACTGCCGCGCGGGCTGTCGGAACGATCGGCGCGCCTGAAAATACGGGAGGGCGACTGCGCACCTTCAGCGCGGCGCTTCGGTCTGTTCGACCAGCTGGCGCACCAGCGCCTCCACCTGCTTGCCCTCGATCTCGGCAGCGGGGCTGAGGAGCAGGCGGTGGCGCAGAACTGCCGTTGCCAGCGCCTTCACATCGTCGGGCACCACGTAGTCGCGTCCGTCGAGCGCGGCCCGCGCCCGCGCCGCGCCGGCCAGCAGAACCGCCGAACGCGGCGAGGCGCCGGATGACAGGTCCGCACTCTCCCGCGTGGCGCGCACCAGTCGCACGATATAGTCGATCACGCTGTCCGCCAGCGTCACCGAGGCGACCGCGCGGGTCGCGCCTTCCAGCTGGGCGGGGGTGATGATCGCGGTGATGCCGACTTCGGCAGGCGTGGGCGCGCCCCGGTTTTCACCGTAGCGCGCAACGATTCGGTGTTCCTCGTCGGCGCTGGGATAATCCACCAGGAGCTTGAACAGGAAGCGGTCGAGCTGCGCCTCGGGCAGGGGATAGACGCCCTGGCTTTCAATCGGGTTCTGCGTCGCCACTACGGTAAAGTGAGCCGGGAGCGCGTGGGCGGTACCGTCCAGCGTGACGCGGCGTTCCTGCATCGCTTCCAGCAGCGCCGCCTGGGTCTTGGGCGGAGTGCGGTTGATCTCGTCTGCCAGAAGCATGTCGCAGAAGATCGGCCCGTGGGTCAGGGTGAACTGGCTGGTCTGGAAGTTGAACAGGTTGGAGCCGAGAATGTCGCCCGGCATCAGGTCCGGGGTGAACTGGATGCGCCCGAAATCGAGGCCCAGCGTCGCCGCGAAGCACTGGGCGAGGAAGGTCTTGGCGGTGCCCGGCGGCCCTTCCAGCAGCACATGGCCGCGCGCCATCAGTGCGATCAGCAGATGCTCCACGGTGTCGGCCTGACCGACCACGCCCTTGGCGACTTCGACGCGGATGGCCTGGGCCAGGACGGCGACGGCTGCGATACCGGCGTTACCCTGCGGTGACTGTTCGGAAAGGACCTGATCGGAAAGGCCCGAATCTGAAAGGGGGGTGTCGGTCATCGGATCAGCATCCTTTCGAGCGCATGAAGGTCGCGCGCGGCTTTCAGAAGGTCATGCGGACGCCGTGCCGCTTTCAGGCGGGCGGCGATAACGGAAAAAGGCTCACCCTCATGGCGGCGGGCGGCAAGCGCACGGTCAATGGCGGCGTCGGCGCGCTCGGGGTCGAGCGTGCGCGGCAGGGCCAGGGCCTGCACCAGCCGCTCCCGCGAATGATCGGCATAGGGCCTGCCCAGAAGATGCCAGCGGCGGGTGCGGCGCACGAAGCCGGCGGCGTTCGATACCAGCGCGCGCTTGCCGAACGCGATTGCCCGCCCTTCCACAAGCGGCGGGCCGAAGCGCATGAATGCCCGCCAGCCGACTACCAGCGCCGCCAGCAGCAGGCACAGTGTCGCCGCCAGGAACGGCGGGGTGAAGGCCAACGTCAGCAGGTTCTGCGAGCGGCCGTAACCGGGCAGCGTCATGTCGAAGCTGACCGCAGCGCCCGGCTCCACACCGCTGGCGCGGACCAGCGCCTCGGCCAGGCGGGCATTCTCGATCCGGGCCATGCCGTAGTTGTCGAGCAGGTCGGGTTCGAAGACGATGATGACGGGGTAACGCTCCTCGTCTTCCTCGTCAGGATACGTGATCGGACCTTGCGCCATGGCTTCCAGTTCGGCGTAGTATCCGCCGTCGCTCATGAAGCCTGCCAATGTCAGCTTCCCGTCCCGGCTGCCGACGATGCGCACAAGACCCTCCCCCTGACCGGACAGCACAAATCGACCGTCCGGCAGCGTACCCCAAAGACCCGCGCCCTGCCATGCGGCAGCCCTCTCGGGCAGCGCAGTGACCTTTACAGACAGCGTATCAAGGAAACCGCGCCATTCGGGCGGCATGGTGCCGGACAGACGTACCCAGCCGGTCTTGGCGTCCTTCTTCTGCTCACGCGTGGGCTTGGCCGGCATCCACTTGGGCGCAATGACGAGCGTGGGGCCGGTATAACGGCGGTTGGCGACGATCTTCTCGATTTCCTTGCCGTCCGCAAAGGCGGGCGGGGTCAGCACCAACAGGCCCGGCTTGTCCAGCGCGCCTTCGTTGCGCACGTTGCTCACCTGGAAGCCGCGCCGTTCGAGATAGTCGGCGAAGGCGGCATAGCCGTTGAGGCCCTTGCCCTCGGCATGAGCCTGCCCGTCGTTGGCAGACCCCATGCCGGTGCCCGTCGCGATCATCCAGAGCAGGGCCACGAACAGCGCCCCGCCCAGCAGGACGATCGCCAGCACTGCCCAGCGCGAAAACGGATTTGCGCCGACAGCGATGCCGCCGGCAATGGAGGTGTCCCGGCGCGGACTCATGCGCGCAGTTCGATCTGCGCAAACCGGGCATAGGCGGCGCGCGCCGCTTCCCAGTCACCCGCGTCGAGATCGCGCAGCGCATATACCGCCCGTTCGACCCGCTCGGCGATCACCGCGAAAGCGCGGCGCCCGGCATCGGGCAGCATCGGCAGCACGGCGATTTCGCGCGCGGTGGAGGCGGCATTCAGCCAATCGGGCCGGGCATCGGAAATCTGGCGGACGCTACGCCGCAGCAACAGGTGGGCCGCTTCGCCGAACTGCCCCTGTGCGGCCAACCGGTCCGCATCTTCCAGCAAAGCCGTCGCTTCTGCCCGGTCTGGCGTCCAGTGGACCTCCTCCGGCGCGGGCTGGCGCATGCGCCACTTGTCCATCAGCGGCTCGATGGCGATCCGCCAAAGCAGGAACAGCGCCAGTAGCACGCCGATCCCGATCAGGACATACTGGAACACCGGCCAGGACATGCCGAGCAGTTCGCCGATGGGTCCGAAAATCTTTTCGAGAAGCCGTCCCAGCGCCTTGAGCCATTCGGGCATCGTCTGCGGATCGGGCAGCCGGGGCTCTGGAAGCGGGGCATACTGGATATCGGCGACATCGCGCACCGCCTTCCAGTCATCGGCCCCACCATTGGCCAATCCAGCCGCAGAGGACCCTGCGGCCGAACCCGCGCCTTGACCTCCGCCAACCGTCACCAGGAAAGGATTGCATGCGCGCTCAGGCGGTGCAAGCGGTTGCTACTATGTGTTAATCGCCCGTCGCACCGACTGCGCCGACGCGGCCTTTGCGGGATCACCCCGTCAGCCGCGAGCACGTGCCCGGCGATAGGTGCCCAGCGGGCGCACGTATTTGCAGTGAAACGCCAGTTCCTGCAACGCCATGTCGACACGCGCCTCGCCGGGCGCGCCTTCGATATCGGCGTAGAAGGTCGTCGCCGCGAAGCTGGCGCGGGCCTGATAGCTTTCCAGCTTGGTCATGTTGACGCCGTTCGTGGCGAACCCGCCCAGCGCCTTGTAAAGCGCGGCGGGAATGTTCTTCACCTCGAAGATGAACGTCGTCATCGCCGGCTGGTCCTGCAGCTCGAAGGGGTCCAGCGGTTCGCGCGCCAGCACCACGAAGCGGGTGGTGTTGTCGGCCGCGTCCTCGACGTTCTCCTCGATCACGTCGAGGCCGTAAAGCTGCGCCGCCAGCTTCGGCGCGATGGCGCAGGCATTGGGGTCGCCGGCCTCGCGGACCAGCGCGGCGGCGCCGGCGGTGTCGGCATAGGCCATCGGCACGATGCCGCGTTCGCGAAGGTAATGACGCGACTGGCCCAGCGCCTGCGGGTGACTGTAGGCGGCCGAAAACGGACCCTTCGCACCGGGCAGCGCCATCAGCGCGTGGTGGATCGACATGAAATGCTCACCCACTATCGACAGCCCGCTTTCGGGCAGCAGGAAGTGGATGTCGGCAACGCGGCCATGCTGCGAATTCTCGATCGGAATGATCGCGCGGGCGGCGCGGCCTTCCTTCACCGCGTCCAGCGCATCCTCGAACGAGAAGCACGGCAGCGGCAGGCAGCCATCGTCATATTCGAGGGCGGCGCGGTGGCCATTACAGCCGGGCGCCCCCTGCAAAGCGACGGCCCGCGCGGGGTCGGCGAGGGTGGCGGCTTCCATTTCGCCGACAAGGGCGATTGCGGGCTGGGGATAGGCATTCATGACTTGCGCGCGATTAGGCGGCAATCGCGATATCCGCAATGGCTCTTGCGCTAGATCAAGGCGCCCATTAGGACCCCGAGCCACAGGATGAGCTTAAATAAGCCGCAGGGGCATGCACGAATGGACGATCGTTTCAATACTATCGCCGGCTGGACTCTATTCTCGGGCATCGTCGGCCTGGGGCTGAGCATTGCCAGCGGAATGTACTTTCAGGCTGACAAGCATCACGCACCCGAGACGGCGGGCTATCCGGTCGAAGGCGTAGCCGAGAAGGGCGAAGGCGGCGGAGACGTGCCGATCGCAACGCTTCTGGCCAGCGCCGACGTGGCGAAGGGCCAGGCGACTTTCGCCAAGTGCACCTCGTGCCACACGATCAATTCGGGCGGCGCCAACGGCATCGGCCCGAATCTCCACGGCGTCGTCGGCGAGGCGATCGGCCAGGGCGTGGGCGGCTTCGCGTTCTCCGACGCTCTCAAGAGCAAGGGTGGCAACTGGTCGTTCGATGCGCTGAACGATTGGCTCAAGAGCCCCAAGGCCTATGCGCCGGGGACCAAGATGACCTTCGCCGGCCTGTCGAAGCCGGAAGACCGCGCCAACATCATCGCGTACCTGAACACGCAAGGCTCTAACCTGCCGCTTCCGGCCGCCGATGCAGCACCTGCTGCGGACGCTGCTGCCGCCCCCGCCGCCGAAGGAGCAGCTGCTCCCGAAGCGAGCGAGGCTGCCGCGCAGTAACAACAGCATCCGGCTCTGCCGGTTGAAAACGGTCCGCTAGCGCCGCCGAGTCGCTAGCGGGCCGTTTTCGTCTTTCGGGGATATGGTGCGGCTGGCAGGCGCAGCTAAAACGCTGCCGCCATTCCAGCCTTGGCCAACCTGACGGTCAGCCCTGGCCCTTGAAACCCTTCGCGATCACGTACCACTCCGAGGAGTCCTTGCGGCTCGCAGGCGGCTTGGCATGTTTCACACTGGTGAAGTGGCGCTTGAGCAGCGACAGCAGTTCCGTGTCGGTGCCGCCCGCCAGCACCTTGGCGACGAATGTGCCGCCCGGCGCCATTGAATGGATGGCAAAGTCCACCGCCGTCTCGACCAGGCCCATGGTGCGCAGGTGGTCTGTCTGCTTGTGGCCAACGGTGTTCGCCGCCATGTCCGACAGCACCAGGTCCGGCGGCCCGTCCAGCGCACCTTCCAGCGCGGCAGGGGCCTCGTCGGCCATGAAGTCCATCTCGAAGATGGTCACGCCCTCGATCGGATCGGTGGGCAGAAGGTCGATGCCCACGACTTTGGCCTTGGGGGCCTTCATGCGCAGCACCTGGCTCCAGCCGCCCGGCGCGATGCCGAGGTCGACCGCGCGGGTCACGCCTTTGAACAGGTCGAATTTCTCGTCCAGTTCGATCAGCTTGTAGGCGGCGCGGCTGCGATAGCCGTCGGCCTTGGCCTTCTTGACGTAAGGATCGTTGATCTGGCGCGTCAGCCAGCGCGCCGAACTGGTCGTGCGCTTCTTGGCGGTGCGCAGGCGCTCGCCGGGGTCTTTTCCTGAACGGCTCATCTTGCACCTATTGCGTTATGTACGGCGTCGCGCACGCCGGGCGCGCGAACATGGCCGTGGGAAGGACTGTGGGAAGCGATCAGGCTGCGCAGGATACCCTCGCGGATGCCCCGGTCGGCCACGCCAAGGCGTGCGGCCGGCCACAGATCGAGAATCGCCTCGAGAATGGCGCAGCCCGCTACCACGAGATCGGCGCGCTCACGCCCGATGCAGGCCACCTCGCGGCGTTCCTCCAGCGACATGGAGGATAGACGCGTGCTGATGTCGCGCATCGATTCGGCTGGAACGATCAGCCCGTCGACCATGCGGCGATCATACTGCGGCAGTTCGAGGTGCAGGCTGGCAAGCGTGGTGACGGTGCCGCTGGTACCCAGCAGGCGCAGCGGGCCGTCCTGCCCCGCGCTCTCCCGGGCCGGGGCGACGCGCTTGGAAAATGCCGCGAAACTCTCCGCGACAAGGCTGTGCATGTGGCGATAGCGGGTCAGGCGGTCCTCGCGCGTGGCGCCTTCGGGCGCGCAGCTTTCGGTCAGCGAGACGACGCCCCAGGGTACGCTCTGCCAGTCGAGGATGCGCGGCACGGTGCCGGTGCTTTCGATCAGGACCAGTTCGGTGGAACCGCCGCCGATGTCGAAGATCATCGCCGGGCCCAGCCCTTCCTCAAGCAGGACATGGCAGCCAAGCACTGCCAGCCGCGCTTCCTCGCGTGCGCTGATGATGTCGAGCGCAATGCCGGTTTCTTCGCGGACCCGTTCGATGAACTCGGTGCCGTTGGTGGCGCGCCGGCAGGCTTCCGTTGCCACCGAGCGGGCGAGAAAAACGTTGCGGCGCATCAGCTTGTCCGCGCAGATTCGCAGCGCCGAAAGCGTGCGCTCCATCGCCGCATCGGAAAGCCGGCCCGATTGCGCAAGCCCTTCGCCCAACCGCACCACGCGGCTGAAGGCGTCGATCACGGTGAAATTCTCTCCCGAGGGACGGGCGATTAGCAGGCGGCAATTATTGGTGCCAAGATCGATCGCGGCATAGGCCTGGCGCGGATAGGGCGCGCCCGAAGGCGGTGCGGCAGGGGCCGGAATTGCCGGTGCCGAGACGACAGGCGCGATTTTCCCGGCGGGCTGGTCGACCACCTTGGCGGGGGCTGTGGCCACTTTTGCCACGGCAGGAGACTTTGCTGCGGCCGCAGTTCTGGACTTGTTTTCTGCGCGCGGCGCTTTGCCGGCCTCGGGCCCTCGCGCGCTCCCTGACGGGCGCGCCTTGCCCTTGGCTGTGCCGGCGGTCTGTGGGCTGCCAGGCGAACCCGCCTTGCCCTTACGACCTTTTCGCCGCCGTCCCGGACGGCCCGACACATCGACTTTCGCTGCCGGCGGATCTTGCTCCGCCATGATTTCAATTCTCGTTCACATATCATTCCGCCGGATCGGCGGACACCTGACCGCGATGCTAACGCCCTGCGGGCAAAGGCACAAGGGGCGCTACTTTCAGAACCTTCACCAAGGCACTTGACGCGAATCAAAGCCGCATCTAAGGGGGGCGCCTCTCCGGTGCCCTGTCGTCTAATGGTAAGACTGCGGTTTCTGATACCGCCTATCGAGGTTCGAATCCTCGCGGGGCATCCAGAGATTTTTCCCTCGTCACTCAGGGTGATAAGCGGGATTAGCCAGAATGGTTCTCAGGCAGAACCGCTTCCACACATCGCTGGATAACGAAGTCGCTGCCGGCGCTTTTGCAATAATTTTCGGTGTGGATGGCGCGCGATTGCGAGCGGTCATCCGTCATGCCTTGCGTTATTCGCCACCGATGCCGGGCTTCTCGCCAAAGTTTATTTAGATGACGTCCGATCGCGGTGAACGCGGATGGATGCTGCTGGGCGCTGTTCTATGGGTAGCCCGCGATCGGCGCCGCCGACCATAAAGAAAGGCCGGGACGACAAGTCGTCCCGGCCCATCCGAAATTCCCTTCCCGCAAGCCGGAAAAGGCCAGTCGTTCGTTCCGCTTACTGGAAGAGCGACAGGAGCGTCTGCGGTGCCTGGTTGGCGATCGACAGAGCCTGCACGCCCAGCTGCTGCTGGACCTGAAGGGCCTGAAGGTTCGCGGATTCCTTGGCGAGGTCAGCGTCGACGAGGCTGCCGATACCGGTCGTGACAACGTCGGTCAGGTTGCTGTTGAAGGCAAGCTGGCCGTCGATCTGGCGCGAACCAGCGCCGAGCTCGCTCAGGCTGGTCTTCACTTCGTCGAAGAACGTGTCGAGAGTTGCGGACAGGTCCGAAGCTGCCGTGGCAGCTGCAGCCGAGTCCGTACCTGCGAGCGCGGTGATCGTGGCATCGTCGGTCGAATCGCCGAAAGCGGTGGTCGCCTTCGTCGTGTAACCCTGGTTGGCGATCGAGAGCGTTTCATCGCTCGAGATCGACTGCAGGGCGCTCACTGCGCCATCCGTGGTGCCGCCGTCCTTCAGCAGGTTGACGCCGTTGAAGTCCGAACCATCGATGATCGTGTTGATCTGCTTCTTGAGCGAGACCAGATCCTTCGAAATTGCGGTGCGGCTTTCAACGTCGAGGCCTGCGTCCGAGGCTTCGAGAGTCTTCGACTTCATCTGGTTGAGGAGGTCGGAGATCTGCTCGCCGCCAGCGACGGCAACGTCCGTGACGCTCTTGGCGTTGTTGAGCGAGCTGGTGACAGCGTTCAACTTGCCGAGGTCGCCGCGGAGCGTCTGGGCGACAGTGTACTTCGCCGAGTCGTCCTTCGTGGACGCCACGTTCAGACCCGTGGTGATACGTGCCTGCGTGGTTTCCATCGAACGGTTGGTGGCATTGAGGCTCTGGAGAGCTGCCATGGCACCAGCATTGGTGTTTACCGAAAACGCCATTTCAAGTTTCCTTCTAGGTTACAGACCGATTCTGCGGTCCGGCGACAGAAACGCTGTCGTCCGTGCAATCCCGAAAAAGACGGGTGCATGATTATTCTAGGAGGACTCTGGGCGTGACGGTTTAATCCTTGAAAAATTAGCTTTGTGACGGCGTTCGACACACATGGAAAAGCCGCCGCCCTGCGTTAGGGCAGCGGCTTCTCCATGTGCCGGTAGGGTAGCGCCGATGGGAGGCGCTGGAAGCCCTTAGAACGGGAAGAGCGCGTCGTAGATCTGCTGGCCCCAGCGGGCCTGCTGGGCGTCCGTCAACTGGCCTCGTCCGCCGTAACTGATGCGTGCTTCGGCGATCTGGCTGTGGCGGATGGAATTGTCGCGGGCGATGTCCTCGGGGCGGATCACGCCGGAGACGACCAGTTCGCGCAGCTCGAAGTTGACGCGCACTTCCTGCTTGCCGCGGATCGCCAGGTTGCCGTTAGGCAAAACGCCGGTGACGGTGGCGGCGACGGTCATGTTGATCTGTTCCGAACGCGAGGTGTTACCCGCGCCCACGGCGCTCGATTTCGAATTGGTGCTGGCGAGATTCCCGGGGTCGGGATTGCCCGGCAGCACCTTGCCGATCTGGCTTTCCAGGCCGAGCAGGGCGGCGATACCGCTGCTTTCGCTGCCGTTGCGGGTGCGGGTGGTGGTGTTGGCGACCTGCGCGTTGTCGGCGATGTTGATGCGGATCGTGACGATATCGCCTACGCGCGAGGCGCGCTGGTCGCGGAAGAAGGCGCCGCCGCCGGTGCGGAACAGTGAGGCGCCGCGCGCGGCCTCTTCCGCCTGCGGATCACCGCCGTCAGCCGTGCGGCCTGCCACGGAATGGTTGCCGAGCGATGGTTCGATGCGAGGGGCGACAGGCTCGCCCGCCTCAGTCAGCTTCGGCGCCTTGCCCACGTTCTTGAGACGGCCGACCGAGCCGCAGCCAGCCAGCAGCGAGGCCGATGCAAGAAGGCAGGTAAGTGCGGCAAGACGGGACTTCATGGACAGCATTTCCTCAGGGCGCCTGTATGCGCACTTCGCCGGCGGCCATGGCGACCCCCTCCAGCGTGCGGTTGGTGGCAAGGCTTATCACGCGCACCGGATCGCCCCGGCCCGCATCGCTGAGCGCACGGCCTGAGGAGGTGATCCGAAGCCCCCCCGAAACGAGCGAGATCGTCACCGTTTCGCCCCGGCGCACGACCCGCGCGGAAGTGACGTCGGCGGCCCGCACCGGTGCGCCTGCATTCAGGCGGCGGGTGGTTTCCTGTCCTGCCGCTTCGGCCGGGCTGAGTGCGTTGCGGGCGACGGCGGGCAGCACCCGCGCGGTTTCAAAATCGGCTTTCGAGAGCACTTCGCCCCGCTCCACCGCGCGCGCCAGTACCGGCGCGAACTCGGTCCCGGGGGCGGGCGCAGTCGCGGCGGCAACGGCGAGGAGCAGGGCGGCAAGCATCGGCGTCAGACCGTCTGGGTCGAGGTCTGCAGCATCTCGTCTGCGGTCTTGAGGACGCGGCTGTTCATCTCGTACGCGCGCTGCGCGGTAATGAGTGATGTGATTTCCGACACCGGGTTGACGTTGGAAGCCTCGATGAAGCCCTGGCTCAGGGTGCCGAACGCGGGCTGGCCGGGGGTGGAGACATTGGGCTGGCCCGAAGCGCCGCTTTCCAGGAACAGGTTGGAGCCGATCGCCTCAAGGCCCGCCTCATTGATGAAGGTGGCGAGTTCGAGTTGTCCCACGGTCTGCATTTCCGCCTGGCCCGCCAGCTTCACCTGCACTTCGCCGGTCTTCGATACGGTGACGCTGAGCGCGCCCTGCGGGATGGTGATGTCCGGCTGCACGCGGTAGCCGTCCGTGGTCACCAGTTCGCCCTGGTCGGAGAGCTGGAACGAGCCGGCGCGGGTATAGCCGATATCGCCCGAGGGGAGCGAGACCTGGAAGTAGCCGGGGCCGTCGATCGCCATGTCATAGGCATTGCCGGTGCTGGTCAGCGCGCCCTGTTCGGTGATGCGGTAGACGCCGCCGGTCTTCACGCCCGCGCCGATCTGGATGCCGGTGGGAACCTTGGTGCCGTCCGGGCTGGTCGCCGCGCCGGGGCGCGAAACCTGCTGGTAAAGCAGGTCCTCGAACTCGGCACGCTGGCGCTTGAAGCCGGTGGTGTTCATGTTGGCGATGTTGTTCGAGATGACGTCGACGTTGGTCTGCTGGGCAAGCATCCCGGTCGAGGCGATGGAGAGCGAACGCATGGGGGACTCCTTCGTAAGGTTGGGGTGCTGGCGTCAGGCCAACGCAGGTCAGGTGAGCTTGCTGAGGCGGCCGATGGCGTTGCGGCGCATGTCGGCGAGGTCGGAAGAAAGGCGCTGGCTCGTCTGGTAAGAACGCAGAATCTCGACCATGTGGGTGGTTTCCGAAATCGCCTCGACGTTGGAGCCTTCTACGCCGCCGCTGCGCAGCTTGGTCTGGGCGGCGGTCATCATCTGGCCGCCGCTGCCGGTCAGCACTCCGTCGCCGCGCGCCTCCAGCATGTTCTCGTCGGCGAAGCTGGTGACGGCGAGGCGGCCCACCGCTTCCTCGCCCGACATGACCGAGCCGTCCGGCGCGATCGTCAGGCTGCCGAGCTGATCGGTGGGAACGGTGATCGGCCGGCCGTTCTCATCGAGCAGGCGCTGCCCGCCCGAAGTAGCCAGCTCGCCGGTGTCGAGTACCTTGATGAAGCCGGCGCGGGTATAGGCGGTGGAACCGTCGGGAAGCTGGACGTTGAGGTAGCCCGGCCCGTCGATCATCACGTCGAGCGCGTTGCCGGTGGACTGGAAGGCACCCTGCGCGGTGTCATGGACGGCGCCGTAATCGAGCACGAAAGAGGTCTTGCGCGCATCCTGCACGGGGGCGTCCTGCGCGTTTTCGACGTATTCGTGGAACAGCGCCTGTTCGCGCTTGTACCCCGTGGTCGAAACGTTCGCCATGTTGTTCGCGGCAACGTCCAACTGGCGGCGCAGGGCCTGCTCATGGCTCAGCAGAACGAAGGAGGAGACGTCCATGGCGGCACCTTCACGAAAAAGTTCGGTATAACCCGCAGGGAAGGGGCCCTGACCGGGAAACAATCCTATATATAGGAATGAAATCGTGTGCGCGGATGTGCGGGCAAGATTTAATGGCCGGGTGTCAGGGGTGATTGCGTGTCCAGCGAAGTGAGCGACGTTGCGTCGGCCGAGGTGTCCGAAGGGGCAGCCGACGGCGCGGCCGTAGCGGCAAAGAAAAAGCGCGGCCGTCTGATCGCGATTGCCGTTGTGGTGGTCGGGATGCTGGCCGGCGCGGGCGGGGTCTGGTGGTACATGCAAGGCAGCGCCGGACATGCGAAGCCGGAAACGGAAGCCGAAGCTCCGGCGGAAGCGCCTGAGCACGAGGGCACGGCGAACGCCGACCCTTCGGCCGCCTATATAGAGGTTCCGCCGATGATGGTGAACCTGCGCGGCGGCGGGGCCCAGGCCAAGTTCATCAAGCTGCGCTTCATCATCGTCGCCGCCGATGGCAAGACCGATGCCGTCAAGGCGCGCCTGCCGGTGATCCTCGACGCGCTGCAACCCTTCGTGCGCGAACTGCGCCCCGACGACCTCAACGGCGCGGCGGCGGTGTTCCGCATCAAGGAAGAAATGCTGCGCCGCTCCACTCAGGCTCTGGGCGCAGGCATGGTGCGCGACGTGCTGATTCAGGACCTGATCCAGCAATGACCGGCGAGCGCGACGACCCGGCTTCTTCCGCACCTCGCCCGGAAACCATCCGCCTTGCCGCGGTGGACGGTGATACCGTGCCTCGCCGGGGCCTGAAGGCCGTGCTGGAATCCAATGTCATCAGCCACGAACGGCTGCCGATGCTGGAAGTGGTCTGCGAGAGGATGGTGCGCAATTTCGCCACCTCGATGCGCAACCTCACGTCCGATGCCATCGACGTGAACCTTGAGTCCATCACTTCGGTGCGCTTCGGCGATTTCATGGGCAACATGGCGCTGCCCTCGCTGTTCGGTGTATTCCAGGTGAAACCCTGGGAAAGCTACGGCGTCGTCACCGTCGATGCCGGGCTGATCTACGCCATCGTCGATGCCCTGCTTGGCGGGCGCGGCGGCGCCCGCACCCAGCAATCCGAGGCACGCAGTTTTACCACCATCGAGATGAGCCTCGTCAGCCGCGTGGTGCAGATGGCGCTCGACGATCTGGCCTCCGCCTTCGAAGAGATCGCCGCCGTCACGATGGGGCTGGAGCGTATGGAATCGAGCCCGCGCTTCGCTGCCATCGCCGAGCCGAGCAATGCCGCCGCCGTCGCCAGCTACACAATCAGCATGGAAGGCGGGGGCGGGGTGTTCTCGATCCTGCTGCCCTATGCGACGATCGAGCCGGTGCGCGACAAGCTGCTCCAGCGCTTCATGGGCGAGAAGCTGGGCCGCGATCACATCTGGTCGGCGCACATGGCCAGTGAACTGTACAATACCGAGGTCACCGTCGACGTCGTGCTGGGCGAAAAGATGATGTCCCTGCGCGAAGTGCGCAGCCTTGCGGTGGGACAGACCATTGCGCTCAGCCATAGCCCGGAAGACGCGCTGCAGGTCCACTGTGGCGGGGTGCCACTGGGCCGCGCGCATATCGGCCAGCGTTCCAGCAACATCGCCATCCGCATGGCAACCGACATCTCCAAGGGATATCCGAAATGACCGCAGGACTGACTGCCGCCGCCGCGATCAACCTTGTCCTCGTGGTGCTGTGCCTGTGCGTGCTGGTGCAGAGCGTGCGCATGGACCGCCGCATCCGCACTTTGCGTGACAACAACCTGGGCGAGGCGGTCTTCCGCCTTGACCGTGCGACCCAGCAGGCCCGCCTGGTGCTGGACGACCTGCGGTTCGTCCTCGCCAACGACGTGGCTGCACGCGCGGAAGGTGCAGCTGCGGCCGAGGCCCTGCGTGAAGAGCTGGCGATGATGGTCGACATCGGCAATTCGGTGGCGGAGCGCATATCGGACGCCGCAAGCGAAGCGCAGGCAGCAGAAGTGGCTGCAAGGTCGCGCAGCCCCCGGACCGCCCAGATCGAGTCCGCTGAAAGTCCTGCCGGGCAGGCTAGTCGGGCAAGCGCGGATGCCCTTGCCTCCGCCCGGACTACGGAGCTGAGCAGCAGGGTGTTCGACATCCTGTCCGCACACGTTCCGCGTGGCAGCGCCGTGGCATGATCGGCCTCAAGGCCCTGACCCGGCCGACGCGGCTGATGCTGGGCGTCGCGGCAGTGGCAGCGGTTGCCAATGCGATCGCGCTCGCGGCCCCGCCCGAGATGGCCGGTGCCGCCGGGCCGGAAACGAGCCGCCTCGGCGCCTCGCTGCAGGACGCAGCGGCGCAGCGGGATCGCACTGCGGCGGCGAACCGCCGTAAGCTCGAAATGCGCGAACAGGCCGTTCGCGCGGGCGAGGCACGCCTTGCCGGGCAGGTGAAGCAGCAACAGGCCGAAGCCGCCGCCAAGCCTGCCGGCGCCGATGCGGCGGGCGGAGCGGGGGGGCCGTCGGTGCCTTACGATAACCTCGCGCGGATCTACCAGACGATGAAGCCGAACCGCGCAGGGCCGATCTTCGAGAAGCTCGACATCGAAGTGCAAAAGGAAGTCGCCACCCGCATGCGCGAACGCGCCACCGCGCAGATCATGGCCAACATGTCACCGGCAGGCGCCGTGGAACTGTCGATGGCGCTTGCGGGGCGCAAAGTGATCAAGGGCGCTGGCGGGGCGAAGCAGGCGGGGAAGTAGGACCAAGGCAGGCTGCACGGTTCGATACGACCCGACTAACCATCGGCTCCAACCCTGCCGCTCCCTCAGCCCTCCGTCGCAGACACTTTTACGATAAGCACTTTATCGACGGTAGCGTCCACCAGTTTGACCGGCTGGGTGATCGTCGCGGCAAGGTGTTCCACGTCCACCGGCGCGAAGCGCGAGGCGCGCAGGCGGGCGAACTCGATCGTTGCCGGCAGCGCTGCCGCGCGCAGTTCGGGCATGCGCTTGGTCAAAGCGGCGGCCTCCTCCTCGGACTTGGCCTGTACCGTGATGGTAACGTGCAGCACGCCGTCCACCCTCCCGGCGTCGACGATCGGCGCGTCGATCGACTGCATCGTAACGAAGCTCGGATCGGCTGGAGGCACTTCGGCGGCCTTGCGCGGCTCTGTGTTGGTGCCGTGCGCCGGCACCGCTGCCGCCAGCAGCAGCGCCGCAGCAGCGCGGCGATAGGGGACGCAAGAGGGCATCAGGGACTCCGCAGATCGGCTTCGCCTTGTCCGCAAGGCGTGCCGCTCTTCTATAATAGGATGAAACTTAAGGAATCCCCTACCAATGAGCAGCGATCGGCGTCCGGCGAAAGTGCGGGTCGTTAACTCCAGCGCTGTGCAGGCCGTGCCCGCGCGACGCCGCAGCGATCATGCGCAGGATGACGAAGACCAGGCGCCGTCCGCCGTAGCCGCCGCTCAGGCGCGCCAGGGCGGAAGTCTGCTGTGGGTCGTCGGCAGCGTGTTGCTGTTCCTTATCGGCTGCGCCATCGGCGGCGCGGTGTTCGTGCTGTCCGGCTTGGCCGGGGGTGCGCAGCTGTGAGCCGTGCGCGCCTGCTTGCCCGCGTCGCTCTGCTGCCCGGTGCCGTACTGCTGTCTGCGGTGACCGAGCCTGCGCCGGAACCTGCGCCTACTTACGCGCCGCGCCTGCCCGGGTTTGCAGCGGAACTGGCCCAGCGGCCCGCACTTACCGGCGCTTCGGCATGGGCGCCCATGGCCGAGCGCGAGGCGTGGAAGCGCCTCGCCGCCGCTCCCACGCCCGAGCGGCAGGGCGTGCGCTGGGATTTCGCCCGCAGCCTGATCGCGGATGAGCGCGGACCCGAGGCGCTCGGCGTGCTGGATGTCATGCGTCTGGACGACCCTGATCTGGGCATGGTGGATGCCTATCGCCTTGCACGCGGGGCGGCGCTCACCCAGCTCGGCCGCGCCGAGGATGCGGTCGCCGCGCTCGACATGCCGGGCCTTCGCGCCGACCCGGAAGCCTGCCTGTGGCGCCTGCGGGCGCTGGCGCAGGCGGGCCTTGCCGAACAGGCGCTGCAGCAGCTCGCCTGTGCCGGTCCCGCGCTGGCCAAGCCGCGCGCCGCGCCCTTCGTCCTTGCCGCCGCGCGCGCCGGGGTCGAAGGCGGCGCGCCCGACAAGGCGCTGCACTGGCTGTCCTGGCTGCCCGACCGCGATCCCGCCGCCAACCTCCTTCGCGCGCGGGCACAACTGGCGCTTGGCAAAGTCGACGATGCCCGGCTGCGCTTCGCCCGCGTCGCCCGCTCGGGCACGCCGGAGCAGCGCATCGACGCACAGCTTAGCGAACTGGAAGGCGAAGTCGCCCGCAAGGCGATCCGCCCCGAAGCGGCGCTCAAGAAGCTCGACACTATCCGCTACACTTGGCGGGGCGATACGATCGAGGAGCGCGCACTGCGCCTCAGTTATAGCCTTGCCGATGCGCGGGGCGACCTGCCTGCCGCGCTTTCGGCCGGGTCGGCGCTGATCCGCTACCATGATCCGGCGAAGCAGGGGGCGGATTTCCTCCCGTCCCTGCGCGCCAAGCTTCTGGAGGCGCTGGACCCCGCTCGGAAGCTGCCGCTCGACCGCGCGGCGGGGCTATACTGGGATTACCGCGACCTCGCCCCATCCGGTGCCGAGGGCGACCTCATGGCAAGCCGCCTCGCCGAACGCCTGCAGCAGGCGGGCCTGTTCGAACGGGCCGCGGACCTGCTCTCGTACCAGCTGACCGTACGCGCCGGCGACCTTGCACGCGGGCCGCTCTCGGCGCGTGTGGCCAGCCTCTACATCCTTGCCGGCAGGCCGGAACGCGCGCTCAAGACGCTGCGCGATACCAACGACCCCAACCTGCCCGACATCATGCTGGCCGAACGCGCGAAGGTGGAAGCCGCCGCGCTCACGCAGGTCGGCCGCATCGACGAAGCGCTCGCCGTATTGCAGGACTTGCCGAACGCGGGCGCGATGCAGTCCGAGATCCTGTGGCAGAAGCGCAGCTGGTCGCGCTACGCTGAAATGTCCGCCGGTGCCCTGCCGAATGGCCGCAGGCTGGACACGGTGGCGCAGGCGGAAGTGCTGCGCCACGCGATCTCGCTGGCGATGCTGGGACGCGAGGAAGGGCTTACCGGACTGCACCGGCGCTACGGCGCGGCGTTCAAGGGACTGCCCTCGGCGCCGGTATTCGAGATGCTGACTGGAGCACCGGGCGCTGTCGATTCCGGGAAGCTGGCTCAGGCGATGGCGGCGATCCCTTCGGCCAGTCCGGCGGGCGAGTTTGCGGACTTGCTGGAACAGGCACCGGTCAAGGGACCCAAGGGTTAAGGAAGACCATGGGCCATCGCCCCAGTCCTTCCCTTTTCACGAATCGCTTTCCTGCCAGCACCCGAAGCCCTATCGCGCCCCTCAAATGAGGGAGAGCCACCACCATCCGTTCCGCGCCGAACTCGGCGCGACCTTGCGACTTGCCGTGCCGTTGGCGCTTGCCAACATGCTGCAGATGGCGGTTTTCGCGATAGACGTGATTTTCGTGGCGCGGCTGGGGCAGGAATCTCTGGCGGCGTCGAGCCTCGCGGTGGCCATCGTTGCGGTCGTGATGATGGGGTTGAACGGCGTGACCGGCGCAGTGGCTCCACTGATCGCGGCGGAGGTCGGGCGCAGGCGCAATTCGATCCGCGAGGTGCGCCGTTCGGTGCGCATGGCCCTGTGGCTGGCCTTGGCGCTGGGTCTTGGCGCGGTCGGTGTGTGTTCGCTGGGTGAGACGATCATGCTGGCGACCGGGCAGGACCCGCATGTCACCGCGCTGTCGGGCAGCTTTATCCGCGTGGTTTCGCTGGCGCTGGTGCCGATGGCCGTGGCCAACGTGCTGCGCACTTTTGTCTCGGCGCTGGGCCGGCCGGTCTTCGCGACGATGATTACCGCGCTCGCCATTCTTGTGAATGCACTGGGCAATTATGCCCTCGTCTTCGGCAATTTCGGTGCGCCCGCTCTGGGCCTCAACGGCTCTGCGACGGCGAGTGTCATTACCGCCTGCGTCACCGTGCTGGCCTATGTTCTGGCGATCCGGGGCGACCGGCAGCTTCGCCGTTTCCATATCTTCGGACGCTGGTGGCGGCCGGAATGGAGCCGTCTGCGTCAGATGCTCAGCCTTGGCCTGCCGATCTCTGCGACGCTGATCGCCGAAGGCGGGCTGTTCAGCGGCGCCGCCTTCCTGATGGGCCGCGTTGGCGAGACGGAGCTGGCCGCGCATACCGTGGCGCTGCAGATCGCGGCCTTCGCGTTTCAGGTGCCTTACGGTATCGGTCAGGCGGCGACGATCCGGGTCGGCTATCACTACGGTGCGGGCAACAAGGCGGCGATCGGGCATGCAGGCTGGGCGGCGATCGTGATCGGACTGGCGTTCGTGGGCGTTTCGGCGCTGGCGATGCTGCTGTTCCCGAAGGCCATCATCTCGGCCTATGTCGATATTTCGGCGCCTGAAAACGCGGGCATGGTGATCCTGGCGATGCAGTACCTGTTCGTCGCCGCCGTGTTCCAGCTTACCGACGGGCTGCAGGCCGTCGTCGCCGGAGCGCTGCGCGGCATTCAGGACACGCGCATTCCGGCGGTGATCGCGGTTCTGGGTTACTGGGCAGCGGGCTTTGCGACATCGGTTGCGCTGGGCCTGTTCACGCCCCTTCGCGGGGTGGGCGTATGGATCGGCCTTGCCGTAGGGCTGACCGTAGCGGCGATCCTGCTGCTGGCGCGCTGGCACTGGCGTGGCCGTTTCCGGCTGGTGCCCGAGTCGGCGGTTCAACCGTCTTCCGCACCTGTGATCCACGCAGTCATTGCTTAGTCATCCATTGCGCCTACCCTTCTGCGGCACCACCTCATCGCGGGGGCAGTGCGCCGGTGAATTTTTTCTAGCACACGCCGCTTGACGCTCCCCGGGGCGGAGACCATATCCACGGCCGTTGGCACTCCTTACTGTCGAGTGCCAATCCAGTTTTATGTTCGTTGGATATTAGGGAGATTCCCAATGACTTTCCGCCCGCTGCACGACCGTGTTCTCGTGCGCCGCGTCGAGGCCGAAGAAAAGACGGCCGGTGGCATCATCATCCCCGACAGCGCCAAGGAAAAGCCGGCTGAGGGCGAAATCGTCGCCGTCGGCACCGGCGCCCGCGCTGAAAACGGCACCATCACCCCGCTCGACGTCACCGTCGGCGACCGCGTTCTGTTCGGCAAGTGGTCGGGCACCGAGGTCAAGGTTTCGGGTGAAGACCTGCTGATCATGAAGGAATCGGACATCCTGGGCGTCATCGCCTAAGATTTTCGCATCCATCTAGCTGATTTTACTAAAGGAATTCTACAATGGCAGCCAAGGACGTACGCTTTTCGCGTGACGCTCGCGAGCGCATTCTCGCCGGTGTCGACACCCTCGCCAACGCAGTCAAGGTAACCCTGGGTCCCAAGGGCCGCAACGTCGTGATCGAGAAGAGCTTCGGCGCTCCCCGCATCACCAAGGACGGTGTTTCGGTCGCCAAGGAAATCGAACTCAAGGACAAGTTCGAGAACATGGGCGCGCAGATGCTGCGCGAAGTGGCCTCGAAGGCCAACGACAAGGCCGGCGACGGCACCACCACCGCGACCGTTCTCGCCCAGGCGATCGTTCGCGAAGGTATGAAGTCGGTTGCCGCCGGCATCAACCCGATGGACCTGAAGCGCGGCATCGACCTCGCAGTCCTCAAGGTCGTCGAGAACCTCAAGGCCCGGTCGACCCCGGTCGCCGGCACCTCGGAAATCGCCCAGGTCGGCATCATTTCCGCCAACGGTGACGTGGAAGTCGGCGAGAAGATCGCCGAAGCCATGGACAAGGTCGGCAAGGAAGGCGTCATCACCGTCGAAGAGGCCAAGGGTCTCGAGTTTGAACTCGACGTCGTCGAGGGCATGCAGTTCGACCGTGGTTACCTGTCGCCCTACTTCGTGACCAACCCCGAGAAGATGACCGTCGAGCTCGACAACCCCTACATCCTCATCCACGAAAAGAAGCTCTCGTCGCTCCAGGCGCTGCTTCCGATCCTGGAAGCCGTGGTGCAGTCGGGCCGTCCGCTGCTCATCATCGCCGAGGACATCGAGGGTGAGGCTCTGGCCACGCTCGTCGTCAACAAGCTGCGTGGCGGCCTGAAGATCGCAGCCGTCAAGGCTCCGGGCTTCGGCGATCGCCGTAAGGCCATGCTGGGCGACATCGCCACGCTGACCGCTGGCGAGATGATCTCGGAAGACCTCGGCATCAAGCTTGAGAGCGTCACGCTCGGCATGCTTGGCGAAGCCAAGAAGGTCACCATCGACAAGGACAACACCGTCATTGTCGACGGCGCCGGTTCGCACGACGAAATCAAGGCCCGCGTCGAGCAGATCCGTTCGCAGATCGAAGTCACCACTTCGGACTACGACCGCGAGAAGCTGCAGGAGCGTCTCGCCAAGCTTGCTGGCGGCGTTGCTGTCATCAAGGTCGGCGGCGCGACCGAAGTGGAAGTCAAGGAGCGCAAGGACCGCGTCGACGACGCTCTCCACGCTACCCGCGCTGCCGTTGAAGAAGGCATCGTCCCCGGCGGCGGTACGGCTCTGCTGTACGCAACCCGCGCTCTCGACGGTCTGACCGGCGCGAACGAGGACCAGACCCGCGGCGTGGACATCGTCCGCAAGGCGATCCTCGCTCCGGTCAAGCAGATCGCCGAGAACGCCGGCAGCGACGGTGCTGTCGTTGCAGGCAAGCTGCTCGACCAGACCGACGAGAACATCGGCTTCAACGCCGCGACCGACGTCTACGAGAACCTCAAGGCTGCCGGCGTGATCGACCCCACCAAGGTCGTTCGCATCGCACTCCAGGACGCAGCTTCGGTTGCTGGCCTGCTGATCACCACGGAAGCGGCGATCGTTGAGCGCGCCGACGACAAGCCTGCCATGCCCCCCATGGGTGGCGGCATGGGCGGCATGGGTGACATGGGCTTCTGATAAGAAGCCCGTCGATCTCATCGACGGACATGAAGGGGCCGGGAGAGCAATCTCCCGGCCCTTTTCTTTTGAGGTTCGTGTGCCGCGTGCGATCGCGGGGCCTTCGAAAAATTCAGGCTGAACGGAAGTCTAGGACGAGCGCACGCCGCCCGGACTTAGCCTGTTGAAGGATGTTGATGCGCAGTCGAGCCAACGTGCCAGATTCATTCATCTGCGCGAAAGGAAAGTGCGCATTCGGGAAATTGCCGCAAACCCGATGCGGTTCGTCGCTAGGGAGTGGCGTTTTATCTCTACTCCGTTAACCGTTTGGGAACGTGGACGACTTTATGGTGGGGACTGCATGACCGGGGCAGGCCAACTTTTTGCGCGGTGCCGTGCTGGCATTTGGCGCACTTTCGCAACTACGGCGATGACCGCTGCAGCAGCTTTGCTGCCGCTGGGCGCGGCTTATGCCGAACAACTTCAGCCCATTGCACCCGCAGCGCGGGCGACCGACCAGGTGGTCGAAGTTCAGAACAGCTTCGACGACATGTTCGGCACCGAACAGCGTGGGCCGCGTACTTATTCCTCACCGTTTGGCCAGCAGCTGGCAGCCGTCGCCAATGCCTCGCAGGGGCGCATCGGCGTCGCCGCGATGGACCTTACCAGCGGCCGCATGGTCGATGTGCTGGGCAACCAGCGCTTCCCGATGGCCAGCACAAGCAAGATCGCCATTGCCGCAACTTTCCTCGAAGGCGTCGACAAGGGCAAATGGAGCCTCACCAGCGAATTCCCGCTGATGGTCCCGGTCGGCTCGGCTCCGTTCTCCAGCGCGGTCGCGCCGGTCCGCGCGGGCGAATACATGACCGCCTCGCGCCTGATCGAACTGATGATCACGCGCTCCAACAATTATGCCACCGATGCCCTGCTCAAGGTCGTGGGCGGCCCCAAGGCGGTCAATGCTTGGGTCGGGCGCGCGGGTATCGACGACTGGCACATCGACCGCGACATCGCCACGCTGGTCCGTGACGACGGCGCCATCGATCCTGCCCGCGTGGTCGACACGCGCGACAGCGCGACGCCTTACGCCATGGTCCAGCTTCTCTCGGGCATCTACCAGGGCAAGTGGCTGAGCCCGTCGAGTCGCAGTGTGATTCTTGGCGCAATGAGCCGCTGCGTCACCGGCAAGCGCCGCATTCCCGCAGGTCTTCCCGAAGGTGCGCAGGTTTCGCACAAGACCGGCTCGCTCAACAACACGTCGAGCGACGTCGGCATTGTCCAGACGCCCGATGGCCGGGTTTTTGCCGTTGCCATCTATGTGACGGGGCAGGGCGGGCGCCCGGGCCGCGAATCGCGCATCGCGAGCATCGCCCGTACTGTCTACAACGGCTACCTCACCGAAGCCCCTGGCATGCGGCGCACCGCCTCCTCGCGCTGAGGCAGTCAAAGAGCCGAGGGCAGACACAAAAAAGGGGCCGCGAGGCCCCTTTTCCGTTCCGCGATAGCGAAAGATCAGTTGGTCTTCGGATCGCCATCGGTGTGATTGGCCATCTCGTTGGCAACATCGTTCGCGGCCTTCTCGGCGTCTGCGGCGATGTCGTCGGTGGTCTTCTCTGCGCTCTTGGCAGCGTCCTTGGCGGCGTCGGCGGTGTCGTCGGCAGCCTGCGAGGCCTTGTCGCCCGCGTTACCCATGGCATCACCCACGTCCGTGGCAGCGGCCTGGATGTCGTCTCCGGCCGAAGAAGCCATGGTTTCGGTGGCGTCCTGGGTCTTTTCCGAGCAGGCGCCCAGCGACATGGCGGTCACGGCTGCTGCGGCGGCGAAAATAATCTTGCGCATAGTGTCTGTGTATCCCTCTTAGCTGCGAAATAACCCCGTCGGCGAAACGCCGCGTGAGCCTCCTTCGTCGGGCTCTGGCCCGTGGGTAGGAGGCGCCGCGCGAGGTTTCAAGCGCGGTGCCAAAACTCCTGCGGGCGCGATCGGTTCCATGCCCGGTGAAATCCACTGCCCTGCTGACGACCGGCCCCGGCGCTGCTAGGGATCGCTCATGGATTCCAAGCAGCACCTCTATCTCGTCGACGGCTCGGCCTATATCTTCCGCGCCTATCACCGCCTGCCGCCGCTCACCAACCCGCAAGGGACGCCGGTGGGTGCGGTTTACGGCTATACGACGATGCTGTGGAAGCTGGCCGAAGACCTCAACAAAGCGGACGGCCCCACCCACCTTGCGGTGATTCTCGACGCCTCCAGCAAGTCGTTTCGCAACGATATCTATGCCGACTACAAGGCCAACCGCCCGCCGCCGCCCGAGGATCTGGTCCCGCAGTTCCCGCTGATCCGCGATGCCACGCGCGCCTTCTCGCTGCCTTGCATCGAGGAGCTGGGTTACGAGGCGGACGACCTCATCGCCTCCTACGCCCGCGCGGCGACCGCAGTGGGCTGGGACGTGACAATCGTATCTTCCGACAAGGATCTCATGCAGCTTGTCGGCAAGTGCGGCATCGGCGGTGGCTGCGTCGACATGCTGGACACCATGAAGAACCAGCGCATCGACATCCCCGAAGTGCTCGAAAAGTTCGGCGTCGCTCCGGATAAGGTCGGCGACGTGCTGGCGCTTATGGGCGATGCGGTGGACAACGTGCCGGGCGTCTACGGAGTCGGTCCCAAGACCGCGACCAAGCTGATCCAGGACTACGGTGACCTTGAATCCGCGCTGGCTGCCGCGCCGGCGATGAAGAAGTCCAAGTTGCAGGAGCGCCTGATCGAGCAGGCCGAGCAGGCTCGCCTCTCCAAGGTGCTGGTAACGCTCAAGGAAGATTGCGCGCTGCCGATGGCGCTGGATGACTTCAAGCTGGCCGCGATTCCGCCCGAGCCGCTCGCCGCGTTCCTGGGTTTCCACGGCTTTACCAGCCTGCTCAAGCGGCTCGACCTCGGCTCAGGCAGCCCTGAGCGGGCGACCCAGCTCAATCCGGCCAAGGCCGCTACCGCCGGCGTGAAGGCCAATGGCGACGGCACCGGCGTGGGCGGCATCGCAGGCGCCTCGCGCCAGCCGCTGCCCGAATGGCCCGCTGTCGACCGTACCGCCTACGAGTGCGTGACCACCGTGGCGCAACTGGATGAGTGGATCGCGCGCGCCGCTGCCGCGCGCCTCGTCGCCATCGATACCGAGACTTCGGCGCTCGATGCAATGCGCGCCGACCTTGCCGGGATCAGCCTTGCGGTGGGCGCCAACCAGGCCTGCTACATCCCGCTGGGCCACGGCGGCAACGACATGTTCGCCGAGAAGCCCGAGCAAATCCCACTGGCCGAAGCACTGGCACGGCTCAAGCCGCTGCTCGAAAGCGATGCGGTCCTCAAAGTCGGCCAGAACATCAAGTACGACCTCAATGTGCTGGCCCGGCACGGCATCGAGGTTTCGCCGGTTGATGACACCATGATTGTCAGTTTCTGTCTTGATGCCGGGCGTTCGCTCGACGGGATCGGCGGTGGCCACGGCATGGACGAGCTGTCGCAGCGCCACCTTGCGCACACCACCCTGACCTTCAAGGAGATCTGCGGCACCGGCAAGAAGGCGATTCCCTTCGGCGAAGTCCCGCTCGACCGCGCGACGCAGTACGCCGCCGAAGACGCTGACGTCACATGGCGCCTGCACAGCGCCCTCAAGCCGCGCCTGTCCTACGAAGGGGGCACCCGGATCTATGAGCGGGTAGACCGCCCGCTGATCCCGGTGGTTGCGCAGATGGAGCGCCACGGCATCAAGGTGGACCGCGAGAAGCTGGCGGGTCTCTCCAGCCAGTTCGCCGAGGCCATCGGCACGCTGGAGAAGGAAATCTTCGCCAGGGTCGGCCAGGAATTCACCATCGGCAGCCCCAAGCAGCTGGGCGATATCCTGTTCGACAAGCTGGGCTACAAGGGCGGCAAGAAAGGCAAGAGCGGCCAGTATTCCACCGACCAGTCGATCCTCGAAGGTCTGGCCGGGCAGGGCGCCGAAGTTGCGACGCAGGTGCTGGAATGGCGGCAGCTGTCCAAGCTGCGCTCCACCTACACCGAGGCGCTGCAGGCGGCGATCAATCCCGCCACCCAGCGCGTCCACACCAGCTACAGCCTTGTCGGCGCGCAGACCGGGCGCCTTTCGTCCACCGATCCGAACCTGCAGAACATCCCGATCCGCACCGAGATCGGCCGCCAGATCCGCGACTGTTTCGTGGCGGATACCGGCAATGTCCTGCTTTCGGCCGACTATTCGCAGATCGAACTGCGCCTTGCCGCGCACATGGCCGATGTGCCCAGCCTCAAGGAAGCCTTCGCGAACGGCGAGGACATCCACTCGCGCACGGCGATGGAGATGTTCGGCGTGGTCGACCGCGACACGCGTGGGCGGGCCAAGACGATCAACTTCGCAATCCTTTACGGCATCTCGCGCTGGGGCCTTGCCGGGCGGTTGGGCGTGCCGGCGGACGAGGCGCAGGCGATGATCGACCGCTATTTCGAACGTTTCCCGGGCATCCAGCGCTATATCCACGAAACGCTGGAGGGCGTGCGCACCAATGGCTATTCGGAAACGCTGTTCGGCCGCAAGACCTGGTTCCCCCGCGTCAATGCGAAGAACCAGGCCGAGCGCCAAGGGTCCGAGCGCGCGGCGATCAACGCTCCGATCCAGGGCACGAGCGCCGACATCATCAAGCGCGCGATGGTCCGCATGAACCCGGCGCTGGCCGAGGCCGGGCTCGGCCATGTGCGGATGCTGCTGCAGGTGCACGACGAACTGGTGTTCGAACTGCCCGAAGGCGACGTTGCCGCGGCCAAGCCGGTGATCGAGCGGGTGATGGCCCAGGCAGCGACGCCCGCGGTCAGCCTCGACGTGCCGCTGGGTGTGGAAATCGGCTTCGGATCAAGCTGGGGCGCCGCCCACTGACATTGCCGGGTGATTGAGTCCTCCCCGGGCGGGGGAGGACAAGAGGCGCGCTGCCTTCTCGGTACGACATTCCGTGCCGTGATGGGAACCTGCTGCACTGCAGCATGGTTCTACCCCCATGATCGATTTCATCGAACGCTACGTCACGGGCCTGCCCGGTTGGGCCGAGCGGCCGCTGCTCGCGATTCTTGCCGCCGTTCTGGGCGTTGTCATCGCGGTGGCAGCCCATGCGTTGCTTTTCCGAATTCTCAACCGCATCGCCCGCTCCAGCGCCAGCGACGCGGACGACATCGTCGTCAACCGGTTGCAGCGCCCCACGCGCTGGGCCTTCGTGTCGCTGGGCATTATCCTTGCCGCGCGTGAGACGCCGGTGCTGGAGGCGATATGGTTGCGCTTTGCCGGCTTCATCATGCCGCTGCTGACGGGCTGGATCGCGATCACCATCCTGCAGGCCTTCGTAGAGGCCATGATCGTGCGCGCCGACATTTCGATAGAGAACAACCGCAACGCCCGCCGCCGCCGCACGCGTCTGTCGATCTTCGCGCGTATTGGCACCTTCCTGATCGTGTTCCTGACGATCGCCGGTATGCTCGCCTCGATCCCCGGCGTGCGCGAGGTGGGGGTGACGCTTATGGCTTCGGCCGGCGTTGCCGCGCTGGCGGTCGGCGCGGCCGCTCAGCCAGCGCTGAAGGCCCTGATCGCCGGCTTCCAGATGGCCATGACCGAGCCGATCAGCATCGACGACGTCGTTATCATCGATGGCGAATGGGGCCGCATCGAGGATATTCGTACGACTTACGTGGTCATACGCGTGTGGGACGACCGGCGGCTGGTGGTGCCGTCCAATCGCTTTCTGGAGGACACTTTCCAGAACTGGACCAAGACCAGTTCGGAATTACTAGGGACGGTGTTCCTCTACCTCGACCACGGCGCGGAGATCGGCCCTATCCGCGAGGAATATACCCGCCAGATCACCTCACACCGCCTTTGGGACAGGCGGGCCCAGATACTGCAAGTGACCGACTGCCGCGACCAGACCCTGGAAGTGCGCCTGCTGATGAGCGCGCGCGACGGGCCGATCCTGTTCGACCTGCGCTGCGAAATCCGCGAGGGGATGATGGACTGGATTCGCCGCGAAATGCCCGAGGCATTGGCTCGGCGCCGTCACATGCAGGTGACGCCGATGGAGCTTGCAGCGGCGCCTTCGATGGCCGAGGCGCTGGCCGTGAGTGCGTCGACAGGAGGCCGTTCCGGGCCGGGCAACATGTCGGCAGTCAATTAAATATGGGTTTAATTCTTCAATCGTGCTACCGTAAGGGCCGCTGACGTCGAATTTTGCGACGGTTTTCGGCAATATTGGGACTTTGCGCCGGAAGAAACTTCCTGCAATTCCTCCTTCTTGCGACGATTTCCTTTCACTAGCCGACTTGACGCACGACCGGCGCTGCACTTGCACGCCACCACTACCGTTTCTTGAAAGGGAACAGACATGCCGACCGGCACCGTGAAATTCTTCAACGCCGACAAGGGCTATGGCTTCATTTCTCCGGAAGATGGCGGCCAGGACAGCTTCGTGCACATCTCTGCCGTGCAGAGCGCAGGCATGCGGACGCTGGATAAGGACCAGCGCGTTTCCTACGAAGTCGAAGTGGGTCGCAACGGCAAGGCTTCGGCCGTCAACCTGCGCTCGGCCTGACGCGGACGTTTTTCCGGGGTGCGGGCATTGCTCGCTCCCCGGCGTTCAAAAATTCGTCAGGAGTTCAAGCATGTCATTCAGCCGTGAATTCTGTGACGGTCGCGCAGCGGAAGCCGCCATGGCCGCAGACACCGCGAAGCTCGACAACGTGCGCGATCGCGAACTGCGATCCGAAGCCGCATGGCGCGCTATGTCAGAGCGTATCCGACAGACCGAAGAAGCCCGCGTCGCGAAGGATGCCGCCCGCGTGGTCGATTGACCCGGCGGTGGTTTCTGGCTGGATCGATGCGGTATCGCGCTGATCCGGCGCCGTAAATCATGATCGCGCGCCAGGCGAAGCTGGCCAGCCGGGCGCAAAGCCGCAGTCGGCCAGCTTCGCCTGGCGCGTGATCATGATTCTAATGGTGTGGGGGCTGGTGGCCGGAGCCTGAGAGAACTGCCTGAAAGGACCGGTGGTCCCGAGGCCCTTTCCCGGCCGAAGCGCGGGAAAGGGGTGTACCTCTCGTTTTTTTTGCCTTCAGTCGACCATCGCGGCGACCAGGTGACGAAGGTCTTCCCTGGTCAGGAGGCCCGGGCCGGACTTCCGTAGGGAAGCGGGCAGGGCCATGTCGCATGCGAAGGCGCTGGGGTTGAAGGCATTGGTCTTGGGGCGGTCCGAGCCGCCCATGATATTTGTATGCATGATATCCTATAATCGCGGCAATCGGCCGCTGGTTCCTATCGTCTGAAATTACCGCGTCGTTGGCCCGGAGGACCACCCTGGCCGGGCGTGCGCTCACGAAACACAATGCGACCCTTGGTAAGGTCGTACGGAGTCATTTCGACGTGCACGCGATCACCGACGACCGAGCGGATGCGAAACTTGCGCATCTTGCCGGCGGTGTAGGCAATGATCTTGTGTTCGTTGTCGAGCAGTACGGCAAAGCGACCATCGGGGAGGATTTCCTCGATGTAGCCTTCCATCGTAAGCAGTTCTTCCTTGGCCAAGTCTTCAATTCCGAAAAAAGCGTTGCCCCCTGCCGACCGCGCTGTTGCAACGGCAAGCCTTGAGAGCCAAGCAGCTAGAAAAGGGAGGCGACACCGCGTGAAGCGGCTGCACAAATGTCCCGTCGCAGGCGACGCAGCGACATGCATATAGAGCGTCCTCGCGAAAATTGCAACTTCCGCGATAAGGATCGGCTGAGAAACCGGCACGGGGTGCACGTGCCTAGCCAGCTTGCCGGAAATGGCGTATGCTGGCCACATTGCCGAGACGTTTTTGCACATCGGTGACTGCGAGACCCTTCGAGCTCCCGCAATCAGGAGCGCCGCCATGGACCTCGACCAGCCTCTTTTTCCCGACCGGCTGGATTTGATGCGCCGGTCCCATGCCGGCGGCGGGCGGTGCCCGATTTTCTCGATCATTCACTGTTCGGTTTCATGAGAACGCCACTGGCCTCCGGCTTTGGGCCAGTTTCCAGGTCAGCCTTGCGATTCGCCCTGTGGCGACACGCTATCACTCTTCTTGAGGACAATGCATGACAGGCACTGAAGACGACGACAGCCCCGAAACCAAGCCCCGGCGCACCCATTTCCGCCGGTCCGACGGGCCCAAGCTGACGCCGGATGCGGCCAGCCGGCAGGGCGCCATCACCAAGCTGGCGTTTGAAATGCTGGGGAAGGACGGGGCGATTGCCTATCTCAATCTCGACAGCGAAAGCCTTGGTGGACGTCCCCTTGATCTCGCAACGGCTTCGCTCGAGGGGTTGAAGCGGGTCGAAAGCGACCTTGCCGCACGGCGGACAGGTGTGGGCGCGTAAAAGCGGCCTGAGTTTCTCCCCGAGACAAGCTCGGGGAGAAAACATTCCTGTCAGTCGCCGTGCTTTCTCTCGCGCGTCGGCGCGACCATGCCGGGGGCGATGAAGCCGATCGGCGTCACTTCCATGGCGCGCTTCTTCAGCTCGCCCTTCATGCGCATATATTCGGACTCCATCTCCTCGGTCACCGTGGCGCGGCTGTCTTCGAGCGCATCCTCGAAGTCCGCGGCGGTCACCTGCTCCACCGCCGCACCGCGCTTGCGGATGGCGATCAGGCCGGCGCGGCGGACCACGTCTTCCAGATCGGCGCCGGTGAAGCGCTCGGTACGTTCGGCGATGCTGGCGAGCGAAACGTCCTCGGCCAGCGGCATCTTGCTGGTGTGGATGCCCAGGATGTGCTCCCGCCCCGGTGCATCGGGGGTGCCGACATAGACCAGTTCGTCGAATCTGCCCGGACGCAGGAGCGCGGGGTCGACCAGTGCCGGGCGGTTGGTAGCGCCCACCAGGACAACAGACTGCAGTTCCTCCATGCCGTCCATCTCGGCGAGGATCGTGTTGACCACGCGGGCCGTCACCTGCGGTTCGCCGCCGGCTCCGCCCATGCCGCGTGCGGGCACGAGGCTGTCGATCTCGTCGATGAAAATCACGCAAGGCGCGACCTGGCGGGCGCGGGCGAACAGCCGGGCGATCTGTTGTTCGCTTTCGCCATACCACTTCGAGAGCAGGTCTGAGGACTTGATCGAGATGAAATTCGCCTCGGCCTCCTTGGCGACGGCTTTGGCCAGCAGGGTTTTGCCGGTGCCGGGCGGGCCATAAAGGAGGAATCCCTTGGCCGGGCGGATGCCCAGCTTGTGGAACGCCTCGGGGGTCTTCAGCGGCAGCTCGATGCCTTCCTTCAGCTTGAGCTGCGCATCGTCCAGACCGCCGATGTCGGCCCAGCCGATATTGGGCACCTGCACCATGACTTCGCGCATGGCGGAAGGCTGGACGCGCTTGAGGGCGGCGAGGAAGTCCTCACGCGTGACCTGAAGGCTTTCAAGCACGTCGTTGGGGATCGTGCGCGCTTCGAGGTCGAGCCTCGGCATGATCCGGCGCACAGCCTCGATCGCTGCCTCGCGCGCGAGGGCGGCGAGGTCGGCGCCGACGAAACCGTGGGTAGTGCGGGCCAGTTCGCCCAGGTCCACCCGCTCGCCCAGCGGCATGCCGCGGGTGTGGATGCCCAGGATCTCGCGGCGGCCCGATTCGTCCGGCACGCCGATGACGATCTCGCGGTCGAAGCGGCCGGGACGGCGCAGCGCCTCGTCGATCGCATCGGGCCGGTTGGTGGCGGCGATGACGACGACGTGGGCGCGGCTGTTCAGCCCGTCCATAAGCGTGAGCAGCTGCGCGACGAGGCGCTTTTCCGCCTCGCCGTGGACCTGGTCGCGCTTGGGGGCGATCGAATCGATCTCGTCGATGAAGATGATCGCGGGCGCGGCCTTGGTCGCTTCCTCAAAGATCTCGCGCAGGTGCTTCTCGCTCTCGCCGTAGCCGGAACCCATGATTTCGGGGCCGTTGATCGAGAAGAAGCTGGCCTCGCTCTCATTGGCGACGGCCTGCGCGAGGCGCGTCTTGCCGGTGCCCGGCGGGCCGTGGAGGAGCACGCCCTTGGGCGGGGCGACGCCGAGGCGCGTGAACAGTTCGGGATAGCGCAGGGGCAATTCCACCATCTCGCGCAGTTGGCGGATAGTGTCGCCCATGCCGCCGACGTCGTCGTAATTGACATCGCCGCGCGCATCGTGAGCTTCCTCGAATACCTCGCGCAGTTCCACCTCGGTGTTCTCGTCGATGTGGACGATGCCGCGCGGGGTGGTGGAGACCACGTTGAGGCGGATCTGCGTCAGCGCATAGGCCGGCGTGTTGAACATGCGGCTGAGCTGGGGCGGGATGTCCGCGACCTGCTGCTGGCCGGTGGTGGCGACGAGATCGCCCTGCACCATCGGGCGCCCGAAGAAGTTGCGCTTCAGCGCGGCCGCCGGGCCCTGCAGGCGCATATCCTTCTGCGCGGGCGCGAAGACCACGCGCTGCGCCGGGCGCGATTCGGCCTTGCGGACGACAACGTGATCGCCCGAGCCGACTTCGGCGTTGCCGCGCTGGAGGCCGTCCAGTCGGATGACCTGCAGTCCTTCGTCCTCGTCATAGGCCAGAACGGCGCGCGCCACGGTGACCGCCTTGCCGGTGATCTCCAGTACGTCGCCTTCCAGCGCGCCGAGTTCGGACAGCGCGCCGCGTGAGAGGCGGGCGATGCCCTGGCCGCTCTCTTCCTGACGGGCGGCTGCGACCTGCAGCTTGACCGTGCGCTCGTCTGTCCTGGTTTCCGTATCCACCATCGCGCTTTCCTTCTCCGGTCCTGTCCCTGATTTCCCCCGACGTCAGATGCGCGTGGGCTTGATCGGGCGGCGAGATCGAAAGCTAGGTATCGCCTACCTGGTTTTCAAAGGCCCGATTGCAAACCAACCCCTGTGCGGGGCAGCGGTTCCAGTCAGCGGCCGTGTGAAACAGGCCGGAGAGGAAGGGCTGGAGGGCGGAGAAAAGTGTCCGTGCGGTTGCTGGCGAGTACGCCAGCGCAGGACAAAAAAAGGCCCGGTCGTTGCCGACCAGGCCGTGGAAGTTTTGGGAGAGGATGCCTGAAAGGCACTGTCTGTATGACTTTGATCGCCCTTTTGTGCAAGTGCGAAGTGATGATGAACGGTTGTGAAAAATGCAATTTAAGTTGCATATTGCTGCATGAATTGTCGAATTTCGCGGAAAAACCCAAGAAATCCGCCTTGTATGATAATGAACCGATGTTCAGGTTTTGCCGTAATAACGGGTTCAATCACGCCGCCGGGGCGATGGGCGCAAACGTTTGCCTGCTGCGACGCGCCATTTACTTGCTAAGGTAAGCATTTCCCGTCGCAAAAGCGGCGCCGATCCTGGGTAGGACCGGCGCCGGATGCGATTCGGCCGAATCATGTCCGGCGAATCGTGTCGGAAGTATTGCCTGTTCAGTGCGCAAGCAGCAGGGTCGGCCCACCTTCTTCGCCGAGGAAGTAGGCTGTGACGCCGCCGAACAGGAACTCGCGCAGGCGGCTTCTGCCATAGGCGCCCATGACCAGCAGGTCAGCACGTGCCTGGGTGACCGCGATGGCGAGCGTCTTTTCGGTCGAATCGCGGCGTTCGTGCTCTTCGTATTCGGCGTTGACGCCGTGCCGGGCGAGGTAGCTCAGGGCGTCGGTGGTAGGAAATCCGCCTCGCTTCTCGATCACCGAAATCAGTTTCACGGATTCGCAGGCCACCAGCAGCGGCAACGAGGCGCGCAGTGCGGCGGCGGCCTGTTCACCGCCGTCCCAGGCGATGCAGGCCTGTCTGAGCGGGAGGCTCAGCGGCCGGTCGTCGGCCAGGACAAGGATCGGCGTGCGCGAGGTGAGGGCAAGGTTCCCGGCGAGCCCGCCAGAGCGGGATACGACGACGAGGTCGGTCAGCCGTGCGGCATGGGAAAGCGCGGTGACGGGATCGTCCTCGCAACGGATGACGTCGAAGGCCACGCCGCTGCCTGCGAGTTGCACTTCGGCGGCGGTAGCGACGGCATCGTCATCCTCACGCGCTTTTTCGAGGGCGTCGGACAGGACGTAGCTGCCGCCCATCGGGTCCATCGCGATGTAGCGCGAGACGGGCGTGTCGACGAGAACCGTGACGTGGCCATCGGCGCGTCGGGCGATGTCTGCTGCGGTTGCAATCCGGGCGTCCTTGCCGGGCTTGCGGTCAGCATTCACGAGTATCGAGCGCATGATCTTTTCTCCCTTACGTGCAGCCTTGAACCTAGTCCCGGGCGGCCGCTGGTTCCATGACCGGGATCAAATGCGGGCGGGATCGCGCCGTTCGGCTGGGACCGAGGGGAAACGAGCGGCGCGGGGGAGGGTTGCCTCGGACACATACCGTAATACTGCAGCGGATCATGCTGGCAGTTCGTGATCACCCGAAGCGCCGGGGCCGCCGCGCGCACGTCGCCGGGGCGGATTTTGCGCGGCTTGGACAGGCGCGGCTTCCGCTGAAGGCGATCGTGGGTAAGCCTCTCGCACCATAACCTTGGGAGAGAATAGCCATGACCTACAGAGTTGCCATCGTCACCGGCGCCGCCGCCGGCATCGGCGCCGCCTGCTCCAGGCGTCTCGCGCAGGACGGGATCGCGGTGGGCGTGCTCGACCTCGACGAGGAGCGCTGCGCCGAGACGGTAAAGTCCATCAAGGATGCGGGCGGCAGCGCCATCGCACTGGGCGCGGATATCTCCAACCGCGAA
Organism: Novosphingobium sp. 18050; assembly: GCF_902706195.1. Classification (GTDB taxonomy): domain Bacteria; phylum Pseudomonadota; class Alphaproteobacteria; order Sphingomonadales; family Sphingomonadaceae; genus Novosphingobium. The sequence goes on along the minus strand of NZ_CACSJO010000012.1, from coordinate 34,835 downwards.
CAGGCGGCCGCTGCCGTTGCGAAATGCCGCGACGCGTTCGGGCCGATCTCGATCCTCGTCAACAACGCCGGCGTCACCGACTTCACCCCGTTCGAGGACCTGACCGACGAGCGCTGGGACTTCGTTTATGCGATCAACGTGCGCGGTCCGATGATCATGACGCAGATGGTGCTGGCGGATATGAAGGCGGCGGCCTGGGGTCGGGTGGTGAACATCTCGTCGTCATCGGCGCAGACGGGGGCGATCAACATGATCTGCTATTCCTCGTCGAAGGGCGCGGTGGTGACCATGACGCGGTCGATGGCGCAGGAATTCGGTCCTTACGGGATCACCGTGAACAATATCCCGCCCGGATCGGTGATGGGCACGATCATGTCCGAGGCCAACCGCGACCGCTTCCAGATCCCGACCGAAGTGCTGCTGCAGACGATTCCGGTGCGCCGCATGGGCGAGCCGGACGATATCGCCAATGCCTGCGCCTGGCTGTGCCACGAGGCCTCGGGCTACGTCACCGGCCAGACCATCGGCGTCAATGGCGGGCGCGTGGTGAGCTGATCCTTCGGCAGGCTCGGAATGGGCGGGATGGGCGGAAACTCCCGCTCAGGCTGAGCTTGTCGAAGCCGGTCTGCCTGGTCCGCAAAACGAAAAAGGGGCCGACGGCTTGCGCCATCGGCCCCTCGTCCACATGGGGAGTGGAAATCGTCGACCGGACGATCAGGCCTTCTTGTCGGCCTCGTAGCGTTCGATGGCTTCCAGTACGATCCGGCGGGCATCTGCGGCGTTGCCCCAGGTGCCGACGCGAACCCACTTTTCCTTCTCCAGGTCCTTGTAGTGGGTGAAGAAGTGCTCAACCTGCTGGTAGACGATGTCGGGCAGGTCTTCCTTCTCGTTCACGTGCGAATAGTACGGGAAGGTCGAATTGACGGGTACGCACAGCAGCTTTTCGTCGCCGCCATGCTCGTCCTCGAGGTTGAGGACGGCGATCGGGCGCACCTTCACCACGCAGCCCGGGATGAACGGCGAGCGCGCGACGACCAGTGCGTCGAGCGGATCGCCATCGGGCGAGAGGGTGTGCGGCACGAAGCCGTAGTTCGCCGGGTAACGCATCGGCGTGTGCAGGATGCGATCGACGAACAGTGCGCCGGAGGCCTTGTCGAACTCGTACTTGACCGGCTCGCCGCCGACCGGAACCTCGATGACGACGTTGAGGCTTTCAGGCGGATTGTCGCCAACGGGGATCATGTCGATGCGCATAACGGTCCTTACTTTAACTGGCGCGATACATACGCGCCGGTTGGATCACGATGCGCGCGGGCTTAGCGTTGCAACTATTGCACTGCAACCGCCTATTGGAATGAACGGAACTTAGTTTCGGCGGGCCGTCAGCAGGCGGTCCAGGCCGTTCGTCTTGCCCGGTGTGGTGCTTTCCAACCATGGGTAACGCAGGCCCCCATGGTAGTCGATTTCGATAGTCTGATAGCGATCGTCACGGCGGATCAGCAGGGCAATCGGTGCTTTCGAAGACTTTGCGGCGGTTACCGCATCCTTCATCACGTCCTCGCTATAGGCGCGCCCGCCCACCGCCACGATCTTGGCCGTGTTGACGATACCGGCGTTGTAGGCAGGTCCGTCCCACAAGGTGGAAGTGACTTCGCCGTCCTTATTGAGGTTGATGCCTAGCGAATAGGTCAGGTCGAGCGTCTTGCGCGAATCGGACACGCCCTTGTCGTAGGGATTGGGCTTGTCCTGCCAGGTCAGCTTGTAGCCGCCCATTTCGATGCCCTTGAGCGGTGCGGGCTGGCCCGTCCCATAAAGGCGGGTGCGCAGGAAGCTGGCCCAGTCATAGGGATAGACGCCATTCAACGTGGTGACGATCTCGTCGAAATCGTAGGTCAGCTCGCCCCAGTCGCCGTCGCGCACGCCGAAGAAGGCCTTGGCGAAATCGTCGAGGCCCTTGGCCCCGCGCGTACCCTGGCGGATGATCTGGTCCGCCTCAAGCCAGGTCAGAGCGCCCTCGGTGTAATAGTCCTCGCTGCGGGTGAGCGACAGGTAGGGCAGCGGGCGACGACGGTTGAGCTGCGGACCGGCGGTGGTGTCCTCGACCGAGCGCCAGCCGCGCCCCGGCGTGCCTTCCGCGAACTTGGCGGCGATGCCGGCCAGCGAGCCAAGGATCGTCTCGCGTGACTGCACGCCCGACCTCGCGGAAAGGATATAGCCCCAGAACTGGGTCTGCCCTTCGTAGAGCCACAACAGGGTGTTCTGCATCGGCTGCTGGTAATCGGGCGTCCAGGCATCGGCGCCGCGGCGGAACTTGCCGTTCCAGCTGTGCACGAATTCATGCGGAACGACGTTGCGGTCCCACGCCATGGCGTCCCAGTCGGTCCAGGACTTGGGCTCCATCTGGTTCTCGCTGGAGCGGTGGTGCTCCAGGCCGATACCGCCCATGCGGTCGGTCAGGGCCAGCAGGAAGTCGTAGTGGTCGAAGTGCTTCGCGCCGAACGTCGCCAGCGATTCGGAAACGAGGTTGCGATAGCTTTCGAGGTTCTTGGGCGCGATCTTCAGCTGGTCCGGCTCGTCGGCGACGACGTCCATCCAGACGCCTTCGCCCAGATCCCAGCGCTGCGTGTAGATGCCCGCGAAGATCGGCGAATCGACCAGGCGCTCATAGTCGATCGTGCTCCAGGTGACGGTGTTCGCGCTGCGCGCCATGCCGTCGAGCGCGGTGTAGACGCTCCAGCCCTTGGGGAAGGTGACGGTCGGCTTTACCTTGACCTGCCGCACGTAATAGCCGGCGGGGTAGAGGCTCATCTTCTCCCACTGGAGGTTGAGCATCTCGCGCGTCATCGTCACGCGGCCCTCGCTGGTCTGCAGCGGCGAGGTGTGGACGAAGCGGGCGGTGACCTCCTTCGTGCCATCGGGCAGGGCGAGGTGGAAGGCGTTGACGGCCACAGTGTCGCGCACCCATGCGATTTCCTTGCCGTCCGCGAAGAAATGGATGTTCGCCAGCATCGCATAGGGGCCGGTTTCGGAGTGATTGCCGGGCAGCCAGCCGGGCTGCAGCAGGGTGAGCGACTTGGTGCCGGCCGCGACCGGGAAACTCTGCGTCACCTTGTAGACGCCGCGGTCAATGTCGCTGGCGTCGATCCCCAGTATTACCGTGCCGGCATAGGGCACATCGCGCGCCGCGGGAATTTCCGGTGGCAGCGGGGGCGCCATCGGGGTCGTGCGGGTAGGATCCTGGGCCAGCGCCGAAGTGGAGAGGAACAGGGAGGCGAAGAGCGTTGTAGCCGCGAACCGATACTTCATTACGTGGTTCTTTGCGCTTGTTGCCGCGTTTGGCAACCATCCAATCGCCCGGTTTCCTCAGGGCCACTTTCCCCGCCGCGCCAATCGGGCTAAGCGCGCGCACCATGAGCAATGCAGCATCCACCGCCCCGACCACCCCGCAGGCGATCCGGGGAACCCAGGACATCTTCGGCGCCGAGGCCGAGGCTTTCGCCCACGTCGTCGAGACGTTCGAGCGCGTGCGCAAGCTTTACCGCTTCCGCCGGGTCGAGATGCCAGTGTTCGAAAAGACCGCCGTGTTCTCCCGCTCGCTGGGCGAGACGACCGATGTCGTCTCCAAGGAAATGTATTCGTTCGAGGACCGGGGCGGCGAATCGCTGACCCTGCGCCCGGAATTCACCGCCGGTATCGCCCGCGCCTATCTGACCGATGGCTGGAAGCAGTTCGCCCCGCTCAAGGTCGCGACGCACGGCCCGCTGTTCCGCTACGAGCGTCCGCAGAAGGGCCGCTACCGCCAGTTCCACCAGATCGACGCCGAAGTGATCGGCGCCGCCGAGCCGATGGCCGACGTGGAACTGTTGGTCATGGCCGACCAGCTGCTCAAGGAACTGGGCATAGCAGGCGGCGTGACGCTGCAGCTCAACACCTTGGGCGACGCCGCCAGCCGCGATGCCTGGCGCGCCGCGCTGGTCGAATACTTCCGGGACCACAAGGATGCGCTGTCCGAGGATTCGCAGGACCGTCTGGAGCGCAACCCGCTGCGCATCCTCGATTCCAAAGACCCGCGCGACAAGCCTTTCACCGCCGATGCTCCGAAAATCGACGACTTTCTCTCGGGCGAAGCACAGGACTTCTTCGGTGCGGTGACACAAGGGCTCGAAGCGGCCTCGGTGGACTTCGTCCGCGCCCCGGCCCTTGTGCGCGGGTTGGACTACTACAGGCACACAGCTTTCGAATTTGTGACAGACCGGCTGGGCGCACAGGGCACCGTGCTTGGCGGCGGCCGCTACGATGGCCTCATGGGCGCGCTTGGCGGTCCGGAAACCCCGGCAGTCGGCTGGGCCGCAGGTATCGAGCGTCTGGCGATGCTGGTCGCTGATGCCGGGCAGTCATCCGAGCCGGCACTCACGGCGATCCTCGCGGTCGAGGACGATGCGGCGCTGTCGTTCGCCCTAAAAGCCATCACCGCGCTGCGCCATCAGGGCATCGACGCCGAGATGATCGCCACCGGTAGCCCGCGCAAGCGCTTCGACAAGGCGGTGAAGGCCGGGGCCAAGGTGCTCGTCTCGTTCGTGGCGAAGGACGGCGTTCCGACCGCAAACCTGCGAGCTGGTGAGCCGACAGCGGAATGGCTCGCGGTCGAACAGGTCCTGATGACGATCCAGCCGTGAGCATTTCCGACGCCCGCCTTGCCCAGCTCGGCGCCCGCTTTGCCGAGCTGGAGGCGCGCCTTGCCTCGGGCACGCTCGACAGCGAGGCCTTTGTCGCTGCCAGCCGCGACTATGCCGAGATCGAGCCGGTGGCGCGCGTCGCCGCCGATATCGCAGCCATGCGCGGCGAGCTGGAATCGCTCCAGAAACTGGAAGATCCCGATCCCGAGATGCGCGCCATGGCCGCCGAGGAAGTCGCGCGCCTGAAGGGTGAACTGCCCGAGGTCGAGCGCCGCCTCGCCATCGCCATGCTGCCGCGCGATGCGGCCGACGTGCGTCCGGCAATGCTGGAAATCCGCGCCGGCACCGGCGGCGACGAGGCCGCGCTGTTCGCTGCCGACCTCTACCGCATGTACGAGAAATATGCGGCCGAGCAGGGCTGGCGCATCGAGATGGTCAGCGCCAATGCCAGCGATGTGGGTGGCTTCAAGGAAGTGGTCGCGAACATCAATGGCTCGGGCGTTTTCGCCAAGCTCAAGTTCGAAAGCGGCGTCCACCGCGTGCAGCGCGTGCCGGTGACCGAATCGGGCGGGCGCATCCATACCTCGGCTGCCACCGTCGCGGTGCTGCCCGAACCCACCGAGGTCGACGTCCAGATCGACGACAAGGACCTCAAGATCGATATCTACCGCGCATCCGGCGCGGGCGGCCAGCACGTCAACACCACCGATTCTGCGGTGCGTATCACTCACCTGCCTTCGGGTCTGGTGGTGATCTGCCAGGACGAGCGCAGCCAGCACAAGAACAAGGCCAAGGCGATGCAGGTCCTGCGCGCCCGCCTCTACGAAAAGATGCGCGACGAAGCGCAAGGCGCCGAAGCCGAGGCCCGCAAGGCCATGGTCGGTTCTGGCGACCGCTCGGAACGCATTCGCACCTACAACTTCCCGCAGGGGCGCGTCACCGACCACCGCATCAACCTGACCCTCCACCGCCTGCCCGAAATCCTCGAAGGACCGGGCCTCGGCGAACTGGTCGACGCCCTCATCGCCGAGGACGAGGCCAAGCGCCTTGCGGCGATGGATGGGTGAGGGGCGAGTGGGGCCAGCGGCATACCTGTTTTCCGCCACCGGTCATGCTGAGCTTGTCGAAGCATGATTGACGCCACCGTCGCTGCAGCGATCCGCGCTGCCGCCGAGCATCTCAGTGCAACCAGCGACACCGCCCGGCTGGATGCCGAAGTGCTGATGGCCCACGCGCTGGGCGTGACCCGCTCGCAGCTCCTGCTCGGGCGGATGCGAGACCCGGCGCCCGAGGCCTTCGCCGCGCTGGTCGAGCGCCGAGCGCTCCATGAGCCGGTTGCCTATATCATCGGGCAACAGGAGTTCTTTTCGCTGCCCTTTATGGTCGGCCCCGATGTGCTGATTCCGCGCGGCGATTCGGAAGTTCTGGTCGACACCGCTCTCGCCGTCCGGCCTGATGCCCGCACCGTACTCGATTGCGGCACCGGCTCGGGCGCACTGCTGCTGGCGACATTGGTTAATTTGCCCGGCGCAAGGGGCATCGGCATCGACCGCTCGCCGGCCGCCCTGGCGATCGCAGCGGCCAACGCCGAGGCGCTGGGCCTTGCGGATCGCGCCGCGATGATCGCCGCCGACTGGCACGCACCGGGCTGGAGCGAAGCCCTCGGCGGACCGTTCGACCTCATTCTCGCCAACCCGCCCTATGTCGAGGACGACGCTCCGCTGGACGCTTCCGTGAGGGCCTTCGAGCCTTCAGGGGCCCTGTTTTCCGGGCCTCACGGCCTCGACGACTACCGCATCCTCGTGCCGCAGCTTCCCGGCCTGCTGGCACCCGGCGGAGCGGCGCTGGTCGAGATCGGGTACACGCAGGCAGAGGCCGTCATCGCCATCGGCGAGGCCTGCGGTCTTTCGGCCCGGCTCCATCACGACCTTGCCGGACGGGCACGGGTCATCGCGTTTTCGGGGACAAACATACATGAGGCGTAAGTTTTCGCTTGGAATTGGGCTTTATAATGCCTAAAGATTGAAGCGAACCGGCTTATGGACGATGTTTTCCCATACCCGGCTCGCCTCCAGCATTTGCAAGCGGCCGTGGGTTTCCACGGCAAGGCAGATGTGAAGCTCACGGCGGCCGGGGGGCCAGTCGGGATCATATTATTTAGGCATACCGGCCTGTAGGGCTCGGGCGGATGCCAGGGGTTTTGAGGAACGTTATCCTTGAATAACAATCGTGGTAACAACAATAACAACAACAACCGCAGGCGTGGCCGCGGTAACAACAACAACCGCCAGCAGGGTGGTCAGCAGACGAACCGGATCGACAGCAGGGCGCGCGGCAACGCTCCCCAGATGCTCGAAAAGTATCGCAAGCTGGCTCATGACGCCCATCTGAACGGCGACCGTGTGACGGAGGAATACAACCTCCAGTTCGCCGATCACTACTTCCGTGTCATTGCCGACCAGAAGCAGCGCCAGGACGAATTGCGTCAGCCGCGTCCGAACGATCGTCCATCCGAATATGGCGACGACTTCGGTTCGGAGTACGATCCCTACGGCGAAAACCCTTCGATGCCGGGCGACCGTCCGATGCCGTCGGAACGCGCCCCGCGCCAGGACCGTGAACCGCGTCAGGACCGTGAGCAACGCCCTGAGCGTGAACCACGCCAGGATCGCGAATCGCGCGCCGAGCGTGAGCCACGTCAGGATCGGGAACAGCATTCCGAACGCGGTGACGAGGCCGTAGCCGAAGTACCTGCCGCAGCGGCAGAAACGCCAGCCGAAGTCGCACCGGAAGTTCCCGGTTCGGTCTACGAGCCGGCGGAGAACCCTTTCGTGCGCGACAATCGCGGCACCCGCGGCCTGAAGCAGCGCAAGCCGCGCGGCCCGCGCCGTGATGAAGGTTCTGAGGAGGCTTCCGCCGAAGCACCGTCGCAGGTCGCTTCGGAAGAACCCGGCGGCAACTTCGATGCCGCCGTGCTGCCCCCCGCGATCTCGGCCAAGCCTGCCCGCAAGCCCCGCGCTGCCGCAGCCCAGCCTGCCGAAGCAGTCGCAGAGGCTTCGGCCGAAGCTCCTGCCGAAGCAGCGGCTGAGGAAAAGCCGCGCCGCCGCCGCGCTCGCAAGCCTGCGGCCGACGATGCGGGCGCTACGCCCGAAGCCGTCAACGGCTGATCTCTTCCCGGCGCGGCGCAAGGTGACTTGCGTCGCGCCGGGCCGGGCTTACAAGCCCTAGGCGATGCAGTCAGACCGGCGCGCTTCGCCCATTCCCCGCTTTCTGAACCAGACCCTGGTTCCTCCAAGGCCGGCCTTCCGCGCCCTGGCGGCTATCGTCGCCGGCGCTGCCGCTGCCTGCGGCTTCCAACCCCTCGCTCTATGGCCCCTGACACTGATTGGTGTGGCCTGGCTGCTTGAACTCATTAGCCGCGCCCGCACAGGCCGTCAGGTCTTCGCACTGGGATGGTGTTTCGGGCTCGGCCACTTCACCCTCGGCAACAACTGGATCGCGACGGCCTTCACGTATCAGGCCAACATACCCGCATGGTTGGGCATGATCGCGGTGGCGCTGATCGCGGTCTACCTTGCGCTGTTCCCCGCGCTGGCGGCGCTGGGCGCATGGCTGGTCGCCCGGCCGCAGGGACGCGGGCGGTTCGCCAGTTTCCTCCTCGCTTTCGCCGCCGCCTGGATCGTCACCGAATGGACGCGCAGTTGGCTGTTCAGTGGCTTCGCCTGGAACCCATTGGGCGTCGCTCTGCTGGGGCCGTTCGACAGCCGGGGCCTGGCGCTGATTACCCCATGGATCGGGACTTATGGTCTTTCCGGCGTGCTGGCCCTGCTGGCCGGATTGCCTGGCCTCTGCGTACGCGCGGCTGACGGACATGACCGGATCGGCCGCCTTCTTTGGGGGCTGCCGGTGCTGGCGTTCGCGGGCGCACTGGCTCTTGTCATGATCATGCCGGGGCCACCGGCGCGCGAAGGTGCGGTGCCCTACACCCTCGTCCAGCCCGACCTCAGGCAGGAGGTCATCGACGACCCGCGCGAGTTCGAGCCCAGCTTCCGCAAACTCGCCATGCTCTCGCTGCCGCGCGGCACAGGTGACCGGCGCGTGGTGTTCTGGCCCGAGTCGGGCCTCGCAGACTTCCTGCGCGATGGCTATCCGGCCTACGTCTACAGCGCCTACAACTACGGCGGGGATCCCGCGCTCTCGCGGATGCGCATCGGCCGGGTGATCGGACCTTACGGTTTGCTCCTGACCGGGGCGGTGGACGTCGTGATCGAACATGGGGAGGATGTGGCCGCGCGCAATTCAGTCACCGCGCTCGACGGCGACGGCGATATTCTTGCCGGATATTCCAAGGCGCACCTCGTTCCCTTCGGGGAATACCTGCCGCTACGCTGGATTCTGGAACCGTTGGGCGCCAGCCGCTTCGTGGCCGGGCAACTCGATTTCTGGCCAGGCCCGGGGCCGCGAACCATCGACTTCGGCGTCTACGGTGAGGCCGGCATCCAGATCTGCTACGAGATCATCTTCAGCGGCCAGGTCGTCGACCCCGCGAACCGGCCGGACTACATCTTCAATCCCTCGAACGACGGTTGGTTCGGCGCCTGGGGCCCGCCCCAGCATCTGGCGCAGGCGCGGCTGCGCGCGATTGAGGAAGGGTTGCCGGTCCTGCGCTCGACCACGACCGGGATCAGCGCGGTGGTCGACGCCGACGGAATCGTGCGCGCTTTCGTACCGCGCCACCAGGCCGGGCGGCTCGATGGCATGATTCCGCTCGCGCACGAACCCACGCTGTTCGCCCGTTACGGAAACGTACTACCGCTGGGGTTTGCCGCGATGTTGTTTTTTGCAAGTCTTTGCGTGGTTGCACTGAAGCGCCGACAGGGCTAGACCTGGGACGTCACATAAAGCTTCCTTTATATCCCAGGGTTTCTCATGCGCAGCAACTACGTCTTTACGTCCGAGAGCGTTTCCGAAGGCCACCCGGACAAGGTTTCCGACCAGATTTCCGACGCCATCGTCGATCTTTTCCTGTCCAAGGACCCCGAGGCGCGTGTCGCTTGCGAGACGATGACCACGACCCAGCTCGTTGTTCTTGCCGGCGAAATCCGCTGCAAGGGTGTCTACGAGAACGGTGAGTGGGCCGAGGGCGCGCTCGCCGAGATCGAAAAGACCGTCCGCGATGTCGTCAAGAAGATCGGCTACGCGCAGGACGGCTTCCACTGGGAAACCTTTGAGTTCATCAATCGCCTGCACGGGCAGTCCGCCCACATCGCCCAGGGCGTCGACGCCTCGGGCAACAAGGATGAAGGCGCGGGCGACCAGGGCATCATGTTCGGTTACGCTTGCGACGAGACGCCCGACCTGATGCCGGCGACGCTCTACTACAGCCACAAGATCCTCCATCGCCTGGCCGACGACCGCCATTCGGGCGTGGCGCGTTTCCTTGAGCCGGACGCCAAGAGCCAGGTCACCCTGCGCTTCGAGAACGGCGTGCCGGTTGCCGCAACCGCTGTCGTCGTCTCGACCCAGCATGCGCCGGGCTACGATACGGGCGACAAGGAAGCGGAGCTTAAGGGCTACGTGAAGCAGGTCGTCACCGAACTGCTGCCGGAAGGTTTCGTCACGGCCGAAACCGTGTTTCATATCAACCCGACCGGCTCGTTCGAGATCGGCGGCCCTGACGGCGACGCTGGCCTGACCGGCCGTAAGATCATCGTCGACACCTACGGTGGCGCAGCCCCGCACGGCGGCGGTGCGTTCTCGGGCAAGGACCCGACCAAGGTCGACCGCTCGGCCGCCTATGTCACGCGCTACCTCGCCAAGAACGTGGTTGCCGCCGGTCTTGCAACGCGCTGCACGATCCAGGTTTCCTACGCTATCGGGGTGTCGAAGCCGCTCTCGCTCTACGTCGACACCCATGGCACGGGTACGGCCAGCGACGCTGACCTCGAAGCTGCGATCGCCAAGGTTGCGGCTGAAAAGCTGGGCGGCCTGACCCCGCGCGGCATCCGCGTCGGCCTGGGCCTGAACAAGCCGATCTACGGCGTGACCGCCGCTTACGGGCACTTCGGCCGCGAGCCTGAGGGCGACTTGTTCCCCTGGGAGCGCACCGACCTCGCCGATGCACTGAAGGCCGCGCTGGGCTGATCCATAGGGTCCTGAAGGATCACCGGACATGAAAGGCCGGGCCGGGAGCAATCCCGGTCCGGCCTTTTCGTATCCGGCCTTGCGATAATGGTGCTCGACCAACGACATATGCGCGTCGACAGGCGGCTTGTCCGGCCTTGCCTCGCCGAAATCTCTGGGTAGCTTCGGCCCATCATCTTCCGCGCGTTTCCGGGCGCGGAACTGCAAGGGACACATCCATGATCGAAACCGACCGCCGGGGCGCCCTGGGCTTGGCCGCCGCGCTCCCGCTTGCCTCAGCGCTGCCTTCGCTGTTTGCCGGCGCCGCCCATGCCGCCGCGGCACCAAACGGCGCCGCCTGGGATCTTACCGACCTTTTCCCCGACCTTGCCGCCTGGGATGCGGCGCGCAAGGACGTGGTCGCCGCGCTGCCGCGCCTCGCAGCCTACAAGGGCACGCTGGGGCAGGGCGCCGATGCCATGGCCAAGGCGTTCGAGGACATTTCCGCCGTCACCATCAAGATGATGCGCGTCTACGTCCACGCCTCGCTGCGCGCCGACGAGGACGTGCGCGTCTCCGCCAATCAGGAGCGCAACGCGCAGGTCGAGGATCTGTGGTCCTCCTTCGGCGAGGCCACCGCCTGGACTGCGCCTGAAGTGCTGGCGCTCGGCAAGGATAAGGTGGAGAGCTACATCGCGGGCAACGCCGTGCTCAAGGGTCGGTTCGCCTATTCGCTGCGCAAGACGCTGCGGCAGGCCGCGCATACGCTGGATGCCAAGGGCGAGCAGATCCTTGCCGCCGCTTCCTCGCCGCTGGGCGGGCCGCAGACCATCCGTGAGCAGTTGTTCAACTCAGACATTCCCTGGCCCACGGTCAGCCTCTCGGACGGGCGGAGTCAGCGGCTCGATGCGCAAGGGTACACACTGACCCGCGATGCGCCGAGCCGTGAGGACCGCAAGACGGTGTTCGACGGCTTCTTCGGGCAGATGGGCAAGTTCGAAAGCTCGCTCGGCGCGGCGATGGCGGCCAAACTCAAGGGCGATGTGTTCGAGGCGCGGATGCGCAGCTATCCCGGTTCGCTGGCCGGGGCACTGTCTGGCGATAATGTGCCCGAGAGCGTCTACCGCACCCTGATTGCCGAAACCGACGCCGGCCTGCCGCAGCTGCACCGCTCGTTCGAGCTGCGCCGCAAGATGCTGAAGCTGCCGGACATGCATTATTACGACATCTATCCGCCGCTGGTCAGCATGGAGCGCAAGTTCACGCTCACCGACATGCGCAACATCACCTTGAAGGCGGTGGCGCCGCTCGGCCCCGATTACGTCAAGCGGCTGGGCGCGGCGACGGCGGCGAAGTGGATGGACCCGCTGCCCCGCCCCGGCAAGCGCCCCGGCGCCTACATGAACGGCTCGGCCTACGGCGTGCACCCCTATCTGCTGTTGAACCTTGGCGAGAACTACGAGGGGCTGTCCACCTATGCCCACGAATGGGGCCATGCGATGCATTCGATCCTGGCGGATTCGGCGCAGCCGTTCGAACTGTCGGACTACCCGATCTTCACCGCCGAGATCGCCTCGACCTGCAACGAGGTGCTGCTGACCGAGTACATGCTGGCGCAGGCGAAGACCAACGAAGAGAAGATCTACTACCTGGGCATGCGGCTCGAGGGGATGCGCGGCACGTTCTTCCGCCAGGCCATGTTCGCCGAGTTCGAACTGAAGATGCACGAGATGGCCGAAGCCGGCGAAGGCCTGTCCGGCGAGAGCCTGACGCGGGTCTATCTGGACCTGCTCAAGCGCTACCACGGCCCGAATTTCGTGATCGATGCACCTTACGCCATCGAGTGGGCTTATATCCCCCACTTCTACAGCCAGTTCTACGTCTACAAGTACGCCACCTCGATCGCGGCGGGGACGTGGTTCGCGCACTCGATCCTGAACGGCGGCAAGGTCGAGCGGGAGCGGTATCTCGATGTGCTACGTGCGGGCGGCTCAGCCGATCCCGTGGACATCATCAAGGCTTCGGGCCTCGATATGACCGGGCCGGAGCCCTATCGCGGTCTGGTTGCCGATTTCGGCGCGACGATCGACGAGATCGAGAAGCTGCTGGGTTGAGAAGGGACACTGCCCTCTCCTTTTTGGGGGAGGGCAGTGTCTGCTCTAACTTCAGGCCGGTTTGATGCCCATGCAGAGGTACTTCACCTCCATGTAGTCATCGAGACCGTAGTGCGAACCTTCGCGGCCGAGGCCGGACTGTTTGACGCCGCCGAACGGAGCGACCTCGGTGGAGATCAGGCCGGTGTTGATGCCGACCATGCCCGCTTCCAGCGCTTCCGCCACGCGCCACACGCGGCTCAGGTCGCTGGCGTAGAAGTAGCTGGCAAGGCCGAACTCGGTGTCGTTGGCCATGCGGATCGCTTCGGCCTCGTCGGTGAAGCGGATCACGCCTGCCAGCGGACCGAAGGTCTCTTCCCGGGCAAGCTTCATGTCGGGCGTCACGCCGGAGATCACGGTGGGGTTGAAGAAGCTGCCGCCGCGCTCGTTGCGCTGACCGCCGGCGAGAACCTTTGCGCCGCCGTCGACCGCATCCTTGAGGTGCTCCTCGACCTTTTCGACGGCCTTCTCGTCGATCAGCGGGCCTACCTCGGTGCCCTTGTCCATACCGTAACCCACGGTCATCGCGTTGACGCGCGCGGCCAGCTTTTCGACGAACTGGTCATAGACGCCGTCCTGCACGTAGAACCTGTTGGTGCATACGCAGGTCTGCCCGCCATTGCGGAACTTGGAGATCATCGCGCCTTCGATGGCCGAATCCACGTCGGCATCGTCGAACACCAGGAACGGCGCGTTGCCGCCCAGTTCCATCGAGCACTTCTTGATCGTCTCGGCGCATTCGCGAAGCAGGTCGCGGCCTATTTCGGTCGAGCCGGTGAAGGTCAGCTTGGCGACCTTGGGGCTGGAGGTGAGCGCCGAACCGATCTGGCCCGCGCTGCCGGTGACCACGTTGACGACGCCCTTGGGAATGCCCGCCATTTCGCAAAGCTGCGCGATCGCCAGTGCCGAATAAGGCGTGGCCGAAGCGGGCTTGATGACGATGGTGCAGCCCGCCGCCAGCGCCGGGCCCAGCTTGCGGGTGATCATCGCATTGGGGAAGTTCCAGGGCGTGATCGCTGCGACGACGCCGACGCCCTGCTTGATGACGACGATGCGGCGGTCGGGGGCGTGGCCGGGGATGGTGTCGCCGTAAGCGCGCTTGCCCTCTTCGGCGAACCACTCGATGAAGCTGGCGCCGTAGGCGATCTCGCCCTTGCCTTCGGCCAGCGGCTTGCCCTGTTCACGGGTGAGCAGTTCGCCCAAGTCGTCTTGGTGCAGCATCATAAGTTCGTAGAGCTTGCGCATCAGCCTGGAACGCTCACCGGCGGTCTTGGCGCGCCAGGCGGGAAGGGCGGCTTCGGCGGCGTCAATCGCGCGGGCGGTTTCGTCCGCGCCCATCTTGGGAACCGTGCCCAGCACCGCGCCGCTGCCCGGATCGGTAACCTCGAACGTCGCGCCGGAATCGGCATCCACCCACGCGCCGTCGATGTAGCACTGCTGCTTCAGGAAGTCGGTGTAGGCCATTTCGTGCGGTTCCTCGTGGTTGCCGGTGGGGCGTCTCGGATGGACGCCCGCACGTTCGGGCTTGGAATAGGCACGACCCCTAGCGCTGACAAGGCGCACCGACCCCCTCGCATTAGCGCGAGGTCGGGCGATTGACGCCTTTCCGCTGGTCGGTTAGTCTCATGAGAGAATAATAATTCGCAAATACGAATATTTTGCGGGAGAGTCCAGCTTTGGAATACGCAGGGTACATCGGCGGCGCCTTCGTCAGGGGTGCAGGCGAGCGATTCGAGGTGCAGAACCCCTCAGACGAATCGGTGGTCGCCGAAGTGGTGGGTGTTTCCGCCGCTCAGGCCGATGCGGCGATCGGCGCGGCGCGGCGGGCGTTCGATTCCGGCGAATGGTCCGGGCTGACGATGAAAGCGCGGGGCGCGGCGATGACCCGCTTCGGCGAGGCGATGCGCAAACGCGCGGACTGGCTGAAGGAATGCGCCGTTAACGAAGCCGGTTGCCCGGTTTCGGCTACTGTCATGGGCGCGCAGGTCCACGCTCCGCTGCGCATGACGGACGAGATCATCGACCTGTTCCTGCGCTTGCCCGAGCAGGTGGAAAACCCCCTGCCCATCCACGAACGGGTCAACCCGCATTTCACGGTGCAGAGCCTCAAGCGCTGGTCGCCGCTGGGCGTGGTCTCGGCGATTTCGGCCTATAACGTGCCGTTCTATACCGCGTTCTGGAAGGTGATCCCGGCGCTCATGGCGGGCGATACGGTGATCCTGCGGCCCAATCCGCTGACCCCCATCTCGTCCATGATATTTGCCGAAGCGGCCGAGGAAGCAGGCCTTCCGCCCGGCGTGCTGAACGTGATCGTCGAGCCGGGGCTGGCGGGCGGCCTTGCCATGACCACCGATCCGCGCGTCGACATGGTCTCGTTCACCGGATCGTGCACGGTGGGGGCCAAGGTGGCGCAGCAGGCCGCTCCTACGCTCAAGCGGCTGGTGCTGGAACTGGGCGGCAAGTCCGCGCAGATATATCTGCCCGATGCGGTGGCGCGTGCGCCGTCGGCGGCCCTGTCGGTCTGCACCTCTCATGCCGGGCAGGGCTGCGTGCTGGGCACGCGCGTATTCGTGCCGCAGGAGAGCAAGGCCGAGGTGCTGGACGGCATGGCTCAGCTGCTGGCAAAGGTGAAGATCGGCCCGGCCAGCGATCCCGCGACGCAGCTCGGTCCGGTGATCAGCGCTGCCCAGCGCGACCGCTGCGCGCATTTCACGCAGGCTGCCGTCGAGGCGGGCGGCCGGGTAGTCTGCGGCGGCAAGCGGCCGGAGGGCATCGACAAAGGCTTCTACTGGGAGCCGACCGTGCTCGACCTGCCCGACAATTCCAACCCCGCCGCGCAGGAGGAGATCTTCGGTCCGGTGGTCGGCGTGATCGGTTACCGCGACCTCGATCACGCGGTGGAGATGGCCAATGACAGCCGCTTCGGCCTGTCGGGCTGGGTGCATGGGGCCGACAAGGTGAAGTCGCTCGAAGTGGGCCTGAAGATGCGCAGCGGGGCGGTGAACATCAACGGTGCGGTGATGTCGAGCTACGCCAGTGGCGGCGGCATCAAGATGAGCGGTCTTGGCCGTGAGCGGGGGATCGAGGGCCTGCGCGAATTCCAGATGGTCACGACGTTGAACATCGGCGGGTGAGCGATCAGGGCACATAAGGGAGAGGGACGATGGAAGGACTGGTTCAGGGCAAAGTGGCGCTCGTCACCGGTGCGGGCTCCGGCGTGGGCCGCGCGGCGGTGCTGCTGTTCTGCGAGCATGGCGCCAAGGTCATCGCCGCCGACATCAACGGCGCCAATGCCGAGGAAACCGCAGCGCTGGCCAAGGCCGCCGGGGGCGAGGCAGTGGCTGTCACCTGCAATGTCGCCGACCCGGCCAGCGTCGATGCAGCAGTGGCGGCGGCAGTGGCCGCGTTCGGGCGGCTCGACGTGATTTACAACAATGCCGGCATTACCATCAGCCCGGTCCCCGGCAGGGGGCTGCGCTCCCTCGTCGAGTGCGATCCCGAGGAGATGAAGCGCGTGGAGGACGTCAATATCAACGGCGTCGTCTACGGCTGCCAGGCGGCGATCCGCCAGTTCGAGGTGCAAGGCAGCGGCGGCGCCATCGTCTCCACCGCCTCGGTCGCGGGGCTGATGGGGTATGGCGGCGTGCTTTATGGCGCGACGAAGGGCGCGGTCGTTCAGCTTACCCGCGCTTTGGCGATAGAGGTCGCGGACAAGGGTATCCGCGTCAATGCGGTGTGCCCGGCGGGGATGCTCACCCATTACGCCGGGATGGACCCCGACAGCGAACACCGCGGCCGCATCCTCGAAGGCATGGGCAAGGCGCATCCGCTGGGCCGGGCCATCGACCCGCGCGATACGGCTTCGGCGGCGCTGTTCCTTGCCTCCGACCTTGCCTCGAACATCACCGGGGTGAACCTGCCCGTCGACGGCGGTCTGTCCGCCGGGCGAAAGGCTGGAGGTTGAAGCCATGAGCAATACGATGAAACAGGTCGTCCTCGCCGCCTATCCCTGCGGCAATCCCGGCCCTTCCGATTTCCGCATCGAGGAGGTGCCGGTCCCGGAGGCGGGGGCGCGGGAAATCCTGCTCAGGACGCTTTACATCGCGCTTGACCCGCTGATCCGTTTCTCGCTCGACGAAAAGGTACTCTCGGGTGCGAGCCGGATGGTGCCAAACGCAGTCATGATCGGTCCCACCGTGTGCGAGGTGGCGGCCTCCAACCATCCCGATTACGCCCCCGGAGACGTGGTGGAGGGGCGTAGCGGCTGGCAGGAATATAGCGTCGTCGCACCGGATCAGAGTGATTATCGCGGGCCCCCGCGCAAGGTCGATCGTGCACTGGCGCCGGTCTCCACTGCGCTGGGCGCGCTGGGCGGTCCCGGGCAGACGGCCTATGAAGGCATCGTCAAGGTCGGCCGGGTCGCGGCGGGTGAGACCGTTGTGATCTCCGCCGCTGCCGGCGCAGTGGGCTCGATTGCGGGGCAGATCGTGAAAGTGCTGGGCGCCCGCGCGGTCGGCATAGCCGGAGGCACCGTGAAGTGCGCGGCGCTGCTGGACCTCGGTTTCGACGCGGTGGCCGATTACAAGGCGCCGGACTTTGCGGACCAGCTCAAGACCGCACTGCCCGAAGGCGCGAATGTCTATCTCGACAACGTGGGCGGGGATGTGACGCTGGCGGTGATGCCGCATCTCAAGCGAGGCGCGCGTATGCCGATGTGCGGTTTCATCGCCTATTACGGCGTAGGCATGGAAGGCCCCGGCCCGGATCATCTGCCCGGCTTCTACCGCCAGATCATGGCCAAGGGCCTTGAGATCAAGGGATTCGCGGGGATCTTCGGCGGCCAGAAGGGACTGGAGGACATCGCCGGGTGGATGAAGGCAGGAAAAATCCGTTTTGCCGAATCCATGGTTGAGGGCATCGAAGCCGCCCCGCAGGCCTTTTCCAGCGTGTTCTCGGGCCATGATCACGTGGGCAAGCTGCTGGTACGCGTCGCACCCGAGGCTTGATTGGCCGCGCGGCGGGGTCCAGCGTGATTCGCATGAATACCATGACTCCGTCCTCGCCTCTGGCTTCGCCGCCGCGCAGCACCGCCAATCCCGCCCCGGCCCGCATCGCCGGTTCGGTGCGGCGCACCACCAGCATCGACGTGTCGTGGCCGGACGGGATCGAGGGCCAGCGCCTCTTCATCGGCGCGGCGCGCGATTTGTGGACGCCGCTGGCGGGCACCGAAGGCCTGACCCTGGCCGAGGCGCGCTTCGACGTGCGGATGACCGAGGACAAGACGATCACCGCCATCACTGCCGACCCCGCTCCCGCCGGGTCGGAGCGGCTGATCGGTGCCCGTGCAGGCGGCCACTTGCGGGCCTTGCTACGCGAGATCATGCCCGATCTGGCGCACCCGCTCTATCTTGTGCTTGACGATCTTTCGGGCACCGCGCTGGTCAGCTCTTTTGCGTGGTCGCAGTTCTATCCCGACTGGGCCGAGCGGCTGCGCGAACGCATCGGCGAGGAGCAGCATGAGCAGCTCATGGCCCAGCGGGTCAACGTGTGCTGGGGCTTGCAGGAAGGCAACAGCGGCGTCCAGCCCGGCGGCCCGCCGGAGGATGTCGCCAGCGCCAATGCAGGCGATGTGCGCAATCCGCTCGATCCGCAGGGCTGGCACATGCTGTCCGATCACGAAGGCGCAGGCTTTCGCCGTGCCCGCCGCATTGACGTGACCAGAGACGAGGCAGCCGGGGTGATCCGCATCGATTCCGCGTTTCAGGACAGCGCCGCCCGCATCGACGGCAGCCGCGTCGCGATCCACGAATACCTCCTGCGGGCGACGGCGGATCTTGCCACGCTCGAAGTGCTGTCGATCGAGCCAGAGGCGCGCATCCTGCCGTTCTCGGAATGCCCCGGTGCGATCTACAACACCCAGCGTCTTGTGGGCCGGGGCCTAGGCCACATTCGCGACGAGGTGTTGACGCAGCTACGCGGGCCGGAAGGCTGCACCCACCTCAACGACGCTTTGCGTGCGCTGGCCGACGTGCCGGAACTGGCAGCGAAGATTGGCGGATAGGGGGCCCGTCCTCTCCGCCCGGCAGACCCCCTCCCGCAACGCCACTTGACCGGCGCGGCGCAAGACCCAGGCCTCGCTTGCGCGGGCCGCCCGCATCTGAAAGGCCGGGCGCAGGAACAGAAAACCTGCGGGGAAATGAGTGACCAGATCGGTCGTCACGCTTGATGACAAATATGTGCAGACCGAAGGGCAGGTAATGCTCTCGGCGCTGCAGGGCGTGGTGCGCCTGCTGCTCGATCAGGCCCGGCGGGACAGGGCGGCAGGGCTGAACACTGCGGGCTATGTCACCGGCTATCGCGGCTCGCCTATCACCACGCTCGACGCGCAGCTCTGGGCGAGCGAGACGCTGCTGGGCGAGCACGACATCCGCTTCGAACCCGGCCTCAATGAGGAACTGGCGGCGACTTCGGTGCGCGGCACCCAGCAACTGGGCTGGTACGGCAAGCCCCGTGTCGATGGCGTGTTCTCGCTGTGGTACGCCAAGGGCGTGGGCGTCGAGCGCGCGGGCGAGGCGATCAAGGCCGCCAACTTCGAGGGCACGCACAGCAAGGGCGGCGCGCTGCTGCTGTGCGGCGACGACCATGCCGCAAAGTCCTCGCTCACCGCGCACCAGTCCGAGCACGTGCTGGTCACCGCGATGGCGCCGGTGCTCTATCCCGCGACGACCGACGAAATCCTGACGATGGGCCAACTGGGCTGGGCGCTCTCACGCGCCAGCGGGCTCTACGTGGGCCTGAAAGCGGTGACGGACACGCTGGACCTGACCACTACCGTAACCTTGCCCGGCGACGCCTTCCCCATCCATATGCCTGAAATCCCCGGCATTTCCCCCAACTTGCGGCTCGGCATGTCGGCGCTGGATCAGGAGACAGCCGTGATCGAGCAGCGCCTGCCGATCGTCCCGCACTTTGCCGCGCTCAACCGCCTCGACCGGGTGAGCCACGATGCCTCCACTCGCCGCCTGACCATAGTGAGCGCAGGGAAGGCCTGGCTCGACGTATGCCAGGCCCTTACCGACCTGGGGCTGGACGACGGGCGCCGCCGCGCCCTGGGCCTGCGCGTGGTGAAACTGGGCCTCGTCTGGCCGCTCGACGCCGCCTTCGTTCGCGAGGCTTGCGGCGGCAGCGCCGAAGTCCTGGTGGTGGAGGAGAAGCGCGCCTTCATCGAGGACCAGCTGGCCCGCATCTTCTACGGCCGCGCCGACGCGCCCGTGCTTACCGGCAAGACTCTCCCCGACGGCACACCGCTCCTGCGCGAAACCGGGGTGCTGGACCCCGCGGGCGTGCGCCGGGCTCTGGTGAGCCGCCTCGCCGCTCTGGGTATTCTGGACGAGCAGACAGCGGCGCGTGATGCTGCCCTTTGCGTGCTCGAAGGCGGGGCCGGCGCGTTGCAGCGACTGGCGATCCGGCCGGCCTATTTCTGCTCGGGTTGCCCGCACAATACCTCGACGCTGGTGCCCGAAGGGAGCGCCGCGATGGGGGCGACGGGGTGCCACGGCCTTGCCCACTACATGCCCGATCGCAATACCATGCAGACCGTGTCGATGGGGCAGGAGGGCATGCCCTGGGTCGGCGCGCAGACGTTCGTCGATACGCCGCACATGTTCCAGAACCTCGGCGACGGCACTTACACACACTCGGGCCTGCTGACGATCCGCGCGGCGGTAGCCGCGAAAAGCCGGGTCACTTTCAAGATACTCTACAACGATGCCGTGGCGATGACCGGCGGCCAGCCCGCCGAAGGTGCGCTGACACCCGAGCAGATCGTGCGCGAACTGGTTACCGAGGGCGTCGATCCGGTGGTGCTGGTGAGCGAGGACCCGTCCCGTTTCGCCCACGCCGACCTGCCGCGCGGCACCCGCGTCCTGCACCGCGACCACCTCGACGCCGTGCAGCGCGAACTTCGCGAGACGCTGGGTACATCGGCCATCGTCTACGAACAGACCTGCGCCAACGAGAAGCGGCGGCGGCGCAAGAAGGGCGGCTATCCCGACCCCGACAAGCGGCTCTGGATCAACCCGGCGGTCTGCGAAGGCTGCGGTGACTGCTCGGTGCAGTCCAACTGTCTATCGGTGGTGCCGATCGAGACCGAACTTGGCCGCAAGCGCGCGATCGACCAGTCGACCTGCAACAAGGATTATTCCTGCATCAAGGGCTTCTGCCCCAGCTTCGTCGAAGTTTCGGGCGCAGCATTGGCGAAGCGCGGGATCGACGATGCGGCGCTGGCGGCGCACGTAGCAGTCTTGCCGGTCCCGGCGGTGCTGGAAATGGAACAAGGCTCCTGCGCGCTCGCAGTGGCGGGCATCGGCGGGACGGGTGTGCTCACCGTTGGAGCGGTCATCGCCATGGCCGCGCATCTCGAAGGCAAAGCGGCCAAGGTGCTGGATCAGACCGGCATGGCCCAGAAGGGCGGCGCGGTGACCAGCCATATCCGTATCGGCACGGACATCGCCGCGATCCCCTCGGCGCGGCTGGGTGCGGGGCAGGTGGATGTGCTGATCGCCTGCGACCTCGTCGTCGCAGCTGGACCGGAAGTGCTGGCGCTGACGCGGCCCGAAACGCGCGTGCTGGCCAATGAGGACGTCGTTCCCACCGGCGAGTTTCAGCGGAACCGAAACCTCGATCTGGCTGCCACCCGTTTCGTGACTGCCATCGGCCGCCGCGTCGATCCCGCGAACGTGGCCTCGCTGCGCGCCGGGACATTGGCGAACCGGTTACTGGGAGACACGATCTTCACCAACCTCATGATGCTGGGCTTCGCGGCGCAGAAGGGGCTGCTGCCGGTCAGGCTGGATTCGATCGAGCAGGCGGTGCGGTTGAACGGTGTGGCCGTTCGCCCGAACCTGGCGGCGCTCGCGCTGGGAAGGCTGGCGGCGGCGGGGGTGGACTGCGAGTTCCTTCCTGTCGCTGCGCCGCAGGAAGGAACTGGCTATGCTGCGCTGGTGGAGCACCGTGCCCGCCTGCTCACAGCCTATCAGAACGAGGGCTATGCCGCGCAGTACCGCGCTTTCCTTGGCGATATCGAAGCTACTCTGGCCGCGCGCGGGATTACTGATGCGCAGCCGTTCCTGACCCGGGTTGCTGGCGGCCTTGGCCGGTTGATGGCCTACAAGGACGAGTACGAAGTAGCCCGCCTTTATACCACTCCCGCCTTTCGTCAGGGATTGGCGGATACTTTTGCCGGCAGCCCTCGGCTCAGGGTCCACCTTGCGCCGCCACTGCTGGCATGGCGCAGGGATGCACGCACCGGGAGGCCGCGCAAGATCGCGTTCGGCGGCTGGATATTTCCGGTCTTTGAGGTGCTGGCACGGCTCAAAGTCCTGCGCGGCACGGCGCTTGACCCCTTCGGTTTCACGGCTGAGCGGCGCATGGAACGCGCGCTACCCGGCGAATACCGCGCCCTCATTGAGGACCTCGCGGCCAGCGTGACGCCGCAGTCGATGGAGGCCGCGATAGAACTTGCAGCCTCGGCCGACCTGATCGCCGGCTATGGCCCGGTCAAAGAAGCCGGCGTTGCCGCCTACCGCGCGCGGGTGGCGGTCTTGCGCGCCGGGCTCTCGTCCTCGTCCGCTGCCGCCGCCGAACGGATCGCGGAGCCGGCCTGACAGGCGATCACGCCTTCGATAGCCACCCGCATGGCGGTGTAGAATTCGGAGATGCGATCGAAACGCTCGGCGACGACGTCCGGGACGGCGCGGCCGCGCTGGCCTTTGAACATTCGCACTTGCCGCTCCAGCAGTTCGGCCTTGGCGACGAAGGGCCCGCTGAACTCTCCCGGCACCGAATAATAGATGCGGCGGCTGCCCGGTTCGCCCTGACGGCGGGCATTGCCGCAATGCTCCAGCGTGCGGGCGGCGACGCTTGCGTTGCTTTTGCTCATGCCAAGGTCCGCCGCGATCTGGTCCAGCGTCGCCGGTTCCTCGCGCAGCAGGAGATAGGCGTAGATGCGCCCGACCGGCCGCGGCCAGCCCCAGGGGGTCATCAACATCGCCATGGCGTCAAGAAAGGCTTCGTCCTGCTTTGTGGGCTTGATGTTCGACATATTCTGTATTTACTGAATTTGATGCCGAGACGCCAGCGGAAAACCGGGCGCGGAATGGGAGAACCAAGGCGATGGACGACCTGGAATTCAAGCGCCGTTACGGCCCCTGGGCGTTGATCGCCGGGGCGTCGGAAGGAACCGGCGCATCTTTCGCGCGGCAACTCTCCGCGAAGGGCCTGAACCTTATCCTCGTCGCCCGGCGCGAAGGGCCGCTCGCCGCGCTGGCGCAGGAACTGCGCGCGGCGCACGGGACGCAGTGCATCACCGCCACCATCGACCTCGCCGCCGAGGATGCCGCGCAGCAATTGCTCGGCGCGGCGGAGGGGCGCGAGGTGGGGCTGCTGATCCTCAACGCCGGTGCCGATCCCAACGGCGCGATGTTCCTCGATAATGCCGTCGCCAACTGGGACGTGCTGGTCATGCGCAATGTCATGACGACGATGCGCGCGCTTCATGCCTTTGCCGCGCCGATGCGGCAGCGCGGGCGGGGCGGATTGATGGTGGTGGGATCGGGCGCCTGTTACGGCGGCCTGCCCGGCATCAACGTCTATGCCGCGACCAAGGCGTTCGATCTGGTGCTGAGCGAAGCGCTCTGGGCCGAACTGGAGCCGCACGGGGTCGATGTCCTCAGCTATGTGCTTGGTCGAACCGATACGCCTGCCCACCGCGAACTGATGGAGGCGCGCGGCATGGCGGTCCCGGCCGGGCTTGCCGATGCCGACGACGTGGCCCGCCTTGGCCTCGAACGCCTGCCTTTCGGCCCGGTGTGCAACTGGGGCGAGGCCGACGACGAGGCGGTGATGTCCGCTTCCTCCGCTGCCCAGCGCCGGGCCCGCATTCGCCAGATCGCCGCGATTTCGGCTGCCTACACCGTGAAGGGATGACGCAGTGACCGATATCCTTGCCGAGCTTGCCGACAAGCAGGCGATCACCGAGCAGATCTACCGCTACTGCCGCAGCGTCGACCGGCTCGACGTGCCGCTCGGCCACAGCGTGTTTCACGAAGATGCCACTGCCGACTATGGCCCGCATGGGTATAGCGGACCGGGGCGCGGCGCGATCGACTGGATATGCGAGGCGCACGGGAACCTGCTGCACCACACTCATCAGGTTTCCAATATCCTGATCGAACTGGCGGGCACGCGCGCTTCCAGCGAGGCCTATGTCACCGCCACCCTGCGCATGGAGCGCGAGGGGCGCACCATGCAGATCGAGAACTGGGCGCGCTACTGCGACACCTGGTCGAAACGGGGCGGCCACTGGGCGATCGACCGGCGCCAGACCGTCATCGAATTCGATGCGATCAGCGAGGTCACGCCGATGAAGAAGCATGAAACCGCCACGCGCGGGAAGGACGACCCGTCTTACGCCATACTGGAGAGCCGGTCGTGAAGGACTGCAAGATTTCCGTCTCGTTCGACATGCGTTCGCCAGATTGGGCCACGCCGACGCACGAACTCTACCGTGCCGCAATCGAGATGGCCGCCTTCGTCGACAGGATCGGCGCCGACCAGATCGGCCTCATGCAGCACCACGGGTCGGACGACGGCTACCTGCCGCAGCCTTTCGCGCTGGCAGGCGGCATGGCGGCGGTGACCAGCCGGATCCGCTTCCTCCTTGGCGCGGTGATCCTGCCGCTGCACGATCCGCTGGAACTGGCCGAACAGATCGCGGTGGTGGACAACATGTCGAACGGCCGTCTCGGCGTGATCTTCGGCGCGGGCTATGTCCCCTATGAATTCGCGATGTTCCGCAAGTCGCTGGGCGACCGCGCAAAGCTGATGGACGAGGGGCTGGAGATCATCCTGCGCGCCCTCAAGGGTGAGCGTTTCGAGCATACCAGTGATGCCGGAACGCGCCCCATTTTCGTGCGCCCGCTGCCAGTGCAGGAGCCGGAGGACATCGTCCTCGTCGGCGGCGGCGTGCCGGCCTCGGCTCGGCGCGCAGCGAAGTTCGGCGTCGGGTTCGGGCCGATGAAGGGCGACCTCGTCGACATTTACCTCGCCGAATGCGAACGCCTCGGCAATCGCCCGCGCACGTACTTTCGCCCTCGGCCCGGCATGCCGCTGGCGATCCACTTATGCGAAGATCCGGATGAGGGGTGGGAGGCCATCGCCCCCCACGCCGTCCACGTCATCACCGAATATGCCAAGTGGGCGGAGGCCGAAGGCAATGCATCCAGCTCGCCCTTCAAGGGCCTGACCGACCCGGCCGTGCTGCGCCACGCCGGGATGTTCGCTGCCTGGACCCCGCAGATGCTGCTGGAAAAGGTGGCCGAAATGGAAGGCGGCAACATCGGATTCCAGCCCCTCCTCGGCGGCCTCTCGCCGCAGCAGGGCTGGAAGAGCCTGAAGCTGCTTGAAAAGACGATGCCCGCGCTGCGCAAGGCGATTTCGGCGTGAAAGCCGCCTGCATCGAAAACGGGCAGGTCCACGTCCGCGAACTGCCCGACCCCGAACCGGGCAAGGGGCAAGCCCTCGTGCGCACGCACTCCTGCGGCCTTTGTGCATCGGACGCGCATTTCATCTCCGGCGGCCAGAACATCATCGACCTCTCGCGTCGCATGGGTGGGCCCTATGCCGCGCTGGAATACACCCGCGCCTTCGTGCCGGGGCACGAGTTCGTGGGTGAAGTGCTGGACTACGGCGCAGGCAGTCGCCGCGCTGTCACACCGGGGCGGCGGGTCACCTCGGTGCCGATCATGCGGCAGGGCGGGGCACATGCGGTGGTCGGCTTCAGCCATACCTGCCCGGGCGGATGCGGCGAACTGATGCTGCTCGACGAGGACTTCCTCCTCGAAGTGCCCGAAGGCTTGCCCGACGATCACGCCGCGATGATAGAACCCCTTGCCGTAGGCCTCGAACACGCAAGGCGCGGGCGCCCGGACAAGGACGATGTCGCGCTGGTGCTTGGCTGCGGTGCGATCGGACTCGGCGTGATAGCCGGCCTTGCGCTGGCGGGCGTTGCCCCGATCGTAGCCGCCGATTTCCATGCCGACCGCCGCGAACTGGCGCTGCGCATGGGTGCCCACATCGCCATCGATCCGCGCGAGACAGACCCCTACGGCCCCCTGCCGGACCTGGGCAGCCGGCGCGTCAATCTCGTCTACGAAAACGTCGGCGTGCCCGGAATGCTGCAGCGGATCATCGAGAGCGCCCCCTTCGACGGGCGCATCGTCATGGGCGGCTACTGCATGGAACCCGAGCCACTTTATGTCTTCGCCGCGCAGAACAAGCGTCTCAACATCCAGTTCGCCGGCGGTGAGGAACCGCAGGACATGGAACTCGCTTTGCGCAGCATCGCGGATGGCCGCATCGACGTAACGCCGTGGCTGGGGGGAAGGATTGGCCTGGGCGAAGTGGCCGAAGCGATCGCCAATCTGTCGGGGCCTGGGACTCCGGTTCGCACGGTCGTTGACCCGCGTTTGATGTGAGGGTGAAGGTGTTTTGAAGGGGAAAACCTGGGGCCATTGCCCCAGACCCCGTTACTGTCGTCGTCATGCGCGCAGCCACCTCGCGCATTCCTTGCCGCAGGCTGTACTGTCTCCCGGCTCACCGTGGGCGGGGGAGGCTGCTGCGCGCGTGACATCGACGTTCCCGGGGGCTGGGGCAATGGCCCCAGGTCGTCACCCTTCCAACTGTTCGCTCAAGGACCTTGCCGCCCCTCGAAGAACCTCCTTTAATCGAGGTAATTCGCTGCGCAGCGCTGCCCCGATCCCGATCGCGACCAGTGCGTGGCTAGGTGATCCTGTACCTTTCCATACCGGAGCGGCGATCACGGTGACGCCGGCAATGTAGTTCCCGGCGTCCACCGCGACGCCGGTTTCGCGTGCTTCCTCGACTTGGGCGCACCAGTTCTCCCAAGAGGGCGCTTCGTCCCAGCGCAAGTGTTCGAAGCGGGGCCGGAGGTCGCCTTCCGGGTAGTTTCCGAAGGCGGCGATGCAGCGGCCGGTGGCGGAGACCAGCGCCGGGAAGCGGCTGCCGACCTGGGTGGAGAGCTGGAAGTTCTGCCCTGACTGCGACATCGCCGTCACGATGATGTGATCCAGCCCGAAGACCTGCACCCCCAGAGTGGTGATCCCGAATTCGCGCGCCAGCCGGTCGAGTGCGGGTTGGGCGAGGTCGTTGAACTGGTCGCGTCGCAGCCATGCGCGGGCCAGCGTGAGGACGCCGGCATCGAGGGCGTAGCGCTTTGTGTCGCCGTCGAAAGCCACCAGTTCCTCGGCCACCAGGGCGCGCAGCACATAGAGACAGGTACTGGGAACCAGCCCGAGTTCGCGGGCGATGGACTGGACCCCCATCGGGGAGCCGCGTTTGCCGAGCAGGCGCAGGACGGCGGCCGCACGGGCGATGGCTGGGGCCTTGCTGGCCTTCACGGTGTCGTCGAGGTTTGTCATTCAATATATAGAATAACATTCAATATTTACAAAAACAAGCAACCCATGCCAGACTTTGCTGAACACAAGGAAAATTCCTTTCGGCGCGATTCGAGAGGAGGGAACGGGACAGTTGATGGCCAAGGTGATCTCAGGGCTTACCGACTACACAAGCTATGCCGATGCGCAGGCCCGTGCCTCGTCGGCGGCGCTGTGGGAGTTGTTTGACGGCGACCGGGAGCATCTCAACATCGCGCATGAATGCGTGACGCGCCATGCTGACGGCTCCGGCCGTCCGGCTGTGCGCATTGCCCATGCCGACGGCAGTGACGAAATCCTCAGTTTCGATACGATTTCCACCGGCGCGGCGCGGTTTGCGCACTGGCTCGATGCCGAGGGCGTGCAGCCAGGCGAGCGGATTGCCTTCATGCTGGAGCCGTCGCTGCCGTTCTATGTCTGCCTGTTCGGGGCGATGCAGACGGGGGCGATCTCGGTGCCGCTGTTCACCCTGTTCGGCCCGGACGCGCTGCGGCTTCGGGTGGGGGACTGCGAACCTTCGATCCTCATTACCAATGCCGAAAAGGCGGATCTTGCCCGCTCGATCGCGGTGGATGGCCCCAATGGAGAAAAATGGCCGCGCGTGGTCGTGGCGGACGAGGTATTTCTCGCCTCGCTGGCGGACCTGCCGACCACTTATGTACCCAGGACCCGCGCCAATGACATGGCGGTGTTCCAGTACACCAGCGGAACGACGCGCGAACTGCCCGAGGCGGTCAAGCATTCGCACCGTACGCTTGTAACGCTGATGTTTGCGGCGCTTTACGGCACCGGCATCCGGCCGGGGGATGAATTCTTCTGCCCCTCAAGCCCCGCATGGGGGCATGGGCTGTGGCACGGCACGCTGGCTCCGCTGGCGCTGGGTGTGACCACGGGCACTTTTGCGGGCCGCTTCGATCCGGTGCGGTTGATGAAGGCGCTGGACGATTTTGCCATCACCAACATGTCGGCCGCCGCGACGCATTACCGCATGATGAAGAACAGCGGGAAAGCGGCGGACTTCGCGTTTCACTTCGAGAAGCTGTCTTTCACGGGAGAGCCGATCGACCCGGCGACGCTGGAGTGGATCGACGCGTGGTTCAAGGTCCCCGCCTGCTCGATGTACGGCACGACCGAGATCGGCGTGGTGCTGGTGAACTACCCCGGCGCAGCCGACTTCACGGTAAAACCGGGGTCGCTGGGCAAGGCGGTTCCGGGCCAGAAACTGGAAGTCCACCGGGCCGACGGCTCCATCTGCGACCCCGGCGAGATCGGGGAACTGATGCTCTGGAGAGCCAAAAAGGGCGAAGAGGGCGGGTGGATGACAACCAAGGACCGCGCCCGCACCGATGAGGATGGCACTTTCTACCACTGCGGCCGGGCTGACGACGTGATCATCTCTGCCGGCTGGACGATGAGCGCGGTCGAGATCGAGAACACCATGCTGCGCCACGACAACGTGATGGAATGCGGCGTGATCGGAGTCCCCGACGAGCAGCGCGGACAGGTGGTGAAGGCCTTCGTCGTCGCCAACCGCGCGTGCGACGACGCCTTCGTGCGCGAACTGCAGGACTTCACCCGTGAGCGCCTGGCCCAGCACGAATTCCCGCGCATCGTCGAGTTCGTCGATGAACTGCCCAAGAACCCCGCAGGCAAGGTCCACCGCAAGATGCTGCGCGACCGCGAAGCGGCGAAAGCCGCCGAAGCCGTCGCCTGACAAGATTCGAAAGTTTGAGGAGTAGAGAAATGGCTACCACAGCAGAACCGAAGAACAAGTTCCCCAAGATCACCGAGGAGGGCCTCGACGATCTGCGCAAGCGCATCGGCGTGAAGATCGAGAACACCGTCGAGCCCTGGAACTACGAAGCCACCCGCGATGCCATTCGCCACTACGCCCACGGCATCGGCGACGATAACCCGCTGTGGTGCGACCCGGAATATGCGGCGAAGACCAAGTACGGCACCGTCGTCGCGCTGCCCTCGTTCCTGTTCACCACCAGCCGTATCATCTCGGGCTACTGCGGCGGTCTGTCGGGCGTCCACGCCATGTGGGCGGGTGCCGACTGGACCTGGCACAAGCCGGTGCTGCGCAATGACACGATCAGTGCCGTGGCTTCGCTCAAGGACCTGGTCGAACACCAGACCAAGTTCGCCGGACGCTCGTTCCAGCAGATCTACCATGTCGACTTCTTCAACCAGTCGGGCGACCACGTTGCCGGCGCCGACAGCTGGGTCTTCCGCACCGACCGCGACGAAGCGCGTGAGCGCGGCACCAAATACACCGAGGCCCGCGGCCGCGTCGAACCCTTCACCCAGGAGCAGCTCGACGAGTTCTACGAAATCTACGACCAGGAAGAGACGCGCGGTGCGATCCCGCGCTACTTCGAGGACGTGAACGTGGGCGACAAGCTGCCGCCGATGATGAAGGGCCCGATGACCGTCACGGGCTTCATCTGCTACGCGCAGGGCTGGGGCGGCCTCTACATCCGCGCCAACAAGCTCGCCTACAAGATGCAGAAGGCCCACCCGGGCCTGGGCATCCGCAACCGCTTCAACGTGCCGGACTGCCCCGAGCGCGTACACTGGGACGAAGCCTTCGCTCTCGAAGTCGGCGCGCCGGGCGCCTATGATTACGGCCCGGAGCGTTGCTCGTGGCTGACCCACCACATGACCGACTGGATCGGCGATGACGGCTTCCTGCACAAGTCGAACTGCCAGATCCGCCGCCACAACCCGGACGGCGATGCCATGGTCCTCACCGGCGAAGTGACGCGCAAGTTCGTCGAGAACGGCAAGTGCTACGTCGAGGTGGCCCAGAAGGCGACCACGCATCGCGGTGAGCTTTCGGCCTTCGGCACTTCGGTGGCGGAACTGCCGAGCAAGGGCTGACGGTAAAAGGGAAGGTGCGAGGGCCATCGCCCTCGCGCTCCCGGACTTGTCGAACTTGCACCTCGTAGCTGCGCGGTGCAGCCTCGACATTAATGGGAGCGCGAGGGGGCCAGGCATTTCGACTGGGAAAACCCCCCGCATCTGAACTGAGAAGTCTTTCTATGACCTCGACTTGGGCTGGCCCGCTTGCAGGCGTTCGTGTGATCGACTTCACGCGCGTGCTTGCCGGGCCTGCGGCCAGCCTTGCTCTTGCCGACATGGGCGCCGAGGTTTTCAAGATCGAGCCGCCCGGTTCCGGCGACGAAACCCGCAGCTTCCCGCCGATCCGGGATGGGGAAAGCCACTATTACCTCGCCGTCAATCGCGGCAAGAAGTCCATCGTCGTCGATCTCAAGAGCGAGGAGGGACTGGCCCTCGTCAAGGACCTCGCAGCGCACTGCGACGTGCTGGTCGAGAATTACCGGCCCGGCGTGATGGAGCGGCTGGGACTGGGCTGGGAAGAACTCCACAAGGTCAATCCGCGCCTCGTCTACTGTTCGATTTCCGGCTTCGGCCAGACCGGCCCGTTGAAGGATCGGCCAAGCTTCGACATCGTGCTTCAGGCGATGTCGGGCGCGCTGTCGATGAACGGCGAGCCGGACGGGCTGCCTACCAAGCTGGGCATTCCGCTGGGTGATCTGGTGGGCGGGATCAACGGGCCGATCGGGATTCTCTCCGCGCTCTACGAGCGGGAGCGGACCGGGCTTGGCCGGCATATCGACGTCAGTCTGATGGACGGGCTGATGGGCATGCTGGGCTATATCGCCCAGCTTGCCTTCTTCACCGGCAGTGACCCGCAGCG
This sequence comes from Novosphingobium sp. 18050, assembly GCF_902706195.1. Taxonomy (GTDB): domain Bacteria; phylum Pseudomonadota; class Alphaproteobacteria; order Sphingomonadales; family Sphingomonadaceae; genus Novosphingobium. The sequence goes on along the minus strand of NZ_CACSJO010000012.1, from coordinate 3,640 downwards.
GGTAGGTTCGCAGCATCCCAATCTGGTGCCCTACGGTATCTTTCCGGCGCGGGAGGGCTCCATCGTCATCGCTTGCCTGACGCCGGGGTTCTGGGGCCGCATATGCAAGTCCATCGGCCAGCCGGACCTTGCCACCGACCCGCGCTACGACACGCTGGAAAAGCGGCGCGATGCGCGCGAGGAGGTCAATGCCATCGTTGCGGCATTCACCTCGCTCCATAGCGTCGACGAACTGGTGGAAATATTCACGGCGGCGGAAGTGCCGCATGCCCCGATACTTGGCGTTACCGAAGCCCTGGCCCAGCCGCAGGCCATGGCGCGCGGGATGGTGGTGGAGGCGCAGCACGCGGCGCTTGGTGCCATCCCCATCGTCAACCGCTCGATCCGTTTCACCGATGCCGATCAACCCGTACCCGAAGCGCCTCCGGTGTTGGGCCAGCACACCGACGCGATCCTGGGCGAGGTACTCGATCTATCGCCCGAGCGGATCGCGGCGTTAAGGGCGTCGGGTATCGTTGCCTGATAGCCGAACCTGCGTCATTGCGAGCAGGAGCGGGAGAGAGATAATCATGTCAGAGCTTCGTTTCGATGGCCGCGTCGCCGTGATTACCGGGGGTGGCCGCGGTCTTGGCCGGGCGCATGCAATGCTGCTGGCGAGCCGGGGCTGCAAGATCGTGGTCAACGATCCCGGTGTGTCGATGGCGGGCGATGTCACATTGGAAGGCCCTGCCGAAGCGCTCGCCGCCGAAATCCGCGCGGCTGGCGGTGAGGCCATCGCCAACACCGACAGCGTCGCCACACCCCAAGGCGGCAAGGCCATTATCGACGCCGCGCTGGACGCCTTCGGGCGGATCGACATTCTGATCCATTCGGCCGGCAACGTGCGGCGGGGCTCGCTTTGCAATCTGGGTTACGAGGACTTCTCGGCGGTTCTCGACGTGCACCTGAAGGGCGCCTATCATGTCGTGCGCGAGGCCTTCCCGCACATGATGGCGCAGGGCTTTGGCCGCATCGTCCTGACCAGTTCGATCAACGGGCTCTACGGCAAGTCCGACAATGTCACCTACGCGATTTGCAAGGCGGGCTTCATGGGCCTGTCGAACACCGCCGCGATCGAAGGGCAGCATAGCAACGTTCGCTCTAACCTCATCGTCCCGGCTGCCGTCACCCGCATGTCCGAAGGGATCGACACCAGCAAATTTCCGCCGATGGAGCCCGAGCAGGTCGCCCCCATGGTCGCTTATCTGTGCCACGAGGACTGCCAGGCCACCGGCGAAATGTACGTAGCGATGGGAGGCCGCCTAGGCCGCGCCCGGATTACCGAAAACGCAGGCCTTTACCGCCCCGAATGGTCGCTGGAAGACGTGGCGGACCAGATTGATGCCATCCGCGAGGGCGGCGATGCACTGGCCTTCCCGCCCGTCCCCGATGGTCAGTTGGATCACCTGCTCTACGGCTTCGGGATGATCCGCGAGGGCTGACCCTTTACAGCATCGAACTCAGCACCTGCGATGCCGCAGGGCGCTCGCGCTTGGCCTGGTAGAGCTTGGCGTCGGCGTTGCGTAGCAGGGTTTCTAGGTCCGTCCCGCTCTCGCTGGAGACGACAGTGCCCACGCAGGCGGAGATGCTGATGCCGTCCGCGCCGATCTGGAAGGGCTGGGCAATGGCCGCGATGATGCGCCGTGCCAGCAGTTCCGCTTCCTCGTGCCGGTTGAGGCCGAACTGGACGATCCCGAACTCGTCGCCGCCGAGCCGCGCGACGATGTCGCCGGCGCGCACCGCACCGCGCAGCCGCTCGGCCACGGCGGCAAGGAGTTCGTCTCCGGCGGCGTGGCCGTAGCGGTCGTTGACCGGCTTGAACCCGTCGAGGTCGAGATAGTGTACCGCCACAACGCTTCCGGTGCCGAGCAGTGAGGCATTCTCGTCGAAATACTCACGCAGGGCCAGGCGGTTGGGCAGCGCCGTCAGCCCGTCACGCCGGGCCAGGGACACCGAGGTAAGCCGCTTGCCGATCTCGGTCATCACCATCCGGTGCTGGGTAAGAACCGACTGTGCCCCCCCGGAGAGGAACGCCGCTGCGATCAGGCTCATCCCGGCATGGACTGGCTCGAGCCGCAGCGCGGACACCGCGATGGAGGGCCCAAGCGCCATGACCATGCTGGGTATCGCAACCAGCGGCCGCAGCCCGGTGCCCGTCGCTACGCCGGCGCAATAGCCCACGAGCACACAGATCGTCAGCATATGCGACGAAAGGTCCGGCCCCGCGAAAACGATGCCGCCAAGCGCGCCGAGCAGGGCTGCATAAAGATAATACGGTCCGGCGTAGCTCAACTCCAGCCGCCGTGCCGATCGGCGATCGAGCGCCGCCGTCATTGCCCGGTTGCGCAGGCTGATGGTGATGCCCACGCGGATAAGGCAGGCGAAGAAGGTGGCCAGCCCAACGGCCCACAGCAAAGTGCTGCCCGCGCTGCGTCCGATCAGCGAGACGTACAGGCCGGTGATCCCCAGCATGATCTTGGATGGCAGAACGTTCGCATAAAGACTGCGAACCAGCTCGATGTAAACTTTTTCGGAAAGAGCGTCGGATTGCGTCATTTCTCAGGCATCGCCAGTCATTAAGCATGTACCAATACACGAAATATCGGGCTGTGCGAGAATTCACCTAGGCGTTGTCCCTGAGTGGCACGATGCGATGCAGCCTGCGCGGCATTAGTATTTCGCAGGCCGCGCGAAGCTGAACCTGCGCTGAAAATGAGAAACTTTGCAGGGCAGTCGTGGTTCTTGAATCGAGAGGTTGCCACGCACGGCGCAGAAAATGGGTTCGCTATGTCTAACGACAGAGAGTTGATCGTCGATGCTCCATACTTTGATCTCCCTGTAATACTGGTGTTTAACGCCGCATTATGGGTTGCGATAATTGCATTGGTTGCAGCGGCATTTTAAAAAACTGACGGCCAAGTTCGGATTGTCGTTCGACGTGTCCTTTGCTGCGCGTCGCGGGTCGGGAGTTTTCCGAAAAAAAGCCGGGCTGATCTCACTGCTCGGCCTTTATCAACGCGCGGTGAGGAAAGCCTGTCGAGCGTTGATATCATAGCGAATCGATAACTGGCGTCTCGGCGTGAGGCCTTCTGTGAGAAAGCGCCTGAGTGCTTTTCGCCAGAACGCGGTAGGCAATATACGCGGATTTTCGGCCGGACTTACTACCGCGTCTTCGACGTGCGCGACGGCGCCCTGCGCATGGTCCGGGGCCTGCGCGTCGAGCAGAAGGAAGTGGACGCCGCCAGCGATCGCCGCGACAATGCCCGGATGACCCAAAAATACCTCAAAATTCAGCGGTTTACAAAGCTGTATGGGATGTGCTGAGATCGAGAATTGGAGCGTGAGGGAATCGAAATATGGCCCAGAAGACCAGCTTTTTGGACGTTTTCTTTGGCACAAGAATTAATGTGGCCCCCAATCTGGCCCCCAAATGCGCCGGATGTAGACGGTTGGCGAAGAACAAGCGCATTCGGCTGTTGATTGCCACTGAGATGTGACCCGGGATTACCATTGAGAATTGACCCGGGTGGGTATGAGTTATGTGCTGCCGTTGACCGGCAGGTTCAAGATGCGGGCTTCTCCTTTCTCGCTTTGGGCGCAG
>NZ_CACSJO010000011.1 GCF_902706195.1 Novosphingobium sp. 18050 | reverse complement strand
GGGGTTTCGCTCCGGGAGCTGGTAATGGTTAGGGTCGCTTCCTGGGTCGATGTCGGCACGTCTCCATCGTTCCGTTCCTTGTCCGATGCGAGGGCTACCCAGAGGAAGCTCAGCACATCGACAAGGTCTTGGGTTTTCCAGCGCTGCTCGTTGGTTAGCTAGCCGAATAATGCGTGCATCAGGTCTACGTACCGCGCGTACTCGTTGCGCTGGAAAGTTGCGGACGGGAAAAGATTTTGTCCGAACAGCCGGGCACCGGCATCATTCATGCGCGTGACTTTGAACCATGCGACTGGGATCGGATAGAGCGTTCCTAGAATGCTGATGACGACACTCAGGACCGGATCCGGCCTGAAGGTTGTTCACACCGTGCGTGCGGGCATTTTCCAGAACTCTAGCGGCTCCTTCCCGCGCGATGCCGATGTCACCTTCCGCGCGGGCGAGTTTACCGAGCGCGGCGTATGCGCTCTCGCGCAGGCCTGGCTCGGCTTTCGATAGAGAATCGAGAGTCTGCCAATTGAGCGGGAGACCCTTTTCGCCCAAAGTCAGCTTGCGCAGGATTGCCAAGCCCGCTTCGGCGTGCAGAATTTCGCTGTTTGCAATATCGCGGACGGCGGCGGCAACGCGTTCCTTGTACTCGCGTTCGATGCGCCAGTATTCGCCGGATCTGCTGTGAAAGCCAGTAAAGCCGGGCATGCGCTTGAGAAAGGTGGCGCAGGCTTCTCGCATATTGGGCCAGTGTATGACCACGAAGCCGAGCCTCTCCAGCATCTGCTTGCAGACGCCGCCACTCGGTTTCGCTTCATTGCCCCTATCGCGCAGCGCGTCCCTGACGATTGCTTTACTGGGATAGCGGGTGCCGCCATCAAGCAACCAGTAGTTGCGCGGTTGCCCTAGCCCCGGAAGAGAGGCGATGAATGCCTCGGTGGCCCCGCCTGCTTGCACCGTGTGACCGCTGCGAGGATATCGTCACGCGTCAAGCTCCCTTCGCGCGGCGGCTTCGCTCGCTTCTATAAAGCGGCGATATGTCGTGACTGCCGATCGGGATCGCAGAACTGTTGGGCCGCCGGGCATGCTCGCCCGGCTTGCCATACGCCAGCGCCGAAATGATCGCTTCGAGACGATCTCGCGCGCAGGCAACGTCGAGGTCACCGTAAGTTCAACCCGCCGCGCGTCCGAGATGCGGGTGCTGGCGGTGTTGTCGGCGGAACCCTGCGCCCTCAGTCAAGCCCTGAATTCATCTTCCCGCACTTACTTCCCTTCGCCTGCGATCCACGCCAGCGTATTCACAAGCCTGAGATGCTCAACCGATTTCGCGTCGAGTTCCAGCAGTTTAGGGTTCGCCAAGACCACCGCCAGCGTTCTGGCGCGGCTGATGGCGACGTTCAGGCGGTTCTTCGAGTAGAAGAAGTCCACATGCCGGGGCAGGTCTTCCGGGCTGGAGGTGGCCAGGCTGACGATCAGCACTTCGGCTTCCTGGCCCTGGAATTTGTCCACCGTTCCCACCCGCGCGGCGGCGGGCAGGGCTTCTGCCAAGGCGATGACCTGCATGTTGTAGGGGGCGACGACGAGGATGTTGTCCCAGCCCAGCTTGCCAGCGTTGCCCTGCCGGTCGGTGTAGGGGGTGCCGATCAGCTTGGCGCACAGGTCTTCCACGCGGGCGACTTCTTCCTCGCTCTGCTGGTTCCGGCCCTCGTGGTGCATTTCCACGAAGCGGATGCCGTGGTTCGCCAGCGCGGGGTCGTGACCTTCCGGCAGGTGCAGGCTCTGGCGGGCGCAGTCGGGGTGGGCTTTGAGGCGCCCGTCGTAGACCGCGTCCGAGATCAAGGTGCAGATATCGGGGTGCATGCGCCAGCTGGTGTCGAGCAGGATGCCGCGATCGGGCGCGACGGTGGCCTCGCCCTGTAGCAGATAGTCCAGCGCAGAGAGGCCGCTTTCGCCGGGATGCGTGCCCTGGATGGGCTGGGCGAGCTGCATCTGGTCGCCCACCAGCACGATGTTGCGCGCCGCCGCGCCCATTGCCATGAGGTGGCCGAGCGAGACTTGCCCGGCCTCGTCGATGAACAGGTAGTCGAGGGCCTGGTCGATGGCCTTGTCGGCGAACAGCCAGGCGGTGCCGCCGATGAGGTCCGGGGCATAATCGAAGGCGTCGCCGTTCGATTCCACGTCGGTGATGATCTGGCCATTCAGGTAGCTGCCGGGGTCGGTCTTGCTCGCCTTCTTGACGCCCACGAACGTAACGCCCTGCGCGATGGCGATTTCTTCCACCTTGGCGAGCAGGTTGTTGACCGCCTTGTGGCTGTTGCTGGAGACGCCGACCCGCTTGCCCGCCGCCATCAGCGCCACGATCACATGGGCGCTGGTGTAGGTCTTGCCGGTGCCGGGAGGCCCCTGGATGAACAGCGCGCTATCGTCCATCGCCAGGCAGCGCAGGGTGGCGGCTTCGACGAGGGTTTCGCTTTCACGCACCATCGGCCCCCCGGCCCAGCCATGCAGGCGCGGCGGGGTGCGTTCGATCAGGTCGATGAGGGCGTGGTAACGCTGGCCGTCATCGCCGTCCGGCACGACTTCGTTTGCGCCGGTGGCCCAGTACTGCGCCACCCGGTGGACCGCGACGACAAGCGGGTGGTTGTTGATCGTGGGCACCGGGATCAATGATCCGTCCAGCGGGAACGCCTCGCCCGGCTTTAACTGGCGCTTGAGGATCAGCGTGGCGGTGCGGGGATCGATGCTGTCGATCTTGCCCAGCTTTGCCAGCGTGGGCGCGTGGAGCACGTCGCTACCCGCGCGCAGTTTGGTGTCCTGTGGTTCGAAGCTATAGCGCGCGGCGGTGCGGCGGCCGTCCTTCCACTGCCACGCGCCGTCCTCGTCTCGCAGCGGAGCGATGCCGGCGATGCAGTCGCCGTCGCTGGCCAGTTCGTCCAGCTCACGCTCGCAGCGGTCAAACATCGCCCAGAACGCGGGCTTGTCGGCGCGGCGGTGGAACTGGGTGAGGTGGCCCACCAGCGCGCGGCCGCCTTCGCTAGGCGGCAGCGGCCCGGCGGCGATTGCGGCCATCAGGGCGGCGGCGGCTTCCTCTGCCTCCAGACGCGCCTCTGCCTTTTCGTCGGGCACGGCGGTGACGAAGCCGACTTCGCGCCAGGGCAGGTCGTCCATGCGCAAGGATATCAGCCAGTCGCGCAGGGCCTGCGTATTCTCGCAGTCGACCTTATTGTATTCGAGGATGTCGTCGAGGATCTTCTGCTCCTGCGTATCCTGCCACGACTTGTATTCGATGATCGAATCCCCGGCATTGGTCACCGCCTGATCGCGCTTCTTCGCGAAGAACACCTCCATCGTTTTCAGCGACAGGTTCGGCTCGCTGGTGCGGATGGACTGGCGCAGGACGCCGTAGAGATCGACCAGCTTGCGCTCGCGCAGCAGGGTGTCGATTACGTCCTCGCGGCTTGCGTGGAGGGTGGAGAGGCGGCGCAGCGCCGTTACCTCGTAAGGCGCGTAGTGGTAGACATGTGCGCCGGGGTTGGCGGCGAGGTGGGCGACCATCCAGTCCACGGTGCCCTCGAAAGCCACGCGCTCGGCGGCTCGGTCGTGGCCCCAGCGGAAGCGGAATACAGGTTCGCCGCCTGCGACATGGTGCACGCCCCAGAGGTAATCGAGGCCGCCCTCGGTCAGCGGATCGCCTTCAAGGTCGAAGAACAGGTCGGCGGGGTGCGGCGCGGGCAAGGTGGCGAAACCGCGCCCCGGCTCGACCGGCAGCGGCACCACAACAGGCTCGCCGCCCTCACGCCGGGCCAGTTGCAGCGCTGCCTGCGCGCGCAGTTTGGCGAACGTGGCGGCGGTCATCCGGTGGACGCTGGTGTCCTCGTCCGCCCCGGCCAGCGCGGCGAGGGTGGCGATCCCGGCGTCTTCCAGCCTGCGCCGCTGCGGCTTGCCCAGCCCGGCCACACGGCTGAGGTGATCGGCCGCGTCCAGCTGTTCGGCGCAGTGATCGCGCCACCCGCACAGCTTGCAGGCCGAGCACGGTTCGGGCTGCGACTGCGGCGCGCCGTGTGCGACGAAATCGAGGTAGCGGCCTTTGGCGGCCTCCAGCGTATGGGCGAATTCGGCGAGGCGGAACGTCTCCTCCTTGCCGCTGCCCAGCGCGACGTGGACCCGGCGCGGCTTCACGCCCTGCACCTTCGCCATCATGTCTGCATAAAGTCCAAGCTGGACGATGTACGAGGCCTTCACCGACCGCGCCAGCTTGGTATCGACCGGCTCATAGGACCACGCGCCAAGGTCCGAAGGCTCCTCCACCCGCCGCAGGAAGTCGGCGAACCCGTGCCACGGTGCATCCAGGAAAGCGGCCTGGAAGATCACCGGCGCCCCGCTGCGCATGGCCTCGGCGGTCTCCTGCGCGCGCAGACGCAGCGAGCCGGTGGTGGGGATTTCCACCAGCCCGCCCTCGGCCTCAAGCCGCGCGCGATAGGCGTCCTCGTGCGCCAGGCCGGACTGCTGCATCAGCTTCGCCATCGCATCGTCCTGCGCCCGCTCCGGCAGCGATCCGGGATCGACGATGCGCAAGTGGTTGAGCGACACCGCATGCGCGCAGCCGAGGAACGTGAAGAGATCGGACGGGGAGTGAAGCAGTTGGTCTTCGTATTGGCGCAAGCGGGCGAATCCTTGATGAAGCGAGGTATTCCACCTCTTGGCGGGCGGATGCGACAAAAGCGGTCATGCACTGCCGCGCCCGGATGACATTTGGGCATGCAAAGGCAAGCCCGGCTCGCCGGCCTTGTCGGAGACAGCACGTACTTCAGGAGAGCAAGGCGGCGGCGAGCGGGGTGGGGGGCTAAACCGGCTCTGGCAGGCTGCCGTTCTTGATGGCACTGCCTTCGTGGAACATCAGCTTGTCGAGGAGGCGGCGCTGGAAGAAGGCATCGGGGACCTGCGGATCTGCGAGCGGACCAGGAATAGCGCGTACCCGTGCGGTGACGAGGCAGGCCTGTTCGGTGAAATCATCCTGCCCCATCTCGCGTTCGAAAGCGCGCCGGCAGGCAGCGTGATAGGCGGGATAGTCATGCTCGCCCCCAGGGGTGTAAGCGTCCGGTCGACGCCCGGCCAGTTTCTCGCGCAGGCGCACGGACTTCGTCGCCAGACTATCCCAGATATAATTTTCGGCAGACGGGAAGGTGAAGTTGGCGATCTTGCTGGCGGCCGAGGTCTGACGATTATTCAGATGATTGGCCGCACGCAGGCTTTTCGAAAGATTGGGGATGTCACGACAGGAATCGAAATCGTGAATGCGCCGCAGATCGTCGACCAGAGTGCCTACGACGGGACGATCCCATTGCGTGTATTGCGTCAACCGGAACGTCGACAGGAACATTCGCACGGTTTCGATGCCGACCGGCGGAGCTTCCGATGCGAATTCGCGAATCCAGAACTGGTCGGAGTGACAGGTATCAACCATGTCATCCGGGCCGACCAGCCATTTGAGCGTATCGGTGGACGCGATGGTAAGAAGCTGGCGGCGATTGGCGCCGTAAATGTCGAGCATGAGCAGTGCTTCCCGTTGAAAGATGGGTTTGTTCCGCAATCGAAACTGTCGCCTGAATCGTTACGGGTCGATCCGGGAGAATCCCGGTCTTCCAAAAGGTTAATGGCAGTTTTCACCGCTACCCGCCTGTGCCTGGTTCATAAAAAGGGGCGCGCCATGGCGGCGCGCCCCGCTGCATCAGTATGTTTCTTCGGGCTGCTGGTACGACGTGCGGTTTACGAGGTCGTTGATCTCGCTGGCGCGCTGGTTGTTGAAGCGGGCCTGGCACTCAAGCCGGGCCGCTTCGCGTTCGGTCGGCTCGATCGAGGCGTTGGCCGCCTCGATCTTGCACTCTGCGTCCCTGCGCTTGAGCCAGGCGCGCTGCATCGGCAGCACCCGCTGGCGTACTTCCGAAGACAGCGCGCTCCATGATGCGTTGATGCCCTGCATGGCGAGGTCGTTGGTTGCCTTGGCTTCTTCGTAAAGCGCTTCGCGCTGATCGGTCTGGGCCTGCTGGGCCTGCTGCTGATCGGCGGCTTCCTGATCGATGCGGCTGCGGTTCGCCTGTTCGATGGGCTTCCTCAACAGATGCCCGGCAACGACATCGCCGATGAAGTGGCTGATCGGGTCGGGACTCTCGACTTCGGCATAGATCTTCGCGCCGTCGTCGGTGGGCTGGACGTTGAAGTCGGCGTCGAACCGGATGGCATTGGCGTCCTTCCGGATGCCGTCCTTGTCGGCGCGCTTGCTGACGGTCTCTTCGCTCAGGATCGAGAATACCGCGTCGGCATCCTTGAGAACCTGTTCGGGGAAACTGACCTTCAGGTGGGCCGTGCAGAATTTCTTGCTGCTGTCGGGGTCTTCCTTGGTGGTGCGCACGTCCTCGAAGACGAACTTGATCTGGTCCAGCGTTGCGCGGATCTTCGATCCGGTGGGCTGCGATCCGTTCTGCATGCCCTCGGCGCTTTTGAGAATGTACTTCTCGACGGCTTCCTTCATGGCATCGATCGCCGTCGTCTGGCCGGCCGGATCAAGGCAGCCTTTCTGGCCGGAGAATAGACTCGATATGGAGTCGCAGCCCGCCAGTGAAATGCTGGCGACCGAAATCAACAATACTCTGCGAAACACGTTTGTACCCCCTATTGCACATACGCTGTAGCTACCGCTGATCGATTACCAATCGGTATCCGGGAAAGCGGTGCAGCCAGAACCAGACGCCCTGGCCGCACGCAAATGTCATCTGCTGATCGTCATGTCGGGACGGGTTCGCGCAAGGTGCGGTCGATGTTGGCGAAGACGTCCTCGACGTCCGCGCCGATCTCCAGTTCCGTCAGGATTTCTTCGCGGAACTTGAGTTCGATGTCGGCGTGGTAGCGGGCACGGTTGGCGTTGAAATGCTCCCACATCAGTTCTTTGGCAGCGTGGCGGGTCCGCTTGGGGCGGCGGCGCAGGTGTTTTTCCCAGATGGCGCACTGCTGGCCCAGTTCGTCTTCCACCCCGGTCCAGTCGTGGCTGCGAAGCAAGGCGATCCGGTCCTCGAAATCGACCAGCGGCGAGGTGCCGGTGGCGCTGGTGACAAGGCAGCTGAGGTCAGGGTGGTCCTGTGCATCGGTGAACATGCGCAAGGCTTCCAGGCGGCGGCCCATGCCGTGGGGGATCTGGCTGTGGATCGGATGGTCCGGGTCGGCGACGATCTGGCGGGTGCGGTCGATCAGGTCGACGAAGAAGATCGGCTCGGCGGCGGTGCGCGCCAGTTCCAGTAGCACAGGGTAGATCGCGCGAGCGATCGCGACGTCGAACAGCGTGAGGAAGCGGCCCTTGGTGGGCATGGGGATGGGGGCGTAGATCACGAAGTCTCCTTTGCGGGTGCGGGGCCGGCATGGCGGGGGGCTACGACAGCTTCGGTCGCTTTTCCGCCCGCCGCTGAAAATGGCCATGCGCCTGAAATGGCCCCTTCTTGAATGGCATGTCGGCAGCGATGATGGGGGAGGCGCGCGCAGGGGTCGATCCGGGAAAATTCCGGTCTTCTGAAAGGTTAACGAGGCCGCCGCCGGCCAGGTTGGGCCTTGTGCGTCAGGCCGTTAAAAGTGCGAGCGCGTTGTGCTGCAGACAGATCAGTGCCGATTGACGCTTCGTAAAGGTTCTGGCTGCCGTTCGTGATGGCGGCCTTGACGCTGTGGAGGCCGCTGTACGCGAAGCTTTCAGGGCCGGCACTGTCAGCGATAAGGTCACTTTCAACATCCTGTCCTGCCGACGCGAACCTCAGGACGCCGTGACAGAACGATCACGGAGATGCCGGGCGATCGTACTTGTCGCTCACAAGGCATCGACGGCTCGCTTTCTGGCGGTTAAAGGGCGGAGCATGACTTCGCAGATAACGATCCGCCGCCCCGATGACTGGCATGTGCACCTTCGCGATGGCGAGATGCTCAAAGCCGTGGTCGGCTACACCGCGCGCCAGTTCGCGCGTGCCATCGTCATGCCCAACCTGACCCCGCCGGTCGTCACCGTGGCGGCTGCGCAGGCCTATCGCGAACGGATCGTGGACGCGGTGCCGGCCGGCATGGACTTCACGCCGCTGATGGTCTGCTATCTGACCGATGGCGCGGACCCGGCGGAAATCGTGCAAGGGTACGAGCAGGGCGTGTTCGCGGCCTGCAAGATCTATCCCGCGCATGCCACCACCAACTCCGCGCACGGCGTCACCGACATCCGCAAGCTCAGCCCGGTGCTGGAGGCGATGCAGCGCATCGGCATGCCGCTGCTGATCCACGGCGAGGTGACCGATCCAGACGTCGACATCTTCGATCGCGAGGCGGTGTTCGTCGAACGTATCCTGGCGCCGCTGGTCCGCGATTATCCGGCGCTCAAGATCGTGCTCGAACACATCACCACGGCCGAAGCGGCCGCGTTCGTCGCCGGGAGCGGTCCCCAGATCGGAGCGACGATCACTCCGCAGCACCTGATCATCAACCGCAACGCGATCTTCGCCGGCGGCATTCGCCCCCACGCCTATTGCCTGCCCATCGCCAAGCGCGAACGACACCGCGTCGCCGTGCGCGCGGCGGCGGTGTCCGGATCGCCCAAGTTCTTCCTCGGCACCGACAGTGCGCCGCATGAGATCGGGCGCAAGGAATCGGCCTGTGGATGTGCGGGCATCTTCAACGCGCCCTTCGCCCTGGAAAGCTATGCCCAGGTGTTCGAAGAGGACGGCGTTCTCGACCGGCTGGAGGGTTTCGCGTCCGAACACGGCCCCAATTTCTACGGCCTGCCCCTGAACGAGGGAACGGTGACGCTGACGCGCGAGGACGTACCCGTTCCCGAGGTCATCGCCGCTGGCGGCATGAACGTGGTTCCGTTCCACGCCGGCGAGACGATGCGCTGGCGCCTCGTCGGCTGACCCTCGACGACCACCGCAGGGTCGGGACGGTGCGCACGGACGAAATTGCCATTGCCGCCGTCCTTTTTACACCTCGTTCATCGCACCGATCACAACCTGACCCGGTTCCCCTCCACATGGCGGAACGCGTGTTCGCGGCAGGTGAGGAGGATCACCAACTGCTCCTGCGTGCCGCGCGATAGCTGGTCGCACGCCTATTCCACCCCGGTGCGGCGGATGGCGGCAAGGCCAAGGTCGGCGCTGAAGGCGCAGGGTTTCGGCTTCCTCCTCGATGCGGGTGAGGGCGGCGTGTTCGGCCAGGCCTTTGCCGCCGTCGCTTTCCACTTGTGCTTCGAGGTGGATGATGCGGTGGGTGATCGCGACGCGGCTTTCCTCGGCGGCAGGGCGGCAGGGCGGCGCGCGGCGGCGGTTTTGCGGGCGAGGTCCCACTCGGTCGGTTTTGCCACCACGTTGGCGTCGCGCACGTCGAGATGGCGCAGGCGGTGGGCAAGGTGGTCCTCGATGCGCGCCAGCATCGCCACGCGGTCGGTCAGCGGGACGATGCCGGCAAGCTGGAGGCGCAGCAGCGTGGCGGACGGCTCGCAGGCGGCCAGCAGGTCGTCGCACAGGCCCGCGAAGCCCACCGCATCGGCCACCGTCCAGTCGTGCGAGAGCCAGCGGAAGCGGCCGCTGGCCAGCAGCGTCACCGCAGGTTCGGTGCCTGGCGCAGAAAAGCAGACTTTCCAGTCATGCCCTCAGCGCAGATCCAAGGCCTGATCTTGCTTGACCGGATCGGCGGGTGAGTCTCGCTGGTGTCCGAACAGGGTTCGATCGGCATGCTGATCGTCGACCAGGGCACGCTCTTCGACCGGACCAACGGGTACAAGGGCACCTTCCGCGGCCAGATTTTTGGCCCGAACCGCGACGAGTTGGCTGTCGTCTTCGAATTATCGCGTGATAGTGACGGTTCGCGATACTTCGGCCATTTCTTCGGCAACCTTGAGAAGTAGATAGACAATGTTGCCGATCGGATAAGCCTTGACGCCTGACCGTCCGTCAACACCTCCAATTGCGGTCAGGTCTCGATTTCTGTCGTTAAAACTCTACCGTCATCCAAGCGAAGGCTGGGACCGCGGTGATCATCGGGTAAGCTTATCAGCAGCCCGGCGATCTCTTCGAAGGTCCTGCATCGACGAAGGCGGCCCAGCCTTCGCTGGGATGACGAGCGGGGCAGCGGAGCTGTGACGTGCGAAAGCAGCAGCCATGTCACCCCAAGTATCGCCAAGGTATGGCTAGGCGCCGTTCGTGATCGGCCTCCCCGCGCCGGTCTATCCGAGAAAATTACGGTTTTACAACCGGTTAATTGATCGATGGCAAAACACGCAAAAATGCCGGCGCAAGCATGGTGTCTTGCGCCGGCCTAGTTCAGCTTTCGCATCAGGAGAGCGAAAGCCTCGGGTCGCCTCGGTGTCTGGCTGCGGGGGAGGGCGCGGTTGCGTGTTTCCCCCGGGAAACTTCGCCCGCAGAGTGCCTTGCCCGGCGCTGGCCAGCCATCCGGGGAATCCCCGGAGGCGCGGAGTCAGATCGCTTCGCCCCGGCTTAACGCCACCAACTGCGCCATGCCGTTGGTGCGGGTCTTGGCGACGATCGAGGCGCGGTGGTCTTCAACGGTGCGTTCGGAAATGCCCAGCACGCCGGCCATCGCCTTGTTGGAGTGGCCCCGTACCAGGAGGTCGAACACCTCGCGCTCGCGCCGGGTGAGGGCGGCGGTGACGGCGGCGATGCGGCGTTCGCGCTGCGACCAGGCCAGCCCTTCGGTGACGGAGGCGATCAGGCGGGCCTCGTCGATGGGCTTTTCCAGATAGTCCAGCCCGCCGTGGCGGCGCACCGCGTCTACCGCGTGGGTGGTCGTGGGCCATGCGGTCATGAATACCAGCGCCGCCGCCGGGTCTTTCGTGCGCAGGGCGTCGGCGAAGGCGAAGCCGTCCATCTCGCCCATCTGGATGTCACTGACCACGCAGCCGAACGCGGTGGCGGGCACGGCTGCGAGCAGGTCCTGCGGGGCGACAAAGGCGCGCGCCGGGATGCCGCTGCGGACCAGCAGGCGCGCAACGGTGGCGGCAAGGTCCGCATCGTCGTCGAGGACGGCGACGGAAACGGGGTCGGTCATGCGAAGGCTCCGGTGAGAAGGGGCAGCGAGATGGTGAAGCGTACGAGGCCCGGTTCGTCGCTGCGGGAGAGGGCGCCGCCATGCGCCTCGACGATGGTGCGGGCGATGACGAGGCCGACGCCCATGCCGCCATCGTTTCTGGCATCGTTTCTGGCGCCGCTGCTGCCCGGCGCGTCCGGCACCGGGTTGGACACGTCGATCAGTACGTCCTCGCCGCGGGTGTGGACGGTAAGGCGGACGGTTCCGCCGGGGCTGGCGGCCAGCGCATTGCGCAGCAGGTTGACCAGCGCTTGCGTTAGTTCGATCTCCTGCGCCTGTACGACGAGGTCGGCGGCAAGGGGGCCGCAGTCCAGCCTGCCGCCCGATGCGCGCGCCTCTGCGCCCACGATCTGGCAGGCGGTCTGCACCAGCATCGGTACGGGCAGTGGCGATGGTTCGTCCACGTCGCGTCCGCCGAAGCGGCGAAGGCGGCGCACCAGATCGGACAGGGCGCGGGCCTTGCGGTCGACCAGCGCGGCGCTGGCGGCGGTGTCGGCATCGAGATGCGCGGTGACCGATTTCAGATGCGCCGCCTCGATCGCGAGAGTGGAGAGGGGCTGGCTGATCTCGTGGATCACCGCGACCGACATGGCGCGCAGGGTCTTCAGCCGTTCTGCCTGGAACAGCAGGCGGTTGCGCCTGTCGATGTGCTGGCGCGCGACCGCCTGCGCATCGCAGAAGCTGCCCGCCAGCCAGGTGACGAGGACCACGGCGGCCAGTCCCAGATGCAGTTCGAGCCGGCTGCCGTCGTCCAGCGGGCCGGCGGAATAGGGCAGGAACACCGTGACCTGCGCCAGGATCGCGAACCAGGCGGCGGTGCGTCCGTGGCGCAGGCCGATCCAGGCGCCCGCCAGCAGGCTGGGGATCGGCTGTGCGCCCAGCCCCCCGCGCCACAGGGCGACGGTCAGCAGCAGGCACAGCGCCATGACCGACACGTCCTCCAGCAGTGGGCGGAGGTGGGGCACGGGTATCCGTATCGGCACGGCGCCATCGGCAACCGCCGCCGTCCACAGCAGCAGCGGGGCCAGCACCAGGATGCCCAGCAGGTCGCCCACGGCCAGTCCGGTGAGCGAGATCGCTACGTCCACGCCGATGCGGTAGCGTCCGGCATCGGCAGGCAGGCCCGCTTCGAAAGGGATCACCATCACCGCGTTGAGGATCGGCGCGGCCACGGCGGCAAGGCCCAGCGTCATCGGCGGCAGCATCAGCTCATCGCCTCGGCTTTTCGCCATGTGGCGCACGGCCGCGATCGCCAGCCCGCAGGTCACGCCCGGACGCAGCGCGCCGGTGATGGCCTGCAGCGCCTCCGGCCCGATCAGGGGGAAGACGCCGACGGCGGCGTCGGTCAGCACTTCGGTCAGCATCAGCCACGGCGTCAGCCGCGCGCCACGGCTCCACAGCACCGCAAAGCGCAGGCCGGCGGCGGGATACCACAGCGAGAAGAACCCCGCCCCGCCCCACGGACTGGCCGCCCAGTGCAGTAGCGCGAAGGCGAGCGCGTAAAGGGCGAGCAGGGGCACGTCCTGACGGCGCAGGGCCAGGCTTCGCAAGTTGTTGCTCAGGCGGGCAGGGGCGGCATCTGCGGTTGTCATCGCATCAGCCTCTGGCCTTTACGGCGCGGCGGCGGAACCCGGAAATTTCACGGGAGCGGTGATTGGCTTAGCGAATCAGTGCGGGGGCTGTGATTCGAAATCCGCGTTGGACGCGCGCTGCCGCGGCGGGGCAAGTCTGCCGGTCATGAACGAGTTGACGGCAGAAGTGGAACGCCTCGTGTCGCCCGGCGGCGGAAGGCGCACGCTGGAGGCCCGCGATCCGGCGCGGGGCCTTGCCCGTAGCTGGCGGATCGAGACGGGGCGCGACCTTTTCGGGTGGTTCGTCGTCTCGCGTTGCTGGGGCCGCATCGGCGCCTGCGGGCGGGGCAGCAACGCCGCCTTTGCAGGCCCGGACGAGGGCGCGTCTTCGTACGCCGCCTGCTGCTTCGGCGTCGCGGGGCGCATCGGCGTTCCCTACTGCGCGCTGAAGCACTAGCTTGTCGGAATGAAAAGATATTAGCTGCTTCATCAAGCCCTTGCTTATCCGGCGACTGCGGACATTATGGCGCCGATCAAGGGGGGTTTTGTGCGACTTTCAGTTTCCGTGTGCCTGGCGGCCATGCTCGCCGGAGGGGCCGCTCATGCGGCCAGCAATCAGGTTCAGCGCGGACCGGAGCCGAAATGGGCGGTGCAGTCGGAGCTGATGGCGGTGCCGGCGGATGCCGCCGGGGCGGTGTTCATCCGCCGGCAGGACAGCGAAATCCATATCGATGACAAGGGGCAGCTTCTTTATGGTGGCTACCGCATCAGGATACTGCATTCCAACGCGCTCCAGATCGGCAACCTGTCCGTGGGCTGGAACCCGGCCGCCGGTTCGCCCGTGGTCCACGTCATCAAAATCCATCGCGATGGCGAGGTGATCGACGTATTGCAGAAGGCATCGTTCGAAGTGCTGCGCCGCGAGGACCAACTGGAAGCGGCGATGCTGGAGGGCACCCTGACCGCCGTGCTGCGCGTCCCGGACCTGCGGGTGGGCGACGAACTCGAATTCGGCGCGACGATCCGCGTGAGCGATCCCACGCTGGGCAAGGACGATGCCGGCATGCTCCTGCTAGGGGCAGAACCTGCACCGGGCCGCTATCACCTGCGGCTGAGCTGGGAAGAGCGCAACAAGCCCGCCATCAAGATGACGCCGGACATGGCCGCCGCCGCGCAGCAGAGCACCAACGCCGTCGATTACCGGTTCGACAATCCCGCCGCGCTCACCCCGCCCAAGGACGCGCCGCCGCGCTACATGCTGCAGCGGATGGCCGAATACTCCAGCTTCGGTGACTGGCAGGCCCTATCCCGCCGTTTCGCGCCGCTGTTCGCCGGGGCTTCGAAGCTGGCGGCCAATTCGCCGCTCAAGCGCGAGGCGGCACGCATGGCCAGCGCCCATGCATCGCCGCTGGACCGCGCCAACGCCGCGCTGAAGCTGGTGCAGCAGGACGTGCGCTATATCTATGTCGGCCTCAACGGCGGCAATCTCACCCCGGCCACGGCGGAGGAGACATGGCAGCGCCGGTACGGCGACTGCAAAGGCAAGACTGCGCTGCTCCTCGCGCTGCTGGGCGAACTGGGCATCGAGGCGGAGGCCGTGCTGGTGAACAGCAGCGGCGCCGACGACGGTCTTGACGAACGGCTGCCCAGCCCGCGGGTGTTCGACCATGTGCTGGTGCGCGCGCGCATCGACGGCAAGCTTTACTGGCTGGACGGTACGCTACCTCCCGTGGTCCCCGCCGGGGCGGAGCCGGCGTTGCCGTTCCAGTGGGTGCTGCCGCTGACGGGGCAGGGTAGCACTCTGGAACGGCTGGCCTGGAAGCCCGCCCAGCGTCCGGACGAGGTCACCCTGTTCGAGATCGATGCCCGCGCCGGGTTCGACCAGCCCGCCCGGATCACCAACACCACGATCAAGCGCGGGATCGAAGGGCTGCAGCAGGAAGTTCAGTTTTCGGCGCTCACGCCGGCGCAGATACTCAATGCATTCCGCCAGAATGCGATAGGCGATACCTGGCAGACGATCGACGAGGTCAAGTGGCGCTACGATCAGAAAGCACAGGCCAGCGTCCTGACGATCGTCGGCACCGGCACGCTCGACTGGGACGACCAGGGCGGTGGCTCCAAGGGGATGGCGCTGCCCGGCGGCGGCTTTAACCCGCCCGAAAAGCGCGTGCGCGCGGCCGAGCAGGATCAGGACCTGCCGTTCTACAGCAAGCCCGACTTTGATTGCCGCGTCACCACCGTGCGCCTGCCATCGACCACGAAACCGCAGCAGTGGTCGCACAAGGACGACATCGACACGCGGATTTTCGGCCGGACCTACTACCGCGCCTTCGACGTGCGCGACGGCGCCCTGCGCATGGTCCGGGGCCTGCGCGTCGAGCAGAAGGAAGTGGACGCCGCCAGCGCTCGCCGTGATAATGCCCGGATTGCCAAGTTCGACAACAGCATGGCGTGGATCACGTACGATCCGAGCGGGGCAAACGAAGATTCGCAGGCGACCAGACCGGTTCCGGCAACCTACGAGATCGACTGGACGGCAGATAACGTCCCGTGCCGGATCTCCGCCGGGGAGTGATGGGCTCGAACTATCTCCGCCGAGCGATGTCGGCGCCCCGGCGGTACTTCGCGCAATAACGCTTTCCACCGCGCATCAACACGCCTAGACGGCGGCTATCCCCGGGGGGCCGCTTATGTGTGGCTGAGAGGTGGGCAGCAGCCCACGACCCGCTGAACCTGATCCGGTTGATACCGGCGTAGGGAGGGCCAGCGGCAGTTTGTCCCGTTGTCCTTCCGAATGGAGTGGACGCGTGACGATGGCTGGTAAATTCAAGTTTCTGGGTGGGGCCGCGCTAGCGTTCCCGGCTCTGCTGTTCGCGCCCGTGGCCTTAGCCGACGATGACGGTGCCGACCGCGCGGAAATCCAGGTCCTGGGCCACCCCGACCCGGAAGGGCTGCTGCCCGACCAGACCGCCCCCAAAGCCGTCAGCGCCATCTCGTCGGACTTCATCGTCAAGCAGGCGCCGACGCTGAACGCCTTCCAGCTGGTCAATCTCCTGCCGGGCGCCAACGTCTCGACCACCGATCCTTACGGCCTATCGGCCAATTCCAGCCTGACCCTGCGCGGGCTGGGGCAGGACCAGATCGGCGTGCTGATGGAAGGCGCGCCGCAGAACGACATCGGCTATTATTACGCCTACCCCTCGCAGTTCGCCGATGCCGAGAACGTGCGGCAGGTGACGCTGGCGCAGGGTGCGGTTGATATCGACGCCCCGGTCGTCGCCGCTGCCGGGGGGCTGCTGTCGCTCACGCTGGACGATCCCAAGCCGCAGGCGGGCGGGCTGGTCAACCTCTCGGTCGGTTCCTATGACGAGCGGCGGATTTTCGCACGGCTCGATACCGGCACGATCGGGGCCACCGGGCTGAAGGCCTTCGTGTCCTATTCCAACAACCGCGCGGACAACTGGCGCGGTGCGGGCTTCGACAAGCGCCAGCACATCGACGCCAAGCTGCTGCGCGAATGGGGCGAGGGCAACCGCGCCAGCATCGCGGTGTCCTACAACGATGCCAGCACCTCGACCTATCCCAGCCCGACGATGGCGGACTGGAAGGCCAGCGGGCGCGGCTTCAACTTCGACAAGCGGTATACGGCCGGCGACACCAACTACTGGCGCCTGTACCGCAGCCCGTTTCGCAGCCTCTATTTCGCCGCCCCGCTGCACCTGAAACTGAGCGATACACTGACCTTCGACAGTTCTGCCTACCTTCAGCTCGGCCACGGCAATGCGCCCTACGGAACCCAGCTGGCCACCACCGGCAACTACCTCGGCACCGAGGAACTGGCGCAGCCGGTCGCGCTGCCCGGCGCCGTGGAGGGCGTGGCGACCGTGTTGGGTAACTACACGGGCAAGCAGCGGCGCGGGGGCGATGTCAGCAAGTTCACCCTGCAGGCGGGCGCTCACCGGATCACGGCGGGGGTCTGGTTCGATTACGGGACCGACCGCGTGATCCAGTCCTACACCTCGATCGGCGACGATGGCCGCCCGGTCGACCAGTGGGGCTATCAGAGCAAGGCGATCCGCACCGCCGATGGCCGCCTGCTGGCCTATGAAAACGCGCGCACGGAAACCGTGACCAAGGCGTTCTTCCTGGCAGACAGCATCGCGCTGACCCCGCGCCTGGGCGTAGACATCGGCTTCAAGGGCGTCAGCGTGCTGCGCAATGGCCGCAATTACCTGCCCGGCCCGCAGTCGACAATCCACGCAGACAGCTTTGCCGCGCTGCCCCGCGCCGCCGTGCATTACCAGCTGGATGAGCGCCAGCAGCTGTTCGCCAACATCGCCACCAGCTTCCGCACCCCCAATGAGTTTTCGCTCTACGACAGCTATTACGGCGGCGAGGTGGTGAGCCGGGGAACCACCGCGCTCAAGAACGAATATTCCGTCTCGCAGGAACTGGGCTACCGCTACATCGGCCCCAGCCTGTCGTTCTCGCTGACTGCCTTCCACTATCACTTCCGCAACCGGCAGGTGGCGACGGTGATCGACAGCGGCGGGGCGCTGGTCAATTCGACGATCAATGCCGGCAGCCAGACCTCTTACGGCCTTGATGGAGAGATCGACTATCGCCCGGCGAAAGGCGTCAGCGTCTATCTCTCGGGCGAATACCTGCACGCGCGGCTGAACGACGACCTTGCCATCGGCGGCGACTATCTGCCGACCAGGGGGAAACACGCGGTCGCCGCCCCGACCTTCCAGTTCGGCATGGGCAGCACGTATGACGACGGACGTCTGTTCGGCAGCACCGCGCTGAAATACGTCGGCCGCCAGTACGCCACGTTCACCAATGACGAGAGCATCAAGGGCTATGCCACGCTCGACCTGTCGATCGGCGTGCACCTTGCCGGGCTGATCGATGCGCAGCGCATGGACCTGCGGCTCAATGCGATCAACGTGACCAACCCGCGCGTGCTTTCGGGCGTGCAGACGGTAACCACCAATGCGCTCGACACAATCGGGCGCGGCGGCACGGTGATCGCCGGTGCAGCTCCGGGGTACTACGTGGGAAGCGGCCGGGCATTCGTGGCGACGCTTTCGCGCGCCTTCTGAGAATGAGCGCGCAGGATCACCTCGTACACGGCATGGGCACCGCGCTGGAGGCGCCGACATGGCCCGCCATCACCGCCGCCGAGGCCGGGGCGATCCTCGCGCGCTTTCCCGCAGCCGGGGCAATGACCGCCCTGCGCTGGCATTCGCCGCGCCCGTTCTCGGCGGCGGCGCTGGTTGAGACGGATGGCGGCGAGTTCCTGCTCAAACGCCATCACCGGCAGGTGCGCACGGTGGCGGCGCTGGCGCAGGAACATGCCTTCATGACGCATCTGCGCGGCGCCGGGCTGTCTGTGCCGGAGGTCCTGCTTACGGACACCGGTTCCGGGGCAACCGCGCTGGGCGACTGGACTTATGAACTACACCGCAGCGCCCCCGGAATAGACCTCTACCGCGACCGGTTATCCTGGACGCCGTTCCTCTCCCACCGCCACGCCCATGAAGCGGGCGCAGCGCTGGCACGGCTGCATCTGGCGGCGCGTGATTTCGATGCGCCGCCGCGCGGGGACCATCCCCTTGTCGCCAGCCTTACGATCCTGCCCGCGCCGGATCCACTGGCGGCGGCGCAGGCCTACGTCGCAGCACGGCCCGCGCTCGCCGCTTTTCTCGCGGGCGAACCGTGGCTTGAGGAACTGTCTCGCCTGTTCGCAGCGTTGGGCGAGGGCCTTCCCCCGCAACTGGCGCGTCAGCCTGCGCTGTGGACGCACGGGGACTGGCACCCCTCCAACCTCCTCTGGTCGGCCGAGGGAACAGTTGTCACGACCTTCGATTTCGGCCTTGCGGCCCGAACCTGTGCGCTTCACGACCTTGCCACCGCCATCGAGCGCACCGCCATCCCTTGGCTCGAACCCGATCACGCCCCCGCCGATGCACAGGCCGCGCTGGCTCTGCTCGCCGGTTATGACACGGTGCTGCCATTAAGCCGCGACGACGTGGAAACCACGATCGCCCTGCTGCCGCTGGTCCATATCGAGTTCGCCCTTTCGGAGGTCGATTACTTCGCCGGTATCCTGGCCGATCCCGAACAGGCGGCACTTGCCTGGAAAGACTACCTCATCGACCACGCGGACTGGTTCCTGTTTCCTGCGGGACAGGACTTTCTGGCGCAGGTCGGTAACGGAGCGCTCGTGATGAACGAGGAGCGGCCCTGATGTCGCTGCTGGAAATCATCGCCGTCGCCGTCAGTTTCCTGGGCATCTGGCTGACCGCGAAACGCCGGTTGCTGTGCTGGCCGGTCAGCCTTCTGGCCTGCGCGCTGTACTTCAAGCTGTTCCTCGACGTGCGGCTCTATTCGGACATGGCGCTGCAGGCGCTGTTCGGCATTGCGATCCTCTATGGCTGGGCGCTTTGGTTCAAAGGCAAGGGCGATGACGGAACGGTCGCGATAAGGCCCCTCACCCCCCTGCAGGCCGGCGCCGGACTGGCCGCAGGCGCGCTGGGCGCCGCCGCGATAGGCTGGTTCACCAGCCACCACACCGACGCCGCGCTGCCGTGGATGGATGCCGGGCTGAGCAGTTTCAGTCTGGTCGCCCAATACTGGACTGCAAGGCGGCACGCCGCCAGTTGGTTGCTGTGGATCGCGGTGGACGTGCTCTACGTCGGGATGTTCGTATTCAAGGGCCTGTGGCTGACCGCCGGCCTCTATGCCGCGATGATCGCCCTCGCCGTGATCGGCTACCGCCGCTGGCGGCAGGCGGCCATGTCCCCACCCGCCGCCGAGACACCAGCAGGCGCATAGAAAAGCGCCGACCCGCCAAGGCACGTGCCAGCCTCCAACCGCACTAGTGTATTGATTCCAACGTTTGGTGACCCCGCCTGACGGCGGCGATGATCTGTGTTCTTACGATTATCAGAAGAAGCTGCAGGCCTATGGCCTGCGTCCTTCGATGAGCGGCAAGGGAAATTGTTATGATAACACCTCTGTCGAGACGTTCTTCAAATCCCTGAAGGCGGAATTCATCTGGTGGCAGATCTGGCCAACGCGACGTCAAGCGGAAGCTGCCATCTTCCAGTACATCAATGGTTTCTACAACACCCGCCATTCATATCTGGGCGGCATCAGCCCACTCGCGTTCGAAGCCAAGGTGGCATAATGAGATAGGTGACCCCCTCAAAACCGTTACAATTCCATTGTCGATCTGCGCCGAGTATTGGACGCAATTGACGCTCGATAGATTGAACGCCCTCCGCACACTCCTGGCACAGCGCCTGTTGACGCTGCGATATGAAGACTTCCTCGTCCAGCTTAAACGCCAAATCGATAGTTTCGCAGCGTCCATCGGTGAGGAATTTTGCGACGAGGACTGGTCCGCGCGTTGCGCCGCCACCGTCCGCCAACCGAAATCCTCCTGGCGTAAACTGCCGGACGAGGAAGCTCGAGCGCTCACTGAGGTCTGCAGCCCGGGCTTCGAGCTTTTGCGGGAGGCAGGCCAACCCGTTACATCGAAAATATTGGGTGCAGCTACGGTTCGTTCTTTGAAGTTCGGTTCGGTGCTGGAGAGGAAGAATGCACCCGATGCCCGGGCAGCTCGTATTTCTGGAGCGCACCCGGGCAGATTGGATATGCAATTTGCTTTAACCTAAACTAAGTCTCGAAGGTGTAGTTCAAGCGATATCAATCACGATCTTGCCGACATGCTCACCCTTGGCGAGGGCTGCAAGTGCCTCCTTCGCTTGGTCGAACGCGAAATGCTGGTCGATGACGGGTTCGATCGTATGCTGGGAAATCGCTGCATTCATCGCTTCGAACATCTCGCGGCTGCCAACCATGATGCCACGCACGACCGTGCTCGTTCCGAGAATCGAGAGCGGGTCGAGCGGTTCGCCCTGTGCCAGCACGCCAATCAGGCTAACCACACCGCCTGCATGCGTGGATGCAATGGATTTGGGGATGGTGCCAGCACCGCCGATCTCAATGACATGATCGACGCCGCGCCCAGCGGTTAGCCTTCGAACTTCTTCATGCCATTCGGGCGTCTCGCGATAGTTGATTACGTCATGGGCGCCCAAGGCCTTCGCTTTTTCAAGCTTGGCTGATGACGACGATGTTGCGATCACGCGTGCGCCGGCAGCCCGGGCCAACTGGATCGCGAAAATGGAAACACCGCCAGTGCCAAGCGTCAGCACGGTTTGACCGGGCTGTAGCGGCTTTAGACCATAAAGCGCATTCCATGCCGTCACTGCAGCAACCGGCAAGGTTGCAGCCTGCGCGAAGGTGAGATGGTCGGGAATTCGCACAAGACCATTTTCATGCAGGACGACGTATTCAGCCAGCATCCCGTCGACCGCGCCGCCAAGCGTCGTATCCCATGCATCAACAACTTGTGCGCCGCCGAACCAACTCTGCGAGAAAATACCGGCAACACGGTCGCCAAGCTTCCAGCGCGTGACGCCTTCGCCGATGCCGATGACCTCGCCCGCGCCGTCCGACACAGGAATGAGATCGGGAGACGGATCGGAAAAGCCATATTGCCGATTGACGATCAATATGTCTCGGTAATTGAGCGATACCGCCTTTACGCGGATCAAGACTTGGCCCAAGCCCGGAGCGGGCGACGCACGCTCCACTTGACGCCAACTCGACAGGCCATCCATGGCCCCCACTTCATAGGCCTTCATACCTCAAAACTCCTGAACGGTCGGACGCAGAACGATCTCGTTTACGTCGACATTGGCGGGCTGCTCGATTGCATAGGCGATCGCTCGGGCGACTGAATCGGCCGGGATCGCCTGCTTGTAGAAATCGACCACGAAGTCCTGGCTCGCCTGATGGCTGGAGCCGAACTTCAACTCGGTGTCGATCACGCCGGGCTCGATCGTCGTGACGCGGATGCTGCCGCCGACCTCATGGCGCAGGCCCTCGGAGATCGCGCGGACCGCGAACTTAGTGCCGGAATATACGGTGCCGCCGGGCGAAAATACTTTGATGCCCGCCACCGAAGCGATGTTGACGAAATGTCCCGAGCCTTGCTTTTCGAAGACCGGAAGCGCCGCAGCAACGCCATACAGCAGGCCCTTGATGTTGATGTCGATCATACGGTCCCACTCATCGGTGTGACCTTCGCTCATCGGGGCAATCGCCATCAGTCCGGCATTGTTGACGAGAACATCGATGTGTCCGAAATCAGCAAGCACATCCGTGATGAGCGCGTTGACCTGAGCCTTGTCGGAAACGTCGGTGGTATACGCCTTAGCCTTGCCCCCGGCCGTTTCGATGTCGGCAACAATGGCGCCAAGCCGGTCGGCGCGGCGCGCGGCAATTGCGACAGTCGCGCCTTTTGCCGCGAGATGCCGCGCGGTCGCTTCGCCTAGACCGCTGCTGCCACCGGTGATTACCACGACTTTTCCGTTGATCCCGTTTTCCATGACGCTCCTCCAATTGGGGTGTGTGACTGAGCGGAATATAGATGCCCTTCGCTGGTATGATTAGATTGACAAATGGCGACACCTTGTTGAGCATGGTTCACCAATGGCGGTAAAACTCTCCGAATTGTCGGCATTCCTCGCAGTGGCCGACCATCTCAGCTTTCAGCGTGCCGCGATCGAGCGCGGAGTATCGCGCTCCGCCCTCAGTCATTCGCTGCGCAGCCTTGAGGCGGCGCTTGAGATCCGGCTGCTCAGCAGGAACACCCGCAGCGTATCACTTACGGATGCGGGGAAATCGTTCTATGATCGCCTGAAGCCAGCTTTCAACGAAATCGATCAGGCTATCGAGGACGTGAATCGATTTCGCGATACGCCTCATGGTGCTGTTCGGCTTACAGTGCCGCGCGCCATCGGGTTGTCGGTGATGGGGCCAGTGATCGCTCGGCTCGTCCGCGAGAATCCCGGATTGTCGATCGAAATTTCGTCGAGCGATGCATTGGTCGATATCGTTGCCGAAGGCTTCGATGCCGGAATTCGGTTCGGCGAACGGCTTCAGCAGGATATGATTGCTGCCCGCATCGGACTGGCCGTGTCTTTCGCAGTAGTGGGATCACCTGCGTACTTTGCCGGTCGCACGGTGCCGGATGTTCCCGATGATCTTCGCGGCCACCAATGCGTGCGTTACCGCTTTCCCAGCGGCGTGGCGTTCCCGTGGGAGTTCGAAAAGAACGGTCAGGCAGTGCAGATCGCGGTCGATGGTCCGGTCCAGCTGGACGATCAGGAACTCATGATTGAAGCGGCATTATCAGGTGTAGGTCTGGCGTTCGTCTTCACCGACCGGGTCCAACCTTACCTTGATTCGGGAAAGCTGGTGCGATGCCTGGCGGATTGGAGCCCGCAGCTCCCGAGCCTCTATCTCTACTATCCCAGCCGCCGGTTCGTTTCCGCCGGCTTGCGTGCACTGATTGATCTTTTGAAGAAGCCGCTAGCGGAATTGCGGCAGGGTTGACCACGGCATCTGCCGGACGCCTTATTTCCGACGATCCAATCTCAAGCAGGAGCGATGACGTGACGAGGAGCCGCTGTAATCGTGATTGGCCGTATGGACGGCGATTCTAGAACGGCGGCTATCCTACTGTCATCGCCTTAACATGGCGCGGAAAAAGGAGCTTTCCTTGACCCTGCTGGGGTGAACCAACGCCACCCACGGCTCCACCACCGATCCTGATGCCCGCCTGTTCAACAAGGCACGCGGTCAGGCCGCGAGGCTGTGTCACATGGCTCATGTCCTGATGGAGAACCGGCACGGGCTGGTCGTCGATGCGACGCTCACTCATGCCACGGGTACGGCCGAACGGGAGGCGGCGCTGACGATGCTTTTCCGCATGAAGGGGCGCCATCGCATTACGATGGCAGCGGACAAAGCCTGCGATACAGCCGAATTCGTCGCCGCCTTACGCGACATTTGCGTCACCCCGCACGTCGCCCAGAACAATGCCAACAGGCGATCCGCTATCGATGGACGCACCACCCGGCACCCGGGCTACGCCGTGTCGATGCGGATCAAGAAACGGATCGAAGAGGTCTTTGGCTGGGCCAAGACCAGCGGAAATCTACGCAAGGCCCGGTATCGGGGGCAGGACCGCGTAGGATGCAACTTCACGCTGACCGCCGGCGTATAATCTGGTTCGTCTGCCAAAATTAATGGCGAGGGCGTAGCTGGCGGGTTCTGGCAGACCCCCGACTGTAACCAGATGCCGAATACCCTGAACCGTTGCCGGCTAAACCCTTCGAGCCCGCCAATCACCGGGTCCGAAGAAGGGTTTTTCTGCAACCTGTTACAGCTGCGCCGGTTGCCCGGCCTTTGCTCGATGAGTGACCGCAATCGCCGCTAAGGGCACGCTCTCGGCGACCCAACATTTCCTGCGCCCGCATTCCAAATGGAGGCGTCAGTTGCGGGCGACGGGTGGCGATGATGCGCGTCTCCGGGAAGTCGCGGTCATGTTCCATCTGCGCGAAGCGCTGCGTTCTGGTGATATCTGGCTCGACCGATCGCATCGTTACGGCGACCTTCGCCATGTCTTCGTGCCGTTGGATGTCGCGCATGCCGCGAAGCTGGCAGCTTCGCCAGATCCACAATCTTGGCTGGCTGACCGCAAGGTACGTCTCGCCGATGGCCTTGCCCGGCTCGATCGCGGCGCGCGCAGCGGCATGATCCCGAAAGATAGCACCGAAGACGGCACGCTGAGCATCGATCGCCTCACCGCCGACCCGCCGGATGGGATCGAGGATCTGGTGCTCGATCTATATCGCCGCCTGCCGCCCGTCCGCATCACCGATTTCCTGCTGGAAGTCGATACCGCGCTGGGTTTCACCGACGCCTTCATGCATCTGCTTTGCCAGCGGTTCCAGAAGCGCGGTTCGCTCAAGGGTGGGCGTGAGGAGGGACACCTCCGACGCCACTTCGCCTTCCGGCCGGCGCAGAGCGTCGAAGCGGCATGCAGCGGTGCTTTTGCAAAGCACATCGCCGCGTGCGATCCGCTCCAGACGAGCCTGCCGAACGCGTTGCCACGCCTGTTCGGCAGCAAGAACCCTTGCCGCCTTGTTGAACTGCGGCGAGGCCAGCAACGGATAATTGCGCTCTTCGACCCGGCGTAAGTCCTCATGGGCCATGGGTGCGCGGCCACTATCCTTGGAAACAGCGGCATTGGCCGGCCAGGCCTGGGCAGCATCGACGTGGAGGGCGACTGGCGCGATCAGAACCGCGCCAGCCATCACCGCACCATTCCATCCGGAACGGTTCGTCATTTTCAAAACTTCATCAGAACGTCGAAGTAGAACGACTGCCCGTATTCGGTATCCTGACCCAGATCGTCGAGACCGATACCCCTGAGCGTCCTGCCGTTGGCATTCAGGATGTTCCGCGCCTTGAATTTCAGCGAAACATTGTCGGTTAGATCGTAGCGGAAGTAGGCACCCAGTTGCCCCATCGGGGCAAGTCCGGTCGAGGACCATGCAACCGTCGGGATCGCATCATAGTACTTTCCGCGATAGCTGTAGCTGGCGCGCAGTTCTGCCTTCTTGCCGAACTGATAGAATACGGACGCATTGCCGACCCAGCGCGCTTGATCTTCCAGCCAGCCGAACTTGGCGAAGTCCCCGGCCGAACTGAGGTACGAGATGTTGCCTTCGGTGTAGGTCAGGTTTGCGGAGAAGCCCAGGTTCTTCAGGGGATCGGCAATAAATTCAAGGCTGTTCACGATAGCACCCAGTTCCACGCCGGTAACCTTCGACCCTTGCGCGTTGCGCGGTTGGGTGATCGTATATTCCACGCCGTCCAGCATTTCCGTGGACGACTGGGTATAAATCTCGTTGCTGATGTCCTTGCGGAAGACGGCAACAGACAACACTCCGTTCCGGTTAGGGAAGTAATATTCCAGGCTAAGGTCGTAGTTGTTCGAAGTACGCGGCTGAAGGTTCGCGTTGCCGCGGCTGATGACGTAAGTCACATCGTTGCGACGCTCGCGCTGTGCGATGTCGCCCGGATTGGGACGGCCAAGTGACTTGCTGAACCCGGCCTTCACGACCAGGTCGTCGGTCAGTTCGTAGGACAGCCCTGCGGAAGGCAGCCATTTGTGATAGCCGCCCTTGCGCGTGATAAACGGGTCGGAGAGATATTCGCCGGGCGCGATGGCCTTTGTCGCCACATTTTCATAGCGAAGCCCTGCGACAAGGTAGAACTTGTCGGAACGATACTGCCCCATGGCGTAAGATGCCATCGTGTCTTCGATGTAGCGATAATCGGAAATCACCGCCTGATCCGCCGTCGAGGCTTCGTTCACCGCCAGATTATCGTGCGCCCATGTCGAATAGGCCGGACCATCTACCCACATCAGCGGGAAATTGACCGACGATGGCTGGAAGTCGGTCTGTATGGCATAGCCATTGAGGACAGACTTGCCGGGGACGTAGTCGATCTGGTCGTTGTCCCGCATGCGATCAAGTCGGCGGTATTCCGCGCCGATTTCGAACCCAAATCCCGTATCCTCTGGATTGCGATTGTGGGCATACGACACCTTGGTGTCGTACACGTCCTCGGTCGTCAGGCGGCTCAGTTCGTTGTAGCGAAGTAGGCTGTAGTTCTTCGGATCGAGAATCGCGCCCACGTCTTGGAAGGTGAAGCTGTTCGTCCGAGGATCGGTGCTCGTGACGTCATAGTGGACGCTCCTGTTCGCCGGCTTGGCGGTGAAATCCATCAGCGGTTGGTAGTCACTGAACTTGGCATGGGACCAGCCGCTGACAACCTGGAACCGGTTGCCCTCGTGGTCGTCGTATTTGAAGTTGCCGATCACACCCGTGTTGATTTTGTCCAGTGTGTTGGAATTCCAGCCGGTCCGGATTTCGCCGTAAGTCAGGTCTCCGGAAGTCGCAGTCAGGTTCTTCGGGCTGGCCATGCTGAAAGACTGCATCATATGGCGGGTTTCCTGCTGATCCTCGCCATAGTAGAAACCGAAAATGGACGCGTAGATAGTGTCGCCCTGATATTCCAGCTTGGCGCTTCCGCCGTAATTACGGACCCGGTTGGTGTAGTCGTAGCTGCGAACCTCGCGCGGCACCGTCAGGCCATTCCATGCCGGGTTTAGGGAACCATCGTCGAGCAGCGGATTAACCGCCTTGCCGCTGGAATTGTAATAGGCTTCGCTGGCCTGGACGTTCTTTGATTCATCGCGCGAATCCTGGGCAAACTGGCCGGACAGGACCAGTCCGAATTGCTCGGCCGCACCGAAGCGGGTGACATAGGTCGCATCGACCTGCCCGCCGATCGGTGAACTATGCGATCCCCATTGTGCTGCGGCGCCCGGCACATCCTTGTAGGTGGAGTAGTTCAATCCCCCCTGGACGACGAGGCCCTGGTGCCGTGCGCCGAACGCGCTGCGGGTGTGGAGGTCGATATAGCCGCCGATGGCGCCGCCATCGACTTCCGGCGTGAATGTCTTGCGCACCTCAAGCAGTCCCACCGCGCCGGAGGGGATCACTTCTAGGTTCATGTTCCGACCGGTTCCGCCGAAATCGTCGGTGGTGGCGATGGCGAGCCCATCAAGTGCGGTATAGTTCAGGCTGGACTTGAGGCCGCGCACCGTCACGAACCGAGCGCGATCTTCGTCGAACACCGCTGAGACGCCGGGAATCCGGCTAAGGCTTTCTGCGATGTTCAGGTCCGGCAATTTGCCGACTTCGTCCGAACTCAGGAAATCGGCAATGATGTCGTTGTTGCGCTTGCTGTCGATGGCAATGCTGTTTTCGGCCCTCGCACCGGTCACCACGATGGCATTAGCTTCCGAAGTGCCGTCATCCGATGAGATGGCCTGTGCACTGGCCGGTGCCGCCGCGAGAACCGCTGCGATAATTCCGATTGCCGAAAAATTCTTGAAAAATGCCTTCGATGCTTGCTTGTTCATGATCGTATCCCCTGATGCAGTCTGGCGCGGATCGAGCGCACGGGTCGGTGCACCGCTTTCGCGGGGGACTAATTACGGCATATTAAACTTAAATGACAAGTTTAAGGTTAAATAGGGGCCGTACGAGTGAATTCATGTAGGGGAATATGCGCCGCGCCTATTGCGGCCACGCTGGGTCCTATGGTGGAAGCACGCACCTTTGGATGCGATCGGCGAGGGTCGAGACCGAAGATGCTATCGGCCGCGATGGCGGCCACGACTTGATCGAGGAGGTCGGACGGCAAGGCGCCGGCCACCACGACGAGTTGGGGGTCAAACCAGGACCACGCGGAAGAGACGAGCTGTCGAAGCTGTTCGCCGGCACGCTGCGCCCAGGTATCGCAGACCGATCGTTCCCGTTCAGTGCGATAGGCGATGTCAGAGAGAGACGAAATCTCCACGCCGGCCTCGCGCAGGCGATGCAACAGGTCTGTCCCTGATGGCCGCGGCTGGTCGAGCGGGAAGAAGGCGCCGATTTCGCCGGCGTTGCCGAAGCCTCCACGAAAGGGTTGTCCCCCAACCACGATGCCGCCGCCGATACCGTAGTTGATCATCAGCGTGATCATGCAATCGGCAAAATCGCGCTGCTGATAGAACTCGGCGACCGCCGCTGCCGTGGCGTCGTTCTCGATCCAGCAGGGCAGGCCGATGACGTCCGAGAAAATCGCACTCAAAGGCCGGCTACGCCAGTCGGCATGTGCGTCGACCACATGCATGCGGTCATGGTCCTGGGCAAAGAACCCCGGCAAGGCGAAGCCGACCCCGAGCACTCGGCTGCGATCCAGTACCCCAAGTTTGCGGCATATCCGGTCGATCTCGGGGGCAACAATGCCGGCGATGCTCTCGGGGCTGTTTTCAGTGGTCTCGACCACACCTTCGTCGACGACTTGCCCGCAAAAATCGATCGCCACGATCCGAAGTTTTCCGGGAATCATCCCGACCCCGAAACTCAGCGCCCCGCCCGGATCGAGCATGAGCGGCAGCGCCGGCTGCCCGCGCCCTCCCTTGATCCGCTCACCTTCATGGATGAGTCCGGCCAGCAGCAGATCGCGGGTGATCTGCGTGACCGGACCGGAGCCCAGCCCCGCGATCTTGCCAAGCTGTGCCCGGGAAACGGGATGATGGCGCCGTATGAGTGCCAGCAACCGGCGATGGGTTTCATTGAGTCTCAGCGGAAATGCCATGGTCTGACCATGGTTGGTAGCGCCATAACCTTCAAGCTAACTTTTAATCGGAGCACCGTCGTCACTGAGGCTTGATGAGGCGGCTAGCTGTAGGCGCTTGCAATCGTAGGGGCCTGTACTCGCAAACAGCGTGGTTTCCTGCCCAGATTAGCTGAGAGCGGGTGGGGTGGGGTGCCCACGCAAACTGACAATGTGCTCGCCAACATCCGCACCTGCTTGCAAACGGAGATGGCCAGATCACGCTTTCTGCCAACGATACACCCTAGTGGATTGATCGGAACGAATGAGTCCATTTGAAGGATTTCCGTGTTGCCACTACCGTGCGAGGATGCGGCCTGCGACCAGGTATCCAGATCAAGTCACTGCACCGGAGGCCGCGCGACTTGAGGCGATAGTCGCGGCGCGCAATTCGCCGCAGAAGCATGTGTTTCGGGCGAGGATCATTCGGCGTGGGCACTCAGGGCATCATGGTGGCGACCGGCAAATCCAAGACTTGCGTTTGGCGCTGGCAGGAACGGTTTATGGCCGAGGGCATGGATGGTTTGCTGCGCGATAAGACCCGCCCCCCTGGGATCGCGCCGCTCGAGCCCCCCGGCACGAGGCCACACACTGGACTTTGCGTGCGATGGCCAAGGCGGTTGGCATCGCGACGTCATCGGTTGTGAAGATCTGGCACGACCATGGCTTGGGGCTCTACTGGTGGCGCAGCTTCAAGCTCCCCAACGACAAGGGCTTCGCCGAGAAATTGCACGATGTCGTTGGGCTCTATGTTTCGCCGCCCGCGCACGCCATCGTCCTGTCGGGCGCTCGATAGCACCCAACCTGGGCTACCGCTAAAGCGGGGACGCGGCGCGACCATGATGCACGACTGCAAACGCAACGGAACTACGACCCTGTTTGCAGCCCTCAATGTTTTAGGCTGATCGGTGTTGGACATTCCACTTCGTCCGTCAGGCGTGGAACCCAAACGTTGGAATCAAACACATAGCCACAAGCTCGTCCTTTCTTGAAAATAGGCGGCCTACGTACGGGGGGCACTACCAGTCCGTTCGCGTCGATCTGCCGCGCGCGTTGATCGACTTCGCGCGACATCCCTGACGACGAGTTCCTCCGGCATTACTTCCTTGGATTCATGATGCCGACAGATCGTACCGCCCGGGAGGCCCGCCTGCGCCGCTATGAGGCGGGGCGTAAGCTGGGCGAAGCCATCCCAGACGGCATTCCATTCCAACGAAAGGATCTCACCATCAAATCTTAGGATCAAACACCCAATTCACGCTTCGCAAATTTTTTCTCAGACCGTGCTGAGTAGAAGGCTCGTTTCGCTGTTCAGTACGCCGTCGATCTGGCGAATTTCGCGCAGCACTTTGTCGAAGGCTTCAAGGCCTCCCACCCGAATTTCTGCTACCAGGTCCCAGGCGCCGTTCGTTGTGTGTAGAGCCTCGATTTCCGTGAAGCCCCGCAAGGTCTTGATGATCGCCGTGGTGGAACGTCCTTCCACCTCGATCAGCATGACGGCACGGATCGTTGCCTCCCCGCTGGAGCGCGACCGGATGGTGAAGCCCAGCACGGCACCGGTATCGAGCAAGCGGTCAAGGCGGGCCTGAACAGTGGCGCGCGATACGTTCAGGATTGTAGCCAGTTTCGTGATCGGCGCTCGCGCGTCGTCCTTCAGCGCGGTGATCAAGCGGCGATCAAGGTCGTCGAATATATGCATTTAAAGGCTGATGCTTTCCCTTGATTAGCCAAGGCTGTAATCGAGCGGTGCGATCGCAGCTAAAGGCCCTCTTCATGAAACTCGAACAGATGACCATGCTCCCGGCGCACCTCATGCGCAGGTGCCTCCAGATGGTCACGGTCTATTTCGCCGACGAACTTGCTGGCTACGAAATGACGCAGGTTCAGTATGCCACGTTGACTGCGATCTGCAACCTGGGCGAGTGCGATGCCACCCGTGTCGGTAAGTCAATCGGGCTCGACAAGGTGACCGTCGGACTGGTTGTCAAGCGGTTGCACGCGCGCGGACTGCTCGCGATCAGCCAACAGCCGGGCGATCGCCGCGTAAGACTTCTCACCCTTACTGTCGAGGCCCGGCGTATTCTGGAAGACGTGGAGGAGAAGGTCCTTCGGGCCCAGGAGCGATTGCTGGACCCTCTCGGTCCGGAGCAGCGCAGCGCCCTCATAACGGCCCTCCGCACCATCGTGGACAGTGGCTGAAATGCGGCCGCGAATCACCTCTCTGCCCATGCTGCAATTTGCTCATAGCGACCTGGCAATTTGCCTGAAAATATGGTCGTAAGTGCACTTACTGTCTGTTCCGCCTTTCGATGTTCCCCTATAGAGTTCGAGCAGGCAAACAAGGAACATTGGAATGGTCGAGTTCGTCGGCGTATCGGATATCGTGGCACTGGTCGGACGCTTTGGCGTCGAGGCCATACTGACCGAGATGGCGGACTATATCGAGGCGGATTACCGGCGTTGGCCCGAGTTCGAGAAGACCCCGCGTCTTGCCAGCCATTCCAGCGACGGCGTCATCGAACTGATGCCTGCAAGCGATGGGAAGCTGTTCAGCTTCAAGTACGTCAATGGCCATCCCAAGAACACGGCAGTTGGCCTGCAGACCGTCACGGCGTTCGGCGTGCTGAGCGACGTGGACACCGGCTATCCGGTTTTCATGTCCGAGATGACCCTGCTGACGGCCCTGCGCACGGCGGCGATGTCGGCGCTCGCGGCAAAGCTTCTGGCACGCCCGGAATCCCGGACCATGGCGATCATCGGTCTTGGCGCCCAGTCTGAATTCCAGGCCCTGGCCTTCAAGACCATCCTTGGCATCAAGGCGGTCAAGGCGTTTGATACCGACCCGGCTGCTGCCCGCAAGTTTGCGGCGAACATGGCCGAGAGCGGTATCGAGGTCGAGATCGCAGCAGATGCGGCGTCGGCGGTACTCGGCGTGGACATCGTCACCACCGTCACCGCGGACAAGGCCAAGGCGACTATTCTTTCAGACAACATGATCGGCGCCGGCATTCACATCAACGCCGTCGGCGGTGACTGCCCAGGCAAGACGGAACTCCAGGCTGACATTCTCATGCGCGGTAAGGTGTTCGTCGAATTGACCGAACAGACGCGTATCGAGGGCGAAATCCAGCAGATGCCCGCCGACTTCCCGGTTACGGAACTGTGGGAAGTCATCGCCGGAGCAGCAGAAGGCCGCAACTCCAGCGACCAGATCACGATCTTTGACTCTGTCGGCTTTGCGATCGAGGACTTTTCAGCCCTTCGCCTCCTGCGCGATCTGGCGCG
This sequence comes from Novosphingobium sp. 18050, assembly GCF_902706195.1. GTDB lineage: Bacteria > Pseudomonadota > Alphaproteobacteria > Sphingomonadales > Sphingomonadaceae > Novosphingobium. Next base: position 123,005 of record NZ_CACSJO010000011.1, on the reverse strand, counting down.
GCGGGCAGGTCTCGACCGTTCGATTGACCTCGTTGCCAATCCGGCCGACCCCCGGGATCTCTTCGGATTGCTGCGCGCCGATGCTCCCGAAGCACTGCCCGTAGGAGCCTGATCGATGCCGTGGTCGGTTCAGGCACCTTCGAGCGTAGTGATGATACGCCCGCACTTCTTTGCGCCGAATCCAGAGACTGCGCTGGATAACGCATTCCAGCAGATTCCGGGATGCCGCGACCGGGACGTGATGTCTGCCTCGGCCCATGCTGAAGTGACTGCGATGGCGCGCCTGCTCGAAGCGCAGGGGGTGAACGTTCATCTGTTCGAGAACGAAAGCCGTAGCAACCTCGATGCGGTGTTCCCGAACAACTGGTTCTCGACCCATGCTGGCGGCCATGTCGCCATCTACCCGATGTATTCGCCCAGCCGGCGTGCGGAAAGGCGCGTCGACGTGATCGAAATGCTGAAGCGCTGCTACCGCGTGCAGGATATCATCGACTATTCCGGCCTTGAAGAAGATGACATCTTCATCGAAGGGACCGGCGGCATGGTCCTAGACCATATCGGCCGCGTGGCCTATGCCGCCCGGTCGAACCGCCTGAGCGACGTTGCGCTGGAACGGTTCTGCACTCACTTCAATTTCGAGCCCATGGTCTTCGATACGGCGACACCTGCCGGCCGTCCCGTCTACCACACCAACGTCGTGATGAGCATCGGCACGCACTTCGCCCTAGTGGGAATGGATCTGATCACCGATCCGGTCCGTCAGAACACGATCACGAAGCGTCTCGAGGAGACCGGACGCAAAGTGATCAAGCTCGATTACCATCAGGTCATGGCATTCGCTGGTAATGCCATCGAACTGCAGGGCAGCGATCACCGCTTCCTGGCGATGTCGAGCCGGGGCCTGGACTCGCTGCGGGCAGAACAGCGCCGCGCGATCGAGGCTACGGTGCCCATCGTGGCGATCGACGTGCCCACAATCGAACTCGCCGGCGGTTCCGTGCGCTGCATGGTGGCCGGCATTCACCTCTCGCCCCGCGCAGAGGCAAGTGAGAACCAGCGGCAAGACGGAGCGCTTGTCGTGATCTGATCGAATGCAGGGAAGATCGGCCATGCAATTGACCGGCTTTTAAGGGGAGTTAGTATGTTTTCGAGAAGGCAGATGCTTCTTGGCGCGGGTGCTGCGGCCCTGACGCCTGCATTGATCGGCCGGGCCGCTTTTGCCCGCCCGGACATGCTCGATGTGGCCTACGTGAACGGGCGTATCTGGACCGGCATTTCCGCTGTCCCGTTTACCGATGCAATCGGCGTCAGTGGAAATCGGATTGCTGCGGTCGGCAAGGCCGCGGTGCGGGCTGAGACCAAGCGCAGCACGCATATCGTGGACCTGGAAGGCGCATTCGTAGCGCCCGGCTTCGTGGACAACCACGCGCACATGGTCCTCGGCTCCATGATGCTGGTGCAGGTTCCCCTGCTTCCAGTCCGGACGCCGCAGCAGTTGATCGATGCCGTGGGCGGAGCGGTCCGCAAGGTGAAGCCCGGTGGGTGGGTCCAGGGGTTCGGTTGGGACGAGCAGCGCTGGGGCGGCGAACTGCCGAACAAGGCTTGGCTCGACGGTGTCTCGGCCGACGTTCCCGTCGCGCTGCGGCGCACGGACGGCCACCAGATGATCGTGAACTCGCGCGCACTTCAGCTCGCAGGGATTACGCGCGATACCCCCAATCCGCCCGGCGGCGTCATCCTGCGTGATGACAAAGGGGAGCCGACCGGAATCCTGCGCGACAACGCCCTGAACATACTTGAGCACGCGATTCCGGCTCCCTCGGATGCCGAAATCGACGATGCGCTGCAGCTCGGGATCAAGGAGGGGCTGTCACACGGTGTGACGCAGGTCCACGGCACCGATCTGGACTGGTTGGCGTTCGACGGTTTTCGCCGCCTGCGCGCCCGCGGCGAGCCTGGGATGCGCTTTTACTCCTTCGTGCCGCTCCGCGACTGGGAGAAACTGGCCGCCCTCGTCAAGGAAGAGGGACGGGGGGATGACTGGTGCCGCTGGGGCGGGCTCAAGCATCTCGCCGACGGCTCGCTGGGATCGCGCACGGCGCTTTTCGCAGAGCCATACATCGATAATCCGGCCAATCGCGGCCTTGCGACCACTCCCTTCGACGAAGTGCATCGCTGGGTCCACGGTGCGGACGCGGCAGGCCTTCAGGTTGCGTGCCATGCAATCGGTGACGAGGCGATCCGCCGGATCCTCGACATTTATGAGGCAGTAGCAGCGGCCAACGGAGCGCGCGACCGCCGCTTCCGCATCGAGCATGCCCAGCATCTGAACGATGCCGAGGCTCCTCGCATCGCTGCACAAGGGGTGATTGCGTCGATGCAGCCTTACCATGCCGCCGATGACGGTCGCTGGGCCGAAACGGCGATCGGACACGGCCGCCTCCATGGAAGCTGGGCCTTCCGCTCGCTGCTGGACGCAGGGGCCACAGTAACGTTCGGGTCGGACTGGCCAGTGGCACCGCTCGATCCCATGACGGGAATACACGCCGCCGTGACCCGCGCGACGACCGACGGGAAACAGCCGGGCGGCTTCGTGCCCGAGCAGAAGATAACAGTGGCGGAATCGCTGGTGGCCTACACCCGGTCGAACGCTTACGCCGGTTTCCAGGAAGACAGACTGGGCACGATCAAGCCCGGCAACCTAGCCGACTTTGTCGTACTGGGGAACGATCCCCTGACGACAAACCCCGATGATCTTGCGGGGATCAAAGTCCGCCGAACCATTGTCGGCGGAAAAGAGCGCTTCGTCGCAGAATAGCTGTGTAGCTGGCAAATAACTTATAAATGGGGACGATTGAAATGAGGGATAAGTCTAATAAGTTGCGCGTGCTGTTGCTCGCCACCGCAACGATGCTGCCTTGGACGGCGAATACGGCACAAGCTCAGGAATCGGCCGAGACTGCAAATGCAGCCAGCGATTCAGGCGACATCGTCGTGACCGCGCAGCGTACCGAGCAGCGCCTCGACAAGGTGCCGATCAGCATCAGCGCCTACACCCAAAAGCAGATGGATGCGCAGTCGGTCAGGAGCATTGCCGACATCACCCGTCTGACGCCGGGCCTGACGTTCTCACGCGTGACGGCCGCGATGGGCAACAATACGCAGATCAACATTCGCGGCATCGCCTCGACCTTTGGTGCCTCGACGACGGGCATCTACATTAACGACACGCCGATCCAGGTCCGCACCGTCGGGAACCTTGCGAACAACGTCTATCCGCAGGTGTTCGATCTGGAGCGCGTCGAAGTGCTTCGCGGCCCGCAGGGCACACTGTTCGGGGCCAGCTCCGAAGGTGGCAATGTGCGCTTCATCACGCCCGCGCCCAGCATGACGAAGTCTTCCGGCTATGGTCGCCAGGAAGTCGGCTTCACCCAGGGCGGCGCGCCCAGCTACGAAGCAGGCTTCGCCTTTGGCGCCCCGATCATCGAGGGCAAGCTCGGCTTCCGTGTCAGCGGCTGGTATCGCCGTGACGGCGGCTGGATCGACCGGATTCCGGATGATGGCACCTCCGCAACCGACAAGAACGCAAACAACCAGGACTCGTACGTCCTGCGCGCTGCAGTGTCTTGGTCGCCCGTCGAAGACCTGAAGATTACGCCCTCGGTATCTTATCAGAAAATCGATACCAACGACGTCACCCAGTTCTGGGAGAGCAAAAGCGACCGTGGCGATCGCCGTTTCGTCAACGGCAATAACCTGTCGTCCCCCGGTCGTGACCGCTTCGTCCTTCCCAGCCTTTCGGTCGAATACGACCTGGGTACGGTCGTATTCAACTCGGAAACTTCGTACTTCGATCGCAAGAGCGTTTTCGATTACGACTACACGGGTTATATCGGCGCGGTCTTTGGCGGTACGCCTTACCCTTACCGCGGCGTTCCGGGCTTCGGTGTCGTCGCGCATGCAGTGAACAAGCAGAAGAACTTCACGCAGGAAGTTCGCCTCAGTTCGGGGGACGCCAACTCGCCTCTGCACTGGGTGATCGGCGGATTCTACACGCACATGAAGCAGACTTCGCTTCAGGCTGACTATGATCCGGACTTGGCGGCCATGATTGCCTACTACCGCGGTGGCCGCACGATCTCGCAGGTGTTCGGGCCGAATACCGACGCCAGCAGCCCATATGATGCGATCCTGCGTAATAGCGGCGTCGACGAGCAGCTGGCTGGTTTCGGGCAGGTGGACTTCAAGCCCACAGACAAGCTGACCCTAACGGCTGGCATCCGCGTTTCGCAGACGAAGTTCCGCGCTGTCGCCAGCCAGTCCGGCGCAGCGACGGCCTATGCCAACTTCTCGGCAAATACGACGGAAACGCCCGTGACGCCGAAGTTCGGCATCGCATACCAGGCAACGCCGGAAACGATGGTCTACGCCAGCGCAGCCAAGGGCTTCCGCATCGGCGGCGTCAACGTTCCCGTCAACACGACGAGCTGCGCTACCGACCTGACGGCGCTGGGCCTCAACCAGGTTCCCGGTTCCTACAAGTCGGACTCGGTCTGGAGCTACGAAGCTGGCCTGAAGACCCGCCTTGCCGGTGGCAAGGTCCAGCTGTCCGGAAGCGTCTTCCGGGTCGACTGGAGCAATATCCAGCGGGTTCTGCGCCTGCTCAGCTGCGGCACTGGCTACTACGCGAATGCGGGCGATGCCCGCAGCCAGGGCTTCGACCTCTCGGCTCAGGTTCGTCCCATCGAAGGCCTGATGCTGAGCTCCACTGTCGGTTACACCGATGCGAAGTACCTCGATCCGCTGCTCGCACCTAGCGGTGCCGTCATCGGTGCGAAGAACGATGCGGTCGGGTCGCCCAAGTGGAACGTCGTCGTTTCAGGCGAGTACACGTACAAGGGCTTTGACAACAAGGAGCTCTACCTGCGCGGCGACTATCAATACACCAGCAAGATGCCGCGGACGCCGGAACTCAACCCGGCAGCTACGGTCAGCTACGACGCGGCGCTTTATGCCCTGCCGGCGGTCGAATCCGTGAACATCCGGACGGGCGTACGCTTCGACGGCGTCGACGTATCGATCTTCGTCAACAATCTGTTCGATGCGAGCCCGGTCACTGGTCGTTACCATGCCACTCGCGCCAGCAGCTTGTTTCTGGACTCGACGCTGCGGCCCAGGACCATCGGTATCACTGCTACCGAACGTTTCTGAGCTTAAGGGAGCGGGAAATTTATTTCCCGCTCCCGACTTCTTCCGGCAATGCCTGGACCGTCTGCGGACTACCATTGAGAGTTTGACATGATCTTGAAAGCGTTCGCCCGTGCCTTGTTGGTTGGGGTTTGTCTCGTCCCGGCATCGGTCTCCGCGCGGCCGTTTGATCCTGCGGCCACTCGGATTGCCATCGACGCCCAGGTCGATCGAATGACACCTGCACTCGACGCCCTGTACAAGGATCTTCATGAACATCCCGAGCTAGGTTTCAAAGAACTGCGTACGGCTGCATTGTTGGCGAACAGGATGCGCAAGCTGGGGTTTGAAGTCACCGAGAAGGTGGGCGGCACCGGCGTAGTCGCAATCTACCGCAATGGGGATGGCCCCACGGTGATGGTCCGGACCGACCTGGACGGCCTCCCGATGGAGGAAAAGACCGGCTTGCCTTATGCCAGCCGCGTCAAGACCGAATACAATGGCAAGCCGACGTTCGTCACTCACGCATGTGGGCACGATGTTCACATGACATGGTGGATCGGCACTGCCGAGGCGCTGCTGAAAGTGAAGGACCAGTGGCACGGAACCTTGATGTTTGTTGGGCAGCCTGCCGAAGAATTGGTCTCCGGCGCCGATGCCATGATCAAGGACGGATTCCTCAGCCGCTTTCCTAAGCCGGACTATGGCTTTGCGGCACACGTCTCGACTTCGCCCACGGGAACCATAACGATTAAGGAGGGCGCTGCTACGTCCGCCGTCGACGGCCTCGAAATCATTTTCAAGGGTCGGGGAGGGCATGGCTCAATGCCGCAAACCACGATCGATCCGATTATCGAGGCGTCGCGCTTCGTCACCGACGTCCAAACCGTGATCAGCCGCGAAAAGGATCCTGCAGAGTTCGGTGTTGTAACGGTTGGCGTGTTTCAGGCCGGTTCGGTAGGCAATATCATTCCCGACGAGGCCCGGCTCCAGTTGAGCATGCGCTCGTTCAGCCCCAAGGTGCGCGAACTTCTGCTCGACGGTGTGAAGCGCACCGCTGACGCATCTGCCGCAGCCTTGAAGGCTCCTTCACCGGAAATTCGCCATCTCGTAGGGGCAGCGTCCGTTCTCAACGACACGGCGCTAACCGCCAAGACCGCCGACGCGCTTCGGCGTGCAGGCGGAGACGAAGTGGTCGTCATTCCCCTCAGCGCGCCAGGATCCTCGGGTAGCGAAGATTACTCCGCTTTCGTCGAAGCCGGTATCCCTTCGGTTTACATGATGATCGGCGGCTTCGACGCCGCCCTGATCGAAGATTATAAGCGGCGCGGCGAGCCGGTGCCCAGCAACCACTCCCCTTTCTTCGCACCGGACGCTATGAAGGCGGTTAAGGTCGGCGTTTCGGCGCTTTCCATCTCTGTGATTTCGGCGATGTCGAAGTGAACTAATGGGAATTATTCGGTAAAAGCATATTATGCTTAAAAATCGTTCAAGGAAATGCACCTCTGTCTCGATTTGAACGATCTGCTAATCCGGGGCGCCATGCAGGGAGGGCATAGCTCGACTGAAATGACACCCCGGATCGGTTGACAAATTCATGCTGCCATCATCACCGGCAGGCTGTCCAAATACAGCTTGATCCGGTGCCTTGGCGGTTAGGCTCGAATGTGGTCCCCGTCGTAGCCACACCCCGAGCGTCTGTGGCGCTCACTCAAATATGAGCGTGTCTATCTGCATGCCTTCGAGACGGGATGGGGGTTGCGCGCTGGCCTGAGCCGGTGGATGGCCACTTATAAAACCCGGCGACCCCGCTTTGGGCTAGAAGGGCGCCCCCCCCTGCAGATGCCTACGGGTGGATCAACGCTCTAGAATTGGCGGCATAATCACATCCGGGATTGGCTTCACTTCGCCGCCGGACTGTCCGACAAGGCGCCACCACCTCAGGCCGCTGGGGTTCCGGGCGGTTAAAAATTGACGGTCACGTCCAGGCCCAGAATCACCGCGTCGGGAATGTCCCCGGTGCCGAAGGGGCGGACGATGTATTGCGCGCCGGGACGCAGCGCCAGCCACGGCGCCGCTTGGAAGTTATAGTCGATCTCTACAATTTTCTCAGATGTTTGCACGCCCGGTGCATTAGGCATCACGGTGGCGAGCTCCATCTCATATTGCCGCAACCGCCGGCTGAAACTCCCTGACGCAATTACAACACCGATATAATCCTCGTCGCGGTGGAACGGTCCTCTCTGATACACGGCGCCGAACTCCCACGCCTTTGCCAGTTGCGACACTTTCGGATCGCCCCATACGTATGTGGCAAAGACGGCGAGGCCACGCTTTGAACCGGGGCTTTCGCGGAACAGCATCTGGTTCGCCATGACGTAATAGCTCGAGACGGGGCTGTGCTGGAGGAACGGTTGTCCAGTCACCGCGACCGGTTGTCTGTTGATGTCGAGCCGCAGATCGGAAACGGGCGCGGTGTTGTAGAACCCGCCGACCTTATATTCACCGGGCAGTTCGTCCCGGCCTAATTTTGGGGTCCATGCGATTTCATACGGCATGATCACGCCTGTGCTGCTGAAACTTAGATTGAAGCCATGGTCCGGATCGGAAAGGTGCGGGTTAACCTGAAACACGCCCCCGGTGACATATATGTCCTTGGCGACGTAGACTTTTGCGCGCGCGCCCCATTGCGCAACCGGGAAATTATGCGCGCCTTGGCTGACCTGAGTAATTCCGATCGGCTTGTCGCAAATCCCGTTATTCTGGAAATAGCATCCATAGGGATTCAACGCGAAATTATTGCCCAGCGGAAACCAGCCGGCCTGTAATTCCCCGCGCCCATCGTTGAAATCCTGCTGGTAACTCATTTCCGACAAACGGAAATTCATTCCTGCCCCGTAAAGCTGCTCAACGGAGAAATAATTTCCAACAGCGTCGTTGCTCGGGCTTTTCCCCTTGCGATCTTCAATCGCGAACCGGAATGAGCCCCCCTTTACGCCTATCAATCGGTCAAGATCGGCGGTCAGGAACAGGACGATCTGCTGCGTATAACGCACCGCCTGTTTTTCGCCGCCCACCGGATTGCCTGCGGTCTCTGACTGATATTGGGCCATTACCTTCACGCCCTTGTCTTCCAACGACGTCCTAAGCCCGCCCCAGTCCTGCGTCAGTCTCTGGTCCACTGGCTTGGGCTGGTCGTCGGCATGAGCCAGCACCGGCCATAGCAACAAGGTCGCCGAGAGAAGCCATATATATTTTAGCAATTCTCTCATAAATCAATTCCTTGAACTGAACTTCAGCGACAGTGCCTCTGAAAATTCGTTGTTCATCATGAAATTGATGTTCCGGTTACATCACGTCTTGATGCGTTTATTTGGATTTGTGGTATGTCAAAGAGACAGTCTTGTGGTAAAGCCGAAAACCAATGCCGCCGGAATGTCTCCTCTTCCGCCTGGCCTGGAAAAATATTGAATATTGGGGCGAACCGCGAATGTCTCGGTTAGCTGAGTATTGTAGCTGATTTCGGCAAGTGTTTCCGCTGTCTGGGGCGCGATCTTAGGTATCGCCATGACATTGAGGTCGCGCTGATAGGCGGTCAGGCGACCGTTAATGTCAGCCCTGCCAATTATAAATGAAATGGAATCCTTGTCTCGGCCTGGAAATGTGCCCTGATATCTGGCGCCAAGTGCGAAAGAGTGACCATATTTCGCTGTGTGCGGATCACCCACGACAATTATTCCGAATATGACAATTCCGCAGGAAGGGTTATCTGCTTCACGATAAATCATCGACTTGGCCTGGAGGTACCCGCCCCAGCGGCCGTCGCGTTCTTCAAACGGGTCGCGGGTAATGCCTGCCGGCTTTCCATTTACGTCGGTAAAGACGTCTGGCGTTTGCGAAGTGTTGTAGTAGCCGCCCAGCTTGATTTCGGTGCGTCCCGACTGCTTGGTCGGCGAGCGCCAGACAAGTTCCAAGGGTCTGATGAAGCCGGTCCCCTTGAACGACAGGTCAAAGCCATGGCCCGTCTCACTGGCTTCAGGATTGATCCGGTACAGGCCCGTGGCGAGCGTCAGGTTCGGCCGTAACTGACCCTTCACCTAGACGTTCCAGTCGCCCGTTGGAAAATTATGTGCGCCACTATTCTTTGTCAGCACATTGGCATGGCCGCAGAAGAAATTGATCTGAAACCCGCACCCGTCGCTGGTCTGGAAATCCGAACCCAATGGCGACCAGCCGATTTTTGCGACGATGGGCGCGCCAGCGAAGGCATGCGACACATTCATGATCGAGAGGCGGAACGTCTGGCCGGCACCGTAGATTTCCTGTGCGCTGAAATCGCTGCCGATTGCATTGAGCGAGAGGCTTTGCCCGACGCGGTCTGAAAGTCGTAGGTGGAACTTCGTGTCGGGAACCCCGAGCAGCGTGTCCAGATCGACGTTGGCGCCGAAGTCGACCTGCTGGTTGTAGGCGGTGCCTTCCTTGCGCCCCCCGATTGGATTCCAGGCTGATTCCGTTACGAAATTGAAGAACGGATCGACCGTCGCCGCCGGACGTTCTCGCTGCGAATCAATTTCGGGGAAAGCAGGTGCGACAGTGTCATCTGCCTCTTGCGATGCGAATGGACTGTGGCTTGCCGCTGGTAATGGTTTCGCGAACAGGCAGGCGGTCAATAGACAGGCGACCGCCGGGTAGAAAATGCGGGCAGACAAGACTTTCGTCATCATGGTGCCGGAGCCGTGCATGCCGGTGGCGACGGACCCGGCGATGCCGCCGCTCGATGGCTGTGCTGGGCCGCTAGTGCAAAGCGAGTCGGGCCGTTCGCCATGCCTATTCTCCGGGCGTATGGGCGGGGTCGATGGCCTGAGGCTGTCGCTTCGATAGGCGGCGATATTGCCACCAGACGAGTGCGACGATGAGCAGGATGGCGATCAGCAGCATGCCGCCGCGCGCCAGAAGCAGCAGTGGGCTGGGTGCCCCGCCCGCCCGCAGGGTCCCGATTTCCTTGGCGGTGATCTGCGTTTGCGGATTACCCCATTTCGAAGTCAGATAATTGGAGAGAGTTGCCAATTGTATGTCGGAAAGCGCGTGGCCGAAGGCGGGCATATTCACATCGGGGTGCCGACGCAGGCCGTTCAATATGACCATCACCAGATTGTCGGCGCGTGAACGCCCCAGGGCCGCGTTGTGGAACAGCGAGGGCAAAGCGCCGTCGAAGCTGCCTTGGCCTTGGGACTGATGGCAGGATGCGCAATGCGCGTCATACAGTTGCGGGCCGGTCATTTCGTCGAGATTTCCAGGCAGGCCGACCCCGCGGATCGAGGGTAGATCGTCGCCGGCGGTTCCCCACGCGAAAGCCGGGCGGCTGTCGGCACTGTTACGCACCGGCGCCACCGATTTGAGATAGACTGCTATCGCTCGCAGGTCCGCCTCGTTCATATGGCGCAGACTTGCGTCGATGGCCTCCGCCATGGGGCCTGCAGCCTGGGCCTTGCCGGGGGCATGTCCGGTGCGCAGATAGGTGGTGAGTTCCTCGACGCTCCAGCCGCCTATGCCGCTGATGGCGTCCGATGTGATGTTGGGCGCAAACCAACCGCCGAGCGCCGATCCCGCCATTGGCTGACCGGACTTCTCCTGCATCAGGAAGCCGCGGGGCGTGTGGCAGCTGCCGCAATGGGCGGCGCCCTGAACCAGATAAGCGCCGCGGTTCCATTCGCTGGTGTGCTTCGGGTCGGATACGAAGGTGCCGCTGTCCAGAAACAGTATGTTCCATCCCGCCATCGACAGCCGCATGTTGAAGGGAAACGGCAGGCGGGTATGTTCCGGCGACGTTTCCACGGGCCTCACCGCCGTCATGAAATAGGCGTAAAGCGCAAGCATGTCCTGATCGGTCAGCTTGGCATAAGCGGTATAGGGCATGGCCGGGTAAAGACGGGCCCCATCGCCGCGAATGCCGTGCCGCACGGCGCGATCGAACTGGGCAAAGCTATATCGTCCGATGCCATGCTCCTGGGACGGGCTGATGTTGGTGGAGACGATCGTTCCGAGCGGACTCGCCATCCGCAGGCCGCCGGCCATCGGCTGCCCACCGGGTGCCGTGTGGCAGGCTGTGCAATCGCTCGCGATGGCCAGATAGCCTCCCCGTTTCACCTCTGCATCGTCCGCTGCCCGCGCCGGTGAGAGGGGAGGGGCCAGCAAGGCGACCAGGATCAAAAGAGCCTGGATACGCATCTTCGGATAACCTGACCTTTTCATAGCGACACCGCATTCCGGGCAGCGACTGGCGCAACCGCCCCAAGGATGTGATGGACGCTGCGCAGTGCTACCGCGACGCCGTTTTCGGTCGAATTGCACGTGCCGGAGGTCGGCAGGACGCCGGTGCTGGCGAAGAACAGATTCTCATGATCATGCGCCCGGCCATATCCATCGCACACCGATGTTCGGGGATCGTTACCCATGCTCATCGTGCCGCAGATATGCTGGTTGTTGGCATAGTCCCCGTCCTTGCTGAAGCGCAAGTTAGTGCCCCCCATCAGATCGGCGATGCGCTGAAAATCGCGCTTGCCGCTCGCACTTCCGCGACGGGTGTAATCATCGATCGCGTAATGGACCTGTGGCTTGCGAAGCCCCATTGCATCCTTCTGGTCGGACAGGGTGACCCGCCGATCGGGATGGGGCAGTACCTCGAGCACGGTCTTTACGTTCATCTCGTGGGCGGCGGTCTGACGCAGGCGTTTCTCGAATTCCGGGCCATATATGCCCGCGCTGATCAGCGCCCGCGTGGCGTTGTCCACCCGCGAGATATTGGTGAAATCCAGCCGGTAGGGCGCGTGGTCCGGGCGGAAGGTGCCGTCTCGCATGGTGTTGATCGAACTGGGGCTTTGCGGCCCGCGCCCGAGCCACAGCGCATCTTCTGCGTCGAAAGTCAGCGATGTGCTGGGGTGATCCATCAGGTTTCGCCCCATCATGTCGCTGCTGTTGGCCAGGCCGGCAGGATATTTGTCGCTGGCGGACAGCAGCATCAACCGGGGGCTTTCAATGCCATTGGCGGCGACGATGAAGGTGCCGCCGGTAACCCGATGCGCGCCCTTGTCAGGATCAAAATAATGCGCCGCGACGATGCGACCTGCGGTATCATGCTCCAGCCGAAAGACATTGGCGTCCGGCAGCAGTTTTGCGCCTGCCGCTTCTGCCGAAGCTGCTGCGATCCCGCCATGATATTGCGCATCGATCGGGCAGATCGGCTGACAGCTGTTATTGCCGCAACAGGGCGGCCGCCCGTCATAGCTGCGGCTGTTGCGCGCCGTCGTGTTGCTGACGACGTCGAAACTGCCCGCCAGTCGTTCGCGGATGCGGCGCATGGCGAAAGGCTCGGCCACGGGCTCCATGGGAAAAGGCTTCGCGCGCGGAGAGCCCGTATTGGGTGCGCCCGACACCCCCATCAGCTCTTCGGCCTGCTGATAGAACGGCTCGAGTTCGTCGTAGGAGAAGGGCCAGTCTATGCCGACATCATAGAGGCTCTTGATGCGGAAATCATTGGGTACGTTGCGCCAGGCATGCGCCGCCCAATGCCATGTCGTGCCGCCGACCTGCCGGATATATTCGGCTGGATAGGGATAGGGCCCGGCCTGGACCAGATAGCCATTATCCTGCGGCTTATAGACTGGATGCGGCGCCCAGGGCGATGGCGGATAAGGAGACATCCAGTCACTGCGGCGCGGGGAATTGCGAAACCGGGCGACCAGTTCGCCGCGCGTAACGCGTGGTCCGGCTTCGAGAATAAGCACGGAAGCGCCCGATTCCGCCAACCGGCGCGCCACGAGCGACCCCATGATGCCCGAGCCGATGACGATGAAATCTGCCGCTTGATCAGCCATGAGTTATCCGTTCTGCATGGGAGCCTGGAAGCTTGCCGATCGAGCCGGCGGCTTGCGTCGAAACCGTTCGCGGGGGCGCCGCCCAACTGCCATAGCCGCCATAGGCATAAGTGGGCGGCCGGAGCACATCGGCCACGATGATCGCGTTCAGGGCAGTCTCGAAGGCAAGGCATCGCGCCTTATCGCCGGTGCCGACGATGCCCAGGCACCATGCGGTGACGATTATTCGAGGCAGCGTGGCAAAGGGCGAGTTTTCCGCGTCCAGCAGCCGCTGGAGCTCCAGCGGAGCGATCAACCGGGCGTTGATGAAGGAGAGCAGGCCGGCCGTCTTTTGGGAAAAAGCCGGATCGTCTTGCAAAAGCGCATCGAACAACCGCGCCGCCTGTCCCGGATCCAACGTCTGACGGCCGACGAGAAGGGACGACAGGGCGATGAATGCTCCCCGCTCCGGCGTGGGGGAGGGTGTCGGCGCGGCCCAGGTTATCACGGCCAGCGTGGACGTTGCTAACAGGCCTCCAAGAAGCGCGCGGCGGGCGACGGTCCACGTCTTGTCCTGATGTCCAGATGTCGGCGGAAAGGGGAGGGATTCTTCAGAACTAGGCGTTGTCACGGCGGCTCTTTCTTTAGTCCCACGACCGGCGGGCCATTTCAGGCATGCCGAAAGTGTGTGCCGTTCAGGTCTGCAACCTGCGCGGCTCCGCAATGAAGAATGGTGTCGGTCAGTTCACGGCGGAAATACTACATCACGCCATCCGCGCCGTGGGGGGGGCGCCAACCGCTAGTTCATACATGATCGGCTGACCTACCGCTAGCGTATCTGCTTCGATTTCCAGCGGTTCGTCTTGGCTTCGTCTGGGACTTGTGCGCTCGCCCGGCCTGCGCTGCCCGATGCTGCCGCGATAAAGGCGCCGCCAACAAGTTGCGGGGCTACTCTACGCGATGGCTTCATCATTTCTCTTCGGGCGAGTCGAGCGAAGTGCGATGTTATTCAGGGATGTCTATTATTTCGATCCAGTTGGGGTTCTTACCCATGGCGATGTGAAAAACAGGAGTCAGTTCGCCACTGGAGCCGTCGATGGCGTAGCTGGTCATGCCGTTGGATTCCTGCCCGACCACCGAATAGGGTGCGGAGCGCAAGCCTACATAAAGCATTCGACGGTCAGGGCTGACGGCCATGCCATTGCCTCCCACCGCGATCCGCTGGATAGGCCGCAGATGACCGGAAGTCTCATCAAGGGTCAGGACACCAACTTCCTGGCTATCGGCATCAGCGACATAAATCATTGTTTCAGCTTGAACTGTACCCGCTGTTCCCACTAGAGCCGCGATTGCCCCCAAGGTTCCCAGGGGAAAAGTGTATTTCATGGTCCGACCTCCGGAACCTAAACGAGCGCAATGAATTACGTGCGCACGGAGCGTATACCTTACGCCCTTGAATATCCGGAACAGGGCGGCATCGCCAGCCCAGATTCAGTCTCAGGAGACACAGGATGTATATCAAATGTTTGACAGGCACCGCCCTGGCGGCCGCGCTCTGTTTGACTAGCGGCCAGACGATAGCCCGGAATACATCCCCGCCCCCGTCTGTTTCGCCGGCCGACATGCGTAAGATCGGAACGGTCGGAGAACGGTTCCAATCTTACAATGTCGAAATGCTGGAAGTGACCGGCGGCGCGTTCTGGAAAGCCTATGGCGCAAAGACGGGAACCACGTCGACGCCCCAGGCAGACGCCGCGACGCCAGTCGGCATGGACCCCAATATCTATCAATATCGCCCGCCCATGGACCTCACCAATCCACGCCTGCGCACGCTCGCGGCGGCTCTTGGGCCAGCTTATGTTCGGGTCAGCGGCACCTGGGCCAATACGACATGGCTTGCCGATACCGATACGCCGCCGTCCAAGCCACCTGCAGGGTATAACGGCGTCCTGAGCCGCGCACAGTGGAAAGGCGTCGTAGACTTTGCGAAGGCCGTCGATGGCGAAATCGTCACCTCTTTCGCGACGAGCCCCGGTGTGCGTGATGCCAGTGGCAAATGGACATCCAACGAGGCGCAGCGCTGGCTTGACTTCACCCGCGAAGTCGGCGGCCGGATCGCTGCTGCCGAATATATGAACGAGCCTTCGATGGCTGCGATGGGCGGCGCGCCCAAGGGTTACGATGCCGCCGATTATGGCCGCGATTTCAAGCTGTTCAAGGCGTTTGCCGACCGCGCGGCACCGGACATGATCATTCTGGGACCGGGTTCGGTAGGCGAAACGCCCGGCCCCTGGTCAATGGAATACGGCACGATGGAAATCGTCAAGACGGGCGCCATGCTGGCAGCATCGGGACCGGGCGTCGACGCTTTTTCCTATCACCATTATGGCGCCGCATCGCAGCGCTGCCTGGCGACTGGCATGCCCCAGACCAAGGAGTCCGACGCGCTTTCGGAGGAGTGGCTCGGGCGCACCAGCGAGACCCTGGCCTTTTACGGCGGCCTGCGGGACCGTTATGAACCGGGCAAGCCGATGTGGTTGACGGAAGTCGCCGACGCGGCGTGTGGCGGCAACCCCTGGGGCGGAACCTTCACCGACAGCTTCCGCTATCTCGATCAATTGGGACGTCTCGCCAAGGCTGGCGTCCAAGTGGTCGCGCATAATACGCTGGTCGCCAGTGACTATGGGTTGCTGGATGAAAATACGCTTGAGCCAAAGCCAAACTATTGGGCGGCGCTGCTCTGGCGTCAGCTGATGGGAACGACCATTCTGGAATCGGGCATCCCGCTTCAGGAAGGGCTGCATGTCTACGCCCAATGTCAGCGCAATAGCCCCGGCGCCGTGACACTGTTGGTCATCAACAACGATAAGGCCCAGCCCCGCTCGCTGCGCCTGCCGCTGGCATCCGAACGATACACTTTGGACGCGGTCAAACTCGACGGCAAATCCGTCCGCCTGAACGGTCAATCGCTTGCGCTCGGTCCCAACGATAGCCTGCCAGCGCTAAAGGGCGTGGCGGTATCGGCGGGCAAAGTGGCCTTTGCGCCGGCAACGATCACTTTTCTGACCGTCCCCGGTGCAGCTAATCAGTCATGCCAGTGATGGCCATTGCGGCCTGGTTGGGGGCCGAATTGAGTCTGTATCTGGCGGCAGAGAGATGGAGCATTGCCAGGAAGGTGTTGGCCACCTGATCGTCGTCGGCTGCGAGGGCACCGTAGTCCTTGTCCGCCAGCAACGCGTCCAGCGTGCTGGCGGACTGATTAAGCCACAATACGCTTCGAAATCTGCCGCTTTGCGGCCGGTCAGGATGACGGCGGGCGGGCGTCTGAGGGTATCAGGCAAACAGTAGCTTACCGGTGAATCCGCGCGAGAGCGCGTAGATGAGCGCCTTTTTCGCCAAAATCTAGCCTTGCTCCGGTGTCGGAATTGTTCAACCTTCAGCAGCGAAAAATCGGGCGATGTGGCGCTGAAGTCGCCAATCGATTATAAGACATACCCCGACGGTATGGGCCATCGACTGCATTGATCTTTGATCTTTGATATGCCCGCTGCAAAGAACAATTCCGCGCTTGGCAAATTGATGTTCCAGTGGGGTGCTGCAATGGCCGTGTTGAGCCGAGTCGATACCTATCGGCGACGTGTCTGGCCGGAGAGGCGGAGTATATTAGTGGTTCAACCGTAACGGAATAGTCCATTATAAGTGGTATCTATTGTTGCCATAAATTGAACTATTACAAATAGTTGGAAGGTGGATCGACGCGATTTTCCAGGATCGAAATGTCGGAGTAGATTCATTTAGCGAATGCTCCCGCCTTCGAAGGAGTAGGTCGCGTGAGAATAGACCTTTGAGCGCTCTAGATTCGCCCATCCCCGTTCTGGGCAGCAAGGGGGTAACCTCGCCCAGGGAAAGAAAGATGAGGTATTTGCATGGGGAATGAAAAGGCGGTCGTTCTCCTGATCGACGACGATGATGCGATCGTCGAGGAGATGCTGACTTTCATGGGCCTCCACGGGGTCATGGCGATAGGGGTGTCCAACCTCGACGATGCCATGACTGCGCTACAGGCCAATCCTTCGATACGGGTGCTTTCTTGCGATGTCCGGTTAGGCAGGGATTCCGGTCTTTCGATCGTCACTCGCATTCAGGAGCATGCCACACTTCGCGCCCGTCCGTTTCGGTACCTCTTCCTTAGCGGCTACCAACTCCTTCCTGCGCAGTTGATGATGATGTTGGAACATATCGTCCTTACGAAACCCGTGCGGCCGCAGGTGCTGATCGATGTTCTGAACGATTTGCTCGGGGCGTTCGAAGAGCCGGCACTGGCAGTCGGTGTGCAGGATGAAACAGAACCAGAGCACGTAGCGCGACATCGACGGCTGGAGTCGTTTGCAGCCCGCGAAGCAGCCGTGCTGGTCGGGAAGAGCTAGGTTGCCCCCCATGCTCTGCGGGTAATTCAATTTTGGCGAAGCGCAGGACTCGCCAACTCTTTGTGATGGTTCAATTTATCGCAACGAAAGGTCCAGCTGAACCCGAACTCTTCGGTACTAGGCCGGTGGTCGGTGCGATCTTGCGCACGAACTGCGTGCAACCAGCGCCGGAATGTCCGAAGGTCCGGATCCGGACCTGCCTTTTCCGAGCCGCAGCCTCTTTGTGGAACGGCACCATGGGTTTAGGTATTACCCGTCAAGCGCGCCCTTTAATCGGCGCGTGACTATCGCGCGTACTGTGATCCGTTGAACTCCCGGGAGGCAAGAATGAGCACTACCGATCGCACGAATTCCCTGATTTCCCGCCGGTTGTTCCTGGCATCTACCGCGTGTTCGCTGACTCTGCCGGCGGTGGCGCAGGCGCGCCAGCCTGAGCGGCCCGCTGCGATCTGTTTCAGCAATATTCGCCTGTTCGATGGGCTTAGCGGATCGCTGCGCAATGCGAGTGTTCTGGTCGTGGGCAGCAAGATCGCCGAAATCGCGGACGGGGCGATTCAGCCGCCCGAGGGGGCTCAGACGATCGACGGTGGTGGCCGTGTGCTGATGCCGGGTTTGACCGACGCCCATTGGCACATGGTCTTCGCGCCGAACACCCTGGCGAACATGGAGGCAGCCGATACCGGGCTGATGTATGCTTATGCCGTGGCCGAGGCGGAGCGGACGCTCATGCGTGGCTTCACCACGATCCGCGATACCGGAGGCCCGACCTTCGGCCTGAAGCAGGCGATTGATGCCGGCGCCATTCCCGGCCCGCGCGTCTTTCCAAGCGGCGCGCTGATCTCGCAAACCGGAGGTCACGGCGATTTTGGGCCTGCCTATGCCCGCCCTGTGCCACTTGGCGGCCGCCCGTCGCGTTTCGAGGAGATCGGCGCTTTCACGATCGCCGACGGCCCAGCCGAAGTGGCGGCGGCGGCGCGGATGCAGCTTCGCCGTGGCGCCAGCCAGATCAAGATTGCGCTGGGCGGCGGCGTGATTTCCGACTCCGACCCGATCGACTCGCTGCAATATACGCCGGAGGAGATCAGGACCGCCGTTCAGGTCGCCACCGACTGGGGCACTTATGTCTGCGCGCATGTTTATACCGTGCCAGGCATTCGCCGAGCCATAGAAGCGGGAGTCCGTTCGATCGAGCATGGCCACATGGTCGATGTGCCGACACTGAAGGTTATGGCCGACAAGGGCGTATGGCTGAGCCTGCAGCCCTTCGAAGCGGGAGACAATCCGCTCACACCGGAACAGATCGCAAAGGCCGAGCCGACAAGCCATTGGGACCGCGTCGCGACCTGGGCCAAGGCGGCCGGCACCCGCGTGGCGTTTGGCACCGATCTTCTTTTCCAACCGGAAGGCACCGGCGCGCAGTCCCGGCTGTTGACCCGCTTCGCCAAGGTGTTCGGCGCCGTAGGCACGCTACAAATCGCCACCTCGGGCAATTGCGAACTCTTTGCCCTCAGCGGCGAGCGCAATCCCTACAAGGAGGCACGGCTCGGTACGATCGAGCGAGGCGCGTGGGCGGACATGCTGCTGGTCGACGGCGATCCGACGCGCGATATCAACCTGCTCCAGGATTACGAACGCAATCTGGTTGTGATCATGAAGGACGGCAGAGTGTGGAAAAACCAGCTCGGCTCCATCCCGGCATAGTTCGCATGGGTGCCGCGCGTTCGCTTTAGTTCACGCCACACCTACGATGAGCGCTCCTGCGGCAGGGCGGGGCGGCAGCCCGCTGACATTCAACTTTTGAGCGCGAAACCGGGATTGGCGGGTTTCCCCTCGAGCAGTTGCAGTTCAATCTCTCTCACGCGCTCTCGCATAATGGGAAGGAAGCGCTCTACCGCTGCATCGATCGATAATGCACTGCGAAAAAAGACGATGTTGAGCCCACCAGCCACGCGGTCTCCTCGTATCACGGGGAGCGCTATCGCGCTGATATGGGATTCTGTGCCGCCGACGGACCAGGCGTAGCCTCGCTTTTCGTAGTCGTTCAGGAGATACGCGACCATCTGCTGAATTTCGGCTTGGCTCCCGCTCAGCGCGCCTGTTCCCTTGGCAACCGAGAGCATTTCATTGCGCTCGCGCTCGGGATTCGCCGCAAGAACAGCGCGTCCGGCAGCACTGAACAGTAACGGCCTTGGGCGTCCGACCATTGCGCGATGGATGGAATAGGGGCTGAAACGATGCGTCGTTTCCCGGATTATCATCTGCCCCATTTCAAAGGTCATGAAGTCGGACGGCCAGTGCACGTCCGCTAGCAATATCCCCAGTTCACGCGCGACGATGCCGCTTATCTCGTCGGTTTCATTAAATCCCTCGCTCAAGGAACGAACAGCGGGGCTGAGCACATAGCGGTCATCGGAAGGGCTTCGACCGACATAGCCATCCCGCTCGAGCGTTGCGAGCAAGCGATAGGTGGTCGTTCGGTCGATTCCGGTGCTTTTGGCGATCTGCGCCGGCGTTGCCCGGCCGCAGCGGTTGAGTTCTGCCAACACTTCAAGGCCCCGGGAAAGGGCGCGTACCGGCGAATAACGATCGTCCATTTTGACCATGACACCTTGTGCACCGTGTGCACAAAATTGTCACCCCCTTTGCCCTCCCCGGCGATGGCGAGCAAATTGGCGTCAGACATGACCCCGGTATTTCGGAGTCACGACCTTAATCGAACGCGCCCCGAGAAGTGCGAAACACACAATCAGGCGTCGAGAGGATTGCAAATGAGTAAAGAGCGAAGTTTGAACCAAGCCAGTGACGTTATCATCGTCGGGGCGGGGCCGGTCGGTTTGCTGCTGGCAAATTATCTCGGCGCCCAAGGTCTGGACGTGACGGTCGTCGAACGACTGCCGCAATTGATCGACTATCCCCGCGGCGTCGGCATGGATGATGAAACTCTTCGTGCTATCCAGTCCGCCGGATTGGTCGAGCAGGTACTGCCGCACGTAAGCCCCCATCAGGTAATGCATTTCACCAACGGCAAAGGCCGCATTTTCGCGTCGCTCGACCCGCGGACCGATGAATTCGGCTGGCCGCGCCGCAATGGTTTCATCCAGCCGCTGGTCGATCGCGCCTTGGCTGATGGCTTGAAGCGCTTCCCGCGCGTTCGCCTCATTTTCGGTGCTTTCGTCGAAGAGCTGACGGAAACACCCAACGGTGTCGCTGCGTCGATCAAGCTCGCCGACGGCACGCAGGTAGGAACGAGCGCGCGCTATGTCATCGCATGCGATGGCGGTGCGAGTGCCACGCGCAAGGCGCTGAAGATCGGCTTCAAGGGAGCAACCGACGCTAACCGCTGGATCGTCGTCGACATCGCCAACGATCCGATCGGTACGCCTGGTTCCTATCTCCACTGCCAGCCCCCGCGCCCTTATGTTTCGATCGCGCTTCCCCACGGACTGCGCCGCTTTGAATTCATGCTCAAGGATGGCGAGGCCGTAGGCGATACCGTCCCGGAACCCGTCCTCCGCGAAATGCTGGCCAAGGTCGTCAGCAATCCCGATGACGTCGATATCATTCGTGCGCGGGTCTATACCCACAATGCCCGTCTTGCCGACAGCTTCCGCAAGGGCCGGATCATCCTGGCCGGCGATGCCGCGCACATCATGCCGGTGTGGCAGGGGCAGGGGTATAACACCGGCATTCGCGACGCCGCCAATCTTGGCTGGAAGGTGGCGCTGGTCGTCAAAGACCTGGCCGACGACAAACTGCTCGACACCTATCAGGCCGAACGCCGCGATCACGCCAAGGCGATGATCGATCTGTCGGAAACCGTGGGCAAGATTTTCTCGCCGACCAATCCGGTGATCGTGAAGCTGCGCGATACCTTCACCTGGGTGCTGGGCGCCATTCCGCCGGTGAAGCGCTATTTCCTGGAAATGCGCTTCAAGCCGATGCCGCGCTACCGTGACGGTGCGCTGGTCTATGCGAATGGGTTCGACGATGCATCTCCAGTCGGGCGGATGTTCCCGCAGCCTGATGTGCAGACAGCTGACGGCGAGCGGAAGCTCGATGATGTCATCGGCCCGAACTTCGCGCTGCTTGCCTGGGGCATCAATCCCGAGCGTTGGCTGAGCCCCGAGGCGAAGGCGATCGTGGACCAGATCGGCATCCGCCTGATCCGCGCGGTGCCCAGCACCCAGTTTGCTCACGAACTCGCCACGCAGCCCGGCCATACCGTCATCGGCGACAAGGGCGGCAAGCTGCAGAAATGGTTCGACGGGCGTAGCGAAGGGGTTGTGCTGCTGCGGCCGGATCGCTTCGTCGGTGCGACCTGCACCCCGCAGCAGATCGGCGAAACCATCGAATTGTTCGCCGCTGCGCTGCACCTTCACAAGCCACAAGCCGGGGGCGTCCGCGCACCGGCCGCAACGCCAGCCGCTTCGGGAATGGCCCGTAGCGTGATCGAGGAGGCCGTGCGATGATCGATATCATGCTGCAGTGCCTCTCGCACACGCCGCTGGTGGGTTTTGTCGATCCGCCGCGCCCGGTGCTGGACGAGGTCAACAAGATGATCGCCGATGCCCGCGCACGGATCGCGGCATTCCAGCCTGAACTGGTCGTGCTTTTCTCGCCCGATCACTTCAACGGCTTCTTCTACGATATCATGCCGTCCTTCTGCATCGGCACCTCCGCTCATGCGATTGGCGATTTCGGTTCGGCGGCAGGCGAAATCCTCGTGCCGTTCGATCTGGCGCTCGATTGCGCCACCTCCGTTATCGAGGATGGCGTTGATGTCGCGGTCACGCATCGAATGCAGGTCGATCACGGCTTTGCCCAACCCCTGGATTTCCTGCTGGGCGGGCTGGACCGGGTGCCGACCATTCCGGTCTTCATCAATGCAGTGGGCGCTCCGCTTCCCACCTTCCAGCGCACCCGTGCGCTTGGGGAAGCAATCGGTAACTGGGCGCGCGGTACCGGTAAGCGGGTCCTGCTGATCGGTTCTGGCGGGCTCTCTCACCAGCCACCCGTGCCTGAATATGCGACGGCATCGGAAAAGGTTCGCGAGGGGCTGCTCGGCGGTGGCCGTAACCTTTCCCCCGAAGCCCGCGCGGCGAGGACCGATCGGGTCATCAACGCAGCCCGTGCTTTCGTGGAAGACCAGACCAGCCTTCATCCGATCAACCCGGCTTGGGACAATGGTTTCCTCGACATTCTCGCAGGCCAGAAAATGACCGAGTTGGATATGCTTGGCAACGATATGCTCAGCGCGATCGCCGGGCGGTCCGCGCATGAGGTCAAGACCTGGGCCGCAGCTTTCGCTGCCCTGTCGCGTTTCGGGCCCCATGCCGCCGAGCACCGCTATTATCGCGAGATCCCCGAATGGATCGCGGGCTTTGGGGCGATCTCCGCCCGGCCTCTGGGCGCCTGACGCCCCTCACCATATTCCGATTGGAGCCATGACCATGACAGCCAACGAAACCACTTCAAGCCGCTTCGTCACAGTTCGCGAAGGCGATACCGACCTCAATATCCATTATCACGATTTGGGCGAAAGCCAGGACGTCGTGGTGATGCTGCACGGTTCCGGCCCCGGCGCCAGTGGCTGGGCCAATTTCAACCGCAATATCGATCCGCTGGTCGAAGCGGGCTATCGCGTGCTGCTGATCGATTGCCCCGGGTGGGGCAAGAGCGACAGCGTCGTCAATGCCGGTTCGCGCTCCGACCTCAACGCCAGGGTCGTAAAGGGTGTGATCGACGCACTGGGTATCGGCAAAATCAATATCCTGGGCAATTCGATGGGCGGCCACAGCGCGACTGCCTTTGCGCTCACCTATCCCGATCAGATCGGTAAGCTCGTCCTAATGGGCGGCGGCACCGGCGGTGCCAGCCTGTTTACGCCGATGCCCTCGGAAGGCCTCAAGCTGCTGAATGCGCTGTACCGCGCACCTTCGGTTGAGAGCCTGAAGAAGTTCAACGACGTGTTCGTCTTCGACGCGAGCGTACTGACCGACGACCTGTTGCAGGCCCGTCTGGCCAATATGCTGGGGCGCCGCGATCACCTGGAAAACTTCATCAAGTCGCAGGAACTCAACCCGCGCCAGTTCCCTGATTTCGGACCGCGCCTGCCCTCTATCAGCGCTCAGACGCTGATCATCTGGGGGCGTCAGGACCGGGTCGTTCCCATGGATACCGGGCTGCGCCTGGTCGCCGGGATTCCGAATTCGCGCCTGCATATCTTCAACCAGTGCGGCCATTGGGCGCAGTGGGAACATGCCGGTGAATTCAACCGTCTGGTGCTCGATTTCCTGAGTCATTGATCCGTACACCTCGCCTTTCCAGGCATTTTTGCCCGCTTCGCAAAATGATCGGATGACAGCCAATGTCGAAAATTGACACCGCCGCCCAACGGCTTCGCAATGCCTATACGCAGGGCGCCATCGCGCCGCTTCGCGATACGCTTGATCCCACCGACGCCGATGGCGCCTATGCCATTCAGGCCGTCAACACACGCTTCTGGGAAGCCATGGGGCGGCGTATTGTCGGTCGCAAGGTTGGCCTGACGGCGAAGGCCGTGCAGACGCAGCTCGGCGTCGACCAGCCTGATTTCGGGGTGCTTTTCGCCGACATGGATGTCCCCAATGGCGGCAACGTGTCGCCGAGCACGCTGCTCCAGCCCAAGGCGGAGGCAGAAATTGCGGTCATCATCGGTGCGGACCTGCCAGCCCGCGAGATCAGCGAAGCGGAAATGGTTGCGGCCATCTCTGAGGCTGCCGCAGCCATCGAGATTGTCGATAGCCGCATCGCCGACTGGAATATCACTTTCGCCGATACTGTCGCCGACAATGGTTCGTCGGCACTGTTCGTTCTGGGCGAGGAGCGCCGCTCGCTGGAGGGTCTCGATCTGTGGTCCTGCGGTATGGTGCTGGAACGCAACGGTGAAGTAGCATCTCTGGGTGCCGGGGCCGCCTGCCTCGGCCACCCAATCAAGGCGGCAACCTGGCTTGCCAACACGCTGGCAGCGCGCGGCGAGCCACTGCGCAAAGGCGACATTATTCTGACCGGCGCGCTGGGACCCATGGTCCCCCTGTTTTCCGGCGACGAGATCAAGGTCACTATTGGCGGCCTTGGCACCGTCTCCTTCAGCTACAAGGATTGAACGGACATGAGCGGTAAGATTCCCGTCGCGATCATTGGATCGGGCAATATTGGCACTGATCTGATGATCAAGATCATGCGGCTGTCGGAAACGCTGGAAATGGGTGCCTTCGTCGGCATCGATCCGGAATCCGATGGCCTCAAGCGCGCCGCACGGATGGGCGTTCCCATCACGGCGGAGGGCATTGACGGCCTCGTCAAAATGCCCAATTTCGACAAGATCGCCATCGTCTTCGATGCGACCTCGGCCGGCGCCCATAAGCGCAACAACGAAATCCTGCAGCAGCACGGCAAATATGTCGTCGACCTGACGCCAGCGGCTATCGGTCCCTACGTCGTGCCTGCAGTAAATGGTGACAGCGCGCTCGATGCCCGCAACGTCAACATGGTGACGTGCGGCGGTCAGGCGACAATTCCGATCGTGGCGGCCATCAATCGCGTGGCGAAGGTCCATTACGGCGAAATCATCGCCTCGATCGCTTCGAAGAGCGCAGGTCCGGGCACCCGCGCCAACATTGACGAGTTTACCGAAACCACCAGCCAGGCGATCATGGCTGTCGGCGGTGCGACACGCGGCAAGGCGATCATCGTGCTGAATCCGGCCGAACCGCCGCTGATCATGCGCGATACCGTCTACTGCCTGTGCGAAGAGGCGGATACTGATGCCATCGCCAAGTCGGTGGAAGCCATGGTCGCGGACGTGCAGAGTTATGTGCCGGGCTACCGCATGAAGCAGGCCGTGCAGTTCGAACATATCGGTTCCAACCAGCCGCTGCACATTCCCGAGATGGGCGGCTACTTCACGGGCATCAAGGTTAGCGTCTTCCTTGAAGTAGAGGGCGCTGCCCACTACCTGCCGGCCTATGCAGGCAACCTCGACATCATGACTTCGGCCGCGCTCAAAACTGCTGAAAAGATCGCACTGAATATTCGTGAAGGAGCTGCAGCATGACCTTCAATCCCATCGCCGACAAGATTTACATCCAGGACGTCACGCTGCGTGACGGCATGCATGCCGTGCGCCACAAATACACGCTTGATCAGGTGCAGGCGATCGCCAAGGCGCTCGACCGCGCCAAGGTCGATGCCATCGAAGTGGCCCACGGCGACGGTCTGTCCGGCAGTTCGTTCAACTATGGCTTTGGCGCGCATACTGATTGGGACTGGATCGGCGCGGTTGCGGAAGTCCTGGAGCATAGCGTTCTCACCACGCTGCTGCTCCCGGGTATCGGCACGATCCACGACCTGAAGCATGCGTATGACCTGGGTGTACGCTCGGTTCGCGTGGCGACGCATTGCACCGAGGCAGACGTTTCCAGGCAGCATATCGATTATGCCCGCTCGCTCGGCATGGATGTTTCTGGCTTCCTGATGATGGGTCACATGACTGATCCGGAATCGCTCGCGCAGCAGGCCAAGCTGATGGAAAGCTACGGTGCGCATTGTGTCTACGTGACCGACAGCGGCGGCGCGATGAACATGGATGAATATGCTGCCCGCCTTCAGGCCTACGACCGGGTCTTGAAGCCGGAGACGCAGCGCGGTGTCCACGCTCACCACAACCTCAGCCTTGGCGTCGCCAATTCGATTGTCGCCGTGCAGAATGGCGCGGTCCGGGTTGATGCCAGCCTGGCCGGCATGGGTGCCGGTGCGGGCAACGCTCCGCTCGAAGTCTTCATCGCCGCCGCCGACCGTTATGGCTGGAACCACGGCGCCGATCTCTATGCCCTGATGGATGCAGCCGAAGAACTCGTCCGCCCGCTTCAGGATCGGCCGGTTCGCGTCGATCGCGAAACGCTTACGCTCGGTTATGCCGGGGTCTACTCCTCGTTCCTGCGCCATGCCGAAAAAGCGTCGGCGGAATATGGGATCGATACGCGTGCGATCCTCGTCGAACTGGGGCGCCGCAAGATGGTGGGCGGACAGGAGGACATGATCGTGGACGTAGCCCTCGACATGCTGAAGGAAAAGTCAGCCTGAGCATATAGGGCCGGCGATTATTCTACATCGCCGGCCTTCAAGGCATTCGCGGATTTGAGCCCAAATCCGCCAGGCGCCACCTCACAAACAGAACCCGGCGGATATGAGCCATATCCGCCGGGTTCTGTTTGTGAGGTGGCGCCCGGGCTTGCGAGTATCCAGTGCTGAAAACTTGCTGCTGGATGAACGTTTTACCCGATTACTGTAATCAGCCTATGCTGCTGGAGCGCAGGGCGTCCAGGGTGCAAAGCTGCCCGGCATTAGGAGAGTTACCATGAAGCGTTCCAATACCATTTTGCTTGCTACTGCCATTTCGATTACCCCGTTCACGCCGGTAATTGGCCAGACGGCTACTCAGGTCGAAGATCGCATGACCACCGTTGCTGCGCCGATGGCCGCACCCAAGCCGGCGCCGACGCAGGCCAGCGCTCCCAGCGGACCCGTTCCGCAGATGACCCGCGATAATGGCGCCCCGATCGGCTCCAATCGTAATTCGCTCACCGCCGGGGATACCGGACCGGTTCTCCTTGAAGACACCACGCTGATCGAAAAGCTGGCCCGGTTCGACCGTGAGCGTATGCCGGAACGCGTCGTTCACGCCCGCGGTACGGGCGCGCAGGGCGTCTTCCGGGCGACGGCGGACCTTTCGGACATAACCAAGGCTTCGCTCTTCGGCCAGCCCGGCAAGGAAACGCCGGTGTTCGTTCGTTTCTCGACGGTGATCCACCCTTCGGGCTCGCCTGAAGGCATGCGCGACCCGCACGGCTTCGCGGTCAAGTTCTACACGGACCAGGGCAACTGGGACCTCGTCGGTAACAACCTGCCGATCTTCTTCATCCGCGATGCGATCCAGTTCCCCGACATGATCCACTCGCTCAAGCCTTCGCCGGTGACCAACAAGCAGGATCCCAACCGCTCGTTCGAATTCTTTTCCGGCACGCCTGAGGCGACCAACATGCTGGTCCATGTCTATTCGAACCTGGGCACGCCCGCTTCGTACCGCACGATGGATGGCAACGGCGTCCACGCGTTCAAGCTCGTTGACAAGGACGGCAAGGTTACGTTCGCCAAGTTTCGCTGGATCAGCCGCCAGGGCGTCAAGAGCCTGAACGGCGACGCTGCCGCCAAGGCGCCGGCAAACTACCTGACCGATGATTTGTACGGCACCATCGCGGCTGGCGACTTCCCGGTATGGGATCTCATGGTTCAGACCATGACTGCGGAAGAACTCGGCAAGCTGACCTTCAATCCGTTCGACGACACCAAGGAATGGTTGGATGCACCCTTCCGCAAGGTCGGCGAGATGACGCTTAACCAGGTGCCCGAGAATTTCTTCCGCTGGACCGAGCAGTCGGCATTCGCACCGGCCAACATGGTGCCGGGGGTCGAGGCTTCGCCTGACCGCATGCTCCAGGGGCGGCTGTTCTCGTATTCCGATACCCAGCGCTACCGCATCGGTGCGAACGTAATGGACCTGCCGGTCAATCGCCCGCGCGTTCCGGTGGTCAACAACTACCAGGACGGCCAGCTCGACGCAGCGACCGGTAAGGTCGAGGTGAACTATTTCCCCTCCGTGGCGCAGGGCAAGTCGGTGGACCCGGCGTTTGCACCCACGCCTTACAAGATCGATGCGATCGTCCAGACCGCGCCTATCTCGAAGACCGAACCCTTCGATCAGGCCGGCATGTTCTATCGCTCGCTCAAGCCGGCGGACAAGGCTGACCTCGTCAAGAACCTTGCCGGTGACCTTGGTGCGGTGACTTCGGTTCGCACCCGGGTGATCATGGTCAGCTACTTCACGCAGGCTGACAAGGATCTCGGCGCCCGCTTGGCCAAGGCCGTCAATGTGCAGATGAGCGAAGTCGACCGCGCGGTTGCCGAGTATCAGACCGCAGTGGAAGCCCGTTACGCAGGCAAGCAGTGATGCTTGCCCTGTATGTAGCATCCCTTCTGGCTTCCGCGCCTGCGCAAGCCACGACCCTGCCGCCGCAAGAGCGGCGGCAGGAGTTGCTCTTCGAAGCGGCAAAACTGGGACGGACAGAGCTGATCCCGCTCCTGGTTGAGAATGGCGCCGACGTGAACGGCTACCAGGAGCGAGGGTTCACGCCGTTGATCCTGGCGGCCTATAACGGCCAGGCCGATGCGGTGGAGGCTCTGATCAAAGCCGGAGCGGATGCATGCAAGCCTGATCTCGGGCAGGGCAATACCGCACAGATGGGCGTTGCCTTCAAGGGCGACGACCGGATCGCCGCGCGCTTGTTGAAAGAGAAATGCGACGTCAACGCCCGTAACAAGGCGGGTCAGACAGCGTTGATGATGGCGTCGCTGTTCGATCGCACGGCGCAAATCGAAATGCTGCTTAAAAGTGGTGCAGACCCGGACATTCTAGATGCGTCTGGCCGTTCCGCAGCTTCAGTCGCCGAGGCCCAAGGTAACGGTGGGTTGGCGAGCATGATTGCGAAGTATAAACGCACTAATTGATAGTCTGCCTTTAATGGGGTGGCGCGGCGACGGTGGTTGGTCTCAATAGAAATTGAACTGGCCCCGTCGTCGTCGCCCGTTCTGAAAATCTGACAGGCGGCAGCATTCGCCCGATACCGGGCTCTCGGTTTCGGCACGCACCCCATCTTTAGCGGCAGCTACTGCCGAGAATGCGCCCCCGGGAGCGATGCAGAGCGTCTTGACGCCGATCTGTTGCAGCCATTTCAGGCCGGCAGTCGCGATAAATTCGCCGCCGTTATTCGGAACAGGTCGGCGAGCGCTGTCAGAACATCCTCATGCCTGAGCTGCCGCGCGGTACTTTGCGCCGTGTTCGATCAGGCTTCAGGCAAAAAGGAGGCGGGATGGGAAACTGGATACCTACTCCCGCCAGTAGGCCTGTCCGCCGGTGAGCTTCGCGGTGGGAGCAGAGAACCAATATTAAACTGTGACAACGAGGCTCTATCGCCCCGCACCGAGCCTTATGCGGCGATATCCGATGCCGGTATAATTTCGAGGCGTTCCGGCGCTTGCATAATGCGCAGGGCCGATTTCAGGTGGCGCCGGGCCAGCGTCTCATAACCGCCTTCGATCCACAGCAGGCTCAGCGGTGGGCCGTCGATGTTGCCTTGCGGTGCCGTCACGCAGTTCGGTGGCGAACTGGCTTTCCGGGATCATGCCGAGCAGGCCGCCGTCCAGCACCATGCGGCGGATGAGGTGCATTGAGGCTGAACGCACCGCCACCACGCTTTCGGTCATGCCGAAGCGGTTGAGGAGTTCCAGCACCATGTTGGCATTGTCGTGCTGTAGGGTGCTCGCTGGGCGCCCTGCGGCGATATTGGGGGTGTCCGCCGGGCCTCAGGCATGTTCGCCGATCGGGCCGCCGTCCGCGATCTCGCCGAAGATCTTGTGGTCCGCGCGCGCGAACACCGAGTAATACTGGCGAGGCAGCGGTTCGAAGGCGATCTCTTCATCGTCGCTGTCCGGTGTCGCAGAGAAGGCAATATCCAGCTCTCCGCGCCGCAGCAGGGCAATGAGGTCGGCGCTATAGGCCTCGACCACGCGTAGGGTGACAGTGGGTTCCTGCTTGCGGAAGGCGGCCACGGTATGGGCAAACTGGCTGTTCAGCAGCACCGGATGAACGCCTACGACGATCACCTGCGAGCGGTTGGTTCGCTCCACTTTTGCGAGAAGGCGGTTGTGTTCGTTGACGATGAGCCGGGCGCGAACGACCAGCGTTTCGCAGGCTTCGGTCGGGCGGATGCCGGACGGGCCACGGCCGAACAGCGAAAGGCCCAGACTTTCCTCCAGCTGGCGGATGCTCCAGGTGAGCGCGGCGGTACGGACCCTGATTGTCGCGATCGGCCCAAAGGTCCATGGTGCGAGTTCATGCCGGAACGTTTTTCCGGCAAGGCATGGATTTGCATGGGTGAAGTGCCTGTCACTCCGCGCCTTTTGAAGGCGGGCAGGCAGGTTCATGGGCGCCTGAGGGGCTGCCATACCTGCGCGATGATGGGCTACGCGATCTTCGCATGGCGCTTTTTGGGCACGGCATCGCAGGCCTACATCAGCGGGAATGGAAGGAGGCGCGGGGACGGCACTTTGCGGTCCGCCCCCCGCAGCCAGTCTTACAGGTCGAGAGCCGCCGTCAGATCGCCCGGGGCGACGCCGCCCGCCGCGATCATGGCCTTTTCGCGCATGAGGAGGCCAGGCAACTTCTCCAGCCCGAAGCGGCGGGTGAGGAAGCGTGCGATCGATCCGGTGTCGTAGATCGTGTGATCCACCGTTCCGCCGCGCGCGTGGGGCGAGACGACGACGGCGGGGATGCGCGTGCCGGGCCCCCAGCGGTCACCCTTTGGCGGCGCGACGTGATCCCACCATCCGCCGTTCTCGTCGAAGGTGATGACTATCATCATGCGCTCCCACTGCGGGCTGGCGCGCAGGGCATCGATCACGGCGGCAAGATGTCGGTCACCGGCGTCGATGTCCGAGTAGCCGGCGTGCATGTTGAGATTGCCCTGCGGCTTGTAAAAGCTGGCGGCCGGCAGGCGCCCAGCTTCGGCATCGGCAAGGAAGTGGTTGGTGCGTGCGGTGCTGCCTTCGCCGGCGTCTCGTAAGTGCTCCTCGCGGTCTTTCGTGCCCGGCGCGAAACGGCCGTAATAGTTGAACGGCTGGTGGTGAGGCTGGAAGTTCGGTCGCGACGGGAACTGCATGTTGTTGCCCTTGCC
The DNA here is from genome assembly GCF_902706195.1 of Novosphingobium sp. 18050. GTDB lineage: Bacteria > Pseudomonadota > Alphaproteobacteria > Sphingomonadales > Sphingomonadaceae > Novosphingobium. The sequence goes on along the minus strand of NZ_CACSJO010000011.1, from coordinate 91,709 downwards.
GCCCAGCGCCGCATTCCAGCCGCCAGCGTACCATGCCCAGCCGATCCCGCGCGCCGAAAGGACATCGCCGATCGTCTTGTGTTGCTGCGGCAGCAGCGTGTGTCCGCTGGACCAGTCGGCATAACCCGGCTTTGCGGGGTCGAGCTGGTAGGTTGGCGCGTAAGGCGGGAGCATGGTGTTGACCGCCCAGAAGTCGGGCGTCAGGGTGCTGCTCGCGAAGCTTGCAGGGCCGTCCATCGCGCTGGCGGGCGTCTTGGCTGCCAGCTTGAGCCGGATGCCGGCCGGGTCTTCGCCCTCGATCTGGGCGATGCTCTTGGCGGGCGGGCCCTTGTCGGCATCGGGATAGAAAGGCGGCTGCGCGGCGATCAGGTATTGGTGGTTGAGGAACGAACCGCCGAACGCGCCCATGAAGAAGTTGTCGCAGAGCGTGAATTCGCGTGCGGTCTGCCACAGGCGCAGCTGCGCCCGGCTATCGCCGTAATGCCCCATGACCAGCGCGCCGCTATCACCCCAGGCGACGAAACCGTCGTTGCGTCCGCCGTTGATCTGCCACTGGTTCTGGTAGAAGGCATGAACGAGATCGCGCGTCACCACGCCCTGAGGCAGTGGATCGCCATCGGGGGTCTTCAGCGCGAAGGGTGCGTTGGGCAGAAGCGGCAGGTCGTCCGGTCCGATGGCGTATTCGGTGTGTTCGACAACTTGCTTGTCCGGGACCAGACCTTCCCAGATCTTGGGCAGCTTGTCGAATGGTTTGCCGTCGCGGTCGCGCTGGATGGAGCGGTCTGCGGGAACGGAGGAAAGTGGCTGCTCAAGCCCCGGGAAATCGGCGAAGAGATTGTTGAAGCTGCGGTTCTCGGCATAAATTACCACCACCGTGTCAATCGCTTCGCGCAACCTTGCGTCGCTGACCGGGCGGGCGGGGGCCTTGCGGTTCCCGTGTGTTTCCCGCGCCTGAGCAGCAGCGGCCGGGCCGCCTGCAGCAGCGGCTGCGCCTAGTGCAGCCAGGCCCTCGAGGAACTGGCGCCGGTCAGCCTTCAGGGGGGCGGGATTGAAAGGCGTTGGGTGGTCGGAATCGTGCTTGGACATGGCGTTCCTCGGCAGTGCAGCCCTCTACAGGCAGTGCGAGCCGCTTGTGGCGAGGACACAGGCTACGTCAATTGCAAATGCCACAAGCGTTGTCATGGCCGGGTGAGGCGGCGCAGGGGCAGCTGAGCGACTGCTTTCGCCTACTGTCTACATCTACGCATCGACAAATTTATACGCGCTTCGCAATACATGCGAAGACTTGCCCCAACCTTGGGTAGGGCCCGAAAATGGGCCCTACCCTGGTACGTGTGGAGCGCTTGTCGCTCAGGCTTCAGGTGCGTTTTTTGGCCTCGCCATCCGGGCGCGCCGTGCGGCCGGCTTTGCCGCGGCATCGGCCGGGGCCTTCTTCGAGCGAGACTTGGGTGCATCGGCCGGGGGCGTAGGTTCGGGCGCGCTCGTAGATACGCTCTTGGCGGCGGTTTTTGCCTCGCCGCGCGGCGTCTTTGCGGGAGCGTCCGTCGATATAGGCGCTTCGGCCTTGGGGGGTGCGCTTGCCTCTGTTACCTTGACCTTCGCTGCGCGCGGCTTCTTCGGTGCGCTCGTTTTCGGAGCAGCCTTCGCCTTGGCTGCGGGCGCAGCTTCCTGCGTCGGTGCGGTCACCGGCGACGCGGAAGTGGGACGACGGCCCAAGCCCAGGCGCACGGAAACTTCCCGGCGCATTTCCGAATAGGCCGGGGCCACGATCGGATAGTCCTTGGGCAGGTTGTAGCGTTCCCGATATTCGGCGGGGGTCAGGCCATGGCTGGCAAGGTGGCGCTTGAGCGTTTTGTACGGCTTGCCGTCGATCAGGCTGAGCAGATGATCACGCGAAGCCAGGCTCTTGCGCACGGTCACGGCCGGGGCATATTCGGGCACCGGCGCGGGTTCGGGTTCCACCTGGCCGGCAAGCGCTGCCCTGGTCGTCTGGATCAGCCCTGCAAGGTCAGTACTCGCCACGCTGTTGTTGGCCACATAAGCACTCAGGAGCTGTACCGTCAGAGTGGTAAGATCGAGCTGTTCGGTTTCTGCCATGAGTTTCTCCCGGAATGTGCCGTATAGTCGCTGCTGCATTTCGATCAGCGAACCCGATTGGTCGGACGAGCATTAGTTACCAGCACATTATATGCCCGCTCGTCAACGCAAATGACCATTCGCGTCGGCTTACGGGCTCAAACGTGCAAAATCGCACGTAATGAGAGCCTTGGAGGGCGTTCCGGCCACGTCGGCGACAAGTCGAATATCGCCTGACGAAACTGCGGGGTTTACGTTATTCTAACCCTCTATACGTATCGATGGACGATGCCGCGTTTCGCCCTTCGACGATCTGCTCTTGCCTTGCGCGAAGCTGTCCTGATGGCGGCGGTCTATTTCGTAAGCGCATCGGCTGCGCTGCAATTGACGCGCTTCGACGGCGGTGTGGCAACAGTGTGGCTGGCCGGGGCGGTTCTGTTCGCGAAATTGAGCGCCACGCCGCGTCGACGCTGGACGGGGATTACGCTGGCATGCGTGCCGGCTGGCCTCCTGGCATCGTTTCTGTTCGGCCTGCAGGGCGTTGTCGCGGTTCCGCTGCCATTGGTATGCATCGCCGAGGGTTATGCGGCGGCATGGCTGATGAAGCGACTGTTCCCGCGTTTCGGGCGTTTCCAGTCGGTGCCCGAAGTGGCCTGTTTCCTTGCCGTGGCCGGCGTGCTGGTTCCCGCCTGCTCGGCCTTGATGGGAGCGCTTTGTGCGCTGGTGGCGCGGGGCATTCCCTATGGCGCGGCCTGGCGGGACTGGTATGCCGGCCACGCTTTGGGTCTCGTGGCGTTCGCGCCGCCCCTGCTGTTGACCTTACGCGGGCAGGCGCGCCAGTGGCTCGCATCTGCCGGACAATCGCGGCTGTGGGAAGCTTTCGGCCTGTTGGTGCTGGTCGCCGCCGCATCGTTGCTCACTTTCGGGCAGAACCGGATTCCGGTGGTGATGGTGCCGTTCCTGCCGATGATCGCGGCCACGGTCAGGCTCGGGCGGTTCGGCGCGGTCGCCTCAATTGTTATTCTGCTGACGATTGGGCTATCGTTCTCTCTCGCTGGTTATGGCCCGACGACGCTGCTGCATGTCAGCATGGCACTGAAGTTGCAGGTCCTGCAGATATACTTCGCCTCGATCGTGCTCATCCTGCTGCCGCTCGCGGCCGAATTGCGGACCCGGCGCCGGACGCTCGACAGGTTACACGCCGTCGACGCATTGCACCGCCTGGTCCTCGATCGCTCAAGCGACATCATTATTCGGCTGGGGCTGGATGGTACGCTGCGCTATGTTTCGCCCGCGACCGAGCGCGTCTGGGGTTATCGTCCCGAAGAACTGACCGATGGGGTAATGTTCCGCCTCCTTTCGCCCGAAGATCTGCCCGGTATCCTGGAGACGCGCCGCCGCGCGCTCGCCAATCCGGATGAGACCGCCATCGCCGAGTACCGGGTGATCCGGAAGGACGGCGCGATGGTCTGGGTCGAAAGCCACATGCGCGCGACGATAGACGACCACGGCCGGGTGATGGGCACAGTAAGCATCGTCCGCGAGGTGACCGGGCGGCGCAAACTCATGGAAGACCTCACCCGCAAGGCGATGACCGATCCGCTGACCGGTGCCCACAACAGGCGAGCCTTCGACGAAACGCTGTCGGCGCTGCTCGCCTCGGTCGCTTCCGCCGAAGTATTGGGTTGTCTGGCCGTGTTCGACCTCGACCACTTCAAGCAGATCAACGATCGTTACGGGCACATGGCGGGCGATCTCGTGCTCGCCCGCTTCGTCGCCATCCTGCGCTCCAGTATGCGCGAAGGCGATCTGATCGCCCGACTGGGAGGCGAGGAATTCGCCGTGATCCTTGGCGGAATGGCCAGCGATCAGGCGCACCTGGTGTGTGAGCGAGTGCGCAAGCGCTTTGAACAGACAGCCGTGCAGGACGCATCGGGCGCGGTTATTCGCACGACGGTGAGCGTGGGCATCGCGCGCCTCGTTCCCGGACAGAACGGCGACGACGCGATGAAGAAAGCGGATGAAGCCCTCTACCGCGCCAAGCAGTTGGGCAGGAACCAGTCCGCTGGCGCGGCGTAAGCAGGGCGACCCCGCGGGGTCGATTTCGCATGGCACCTCCCTCGCTCCTGCACTATGAACGGAGCGATGATCGAAATGGTGATAGAGCAGCGTCGGCGCAGCCTTGGCGGAGGGCTCGATGTCGGCCGCGTACTGCCTTTCGCGAAGCGGCGGATGGTGGGGCCGTTCGTGTTCTTCGACCACATGGGACCGCTGGACGTGGCGGCCGGAGCGCCGAGAAGCCTGGACGTGCGCCCGCATCCGCATATTGGCCTGTCGACCGTGACGTACCTGTTTTCGGGCGAGATCGTTCACCGTGACAGCGTCGGCTCGCATCAGGCGATCAGGCCTCAGGAAGTGAACTGGATGACCGCGGGCAGCGGCATCACCCATAGCGAGCGTTTCGAGAAGGCGCGCAGTATGGGCGATCACCTGCACGGCATCCAGGCATGGGTGGCCTTACCCGATGGCGACGAGGAAACCGCGCCGTCCTTCTCGCACCACGCCGGAGACGACCTGCCGCAGTGGAGCGATGGCGGGGTCCGTGGCCAGTTGATCGCAGGCAGCGCTTACGGCCTCACCGCCAGCGCGCGCACGCATTCGCCGCTATTCTACGCCCACCTCGACATGGACTCCGGCGCGCAGGCGGAAATCCCTGTCGGCCATGCCGAGCGGGCGGTCTATATCGCGACCGGGGCAGTCGAACTGGACGGACAGCGGTACGGGGCAGGACAGATGCTCGTCCTTGGCGCGGACGCCTCACGGATGACGGCGGCCGAGCATTCGACGGTTATGGTGCTGGGCGGCGAGCCGGTGGGCGAACGCTTTCTCTACTGGAACTTCGTTTCGTCCTCGAAGGACCGGCTACGGCAGGCCGCTGCCGACTGGCAGGCGGGCCGTATGAAACTGCCCGATGCCGATGATCGGGAATTCATCCCCTTGCCCGACGATCCCTTCCTGAAACCGCCGCCGGCGATGTCATGATTGCCTGAAGTCAGATATCGGCCATTTCCTCCAGTTCGAGGTCGTGCGAACCGAGCGTAACGAACCGATCGAGCAGCCACGAACCCGCCGGGCCCGGCGGCGTGTCGCGGCGCCAGATGCCGGAAAACCGATAAGTGCCGCCGACGTGATCGGGCATGACGAGCCGGACGAGTGTGCCCGCCATAAGGTCGCCCTCGATCATCTGCAGCGGCATGTTGCCCCAGCCGATGCCCTGCCGCAGCAGCGCATGTTTGGCGCCAAGGTCAGCGAGGCGCCAGGTCTTGGGGCTGGCCACTGAATAGTCCTGCCCCTCGGTGAAGCGCGAACGGTCGGTCAGTACCAACTGGATGTGTTCGCGCCCAGCGCCCGGCGGGATCAGTGTCATCTGGCCGAGCGGGTGATCGGGAGCGGCAACCGGGACCATCGGCACGGACCCTGCCAGCCGGCTCTCGATCCCCTCGACCCCGGCGGATAGCGGCCCGGAAAGGCCGATCACGCTCGACCCGTCGAGTACCATGGCAGTCACCGCGCCCAGCGCCTCGACATGGAGGCGTAATTGGACGGTCGGGAAGCGGGCCGCGAAATCGCGCAGAACCTGCCCGAGCCGCTCGGCAGGCAGCATGACGTCGACCGCAAGGTCGACTTCGGCCTCTAGCCCGTCGAGCAGGCCTTTCACTGTTGCGCGCAGGCCGTCGATCCCCTGAGCCACGCTGCGGGCCTCGGCCAGAACCGCGCGCCCAGCGACCGTCAGCTTGGGCTTGCGGGTGCCTTCGCGCTCGAACAGGGTCAGGCCCAGCTGCGATTCGAGATTGGCGATGCCATAACTGATGACCGAAACTGCACGATTGAGCTTGCGCCCGGCAGCGGCGAAACTGCCGGTGTCGACGATCGCCAGCAGGATGCGCAGCTGATCCAGGGTGGGGGTTCCGGGATTGCTCACTTTTCTATTTCCTCGAACAAACTGCGCTACTTTATCTCTCTGATCGAGAAAGCCAGCGGAGTCTAGACAGGGCTCAACGGGACGCGAGATACGTCCCTCCACCGGAGACTCACCATGATCGAACTTCGTCCCTTCGACAGCCTCGGCGGCGCAAACCACGGCTGGCTGGATGCCAGGCACCACTTTTCCTTCGCCGACTACCACGATCCCTCACGCGTCAACTGGGGCAACCTGCGGGTCTGGAACGACGATACCATCGCGCCGAAAACCGGCTTCCCACCGCACCCGCACCGGGACATGGAGATCATCACCTACGTTCGCGAAGGCGCGATCACCCATGAGGACAGCCTTGGCAACAAGGGCCGTACCGAAGCGGGCGACGTGCAGGTGATGTCTGCAGGAACCGGCGTTCGCCACTCGGAATACAACCTGGAAGACGTCGCCACGCGCATCTTCCAGATCTGGATCATCCCCACCCACACCGGCGATGCACCGGCATGGGGCGCCAAGCCATTCCCGAAGGGTGAGCGCTCGGGTAAATTCGTGACCCTCGCTTCGGGATACGAGAACGACAACGACGCCCTGCCGATCCGCACCGATGCTCGTATCGTCGCCGCCACGCTGAAGGCGGGCGAAACGGCGGAGTATCCCCTCGGCAAGGACCGCAAAGGCTATCTGGTGCCGGCCACCGGGGCTGTCACGATTGACGACGTGCGCGTCAATGCGCGCGACGGGGCAGCGATCAGTGATCTCGACGTGCTGCGGGTCACCGCGATCGAGGATAGCGAGATCGTCCTGGTCGATGCCGCCTGACCTGAAATGGAACCATGCCGCTCTGAAAGGGCGGCATGGTTTTTCTATTGGTGCGGGTCGACTACTGCGGGCATGTCGCTGGCAACCACCTCGTTCGCACCCCGGCCGATCGACCAGAGTCGGCGCGCTACTTTGGGGTCCCAGTCGATCGCCTGTCCGGGTGTCGAGATGCCGAGCGTTTCCACCAGTTCGAGCCGCGACCCTGCTTCGGGCAGCCTCAGTGCGTAGACTTCGGGGCGGTCGTGCCCGGTGGCGTAAATGAGGCCGTCGCCGCCCCAACTAAGGCCCGAGCAGCTCTTGGGCGCCATGCGGGTGAGTACTTCCTCGGGGAATGCCCAGCTTGCCTCGGCGCGGAACTGGTCGTCCATGCGCACCAGCATGGTCTGGCGATAGTCACGGCCGGGTTGGCCTCCCTTGCCTTCGTAGTTGGCGAAGACCGCCCACCACTTCCCGTCATGGCGATCCATCACCGTCAGCGATCCGGGGCCGAAGCCCAGACTGACGCTGCGGATGTGCTTGAGTGTGCGGGTGTCGAACACCTCCACCGCGCTGGTCTGCGGCACTGCGGGGTAGTTGGAGGCGGCGCATACCAGTTCGGTCTTGACCACGGTGCAGCTGTTCATGTGAGGAAACAATCGTCGCTCACCCTGCCACTGCGTAATCTTCGCGCCCGTGGCGATGCGGTATTTGCCGATGCGGTCGTTGTCGATTGCGTATATGTACGTGCCGTCCGATGCGGCACCTTGATGCGCTTCCACTGCGGTCATGCGCATCGCGACGGCGGCGGGCGGCGGTGAGGGGGCCTCTGCGGAAGCGGTCGACTGGGCTCGGGCGGCGGGTGTGCCGACCAGTACGGACAGGCTGATCGCGCAAAATACCAACCGGTTCATGAAAAGGGCCCTCGTTGTCGCAGTGGCATTTACGGCGGGCATGCTACGCTAATGTGGCATGCCGCGCCCGCGCCTTAGAGTTTCTCGTGGGCGTCGGCCTCTCCCTTGACCCAGTAGCCGCCAGCCTTGAGCCATTGCAGCGGGTGGCCCATCTCCTCGACGACATGCTGACGCAAGGCCCGCGCGACGCGTGCTTCGGCTGCGATCCAGACGAAGCCGTCACCGTCAGGCAGGGTCATGGCCGAAAGCGCTTTGAGCAGCGGCGCGGCATCGTCGGCATGCTCCAGCGGCCGATGCACCCACAGGGCGCTATGGGCAGCCGAGGCGGTGATGGCCTGTTCTTCCTCCAGCCCTGCAACCGCGACGAGGCTGGTGACGACGGTTCCGGCAGGCAGTTCTTCGATCCGCCGGCCGATGGCGGGCAGCGCGGTCTCGTCGCCGATCAGCAGCCACCAGTCGAAGTCCGGCGAAACCACCATCGAGCCGCGGGGGCCGCCGATCTCTATGGTGTCGCCCACGGCCGCGCCGCGCGCCCAGTTGGTTGCCGGGCCTGCATCGTGAAGGGCGAAGTCCACCGCCAGTTCGTTGGCATCGGCGTCATAGCGACGCGGGGTATAGTCGCGCATTTCGGCCTTTTCGTCCGATCCAGGGACGAAGAGTTTCACGTGATCGTCGGCGCCAAGGCTGGTGAACCCGGCCAATTCCTCGCCGCCCAGCCACAGGCGCAGCATCCCCGGCGTGACGCTTTCGGTGCGGCGCACCGTCAGGGTACGGCGGCGCAGTTCGTGGCGAACGCGGGTGATCTGATGTTCCATGGGTGACTCCTTGGGATACCGTTGATTATTTAGATACCATCGGGTATTTCGAGGTCAACAGGCAAGTGAGGGCACCATGGCGCGGATGACGCGTGAAGAACGACGAGCGCAAACGCGTGAGCGGCTGTTGCAGGCAGCGGTGGAACTGTTCGGCAGGCATGGCTATGCCGCGACCTCGGTCGATCGCATCGCGGACCATGCGGGCTTCAGCAAGGGCGCGGTCTATTCCAACTTCGAATCCAAGGAAGCGATCTTCCTCGCCGTGCTCGATCAGCAGGGTCAGCAGAGTCTCGACCTGCTAGTGGCGAAGATCGACGCCGCGCGGAATGGGCAGGCCGTGGTCGAACTGCTGGCGGAATGGGCGGACACCCGCTCGCGCAGCGGCATCTGGTCGCTGACCATCCTCGAACATGCACGGCTTGCTGGGCAGGGCGCTCCGTCGCTGGCGCTCCAGCGCGAAATCCTGTTGCGGCACTGGCGGAATCTGGGGGAGCGCGCCGTCCTGCGCCTTCCCGGCCTCGGCGCTGATGCCGAGACGGCCGGCGCCCTGCTTCACGAAATTGCCTATGCCCCGGCACTGACGTTCATGACGCATCCCACAGCCGGCGATCTCATGCGGCTTGCACTGGCACGCTGCGTCGAAATCGAGGCGTAGAGTGCAAAGGCCGATGCCCGACCTGCGAGTACGAGAGAGACGCAAGGGTTCCAATGCGGACGGACGCGCCTATATGGGTCCTGCGGCGCGCCCACGCAGATGGACCGCCCGGTTTGGGAGCGGATGTTAGAATTCTCGAACCGGGAAGCAGACCATGTATCTTTCAGCCCACGCCGCAGAGGCCCAAAGATGAGGCCGCGTCGGCGCGGCATCGCCTCGGTCAATGCCGAAGTACGCGACGGAATCGTCCCGGCGGCCGGCTCACTTGCCCGCACGGAGGATCTCGGGCCGCCCGAATCTGGGGCGAACTACAGGCTGGTCGCGCTCATCATTGCTTCTGCGCTGTTCATGGAGTTTGTGGACGCCACCGTGCTGGCTACCGCTCTGCCGACCATGGCACGCGATTTCGGCGTCCGCCCTCAGGAAATGAGCGTCGCGCTGACATCATACCTTCTGGCCCTGGCGATCTTCATTCCCGCATCGGGTGTGCTGGCGGACCGCTTCGGATCGCGCACCGTATTCCGCAGCGCCATCCTGCTTTTCATGCTGGGCAGCCTTGCCTGCGGCCAATCCCCGACGCTGGAAACGATCGTCGTCTCGCGCTTCATACAGGGCATCGGCGGTGCCATGATGATCCCGGTTGGCAGGCTGGTGCTGCTACGCTCGGTCGCCAAGCGCGACATGGTGAATGCGATGTCATGGCTGCTGGTGCCAGCCCTGATCGGCCCGATCGTGGGGCCGCCGCTGGGCGGCTTCATCGTAACGTATCTCGACTGGCGCTGGATTTTCTACATCAACCTGCCGGTGGGCGCGCTCGGCTTCTGGCTGGTGGGCCGTTTCATCGCCAATATCCGTGAGGACGAGCCGCCCCGTTTCGATACCCAGGGTTTTGTTCTCAGTGGTATCTCTCTGGGCTGTCTGTTGTTCGGCTTCGAGATGGTCAGTCGGCCCGACGAAGGGCGCACCGCGGCTACTTTGGTCGCGATCGGCGTGATTGCGGGCGTGTTCTACATTCACCATGCGCGCGGCCGCGTCGGCGCGATCCTGGACCTCGGTCTGCTCAAGGACGAGACGTTCCGCCTCGCCGTGATCGCGGGTTCGATCACCCGTATCACCCAAGGCGCGCAGCCCTTCCTCCTGCCATTGATGATGCAGGTTGGTCTTGGCTTTTCGGCGGCGCGCAGCGGTACGATCACCGTGGCGACCGCCATCGGCTCGCTTGCCATGAAAAGCATGGCGCAGCGTGTGCTACGCCGTTTCGGCTTTCGCCGTGCCCTGATCTGGAACGGCGTGATCGCCACCGCGGGCTATGCTGTCTGCGGGCTGTTCAGCGCGTCCTGGCCGGTATGGGCGATGTTCTGCGTGCTGGCCTTCTCGGGCTTTTTCATGTCGTTTCAGTTTACCGCATACAACACCATCGCTTACGCGGGCGTCGACAAGCAACATATGAGCAGCGCCACAGCGTTCTACTCCACTTTCCAGCAGCTGATGCTGTCGCTGGGCATCTGCGTGGCGGCGGTGGCACTGCATCTGGCGATGGTAGTCAACGGCAACGCGGCCCCGACTATGGGCGATTTCTCCGCGGCGTTCTGGGTGGTCACGGCGATATCGCTGACCGCCACGCTATGGAACCTGCGCTTCGCACCCGACGCTGGTGCCGAGATCAGCGGCCACGCGGAGACAGAAGCGGGCGAGGGGAAACGTTCGGCCGCTTAATGCAGCCGCGCCTTGAGGATCGGGCGCAGCAGGTAGTTGAGCACGCTGCGCTTGCCGTTGAGGATGTCCACTTCGGCCACCATGCCCGGGATGATCGGCAGCGGCTTGCCGTCGCGGATCAGGTTTGCGCCGTCGGTGCGGATGAGGACCTGATAATAGGCCTCCTTCCCGCGCACAGTCTCTTCCTCGATGGTGTCGGCGCCGATCCGTTCGACCTTGCCGTTTAGGTCGCCGTAGATCGTGTAGTCGTAGGCAGTTATCTTGACCTTGGCCGGCATGCCAGGGACGATGAAGGCGACGTCGCGCGGGCGGATGCGTGCTTCGATCAGCAGGCGGTCTTCCATCGGCGTAACTTCCATGATCGGTTCACCCGGCTGCACCACACCGCCGCGCGTGTTGATCAGCACGGTGTTTACCCTCCCGTGTACGGGTGAGCGGATTTCGGTACGGCGCAACTGATCGCTGCGCTGTTTCACGATTGGCGTGATCGCGCTCAATTCCGCCTGCTTGTTCGCCAGTTCGGTATAGGCTTCCTGCGCGTAGGTATTTTCCAGTTCGACCAGCTTGCCATTGTAGGTCGCGATATCCTGCTGCAGCTTGAGGGCCTCCATCTCGCTCACCACCTTGCGCGCGGTCAGGGGCTGGACGATGGCAAGCTGTCCCTGTGCGATGCGCATCTGTTGGTGCAGGGTACTGCGGCCTTCCTCCAGCTTGCTGCGGCGCGAGGCGAACAACTCACGCTCAGATCGGGCGACCGAACTGTCGGCCGGAACCTCCGGCGGGAAAGTGATCGCGCCCTTGCCCAGCACTTCCGACTGGAGGCGGGCAATTGCTGCCTTGAGTACGGTGGCCTGGTTGGCAGACTCCTCATAGGAAGTCTGGAAATGCGTGCGGTCCAGCCGGACCAGCGGTTGGCCGCGCCGCACCAAGTCACCTTCACGCACCAGGAGGTCACCCAGAATGCCGCCTTCCAAGCTCTGGATCTTTTGCATCCGGCTGACTGGCACCACGCGCCCTTCACCTCGTGTCACTTCGTCGATGCGGGCCAGCGCTGCCCAAGCAACGGCCACTGCGATACAGGCCAGCACCGCCCACAGAAGAGGCCGGTAGAGTGGATGCGCGGTGGTCCGAAATGGATCGTCGAGTTCACGGCGCAGCCCCTGCGCGGAAATGCCATCAACCGCCATGTGCGCCCCCACTAGCTGTCCGTGGCGGTGCCTTGACCTGGTTACCCGACACCATGCCTTCTACCGGGCCGTCCATCACCACGGCGCCGTCGCGCATCACGACAATGCGCTGCACGAGGCTGAGCATCGTGCGCTTGTGCGTAGTCAGCACCAAGGTGCGCTCTCCCATCCAGGTCTGCAGGCGGGAGACGACATGTTCCTCGTTGGCCTGATCGAACGAGGCGGTTGGCTCGTCTAACAGGACGATCGGTGGGTCTTGCAGGATCACGCGGGCCAGTCCCACCGCCTGCCGCTGCCCGCCTGACAGGCTACGGCTGCCCAGCAGCGGCATGTCGAGCCCCAGTGGATTGGCGCGCACGAACCGCCCCAGTCCCACGTCATCGAGCGCCGAATACATGTCCGCGTCATCCATTGCGCGGCCTTCCAGGTTGAGATTTTCGCGCAAGGTGCCGTGCATCAACGCGACGTCCTGCGGCAGGAAGCCGATGGCGGAGCGGCGGTCAGAGGGGTCGATCTGGGGCAGGCTCATGCCGTCCAGCATTACGCTGCCCGAAGTGGCGTCGCCCAACCCTGAGAGCAGCCGCAGCAGCGTCGATTTCCCCGCACCGTTGCCCCCGAGGATAGCGATTTTCTCGCTGGCCCGTATGGACAGCGCCGCGACGTTTACTACCGCCGGGCCTTCGTCGGCATATCGCATCACGAGGTCCTGAACCTCGAAACGGCCGCGCAGCCGCTCGGCGCGAACGAATGCACGGTTTTCAGGTCGTTCGACGGGCGCGGCCATCAACTGGTCAAGCCCTTCGAGGGCGACCCGCGTATGTTGCCACCGGGCGAGTATCCCGGCCGCCTGCGTCACGGGTGCGATTGCACGCGCAGCCAGCAGAGAACAGGCTATCAGCGCGCCGACAGTCATTGCGCCTTCGCTGATCCGGTACACGCCAAATGCAACGACGCCGACGTAGCACAGCTGCTGCACCATCGCCGCGCCGTAAGTAAGTCCGCTGGCCAGCGAATGCGTCCGCTTTGCGGTTTCCGCGAGTTGGGCAGTCAGCGCTTCCCACAGCATCATCGCGCGCCCTTCGCCGCGCCCGGCCTTAATGGCTTCGAGGTTCTCGACCGCCTCGATCAAAATGCTGTTCTTGATCGCTCCTTCGTGGAGGTTCTGGCGCGAAAGTGCGGCGAGGCGGCGCTGCATGACCAGACTAGGCAGGATCATCAATACGATCCCGGCAACCGGCACAACTACGACTTCGCCGCCGATCAGAGCAATCACGGCCAGGAATATCAGGGTGAAGGGCAAGTCGCTGGCGATTGCCGCGCTGGAAGAAGTGAAGAATTCGCGGACGCCCTCGAATTCGCGGATCTGGCTGGTGAAGGCGCCGAGCGAGGCGGGACGGCCGGAAAGCCGCGTTTGCAGCACGCGGGCAAACAGCTGCGTGGAGAGTGTGAGGTCAAGGCTCTTGCCCATCGTATCGAGCAAATGGCCGCGCATGTGGCGCAGGCCCGCCTCGAAGATGATGGCAAGCGCGACTCCGCTAGCCAGAATCCATAGTGTGTCGAATGCGGAATTGGGCACAACGCGGTCGTAGACCTGCATTGCGAAAAGGGCCGATCCTATCGCCAGCAGGTTCGCCATCATCGCCCCGAGCGCGACTTCGAGATAGGCATTGCGATAGCGCCTCAGTGCACCGAAGAACCAGTGTCGCCCGGTAGTCGCTGGCCCGAACGCCGAGCCCGGCCCGCCAGCCCGATCCTCCGGGCGGAAGCGGGCCTTGGCGAATACCGTCAGACCCGAATGAAGCGCCGCGAGGTCCGCCAGCGCTATCTTCTGCACCCCGCCGTCCACGCGGGGGACGCGCAGGGTTGCGCTGTTTCCGTCGAGCGCGGTGAGGACCGCGCTTTCACCGTCATGCAGAAGCAGGAGCGCGGGCAGCAGATAGCCGGGTATGGCAAGGTCCGAACGGCGAACCTGAGCGGCGACGTCGATCCGCCGCATCGAGCGTGCGACCATGTCGACCGGAAGCAGCCCGTCGACGAGCGGCAGCCCGTCGCCCAGTTCGCTGGCGCTGGTATGGCGCCCAAGGGTTCCGGCGAGCAGAACCAGCCCCTCACGCAGCGGATCGCGGTCACGCAGGAGAACTTTGCGGCCAGTATCGACTGCTGCGCTCATGGTTGTTCGCCTCCCAATTCGACAAGGTCGGCCAGACGACCTAGCTGCGCTGCGATCTGGTACTGGATGCGTATCAGTTGCAGGTGGACCTCGTTCAGCGAGCGCCGGGCATCGTAGTGCTCACGCTGGATGGTGATCAGATCGACGATGTCGCGCCGCCCGACCTCGAACTGTTCGCGGTAGAGGCTGCCAAGCTCGTCCGCGCCAGCGACCTGGCTTTCAAGCGCGCGCTCCTGCTGCACCAGCGCGGTGCCGTTAGTCATCAGGTTTCGCAGGCGTCGTTCGATATCGCGCCGCGCTGCGTTTTCTTTCCACTGCGCGGCGTCGACACGTTCGCGGGCGCCGGCTATTCTGTCGAAACTGGAAAAGCCCCGTATCGGGTTCATCCGCAGGCGCAGCGCCAGGATCGCGTCGCTTTGCATCCGTCCGCCGATCTCGCGGCTGAGCGCCGTCGCTTCGACGTTGACGCGTGGCAGGATCGACGACCGGGTCTCATCAAACTGCGCGCGGGCATATTGCGTATCTTCCACCAGCTTGCGGTACAGCGGGGCGGCGTCGATCAGCGGACCCATGTCCTGCCCCGCGACGGAAAGGATCATGGATCGGGGCGCGGGTTCGGCGAGGTCGTCGGGCGCCGTGCCCACCAGTGTTTCGAACTGTCCGGCCGCATCGGCGATCTGGCCTTCATCGCTGGCCAGTCGCTGACGTGCGCGGGCCAGTTCCAGTTGCGATCGGTCGGGCTCGCTGCGGTCGGCATAGCCGCTTTGAGCGCGCAGGCCGGTCATCTGAGCGAAACCCTCCAACGTGGCGATTTGCGCCAGGTCTACCTCGCGCTGGCGGCGGGCCAGCAGGACGTCGAGATAGGTCTCGACGATGTCCAGCGTGGCCTCATCTCGCGCCACCAACCATCCCTCCCGAGCCTGCCGCTGCAATGCTCGGGCGCCGCGAAGCTGGCTTTTGACCTGGCCCCAGTCATGCACCATCTGCGCCGCCGTCACCTCGTAGGCCCATTTTTCCGGTGTGGTGTCCTGCGGTCCGCCGGAAACGGAAACCGAGGGCAGGTATCCGGCCTTTGCAACGGAAACGTCGGTTTTCGCTGCCTGCACTTCCGACCGGGCCGCGGCAAGTTCAGGATGGTGCTCGATCCCCGCCGCGACGGCTTCCTCCACGGTCATGGCGGCGCTGGGCAAGGGCCATGGCGCAAAGATCAGCAGAGCTGTTTGCGCCATGGTCTGCCACTTTTGCCTGTGCGCGCCACGCGCCGTCTTCACACAAGAACCTGTACGGTGTTGTCCTCAACCAACACGGTGTTCGCCCCGAATGTGTAGACATCGTAGACCACGCCATTGATCGTCTGCGCCGCGCCAGTGTCGCTCGCACCGACGATGCTCAGCACGTCGTTGCTTTCGCCCGTGATCTGAAGCGCGTTGTTGGCATCGGTGATCGCCGTGATTTCAGGTGCGGTCAGCGTCAGCGTACTGCCAGGATCGCCGGTGCCCAGATCGATCCGCTCGACATTGGTGAACGCGCCGACCCCGACCCCGTAGTCGAGGTCTATACCGTTTGCGAGCAGCACCGTGTCGAAGCCAGTTCCCCCGTCGACGCTGACGAAGTTCGTAGCGGTAAGCTGGATGGTGTCGTCGCCGGGCCCGGCCGCCACGTGATCGCCCGATCCGACGTTGAGAATTAGGTCGTCACCGCTTCCGCCGTTGATGTGCTCGACAGTGGGAGTGCCGGCCATCACATCGTCGCCGATGGTGCCGTTCACGTCGATCTGGCCCAGGTTCAGCGAGAGGCCGCTCGGGGTGAGGTCCAGCAGATAGGCAGCACTTTCGTTGCCCTGCTGGTCAACAGATACCACGCCGAACGATATCTCCGCCCCCAGATTTAGGATGTCGGTGATGTTCAGCCCCAAGTGGGTCAGCGTTGCGGTGGAGAGCAGATTGACTGAGAAATGGCCGCTGCCGTCAGCCGCCACCGGCAGCAACGCCAGATTTAGGGCCGGGGTGATGAGGCGAACCTCTACCGTCGAATTTGGCTCGGTCGTACCGGTAAAGCCAAAGCGCGGGTTCAGCGGATTAAGGCTGACGTCCAGGGCGAAATTGCCGACCGTTACCGGCTGCTCGATGTTAGGCCCAACTGCGATCGTGGTGACGTTACTGGTATTGCCGGCGGGGTCCGCACCGGTGACGGAAAGTTGCGTGTTCAGCAATTGGTTCCAGCCAAGAGGCGCACCAAGACCGGTCAGCAGATCCAGCGTTGCCGATCCGTTGTTGTCGGCGGTGACTGAGGTGCTGACCCTGGTCCCGCCCGCAACGGTATTGATCGTCAGTTCCGTGCCGGGCGCGGTCGAGATTGTCAGCAGGTTGTTGGACAGCATCAGCACCGGCGTTGGCGGCGCAATAGTGTCGACAGTGAAGGCGATGGGTAAGGAAGAGCCGCCGCTGCCGACGCTTCCGGTGATCGTTGCAGCGCCTTCGGGGAACGCACCCAGCCCGGCCGTCGGGACGATGCTGAGCACTACCGCGCCCGCCAGCAGATCGCTGGAGGTGAGCACATGCGTCGCCTGTGCCTGATAGCCGCCCTGTCCGTTGAAATGGGCGATTATCGCTTGGCCGGCCTGCATGGTCGGGCGCAGCGCCACTTCGACCTGAATGCCGTTGGAAGCCTCTGCCGCGTTGACGAAGCCGTCGATGGCCTCACTCACTTCAACAGTGGGCGGAGTTAAGTCGGGTGCGACGATGGTGGAGGACGGGCTGCGGTTACCGGCAGCATCGGTGGCGGCAGCACTGATCGTCTCGGCCAGGATCAGCGCAGGGCTGAGCGGCAGCATAAATACGCCTGTGAGACTGATGTTGACGATGATCGTATTGGCTGAGTCCCCGTCGATCACGATTTCGACCCGGCTGCCAGGTTCGGCCGATATGGTGAGCAGGTCTCCGCCCGACGATAGCAGCAATCCCGGGATGCCAGGGGGGATGGAATCGATCGTGATGTTGGCCGGGGCGCTGATATTCCCCACTTCATCGTGGGCGACCGCGATGACGAGCGTGCCGTTCGCCAACGGGATTGCGGGTGTGAAGCTCCAGTTGCCGCTGCTGTCGGTTACTAATTCGGCGATCGTTCCCCCCAGAGCATTGGTCAATATGACGGTGGATTCGGGTTCGGCTGTGCCGGCCAGGATAACACCGTTGCTATCATGGATTGAGGGTATTCCCGGTGGGATAGAGTCGACGATGGTACTGGCTGGAGGGCTGACATTGCCAGCTTCGTCTACCGCAACGGCGTCTACCAGGGTTCCGTTGCCTAGTTGCAGAAGGGGCGTGAAAGTCCAATTGCCGTCATCGTCCGCCGTGGTCTGGCCGATAGAGGCACCCAGTCCATTGGTGAGCTGGATCGTGACGCCCGGATCGGCCGTTCCCGCCAGCATGAGGCCATTGGTGAGGTCGATCGTCGGAGTGAGCGGCGCCACGCCGTCCACCGTGGTGCTAACGGAATTGCTGACGTTGCCTGCGGCATCGACCGAAATCGCGATGACCATCGTTCCATCAGGCAATTGCAGCAATGGTATGAAGGTCCAGTTGCCCTCTCCGTCTGCGGTTACCTGACCGAGCGGCAGGCCGAGATTGGGAATGATGGAACGTGCAAATGCGTTGCCGGTGCCATCGGACAGAATCACTGTCGAATTTGGTTCGGCCGTGCCGGTAACCACTGAGCCGTTGGTGGGGTTGATGGTCGGTTCGACGGGAGGGCTGGAATCGATCGCCCTGCTCGACGGGTCGCTTATGTTGCCGGCTGCGTCCTGGGCGATAGCCACCACCGTGGAGCCATCGACCAGAGTGGAGGTGGGGGTGAAGTTCCAGTTGCCGTCAATGCCTACCGTGACCTGGCCAAGCGTATTGCCATCCTCGTCGGTCAGCATCAGGAGGGCCCCAGCCTCGGCGCTACCGGTAAGTTCTGTGCCATCGCTAGGGTCGATCTGCGGCGGGGCGGGGGGAAAAGCATCCACCGTGACGCTGGTCTGCGGGCCGGTGTTGCCGGCGGCATCCTGGGCGGACGCATTGACGACGGTGCCGTCTGCAAGCGGCGATCCCGGCGTGACGCTCCAGAAGCCGTTTTCATCCGCAGTTGTCTGGCCAATGGGGGTGCCATTACCATCCGTCAGGGTCACGATCGCATCGGGTTCGGCTGTGCCGGAAAATGCCGACCCGTTGCTGGCTGCGATCGTAGGTGCAGCGGGCGCTGCCGCATCGATCGTAGTTACGACCGGGAGGCTGGAATTGCCGGCGGCATCCTGAGCCTGCGCGTTGACTACGATGCCGTCGGGCAAAGGGAGGGCCGGCGTAAATCTCCAGTCACCGTTTTCGTCAACCGTGGCTTCACCGATCGGGGAGCCATCGTCGTAGGTCAGTCTAATCGTCGATCCGGGCTCTGCCGTGCCCGTCAGAATGGTCCCGTTCGTCGGTTCTATGGTGGGGGTCGGCGGTGGTACGCCGTCTACCGTGGCGCTGGCTGATGCGCCGATGTTGCCCGTGGCATCCTGCGCGGCGGCATGGACTACGGTGCCGTCGGCCAGCGGGAATCCGGGGGTGAAGATCCAGACGCCGTTATCGTCTGCAATGGCCTGGCCAATGACATTTTCATCGCCATCGGTAAGGGTGACAAGCGCGCCAGTTTCCGCCGAACCGGATATGACCGATCCGTTTGTGGGATCGATGAGCGGAGCTGCGGGGGGGATGGAATCGACCGTGATGCTGGCTGGTTGGCTGGCGTTGCCGACTGAATCTGCCGCGACCGCGTTGACCACGGTGCCATCTGGCAGGGGGACGGCCGGTGAGAAGCTCCAGTTGCCGTCATCGTCCGCCGCGAACTGGGCGATGGGATTGCCATCGCCATCCGTCAGGATGATCGTAGCTCCGGCTTCTGCCGTGCCGGCCAGCGCTTCGCCATTGCTCGGCGCTATCGTGGGCTCGGGAGGAGGCGCGGCGTCCACCGTGGCGCTGGCCTGATCGCCGGTGTTTCCGGCGGCGTCGCGCGCAGTTGCATTGATCACTGTACCGTCGGCGAAGGGTGAAGCCGGGGCGAAGCTCCAGTTGCCGTGATCGTCCGCCGTGACCTGAGCGATGGTATTGCCGTTGCCGTCCGTCAGGATCACCGTAGAGCCGGCTTCGGCGGTCCCCGATATGGCTGCGCCATTGGAAGGAATGATCGTGGGAATAGGCGGCGGCACGGCATCGATCGTGACACTGGCCTGAGGGCCGGTATTGCCGGCGCCGTCGCGACCCGTAGCGTAGACGACCGTTCCATCCGTCAGGGGCGTGGTGAGTGTGAAACTCCATGCGCCACCTGCATCGACGTTGGACTGTCCTATCGGATTGCCGTTGACGTCGAAGAGCAGCACCGTCGCGCCGGATTCGGCCATACCGCTGATCGATGTACCATTCGAAGGCGCGATGACCGGAGCGGCGGGTGCAAGGGCATCTACGATGACTGTGGCGCCTGGCCCCGCTTCGCCGAGGTCGTTTATCGCTGCGGCCGTGACTACAGTGCCATCGGGCAGCGGCGTTTGCAGCGTGATGGACCATGTGCCGTCGGCACCGATGACGGCCTGGCCGACAGGATTGCCCGCCGCATCGATAAGAACGACCCCAACTCCGCTCTGCGCGGTGCCAGTGAAAAGAGTGCCGTTGCTGGGGTCGATTACAGGTGCAGTGGTCGGTGGGGGAGAGAGGTCCGGGGCGGTGATCACTACCGCAGCGCTGGTGTTGCCGGATGGATCGGTAATGCTGACACTGATCTTCTGGCCATTGTCGAGGGCGACGGTGAAGAGGATGACAAAATTGCCGCCGGCGCCGATCTCGGCGGTGAAGTCCGGCTTTTCATCGCCATTTATGTCGACGGTTACTGTGTTGCCGGGGTCACCGGTCCCGGTGAGGCTGGTCCCATCGGCAGAGATCGCCACTTCCCCGGCCGGGCGCGGCGCGGTGGTGTCGGGCGCGGTCACGACGGTAGCAGGGCTCACATTACCGGCAACGTTCCGAACCGTGACGCTGACCGTTTCGCCATCCAGGAGCGGCGGGGAAAGTATGACCGTGAAGGTGCCGTTCGCGCCGACCGTTGCCGAATAGTCAATCGTGCCGTTGCCGTCGATGTCCACGATAATCGTTGCGCCGGCCTCCGCGCTGCCGGTCAGGCTGGTACCTGCTGCGTTGATCGCAAGTTTGGTGGCTGCACTAGGCGAGGTGGTATCGGGCGGGGTGACGGGGGTATCGTTTCCTCCACCTCCACCACCCGCCGCTGCAGCCACCACGCCGGCACCGCCAAGGACCGCAAGCGGAATAATCGCGCCGGCACCTAATCCCGCCCCGCTGGCCCCGGCGGCAGCACCTGCGACTTCTGCTCCAGCCGCCTGGAAACCGGCAGTGGCATCCATCGGTACATAAGTGGTGGATGAAAGACTGCCGCTTGCCGCCTGGCTCACATCGGCCGCCACAAGTTCATCTTCTTGCACTAACAGCAACTGAGACGCCCTGGTGGGGTCGAAGTAGAAATTCGCGATGCGTACGACTTCGCCGGACTTGAGATGCACCAGCAGGTCTGCGCCCTCTCGCGTGTAGCCCTCGACCGTCGCGGGCGGGAGGTTCAGCGCCACGCTGCCGCCTGTGGGAATCGCGACAGTGCCTTCGACCGCCTGTATGGGCGCGGAATTTATACCGGCGGTTGTCGACGAAATCTTGGCCGCGACAGGCATTTGGTGATCTCCCACGAAAGGCGAACCTTGATTGGAGCGCTTCCGCTTTACGGCAAACGCAACGCGCGATCTGGATACGGCACAGGCAAAAGATCCTCGATCCCGGCCGAGGAAGCCTACCGCATCATCCGGCCGCGTCGGTGCCGGACTTCGCAATATTTTCAGGCGCCTGCCGCTGCCGGTTTGCACACGAATGCTGCATCCCGCGGCTCGCGAAACGCGATTGCCGTCAGAATTCTGTAGGGAAGGGGATAGAGGCTTGACGGGATTCGCCAATTCGGAACTGATCCGATTTCGATCGAATTGCTTGGGAACCAAATGCTTCCGCAGCTTAGCGAAATCCCGGCTGAGAATTGATACTCGATAACGGATGAAGTTGATGTAGCGGAAGACGCGGGACAGGCGTTCGGTTTGGACGGTGGTGGCACAGCTGCGTGCCCCACAGAGCTGCTGTGACCTTTGCCACGGTCGACGTCTGGTCAGCTAAACTTCTCAGATACGGCTCCAGCCAACACTTCAGACCTGCTTGCCAGCCGTCGTCGATCGCCAGCCTCCGCCAACGCGCGCGTCTTATGCATTACCTGTCAAATGTATAGGGAATCTCAAGAATCAATCTTCCGCCGAAGTAGTGCTATGCCCCACACTCGCCGGTTGTCGCCCATGTCCCTCAGAACATCTTGGTGACGGTGCCGATGATCTGCCGGCTCTGGCCGAAGAAGCAGCTTACTTCACCGGTGCAGCGGCCGGCGTACCGCTTGTCGAAGATGTTGCTGCCATTGACGGCGAAGCGCCATCCTGGAATGTCGTAATGCAGAGTGGCATCGAACAACGTAGTCGACGGGCTCGTGAAGGTGGAGGGAAGGCTCACGCCGCCAGCCGTGATGAAGGAACCCGGCAGCGCCACGACACCGTTGCTGTCGCTGAGGTAACGTACGCCCGCACCGGCGCCGATGCCCGACGTGTGGGTGTAATCGACGAAGATCGAGGCCTTGTGCTTGGGCTGCGCTGCAAGCCGTGCGCCGAGTTCGGCCGGGTTGTTGCTCTGGGTGATTTTTGCGTCCGAATAAGTATAGGACGCGTTGATGCTCAGTTGCTGGTTGATGCGCGTGACGAGTTCGAGCTCCACGCCCTTCGATACGACTTCACCGGTCTGCACCTGGAAAAGGACGTTTGCGGGGTCGACGGTGAGGACGTTCGATTGCTCGATACGGTAAACCGCAGCTGTGGCGAACAGCTTGATGTTGTCGCCGAGCGAGCGGGCGTCGTATTTGACGCCGGCTTCCCACTGCTTGCCTGACGTCGGCTTGAAGGCATCGCCGCCGAGGGTCTGGCCGACGACAGGCTGGAAAGAGGTGGCATAGCTGACGTAAGGCGCGATGCCAGCCTGCGTCACATATGTAGCGCCCGCACGCCAGGTGAACTTGTCCTGCTTGTCCACGGGAATTGCTGCATTCGCGGCATAGTTGTCGATCTTGATCCAGTCCTGCCGGCCAGACAGCGTCAGGATGAAATCGCCGATACGGGCCTGATCCTGAACATACGCACCCTTCTGCTTCAGGCGCTGGTCGGTGGATGCAAACAGCGTGGACGGCGCGGAGTAGATGCCGGGACTGTACACGGGATCGAACAGGTCGATCGTGCCGCCGCTGCTGAACGCAAAGGCCGAGGCCTCGCGGTAATTGCGGTAGTCAAAACCGGCGAGTACATGGTGCTCCACCGGGCCGGTGGCAAAGTTCAGGTCGAAGCGGCTGTCTACGGTGAACTGCAGCGTGTCGTCCTGGAACGGGAAGTTGTTGCGGGTCACGGTACGGTTGTCCGCCCCCAACGATGCGCCGTAAATGATCTGCTGGTACTCGTGGTATTCACCCCAGCGCAGATTCTGCGTGAACTTCAGCGCGCTTGAGAAGTTGTGGGTGAACTCGTAACCCATGCCCCACTGACGGCGCTGGTAGAAGTTGTAATCCGGCTCGCCCAGGTTGATGCTGCGCTTCACCTTGCCGACCGGATTGTCGACCAGCACGCCGACCGCGGGCAGAAAGCCGTTGGTGTCGCCCTCGACGCGGTCCCACTGGTAGTATCCGAGCAACGTCAGCCGGGTGTCGGGGCCAAGTTCCGCGCTCACCGCAGGGGCGACATAGGCGCGCCTGGCGTTTACATAGTCGGTCTGGCTGTCACGGTCGCGGTAAAGGCCGGTGACCCGTGCGGTCAGCCCTTCGGCCAAGGCGCCGGTGAACGTGCCGGCGGCCTGCTTGAAATCGTCGGTCCCGTACTTCACCTGGAACTCGCCGCTGGTCCGGTCCGAGGGGCGGCGGCTGGTCAGGTTGTATATGCCGCCCGGCGGGGTGGTTCCGTAGAGCACGCTCGACGGCCCCTTGAGGATATCCACGGCCTCGAAACCGTAGAGATCGACCCCGACGTTGGAAATCGTCGAGCTGACCGGGGCCTGCAATCCGTCGATATATTGAACAGGGATGAACCCGCGCAGCGTCAGGAAATCGAAGCGCAGGTCGGGCCCGTAGTTCTCTCCGACGATGCCCGAAGTGTAGCGGACCGCTTGCTGGACATCGATGAAGTTGAGCAGATCGATCTGGTCGCGCGACACGACCGAAACCGACTGCGGGGTTTCAATGAGGGGCGTATTGGTCTTGCTGGCCGTTAGCGCACCTTGGGGCACGAAGCGGGGGGCGGAAACGATGATCGCGCCATCGTCCTGCCTGGTTGTTTCGAGAATGGCCGTCTCGGTCTGGGAACTCTCGGTCTGGGCATTCGCAGCTGCGGGAATGATCGTTGCCATGCCCGCCATAAGGGCTGTCAGGCTCACGCGAGAATTAAGGAAAGCCGCCATTCTCAAGTAACCTTATTCACCACGGGAGCCTTATGCGCACCGCAGGGAGTGCTTACTGTTAAGCGACTGCGAATCACTTGCAATAATATAAGTATCAATGCCGAAATTTCAGCCTGAGGTGTTGCCGGCTTTCAACATAGGCTCCCTTTTTCGCCGATTTCAGCGTAAGCCGTCCTATGGCGGGGTAACCTTCACGATTTCGAGCGTGCGTTCCCGCCCATCGCGATCCGGCCACAGGATCGATTGCCCCTCGCGCAACCCGATCAACCCGGCACCAACTGGCGTCAGGATGGAAATCCGTCCCGCCGAGATGTCAGCTTCCTTGGGGTAGACGAGCTGATAGACGTGACATCTGTCATTCGCCTTGTCGACAAAATGAACGGTTGCATTCATCGTGACGACATTGGTTGCAACCTGACCCGCCTTACGGACTGTCGCCCGGGCTATTTCCTTGAGAAGCAGTTCGCTTGCCTGGGGAAGTCGGCCTTCTGCAGCTATCGCCAGACTGGCCAAGGCGTCTGCTTCGGAATCGATCATCTGGATGGGCGGCCGACGGCCACCGGTGTTGGTAATCATGAATGCGGCTTCTCTGCAGGTGGGACGATGGGCACCAGGCGGCAGCCCGGCTCATCAAAATGTCGAGAACTGGCCCCGAGTCCGGGGCGTGCCGCACCAGAACCCGGGGCTAATCTCCCGCGAGAAGTTGCCCCCCATGGTGGCGAAATCGAAAATCAACAACATGAGGCTGCATGGATAAAATCATGTCCATGACAGTGAGACAAGTCAAGGCCGGTGCCCGCTTGCACGCGCACGGTTGCTGGCTGGGCGGGCATTGGCGGTTCTGGGCGACAAGCGTCTGTTTCATTGCTAGTGACGGCAGGTGGTATCAATTTTCCCTTGGCGGCGGCCTGAACTCGCAATCGATTTCGGGACAGCGAATCTGCGGGTCATCCGCCGTGACGACGGAATAGTGTTCGACGAGCCTTCGTTGTGCTGCTTCGAGAATTTCGACAGAGTGCCCCGTCTGCTTGCGGCAGGCACGGCCGCCCAGGCGATGGTCGGGCGCACTTCCGGTGGTCTTGCGGTAAGGCGTGCCTTGTCCCGAGGAGTGCTTCAGGACATCGATACGGCAACTCATTTGCTCAGATACGCGGTCAACCGGGCATTTGGCCGCAAACGCATGGTCGGCTCGGGCGCTGTCATTGGCGTCCCGGCTGACGCAACATCGGCGGAGCGCGGTGCGCTTTCGACCGCAGCCCGCGATGCGGGCCTGGGCGCCGTCCGGCTTGTTTCCGAGCCATTTGCCGCAGCCGTGGGGGCAGGGCTGCCCGTGTTCCAGGCGAGTGGAACGATGATCGTCGAATGCGGTGCGGGGACCACGGAAGTTGCCGTGCTGTCGCTCGGCGGTATTTGCCTTACGCGCTCGGTGCGGGTGGGCGGCGTAGCGCTCAATCAGGCTATCGCCGACCATTTGCGTTTTCGGCACAAATTCCTGATCGGCGAGCATGTGGCCGACCAGATCAAGCAGGAATATGGGAAGCGCCGTAATACGGGCCTCGAGGCCGTTGCTGAGATCAAGGGGCGGAGCCTCGTGTCGATGGCGCCGGCGTTGTTCCGTATTCCGCTCGTCGAATTCGATGGGGTCATGGAGAAGCATGCGGGACAGATCGTCGATGTCGTGCGTACCGTACTCAATATGACACCGCCGGAACTCAGTGAAGATATCCATGCTCATGGCGTGGTGCTCACCGGGGGAGGCGCTGCCACGCCGTGCTTGAAGGACATGATAGAGGCAGAAACCGGCCTGCCGGTGATCATCGCTGAATATTCGGAACGCTGCGTTGCCAGGGGCCTGCAACACGTATTGCTGAATTAACTTGCGGGGGTAGGCAACCTTGCGGTTGTCGCCGTTCATCCACCGGGTGACCATCGGGTGAACTCGCTACGATGCATCGTGATCGATGCTCGCTACGCGCAAAGACGTGAGACGAACGCCTGAGCCATAGTACGTCGCAAGGCGATGAAAGCGGCCGTGTGGAATATGTCGGGGCGCCTTATCGTCCGCCAACCGATGCACTCCAATCCTTGCTCGATGCGAAGGATAGCAACAATGGCAACCTGGACCACGAAGGATATTCCGGACCAATCCGGCAAGCTGGCCATCGTCACCGGCGCGACCGGCGGCCTTGGACTGGAGACGGCGCTGGAACTGGCGGCCGCGGGCGCCGAGGTGATCCTCGTCGGCCGCAATGAAGCAAAAGGTCGGGCTGCCGGGGCGCTGATCCGCAGCCGCCATGAAGATGCTCAGGTCCGGTTCGAGATCGCGGATCTCGCCCGCCTTGCGTCGGTGACGGCATTTGCCGGGCGGATGCTGGCGGCGGGGCGACCGATCGATATTCTGGTCAACAACGCGGGCGTCATGGCGCTGCCCAAGCGTGAGACCACCGTCGATGGCTTCGAGATGCAGTTGGGCACGAATTATCTTTCGCACTTCGCTCTCACCGCCCGCCTGCTGCCATTACTGACTGCGGCGAAAGCGCGCGTCGTGCAACTTTCCAGCATGGCGCATCGCAGCGGCAAGATCCGGCTGGGCGATCTGCAGTACGAACAGGGTTACAGGCCATGGCCGGTCTATTCGCAGACCAAGCTGGCGATGCTGATGTTCGCGCTCGAGCTTGACCGGCGCAGCGCCGAAAATGGCTGGGAACTGACCAGCGTTGCTGCGCATCTAGGAGCCGCCAGCACCGATCTGATCGCAAATGGACCGGCGGCGGGGGGCGGGTTGATGGCTTGGCTCGGGGGGATGGCAATAAACGTGATCGGCCATTCGGCTGCGCAGGGCGCTCTACCGCAGTTGATGGCGGCAACCATGCCGGAGGTGACAGGCGGGCAGTATTTCGGGCCGCAAGGTTGGAAAGAACTGAAGGGACCGCCGGGGCCGGGCAACATCGAAAGGCAGGCACTCGACGCTGAGGTTGCCGCGAAGCTCTGGACCGCTTCCGAAAGGCTGACGGGCGCCGTATTCCGCTAGACGATAAAACTTGTGTCAGGGTTCCATGTCGTGATGAACGCATAAGTCGAAGGTTGGCGAGGACTGCTTCACAGCCCCGCCAACCTTCGATTACGTATTTGAGTAAGAAGCCCTAAGCGATATCACGAACGTCCGTTCTGGCTCAGAACTTGCCCGAAAGCGATCCGCCGATGACGCGCGGTTCGTTGAACACAGCTGCCATATAGTTTTCGATTACGCCTTTGAGGTTCTTCTCGTTGGTGATGTTGCGCGCGAATGCTGCGATCTCGTAGCGGCCACCGGGGGCCGTGTAGCCGATCTTGAGGCCGCCTTCGAAGTCGCCGCGCGAGTAGAACTCGGCGGTCTTGTAGAGCACGAAGTTGGTGTATCCCTGCAAGGTCCAGTCGGTCGAGGCGAAAAGCGAGCCGCCATTGCCGAGGGGGACGTCGTAGCGCGCCGCAACATTGGCGGTATACTTGGGTGCGTTGGGCAGGGGATTGCCGTCGATCTGCGCAAAGACGCCGCGACCGGCCACGGTGATGGTGGGGTCCTGCACCGTGCAGACGACCACGCCGTTGAGCGCGCAGACCTGCGCGTAGACGTTCTTGTCCTTGATCTCGGTGTGCAGCAGGCTGAGCCCCGCCGTGAGCGAGAGGTTGGGGATCGGGCGGGCTTCCAGTTCGGCTTCCAGGCCGTATGCCTGCGCCTTGTCGGCGTTGAACAGCACGCCGTTACCGTCGCTGTCGTTGCCGTTGAGCTGAATGTCCTTCACTCGGTATGCGAAGCCCGAGAGGTTGAAGCGCACGCGGTTGCCCAGCAGGCTGGTCTTGATGCCGGCCTCACCCGAGAGGATCGTCTCGGAATCCGCTGTGGTGAAGTCCGAGTTGAACACGGCCGAGCGGCCCTGGATGGTCGGGCCACGGAAACCGCGTGCCACGCGGGCATAGAGGCTGACTTCCGGGCTGGCTTCATACAGCACGCTGACATCCCAGCTTGGCTGTTCGTCGGAAAGGCGCACGTAGCGGCGGCCGGTGTAGCTGACCGAGCCGTCGACACGGTTCGCGGTCTTGAGCAGGCGGGTCTTCTTGGTGTCGTTGGTGAAGCGCCCGCCGGCGGTCACGGTCAGGCCCGGCGCCAGTTCGTAGCTCGCCTGGCCGAACAAGCCCCAACTGGTGTTCTGGTTGCGCAGGCGCACCCAGTTGTTCGGGTTGTTCGCAGGCGGGGTGAGGAAGAAGGCGCGCTGGTAGAAGTCGGTGATGTTGCGCTCGTCGAAGTACATTGCGCCGACCTGCCACTTGAAGCGGGTATCACCGTTGCTCGACAGGCGCAGTTCCTGGGTCAGCTGGTCGAGATCGCGCAAGTTACCCTGGGATTCGCCGTAGCCGTTGGGCACGCCGTTGACCGGATAGTTTGCCGCCGCGCCGCCGTCGGTATCGCCGCGGCTATAGCCCGAAGTGGTTTCCCAGGCCGTGATCGAGGTCAGGGTGACGCCGCCGAAATCGAGCGCGATCCGGTTGGAGGCGCCGTAAGTGTCATAGGCCTGCGGGTTGTCGTGCGCTTCGTCGAGCCCGATTTTGTCGCGCGGTTCGGCGCTGGCGTCGTTCGAACCCTTTTTCAGCGCAGCGCGGTGGAAGATCGTCGAGGTGCCATCGTACTTGCGGGCATGAAAGCTGGTAAGCATCGAAAACGCGCTGCCCTGCGGCGCCAGCAGCAGCTGGACGCGGGCATCGCGTTCCTCGAAGCCGCCCATGGCGTTCTTTTTGGGGGACACCGTGCCGTCGGCGCTGGGGCCGTCGTAGACGTTGTCGACCCAGTCGTCGCGGCGCTGGTAAAGGCCCGAGACGCGCACGGCGAGAGTATCCGCGATGATCGGTCCGCCCACGCCGGCGTCGATCGAGGCCGAGCCGTATTCGCCGTAGCTGGCATTGAAGCGGCCGCTCCAGCGATCGGTGGAGGGCTTGATCGAATCGAACTTGATGATGCCCGCCGTGGTGTTGCGGCCGAACAGCGAGCCTTGCGGGCCACGCAGCACTTCCACCTGGTCCATGTCGTAGACCGGGTTGGACTTCAGGACGACGTGTTCCAGCACGACGTCATCCTGGATGATCGAAACCGGCTGAGAAGCGCCGAGATAGAAGTCGATGTTGCCCAGGCCCCGGATGTAGAAGCGGGGAAAGATGCGGCCCGTCGTGGTCTCGGCATAGAGACCCGGGACGCGGCCTGAGAGGGCGAGAATGTCGTCGCCGCCAGCCTGCAAATTGCGCAGCTGGTCGCCTGCGACCACGCCTACGGAAACCGGAACCTGCTGAAGGTTCTCGGTGCGGCGCTCAGCCGTTACCACGATGTCGCCAAGGCCGGTATCGGCCGGGGCCGCTTCCTGTGCCAGAGCCGCGGTTGACACGCTCATGGCGGCAAGGCCGCAGGTGAGGTGGAGGGTCTTCTTGGCGAGCACTCTCATTTGCACGGAACATTTCCAGTTTATTGCAAAGCCTGAGTGCCGGGTACGAATGGCCTATGGCATTTCGATGACTTGCGGGCGGGCCAGGCAAACAGCGGTCGCCCCCGTGACTTTGCGGCAACAGGTGCGTGACTGCGTTTCGTCGAAGTGGCTGCTGTTCCCTGTACGGTTTTGGAATTTTGCTCTTATATTTCTGAACTGTAGCGAAAGAGTCATCATCCGGTGGAATAGGCGCGTCCCGGCGCCGCGGACTCAGAAGTCCATGCGGCGCTTTTCAAATATATGGGGGCGTGAGTGTTACAGAAATCCGTTGTCGCGTTGGCGATTGCAGCCAGTTTTTCAGTATCCGCGCAAGCAAAGGCGCAGGATGCCGCGCCCGGCGAGACGGACAACAGTGAATTCGGGGATATCGTTGTCATCGGCAGTGGCCAGACCCGCTCGGTTTCGA
Source organism: Novosphingobium sp. 18050 (assembly GCF_902706195.1). Lineage (GTDB taxonomy): Bacteria > Pseudomonadota > Alphaproteobacteria > Sphingomonadales > Sphingomonadaceae > Novosphingobium. Next base: position 61,893 of record NZ_CACSJO010000011.1, on the reverse strand, counting down.
CGCTTGTGCCGTCGAACCTTGAGGTGTTGCCGCCCGGCACCAGCGTCCAGAAGGCGCTGAACTTCCTGCCCGGCGTAAGCGCGCAGTCGATCGACGCGCTGGGCGTCAATGAGCAGTCGCTGTCCCTCCAGGTGCGCGGTTTCAGCACCACGCACCTTGGCTATACGCTCGACGGCATGCCGCTGGGCGACGGCGCCTACAACAATTACAACGGCCTCACCATCAGCCGTGCCCTGATATCGGAGAACCTCGGCCGTGCCGATCTGGCAACCGGGATCGCGGGCCTTGCCATCGCATCGACCAGCAACCTGGGCGGCGCGCTGATCTACACTAGCAGCGATCCTAAGCAGGAGATGGGCCTGGCCGCCAGCCAGACCTTCGGCAGCGAGGATACTCTGCGTACGTTCGTGCGTTTCGACACCGGCGAACATGGCGGTTTCTCTGCCTATCTTTCGGGCCAGTACAGCGAACAGGATCTGTTCGTGAACCAGCGCGCCTACAACAAGTCGACGGGCAAGCAGTTCAACGGCAAGCTCAAGTACGAATTCACCGGCGGCACGATCACGGCCTTCGCCGATCTTTCGCGTACCAACCAGGCCGATGACGCCTATCTGTCGAAAGACATGCAGGGCCGCCTCGGCTGGGACTGGGCCGGTTATGCACCGGACTGGCAGTCTTATCTCGACCGCGCCTACTGCTCGGTTACGGGGCCGACCGCGCCGACCAAGTGCGTCAACTCGACTGCGCCGGAAAAGCGCTCCGACGTTACTTTCACCAATGGCCAGATCCTGCGCAAGGACAACCTGTTGTACCTTGCCGGCGATTTCGAGATCGCCAAGTCCCTCAGCGCGCACCTGCAGGTGTACCATCACACGAACAAGGGTGCGGGCAACAACTGGATCGTCGGCTGGTCCAAGCAGGGCACGGCTTCCACCGCCGACGACGTGCCGGTGCAGATCCGCGACACGCGTTATACTATCAACCGCACCGGCGGGCTGGGTAGCCTGACCTGGGATGTTGGCTTCAACCAGTTTCAGGCGGGTTTTTGGCTGGAAGACAACACCAGCAGCGCCGCGCGCTACATCTGGAGCAATGTCACCGGGCCGTTCGATCTGGGCCAGTATCTGAAGGGGCAGCCGGATACGGCCCAGTGGGTGCAGGAAACGAAGTGGAAGACGCGCCAGTTCTACGTTCAGGACACCGTGAAGCTGTTCGACGATGCGCTGACCATCGATTTCGGCTTCAAAGGCACGTATTCGCGCTCAGACGCCGAGGCTCTGCCGGGTATCGCCAAGGCGCCGCCGCCGGCGTCGAGCCAGTTCGCGACGGGCTCGCTGACCGCCAAGGACTACTTCCTCCCGGAAGTCGGCTTGCACTGGCAGGTGGCGCCCCGGCATGAACTGTTCGCAAGCTACGCCGAGAACATCGCCATGTTCCAGGGCGGGTTCAAGCTCGGTCCGCAGTCGGTATCGCAGACCGTTTGGGACGCACAGGGCAAGACACTTAAGCCCGAGACTTCGCGTAGTTTCGAAGGCGGCTATCGCTATGTCAGCGGCCCGCTGCAGGTTGCCTTGAGCGGCTACTGGGTGGATTTCCGCAACCGCCTGCTGCAGTACAACCCGTGCCCGACGAACCAGCAGCAGAACCCGGGCTGCGGCAATTCCTTCCACAACGCCGGCAGCGTCACGAGCAAGGGCGTCGAACTGGGCGTGCTGTGGAAGCCGCTGCCGTGGCTGAACTGGTACAATTCGGCCTCGTACAACAAGTCTACCTACGATGAGGACCTCAATTGGTGCACGACCACTTGCGTGCTCAAGGCCACCGCGGGCAAGCAGCAGGTGGATACGCCCAAGGAGATGTTTGCCAGCGTGATAACGCTCAAGCAGGCCGGGTTCTCGGCCTCGCTGCAGGGCAAGTATACCGGCCGCCGCTACTACACTTACACCAATGACCAGAGCTTCGGCGGTTACACCACGTTCGATATAGGCCTTGGTTACGACTTCGGCACGATCGGCGTCCTGAAGGGTGCGAAGCTGTCGCTGAACGTCACGAACCTGACCAACAAGCGCTATGCGTCGAACTTCGACAACAGTGTGTTCGCGCCGGACGACGCTGCGGGTAGCATTGTTGTGTTCCACTCTTCCGCACCGCGGCAGGTCTTCGGAACCATCGGCTTCACCTTCTAAGCGAGCGGCCCGCTGGCGCCATTCCCGGCTCTTCCCCGCCTATAACCGCGGGGAAGAGCCGGGATCCATGCCCGGTCTGTTCCTGCTTTCGATTGCGCGCTAAGCATGGCCGGTGTTCATTGTTGGAATCATCAGACCCGCGCTGGCGGTATTATGCCTGCTTGTCGTCGGTTGCGGTACACCGCCGCCGCTGCGCCATATGGCGCCCGGGCAGGCTCCCCCGGCACGTATCGAAACGGCAGCCGACGGGGTGACCCGGACGACCACGCTGTCGGTGCTCACGTACAATGTCGAGGGCCTTGGCTGGCCGGCGCGGTCCGGCCGTGCGGATGACCTGCGCCGGATCGGCGAGCATCTGGCTGCGCTGCGTGCGGCGGGCAAGGCGCCCGACGTCGTCATGTTTCAGGAGGTGTTCAGCGGCGCGGCCAAGAAGGCCGTGCTCGCCACGGGATATCCGGCGATCGTTCCGGGGCCCCGGCGCACGGCTCCGCATGTCAGGATGTTCAATGACAAGCTGCCGGGCCGCGCCAATATGCGGCGGGGCGAACTGGGAATTCGGCTGACCGGCAGCGGGTTGGTGATCGCGTCATCCTATCCGGTGCAGCTCACGCGGGGGCAGGCCTATGGACGCCGGTCGTGCGCCGGGATCGATTGCCTTGCCAACAAGGGCGTCATGCTGGCCCGTATCGTGATCCCCGGCGTGCCGGTGCCGGTTGACCTCTACGACACGCACATGAATTCGCGACTGGCGTCCAAAGCGCCTCTGTTCCGCAATCTGGAAGCCCATACGCGGCAAGCGAACGAGGCCTCCGCTTTCATCGACCGGAGCCACGATGACCGCTTCCCGATCGTCTTCGGTGGCGACTTCAACATGCGGCATTCGCAGGGGCGCTGGGACAACTTCACCCGCTACCAGCCTATGGAGCTGGTTCACCGTGCCTGCATGGCGCCTGGCTCGGCGTGCGACGTACGCATGTCGTGGGACGGCGATGCACCGTGGGTCGATACGCAGGACCTCCAGTTCTTCGAGGCCGGCGAAAACGTCGATATCGCCCCGATCCGGGTGGAAGCCCTGTTCGACGGGGGGCCGAACGGCCCGGAGCTGTCCGACCACGACGGGTTCCTCGTTACCTACAGGCTGACCTGGCAGGAGAAGTCTCATCTCACCGTCCGGTAGCTGAGCAAGAGGCTGGTCTGGCGCAACTTTGCTCCAGCGAAGATGCGTGGTGTCACGCTGGCGGGGATGAGGCGAGGAGCGCTGCCCTTGCGTCGTTGGTGCCAGCTGTGTGAAGTTTTTTTGCCATTCACGAAATCCCGCGCTCCTGATTTCGCGGAAGCGCGGGACATCGCAAGGCAAAGGATCAGAAGCGATAGCCGACCGTGGCCATGACATTGCGCGGCGCGCCCATGAAGCAGTCGCCGCGCGCGAGGCACGAGGCGTAGTACTTGTTGTTGAGCAGGTTCGTCGCGTTCAGCGCGAAACGCCAGCTGTTCCAGTTGATCTCAGCCAGCGCATCGACCGTCGTGCGTGAGGGCGTGACAACCGTGTAAAGCTGGTCATCGGGGATGGCGGGGTTGAGGCCGTAGGGATCGATCTGGCCTGTCGACTTGCTCTTGCCGCTATATACCACGCCCGCGCCCAGCCGTAGCTGCGCATTGTCCGAAACGCCGAAGGTCTTGCTCGACCAGATCGAAGCCGTGTGGCGCGGCATATAGTCGAGGCTGCTGTTTACCTCGGATTTGAGTTGGTTGTAGCCGTAATTGACCAGCAGTTCGAAATTGCCGGGCAGGGTGTGGCTCGCTTCCACTTCGAAGCCCTTGGTCGTCAGTTCGCCGGACTGGGCGATGACATTGTTGGGCAGGTAAAGGACGCGATTGCGTTCCTTGATGTGGAAGGCCGTGGCGGTAACAAGTGTATTGCGCTCCGGCTGCCACTTCACGCCGGCCTCGAACTGGGTTCCTGTCTGCGGCTTGAAGGCGTCGCCGTTGCTGTCGGCGCCGGCGATCGGCAGGAAGCTTTCCGTATAGCTGAAAAAGGGCGAGAAGCCGGCGCCGAGTTCCCCGATGATGCCCGCGCGGAAGGTGGTGGCGTTGTCCTTGGTTCCTGCCGAAGAGGTCACCCGGTCGCGGCGGGCGCCGACGACTACCGAGACCCGGTCGTAGAACCGGACCTGGTCCTGCACGTAGATGCCCAGCTGCTTCTGCGTGTCATAGGCGAAGGGGCCGGTCGCTTCGTAGGCTGCCAGCGCGTCGTAGTCGATATCGTACAGGTCGACGATCTCGCCCGCGCCATAAGTGGTGCGCTTGCCGACCTTGTTCCAGCTATAATCGATGCCGACCAGCAGCTTGTGCTCGATATTTGCGCCGGTGTTGAAGTTGATCTGGAGGTTGTTGTCGGTGGAGAAGACATTCATCTTCGCATCGCTGGCGCTGGAAGTCAGGCCGATGGTCCGGCCATCGGTGCCGTAGACCGAGAAGGGATCGGTCGGGTAGCTGTAGCTGTCGGCATAATGGGTGTTGTATTCGACATTGCTGTCGATGTAGCGCGCCTTCATGCTCAGGCGGATGTTGTCCGAGAATTTGTGGGTGATGGCGCCGCCGGCCTGGAGCGAGCGGCCGTTGTAGCGATCCCAGCCGGGCTTGCCGACGAAGGTGTACTGATCGAGGCGGCCAGTGGGGTTCGCAGTATTCGGCCGGAAGGTGCCCACGATCGGCAGGAACTGCGAGGTCGAACCAGTTTCGTCCTTCTGGTAGACGCCGTTCAGCACAACGTCGGTGTCCGGCGTCGGCTGCCAGCGGATCGACGGCGCGAACATCACGCGGTCGTCCGGCACATGATCGACATAAGTATCGGCATCACGGACGCGGCCCACGGCGCGGATAGCCAGAGTGTCCGACAGTGCAAGGTTGACGTCGCCCATGGCCTCCTTGCGGTCATAGCTGCCGTAGACGAGGTTCATTTCACCGCCGGTGGTGAACTCCGGGGTCTTGGAAACGAGGTTGACGAGGCCGCCGATCGAACCCTGACCGAACAGCACCGAAGCCGGGCCGCGCACGATCTCCACGCGGGAGAAGTTGTAGGGGTCGGACGTGATGGTGGCATAATAGCTGAAGATGTCGCGCATGCCGTCGCGGAACTGGAGCGCGTCGATGCCGCGGATGTTGAAGCCATCGACGCGGGTGTCCCGGCCATAGGGATTGGCGAGTACGCCGGCAGCATATTTGACCGTGTCGCTGATGCTGATAGCACCCTGCGAGAGGTACTGTTCCGAGGTAATGACTGTAAGCGGCTGGGGCACCTGGATGAGCGGGGTTTCCGTCTTCGTGCCCGAACTGCCGGCAGTGACGACGATGCTGCCCTCGTCCGCGCCCGCTTCATCATTGGCGCTGGCCGGCTGTTCGTCCGCGCGTGCTGCCGCCGCCGTCGATATGGCGAAAAACGCGGCGCCGCAAAGGGCGAGAGAGCGAACGGAGAGCATGAGTGTTCCTTCTGACTTGCGACTTAATCTCAATAAGCCGCACCGCTAACGATATTGCGACATATTAGCAATATGGAGCAAAGATTGGTGGCGACTGTGGCTACCGGGCAACATCGGTGAGGGGTGTTTCTCAAAATTCGTGGGATGCCCCCGAGGCAGGGGCGATGCGATAAGCGGCCTTGAAGGAATTTTCCCAGCACCGCAGTGCCGGGAAGAAGGCGCCAAGGGTCTGTTCGAAGTTCAGTTTCGAAGTCACAAGGTGCCTCGCAACGTCGCGGTGAAGCTGCGCGGCATTCCATAACGCGCGCTGCCGATGAACAGGCCCGAGTAGTAGGTCTTGTCGAAGATGTTATCGATGTGGACCCCCAGCGACAAACGCTCGTAGAAGCGGTAGTTCGCCAGCAAGTCGACTATGGCAAGGCTGCCTTGCGTATAGATTTCGCCGTTCGGACCCACGCCGTCGGCGGTGGTCTTGCCCTGCCAGCGCAGGTTGCCGCCAACAGTCATCCCGTCCAGTTTCCCGGGGAGCCGATAGGCCGTGAACATCTTGAAGCTATCCTTGGCGATCTGCGGCAACTGGCGCAGGCCGTCGCGGTCCTCAGCCTTAGCCCGCGCAAAACCGCCGGCCACGCGCCAGCCGGGTAGTATCTCGCCGTTGACTTCGACTTCGAAGCCGGTCGACTTCATGCCCGACACGGCGTGATAGGCGGAACTGCCGTCGGGTGCGAAAATGCCGGGGCCATCGGCAAGGGCATAGTTGTCCTGCTTCATGCGGAACAGGGCTGCACTGGCGCTCAGCCTGCCGTCCACGAAGTCCGCCTTCAGCCCGACTTCGTAAGTATTGCCTTCAAGCGGCGGCAGCATGTCGCCTGCAATAGTGCGCTGCGTCTGCGGTTCGAACACGCTGGCATAACTGGCATAGGCCGAAATGGTCTTGTTGAAGTCCAGGACGAGGCCGGCGTAAGGCGTGAACACGGCCTTTTCGCGGATTTCTGGCGTCCACGTTCGCACGCCGGACGTATCCTCGGAATAACTGTCCTGCTTCCACCAAGTGATGCGTCCGCCTGCGATCACCGATAGCGGCGCGATCGGCTTGAGGCGCGCCACGCCGGCGGCAGCACTGGTTTCGATGCGGTTACCGGAATATCCTCCGGTTGCCATCAGGTCCGGCTTGGGGGTGCTGCCCGTCTTGAAGAATTCGAAGGCGTTGACCGACTTCATGTAGTCGCCGCCGTACCACCAGCCCGGGTAAGGCGTCTGGTCGTCGTCGAACCGGGCGTGGCTCAACGTCAGTGCGATGTGCTGTTCCTGTCCGAGCGCCTCGAAACTGCCGCGCAGGTTGGCATAGATGGCGTCGAGAGTGAGATCGGAGGCCCAGCGGGTGGAGTAGAGCGTGCCGCCAAGGCCGGTTTCCTTGTCGATTGCGCTCGCGAAGACATAGCCGATCGTCTCGTCGTAGGAGCCGGACTTGTGCTCGGCGTCGATCTGAAGGCGCCACGTCGGCGAGAAGTCGTGCGCGAGCGAGGCGAAGATATTGACGCTCTTGCGGCTGAAGTCCGACCAGTCCGCGCCGCCGTTGGTCGACCGGGCAAAATGGGTTTCGGTGCCGTCGGTGAAGTAGAGCGGCACCCCTCCGCGCGAGGCGGCCTTGTTGCGGAAGTTCTGGTATTCGACCCCGGCGGTGAGCAGCGTGCCGGGGCCGAGGTCCGCCTCGATCACGCCATAGAGCGCGCGGCGCTTGACGTGTTCGCGGTCGATGAAGGTGTCGTTCTCCTGCAAAGCGCCGGACACGCGGGCCCGAATGTGTCCATCGGCGGTCAGCGCCCCGCCCAGGTCGCCTTCGACCCGGTACATGTCCCAGGAACCGGCGGTCACCGCAGCGCTGGCGCGAGTGGCCGTGCCGGGACGCTTGCGGATCATGTTGATCGCGGCAGAGGGCTGCCCGGTGCCTGTCATCATGCCTGCCGAACCGCGAATGACCTCGATTCGTTCGTAAGCGATGAGATCGGCGGTATCTTCGGTAAAACCGTAGATGTTCGTGGGGCGTGCGATGCCGTCGACAAGGTAGTTCTGTACTGCGAAGCCGCGCGCCGTGTAATTGGTGCCGTCTGTGCCCAGAGCGCTGGAGCGGTTGGACTGGATTCCCACCACCTGCTCCATGACTTCGGAAATATCGTTCAGGCCCTGCTCCTGCATACGCAGGCTGTCGATCACCGTGACCGACTGCGGCGTTTCGCGCGATGAAAGGCTGAGGCCGGTCGCTTCCGTTTCGCCCGTCACGACAATGGCATCCTGATCCGTGTCTGCCTCGGCGGTTTCCGCACTAGCACTGGTGGCCGTCAGCAGGGCGATCACCAGCATGGACGGAACGGAATAGCGGGCACGGATAGTGTGTCTGAGTCGCATGCTGTGGCCTCCCCTGAGTGATGCTTGCTGCGAAGCCCCCTGGCTTCCAATGCCGGCGAGCCACTAATGATAATAAGTCGCATATGCAATACGCAGAGAGACATTTGGTTCTAAATTGAAACTGAATGTGCGAATGCTATTGCAAGTCACTCGCAATATATTAGAGACGGCGCCCATGCCTTCCTCCACCCTCCTGACGGCGCGCGAATCTGGCTCCGCAGAGGAATCGGACCGCGCGCTTGCGCTCCAGCGGCGCCGTAGCGCCTATCGCGTTGGCAGCCGGGGGATGCGCATGATGGCTCTCGGCGCTACTGTGCTGGTACATATGGCAGTGGGGGCAATGGTCGCCATTGGCTGGCAGCGCACAGAGAACGTAGGCGAGGCGCCGCACCTCGCCAGCGTGATAATCGTTCCGCGTGCGGCGGATGAACCCCGCCGGCGACAGACATCGGGAGCGGTTGCACCTGTCGCCCGGCCTGAGCCTTTGCCGGTGATAAGCAGCCCTCCGCCGACGATCCTCCTGGCGCCTCCAGTGCCGGCTGTGGTCGAGGCGGCTGCGGAGCTTCCCGTTGCGGCAGAGGGAGGGCGAGAAGATGCGCTTGCCATGGCGACCCAGGCCTATCGGCGCGTACTCATGGCAAGGCTCGAAGCGGAGCGCCGCCACGTTCAGCCGCACAGGGGCGGCGGCGCTGGCACGGTAGTGTTTCGTGTCGAGCGCAGCGGGCGTCTTCTGGAAGCATCGGTGGTGCAGTCGACCGGGCGGAGGGCGCTTGACCGGGCCGCACTGGCGCTCGTGCGCGGCGCCGCACCCTTTCCGGCGATCCCCGATGCGCTGCCGGATGAACTGGCGATCACGCTGCCGGTGGAATTCCTGATCGGCGACCGCTCCGCCATGGTCGCCGGGCAATGACTGGAGGTGATGCGGCGTTGGTGGCGCATCACCATGATTCACTGCGTGCCTATGTGCGATCGCTTGTGGATTCGCCGCCGCTCGCCGCCGATATTGTCCAGGAAACGTGGGTGCGTGCTATCCCCTCGCTGCGTGAGGAGAAGGTCGGGAACGTGCGCGCGTTTCTTTATCGCATCGCTCGCAACCTGGTGATCGACGGAGCGCGGGAACGGGGTAAATGGTCGCCGTGGGTGCTGCACGAGGACCTGGGTGGGTTGATCGCGGACGACGCACCATCTCCCGAGCGCGCGGTTCTCGCACGCGACCGGCTGCGGCTGCTGCTGGAACTGGTGGAGAGCCTGCCGCCGCGCTGCCGCGAGGTCTTTGCCCTGCGCAAGATCGAAGGATTGCATCAGGCCGAAATCGCGGAAAGACTGGGCATTACGCGCGGCGCCGTGGAAAAGCATTTGCGCCATGCGCTGCTGGTCCTTGCGATGCGGCTTGGCGAAATCGACGGGGCGGCGTGATGGTCTTCATGAAAAATGTCACCGGCGAGGTCGTGTTCGGGGGCTTTTCCACGTCATGGCATGTGGCGCGCACAGATTTTCAGTGTGCGCCGTCCATCCCGGGGGGGGCGGAGCACAGGTCATGACCGCAACAAGACAGCCTATGTCCCCCGAGATCGCTGCTGCGGCGGCAGACTGGATCGTGCGGCGCGACGGCGGCCGCATGACCGCCGAGGACGAGCAGGCTTTCGCGCTCTGGCTCGCCGAGCCTGCGCACAGCGATGCGGTCGCGCGGCTGGAAAGAATCTGGGACCTGCTCAACGGCGATGATGAGCTTGGGCAGCACGGCGGGGAAGCTGAACCCGTGGCCGAACTGCCTCGCCAGCGCGTTCTGCCCGTTCCAGCACGGGGTTATGGGCCACGTCCGACGCCCCGGCTGCGGCGCGGGGCGCTGGCATCGGGCGGCGTCGCGGCAGCGCTGGCGCTTGTCGTACTTGGCGGCGTGCAGGACTGGCCGATGCGGATGCGCGCCGATCACATGACCGGCATCGGCGAACGGCGCGAGATCGCGCTTTCGGACGGTTCCGTCGTTCAACTCGATAGCGGTTCGGCGATTGCGCTGGATTACACAGGTCCGCGCCGGGGCGTGCGGCTGCTGGCGGGAGCGGCGATGTTCGACGTCGCGCCAGACCGTGCCCGGCCTTTCACCGTCGATGCCGAAGGGGGCAGCGTCACCGCGCTGGGCACGGCCTTTGCGGTGCGCGACGAAGGCGGGCGCGCTACGGTGACCGTTACCCGGCACAGCGTCAGGGTACAGGACGCAGGGCGCGCCGCCGTGGTCGGCGAAGGACAGCGCGCGGACTTCGGGCGCGGAACGCTGACCGGCCCGCTCCCGGCACAAGGCGACGCCGCAGCCTGGACGCGCGGGCGGCTCGTGGTGGTGGACCGGCCACTGGGCGAAGTCGTGGCGCAGATCGACCGGTATCGGCGCGGCTACGTCGCCGTGACCGGCCCCGCCGCCGCGATCCGGGTGAGCGGGGTCTACGACCTCGAGCACCCGCTGGCCGCGATCGACAGCATCGAGAAGAGTCTTGGCCTTTCATCCCTACGGCTGTCGGACCGCTTCATCATCCTGCGCCGGTAAAAAAATTGCGGTCCGATGGTCGTGTTTTCGGATCGCACTCCGTCTTGGTTTTGCAAGTGCGTCGCAGCAGCAATGTTTGCGCAGCCGGGTAGCCAAGTGGGGAATATTCGATGAGGGTTAGTTTCGAGCGTGGCGGCGGCCGGTTGATGGCATTCGCCTTGCTGGCAGGCACTGCGCTGGGCGGCATGGCTGCGGTGCCGGGCATAGCGGCGGCGCAGGATCAGGGCGCACCGCGCGCTTATGACATTCCGGCCGGTTCGCTGTCCGACGCGCTGAACCGCTTTGCCGAGCAGAGCGGTGTGCAGATGACTTATGAGGCGGCGCTGACCCAGGGCCACCGCACCTCCGGCCTGCGCGGCAGCTTCGCGCCGCGCGACGCGCTCATGCGGCTGCTTTCGGGCACCGGACTGGCCGCGCGCCCGGCGGGTGAAGGCGCGATGACCATCACCCGCGCCGCGACCGGCGCGATGACGCTCGATCCGCTGCGCATGGAGACGACGCCTGCAGCCTACGGCGATGCGGCTTCCGGTGGCGAGGACTACGACGACGGCGCGCGGCGCAGCGATGCCATTCTGGTGCTTGGCCACAACGAGAAGATCGACGCGATCTCGACCTCCGGCCCGTGGGGCAACAAGCTGGTCATCGACACGCCCTATTCGATCAGCGTGGTGCCACAGGACATGATCGAGAGCGTCGTCGCCTCGGACATGGACCAGATCTTCAAGATGAACCCGGTGGTCCAGAACTCGGCGCCCTCGACGGTCTACGGCACGCCTTACGTGACGATCCGCGGCTTCGATTCGCAGAAGGGCGTGGTCGACGGCGTGCGCCTGTCCTCCACCCTTACTGGCATCGCAACGGAGGAACTTGCCAACGTCGAGATCATGAACGGCCTGTCGGGCTTTCTGTACGGCGTGGGCAATCCCGGCGGCGTCACCAATTACGTGCTCAAGCGGCCGACTTATACGCCCAAGCTGGATATCAGGGTGGGCAACTACGGCAACGAGCAGTTCTTTGCGCACGTCGACATGGGCGGCAAGATCGATGCGAACGGCACCTTCGCGTACCGCCTGAACATGTCCTTCCAGGACGGCAGGACGGCGAAGAAGAACCAGAACGTCGCGCGCACCATGGTCAGCGGCGCGCTGGACTGGAACGTCGCCCCGGACCTGCTGGTGCAGGCCGAAGCCGCGCACACGTACTACCGCATCGACGGCATCGATTCCCGGTTCTACGCCTATGCCAATGCCAATCGCGCCGCGCTGGATCACTGGATCAAGCCGCTGGCAAACGACAATACCTGGACGCCGTCCTGGACCTATCTCCAGACCAAGACCGACCGGGCCGGCGCCAATGCGAAGTGGAAGATCAACGAGACCTTCAGCTTGCGCGCCGCCTACCTTTACAAGCGCGATGCGCAGGAATCGATCAACATCTACCCGCTCTATATCGAGGATGGGGGGAATGGGACTTCCGGCTGGCAGGACGGTTTCGTTTCGCGCAGCGCGCCGTCCTACAACTATGCGCAGGGCGCCTATGCCTATCTCGACAGCGAATTCGCGACTTTCGGCATCACGCACCGCCTGACGGTGGGGGCATCGGGCGATATCCTGCGGGTAAAGCGGCACGTCACCAACTCAGTCAGCGGCGGAAACTCGCCGATCTTTGCAGACCCGAACGACCTGGACAACTGGGCGATGCCATCGGCGCTCAACACCTATTCGTGGGGCGCGCTGTACAAGTCGAGCCAGTCGAAGAACACCAATATAGTGGTGGGGGACGACATCCAGTTCACCGAGCAGTTCGGCGCGATGATCGGCGTCAACCGCAGCACGGTGGAAGCCCGCAACTTCGGCGCGACCGGCGCGGCCACGTCGAACTACAAGGAAAGCGCCTATACCCCCACCGTCTCGCTGGTGTTCAAGCCGATCCCGCGCGTGACCACCTACGCGACCTATATGCAGGGTCTGGAGCAAGGCTCGACGGTTCCTGACGACGCCGTGCTCTACAACAACCCCGGCGAGATCATGAAGCCCTACATCTCCAAGCAGTACGAGGTTGGCGCCAAGTATGCGCCCATCGACGCGCTGCTGCTTACCGGCGCGGTATACCGCATCGAGAAGGCGAACGCCTTCGATGAGCAGGTGAACGGCAAAATCACCCGCACCCAGGACGGCGTCGAAGTCCATCAGGGCTTCGAGTTCACCGCCACCGGCGATCTCACCCCCAACCTCAAGGTGATGGTCGGCGGCACCGTGATGGACCTCAAGGTGACGAAGACCAGCACCGCGTTGCTGCTGGGCAAGAAGCCTACCGGGGTGAGCGGGACGCTGGCGAAGATGTACCTCGAATACAGCCTGCCGCCGCTGCCCGGCTTTTCCGTCAGCGGCGGTATCTATCACGCGGGCAAGATGTTCAAGGACGCCGCCAACCTGCAGAAGCTGGACGGCTACACGATCATGGACGTGGGTTTCCACTACAAGACCGAGATCGACAGCCACCCCGTGCGCTTCGACCTCAACGTGGCGAACGTGACCGGCGAAGACTACTGGGCAACGTCCTACTCGCTGGGCATCCCGCGCAATGTCGCCTTCTCCGTGAAGTACGGCTTCTGATGACGGCTTATCCGGTGATCGCGGCATGAAACAGGGTTTCCGCCAGTCGATGGCATGGCTGCATACCTGGGCCGGGCTTGTGCCGGGCTGGGTGCTCTACATCGTCTTCGTGTTCGGTACGGCGGCGTTCTTCCAGCACGAGATCGACGCCTGGATGCGCCCGGAACTGCCGGTGGGAACACGGGGCAGCCCGCGTGCGCTTGCCGCCGCCGATACGCTCCTGCGCCAGCGCGGCGCGGGGGCGGAAAGCTGGCGCGTCTCGCTGCCGAACGCGCGCGGCGGCAGCGGGCTGACGGTGTCCTGGCGCATGCCGGGCGAGGGTCGGCGCGGAGGCAAGGAAGTCACGCTAGACCCGCAGACCGGCGGGGAGCTTTCCGTGCGAGATACGCGCGGCGGTTTCTTCCTCTACCGGATGCATTTCGACCTGCATTACATGTCGGTCAGCTGGGCGCGCTATATCGTCAGCGTGGCAGCGCTGGCTATGCTGGTGGCGATCCTTTCCGGCGTGGTGACGCACAAGAAGATTTTTACGGACTTCTTCCAGATGCGCTTCGGCAAGGGCCAGCGAAGCTGGCTCGACGCGCACAATGCCACGGGCGTGTTGGCGCTGCCGTTCCATGTGATGATTACCTACACAGGCCTTGTCACGCTGCTGTTCACGCTGATGCCCTGGGCGATCACCGCCAACTTCCCCACCCGCGAGGAATTCTACGAGGCCACCTTCCCCCGGCCCGAGGAACGCGAAGCCAGCGGCACGTCGGCGCCAACGGTGCCGCTGTCCCGGCTGGTCGAGATCGCGCAGCGCAAGTGGCAGGGCGCACAGCCCGGCTCCATCAGCATCGACCATCCCGGCGACGCTGCGGCGACCGCACAGATATATGCCGAGCGGACCGACTGGAGCAGCGGGCGCCGCGATCCAATCTATCTCGGCGCGGCGCAGGGCAATGTCCTTCCCGTCCCCGTGCCCTCCAAGGGCGGCGCACGCCTTACGCAGGAGGTGATGGTGGACCTGCACACCGCCTGGTTCGCCGGATATCCGCTGCGCTGGCTCTATTTCCTTTCCGGTCTTGGCGGGACGGCGATGGCCGCGACGGGGCTGGCGCTGTGGTGCGTGAAGCGGCGCACCAAGCTGCCCGATCCGGCGCGCCCGCATTTCGGGTTCCGTCTGGTGGAGCGCCTGAACATCGGCTTCATAGCCGGCGCCCCTGCGGGCATCGCGGTCTATTTCCTGGCCAACCGGCTGCTACCCGCCGCGCTGCCTGAGCGATCCGAATGGGAAGTCGACAGCCTGTTCATCGCCTGGGGCGCGATCTTCGCCTGGACGCTGGCGCGGCCCGCCAAGCGCGCATGGGTGGAATCGCTGGGGGCCGCCGCCGTCCTTTTTGCGCTGGTGCCGCTGGTCAATGCGGCGACCACGCCGCGCGGGCTGGCAGTCAGCCTATGGCACGGCGACTGGGTCTTCGCCGGTTTCGAGCTGACTGTGTCGGCGCTGGCAGCAGGCTTCGCCTATACCGCGTGGAAAGTCCTGCGCCACCAGCCCAAGACAGCGTCTGCGCGCCGGCAGCGGGCAAGAACGGAGGCCCCGGCATGAGCCACCTCACGATCGCCCTGCCCGCCCTCATCGGCTTCGCGCTGCTGCTCATGGCGATGGTTCGCCACCAGCAGGACTGGCTGCGCCGCAAGCTGCCCCCGCGCATGTCGCGCCTGCTGCGGCGAGGCGGACTGGGCGCACTGGCGCTGGCTTTCGCCGCCGCCGTGCTCGGTTTCGGCTGGGCTTACGGCGCCGTCTGCTGGTTCGGATGGCTGAGCCTGTCCGCCGTACTGGTGCTGGCCGCCCAGACCAACCGCGAGCGCATTCTGCGCCTGATTTCAGGAAAGACCGTTTGATGCCGAAGAACACTGCCGCGGCGGGTCAAGCAGCCCCCCCGCCTCACGCCGCGGCGCGCACCTTGGCGGGAACGCTGGGTGCCTACGGGCTGACCGTGCAGGTCACCGTAGTGCTGTCGTTCCTCCTTGCCCGTGCCGGCATGGAACGGGTCGAGGCGGTGACGGCGGCGACGCTGGCCAGCTTTGCGGTCTTCGCAGCCATCTCGATGGCGGTGTTCCATGCCCGCAGCGCCGGGCGGGCGTGGTTGTGGCTGGTGATGACGGCGGCGCCGCTGGCGCTTCTGGGATGGGGTCTGGGTCCGGTACGATGAATGCATTTTCGCTGATGCTTGCCGGCGTGGCTGCGGCCACTTCTCCGGTGGACGATGAACGCCCGGCCCAGCGGCAGGGGCAGGAAGCCCCGCCCGCCATCATCCCCGCCGGACCAGATCCGGTATATCCGGCCGATTTCTACAAGCCGTTCCAGCCCCAGACCGCGCTCGACATGCTGGAGCGTACGCCGGGCTTCCTCCTCAGCGAGGGCACTTCGCTGCGCGGCTTCGGGGCCGGCGCAGGCAATGTCCTGATCGACGGGCAGCGCCCCACCGTCAAAGGCGGGGGCATCACCGAAGTGCTGCGCCGGATCGCCGCTTCGCGGGTGGAGCGGGTGGTCCTGCTGCGCGGCAGCGATGCCGCCGAAGCGCAGGGGCAGACCCTCGTTGCCAATGTCGTGCTGCGCGCCGATGCGGGGGGATCGGGCAATGCCGCGCTCACGCTCACCCATACGGCGGACGGCTTCGTATCGCCAGCCGCCCGGATCAGCCACGCGCGCCGCATCGCAGGCTGGCAGACCAGCGTGGAGCTTTCCGGCGAACTGACCCGCTACCCCGGCGACGGCATCTACTTCGACCGGGACGCGGGCGCCGCGCTGACATCGACGCGGAAGGAACACACGTCGGCCAAAGCGCCTGAATACGGATTGGCGCTAAGCACTTCGGGCCCGGTCGCAGGCGGCACGCTGACCGCGAACCTGCGGCTCAACAAGGACGGCTATTCGTCCCGGCGCGGCATCAACATCTTCAACGGCGCGGCGGACGGTTCCCCCGATGCCCGCCGCGATATCGCCTACGACGAAAAAGGCCGCAGCGGCGAGCTGGGTCTGGACTGGACCCGCCGCCTTGGCGCGGGCTGGACGGCCAAGTTCGTCGGCCTCGGCCGGATCGAGCGGTACGTCACCGACGAGGATTACGTGGAGGCACCTTATCGCGGCCTCTCGTCCCAGTTGGAAAAGCCGGCGGAACTGGTCGCGCGCGCCACCGTCGCCCGCGAAGGCGATCATCCGGTGCGTCCCGAGTTCGGCGGCGAAGTGGCTTACAACAGTCTGTCGAGCCAGCTGGACTACGCCGAAAATACCGGCGGCGGCCTCATCCCCGTGGCGCTCGCCAATGCCGATACACGCGTATCGGAAATGCGCGGCGAGGCATTCGCCAACCTCACCGTCAAGCTAGCCGCGCGCCTCAATCTGGAAGCGGGCATGGCGGTGGAATTCTCGCGCATCCGGGTAACGGGTGAGGCGGCGCAGGAGCAGAGCCTGTCCTACTTCAAACCCTCGGCAGCGCTCGTCTGGTCGCCTTCAGGTAGCACCCAGGTACGGTTGGGTGCGCGCAGAACAGTCGATCAGCTCAATTTCGGGGACTTTGCTGCCTCGGTCAACCAGGCGGACGGGCGTCCCCTTGGCGGCAATTCGGGCCTGCGCCCCGCCCGCGTAACCCGGGCATTGCTGCGCCTCGACCACCGCTGGGGCAAGGGCGGTGCCATCGCGATAGAGGCCTACCACCAGTGGCACACGGGGCTTCTCGGCTATCTGGTGCTGCCCTCGGGCGACGAAGCGCTGGGCACCATCGGCGATGCCCGGCAATGGGGCATTACAGCGCAGGGCACGCTGCCGCTCGACAGGGCGCTCAAGGGCGCGCGCCTGACGGTAGACGCCACCTGGCGCGGCTCGCGGCTGCGCGATCCGGTAACGGGGCGCCGCCGCCCGATGGACGATATCCCCAATCAAAGCCTGACGGCCGAATTCCGCCATGACGTGCCCGCACTCAAGTCCTCATGGGGCATAAACTGGACCGCGGCGGAGCAGGCCGACGTCTTCTACACCGGCGAGGTACTGCACTGGCGCGACCACGCGCTATGGGGCGCCTACGTCGAGACTACCGTGCTCGCGGGCTTCAAGACAACGCTCACGGCAAAAGCGATCAATGGGCAGGACAACGCCCGGTGGCGCCGTTTCTTCGCGCCCAGCCGGGCGGGCGCCTTTACCGGGAGTGAACAGCGCAGCCAGCAACAGGGCGCTGTAGTGTCGCTGGCATTGGCACGCGCATTTTGAGTTTGTTCGAGCTTGTGCAACCTGACGTGGGCGTTCCCGTTTATCTTCGGTGAAGTTGAGATGCGGGTTCCGCTTTCCGCGTCAGACAGCGATAGCTGCGTCAACGGTCCCGGTGTTTCATCGCTGGCCGGGTTCACTGGTTTCAAGCAGCTACCGATGCGAGCGCGTCCAGAAATGACCTCTCGAAACGTGGCGCCCAGAGTTGGTGCCCGGCGCTATCGGGGAGAAGATCCTGCCGCACTTCGATTTCCGCATAGCGCAGGCCGCGCGGGAAGGCGTGAAGCGGCACTGTGTAGTCGGTAATATCCATTGCGTAAGGCACGTTGTCGCCAACGTTCAGATCATCCTCGCGGCGAAGTTCCTGCATCAGGGCACGCGCAAAGTCGGTCCTGCCCGCGCCGTGCAGGATGCCGACATGCCAAGGGCGCTGCGCACCGTCCATAGTCGGCGTGAAACTGTGCAGCGACACGAGGACGGTTTCGCGGCCAGCCGTTTCCCGCGCATCGATTATTGCTGTGATCTGAGCATGATAGGACCTGTGAATGGCGTCGATCCGGCACGCCCGCTCACCATCCGGCAAGCGTTCGTTCCCGCGAATACGAGTTCCGTCCGATACTTCCGGGATGGCATCGGTACGGGCTGGATTGCGGTTGCAGTCGATGACGAGGCGTGAATAGATCTGATGTACGAAAGGCGCGTCGAGCATTTCGGCAAGTGCATGGCCAAGGCCGAAAACACCGATGTCGATCGCGATATGCCGCTTCATCTGGCCCGCCTGCAGGCCGAGGTCGCCCAGTGCGCGGGGAAGGGCGGAACCGGCATGGTCGCCGATCAGCAGGAACGGCGAGGTGCCTTCTGCGTTGAACAGACCAACTGGCGCCGGATCTTCCGGACCCAAGAAGCCATCCGCCGTGAGCCCGGCCATCAGGATTCGCCTCCATGCCTTTGCTGACGATCCATCATGTCACGGCGTATCACTACAAGCAGCCTGTGTCCCTTGGTGAGCATAGGATCATGATGCGCCCGCGCGAAGCCTTTGACCAGCGCTTGCTGTCCGCCCGCCTCAGCATCGACCCCGAGCCCAGCGAACTGCGGTGGGTGCATGACGTTCTCGGCAATTCCGTGGCCATCGCCCTGTTCGAACGCCGGGCATCGCAGTTGGTGGTCACCAGCGAAGTGACGCTGGAACATGCGCCGCTCGCCCAGAAGCAGGTAGACGTGGAAGCCTATGCCCGGCTTTTCCCGTTCACCTATTCGTCGGAGGACATGCCCGACCTGCTGCGGTCGATCGAGCGCCAGCACCTGGACCCGGGCAGGGTGGTCGATAACTGGGCGCGGGCTTTCGTCAGCAATGACGGCAACACCGGCACGATTGCTTTGCTGACCCACATCGCAACCAGCATCCAGCGCGACTTCACATATGTGCCTCGTCACGAAAAGGGGACGCAGTCGCCGATCGAGACGCTGAAAAAGCGCCAAGGCACATGCCGCGACTTTGCAGTGCTGATGATCGAGGCGGTTCGCGCGCTCGGTTTCGCTGCGCGCTTCATCTCGGGCTATGTCTACAATCCGTCGCGATCCGAAGGCGTGGTTGGTGGCGGTAATACCCATGCCTGGGTGCGCATCTTTCTCCCCGGCTCGGGCTGGGTCGAATTCGATCCGACCAACGGGATCATCGGCAATCGCGGGCTGATTCGCGTCGCCGTCGCGCGGGATCCGTATCAGGCGCTGCCGCTTTCGGGCACCTGGTACGGGCTGCCCGCCAGCTTTCTGGGCATGGACGTGACCGTCGACGTGGTCCGTGCTGATCCCGCCCGGTTCCCCCTTACCGATCATGGTGCCATCAACAGCCGATCCCTCGGCGTTGCAGGAAAGTAACCCTCATGCTGATCCGCTGCGGATATGACATTCGATTTGAAAGCGACACGAAAACCGCGATGATGGCGATGCTCAGCCTTCATCCCTCGCGCCATCAAGACCTTCGCACGCCGCAGCGCCTGTTCGCCGACCCGGACATCCCGCTCTATCATTTCGAGGACGGTTTCGGGAACGTTGCCACGCGGCTGGCCATTCCGCCCGGCGGCGTGACCCTGTCGTGCGATTTCGTGATCGAGGACAATGGGAAGCCCGACGCCCGCGCGCCCGACGGGCCGCAAACGCCCGTCGAGGATCTGCCGGATGCGGTCATGCCCTTCCTGCTGGGTAGCCGATACTGCGAGACGGACCGCCTGATGGACGTTGCCTGGAGCAATTTCGGGCACCTGCTTTCGGCCCGCGACCGGGTGGATGCGATCGTCACTTTCGTGCACGGCCATATCGAGTTCGGCTATCACCACGCCCGGCCGGACAAGACCGCCTGGAACGGCTATCAGGAAAGGCAGGGCGTATGCCGGGACTTCGCGCATCTCGCCATTACCCTGTGCCGCTGTATGAACATTCCTGCGCGCTATTGCACCGGTTACCTCGGCGATATCGGCATACCGCCCGTCGATGCGCCGATGGATTTCAGCGCCTGGTTCGATGTCTATATCGATGGCGAGTGGTATACCCATGATGCTCGCCACAACCAGCCGCGCATTGGCCGTATTTTAATGGCGCGCGGCCGCGATGCCACCGATGTTGCCTTGACCACGGCTTTCGGTCCGGCAAACCTGGTGCGCTTCGAAGTGGTTACGAATGAGGTCGAATCCATTGACTGACGCGCTCGCCAATGTGTTGCTGCGCCCTTGGGACGGACCACTCGGTGCGCCGCCCTTCTTGGTAGTGCGGCCCGAGGATTTCCTCCCCGCCTTCGAAACCGCGACGGCCTGGCACCGGGAGGAACTGGCGATCATTTCCGCGCAGGCGGAGCCGCCGACTTTCGAGAATACGATCGCCGCGCTCGAACGATGCGGCGAAGCGTTAGGGCGGGTACGCCGCCTGTTCTGGACGCTGTCGTCCGCGCAAGGCACTCCCGCTATACGGGCTATCGAAGCGCAGGTCTCCGCGCTGCTCAGCGCCCATTCGACCGCGATCAGCCACGATCCGGTCCTCGCGCAGCGTGTCGCTGCCGTCCACGCCGCTCGCCATGAAGCGGGGTTGGACGCGCAGCAGGTTCGCCTCGTCGAAACCGGTCAGGCGGGGTTCCTGCGCGGCGGCGCGGCCCTGACGGAGACGGAGAAACACAGGTTCGCAGAGATCGATGCGCGGCTTTCCGCTCTGTCTGTCCAGTTCGGCCACAACGTCATGGCGGCGACGTCCGATTGGGTGCTGGACCTGGGTGAGGACGATCTGGCCGGGCTGCCCGCAGCGCTGTGCGACGCTGCTAAAGGGCGCGCGGGGGCCAAGGGTTTGTCCGGCCGCTATCATGTCACGCTGGACCGGACCGATTATGAAAGCTTCCTGAGCTTTTCGGAGCGCCGGGACCTGCGCGAAACCCTGTGGCGCGCGTTCACCGGCCGCTGCGACGGCGGGCCGCATGATAACTGGCCGGTTATCGCCGAAACCCTGGCGCTCCGGCAGGAACGCGCTGCCATGTTGGGCTATGCGGACCATGCTCATTATGCTCTGGAAGAAAGCATGGCGCATACGCCCGATGCCGCCGCCGACATGCTCGCCCAGTTGTGGGAGCCGGGCAAGCGCCGCGCAGCCGAGGAGGCGGCCGAACTCCAGGCCCTCATTGATGCCGAGGATGGCGGCTTCCCGCTCGCTCCATGGGACTGGCGTTTCTATGCCGAGAAAGTCCGTCGCTCGCGCTATGCGCTGGACGGCGTTGCGGTGGCGGAGCACCTGCGGCTGGATGCCGTCCGTCAGGCCGCGTTCGACACTGCTGGACGACTTTATGGCCTGTCCTTCACGCACCGGCCCGACATTCCCGGTTATCAGGCCGATGTGTGGGCATGGGAGGTAAGCGATGCTGCCGGCGCGCCGGTGGGCCTGCTCTTCACCGATTATCTCGCGCGGCCCGAGAAGCACGGCGGGGCGTGGATGGGCAGCCTGCGGGTGCAGGAGACGATGGACGGGCAGGTTCTCCCGGTCGTCTATCTCGTCGCCAATTTCGCCGCGGCGCCACCGCCGGACATCGCTTCCACCCGTCTGTCGATAGACGAGGCCCGTACGCTGTTCCATGAATTCGGGCACGCCTTGCACGGCCTGCTCTCGCGCGTGACCTATCCCAGCCAGTCGGGCACGGCCGTCGCGCGGGACTTCGTCGAATTTCCCAGCAAGTTCATGGAAAACTGGATCGTCAGCCGCGAGGTCCTGTCCGGGTTCGGCGTGCCCGATGCCCTGATCACCGCGATCCGCAACGCAGAATCCTACGGGCAGGGTTACGCTACGGTGGAACTGATCAGTTGCTCGCTGGTCGACCTCGCCATGCACCGCGCACCTGGCGGCGCCGACGATCCTCGCGCCTTTGTCGCAGCGGAACTGCAAAGGCTGGGGATGCCGCCGGAAATCGGCCTGCGTCACCGCTTCCCCTATTTTACCCATATTTTCGACGGCGGATATGCCAGCGCCTACTACAGCTATGCCTGGTCCGAAGCGCTGGACGCCGATGCTTTCGAAGCCTTCGTCGCATCGGGAGATATCTTCAATCCGGCGCTTGCAGATCGTTTCCGCACTGAGATCCTAGGCGTGGGAGATACCCGTGATCCGATGGATTCGTTCAAGGCGTTCCTCGGCCGCGCGCCCGATGCCGGCGCGTTGATGCGAGCAAGGCACCTTGTCGACGCCTGAGGTGCAAGGCTCATTCCATCGATGCGGCCCAAACAGCAGGTAGGCGGAGCGGAACGCCTTCATCTGTGTGCTTTTCTCTCTTACTGGAATTTTCTGAAGTTCGGCAGGGCGGCGGGCCGGTCGTCGCAGGACATTGGGTTGTGCTGGTACTCGCGCTGCCGATCTGGCACGGCGCCCGCACTGGCCAACGAAAGGTGTTCAAGCGCGTGAAGAAGTTTTCGGTCTGGCATAATGCCAGCATGTCCGCCGCAATTCTCTTCGGCGGGCTCTGCATGCCGGGAGCCCTGTCGTCGGAGGCTCGGGCCAGCACGATGGCTTCGCCGGATGAGCGTACCCGGATGAAGGACGCGCTTGTCAACGATGCGGCCATCCCCACCATTGCCCCCCAGGGCTACGACGTGACCATCGTCGTCTTTTCGGACTACCAGTGCCCTTATTGCCGCAAGCTGCATGGGGACCTGAAGCAACTTCTGGCTACAGACCGCAAGGTGCGCGTAGTTTACCGCGACTGGCCGATCTTCGGAGGGGCATCACGCGAAGCGGCGCGAGCGGCAATGGCGTCACGTTATCAGGGCAAGTATGCCGCGTTCAATGATGCGTTGATGAGCGGGCCGGTTAAACTGGATCAGGCGGATATTCGACAGGCAGCAACCCGCGCGGGTGTCGACTGGGCGCGCTTGCAGGCAGATCTTGCGCGCAACCAGCCCGTCATCGATACCGCGCTGCGCAAGACGAACCAGTTGGCCGAGATGATCGGCCTTACCGGAACGCCGGGGCTGGTGATAGGGGACTACTTGATCCCCGGCGCAATCGATGCGGCAACCTTGCGCGGCACTGTTCAAAAGGCACGACAAAGCGCCCGAACTGCAAATACCCGCCGCTGATCGAAGCGAATGCTGAAGGTAATTCTGCGTTTTTCGCGGCTTGGTCCCGCATACCAAACCAAAAGGCGGCCACTAGCGGGGGCGAACCAGCGCCGGGGCTGGAAGACAACCCGTTTGCCTCACGTGGCGATAAGGGCACCGAGATCATCGGTCCAGTGTCTCAGCAAAGCGCATCGTGAAGCTTGGGTGCAAGGTAGAGGCGGTGCGTTGCTCGCGTGCAGGCCACATAGAGCAGGTTGATCTGCTGATCGGCCTCGACGGCCTTGGTTGCGTCCTTCAGGCGGCGTGCGGCGAGGTCGGCGGGATCCTCGAAATCGTCGAGTACGACTACGGTATCGAATTCGCGCCCCTTTGCCTTGTGGGCGGTGGAAACGATCAGCGCGGCATCTCCCTCGCGTTCGCGGTGCAGGGTGCCCAGCCGTGAGAGGATACCGGGCAGGCGCTCGCCGTGACGGTCGACGATGTCGCGTAGGCGGCGCGCTTCGCCGTCGCCGCGGTCGGCGGCATGGTCGAACAGCGCCCATGAGGTGAATCGTGCGACCCCGGGATCCACGACCTGATGATGGCGGCGCTGGCGCAGCGCGAGGGCGGAGGAAAGCTGACGTTGCAGGTCGGCGACGCCGCCGATCAGGTGGAAGGGCTGCTCGATAGCGGCAAGGCTTTCGAACAGGCGCGCATTGGTGCGGGCGAGGATGGCGGTGCCGGGGCGCGGTTGCAGCTTGCCGGTATAGCGTAGCACCTGCGTTTCGCGATCGGGGTTTCCGTGCAGCTTGTGGCGCGGCGGCCTGGAACTGCGGCGCAGGATGCTGTTGGCAAGCGCGGCGACCTCGGGGCCAAAGCGCCAGCTATGTGTAAGTGGCAGTTCGGGGGCGTCGAATTCGTCCATGGCGTCGACTGCGCCGCGAAAGCGGTAGATCGACTGGTACGGGTCGCCCACCAGGACTGTCGGCAGTGCTGCCTTTTTCGCGATCGAGATGAGCACCGGGTTCAGATCCTGCGCCTCGTCAAGCAGCAGGTATTTGAAACTGCCTTCGATACGGTGCCAGAGTTCGAAGGCCTTGAGGTAGGTGTCGTGGGTGATCGGCAGGTCGTGCCTGTCGAACTTGAGCAGTTTCTTGACGATCTCGCGCGTCATCTCACGCACGGCCATCCTTTGCGACTTGCTGGTGAGGTCGCAGTGGTCCGGGCGGATTTTCGAGCCGGCGTCGATCAGGAAATTGTCGAGCGTGCGCAGGATTGCGGCGCGCACCTGCCAATCGCTCAGGCCGGGCAAGGGATCAATGATGCGGTCGAAAGCGCGCAGGTGTTCCTGCCGGTAGCGCGGGACGAGTTCCGCCTTGCGCCCGCCGACATTGAGCGCCCGGTGCGCGAAACTGTGTGCGGTGCGTGTTTCGATGATCGGTGCGAACTTGCGACCCGCTTCGTCGGCGATCGCGCGGTTGAAGGCGAGGTATAGCGCGGGCGCCGGCCAGCGTTTGCCGTAATGGACGAGCGTCGAAGTCTTGCCGCATCCGGCCCCTGCGGTAACTTTGATCGAATTGGTCGGAGGCCGGTCGAGAATGGCTTGCTGCTCAGGGGTCGGTATCATCGCAGACTGATCGCGGCGTGAGAGGGACACGTCAAGCGGCCTGCCTCGGTCGGGGCACGGTGGCGATTGTCAGGGGCTCCATGGGTGCCTAAGCTCGGGTTCGAAAGATGTGAGGGCATTGATGGCGATCAGTCGGGATACATTACGTGCGCCTCTCCCCGCGCATTTCAAACAGACTCCCGGGATATGATCGTTCGCACCGGGAGCGCTGAATGACGTTGGAAGCTCGGGCGAGAGCGGCGCTCAAACGCGGAGACCTGCCGGCAGCCGCTGCTGACGCAAAGGCGCTTGCCTTGGAAAGCCCGCAGCAGCCGGCAGGATTCTTTCTGCTAGGCCTCGCGGCCGCCGAGGCAGGGCAGATCGCCAAGGCTATACCCCTGATCGAAGCTGCGGTGGAACGTGGTCCAAACGCGGAGCATCTTGCCCAGCTTGCCAGGCTGCTTATTCTTCTTCGGCGTGACGGGGAGGCTGCCGATGCCGCGCGCCGGGCCATGGAACTCTCGCCATCCGACGCACTGACGTTTGATACCATCGGGTGCGTTCTGGCCCGGCTGGGCGATCATGAAGCGTCGGTCATTCCGTTTGCTGCGGCGGTGGAGGCCGAGCCGGGCAATCTGGGCTATCGCTACAATCTGGCCGCGGCAAGCGGCTTCACGGGCCGGGTGGCCGATGCACAGGCGCACTATGAGGCGATTCTGGCCAACGAGCCCGGGAATGCGCGCGTGCACTATGCCCTCGCCATTCTTTCTCGGCAGACGGCACAGGCCAATCATGTGACGCGACTGGAAACGGCTTTGGCCAATGCGAGGAGGCCCGAGGATACGCTGCGCATCCGTTATGCTCTGGCAAAGGAGTTGGAGGATGTCGGCAATGTCGCCGATGCTTTCCGGTACCTGTCTGCCGCGAATGCTGCGCACAAACAGGCGATCCATTATGATTTCGAGCAGGACGCCGCGATATTCGAAGGGATCGAGGCGATATTCGGTGGCCCAGCCGATGCCCTTGCCGCCGGGGGCGGAACGGTCGGCGCCGCGCCTATTTTCGTGGTGGGCATGCCACGTACCGGCACCACTCTGGTCGATCGCATCCTTTCCTCACACCGCGATGTCGAGGCGGCGGGGGAGCTTCAGGCTATGCCGCTGGCAGTCAAACAACTGACAGGAACGCCATCGCGCAACATCATCGATCCCGCCACGATCGCGGTGAGTGCAGGTGTCGACGCCGCCGCGATCGGGGCGGCCTATCTCGCGCGCGCAGATCATCATCGGCGCAGCGGCAAGGCGCGCTTTACGGACAAGTTGCCGGCCAACTTCTTGTACATCGGCCACATTGCGCGTGCTTTGCCCGATGCCCGGATCGTCTGCCTGCGCCGGAACCCGATGGATACCATCTGGAGCAACTACAAGAACCTCTTCGCCAGCCAGTCCGCCTATTATGCCTATTCGTACGACCTCATGGATACGGCCCGCTACTACGCCCGCTTCGATAGGCTCATGGCCTTTTGGGAAAGGATTTTGCCTGGCCGGGTGTTGCAGCTTTCCTATGAAACGCTGGTCAGCGATCAGGAGGGGCAAACCCGGCGCCTGCTGGAGCATTGCGGGTTGGAGTGGGATGAGGCCTGCCTGTCGTTTCATGAAAACAGTGCTGCCGTGGCAACGCCCAGCGCGGCTCAGGTCCGCCGCCCGATCAATGCCGACGGCGTGGGAAAATGGCGGTCTTATCGGGAGGCACTGGAGCCGGTGCGGGCCTGGTTGCAGGAACAGGGCATCGAAACCGAATAGCGGCGTCGTTCAAGACAAAAAGCGAGGCGCTCTCCCTTCTTGGGAAAGCGCCTCGGTTCTTTGATGGCGAGTGTCAGTACTTGAAGCGGGCTTCGATGCCGAAAGTACGCGGATTCACCACCGTCTGGCGGT
This sequence comes from Novosphingobium sp. 18050, assembly GCF_902706195.1. Classification (GTDB taxonomy): domain Bacteria; phylum Pseudomonadota; class Alphaproteobacteria; order Sphingomonadales; family Sphingomonadaceae; genus Novosphingobium. Next base: position 35,315 of record NZ_CACSJO010000011.1, on the reverse strand, counting down.
AGTAACGCACGGCGACACCGTCGTTCACGCCGATGCGCGAACGGTCCTGGCCAACCGAGGCCACCGCGTACTTGTCGAAGATATTGTTCGCGAACAGGCTGACGCTGTACTGGTCGGTTTCATAGGCCAGCGTAGCGCGATGCAGCACATAGCTTGGGATCTTGTCGCCATACCCCCGGTCCCAGCCAAGCCGTGACACGACGTTGCCGCGGTAGGTTGTGGTCCAGTTGGCGATTAGGCTCCCTTCCATCATCGGCATGGTGTAGGTGGCGCCAAGGCTGCCGGAGTTCTTCGCCGAGCCGGGGAGGCGATCGCCGTCCAGCGCGTCGAGTTGGGTGAACTTCGGCCGCCCGTCGTAGTTGTTCGGGGTGGTGCGGACGGTGATGATGCCGGGCACGTCCTCGGTCAGCTTGGCATCGGTATAGGAATATGTCCCTTGGATTGACAGCTGGGGGATGGGCTTGAACTGGAACGAGGTTTCGAAGCCCTGCGACTTGGCTGCGCCGCCGTTCACGGTGATCCCGGTCACGCCGTAGAACGTCGCGGAATCGACCTGAATGCCTTCCCATTTGATATGGAAGACATCGAAGTTGAAGGTCAGCTTGCGATCGAAGAGCTGCATACGCATGCCGATTTCGGCATTCTTGGTCTTGTCCGGGCCATATTGGATTTCGTTCGGCAACGCGCAGGCGTTCTGCTGGTTGGCCGGCACGGGGTCGGGGCAGGGCGCGACGCGGTTCGGGCCGCCGATGCGATAGCCTTTGCTGTAAGTGGCGTAGAACATCAGGTCAGGCGTAAAGTTATAGGAAGTGTTGAACTTCCAAACCCAGCCGTCCTGCTTCGCCTTGCCGCCCGACGAGCTGAGGTCGTATGGGCTGAGCGGATCGCCCAGCAGAGGGAGAACAAGAGCGCCCTGAACGGTAGAGGTATACTTGAAATACCGCGCGCCGCCGGTGACCTGCCACTGCGGCGTGACCCGGAAGGTGCCTTCGCCGAAGATGGCCTTCTCCGTCACCTTGGACTTGGTGTAACTGACGTATTCGAGATCCTCGGGATTATTCGGAACCCCGTAATAATCCGAAAGGCCCGGGACGTGCTCGGCATAGTCGTTGTGATACTTCTGCTCGTTGTAGAAGCCGCCGAGAACCCAGCTGAACGGGCCGCCGTGACGTGAAACCAGGCGAACTTCCTGGTTGAACTGTTTGCGGCGGTTGTCGCTTTCGTTCCAGCTCGAGAATGCCGGGAACAGTTCGTAGTCGTAGTCGAGATCGAGCAGCAGGTCGGTATTGTCCGACTGCGAACGCCCCCGAACGTTGGTGTAGGCGCTTGTCGAGACTAAGTCGGCGATGTCCGCGATGTTCGCGTTGATTTCCATGCTGGCAAGGTGAGCGCGGCGGTTGACCGGCTCGGCATAGCGGCTGGCATTCTCGTACTTGCCCGTGCCCAGCACGCCGGCGCTGTTGGACTGGGCGCCGTCGGTCTTGGTCCGCTGGAAGGCGTAGGTGAAGATCACCTTGAGGTCTTCGGTGGTCTGGACCAGCAACTGGTTACGCGTGGTGAAGGTCTTCTCGAAGTTGAGATCCTCGCGCTTGTGCAGGTTGTTGGTGTAGTCCGCGCCGGTCGGACGATCGGTGCCGGTAGGCTGGGGCAGGGAAACGCCGGGCTCGTTGATGAGCAGCGGATAGTCGATGAAACCAGGGTCGTAGTAATAACCGGTGGCCGAACGGAAGGCGATGTGATCCTTCACGATCGGAATGTTGATCATCCCGTCGACCTGATAGCCGGGCTTGCTGCCGTGGTCCTTGCTGTAGAAGCGGCCATGCATTTCGCCTTCGTATTCATCCAGGTTCGGGCGGTTCGGGATGTAACGGATCGCGCCCGCCAGCGTGCCGAGGCCGTAGAGCGTACCTTGCGGACCGAGCAACGTTTCCACGCGTGCGATGTCGAGCAGCTTGAAGTCGTAGTAGAGCGGAACTTCGCCCAGATAAACGCCAAGCGAGTCGTCGTAGCTGGCGCCGTTGGAGCCCACGTCGGAAGCGTTGAGGCCGCGCAGCACGATCGATCCGGTCGAGCCGGGACCCGTGTCGGAGATCGTCATGCCGGGAGTGAAGTCGGCGAGATCGCGCACGTCGTCGATCCGCTGGCGAGCCAGTTCCTCGGAGCCGATCGCCTGGATGTTGATCGGCGCATCCATGATCGTTGTCGTGCGGCGGGTGCCGGTCACGACGATGGCATTGCCGTCATCCGAGACTGCGGCGTCCTGCGCCATTGCCGGCGTCACGAATGCGGTGCCCGTAAACACGGTTGCCGATAATAGCCCCGCTCTCAGTTTTGCGCGATATGACATATGCTTCCCCGTTCATGGTTAAGGTTTTTTGCCGCGCCTTGGACTTGCTCCTGCCAGAAGCCGAGGGGCGTTTTTTTGGCTTTTATCGATGCGCCGGCCATCGCTTGACGGATGTCTTGCAGACGCACTTCTTGCTCTCGACGTTCTCGGGAACTCGTCGAGGTGGTTGCTCCGTTGTTGATTTCGATTGTCCGCTGCGGATCAGTGGATGGCGGACGCGCTACGCATTTGCCTGATCCTTGAGATCAGGGGTTGGAACGGGAACATGAACTGTTCCAGGATTGAAAGCCTCCTGCACTCGTCCTGCCCGACGATGGCTGCTTCGCCTTCGCGGTAGGTGCCGAGAACGCGGTCGATGACGATCAGCGAATTGGCGTAGTTGCAGCGGGTGCTTTCGTAATCCGTCGAATGATGCAGGCTATGGTGCCTGATCGTCGTGAAGAAGAACGAATAGAATTTGGGCGGATCGGCGCGAACATTGGCGTGGGCGAAAGTGGAGACCACGCCCAGGACGTTGAATGCGCAGAACTTGGCCGAAAGCGGAAGATCGAACAGCGCCACTACGCTGAGGCTGATGAGGAACAGTTCGATCGGGTTGCCCACAGCGCCCTTCGCGGCATTGAGCTGCGTGATGTGATGATGCGGGGCATGGGTCAGCCAGAACGGGGTCGAGTTATGCATCAGCCGGTGCATCCAGTACTGGCCAAACTCTATCACGAAGATGACGAGAGCGACCTGCACGAGAAAAGGCAGCTGCATCGCCCATTGCGTGGTGATGCCGAGCGACGTCTTGAATGCAAGAAGGGGATCTTCCGCAAGCGTGGTCGTAACCCAGGAAATCACGGTAGAACTCAAAACCACGTAGAACAGGTCCGTCGCGAATTCGCGCTTGTTCATGCGCCAGCCCGAATGCCTTTCATGGACCAGTTCAAGGCCGAGGACGATCAGGGTGGTAAGCGAGGAGGCCAGGATGATGGACCAGCCACTGTCGACCCAGGACTTCGGGGCATAGGCCCAGAACAGGACGACTGCCGCGACAAATGCAGGCGGCGCCAGGTTGAACAGACGGTCCTTCAGGGAGGCGTCACTCTTGCCGTCCGCCATGGGCAGGCGTGAGAAACTGTAAGAAGAAGAGGGATTTGAGTTAGGATGAGCAGCGCCAGTGACCGATTGCTCGTCACTCGAAAGAACCGCCTTGTCGACCGTCAGTTGTTCCATCGAAAATCCCTCATCCAAACCGGCGAAGCGGTTTGTCGCTACAGATTCCCTTTCCCTGTTGTCATCGCTCTGACCGGCGACATGGCATACGGTATGGATATTACCTTTCTCGTCAAGAGTATTATTGTCACGAGAATGCCTTTTGGCCATCAAGCGCTGAAGGTGTGGGAAAACTGCCATCTATTCGTTTCCGCAAAGGCGTTTTGCGGCGCGCAATTTTTCACTGCGGCGATCGAGATCGCGGGCTTGGTAATAAATTCGGCGGCCTCATCGCCGCCGACTCGTCGCCGCGTCAGGTGTAGCGATAGGGGTTCTTGTCGATCGTCGTGGTCCCGCGCGTCTGGTTGCACAGGAAAACCGTGCCGGTGAAATAGATGCCGGGCTCGGTGATCGTCTGGGCCATGGCAAACGCGTCGCGAAGTTGCTGCACCGTCATTTCCACCGGGGCCTCGTCAGGCTGATAGGTCATGCCATAGGCATAGTCCTGACCATCCTTGCTGATCTCTACATGGCAGCCCATCACATGGCTTACCGGATGCGTGTCGCAGAACGCGATAAGCCGTTTCATGCTGTCGAACCAGGGTTGCCAGAAACTGATGTAGCAGCGCCCGCGATAGAACATGTCGCCGGTGTAGAGGATCTGAGTGTAGCTATCGTAGTAGGCGAATTCCGAAACGACATGGCCGGGCGATCCCCAGATCAGGATTTCGCGCCCGCCCAGATCCAGCCTTACCCGCTCTTCCGGAAAATTGGTCATGCCCCAGAAGCCGACCATCTCTTCGTGCGTAAGTCCCATGTAGCGGGTGTTCGGGCGATCCGCGAACTGGTTGGTCGCTGCGTAATGGTCGGCATGGAGATGGCTGAACGCGACCAGCAGTTCCAGGCTGGCGGGATCGCGGCCGTTGCGGGCGCACCATTCGGCGATGCACTGGTCCACCGTGCCGCGTAAGTCCCAGTCGTTGCGCAGTTGCACGAAGCCTTCGTCGAGCAACAGTACGCGGTCATTGCCGAAATAGAGCGGCGCGAAGGGCGCCTCATAGCTGTACGCCTTGTTCTGGCGCAGGATCGCCGTATGCGGGTTGTACCAATGGACCTGTACCGGCGGATCGGTGTTGTCCATGCACGACGAGGAACCGCAGATCCACCGCTTGGGAAAGCTGCCGGGCGCGGGGAGGTTGCTTGTGAAATCGACAGGGGCCGGGCGGACCGCAGCGGATGCTGCTTCGGTAAGGCTGGCAAGCGCCACCCCGGTCAGCGGAATTGCGGCGACCGCCGCGTTGTAGCTCAGGAAGGCACGGCGATCCACGACTGCTCTCCTTGTCGTCAGAATGGACGAGGGGGATTGATATTCGGTACGCCCTCGGGCCAGACCTGTGTTCGCTGGTCGGGACTGACGCCGTTGAAAAACGCGAAATCGGGGCGGATGAGCATCATGTCCTTGCCCTGCACCTCGCGGGCATACTGGAGCGCCTCGTCGATCAGTGCCGGCACCATTTCCAGCACGCGCTCATAGGGTTTGTAGGTCGCAAAGCGCGGATAGTATTTTCCGGGCACGAACATCATTTCGACGTGGCCGCCAAGGAGCCATTTTATCCCTTGCTTGCCTGCGAATGCCTTCAAGCGCTCAAGCGATGCAATGAAATCGCTATCGTTGCCGATATTGATCTTGCCGGGAAACAGCAGGTCGCCGGTGAAGAGAAACTGGCAATAGGGATCGTAGAAAGTCACGCCGTCCTTGTGCGTGCCCGGTGTCGGGATCACCTCTATCACCCGGTCGCCGAGATCGATCCGGCCGGTGCCTGAGGGCCAACTGCTTTGGAGGCCATAAAAACGCTGCATTACGGGCAATGGCTTTGGAACGATGGTGGTGTCTGCCCGCCCGGCGAACTGGGCCAGCCCCTGATTTTGCGCGATGTCTTCGCCCGAGGTCAAGGCGACGGTCAGGGGAACCTTGCTACGGCCCCGCGCCTGTCCCCAACGCGTAATGATGGCGTCGACGGTCTCTCGCAACGGGTAATGGGCAGGCGTGGCGGTGGCCCCGGTGTCGATCAGCAAGGCGCCGTTGTTGCCGAACAGCAGGTAAGTGAAGGGCGCCTCCCAATGTACGCAGACATTCTGGCGCAGCACGAAGGTGTCCTCGTTGTACTGTACGACCTGAACGCGCGGATCGCGGTTCCTTGCGGCAACGTTGGACCCGTAAGTCCAGCGGAAGCCCAAGGCTCCGGGGGCGGGGCCGTCACAGGCGTAATCGTGAACCACTGGCTTGCTGCGGTGCAGGGGTACGGCGCTGTCGGTGTTGCGCACGCCCGGCGGATTGTAGCCCAGTTCGGGATTGCCGTTCGGATATGCCCGTCCGGTGGCGGACTGCGAATTACCGGATAATGCTGGATTGTAGACCGAACCCTGCGCCACAGAATTCCCCAAAATCGACTTCGAGCGGCAGAATTCCGTCCGAACCACCAAAAAGATATCGATATTACATTTTTGTGCAATGGTAATATTGCTGGTGGGGCGTGGCATTGTGGACAGGCGCGTTCCGCTCATCCCATGGCGGCTGTCATAATCTTCGGACATGATATAGGGGATGCCGTAATACCCGTGCACGGAACTGGCGCAGCATCGCAGCGATCTGTCCCCGTCCAACCGGTTCGCCGGGCTGGACTAACGTTTTTGCACTTGAGGAATAGTGATGATGGTTGAGAGGGAAGCAGCTTGAGCACCGACCCCGGCAGTCTTGCCCGGCTCAGCATGAGCCTTCCAGCCGAACTGTTTCGCCAGTTGGACGTCATGGTCGAAGAGCGCGGCCTGCCTTCCCGTTCGCAGCTTATCGCCGAGCTGATCCGCCATGCCCTTGCCGAGCATGAGGCGCAGACCCGTCCCGAAGAGATGCTCGCGGGCACGATCACGCTCGTCTACCGGGGAGACCGGGGCCGGGTGCGGCAGCAACTCGCCGAGAGTCAGGCCGAGTATCTGAAAGAAGTCATCTCCTCGCAGCACGTCTTTCTCGAGGATGACCAGTCGCTCGAAGTTTTACTGGTGCAGGGGCCGGCAACCCGGTTGAAAGACCTGTGCGACGCATTGCGCAGCATTCGCGGTGTGCATCAGCTTCAGCTTGTTACCACGACCGCGCTGCTGCCGCCGCTCCACGAGCAGGAAGGCCGTGAGCACGAAGATGCCGCGCGTCCCCGCAAGCCGCAACCCAAGAGCGAAATCGCCGCATGATCGAACGCCGGCTTCTCGCGGAGCCGGAACCGTTCTTCCCGATGTGACGACCGCAGGGATATCATCGCCGCGCTTTGTGTCGATGTGCATTGGCTCTGCGCCGCGCCTACGTCTGTTCAGTATTACAGAATCAACATGACGTAATATTTTCTGATGGACAACCTTTCGAATCGCGGCGATGCTGCATTGCGAAAGGGGACCCGAGTCATGATCGTATCGATCCGTAGAATAGCCAAGGTCGCAATGATGGCGGGAGCGCTTCTCACCGCCGGCTGCTCGCAGACATCAGGCGATGCTTCGGCAAAGCGCACCGAATTCAATATCGGATGGTCGATCTATGCCGGGTGGATGCCCTGGCCCTATGCCCAGCAGGCCGGCATCGTGAAGAAGTGGGCCGACAAGTACGGCATCAAGATCAACATCGTTCAGGTCAACGACTACGTCGAATCGGTCAATCAATACACCGCTGGCAAGCTGGACGGCGTAACCGTTGCCAATATGGATGCCCTGACGATCCCCGCAGCCGGCGGCAAGGATACCAGCGCCATCATTGTCGGCGATTATTCGAACGGTAACGATGGTATCCTGATGAAGGGCTCAGGCGACCTGAAGTCCATCAAGGGCAAGCAGGTCAACCTCGTCGAGCTTTCGGTTTCCCACTATCTCCTTGCGCGCGGCCTGAGTTCGGTCGGCCTGTCGATGAGCGACGTCAAGACGATGAACACCGGCGATGCCGACATCGTCGGCGCTTTCGCCAGCCCTGATGTTACTGCGGCAGTTGCCTGGAACCCGCAGCTGTCCACGATGAAGGCACAGCCGGGCGCGAAGGAAGTGTTCAGTTCGGCCGATATTCCGGGGGAAATTCTCGACCTGCTGGTCGTCGATACCGCCACGCTCAAGGCCAATCCCAATCTGGGCAAGGCGCTCGCCGGAATCTGGTACGACACCGTGGCGCTGATGAAGCGGCAGGATGCCGAGGGCAAGGCCGCGCGCTCGGGAATGGCCAAGCTGGCAGGGGCGACACCGGAGGCTTTCGACAGTCAGCTCACCACAACCTACCTGTATGCCGACCCCAAGGCTGCGGTAGCGGCTACCTCCGCCCCGGCGCTGGTGACGACGATGACGCGCGTGCGCGATTTCAGCTTCTCCAAGGGCCTGTTCAAGGGTGCTGCTTCCGCTGACGCGGTGGGCATGTCGTTTCCGGGCGGCAAGACGCTTGGCGATGCCCAGCATGTGACGCTGCGCTTCGACGACAGCTACATGAAGCTGGCGGCCGACGGAAAGCTCTGACGGCTTTAATCCGGCTTTCTCAAGATGGCCCGATTTTTCAAGATGGCCCGATTTTTCAAGATGGAATGACGAAATGCGTTGGGTGAATCGTCAAATCGGGCGAGGCGACCGTGTGATGCTCGGCGCGTTGCCGATCCTGCTTCTGGCGGTGCTCTACATCGTCATGGCTGCAAGTCGCCACGCCGCAAACCCGGCAGACAAGATCTTGCCCCTGCCGGGCAGCATGGCGCAGAGCATGGCCGCGCTGATCTTCCAGCCGGACCAGCTTACAGGACAGCTGCTGTTCTGGGCGGATACGCTGGCGAGCCTGCAGCGATTGGGTATCGGCCTTGGTATTTCCACGGTCATGGCGATCGTCGTTGGCCTTGCCCTTGGCGCCTTGCCGCCGGTGCGCGCCGCTCTGGGACCGCTGGTGACAGGTATCGCGGTCGTCCCTCCGATTGCCCTGCTGCCCATTTTGTTCATCGCGCTGGGTCTGGGTGAGACCGCCAAGGTCGCCCTGATCGTTGTGGGTATCGCGCCGGTCATGATCCGTGACATCGCGGCCCACGTGGCCGCTCTCCCTAGGGAGCAGATCATCAAGGCGCAGACTCTTGGGGCGAGCAGCTGGCAGGTGATTATCCGGGTGGCCCTGCCGCAGGCAATGCCGCGGCTTCTTCAGGCGATGCGCCTGTCGCTCGGTCCGGCATGGGTGTTCCTGATCTCGTCGGAGGCGATCGCGTCCGACGTCGGCCTCGGCTACCGGATATTCCTCGTTCGGCGCTACCTGTCGATGGACGTGATCCTCCCTTACGTCGCCTGGATTGCGATCCTGGCGATCGTCATGGACGTAACGCTGAATTTCCTGAGCCAGCGGCTGTTCCCCTGGGCGCACGGAGAGAGCCATTGAGCACGCTACTCAGTCTTCGCGACGTGTGGGTCGAATATGGCGACAGGATCGTCATCGAGAAACTGGACCTCGATATTGCGGCCGGATCCTTCGTGTCGATCATAGGGCCTTCGGGTGCCGGCAAGAGCAGTGTCTTGCGCCTCATCCTGGGGCAGGAAGCGCCGACACGCGGCACCATCCTGCTCGACGGGACGCCGCTGGCACCGGAATGCGGCCCCGACCGGGGCGTGGTTTTCCAGCGCTACTCGGTGTTTCCGCATCTGTCGGCGCTGCGGAACACGATCCTGGGCATGGAATGCGAGCAGGCCCCTCTTACGGGACGGCTGTTTGGCGCTGCACGCCGCGCCGCCAAGGACGAAGCTGCCACGATGCTGACGGCGGTGGGGTTGGGTGACAGTATGCACCTTTTCCCCGCCCAGATGTCCGGCGGCATGCAGCAGCGACTGGCGATTGCCCAGGCGCTCGTGAAGCGGCCCCGTATCCTGTTGCTGGACGAGCCATTCGGCGCGCTCGATCCCGGCATCAGGGCCGACATGCACACGCTTATTCGCAGTTTGTGGCGCGACTATTCACTGACCATCATCATGGTAACGCACGATATCCGCGAAGCCTTTACACTGGGAACCCGTGTGCTCGCGCTCGACAAGCGCCGCCATGATCCGCACGCACCCCACCGTTTCGGCGCGACCGCAATCTACGATCTGCCCATGCGCGACCGGACCGAAAATTCTCTCGAAAACCATACGGTATTACCATTGACTGAATAAGTAATAATTGAGAGACCCTGTACATGAGCTCCGAATCCGCAAGCCTCGCCAGGCTCAGCATGAGTCTCCCGGCAGACCTCTTCCGACAGCTTGACACGATGGTGGCAGAACGCGGCCTGCCTTCGCGTTCGCAGCTCATCGCCGAATTGATCCGCCATGCTCTTGCAGAGCATGAATCGCTTACCCGTCCGGACGAGATGCTCGCCGGCACGATTACCCTTGTTTACCGCAGCGAGCGCGGCCGTGTGCGGCACCTGCTTTCGCAGACGCAGGCCACGTATCTCAAGGAGGTCATCTCCTCGCAGCATATCGTGCTGGAGGATGACCAGTCCCTCGAAGTCCTGCTCGTGCAGGGCCCCGCCGTGAGGCTGAAGGAACTGTGCGACGCCATCCGGCGGGTGCGCGGGGTACAGCAGCTTGAGCTTGTCACCACGACTTCGCTCCTGCCGCCTCTGCACGAACAGGAACCCGGCACCTCCAAACCGATCGGAGTGATTTGATGACCGATACTCTGGCGAACCCGCTAGCCGCCCGCGATCACGCGCGGGGCATGGAAGGCACCGTGACCGAGAGCATGCCGATACTGCCTCCGGTGGCTCAAGACCTGCCGCTCGGGGTGGATGGGGCGGATCTGCTGTGGGAAGAAACGATCGCCGCCGGCGGTTATGCCACGCGCCGGCTGTCGCGCGGTGCACGCCTGCGGCTGATCGACTTGAAGGGCGATGCCTGTGCTTCTCTGCTGGTCTTCAATGCGGAGATGCCGGCCGAACGGCTCAACGTGGCGGACACCGTGAAGGTGCAGTGGAACGCCTATCTTGGCGCGGGCAAGCTGCTGCTGTCGGACATGGGCCGCGTACTCCTCAGCATCCTGGAAGACGATGCGGGCACGCATGACACGTTCTGCGGAACGTCCAACGCCGCCACCAATGCAGCGAAGTACGGCGACGGCAGCAATAGCGGCGCCTGCCCCAGCGGGCGCGATCGCTTCTTGCTGGGCGCCGCCAAGCACGGCCTTGGTCGCCGCGACGTGCACCCGTGCGTCACGCTGTTCAAGGGCACGCGGATCGAGGCTGACGGCACGATAACACCGCAGATCGGGCCGTTTGCACCCGGCCGTAGCGTGGTGCTGCGCGCGGAAATGGACGTCATCGTGGTGATCGCGAACTGTCCGCATGTGCTCGACCCGCGTGAGGAGTGGACGGTGACCCCGCTGCGGGCCTCGGCCTGGCGCGGTGCGGTGACGCCGGATGACGATCCGGTGCGTATTGCCACGCCGGAAGGGCTTCGTGCCTTCCAGAATGCCGAAGACTACTTCCGTCGCTGAATAAGGACAGGCTTCAATGACCGCTGATCCCCATCTGTCCAGCCTGGCCGGCGCCGTGATCCACGACGTGGTCGTACCCGCACGGGCGCCGTGGCTGCACCACATCGCTGCCGGCCAGACACTTCGCATCGTCGACCTCGAAGGTAATCAGGCCGTCGATTTTCTGCTTTATTCGGCTCACGACGATGCCGAGCGTTACAGCGCTCAGGATACCGTTTCTGCGCAAGGGAACCTGTTCCTGCGCGCCGGCACAGCGCTGTTGTCCAACGAGGGACGGCCTATGATGACCATCGCGGCAACCTCGGTCGACTATCACGACACCATCGGCGGGGCCTGTTCGTGCGAGTCCAACACCCTGCGCTATGGCCATCATACCAAGGCCGAACACGCCTGCGTCGAGAACTTCCTTGAGGCCAATCTCACCGAGGGCCGGGGCAAGCGGGACATCGTCTCCAACATCAACTTCTTCATGAACGTACCGGTCGAGCCGGACGGGTCGCTGGGCATCGTCGACGGTATTTCCGCGCCGGGCCTGACTGTTGACCTGCGTGCGGAAATGGACGTCGTCGTCGTCGTCTCCAACTGCCCGCAGGTCAACAACCCCTGCAACGGTTTCAACCCGACGCCCGTGCGCATGATCGTTACCGCCGCATGAGCTTCGACACCGTTCTGATCGCGAACCGGGGCGCGATCGCCACCCGCATCATCCGCACCCTGCGGCGCATGGGCCTCAAATCCGTTGCCGTCTATTCCGAGGCCGACGAGGGATCGAACCACGTTTCCGAAGCGGACGAGGCCGTCTGCATCGGCGGCGCGCGGGCGTCCGACAGCTACCTGAACGTTGCCGCGATCCTGGAGGCTGCCCGCAAGACGGGTGCCGGGGCGATCCATCCGGGCTACGGCTTCCTGGCCGAGAACGTCGAATTTGCCGAGGCCTGCGCGGCAGCCGGCATCGTCTTCGTCGGTCCCACCACGCAGAACATTCGCACTTTCGGCTTGAAGCACAGCGCCCGCGCGCTGGCCGCTGCCCACGATGTTCCGCTGGCGCCGGGCACCGGACTGCTCACAGACGAGGATGAAGCAGTTCTGGCCGCGCGCCAGATCGGCTTCCCCGTGATGCTGAAGGCGACAGCGGGCGGCGGCGGTATCGGCATGCGCGTGTGCGAGGACGAGCAGGCACTGCGCGAAGGGTTCGCAGCTGTTGCCCGGCAAGGTCAAAGCAATTTCGGCGATGCCAGCGTCTTCCTCGAAAGCTACATCAGACGCGCGCGTCACATCGAGGTCCAGCTTTTCGGTGACGGCGAGGGCCGGGTCATGGCGCTGGGCGAACGCGACTGTTCGCTGCAGCGGCGCAACCAGAAGGTTGTTGAGGAAGCACCCGCGCCGCTCCTGCCGGAAAGCGTGCGTGCGCAGCTTATCGGCGCCGCAGTCCGGCTTGGGGAAGCGGCGCACTACCGGTCGGCGGGAACAGTCGAATTCCTCTATGATGCCGACCGTGAGCAGTTCTTCTTCCTGGAGATGAACACCCGCCTGCAAGTGGAGCACGGCGTCACCGAGGCGGTGATGGGCATCGATCTGGTTGAGTGGATGGTGCGCGGCGCTGCCGGTGACTTCGCTTTCCTCGACCGTGAAGCGCCGACCCCGCAAGGCCATTCGGTGCAGATGCGCCTTTACGCGGAAGACCCATCGCTCGACTATCGGCCGACTTCGGGCACGCTTACAGCACTGGAGTTCCCGTCCGACATCCGTGTCGAGACATGGTGCACGTCGGGCAGCACGGTCAGCGCCTGGTACGATCCCATGCTGGCAAAGCTGATCGTCCACGCGCCGACCCGCGCCGAAGCGGTCGAGGCCGCTCAGGCTGCGCTCGACGGGAGCCGGGCGGACGGCATCGAGACGAACCTGCGCTGGCTGCGCGACGTGGTGCGCTGTCCGGCATTTGTCAGCGGCGAAGTTTCGACCCGCGTGCTCGACGCCATCGCCTATGAGCCCCGTTCGATCCGGGTGGTGAGCGGGGGTACGGCAACGACCGTGCAGGACTGGCCGGGCCGTCAGAAGCTATGGGCCGTCGGGGTGCCGCCATCGGGGCCGATGGACGACCAGTCGTTCCGCCTTGGAAACCGGCTGCTTGGCAACCCCGAAGGCACGGCAGGTCTGGAAGCGACCGTGACGGGGCCGACGCTGGCTTTCGTGGCACCTGCGCGAATCTGCATCATGGGCGCCGATTTCGGCGCGACACTAGACGGCGCGCCGGTTTTGCGCGGCGTTCCCATCGAGGTAGGCGCCGGGCAGACGCTGGCCATGGGCCGCGCCTCGACAGGAGGCATGCGCGGATATGTGCTATTCGCCGGCGGTCTTGATATCTCGCCTTATCTGGGCAGCCGCAGCACCTTTGAACTCGGCCAGTTCGGCGGTCATGGCGCGCGCCGGCTGCTGGCAGGCGACACGCTGCATCTGGGCGGCGAGGGCACCGATGAAGGCCTGGCTTCGGTAGTCTTGCCGGAAATCTCGACTGACTGGACCTTGCGAGTCCTTTATGGCCCGCATGGCGCACCGGACTTCTTCACGGACGATGATGTCCAGTCGTTCCTCGCGGCCGAATGGCGCGTCCACTACAACAGCAACCGCACGGGTGTGCGCCTTATCGGCCCCAAGCCGCGCTGGGCCCGCACGGACGGCGGTGAGGCGGGGCTGCACCCCTCCAACATCCACGATAACCCTTATGCAATCGGCGCCGTCGATTTCACCGGCGACATGCCGATCATCCTTGGCCCCGATGGTCCTTCGCTGGGCGGGTTCGTCTGCCCATTCGTGGTGATCGCTGCCGACCGCTGGAAGATCGGACAGCTGACACCCGGTGACAGGCTGCGCTTCGCGCCGGTGAATATAGCGGATGCGACCGAAGCGGATGCGGCGCAGCGCAAGCTCGTCGGAACCGGCGACGTGCCCGCACCGACTCAGGCCCGCGCGGTGGAAACGCTGTCGCCCATTCTGGCCGAGATCGCAGAAGAGCCCGGACGGCCGCGCACCGTCTATCGCCAGCAGGGCGACCGGAACATCCTGGTCGAATACGGCCCGATCGTACTCGACATCGAACTGCGCATCCGGGTTCAGGCCCTGATGACGGAGCTGGAACGACTGGCGCTGCCCGGCATCATCGATATCGTCCCCGGTATCCGCTCGCTCCAGCTGCACTTCGACGGCGAAGCGATGGGCCCGCGATCTGCCCTGGCAACGCTCATGGATGCCGAGGAGCGACTGGGCGATCTCGAGGATTTCACGATCCCCTCGCGCATCGTGCACCTGCCCCTCAGTTGGCGCGATCCGGCGACGATCGAGACGATCGAGAAATACATGGCGACCGTGCGCGACGATGCGCCGTGGTGCCCGGATAACATCGAGTTCATCCGCCGCATCAACGGGCTGGACGATGTCGCCGCCGTGGAGAACCTGATCTTCGAGGCGAACTATCTCGTCCTGGGTCTGGGCGATGTTTACCTCGGCGCGCCGGTGGCGACCCCGGTCGATCCCAGACACCGCCTTGTCACCACCAAGTACAACCCGGCGCGCACCTGGACGCCGCCCAACGTCGTGGGCATCGGCGGCGCCTATATGTGCATCTACGGCATGGAAGGACCCGGTGGTTATCAGTTGTTCGGCCGGACCATCCAGGTCTGGAATACCTATCGCCAGACGGATGCCTTCACCGAAGGCAAGCCGTGGCTGCTGCGCTTCTTCGACCAGATCCGCTTCTATGCGGTGAGCGCCGAGGAACTTGCCGACTGGCGCCGCGAGTTTCCGGCCGGACGCCGCTCGATCCGTATCGAACCGTCCGAATTCCGCCTTGCCGACTACCGCGCCTTTCTGGCCGAGAACGCAGCGGGCATCGGGGAATTTCAGGAACGGCGACAGGCCGCGTTCGATGAGGAGCGCGCCGAATGGCAGCGGCGCGGCGAGTTCGATCATGCCGCCGATCTGGCCGAGGTCGATGTGCCCGAAGAGGCCGCGATCGATCTTCCCGATGGATCGGACCTCGTCGAAGCGCCTTACGGAGGCAGCGTCACGCGGCTACTCGTCGCCGCTGGTGACGAGGTCGAGGCAGGTGACAAGATCGCAGTCATAGAGGCAATGAAGATGGAAACTTCGGTGGAAAGCCCCGGCAAGGGCACGGTTTCGGCACTCTACATGCGCGAGGGGCAGTCGTTGCAACCCGGCGCACCGATGCTGGCGCTGAGGCGGCACGCATGACCGAATTGGCCCTTACGCTGAAGCGCCTCAGTGCGAGCGGGATCGCCGCCGCCGTCAATGCGGGACGGACCAGCGCCGTGGCAGTCGCCGAGGATACTCTGGCCCGCGCCACCGCCTATGACGCTGTCCAGCCGCAGATATGGATCAGCCGGGCGGCGCGCGAGGACCTTCTCGCCGCGGCGCGCGCCATCGACGCTCGCATTACTGCCGGAGAAGCGCTGCCGCTGGCGGGTGTACCCTTCGCGGTGAAGGACAACATCGACGTTGCGGGCTTCGAAACGACGGCTGCCTGCCCCGCCTTCGCCTATCGTCCCGAGGGCTCGGCCGGGGTGATCGAGCGCCTGACGGCGGCTGGGGCACTGTGCATCGGCAAGACCAATCTCGACCAGTTCGCCACCGGGCTGAACGGTTCGCGCAGTCCATACGGCATTCCCCGCAATGCTTCCAACCTCGGCTATGTGAGCGGAGGGTCCAGTTCGGGGTCGTCCGTCGCGGTTGCGGCGGGGGTCGTGGCGTTCGCACTGGGCACCGATACCGCCGGTTCGGGGCGTGTGCCTGCCGCGTTTAACCATCTGATCGGCCTGAAGCCAACCAAGGGCCGGTGGAGTACGCGCGGTCTGGTCCCTGCCTGCCGCACGCTTGATTGCATCACCGTCTTCACCGACGATATTGCGGACGCGCGCCTTGTCGATCAGGTCGTGGCGGGCTTCGATCCGGCCGATCCTTACTCAAAGCCGCTGGCCGACATTCCGCTCGGGCAAACCCGCATCGGCGTACCGCGCCGCAGCCAGCGCAACTGGTTCGGCGATCCGGAATCCGAATATCTCTACGACCGCGCGCTGGAAAACCTGGCCGCGCGGGCGGAACTGGTGGAGATTGACTACGCGCCGCTGCAGGAAGCCGCGCAGCTTCTCTACGGCGGCCCGTGGGTGGCCGAGCGGACCGCCGCCATGGCCGGCATTCTGGCAAGCAATCCAGATGCCATCGATCCTGTCGTCCGCAGCGTCGTCGAGCCGGGCACCGAGGTGAGCGCGGTCGACCTGTTCGGCGGCATCTATCGCCTTGCAGAGATCAAGCGCCACGCGGACGAGCTTTGGGAAACCATCGACATGATGGCATTCCCGACGACCGGCGCGACGTACCGTGTTGCGGAAATGCTGGCTGCACCAGTTGCGCTCAACAGCAATCTTGGAGCCTATACCAACTTCGTGAACCTGCTGGACATGGCCGCGCTGGCCGTTCCCGCGGGGATCCGCGCGAACGGCACCGGCTTCGGAATCACCCTGATCGGCCCGGCGGACAGCGACCGCGCCCTGCTCGAAGCGGCGGACGCCTATCTCGGCGCCGCAGACCTTCCGTCTCCACCACCACTTGATCTTGAGGGAAAGATGCAAACAGTGAAACTCGCCGTCGTAGGCGCTCATCTGAAAGACATGCCGCTCCACTGGCAGCTTACCTCGCGCGAGGCCACGTTTGTCGGGGCGTTCGATACCGCACCCACCTACCGGCTCTATGCGATGGCGGACAGCGTGCCTCCCAAGCCCGCACTGGTGCACAGCGAGGATGGCGCACCGATCAAGGTGGAGGTGTATGAAATGGGCGTCGCCGAATTCGGTAGCTTCGTGGTCGACGTTCCCGCACCGCTCGCGATCGGCACCGTTACGCTGGCCGACGGCAGCAGCGTCAAGGGCTTCGTCGCCGAACCGCGTGCGCTGGCCGGTGCTGAGGATATTACCAGCCTTGGCGGATGGCGCGCCTATATCGCGCGCGGGGCGTAATCCAGGCGGCATACTTCGGAAAAACCAAAGGGGGAAAACATGCGCAAGTTCGAGCTGATGGTTCTGGCGGCGGCGGCCGGGATCGCCGCCATTTCGCCTGCCGCTCATGCCGAGGGCGAGCAGGTCATTACCGTGCCGGGCTTTGCGGATTTCCTCGCGGTAGACGGCAAGACGGTCTGGGCCACCAACAAGGGGCGGGTGGAACACTGGGCCCGTAAGGGCAAGATCGCCGAAGTTGCCATGGACCACCCCTGCGGCGCCATGACCATCGCCCACGGCGCGCTCTGGGTCGCCGATTGCGAGAAGGGCACGCTCAACCGGATCGACATACGGACGGCGAAACTGACCGCCACGATCCCCACCGGGATCGCCAATCCCAAGGGCGAGCTTAACGTCGCGGCCGGCGCCGGCTCGATCTGGGTCGCCAGCGACGACAAGGGCGTGATCGCGCGGGTCGATCCTGCCAGCAACAGCGTCACGGCCTCCGTCACCGTGGACCCGGGCACATGGTATCTCGCATTCGGACACGGATCGCTCTGGGCCGTCAGCGCCGCGCAGCAGTCCTTGCAGCGCATCGATCCCAAAACGAACACCGTTACGGGAAAGACGGCGCTGGGCAAGGAACCCGGCTTTCTCGCCGCTGGTGAGGGCGCGGTCTGGGTGCAGGAACAGGGGGACGGCACCGTCGCCCGCATCGAGCCTGCCAGCGGTGAGTTGACCGGCCGGATCAAGGTCGGCGAAAACCTGAAGTGGGGCGATATCGATACGGGCAGCGGAAAGGTCTGGCTGCGCACTACCGAAGATCAGGTCTTTGTCGTGATCGATGCCGGCACGCTGGCAATCGAACATCGCATGGGCAAGGCCGCGGGAAGCGGTGCGCTGCGTTATACGCGTTCGGGTTTATGGACCTCGGCTCATGACGAGCACACCCTTTCCTGGTGGCCCAAGTCTGTCTTGAAGCCTAAACCGGGAAGTTAGCGGCGCCTCGACCCCGCCCGGTCATACCCGAACTTCATGCCATAATGGAAATTCCGCCGAATGGCGCATTTCCATCAATTTCACCTATGACTGGGCGACAAGGTCGGACTACTCTCGACGAGGATTGGCGACCGGTCTTACGACAGCCGGGATTCGCTTCGTTGGGATAGAGGCTGCATGCGCGAACGAACGCCGTTGATCGACGAGAAATTCGCCAAACGTGTCGACTGGAATTTGCTGCGCACCTTTGTGGACATCGTCCGGGCTGGCGGTATCGGAGCCGCCGCGAGGCAGCTGAACAAACAGCAGCCGAGTATCAGCGCTGCACTCAAGCGGCTGGAGGACCACGTAGGCGCCACTTTGTTGCACCGGTCCGTCAACGGCGTTGAAATGACGGCTGCCGGCAAGGCGCTCATGGCGCTTTGCGAGGATATGCTGGAGGCTGCCCGCATGGTGCCGCACCAGGTTGCCCAGGCTACGCGGCGCGTCGAGGGCATCGTTCGTATTCAGATCGTGTCGGGTATCGTTTCCGACGAATTCGATCAGGCCTTGGCGAGTTTTCACAGGCGCAACCCGAACATTCATATCGAAATCCGCGTCTCGCCCTGGAGGCAGGTGCTCGATGCGCTTGAGCACGGCGAAGTCGAGGTTGGCATCGGCTATGACAGCAGCGTGCGGGGAAGCCTTGCTTATGAGCCATTGTTCGTGGAGCGGCAGCAACTCTACTGCGCTCGCAGCCATCCTCTTTTCGGCTATCGCATCAGTCAGCCCAAGGAGCTGAAAGGCGAAGCCTTCGTCCTCACCGGAGAGGACGAGATCGAGGCTATCACGCATATGCGCCGCCGTTATGGACTGGGCACGCAGGTGACCGGGCTGGCTGAGGATATAAACGAGGCCCGTCGACTGATCGTTTGCGGCGTCGGCATCGGTTTCCTGCCGGTTCCTGCGGTTCAGGCCGAGGTGGCAAGGGGCGCGCTGTGGCCGCTGCTTCACGCGGATTTTGAACCTTCCTACGACATTTTCCTCCTCGCCCGATCCGAACCGGCACGCGATACCGCCACCCAGCTCTTCATGGATGAGGTCTTCCGGCGCATTCGTGTGCAGCGCAGGTCATAGGTTCCATCTATGTCTCCCATCGCAAATTTACCTCTGCCTTGATGACCATTCCTTGCCCAGTCTCGGAAATACCGAGCAAGGGGAAGAACGCGAATGAGGCCAAGAGCGATTTTCCAGTCCATCACCGGGAAAGGGCTTGCCCGTAGCGCCGCGATAATCGGCGCATTCGGGCTGAAGGCCATTCTTGGGGGCATTGAAGCCCGGGCGCAGGCAATCGGCGGTGCGTCGCGCCAAAGGCGTGACCGTTGATGCGGCTCATGCGTTTCGATGCGAAAGTATTGGCAGTCGGCGGCGCGGCTTTGATGACGGTATTTGCCCCCGGCGCAATGGCCACCCCGGATGCTGATACGAAACTGGTCGCGTGTGGGGAGGCAAGCTGCCTTCTCGTATCCGGTCGCCGCGATGATGCGGCATCGGACGTCAGTATCAATGGTCATCCGGTGGCGGTTGAGGGGCAGCGGGCCTGGCGGGTCAGCCTCCCGGTCGAGACGATCCGCGAATGGTCCTTGCCACGAGCGCGGACGATCGACGTGACGCTTATGGACCCGCGGACAGGTGATCAAACAACCAGCCGGGCCGGCCTTCCGATCGGTTTGCTGGGCCATGTCACGGATTTCGCCGCACTGGTCATCGGCACCCGATAGATTCCAGGCTTAAGCGCTTTATGGGTCGGGTGCGGGTCATCCGATCATCTGATTGTCAACTTCTCGGCCTAGCGCTATGAGGGGCCGGTCGCCGTTAGAGCGGTCCTCGATATGTGTTCAGGAGAAGATGATGAAGATCGGTCTTTTGGCCCTGGTGCCGTTCGCCTTCGCCGCCGCAGCCTCGGCAGCGCCCAACGAAAATCCTTTCGCCCACGATCGTGCCGTCGTCCAACTCCAGGGTCTCGATCTCGCCACCGTGGAAGGCCAGCAGCGTCTGTCCATCCGCATGGACCAGGCCGCGCGCGCCGTTTGCGGCGATCGTCTGTCGACCGTGCACCTCGCGCTCGAACAGCGGGCAAGTGAGTGCCGGACCGCCGTGAAGGCGGATATCAAAGCGCGTATCGAGGCCCGCATGGCAGATGCTTCCGGCGTTTCAAAGGTTCAGCTCGCTTCCGCACGCTGAGCTTAGCCAGTTCCACACCAGGACGGACGGTCTTTTCGGAGGCGGTGCGCGGGCTTGCGCGCCCGCTGCCCCGCCCAGCTGGGTCTTCGGTGGCATAGGACGCCGAACGATTAAGCTCGCCAGACAATCGGCAGGCAGCCGATGTGGCTGGGTAGTCGAATCCGCCGTGACCTGTCGCTGAGTCAGCTCGGCGCGGGCCTCGACCGCCGAATGACGCCGATCTTCAACGCCTGGCCCGCTGCATCTTCTCGCTATCGAGGATGGCATGGGGAGTGCCGCCACGGCGCTGCAGGACACGAAGCGGCGGCCGTCCTGCCGGGTTGATTTTCGAAGATTTGCGCGTTCGAACCCGCACCTCGAACGCGTCCGCGCAAATCCGCGCGCGCATGTGGCGATAGAGGAAGAGCGTGGTTCCGACGCGATCCGCGAACTGGCCGGCGCGACTGAGCGCCGTTCCTCAGGCGGCGTCGCGCCGGCGAGGCGATGCCACCACGATACGGTCGCGTCCTTCTTCCTTTGCGCGCAGCAGCGCGGCATCGGCGGTCAGGATCAGCGACTGCGCCGGGCCGTGCCAGGGATAGACTGCCAGCCCCATCGAGACGGTGACCGGCCCGAGCGAGACGCCCTCGTGGACGAGTGCCAGTTCCCCGATACGTTCCTTGATGAGGGCGGCGCGGGCCATCGCCTGCTGTTCGTCGAAGCCCGGCATAAGCATCAGGAACTCCTCGCCGCCGTAGCGGAACGTTAGCCCCTCATCGCGCATCACGCCGCCGAAGACGCCCGCTACCGCGCGGATTACGAGGTCTCCGGCATCGTGGCCGAAGCGGTCGTTGAGACTCTTGAAGCGGTCGATGTCCATCATCAGGCAGCCCAGCGGCAGGCCCGACGTTTCCGCGCCGAGGACCAGCTTGCGCAGTTTCTCGTCAAGATCGTGCCGGTTGCGCAGGCCGGTCAGGGAATCGAACAGGGCCTTTTCGTGCAGCGCCTCGCGAAGGTTCAGGTTGGCGAGAGCGAGGCCGATGGTTTCCGACATCAGTTCGATGTAGGCGCTGGTCGATTCGTCCGGGCCATGCGCGGCAATCTGGTTTTCAAGGACGAGCAGGCCGATCGTCTCGCCCTGTGCGGTGAGGGGTACGCAGGTCGTCGCCTGGGTGGCTTCGGACGCGACATGGCCGCAGGGCACGTCGACCATTTCGCCGCCGGGGCTGTGAATCTGCCCTCGGCGCAGCGCCCAGCAGCCGTCCGGGCCGAACGCCGCGTCGGTGCCGCGTGGGCCCTGCCATTCGGCTGCGCAAACCATCAGGTCGATGCGGCTGTCGAGGATGTAGAGCCGCCCTGCGAGGTCCGGCGCGATACGCGGCGCGAAAAGGCGAACGACGGTGAACAGGTCGCCGACGGATTCGCAGCCCTGCAGGCGCTGGGTCATGCGGGCTAACATTTCACGCACCTGCCAGTCGGCGTCGCGCTGGCGTTCCAGTTTCTGGCGCACCAGTCCGTTTTCGCGGAAGATGCGGATTGCGTGGGCCATGTCGCCGATTTCGTCGACCTGCGAGAATAGCGGCGTTTCCACCGCATAGTCCTGATCGGCAAGGCGGTTGATCACGTCGCTCAGGGTGACCACGGGCCGCAGGATGCGGTACTTGAGGATGAAGCCGAGGACGAAAAGGAACAGGATCGCGGTGATTGCCACCATGATTTCGGATACCGTCCGAAGCCGCTGGGAGGCGAAGCTGGCGTCCTCTATGGCGCGGTCCGAGCGCTGATCCAGCACGTAGCGGAAGTGGCCGAGACGGGAGCGGACGCGTTCCAGTTCGCGTTCGTATTCCGGCCCGAAAACCAGAGCGCGCGCACGTTCGCCCTCCCCGGCGCGCTTCGCTGCCATGGCGGCCTGCTGCTCGTCTTCCAGACCCTTGGCGAGGTGCAGGCCTTCGTGCAGGGAGTTAAGCTCTTCGTCGCCGGCACCGTTATCGCGCAGCTTGCCGACCCGTTCCTCTACCGAGCCCAGCCTGGCAAGCGTCTGCTGGTAGACGGCGGCATGGGCGGGATCTGCCGAGATGGCGAAAAGACGCGCCCGGTCGGACAGTTGCGATAGGTCGTTCTCGACCTCGAAGGTCAGTTCGTCGAAGACGTTGCGCTGCTTGACGGCGGCGCGCTCCACCCGGTCGGCGCTGGAGGCCAGGACCATGGTAATTCCGGCCGCGATGGTCAGACAGACCGTCGTTGCATAAGCCCAGTTCGTAATCGTCGCGATCCGCATCACCGGACCATGACGCAGCATGGTTACTTTTTCGTGCGCATCGCGGCGAAAACCTGTGGATTCGTCAGCATGATCCTGACAGCAGGGTGCCTCAGGCCAGGGCCCATTGCCCCAGCGTGACATAGTCGATCTTGCCCGTGCCCAGAACCGGCAGCGCCTCGATGCAGCGGATGTCGCGCGGGACCATCAGTTCGGTCACGCCGTTGCCGCGTGCCCATTCCTGCAGGGCCTTCGGATCGGGCGAGGGGGCAGTGGTGAAAAGGATCAACTGTTCGCCCTTCTTCGCGTCGGGCCGGGTGACGACGGCATGTTCCGCGCCGGGCCAGACGGCAGCGGCATAGCCTTCCACCGCCGGCAGCGAGACCATTTCGCCGCCGATCTTGGCAAAGCGCTTGGCGCGGCCCCGGATGGTAACGAAGCCGTCATCATCCATGGTGACGATGTCCCCCGTATCGTGCCACCCGCTTTCGGGAGGCTGGAGCTGCCCCGGATCGCTCGCCAGCAGATAACCGGCCATGACGTTGGGGCCGCGGATATGCAGGCGCCCGCCTTCGGTGATGCCGGGCACGGTATCGAGGCGCGCATCGATCGCCGGCAGCAGGCGGCCGACGGTTCCGGCCTTGAAATGCATCGGCGTGTTGACTGCGATCACCGGCGCCGCTTCGGTGGCGCCGTAACCTTCAAGGATGCGCAGACCGAACTTCTCCGCATAGACCTTGCGGGTTTCGTCACGCACCCGCTCGGCACCCGCGAAGATGTACCGCAACGAATAGAAGTCGTAGCCATGGGCCATGCGCGCATATCCGGCAAGGAATGTGTCGGTGCCGAACATGATCGTGGCATTGGCATCGTAGGCGAGCGCGGGCACAATCCGGTAATGCAGCGGACTGGGGTAGAGCACCGTCCGGATGCCATTCAGGAGCGGCAACAGGGTGCCCCCGGTCAGGCCGAAACTGTGGAACACCGGCAGGGCGTTCAGCACCACGTCGCTGGCGTTGAAGTCGATCCGGGCGGCAAGCTGCGCGCAGTTCGACAGCAGGTTGCGGTGGGTGAGGACGACGCCCTTGGGCGTGCCCTCCGAGCCGCTGGTGAAGAGGATCACTGCCGGCGCATCGGGTGAAATGCCCAGGCGGCGGTGGCGCCCCGCGATCCGCCTTCGCAGCAGTGCGGTGCGCAGCTTGGCGCCTGCGGTGATGGTGGCGGCGACATCCTCGAGATAGACGACGCTGATGCCGCCGCTTTCCAGCGCGGCGATCACATCGTCCAGCTTAGCCTGTTCCACGAAGGCGCGGGCGGTGATGATGGCGCGGATCTGTGCGGTTGCACAGGCCGATTTGAGGTTGGCGAGGCCAGCGGTGAAGTTCAGCATCGCGGCGACCCGGCCTTGGGCTTGAAGCGCGAAGAAGGCCACGGCCACGCCATTCACATTGGGCAGCAGCACACCGACGTTTTCGCCCTGCACAGTGGACCGGGACAACTTGCCGCCCAGCAAGTGCGCGGCGATCAGCAGGCGGTCGTATGTAAGCGGCACGCGCTTCACATCCTCGACGATGCCCACTTTGCCGCCATGGATGTCGCGTGCCTCGCATAGCGCTTCGAACAGGGTGCGGTGCGTGTCTGTAGTGTCGAAGATCATGGCGCTCATCTCGTCGTAGAGACGGCGACCGGCGATTGCGCGGCGCTGACGGGCGCTCATCTCGCCGCCATGTTCGTCGGCGATGGAGAAACGGCGCTGTGGCAGCACGGTCAGCGTGATCTTGGGGAACCAGCGTTGGCGCACTTTGCCCTTGAGGTAGGAGAAAGGCGTGCGCTGCGGTCCGTCGAGGCGCAGGGGGACGATCGGGGCGTTGGCCTTGTCGGCCACCATGCCGGGGCCGTCGAACACCTTCATAAGCGCGCCGGTGACGGTGATCCGTCCTTCGGGGAAGATCACCAGGGTGCGCCCCTCGCGCACGGCCTTGACCATTGCCTTGGCGGCCATCGGGTTGGTCGGGTCGACCGGGAAGGCCTCGAACAGCCCCAGGAAGGGTTTCACCCACCATGCCCTGGCGATGTGGGTGTTGATCGCGAAAGTCGGCTTGCCGGGCAGGAACGCGCCAAGCAGCACGCCGTCGAGCAGGCTGAGGTGATTGACCACGACCACCGCGCTTTCGCCGGGGCCGGGCATATTGTCCATGCCGGATACCTCCACGCGGTAGAGCGCCTTGAGGATGGCGCGGATCACCCATTTGAACAGGGTTTCGGGCAGCAGCCAGATACTGACGAACGCGACGATAAGCGAAGCGAAGCCCAGCGCGCCAATCAGGCCGGGCACGTCCATGCCAGAAGCCAGCAGCCCGGTGATCGCCAGCACGGCGACCACGGTCACGGCAGCGTTGACGATGTTATTCGCGGCGATGATGCGCGAACGTTCCTCCGGCAGGCTCTCGATCTGGAGGATCGCATAGAGGGGGACGATGAACATGCCGCCGGCAAAAGCAATGACGGTGAGGTCAATCAGGATACGGATTGCGCCGGGCGTGGCGATGAACTGTTCCACCGAAGCGCCGGCGGTGCGGACGGAAAAGCCGCTGGTCGACAGCCACAGGTCGACCAGGCCGAGCGCCAGCGCCAGTGCCGAAACCGGCACATAGCGAGCCGAAACCTCGCCGCCGAGCAGCTTGTTCACCGTGATCGATCCGAATGCGATCGTGACGGAAAAGATCACCAGGAACAGTGTCGCCACTTCCTGCCGTGCCGCCAGGGTGCCGCTGACGAGCGGCGCGAATTCCGATACCAGCACTGCACCCGCCGCGAAGAACCAGCTGATGCCCAGAATCGAAAGCCAGACGCCGCGTCCATGGCGTGCGGTTTTCAGGATGCTCATCGTGCCGCGCCAGACGTTCCAGTCCACCGGGTGACCGCTTTTGAGCGGCGGGGCGGCGGGAATGGCGAGTGCGGCGATGTAGCCAATCAGCGCTACGCCCATGGCTGTAAGCCCCGCCTCCCAGGCCGGGATCACGCCCGCGAGCAACTGCCCGCCGAGGATCGCGAGGAAAGTGCCGGCTTCAATGAGGCCGGTGCCGCCCATGATCTCATGTTCGCGCAAGTGCTGCGGCAGGATCGAATACTTGACCGGGCCGAAGATCGTCGAGTGCAGACCCATCAGGAACAGCGCCGCCATCAGCGCCGGAATAGACTGGAACCAGAAACCTGCCAGTCCGATGCCCATGATCCCGACTTCGGCCAGCTTGATCCAGCGTACCAGTCGCGCCTTGTCGATGCGGTCCGCCAGTTGCCCCGCCAATGCCGAGAACAGGAAATAGGGCGCGATGAACAGCCCGGTTGCGAGTGCCGCCAGCAATTCCGCCTTGTCAGGCTCCGCCGCGAAGATGCCGAAGTTCGCGAGGAACAGCATGGCGAACTTCAGCAGGTTGTCGTTGAAGGCGCCCAGGAACTGGACGACGAACATCGGCGCGAAGCGGCGCTTGCCCAGCAGCGAAAGGTCAGGTGCAGACACGGATAGATCCCCCAATTGCGCCGATGACTAGCAGGCAATGGTTAAGCGAAGAGCGCGAAATCAGTCACGAAGGAAAAGCATCAGCCTTGTCGGCCAAAGGCACAGGCGTTTCGATTCGCTGGCCATCGCGAGATCGCATAAAAATATACGACGTTCAATTAAAGAATTACACGCCGTTCAATTTTAATTCGAAAGCTGACTGGGTAGGGGCGACGGGGAGATTGGTTCGACGGGAACAGGTCGACCGCTAGTCCGTCATCTTCCCGAACGGCAGCAGCTTGCGAGACAGGGCCGCAGCCGCCCCACCGTCATTGGTCCGCAGCGCGGGAAGGATGGCCAGCGCCGCGCGCTTCATGAGTGTGTCAAGGGGGGTGGGGGTCTGCCCTGTCGCCGCGGCTTCGGCCCAGCGGCGGGCCTGGACGACGTCGGTATCGTTCCGGCGGATTTGCATCATCGCGGCCAGTCCGGGGTAGAAGGCGCGGTCGCCGCCCAGCGCTACGGCGCGGGCCAGCGCGGCCTCGCCGACCTGGGCTTTTGCGCCGAGCGCGGTGCGCGCTATGAAGGCGCCCAACTGGTCGATGGCGTCGAGGTGCCAGCCGGCGATGACCATCTGCGCTTCGGGGTCGCGGGGGTTCTCGGCCGCCAGCCGTTCGAATATGCCGAGAGAAGTGCGTGCATCGGAGCGGCTGCGGGTGAGTTTGGCGCGGTAACCGATGGCGACCCCGCGCTGGAGCGTGGCTTCACGGTCACCCGGACGCGACGCCAATATCCTGTCGGAAGCGGTGATCGCCTGGCCGATCAATGCCAGGGCCCTGGGTTTGGTGGGGGCCTGAAAAGCGGCGATGGTCAGAAGTTCGCGCGGGGTCTGGGCCATCGCAGTGGCCGGGGCGGCGGCGAGCATCGCGCTCATCGCGAGCATCATCGGGCGGTACACAATTTCTCCTGCCGGATTGGAAAGGCAGGAAGATGGCCGATGATCCGGCCATAGGCCAGTGCTTATCGCTCTGCAGTGCACAAATGCCGAGGGGCGGTGATTGGCGCCCCGCGAGCTGCGGAGCGCCAGGTCACCTGAACGATCAGCCGTTCAGCTTGTCCTTGATCGCCTTGGCGGGCGCGAACGCCAGCTTCTTCGAAGCCTTGATGGTCATGGTCTCGCCGGTGGCGGGATTGCGGCCTTCACGCTCCGGGCTGTCCTTGATCTTGAACTTGCCGAAACCGTTGAGCGAGATTTCGTCGCCCTTTGCCGCCGCGTTGCCGATTGCGTCGAAAACGGCATCGACGATCTTGCGGGCGTCGGTCTTGGTGATGCCGGTGTCGGTGGCGATGACGTCGGCGAGATCGCTGTTGTTCATGATCGTTCTTCCTGTCGAATTGAGTTTATGGGAAACCACCCTGGCGGCTTGCGCAGGCGCCGCTACTTTCAGGCCATTACCGCTCACCAAGGGACTTCCGCGCTCAGGCATAACGCTCTTTCCCGGCTGGTCCAGCCCGTCTGAGCATCAAACTGGCTGAAAACGGTGCCCTTAGAGCGGTTTTCCCGAAGATTTGGCCCGGTCGAGGGCGTTTGAAGGGCGAATCACGCCCCCGTGACGGGCCCGAGGGGGCGGATGAACTCTGTGTCATCGCCCGGAAGCAATTGCCTAAAAACGTACTATATGGGGCAGCCAGGCCGGTCAGGGCAGCCGCTGGCGGCTGCTGCATGAAGGAGACGAACATGACGCTCAGCGGACGCGAACTGCGCTCGACCCTTGCCGAAGACGGCATCCTCACGATCTCGCTGGAAACCGTGGTGGTCGGCGATCCGGGGGACGATGAAGTCGTCGTGCGGGTCGAAGCGGCGCCGATCAACCCCAGCGATCTCGGCCTGCTGCTTGGTCCGGCAGACGTCTCTTCGCTGACGGTCGGGGCAGCTGGCGGCATCGCCTTTACCGTTCCGCAAGGCAGGCTGGCAGGTGCGCGCGGGCGGCTCGGCCAGTCCATGACGGTCGGCAACGAGGGGGCAGGCACGGTGGTCGCTGTCGGGCGGAACGTCGGCCATCTGGAAGGCAAGCGCGTCGGGATGATCGGCGGCGCGATGTATGCCGATTATCGCCGGATCGCCGCACGCGACGTGATCCAGCTGCCCGAAGGCGCAAGCGCGGCGGACGGGGCTTCTATGTTCGTGAATCCGCTCACCGCGCTCGGCTTCGTGGAAACGGCGCTGAGTGAGGGGCACAGGGCCATCGTCCATACCGCCGCCGCTTCCAATCTGGGGCAGATGCTACAGAAGATCTGCCTTGCCGACGGGATACCGCTGGTCAACATCGTGCGCTCGGAGCAGCAGGCGCAGCTCCTGCGCGAGATTGGTGCCTCCCACGTCATCAACAGCAAGGATGACGATTTCATCGCACAGCTGACTGACGCGCTGGAGCAGACCGGGGCGACAATCGCCTTCGATGCCATCGGTGGCGGCACACTGGGCAGCGATATCCTGCAGGCAATGGAGCGCGCGGCGATCCGTACCATGTCCGAATACAGCCGTTATGGATCGGACACCTTCAAGCAGCTCTATATCTACGGCGCCCTCGATACCGCGCCGACCGTACTGGACCGGCTGTCCTTCGGGTTTCAGTGGGGCACCGGCGGGTGGCTTCTGTTCCCGTTTCTGCGCAAGGCCGGGCAAGAGGTGGCGAGCCGGATGCGGGCGCGCGTGGTCGATGAACTCACCACGACCTTCGCCAGCCGCTACACGAAAGTCATCGGCCTTGCGCAGGCGCTGGGGCCGGACATGCTGCGAGCCTACGAACGCAAGGCGACGGGCGAGAAGTTCCTGATAGACCCGACCCAGGGCTGAGACGAGCATAAGATGGTAAACGAGACGGCGGCGCCTGCGCTTCTGAAGGACATTCTGGGGCCTGCCGCGTTAGCGGTCATTGCCGAAGCAGGGGTCTCCGCTTCGCCGCGCTTCGACCGGGCGGGGTTTCTGGAAGCTGCGACCGCCAGCCTGAGCGGTCTTTCGATCATGGAGCGGGTTAGGCATATCGCCGATGCGCTGGCTCCAGCGCTGCCGGACGACTATCCCGCGGCGCTGGACATCATACTCGCCATGGCGCCCGGGCTTACTCAAGGCTTTCAGGCTGTCGCGGTGACGGAATTCGTCGCCCGCCGGGGAAGGGAGCATTTCGATCTGTCGATGGCGGCGCTTGCGCAGCTCACCCGTTTTGGCACCGCCGAATTCGCAATCCGGCCCTTTCTGGCGGACGATTCTGCGCGGACGCTCGCCGTCATGCGGGAATGGACCGGGAGTACGGACGAACATCTCCGCCGTCTTGCCAGCGAAGGCAGCCGGCCGCGGCTTCCCTGGGGCGCGCGGGTGCCGGCGATCAAGGCCGATCCAACCCTTGCGGCGCACATTCTTGAGGCTCTCAGGGCGGACGGCAGCGTCTATGTCCGCAAATCGGTGGCCAATCATTTGAATGACATCGCCAAGGACCGCCCCGAGTGGTTGCTGGACCGGCTGGCGACCTGGCCGCAGGACGATGCCGGGACCAAGTGGATCGTGCGCCATGCCCTGCGCACGCTCATCAAGAAGGGCGATCCCGGCGCGCTGGCCTTGATCGGAGTGGCACACGGTGCAGACGTGGACGTGCGCCTTTTCGCGGCAACGCCTGCCAGAGTGGCCCTCGGCGGGGAAATCGCGATCGGGGCGCAAGTGGTGTCGACGTCTGCGCAGGCGCAAAAGCTGGTGGTCGATTACCGCATTCACTATGCCCGCGCAGGCGGCAAGACTGCTGCCAAGGTGTTCAAACTGAAGACCTTCGAACTGGCTGCCGGTGAGGCCGTCAGTCTTGGCATCCGTCAGACAATCCGGGATTTCACGACGCGGCGGCACCATCCCGGCGTCCATGCGCTGGATTTGCTGGTCAACGGGCAGACAATGGCGCGCAGCGAATTCCTGCTGCTGGAAAGCACCGCGCCGGACTAACCAGCGCTGGACCTTCAGACCGTTTCGACGTGAAGGCCCGGACGCCCTGCTTCCAGTGAGAAGCGGGCGATGTCGGTGATCCCCGAATCTTCGCGCAGGGCATCGGCAAGGCCGCGATAGGTCACGCTGCCGCCCCTGGCGTCTATGTCCAGCCGCCCATAGCCGCGCACGTAGCTTTCGGCGAAGGCGAGGCCGTTGGTAGCGGCGAGCCGTTTGAAGTCCGGATCGGGGCGCAGCGAGGTGATCGACCCGCCGACGAATTCGGCAGCGATCGGCGCGGCGTCCGGGCGGTCAGGGTCGCGGATGTCGGCGGCGGCGAAGGCGTGGATGTCGCCGCCCAGCGCCAGCGGATTGCTGGTGCCTGCCTGAACCCACCGGCGGAAGATGTGATCGCGCGCCGCCGGATAGCCCGACCAGTTGTCTGCCGAATAATGCGGCCCTTCGGACGGGTCCTTGGGGTCGACGACGACAGCCTGGCGCATCAGCGTTTGCTGGGCGAGGACGTTCCATTTGGCAGGGCTGCTGGCCAGTCGCTGGTCCAGCCAACGCTCCTGCTTTGCGCCCAGCATCGAGCGGCCGGGATCATTGAGGTCCGCGCAGTCGCCGATGACGCTGCGGTAGGGCTTGTGAGCTTCGATGAGGCCGGGGGGCTGGCAGGCATGGGGTCCGCGATACTGGCGGTCATCTACGATCTGCAACTGGGCGAGGGAGCCCCAGTCCAGCGTCCGGTAGATGCGCATGTCGGCGCCGCGCGGCGGGCGCACTCGCAAAGGCTGGTGCTCGTAATAGGCCTGATAGGCGGCGGCGCGGCGGCGCAGGAAGGCGACCGGATCGCCGTTGCCCTGATCGAGCGCGCCGGCATAGTCGTTGGCGACTTCGTGATCGTCCCAGGTCAGCGCCCAGGGTGCGGCATGATGGGCACTCTGCAACAGCGGGTCCAGTTTGTAGGTCGCATAGCGCACGCGGTAACCGGCAAGGTCCATCGGTTCAGGGTTGCGGTGCTGGCGTACCGCGTCCTTGTGGCTGGGCGCGCCTTCGTAGATGTAGTCGCCCAGAAACAGCACAAGGTCGGGGTCTTCGGCCACGACATGGCGCCAGGCGGCGTAGAAGCCGGCTTCGTACTTCTGGCAGGATGCGAAGCACAGGCGCAGGCGGTCCACGGCGGCGCCGGCTGCGGGGGCAGTCCGGGTGCGGCCGACCGGACTGGATTGGCCCGCCGCGATGAAGCGGTAGAAATACCAGCGGCCCGGTTGCAGGCCTTTGGCCTCGACATGGACGGCGTGGCCCCAGTGGGCTTCCGCGCGGGCGGTTCCGGTGCGCACGATGCGGACGAAGCGTTCGTCTTCCGCCACTTCCCAGCGTACGGGAACGGCGATGGGCGGCATCCCGCCGTCTCCCGCCAGCGGCTCGGGCGCAAGCCGGGTCCACAGGATCACGCTGTCCGCATCGGGATCGCCCGACGCCACGCCCAGCGAGAAAAGCCCCGCAGGCAGGGGCGTGGCACCGCGCGCGCCGATAGAGATAAGCGCCCCTGCGGCGGCGGCACCGCCGATCACGGTGCGGCGCGAGAATCGGGAAACAAGGGGCGAGCGCGGGAGGTCGGACAAGGACATGGTGGCGGCGCTATCAGGGCCGCTTGTTACTGAACCATGACAGAAATGCGTAAAACCTCTGCGGCGGTCAGCAGCGCCGACATGCTCGCTGCATCAGATCGGCCAACCGGCGCAGCGGTGGGCTGAATCCCAGAACATCCATTCGTAGCGCGTTGCATTGCGGAAGGCGGCGCTCATCGCGGCGCGGGTGGCTGTAGTTCCATTGGCAGCCGCTTCGTCGACAAGCGCGCGCACGCGGTCGGTCGCCGCGCCGAACGACGGATCGGCATAGGTATCGATCCATGGACCATAGGGGTTGGGCGATGAGGCACGCGGCTTGATGTCGCAGCCCACTTCCCAATAGACCCAGAAGCAGGGGAGAACGCCGGCGATCAGTTCTTCGTAGCTGCGCGTCGCTGCGAGACTGGCGAGATAGCTGGTATAGCCCAGACATTCGGGCGTGGCTTCAGCGGTGTGCGCCATATCGGGCGTGACGCCGAACTGCGCGAAGAAGGCCTGGTGCAGCGCCTCCTCGACCTGCACCGCGACTTTGGCACCGTCCGAAAATTCCAGCCGCCCTGCCGCCGTCGGCGCGCGGGCGGCTGCGATCGCCAGGACGCGGGCATATTCGGCAAGGTAGAGGCTATCCTGCACGATGTAGTGCCGGAAAGCCTCCGGCTTCAGCGTGCCGTCGGCCAGTTCACCAAGAAAAGGGTGGGCCAGGATCGACCGGCGCAGCGGGGCAACCTCTTCCCAGATCGTGTCGCAGAAGCTCATGGGGTCTGGTCCTTCGTTGGAAGCGGCATGCTGCGCTGGCGCCGGATCTGGCGGCCGGGCGTCGTCGGTGAAATTAGCCGGGAGTGTCTAGGAAACCGAGCCAGTCCGGTCAATCGCGGGCAGCTGCAGGCGCATTTCGTTCAACTGATTGGGCACGGTCGGCAGCAGGACATCACCCGCGCTGCAGACATGCTGCGCTACGTTCTTCGGCGTCTGGCATACTTATCGGATGCAGAGGCCCGCGAAGATGTCGCTGCCCAGCTTCCAGACGTTGCCGCTATCGCGCGACCAGTTGCGGGCGCCTTGGGCGCTTACGGAATATTGTTCGATATCCTGTCGGCGCGTTTCCCGGTCCGGGCTCAGAGGTGCGCAGGAAGAGAGCCTGCCTTCGCTTTCGAAGATGAGGCAGGCGCCCTGGCTGGACATGAACCCGCTCCGGTCGCGGCCTCCGAATGTGCGGCCGACGATCTCCACCACAGTCCCGAATTCGGTCATGCCGTTGGGGCCGGGCCGCGCGAAACTGCGGATACCAAGAATTTCCGTCGTCGTATGTGTACTGCTGTCCGGCGCTGTTTCCAGGCCGATATGGGTCCGCCATTCTTCGGATTGGTTGATCGTCGCCGCCACTTCGCTCGCCTGGGTCACGGCGGTTTCCATGGGAAGCAGGTCACCAGGGTTGCCCGCGAAGGCGGTCTGAGAAAAACTGAGGGCGGGTATCCGCAGCTTCGTGTCTTCCGGGATGCGATCCCAGGCGATCTGTTCCTCGGCATAGTGCAGGCCGTCGGTGGGGAAGATGCGGTGATAGCGGAACGCCTCCATCCAGGCATCGCGGATGCCGTCCTCGTCGACGGGGACCAGCCGGATGTCGGCTGAAATCACCGCGCGCAGGAACGTGAAGAAGCTGATATCGAAGGGGGGGCAGTAATCGAGCGCGCGGATCAGCATGGTCTGAAATATCCGGGCGGTCTTGCTCACCCGCTGCGCGATCTCGTCCGCCAGCGAGGGGGACAGCGCGCCGGGCGGGAGTATCCCGGTGCCGTTCGTCGCGATGTCCACCAGGCGGTCGATGCGCCGGTTGGCGACCACCCGGAACGCCTGATAGACGGCCTGGACCAGCACATTGCCAAGGTCGTGCGGTTCCTCGCCCACGGTGTCGTACATCAGGTCGCCCGAAAGCGGGCGCAGGGTATTGCCCAGCCCGGATGTCTTGGCGAAGGTGCGAGCCAGCGAATTGAGAATGTCCAGCGCGTCGATGTTGGCGCGTGCGTTCCTGATCTGCTCGGCGACGAGGTCGGCGTACCGGAAGCGCTGGAAGATCGCGATCAGATCGGCGAACGCCTCGTGAAAGGCCAGCACGTCGCGGTTGGTGGGGGTGACGAAATAGGGCTTCACCGCATCCAGCAAGGCGTGGGTCATCTCGTGCACGATCACGTCGTGGGACAATGCGGTGAACACCTGGCTGCCCGGTGCATAGCCCACCGCGTCCTGCTTGGCCTTGTAATACCCGAAGGATATCCGGGCTTCCTTGCGGTCGTACCAGGCCTGCGCTTCCTCCATCGCCCAGGGGTGGAGTTCGAAACGGCTACTGCGCTCCCACAGTTCGGTGCCGTCGTCGTTCGTGTCGACAGGACGCAGGCCCAGCGCGATCTCACGGCCAAGCGCGCGCCGGAAGGTGATGTAAAGGTCGGAGGCGACGGCATATACCATCTGGACGATGAAGCGTGGGTCCGACAGCGAAGGCGCATAGCCGCTATCGGCAAGGATGGCGGCGCTGTCCGGCTTCATGTCGAACATTTCGCGCAGCTTGGTCCAGGCATCGCCCTTCGGAAGTACAACGGCGAAACGTTCGCCGCGCAGGGCAGTGGCGGGGGGCGCCGTCACAGTCAGCGGTTCGAATGGGAGGGCGATGGTGACGATGCCGCCGCGCTGACTGCGTATCGACGTATCGGCCGCGTAGACCCGCATCGCGCGCATTGTGGGGTAGTCCCGCAGGTCGGGGCTGGGCCCCGCCGCTGCGGCCGGGGTCTGGCCGGGTGGGCAGGCCGGGCGGGGGCTGCGTACTTCGTGCAGTACCCGCGCCGATACGGTGACCTTGTCCGGCCCTTTCCCGGGCGGGGTGCTCATGAGAGGCCGCCGAACAGCGCCGATGCGGCGATGATATCGGAGCCTTCCAGCAGCGGTTTTTGGGGATCACCCTGCATTTCGCGGGCGATGGCTTCGAATGCGGCCTGCGCGCTCAAGGATGCGCCCTGACCCTGAAGGACGCGGGCGGCGGCGCGGGTGAACAGGCCCGATCCGTTTTCCTCCATTGCGGATTCGTTGGGAAGGCAGGCGCAGAAAGTGAGGTAGGGCAGTTCTGCGCCGTAGGTCGCCGCCGCCGCCCGCGCCGCGCCTTTCTCACGCTTGGGGGCGGCGGCATAGGCCTTGCGGGCTATTTCATCCGGCAGCGAGACGCTGCGCTTGCGGCGGCGGGATGTGTCGGCCAGCGCCATGCGGCTGGACCGACCGGAGTGGCAGAAATCGTGGAACCGCACGAGCTTCACGCCTTGAGGGACGGCCAACAGGGCAGGCCATTCATCATCGACGATGAGCCCACCGTCGCGCCAGTCGACGGCGACCAGCGCTTCGTCCAAGGTATCTGCGAACTGGTTGTCGGCGAGTTCGTCGCCGTCGACGTCCAGCACCTGCGACCCGTGCGAGGAGATGTGGATGAACACAGTGTCCCCCGCCCGGCTGCGCAGGAGCGTGCTCCTGATCGCGTCACGGATTTCCTCGGCATGGAGATCGACGAGGACTTTCGATTCGAAACCCTGGCCCCGGAAGGTTTCCGCCCAGGTGTTCGCATCGTTGATGCAGCCGAACAGTGCCATGCCATCGGGAAATGCGTTGTTGCCGATGCACAGCGCTATCTTCTGTGCGCCGACGCGGGCAGGGGCGGGAGC